>NZ_JAHQZT010000010.1 GCF_019061305.1 Marinobacterium weihaiense
GGCGAAGAGGGGTTCGAACCCCCGACCCTCTGCTTGTAAGGCAGATGCTCTCCCAACTGAGCTATTCGCCCAAAACATGGTGGCTTGTTACGACTTCTCAGCACTTTGAGAAGAAGTGGCGGAACGGACGGGACTCGAACCCGCGACCCCCTGCGTGACAGGCAGGTATTCTAACCAACTGAACTACCGCTCCACTTTTTCAACTCACTGAACACGTTGTTGAGTGCCCCGTGAATGAGGTGCGCATTTTAAGCAGTTTCCTGCCCTTGTCAATCACTTATTTCAAAAGAATTTCGTTTTATTTCAGAGTCGTACAAAGATTAACCAAAGCAGTACAAGGGGTTGCGGCATTTGAAGGCTTGCGCCAGAGTCAGACGTATATTGTAGCAGTGAACAGGCAAACCACATGACGGATACACAAGACGCACTTGATCGATTAATTGATCGCACCCTTCAACACTATGAGGAAGACGCCTATCCACTTATTCCTTACGACCCTGAGTGGCCCAGCCCCTGCTACCGCCACCAGGCAGAGGCCGGAACCGATGTCAGCTGGCAACCGGTGCGCAACATGGACAATAGCGACATGTTCGAGCGCCTGAGCGAGGCGCTGAACATCGACATTCACTCGGACATCATCGAGTACTACACCCGTTACTGGTCCGACCCCCTGCCCTGCTGCCTGCCGGACGGCCGCCGCATCCACCTGCTGTTTGCCTGGAGCCAGCAAGACCTGGAGCGACTTCGGGCCAACCTGATTGGCCACGCGCTGTCCAAGCAAAAACAGAAACGCCCGTTGACGCTGTTCTTCGCCACACTTGAGCCGAATACGGACTACATGCTGAGCATCGACAACCGTGATGGCAGCGTTTGGCTGGAACGCCCGGGCAAGGCGCCAGAACAGCAGCTGTCAACCTCCCTGGCCGAACTGTTCGATACCCTGCAACCGGCGAACTGAATATCAACCAATGCTGTGCGCCAGCAAACGGCTGATCTGACACAAGGGTCTCTCCGACTGCCGGCGCCATTCATTGAACGCAGCCTGAACCTGCCTGAGATCACGTTGCGCCGTGGGACGCTTGTCGATCACACCCTGCGCCTTGAGCGCCGTCACCACATCATCAGTCAGCATGAAAGTATCTTTGCCCAGCATGCGCAAAAAGGATGCCGCCGAGTTACCCCCCAATTGCTTGCCGCGCTTTTTCAACAGCGTCCACAAACCGATGATGTCGTCTTCCGGCCAGTCCGCTAGCATGCGGGCAAAGCTGCCATGTTCGTGTGCAAAATCGACCACCATCATGGCATTTTCCCGCGTCGCCTTAATCTTGCCGAAGTGCCGGATGATCTGGGTGTTCTGCATCAGCTCCTCCAGCATTTCGTCGCTCATTTCCTGAACCGCTTCCGGGTTGAAGCGGTAAAACACCTGCTCGAAGGCCGGCCACTTGGCATCCACCAGCGAATGCTTGAGGCCGGCGCGAAAAATGCGCCGCGTCATCACCGAAAACACGCGGTCATCGGCCAGCGCCGCCAGCTCATCGGCGGTGCGCGGTAAAGGCCCCAGCATATCCTCAAGCAACCATTGCGGATGCAGGTTCAGTGCCTGCGCACAGAGGTCTGACCAGTTTTTCACTTCTTTCTCCTTTTGCCGTTAACCCGGACATGCACCGAAAACGGCACTGGAACGTTGCCGTACCGTGCCGGAGGCAGCATTGTACGCCCTCAGCCATGCGCGTATGATTGGGCACTTCAATTTTGCTGTCCAGTCGATGCCACGCCCGGCCAGTCAAGTACGCCCGTCCGTCGCGCCTGGAGCTCAGGAACGAGAAGATGTCTGTTATTCGCAAATCGAACAAACTGATCAACGTCTGCTACGATATTCGTGGTCCCGTATTGCAGGAAGCCAAGCGTCTTGAGGAAGAGGGCCACCGCATCCTCAAGCTGAACATCGGCAACCCGGCCCCTTGGGGGTTCGAAGCGCCCGAAGAGATCGTTCAGGACGTGATTCTGAACCTCCCCGCCTCACAGGGTTACTGCGACTCCAAGGGTCTGTTTTCAGCACGCAAGGCGGTCATGCAAGAATGCCAGCGCAAGAACATCCGCAACGTAGGCATTGAAGACATCTATATCGGCAACGGCGTGTCCGAGTTGATCGTAATGGCCATGCAGGGTCTGCTCAACGACAACGACGAAATGCTGATCCCGGCACCGGACTACCCGCTGTGGACAGCCGCTGTGAGCCTCGCCGGCGGCAACCCGGTACACTATGTCTGTGACGAGCAGCAGGATTGGTTCCCGGATATCGACGATATTCGCAACAAGATCACGCCCAATACCCGCGGCATCGTCATCATCAACCCGAACAACCCCACTGGCGCCCTGTATCCGGACTCCCTGCTGCTGGAAATCCTGGAAGTGGCGCGCGAACACAAGCTGATCGTGTTCGCGGACGAGATCTACGACAAGATTCTCTATGACGGCGAGCAGCATACATCCCTGGCCTCGCTGGCCGATGACGTGTTGTGCATCACCTTCAACGGCCTGTCCAAGACCTACCGTGCCGCCGGTTTCCGTTCCGGCTGGATGATCATCAGCGGACCGAAACACAAGTCTCGCGACCTGATCGAGGGATACGAGATGCTGTCCAATATGCGCCTATGCTCCAACGTGCCTTCTCAGCACGCGATCCAGACGGCGCTTGGCGGCTACCAGAGCATTAACGAGCTGATTGTACCCGGCGGCCGACTCTACGAGCAGCGCACCCTGGCTTGGGAGATGCTAAACGATATTCCGGGCGTGTCCTGCATCAAGCCCAAAGGCGCCATGTACCTATTCCCGAAACTGGACCCGACGCGTTACCCGATTCGCAATGACGAGAAATTCGCACTGGATCTGCTGCAGCAGCAGAAAGTGCTGGTTGTCCAGGGCAGTGGCTTCAACCACCCGGATACCCAGCACTTCCGCCTGGTGTTCTTGCCTTCTCAGGAAATGCTGGCCGACGCCATCGAGCGCATCGCCACCTTCCTGCGCACTTACGAACAGTAGACCATACCCCCTGACAGCCCCATCCGGGGCTGTCAGCAAAATGTCATGATAGTGACATATACTCTGACGGTACTCATCTACTAACAGAGAGCCACGATGTTTATCAAGATCAAGAAGAACAGCGGCATCCAGATGGAACACAACGGTCTGGAAAAGCGCCGCTTGGTGCCCGTCACCTCCAACTTCCTACTCAACCTGAATCAGGTGGCCGAGATTTCCTTCTATACCATCAAGGAACGCAAGACCCGTTTCGACTTGGAAGGCCACGAGTTCGAACTGCCGCTGCAGACTCGGGTCATTCACCTGCAGATGAGCTATCTCTATGCCACCTACAAGGAAACCATCAACGGCAACAAGGGGCGACTGGTGGAGCGTCAGTACTATAAGTTGTACTTCTCGCCGGAAAACGTCGATACCTACGAAGAACTGCGCAACCTGATCGAGAACCAGGTCGGCAACCTCTGATCAAGCCTCGGTCTGCCGTGCCTGCTCGATGGCCGCTATCAGATCGTCTACGTCCTGCAGCGCTCGATGACGCCGAAACTGGCCGCGGGCAATCTGCTCATAGCGCTCACACTGCTTGGGCGGCAGCACCGTCTCGAGCCCGACCAGCTTGAAGCGGGGCACTACCTTACACGCTTCGAACAGACGCCGCAGCCAGAAGTCATCAAAGGCATGTGCATCACTGACCACACATGCCCCTTCCAGAGCGTGATTGAGCCGACTGCACGCCGCCTCGGCACTGATGCCTTGCTGCTGCAACAGCTCCGGCTCGATACCGTGCAACTCTTCGGCACACTCGTCCCAGTAATCCCATTCCGGCACGCTGTCGGGATTGATCAAAAAGGTATCGCTGCGGCCGGTACGGGTGCACTTCCAGGCAATTTCAATCGGGTAGGAATCCGGTGACAGGCCACTGGCCTCAAGGTCGATACAGATCAAGCATCCGCCCCCTCTCGCTGATAAACCGTCACCTTGAGTCCCTGATGATCACCACACTCGGGGAAATCATCGCCCGCGCCGAAGCTGTCCAGTCGCGCAAAGTCCGGCAGGTTTTCTTCCATCAGTTCCTCAAGAAACTGTCGTGTCTCTCGCGGATCATTATGGCACAGAAGCACGCGGCTTCCCGGCAGCGTCAGCTCCGGCAGACGCCGCAACACCTTGATGTAGTCCTTGACCGCCACGAAACTGCCCGGCTGAAAGCTGGGGGGATCAATCACGACCAGCTCATAGGGGCCGGGGCGACGTATACGGCTCCAAGAACGCAGCAGGTTGACGGCCAGATAGCGTACATCCGCTGCGTCCTGAGCGTTGAGGCGGTGATTGCTTCGCCCGGTTGAAAGCGACCTTGAACTCATATCAACGTTGACGACACATTCGGCCCCGCCGGCCACGGCCGCCACGGAAAAGGCACAGGTGTAGGCAAACAGGTTCAGCACCCGCGCACCCTCGGCATGCTGTCGCACCCAAGCGCGACCGGGGCGCATATCCAGAAACAGCCCCGAATTCTGCACTGCTCGCGCATCCACCTGATAACGCAGCCCGGCTTCAGTGACCACATGCGGGCCGATGACCTCACCGTACAGGCATTCGACCCCGGCATCTGCCTGCTGACCACGCGGCTGCCACACCACCGCTTCAACTTCGGGACGCTGACCGAGCCACTCCACCAGCGGCGCAACCTTGTCCGGGCTGGCCGGCTGGTATACACGAATCACCGCAACCGGCGGCAGCCAGTCAATTACCAGCCACTCGTATCCGGGCACCATGCCACCGCGGCCATGAAACAGCCGCCGACAATCGCCATCGGCTGCCGGCAGTTGCTGAGCCATCCATTTGATGATTGCCTGCATCCATCTGTCCTTCACAAAAAGGTTGGAGTATAACGGCTGCATGTAATTGCAACCAACGCGCATTGAAACTTTCACCAACTGCCCTTATCTAACCAGCAAACCCACTTTCAGGAACCCTGAACGACCATGATGCGAATCGTCCTTTTCCTCGCCACTAACCTGGCAGTGATCCTTGTGGCCAGTCTGACCTTGAGTCTACTGGGTGTTGACCACTACCTCAGCGGCAGCGGCCTCAACCTCACGTCGCTGCTGATTTTCTGTGCTGTGTTCGGCTTTGCCGGCTCCATCATTTCGCTGCTGATGTCGAAGATGATGGCCAAAATGTCCACGGGCACCCAATTGATCGAGCAACCACGCAGCGAAGAAGAGCGCTGGCTGTTGGAAACCGTTGCTGAACTGTCTGAACAGGCCGGCA
This sequence comes from Marinobacterium weihaiense, assembly GCF_019061305.1. Lineage (GTDB taxonomy): Bacteria > Pseudomonadota > Gammaproteobacteria > Pseudomonadales > Balneatricaceae > Marinobacterium > Marinobacterium weihaiense. The sequence goes on from NZ_JAHQZT010000010.1 coordinate 5,311, forward strand.
TCAAAATGCCGGACGTCGGCATTTTCCCGGCCCAGCAGGCCAACGCCTTCGCGACCGGCTGGAATAAAAATGATGCACTGGTGGCCGTCAGCGCCGGCCTGCTGCAACGCTTCCGCCCCGAAGAGATCCGTGCCGTACTGGCCCACGAGATCGGTCACGTGGCCAATGGCGACATGGTGACGCTGGCGCTGATTCAGGGCGTGGTAAACACCTTTGTCATGTTCTTTGCGCGCATCGTCGGCTACGCCGTGGATTCCTTCCTGCGCCGCGACGAAGAGGGTGAAGGCGGTGTCGGCATCGGTTTCTACATCACCACCTTCATCTTTGAAATCATCTTTGGCATTCTGGCATCGACCATCGTCGCCTGGTTCTCGCGCCGCCGCGAGTACCGCGCCGATGAAGCCGGTGCACGCCTGGCAAGCCCGCACGCCATGATCGGAGCCCTGGCTCGACTGAAGGCCGAATCAGGCATTCCGGATCAGATGCCCGCGCAAATGACGGCGTTCGGTATCAACAGCCACCTGAAACAGGGACTGATGGAACTGTTCTCAAGCCACCCGCCGCTGGATGATCGCATCGCGGCACTGAAGCAGATGCGCTGATCACTCTGCACAAAAAGGCACCCTCGGGTGCCTTTTTTGTTAGTGCTCGATATCGGGCGCAGCGTCTCCACCCGGCACGGCAATACGGTAGAGTACGGCATCCCGATAGCCGGTGTGCACCTGAATCAGCCCGCTCCAGCTGTGATCCAAATCGGCATCCCCAGAGTCGATGATCAAAGGCCTTCCCCGCAGGGCATTCAGCTTGGTACGGGTCGCCACCACATATAGACTGTCACGTCCGCAGCGCTGCAGCAGCTCGGCACTGAGCTGCTGGTTGCCGCGCCCGATGAGGAGCCCCTGCCCGCCAATCAGCGTAATCACGATGCGCACCGGCCGCCCTTCACACAATGCCAGAAGCTGTGCCGCCGTACAGTCAGCCGCGATAACCTCCTCGTTCAACACCGCATCCACGCCCAGCAGACTGTTCTCCAGTCCCATCTCATGCATGATGGCGGCCACGGTCGAGCCGGACCCCATCAGGTACAGCGTATCCGCCTCCATCTGCTCGATGAAGCCGGCGGCAATGTCGTCCAGCACCAGCGCTTTATCTTCGCGGTTGGCCGCATTTTTCACATGCTGCAGGTAACGGTGTTCGGCAGGCACGCGCATTTCACCGTAGAAGCGGGCTCGCACCTGACCGGCCCTGAAGGCCGCCTCATCGAGATCACGCACCTCCTGCTCGCTGATGGCCACCAGTTCCCCTCGCACCAGCATGGCTACCAGCTCGCCGGCAGCAGCAGGAGTCAAGCTGTAGACGCCCGAGTGAATCTTGACGCCTGCCGGGATACCCAGCACCGGCACCGAATCGCCCAGCATTTCACAAAGATTGCGCGCCGTGCCATCGCCACCGGCAAACAGCAGCAGATCAACCCCCGCGTCTCGCAAAGTCCGGGCCGCACGACAGGTATCCTCGGCCGTGCTGGGCGTGTGTTCCGGCGCACCCAGCACACGGGGCTCAAACCCCATGTCACGGGCAAGGTCCTCACCCATAGCCCCGCCCCAGGTCAGCAGCTCGATCTCCATGCCCTGTAACACAGCAAGCGCCGTGCGCGTCCGCGCCTGCGCGCGCGGCGATGCCCCCAGCGCGAGCGCCTGGCATACGATATCGGCACCGTCGCTGCCCTTGAGCGCCACGCTACCACCCAGGCCTGCCAGCGGATTGATGATCAGTCCCAATCGAAAACTCATACTTCATCGTCCTCCAGCATACCCAGCCCCAACAACTGCTGCTCGTACACGAAGCCGGCCAGCACCAGGCGCGTCTCTTCCTCCAGATCAACAAACTCGACCCCGTGCGAAAACACGTCGATCACGCCACTTTCACTTTGTGTCACGCTACGAAGCAACGCCGGCAACAACAGCAGATGCACCATGCCGGCCACACTGACCCGGGCAGTTACGAATACTTGCTCCCCCGGCTGCCCCAGCGGCCGGGCGCTTTCCAGACGCGCCCCGCTCAGGCTGATGTCGCGGCAGATCGCCGTCTGCGCCACACTGCTGTCCAGCATGACCGGATCATCCGGTTCGACACGCACGCTGAGCACCATGCCGACACGACTGTGACGACGCACCCGACGCAACTCCACCCATTCGGGATATTCCAGATGCCAGTAGCCAAAGGGGCGTGTCTGCACCTGAATCAGTCGCGTTTCAAAGGTGCACAGATAGTTGCCATGCATCATCCGCGCCATGAAGCGCGTCCCTTCATGCAATACGGCCGCGCCGGGCGCCATGCGTGGCTTGCCGACCATCAGGCTCTGGTGTTCTTTGAAGCCCAGCAACGGCACCACGACACGCTGACGCAACGCCCGCACCTCCAAGCGAATTTTTTCGCCACTGGCCAGTCCCAGCTGAGCCAATCGGGCCTGGCGCGGCGCCTCATTCACCGCCGCCAGATCAGTCATCGTTTTCCCCGGTATCGACTGTCGCAAACCCCATGGCCGCCAACCGTTGTGGCGCTTGATCGCTACCGGCTACGCGGACTGTCAGCGTGGCATACTCGCGCCGCTCGGGATATTCGCGACGCAGGCGATCAAACGCCTGACGCTGTTCAGCTTCACCAAGTCCCAGCGTGCGCCGCAGTGCCCGGTCATCCCGGTAGGGGTCATACACCAGTCGCGCCGGTGTCAGCAGATCGTCAGCCGTGGCCAGTGTCAGTGCCGGCACACCAGCGGGGGGCAACACCTGCTCCAGAGGGGTATTGACCGTCCACCCGAGGTACTCGCAGAGGGCACAATACAGCATCCAGGTTCCCCGAATCTTGCCATCCAGCGAATAACCGGCAATGTGAGGCGTCGCGATGGCGCAGCGCCGCGCCAGATCGGGATTAACCCGTGGCTCATGCTCCCAGACATCCAGTACCAGCGTAAGATCGTCACGCTGGCGCGCCAGCGCCAGCAATGCCACGTTGTCAATAACCGGTCCGCGCCCAGCGTTCAGCAGGATCGCCCCCTGTTTGAGCTGCGCCAGGTTGTCGGCATTGAGCAGGTGACGGGTCGGCCAAGCCCCCCCCTCTGTCAGGGGGGTGTGCAGAGCAAGGATATCGGCATCAGCCAACACCTGCTCCAACGGCACGAAGTCACCGCCCTCCCGTGCCTCGCGCGGCGGATCGCAGCAAAGCACCTGTACCCCCATGGCCTGCAAGCGCCGCTGCAGACGTCCGCCCACGTTGCCGACCCCCACGATTCCCACTGTTTTGCTGCACAGGTCAAACCCTTGCTCGGCCGCCAACTGCAATAGACTGCTGAGCACATATTCCACCACGCCATCGGCGTTGCAGCCCGGCGCACTGCTGAAGGCAATGCCCTGCTGCTCCAGCCAGGCGCGGTCAATATGATCGGTCCCGATGGTGGCCGTGCCCACAAAGCGCACCCGGGAGCCACGCAGCAAGGCTTCATCCACCCGGGTCACCGAGCGCACCAGCAGCACATCCACGCCCTCCAGGTCCGCCCGGCTCAACGTCCGCCCCGGTGCCGTGCGCAGCTCGCCAAAGCGCTCAAACAGAGGGGCTAATGCCGGGATATTCTCGTCCGCGAGGATCGTCAAACGGGGTTCAGTCACGCCAGGTATCCTTAATTCATGCCGAGGGCTTTACAAATGCCGGTGATTCAGGCTCAATCACGCGCCATTATAGAGATATCACCCCTTCGGGTCATTGAACGGTAACGCTTCCTTGGTTGTGCGCTGGCAAAAAAATAACGATTACCTTGTCGTCCGGATCTATCGCGATCTGGTGGGCGATTGGGTCGTGACCCAGTGCTGGGGCAGCAGCGGTGAACCCGGCGCCTACAGCCATACTCTCGTGGACTCCTACAGCGACGCTCTGGAACTGCTGCGTGAAATCGGTCGCGAGCAGCGTCAGCGCGGTTTTCGTCGCAAACAAAGCCGTGAGGAACAGCTGGGCTTTGATTTCAGCTGAGTTTTTCTCCCCTGTCGCTTGGCACTCCCGTTACAGCGCTTTATAGTCACTTACCCTCGGATTTCGTTGCCGTTTCATGGCGATACGCCTGGATGGCCGCTTACGATTGCAAGCGACGTACACAGTGGAGTGAGTATGAGCAAATTTGATTTTTCCCCGATGCCCGACGCCAACGGCTACTTCGGTGAATATGGCGGCCAGCAGATTCCGCCGGAACTGAAAGCGGTCATGGACGAGATCAACCAGGCGTATGAAGAAATTCGCCAGATGCCGGAGTTCAAGCAGGAACTCGCCGACCTCTTTGCCGATTACGTAGGCCGTCCAAGCCCGATTTTTTACGCCCGCCGTCTGAGTGAAAAGCTGGGCGGTGCACGCATCTATCTCAAGCGCGAAGACCTTAACCACACTGGTGCTCACAAGATCAACCACTGCCTGGGCGAAGCCCTGCTGGCCAAGTACATGGGTAAGACCAAGGTGATCGCCGAAACCGGTGCCGGACAGCACGGCGTTGCCCTGGCGACAGCCTGTGCACTGGTGGGCATCCCCTGTGAAATCCATATGGGTCAGGTCGACATCGAAAAAGAGCATCCGAACGTGGTCAAGATGAAGATCCTCGGGTGTGATCTGATCCCGGTGACACGCGGCACCGCTACCCTAAAGGATGCCGTCGACAGCGCCTTCGACGAATATCTGAAGGACCCTCAGAATTTCATCTATGCCATCGGTTCCGTGGTCGGCCCGCACCCCTTCCCGAAAATGGTACGCGACTTCCAGAGCATTATCGGCACGGAAGCTCGTCGCCAGTTCCAGGAGCGCGAAGGTAAGCTCCCGGACTACGTCACCGCCTGTGTCGGCGGCGGCTCCAACGCCATGGGCATGTTCACGGCCTTCCTGGAAGACGATAATGTCGGCCTGGTAGGGGTTGAGCCGGCCGGCCTGGGCCTCGATACCCAGAAGCACTCGGCCACCATGTCACTGGGGCACCCGGGCGAGCTGCACGGCATGAAATGCTACGTACTGGAACAGGCCGACGGCACACCCATGCCGGTTCATTCGATTGCCTCCGGTCTGGACTACCCAGGCGTGGGCCCTCAGCATAGCTATCTAAAGGATTTGGGCCGCGTACAGTATGCCAGCGCTACGGATCAGGAATGTCTGGATGCCTTCATGACGCTGTCTCGCGTTGAAGGCATTATCCCGGCGCTGGAAAGCTCCCACGCCGTCGCCTGGGCTATGCGCACCGCCCCCACCCTCAGCCGGGATCAGACCATTCTGATCAACCTTTCCGGCCGAGGCGACAAAGATTCGGATTACGTCGCCGAAAAACTGGGGCTGTAAACCTGTTGCTACCCTGCACCCCAGCCGGGTGGCACACAACCCTGCACCGTCAGTTAGTACCGCTGACGGTGCCATTTTCCAGATAGACGTAATCCGCTTTCGCCGCATCCTTTTCTCGATAGACCCACTGCTCGGTCGCACCGGAGCGACTGGTCGAGCGATTGACCTCGGTTGGCTGCCCCCAGGCTCGGCGCACCTGGTCTTCCGTCATGCCGACAATGACTTGTCGACGCTGAATGGCACGCTCTATTTTTTCACGCCACTGTCGCCGCTGACTGGCCTCGTCAGCCATCCGGTCCCGATAATCACGATCCTGCTGACGCCGCGCTTTCAAGGTTTGCAGATAATCGCCTACGCCGGTATTCATGCGTGGCCCATCACCGGTGGCCGCTGGCGTTATCTGCAACTCCATGGGGGCATCACCCACCGCGCAAGGGGTGCTTTGAAATATGCGACGATCATTGACTTCACAGGTATAGACCTGTGCCATGGCTGACACAGAACCCAAACCGCTGACCAGAACGGTCATCAGAATTCCCTTCATGCTCAAGCCTCCTTTCCTGATGGCATGTGGAGTGAGCAGTCTAGACGCTGACCAGGGGTTATGCCATGAAAGCAAACTGCCGTCTCAAACGACGGTTGACGAAGGGATTGGCTGCCATCCTTGGCAGCAGTAGAAGCGTCATGCCAAATCAGGCATGGCAAAGCGGCATGTCGGTCATAATGGCACGCTGCATCGCCTGCAGCGCAAGGTCGACTAGTTCGTGGGGCTCTTCCCCATCGTCGGGGCTGATGGCCGCCCCGATATGTACGGAGGGTGCTGCCATGTCTGCCGGTTGTGTCTGTACCAGTGCCGCGGAAAGTTTTTCGGCCACGACCTGAATGGCATCCGGACAGTCGACTTGTTCGATCACCAGCAGATAGGCTCCGGAGTCCAAGCGTGCCAGAGTATCTCCCTGACGGATATTCTGCTGCAGTGCCTGCGACATGCTTGTCAACGCCAGAGAGTAACCGCTTTCTGTCATCCCCGTGCCACTGATCTGGAGCGCCATGAAGGCCACATATTCATCCGCTCGCTGCGCCCGCTGCAGGGAATGCTTGATACGCGCCAAAGTCTCGGGCGCTGTCGCCGGCAGTAACTGATCCGGCGTCTCGACACTGAGCGGGTGCTGCAAACGAAACAGGGGTGTCATGTCACGCCCGGTAATCAGCAGGGTTTCGACACAGCCTTCTGTATCCTGACCGGACATGGCACTGAATCGAATCAGGCGCGCCCCCACATCGGGCACTTCCACCCAGGTTTCCACGCCCTCCCCCGGCTCGGTCACCATGACTTCGCGCAAAGCTGACAGTGGATAGGCTTTGCCCACCAGGGCTTCGCGAGGCTTATCCAGTAACCGGGCAAACGCCAGATTGCACCAGGCACAGGTACCATCAAGCCGCAGCACCACCACCAACTCATCCAGGCCATCCATCAATTGCATCAGGTGCCGGTTTGAAACGACTTTTTCCCACTCTGTCGGCATCGCGCTGTGTTCAATCATTACCACTGATCTCTACTGTTGCTATTCGCTGTCACCCAAGATAGCGAATCCTTTGACGGCATGCCAGGCAAACTCGACTCTGGCATGATCTGGTGCGACAATTTGTCACTTTAGCCTGCCTTCTTTCCTGCATAGACTAATGCCGATGTCACCCGAATCTGAAGTTACACCTACCCCGAGCTCACGCACGGGACTGTTGAAAATAGTATTGCTGGCGCTGCTACTGATCATTGTCCTGGCCGCCGCACTGACTTCACAGGACCTGCTGACGCAAGAGGTCGGGGCTACACGACATGCGTGTGACCTGCAGCAAGGCCCCTGCACGGTCGAGCTTGAGGATAGCCGCTTGACCCTTGAAGCTGGGCCGCGCCCACTGCGTTCACTGACACCCATAACGATCAGTGTCAGCATAGAAGGTCATCAGCCAGACCGGGTTAACGCACGACTGCAAGGGGCCGAGATGTACATGGGCATCAACGAATTTACTCTGTCACCCACTGCTGCACCCGGACACTGGCAAGGTAAAACGGAACTGGCGGTTTGCACGACCGGCACAATGCTGTGGCAGCTGCAAATCGACATCAGCGATATGACCGGTTCACAACAGCATTTGTTCGAGTTTGAGGCGCGATGAAGACACAACTCAAAACACTCAAAATTCTGCTTTTACTGACAGCCTGTCTGCTGGCAGGCCTGGCCGTTGCCTTCATGCTGAGACCCGAGCCGGTTGAAACGCGCTTGGCCATGGGTGACAGCAGCTTGGGCGGCGACTTCACGCTGATGTCAGCCAATGGACCGGTGTCGTTGTCCGACTTTCGCGGCAAAGTCAGTGTGCTTTACATCGGCTATGCCTCCTGCCCGGATGTCTGCCCGACCGCACTGGCCATACTGACACAGTCACTGAAGCAGCTTTCCCCGGCGGAGCGTGAGCAGGTGCAAGGCATTTTCATCAGCGTCGATCCGGAACGGGATACCCCCGAAAAACTGGCCGACTATACCGCTTTTTTCTCGCCCAGCATTCTGGGAGTCACCGGCAGCCGCGAACAGATCGATCAGGTCGTCCGCCAGTATGGCGCCTTTTATCGCATGGTCGAGCTCAAGGACTCCGCCATGGGCTACGCCGTTGATCATTCTTCACGGCTGTATCTGGTTGACCGCAACGGTCAGCTGGTCGATACGCTGCTGCACAACGCAACACCACACGCATTGACCGATCGCCTTCAGGCCATGCTTCACTCTCAGGGATAAGGATCATATGATGAACAAGTCTTTTGCTTCACTGCTGACAGGCTGCCTGCTAAGCAGCTCCGTGTTCGCAGCCGATGTTCAAGTGGATGCGGCGCATGCACGTGCCACTGCACCCGGACAGCCCAACAGCGCGGTGTTCATGCAGCTGACCAACACCGGTAATGACACTGCAATCACCGGTGCCAGCAGCTCAGCGGCCAAGGTGGCCGAGCTGCATACCCACATGCATGACCAGGGTGTGATGCGCATGCGCCGTATCGATGCCATCGAGCTGCCGGCGGCGAAAGCCGTCACCCTGCAGCCCGGCGGGCTCCACATCATGCTGATCGGACTGGACGCCCCTCTGCAGGCCGGCTCACATATCGATCTGACACTGGAGTTTGCCGATGGCACCTCTGAGCAGTTTGAGGTACCGGTCAAGCAGGTGATGCCTGCGGGCATGCAGCACGGCAAGGGCATGCAGCACTAAGCGAAATACTCAGCACATCTTGCAGCCACGCAGACGCCCGTCGAAGTGGCTGTAAATGGCCAGGCAGGCCTCTTTCTCCGGCAACACACCCAAGCCCTGGCTGTTATAGCGATCAACATAGAGCATGGCGCGCAGACAGACATTTTTGCTGTCGATTTCCACCTGGTACGACTTGAAGCCGACCCGGTACAACCCCTGATACAGGGGATAGACCAGCCGACCCTGGTCAATGAATACCGCTTCACCCGCTTGATCCGTTTGCTCCAGTGCAGGCACGTTCAACGGATTGGCATTATGCAGCGCCAGAAAGAGGTCAGCCTGATCCGGGGTATCGAACACGCCCAGCACCCATACTCGCCCTGCGAACATGGCATAGAGATACACGAAACGCTCGTCCTGCCGGTACAGCGTCAGACGCTGATAGTGCCAGCCGTCATAGTCGCACTGCGATAGCGATTCCAGCCGGTCGCCATCGGGCAGTTCAACCGGCCCCGGCGGGGATACGTCCCGCCAAGGCGTTGCCAGTATGCTGAGGTTACGCACAAGCAGCCTCCGACGTATTTAGACTGAACTGGTCAGGGTGTAACGCCGGCGTACCGTACTGCTGCTGCAGCGCTTCGACTAGCATCTGCACCCGGGGCGGCAAGCCGTCGGCCAGCAGTTGCCGTACCCGCTGGAGCACGTTCTGCTTGAAGGCATCGCTTGCCCCCAGCCCGGCCGACAGGTTATCGGCGCTGAAATGGAAGCGCCGCCCGGCCGCCTGATTGAGGATCCATTCGTATGCCTGCGGCTTGACCTCCACCCGCTCAAACTCGGCCTGCTCCTCAGCCGTGCGGCCGTCAGGCTTGTACCAGTAGCCGAAGTCCTCCCGCAATCGACGCTCCGGCCCCGCTACGCACCAGTGCGCAATTTCGTGCAGCGCGCTGGCATAGAAGCCATGGGCAAAGATAATGCGGTGATGCGCATGCTCGGCATCCGCTGGCAGATAGATCGGTTCGTCATCACCGGCAACCAGCACGGTATTGTAGGTTGGCAGGAACAACCGATTGAACAGGTCGATCAGAGGTTGATAGTCGGGCATGCTCATTGTTCGTACTCCTGCCAGCGGTTGTCGTTCAACCACCAGCTCTGGCCGGTCTGCTCGTCCATGCGCACCGCAACATAACCCTTGGTGTCCTTGTCGGCACGGTGGAGCAGCACACGGTAGGTCGAGGGCTCAAGGTAATCAACATCACCGAGCAAACGCCAGCTGCCGGCATCGGCCAGCCAGGTTGCACCACTGAAGCGATCATACTTGAGCAGGATCCAGGCTCCGTCGCGGGTGTAGGTGGTGGTCAGCGCAAACTGCCCGCCGCCCTCGACCGGCGCATCCATCTGGTTCATGACCTGCATCAGCTGGCCGATGGCAGCATCCAGTTGTTCGGTCGCGCCAGCGCTGTCCCCCAGCTGATCGGAGGCATCCTCCTCGCTGCCGGATTGCCGGTCCGCCGCCGGCGAAGTCAGCAGCTGCATGCGATTGAGCAGCATGCGGTTCTGCTCCAGCAACTGACCACTCTGAGTGCGCAACTGCAGTACCTGCTCCTGCAGCAGGGTCAGGCGACCGCTCAGCTGATCGAAGCCGCTTTGTACGGGAGAGGAAGGCGTGACGGAATTCGCTGCGGCGGACGGCTGTTCGCCTGCCGGTGCAGCAGAGTTCCGGCCGGCCGCTGGTCGGGTGTCACCGGCAGACGACGGCTCGGCAGATTCCGCCGCTGACGGAGTCTGCGCCACCGGCTTGTCCGGACTGGCCGCGTTGCAGCCGGCCAGTAGCAGCGCCAACATACCGGCAGAAAGGCGTGACAGGTTCATGCAGGGCCTCTGAAATACGTTAAAAGCGCTATTCTAGCGAATTCAGAGGCCCGGGGAATAGCCGTTCTCAGCCAAGCACTTTGCCGTTATAGCCGGTCAGACCGGCATTGCCGGCAACGCCCTTGAGTACCGGCGTATTGAGGCGATCCACCTGGACCTCCTTGCGATCGCGCAGGTACTCCGCGACCACATCCCAGATCGCCGGCCCTTCGGACTGTGCCCCGACCGTTGCCCAACCGGTCACCTTGTAGGTTTTGTCGGCTTCAATGCGCTCGCCGTTATCCAGTGTCATCTCACTGATCCGTTCGCCGATCTTGCGGTTGGGCTCGCAAACGTAGTCAAAACCGCCCACACGCACCATGTCACCACCGGACTGCAGGTAAGGCTCAGGATTGAACAAGTTGTCGGCCACATCTTCCATGATCAGCTTCAGCTCGGAACCTTTCATGTCACGAACATAGGTTTCCGGATAGGTCAGGCACGTCTGATCCAGCACACGCTCCATGTTGATCATCTGCCCCTTGAGCACCGTGGTGCCCCAGCGGAAACCGGGTGACAGCGAGATCTGTGCATCACCCACTTCGCGCAGGGCATCGCAGATCACCTGGTCAAAGGTGCCGTTGAAGTTGCCCCGACGGAACATAAGGTCGCCCGCCAGTGCCAACTCTTCGTTCAACCAGTCCAGATGAGGCGCCCGAATTTCGTCAATCAGCGCCTGCATGCCGACATCCGCCGGGATCAGTTCGGAAAACACCGGGACCAGGCGGTAGCGATAATCCTGGATCTTACCGTTGCGAATCTCCAGGTCGAGGGTACCGAGGAACTTGCCATTGGAGCCGGCGTTGAACACCAGCGTCTGACCGCCGCTGTTCTTGACCACGGTCGGCGCCGGCATGCCATCATGAGTATGACCGCCCAGAATAACGTCAACACCGGAGACCCGACTCGCCATGGCCAGATCCACATCCATGCCGTTGTGAGACAGCACCACTACGGCATCGACCTTTTCCTCGCTGCGCACCTTATCCACGATGCCCTGCAGGTGACTGTCGTGGATATCAAAGCTCCAGTCCGGTATGAAACGGGCCGGGTTGGCAATTTTGGTGCGCGGGAACGCCTGACCGATCACGGCAATGCGTGCTCCGCCCAGCTCGCGAATACTGTAGGGCTTGAACACCTGCCCATCGAAGTCATCGTAGAGATAGTCGGTATCGCTGGCGAACATGGCATCTTCGGTAATGAACACGTTTTGCGCCAGGAATTCGCCATCGAACGCTTCGATATTGCGCAGGATTTCCGTCTGGTTGTAGGTGAATTCCCAGTGGCCGGTCATGATGTCAACACCCAGCGCATTGCAGGCCTTGACCATATCCATGCCACGGGTCTTGTAGGAGGTACCCGACCCCTGCCAGGTATCACCGCCGTCCAGCAGCAGTGTCTTTTCGCGTCCGAAGCTGTCGCGCAGGCGGTCCGCCAGTGTCTTGAGGTGTGCAAAGCCGCCCACCTTACCGTACTGGTGTGCCGCCTGGTCAAAGTCCAGACAGGTAAAGGCATGCGCCTCAATACTGCCCGGCGCGATGCCGAAATGCTGCAGTAACCGGTCACCGACGAGATGCGGCGCCTTACCGACCGCACTGCCCACGCCGATGTTCACGTTGGGCTCGCGGAAGTACACCGGCAGCAACTGGGCGTGACAGTCGGTCATGTGCAGCAGACGCACATTGCCGAAGGTCGGCACTTCATACAGGTCGGACGGCTGACGACTGGCGGCCTGGCCGCGCACGGGCAGCATACCGGCCACGCCGGCCAGCCCCAGCAGGCGGGCGAATTCACGTCGAGTCATTGACATGGTGTTTACCTTTCGGAAAAAGCATACCCGTCACCGGGCAGTGACGGGCAATCGGTGGGAAATGGTTATTCGGGGACCGCGTTGTGCCAGGTCGCCCGTGAATGCTCGTATTGCTGCAGTGACACGCGGGCCTGATATTTGGCACGGGCCGCCAGGTTCATGGCCTGCTGGAACTGCTCCTGCGCCAGTGCTGCACGTGCCTGCTTGATATATCGCGCCGGGTCACGCCACTCATTGCCGACCTCAGCAGACTGCGCGCGCAGCGCATCCGCACTGTCAATCAGCGCCTGGGCATTGGCCCGGTTCGGCTCGGCCATGGCCTCGAGCTCTTCCGGGTGCAGGGTAGTATACGTTTGGCCTTCAAAGGTGAACTCATGCCCCTTGCCGTACAGGGCACGCTGTTCATTGAACACCTGCTCGAACGTCTGCGCCTGTGCCAGTGTGGCCGTGAGTGCCAGCGCCGCCGCCAGCAGTTTGCCTGTTGTCTTCATCACCGCCTCCATTACTTGCGCGCGCCGGGACCGTTGACCGGTAGCCCATTGCTCATGTAGGTCTGGAAGTACTCCAGCTTGCGAAACTGCTCGTCCTGGGCCGGAATCGGCACGGAGCGTGTATCGCGGTAACAGCCTTCGTAGCGACGATGCAACGTACCAATGTCACCCCACTTGGAACGCACGACCGGGAAGTGGGTCGGGTGGCCCAGCGTCGGGCCCGGCAGGTCAGCCCGGATATAGATACGTGAGCCCTGCAGGTGGCAGTTGGCGCAGGACAGGTTGAGCTGGCCGCGCTTAGTGTAAAAGAACCGCTTGCCGTCCAGGTAAGCCTGGAGTGCGCGCGGGTCGTTTTCGGGGATGTCAATCTCGAACGGTTTGCCACGGGATGTAGATGCCATGTACGCAGAGATCTTGGCAATGTCGCCCCTCTTCCACTTCAGCGGCTGCTCACCGTTTTCTACTCGACACTCGTTGATCTCCTGCTCGAGTGTCTTGACGGTACCTTCTTCGCTGTTCCAGTACGGATATTTCTGGCGAATGCCGATGCCGCCATTTTCGAAACAGTCGGCGTAGCCCTTGCCGTTGGCAAAGGGCGTATTGAACAGCACCTCGCCCTCTTCGAGGTCAAACTCGTAGGGCGGAAACTCCATCAGCGCATCCCACTGCTTGCGCGAGTCGGGATCAATGGCATAAATGCCGTTGACATAGTCCTCCAGCGGCACGCCGGGAAAACGCTTCTGGTAATAGGCCTGTAACGCCAGACGGTCAGCCTCGGGGTCGACCGTTTCCAGCGAAAAACCGGTTTCAGCGGCGCTCGCCAGCGGCGACAGCAGTGACAGCGCGGCACCCAGCAGGCATGTTTTTATTGTCTTCATAACAACTCCTGATACGGGCGCTCAGCGAATGTCTGCCGTTTCCGTACCGGACGCACCGGTATTTTCTTTCCAGCTCAGTTCCAGAGTGTCGCCGGCGGCACCGCCTGCAAAGCTGAACGAGAAGTACGGGTTTTTCGAAACCGCTGGCCCCAGGCTGGCGCCGAACACCAGCTTGCCGTTGTGTCGGGCTTCAATCTCGGCTAGGAACTTGGCCGGGATGACGTTGCCGGACTTGTCCTTGCGCTGACCAGTCTCCATGTTGTGCTTGATCAGCATTTTCACATCAGTACTGTCGCCGCGTGCCTTGGCCTTTACTCGCATGATACCCATAGTTTTTCCTCCAATGCTTCGCTGTTAGCCGCCACAGCCACCGATGGTGACCTTGACCTCTTTGGTCGCGCTGTAAAGTTTACCGTCGGCCTTGACCACGGCGGTTACGTTGGTGGTCTTGCCCATGCGTACACGGGTCGACACATCCGCCGCCGTACCCTCGGGAATGACGAACTGGGCAGCCAGCGGCGCCGGATTGTTCTCGATGAAGATGCTGATAGACTCAACACCGGCCATTTCGGTGCTGACACTGACCGGCACCACGGCGCCGTTTTCGGCAATATCCGGTGCATCCAGCACCACGTCGGCGCTGGCAACGGGCATCTCGCCGCCGAAAAGCGCCTTCATGGCGGTGCCCTGTTCGGTGGCTTCAAAGGCCTTGCTGGCCCAGGCCGCCATGGCAGCACGCGGCAGGAGTACACCCACACCCATAAGCGCACCGCCGGCCAAAACGGCCTTGATCAGGCTGCGACGATTCATACTCATCTGTTCATCCTCTTGTTAAACCGGGCTGTTCCACTCCGGTGTGGGTCAGTACTGGTAAATATATTCCACGACGGCATCGATCTCGTCTTCAGACAGGATCCAGTGCTTGCCGATGGGCGGCATGATGCTGAGTGGATTGGCGACCGTGGCATCCCAAATCTGGGCACGCAGCTTGCGCTTGTCCGGGAAACGCTGCTTCATCGCCACCATCATCGGCCCCTGGTTGCCCGGCAGGTTGGCAACGGGATCATTGATGTTATGGCAAGAGATACAATTGCCACGGGTTTTGTCGTGGTAAATGGCACGCCCTTCCTCGATCAACGCATCCCCGGATGCGGCTGCCACTGGGCCACTCAGCATGAGGGCCACTGCTGCCGCGCTGAGAGCGGTGGTCAGTCTGCGCATAGGATTCCTCCGGCGGGGTCCTCGAGACCCTTATTCTTAAAATGAATATATTTATTCTTTTAAATTACTAAAAGATATATAAGAGATCGCTATTGTACTGACTTTTTCCTGTCATGAAAGTCGTTATCAGCAAATGCTGCGGTCAAGAACGCCGGCCAGGCGTTTTTTGGCTATTGAGGTGCCGGCCCCAGCGCCCATGGCTTGAGACCAGCAGTTCACATCAGGTTTGCAGCTTGCGGTACAGAGTGCGTTCGCTTACGCCCAACAGACGGGCCAGCTCACGCCGCTCGCCCTGAAAACGGCGCACGGCAGATTGCAGGTATTCGGACTCCAACTGCACCAGGGATAGCAGCGGCAGCTGATCGAAGGGGTTTGCCGCGAGCGAACCGCCGGGGGCCGGCTGACCCACTTCGTCCGGCAGATGTTCCGGCTCGATCACGCCATCGTCCGCCAGCAGGATACCCCGCTCCAGCAGGTTGCGCAGTTCACGGATATTGCCGGGAAAATCATGACCGGCCAACCGCTTCAGCGTAGCCGGCGCCAGCGTCACGTCGGCACCACCCGGCAGGCGCTGCAACAAGGAGGCGGCCAGCAGCGGCAGGTCGTCGCGCCGCTCACGCAGAGCCGGCAGGGGAACGGGAAAAGCCGAGATGCGGTAGTACAGGTCCTGGCGGAAGCACCCCTGCGCCACCATCTGACGCAGATTGCGATGGGTCGCACACACCAGTCGGAAATCGGCATGCTGAGGCTCCACACTGCCAACGGGGCGGTAAGTGCCGGTTTCGATCAAACGCAGCAACTTGACCTGCAGAGCGAGGGGCACCTCTCCGATCTCATCCAGAAACAGGGTGCCGCCCCGCGCCGCTTCCACCAGCCCCTTCTTGCGACTGATGGCACCGGTAAACGCGCCCCGCTCGTGCCCGAACAGTTCGCTTTCGAACAGGCTTTCACTCAGCCCCGAACACTCGACGGTGACGAACGCCGATCGCGCCCGCGGACTGCTTTCATGCAGGGCACGCGCCACCAGCTCTTTGCCGGTCCCCGACTCGCCCTGCAGCAGCACGGTGATTTCACTGGGCGCCGCCCGGTGCACCAACGACAGCATGCGGGTAAATGCGGGCGCACGCCCGACCATGCCGCCTTGGTCTGACACCCGGGCACGCGCCTCCCTGACCTGGTGCATAACCTCCAGAAAGCCGACCAGCGTCCCGCGCGCATCGGTCAGGGGTGTCATCTCCACGTCGACGTGCTCATCGCCTTGAGGCGTGTTGTGTACATGCAGCACGCGCTGGCGCTGGCCGCTTTCACGACAGGCCTTGAGCGGACAGGCCTCCCCCGCCTGGTCACAGGGGACGGCATACGCGTGCGACACTTCATAACAATACCGGCCTTCCACTCTGCCTTCCGACGCGTAATAGCGCCGATAGGCACTGTTGGTCGCCAGAATCTCATACCGGGTCGACAGTATGGCCGCGGGCTCCGGTATCGCTTCCAGAATCCGCACCGGGTCAAATTCAGCCTGTTTCATGTCGCCTCCCCGAGTCTTGGTACCCAATGGCAAAACGCCATTAACGTCAGTTCTACTGCCATATATGACATGGCTGCGACACTTTGTCACTGTCGATGCCGGTTGATTGGGCGTATAACCGCTTAAAAAAACATCGGCCACCTTGCGCAACGACTGGCTTATACCTGAAAAGCACAAGCCGTTATCAAAACGACATATGTGGCACGTTTAATGCTTAACATATTACCGAAAGACGCCTGACGCATTCGCGTTCAACCCTACAGGAGACTGGTAATGATCACTGAGGACATCGTTGATCTTTCCCGGCTACAGTTCGCCATCACGGCAATGTACCACTTCCTTTTCGTCCCGCTGACGCTGGGGCTGTCATTCATGCTGGCCATCATGGAATCGGTCTATGTCATGACCGGCAAGCAGATCTACAAGGACATGACCCAGTTCTGGGGCAAGCTCTTTGGCATCAACTTCGCCCTCGGGGTGACCACCGGTCTGACCATGGAATTCGAGTTCGGTACCAACTGGGCCTATTACTCGCATTATGTCGGCGACATCTTCGGCGCACCGCTGGCAATCGAAGGGCTGATGGCGTTCTTCCTGGAGTCCACCTTTGTCGGCCTGTTCTTCTTCGGCTGGGATCGCCTGTCCAAAGTGAAGCATTTGATGGTGACCTGGCTGGTCGCATTGGGCTCCAACATGTCGGCGCTGTGGATTCTGGTGGCCAACGGCTGGATGCAGAACCCGGTGGGTGCCGAGTTCAGCTACGAAACCATGCGCATGGAGATGGTCAGCTTTGCCGAGGTCTTTCTTAACCCGGTAGCGCAGGTCAAGTTCGTGCACACCGTATCCGCCGGTTACACCACCGCCGCCATGTTCGTGCTTGGTATCAGCGCCTACTACCTGCTCAAGGGGCGTGATCTGGCGTTTGCCCGCCGCTCCTTCGCCATTGCCTCCGCCTTCGGTCTGGCCGCATCCCTGTCGGTAATTCTGCTGGGTGACGAATCCGGTTACGAGCTGGGGGATGTGCAGAAGACCAAGCTGGCTGCGATTGAGGCCGAATGGGAAACAGAGCCGGCGCCAGCGGCATTCACTCTGTTCGGCATGCCCAATGACGACACCATGGAAACCGATTATGCAATCAAGATTCCCTATGTCATGGGCATCATTGCGACACGCTCCCTCGACGAACAGGTCACCGGTATCAAAGACCTGATAACCGAGCATGAAGTGCGCATCCGCAACGGCATGCACGCCTATGCTCTACTGGAACGTCTGCGCGCCGGTGAAGAGACAGACGCGCTCAAGACCGAGTTCGACCGTGCCAAGGTTGACCTGGGCTACGGCCTGCTGCTGAAGAAATACACCGACAAGGTGGTCGATGCTACCGACGAGCAGATCCGCATGGCGGCACGCGACTCCATTCCCAGCGTAGCCCCCATGTTCTGGGCATTCCGCATCATGGTCGCCTGTGGCTTCTGGATGCTGATGATCTTCGCGCTGTCGTTCTATTTCACCGCCCGCCGTACCGCATTCAACAAGCCCTGGCTGCTGCGCCTGGCACTGTTCTCGATTCCGGCACCCTGGATCGCCTCCGAAATGGGCTGGTTCGTGGCCGAGTTCGGGCGCCAGCCCTGGGCGATTGGTGAAATTCTGCCGACCTACGTGGCACCGTCCATGCTCAGCCGTGCTGATCTGATTGGTAGCCTGTTCGCCTTTATCGCCCTGTACACGCTGTTGGCCATTGTCGAGATCTATCTGATGCAAAAATTTGCCCGCCAGGGGCCGAGTAGCCTGCATACCGGACGCTATCATTTCGAGCAGCAGGACGATGTGCCGGCTGAATCAACGGTCAAGGCCTGATACCGGCAAAGGAGAATCGAGATGCTGTTTGATTACGAAACACTGAAGCTGATCTGGTGGGCTCTGGTCGGGGTGCTGCTAATCGGCTTTGCCATCACCGATGGCTTCGACCTGGGCGCCTGCGCATTGCTGCCGTTGATCGGCAAGACCGATGACGAACGCCGCGTGGTCATCAACACGGTTGGCCCACACTGGGAGGGCAACCAGGTCTGGTTCATTACCGCCGGTGGCGCACTTTTCGCCGCCTGGCCGGCGGTCTATGCCGCGGCTTTCTCCGGTTTCTACTGGGCCATGCTGCTGGTACTCTTCGCCCTGTTCTTCCGTCCGGTGGGCTTTGACTACCGCTCCAAGCTGGCCAACAGCCAATGGCGCCGTGCCTGGGACTGGGGCCTGATCGCCGGCGGCGTGGTGCCGTCACTGGTCTTCGGAGTCGCTTTTGGCAACCTGTTGCTGGGCGTACCTTTCGAGCATGACCAATTCATGCGCCCAAGCTACGACGGCAACCTTTTTGGTCTGCTCAACCCCTTCGGCCTGCTCTGCGGCATTGTCAGCCTGGCCATGCTGTCCATGCACGGCGCGGTCTGGATTCAACTGCGCAGCCACGGCGAAGTGGAACGTCGCGCCAAGGGATACGCTCAACTGCTGGCGCTGGTAACGCTGGTCGCCTTTGCGGCCGCCGGCATCTGGCTGAGCCTGGGTATCGATGGTTACCGCATCATTAGCCAACCGGAATTGGGCGCTCTGCCGAACCCTTTGGCCAAGGAAGTGGAGATCGTTGCCGGTGCCTGGCTGACCAACTACAGCACCTACCCGCTGACCCGCCTGGCACCGATCACCGGCTTTATCGGCCTGATCGGCGTGTTCCTGCTGGCCGGACGCGGCCGGACTGGTTGGTCGTTCCTGTTCAGTTCACTGGCGCTGGCCGGCATTATCGCCACCGCCGGGGTCTCCATGTTCCCATTCGTGATGCCGTCAAGCCTGAGCCCCAACTCCAGCCTGACCCTGTGGGATGCCGCCTCCAGTCACCTGACCCTGAATGTGATGGCGATCGCCGCCTTTATCTTCGTGCCGATCATCCTCGGCTACACCCTTTGGTGCTACCGAGCGCTCTGGTCGAAGATTTCAGTGGACTACATTCAGGAAAACGACTATTCAGCTTACTGATCAAGGAGATACACACATGTGGTACTTCGCCTGGATTCTCGGTGTATTACTGGCCTGCGCCTTCGGCATCATCAACGCCATGTGGCTGGAACACGAGGATATCGATAACAGCTGACGAGCACGCATCCGTCCTCTCTCCCCAAAGGCGCCGCGGCGCCTTTTTTCGCATCTGAAGCGCCTGCACGGGCGGCCGAAAACGGGGGTCCTGCAGCGCGTCCTGATCCGGTATACTGGGAGAAATTCGTTTTCACCTGCCCGGATGAGCGGCCCCATATACCATGACCCGATTGACTCTGCTTGCGACCCTATTACTGTCTTCACCGCTGGCACAGGCCAGCCTGTTGAGTCCCTTCCGCAATGATGACGGCAGCACGCGCTGGCAATACGTTGCCAACTTTTCCAGCGGCGTCCTGATCATTCTGTTGACGCTAGCAGCTTGCATTCTGTTCGTGACCTGGCGCCGCGCCCGTCGCTACAACCTGGAGCTGGAAGAGATTCGCGGCCAGCTGGAACAACGCGTCAAGGATCGTACCGCCAAGCTGGAGCAGGAAGTCGCCGAGCACGTCGTCACGACCCAGCGCCTGCAGGCTTCCGAGTCTTACATTCAGAACATCCTGCGTTCCATGCCGCTGGTACTGGTGGGCATGAACCATGACGGCACGATCACACACTGGAACCGCAAGGCGGAACAGCTGTCCGGCATTCGTGCCGACAATGCCATCGGACGTAACCTCTGGTCCATCTACCCGGACGTGACCGTGACCCCTCGGCATATCGAGCGCGCCCTGGAGACCGGCGAAGCTCAGACCCTGCGTTACAGCCAGGCTGGCAGTTTCCACATGGATATAACCGTGTACCCGCTGGAAAACTACAGCGAGCCCGGTGTAGTCGTGCTGGTGGATGACGTGACCCGTCGCGTAGTCACCGAAAACATGCTGATCCAGCACGACAAGCTGTCATCCATGGGTGAACTGGCCACGGCCATGGCCAACGATATCAATACACCACTGCAGGCCATTCTGTTCGACCTGCGCAGCTTCCAGAGCATTCTGGACTCCAATCGATTGTTCCCGGAAGGCAGCCCGCAGAGCAATGAAGCCGAGCGCGTGCAGCACCTGTTGCATAACGCTGCCAAGAACGGGCGTCAGGTCGAATCCGTGATTCGCAATCTGCAGCAATTTGCCCGCGGACGCAGCGGCGAGCCTGAAGACGCCAACGTGATCGATATTCTGGAACACTCGCTGGTCCAGGCCAACGAGGCCCTGTCGCTGCCGGACGCGATTCCGTTCAGCAGTATTCAAATCGAACGCCACTTCGACCCGGATACGCCGCTGGCACCCTGCTATGTCACTGAACTGCAGCAGGTGTTCCTGAGCCTGTTCCGCCATGCATACCAGTCGCTGGCTGACAAGGCCGCTCAGGCACCGGCGGAGTTCAAACCGACGCTCAAGCTGTACGCCGGTCAGTCCTATGACTCCCTGTCACTGCGTATTCAGCACAACGGTATCGGCCTGACCAGCGAGGAGCAGATGTACCTGTTCGAGCCCTACCTGCACAGCGGCAACAGTGACCAGCCGGCAGCCGGGGCCGACAAGCGTCTGTCGTTTGCTTACTTTGTCATCACCGAACAGCACAAGGGCCACATGGCCGTCACATCCGATCCGGCAGTCGGCACCACCTTTCACCTCCAGCTGGAGCTGCTGTAAGCATCCGGCCTCCGCTGTTACGCGGGGGCCGTTTTCACGCCTTCATACGTGATGTTCCCATATCAGCGGTGTTGCCACTGCGGCGCACGCTTGTTGATGAAGGCATCGATCCCTTCCTGCGCATCATCCGTCAGCATATTGCCCACCATCACTTCACTGCAGTATGCATAGGCGTCCGCCAGCGACATCTCGCGCTGGCGATAAAACGCCTGCTTGCCGATCTGCAGCGCCTTACGGGATTTGGATGCGATCTTTTCCGCCAGTACCGTTACGCTGGCCTCCAGGGCATCTCCGGGAACGGCCTGATTGATTAACCCCATCGCCAGGGCACGCTCGGCATCGATCAGATCACCGGTCAGCAACAGTTCCATGGCATGTTTAGGTTGAACCGCGCGGCTCAGCGCCACCATCGGTGTTGAGCAGAACAGACCAATATTGACACCTGGCGTGGCAAAACGCGTATCCTCGGCGGCCACGGCCAGATCAGCACTGGCCACCAGCTGACAGCCGGCCGCGGTAGCAACTCCATGGACCTGGGCAATCACCGGCACGGGCAGGCTGACGATACGCTGCATCAGTTTGGAACAGGTTTCAAAGGTACAGCGATAATAGGCTTCTTCGCCCTCACCCAGCATCTGCTTGAGATCATGGCCGGCACAGAATCCCTTGCCGGCACCACGAATGACGACACAGCGGATCGAGATGTCGTCCGCAATGCGGTCCAGTTCGGCATGTAAGGCCTGCATCAGTTCCAGTGACAGACTGTTGTAGGCATGGGGACGGGCAAGGGTCAGGCGAGCAACGCCATCCTGATCCTGGCGTTCAAGTAATGATTGAGACATGTGAGTTCCCTGTTGTTGTTATCCGAGCAATGAGGGTTTGCCCGAATATCAACAAAAGGAAGCGACCGGTCAAGCCTAACCGGCCGAAAAACATCAGACCGACAGAATATCGATCTTTTCCATTACCTGTACTCCAGAGCCGTTGGCACCCGTATCTTCATCATCGCCCAGCGGACCCACATTGGCCTCACGACCCGGCACGATGCCATGTGCAAAGCCCAGTTGCAGGCCCTTGAAGTCGAACAGCTGGTTATCGGCCAAGTGCGAGGGCACCACGTTGCACAGGGCACGGAACATGGTTTCGATACGTCCCGGGTGGGACTTGTCCCAGCCCTGCAGCATCTCCTTGATCACCTGACGCTGCAGGTTTTCCTGGGAGCCGCACAGGTTGCACGGGATGATCGGGAATTCGCGCAGTTCGGAATACTCGGCAATATCCTTTTCACGGGCATAAGCCAGCGGCCGAATGACCATATTCTTGCCGTCATCGGAGACCAGCTTGGGCGGCATGGACTTGAGCTTGCCACCGTAGAACATGTTGAGGAAAAAGGTTTCAAGAATATCATCGCGGTGATGCCCCAGCGCGATCTTGTTGGCACCGATCTCGTCGGCAAAGCCATACAGGGTACCGCGGCGCAGACGTGAACAGAGTCCGCAGGTGGTCTTGCCCTCGGGCACCACTTCCTTGACGATTGAATAGGTATCACGCTCGACAATATGGAACGGCACACCCAGCGCTTCCAGATAGGCCGGCAGAACATGCTCCGGGAAGCCGGGTTGCTTCTGGTCCAGATTGACGGCCACCAGCTCAAAGCGAATCGGGGCGCTTTTCTGCAGGTTCAGCAGAATATCGAGCATGGTGTAGGAGTCTTTGCCGCCGGACAGGCAGACCATCACCTTGTCGCCCTCTTCAATCATGTTGAAGGCTTCAATGGCCTGGCCCACTTCGCGACGCAGGCGTTTCTGCAGCTTGTTGAGGCGGGTTTTGGTCTGTTTGTCGAGGCTGTCGGTGTGCATAGGGCGCTTCGGATCACTGGTTGAAATTCGAGCGCGGAGTATACAGCAAACTGGCCTCAGCCATAAGATGTCGCGCCACCGAAGAAAGGGTGGCGCGACTGTCGGGCTTTATTGCACCCTAAGGATCAAAGCCCCTGCTCACGTGCCATCTGGCGTGCGATCTGCGGTGCCACCCACAGCGACGGCAAGAGCACCAGCGAGACCGGAACGGCTGTCACGACAATGAAGGACTGCAGCGCTGAAATGCCACCGGAGCCGATAGAGATCAGAATCGCCGCCGTCACCCCCATCATCACACCCCAGAAAACGCGCACGCTGGTCTGTGGATGGTCGGTACCGGTCATGACCATGGACACGGCATACGTCATGGAATCACCGGTTGTGGCCACAAAGATCACCGTCAGAATCAGGAACAAAATGGAAACAATGAAGCCCAGCGGCAGCTCGGAGGTTGTCGCCATCAGCGCCGCCGGCAGGTTGAAACCGCTGAACGGCTCCGAGATCACGCCGGGATTGGCCAGTTCGAAGGAGATACCGGCCCCACCCACAATAGTGAACCAGAAGCAGGTAATGACCGGCGCCACCAGCGAGATCAGCGTGATCATCTGGCGAATGGTGCGTCCGCGAGAAATGCGCGCCACGAACATTGCCATCAACGGGCCGTAGCCCAGGAACCAGCCCCAGAAGAACACGGTCCACCAGTCCAGCCATCCGGTATCATCGCGGAAGGTTGCCATCGGAATGAACTTGTTCAAATAGAGACCAAAGCTCTGCAGAAACCCGTCAATGATGAAGCCGGTCGGGCCAGCCAGCAGAATGAACGCCATCAGCGCAACGGCCAGAAAGACATTGGTGCGACTCAGAATCTGAATGCCGCGGGTCACGCCACTGACAGCCGAGAGGGTATACACCAGAATCAGGCCGAACAGGACACAGGCCTGGGTGATATAGTTGTCCGGGATACCGAACAGGAACTCAAGGCCGAAACTGACCTGAAGACCAAGAAAGCCGATTGGACCTACCGTGCCGGCCACGACTGCCAGCACGCAGCAGGCATCAACAATAGCGCCTAGCGGGCCCTTCATGACGCGGTCACCAAAAACCGGGTACAGCAGCGTGCGCGGTTTGAGCGGCAAACCCTTTTCATAGTGCAGGTACATGAAAATGATGCCGGTCAAGCTGCCGAGAATCGCCCAGGCCAGGAATCCCCAGTGCATGAAGCTCTGTGCCAGCGCGCCATAGGCGGCCTGCGCCGTACCCGCTTCGATCCCTTGAGCGGCATATATTGGCGGCGGTGACAGAAAGTGTGCCATGGGTTCTGCCGCAGCCCAAAAGACACCGCCTCCGGCCAGCAGAGTACACATGATGATAGAGGTCCACTGGAATGTGGAGATTACCGGGGTATCGGTGCCACCCATGACGACCTTGCCAGTGCGGCTGAAGGCCAGGGCCAGACCGATAAAGAAGGTGCACAGCAGCAGAAGCTGCCAATAGGCACCGAAGAGGTGAGTCGAGAATGCAAATGCATCGTTTACCCAGCTGGAAACCAGCTCCAGGTCATACAAGGCCATGACGGCGAATAATACCAGCGCCCCGCCGCTGATGAGAAATACGGGGAGATCAACACCTGAAAGGAATGATCGTTTGTCAAAGTCCATCTCCCGGTCAGCTGTCGCTGCCTGAGTGGTCGAGGTCATAGGGGCCTCCCGGCCGTTTGGGATCGAGTTCATACTAAGGCAGGCGTACCACGCGTGCCGCTTAAGGGGCGTGTATTCTACGCACTTTGAGCGCCAATAGCCCACCCAAAATGGCAAAAACAGCAACAATTCTTGAAAAAGCCGTACTGGGACAGGTACATAAGACAGGATATGTTACAGCAGAAAGTAGCGAGCAGCCGCCGGCTGGCGGCCACTCGCAGAGCAGGATTACTGAAGCCCGCGGAAGGATTCCATCAGCGCCGGAATACCCGGGAACATGCCGATAGCCGCCATCAAGCTACAAAGGATAACAAACATGATGCCCGGCACCACCCAACGGCCAACATGACCCAGTTCCTTGCCACGCTCCTTGCAGCCGATCAGGCCCAGGTTGTCCAGCAGCACGGTCAGCGACCAGCCGAATACCGGGTTGACCAGAGCGGAGGAGAAGATGACCACGGCAGCCGACTGAGTCGTCTTACCTTCACGGGTCATCTGCATGCCGGCTTCCAGCAGCGGCAGGTATACACCCACGATCAGTGCCACACTCAGCACCGGACGCCAGATCGCCAGGTCCATCGGGTAGCCCCAAATAGCCGCAACCACACACAGCAAACCGGTCAGGATGGCACCACCCGCAATCGGACGACGCGCGATGGCGGCCGGTACGATATAAGTACCCCAGGAAGAGGCAATGTTGCCACCACCGAGCAGGCTGCCGGTGACCTGACGGGCCGATGCCGCCACCATAGTGTCATCGATATCCATCAACACCTTTTCGGTCTTCGGCGGATAGTTGATCTGCTGGAACACGCGATGACCCAGGAAGTCCGGCGACCACATGGCCACGGCCAGAATGGCGAACGGCGCCACGGCAATGAAGTGGTGCAATTCCGGCAGGCCCAGCTGCCAACCGGTGTCCTCACCCCACCAGTACGCCGGGTTCATGTTCGGAATACCCGGTTCAGTGGTGAATTCGAACGGTGCGCCCAATGCAAAGGCGATGCCTGCCGCCAGTACCGAACCCAGCGGCACGGCCAGCCAGCGCAT
Source organism: Marinobacterium weihaiense (assembly GCF_019061305.1). GTDB lineage: Bacteria > Pseudomonadota > Gammaproteobacteria > Pseudomonadales > Balneatricaceae > Marinobacterium > Marinobacterium weihaiense. Next base: position 31,078 of record NZ_JAHQZT010000010.1, read on the forward strand.
CTGAATGTGCTCCAAGTAGGCATACATCACGATGGTACTGATGATGACGATGAACGCCAGGTAAGCCATGTCAAAACCTTCAGCCCAGGCAAACAGCGCCTTGATCTGACCGGTGACACCGATAAAGCCCAAGTAAAGCAACAGGCCACCGCAGACCCCATTACTGGTCAGCTTGGCCAGCAGGCTGCCGCCCTTGGTAATACCCAGAATAAAGCCGAATACACCGATCAACAGACCCAGCGCCATGGGGTGACCGCCCGAGGCCACAATCAGGGGAATCAGCGGGATCAACGGGCCGTGCGTGCCCGCCAGGTTGGCGTTGGGGTTAAGAAAGCCGGAAATCAGTACTACGAAGAGTACCGCCGCAATCAACAGCTCGTAGCGAACGTTTTCAATGACAAAAGCGTCACTCAGCCCCATCTGACTTGCAAAAGCCGCGACAATCGCCGCCACCATCACGATTTTACCGATGGTGGCGGCCATGGCCGGAACCCAGTCCTCGATCTCAAAGCCGAAATCACGGAACGGCAGGTTCGGACGCCAGCGTTTGGGTTCCATGATCTGCAGTTCGTGATCGAGATACTCCGCACGTGTTGCGAAAGCTGCACGTGGCTTGCGCCGTCCCTGGTAGCTAGATTTTTGTGCGTCGTTCATAAGCTCTTCTTATGTTCGTGAGAAAAGGAAGGCGATTCTAGGGACGGATTCAGACAAGCACAATGAATATTTAGGCTAATACGACTACATTCTGTTGCAGCTATGTTGATAATTTGCCGAGCACGTGCCCCAACTGGTGAAAATATCGGCAAAATGCCCGGTTCACCCGTTGCCGCTGATCCCCCTGCGGATACAACCCCGCCCTGGCCTCAGGTGACGTCAACGTCCCCTTGACCAGAAAGCTGTTCTTCACCGGAGCATCCTGTACAAACGCCTCGAACGCGCGTGCGCACAGTTCTTCCGGACGGCTGTAATAGGTAACGCCCAGGCGTCGATCCATGGCCGCCGAATGCCGAAACAGATCACTGGGTGCCTGTCCATCCGGTGTCAGCAACACAGCCTGCAGGCACTGTATGAAGTTATCATTAAGCGGGTGCACAACCGGAGTGGCGTCTTCAAGCCAGGCGCTGGAAGCAAACAGGCCCTCGGGCGCATCCATGAACACCTTGGACGCCAGATAATGATCCAGCGCATGAAACCATTCATGGGCAATGCTGCCGGGACCGGCATTTTTCGCCAGCGCAAACGCTCGCTGCGCCGGATCATAATGCGCCGACACTCCGGGCCGACCGCCGGTGCCATACATCAGCGCCAGCGTACCGCGCAGCGAGATCAGCATTTCGGGGCCCTGCAGAATCAGCATCAGATCGCAGAGCGCATCATGGAAAAGACCGGCTGCCCGTTCCCGCTCGGCAGCGGTGACCCAGCGCCCCAGCTGAATCGATCGAAAATCGAAACGCCGCCGTATATGCACGAAATCGACTTCCTCTCCCTCGCGGTGATCCGGGCCCTGACGGTAGAATGACTTGTTTTTCATGTTGCCCCCCGGCTTCCGAAACGGCATATCCGACGCATGACTGATTCCTCGCTGCACACTGATTCCACGGCGCCCGATACGCAAGCCTTGCGCCCGGCAGACCTCTCCGATCCGCTGTATTACATGCACAATGCCTCCACACTGATTCGCTGGGTGCGCCAGTGCCATGACGACCTGCTGCTGCCCGACGAGCGCCAACAGCTGGATCGGCTGTTCAGTTTACCAGAGCAGCCCCGGGCACTGCTGTTCCGACTGGTGATGCGCAAGGGGGAGTGGTTTCGCAGCGACCGCCTGAACTACAGCGAGATTGAAGATCTCAATGATGCCCTGGCGCGGTTGCAGGATATCGGGCTGTTACATCTGCAAGCCGCGATCGCGATGCCTGATCTTGCGGATCTGTGCCGCAAGGATGAACTCTATCGCATCGCGCAACGACATCTTGATCCGGCTCCCCCGCGCAGCCAGAGCAAGGCTCACCTCAAGGCCATTCTGGTCGATGCCATGACCACTCCCCTACCCCTGCAGCACTACTGGCCCGACGCCCCCTTTGACCTGATCCACTTGTGCTGTCGCGACCTCATGGACCGCCTGCGGCTGATGTTTTTCGGTAATCTGCGCCAGGACTGGTCGGAATTTGTGTTGGCCGAGCTGGGCCACCAGCAATACGAGCCGGTCAGTTTAGATAACCACAACCGCGCCTTTTCCGACCGCCGCTCCGTTGACCTCTACCTGCGCCTGCATCAGCTGCAGCAACACCTCGATGAAGGCATGTCCGTCGAACCCCTGGCCGCCATGCAGCCTCCCGAAGCGTCATCCCCCTGGCTGGAAAACCGGCGCCAGAAACTGCTGCTGGCGCTGGGCCGCCAGGCCGAACGTGAGGGGCTGGCCGAACTGGCCCGGCAGCTGTATCAGGACAATCGGCACCGGGAAGCCAAACTGCGCCTGCTGCGCCTGAGCGAACAGCAGGATACGCCCGTCGACACCCTGGCAATGGCACAACAGTTGCTGCAACAGATACACCAGCCCGAGGCACGCGTGCGGATTCAGCGCATTTTGACACGCAGTGCACGCAAGGCGGGCCAAGCCATCCAGTGCCACACCATGCCACTGCCAAGCCAGACACTCTCACTGCCAAGCCGTGAGGGCATGCGGGTGGAGCGCCTGGTCATTGAACACCTGGAGCTGCAGGGAGACAGGGTTTATCACGTTGAAAACAGCCTGTTCAATGGTCTGTTCGCACTGCTGTTCTGGCCCGCCCTGTTTGCGCCGGTGCCGGGCGCCTTCTTCCATCCTTTCCAGGCCGCGCCAGCCGACCTGTACAGCCCTGACTTTGTCCCGCGTCGCCGGGCCTTGATCGAAGCAGGGTTTGCCCTGCTGGACAAGGATGATCATGTTGAAGTCATCCTGCAGCGCCTGAGGTCCAAACAGGGGACTCGCTGCAGCCTGGTGCACTGGCCTGCAGTGCAGGCCGATCGGGTCGAGCAGGCATTGGCCTGCATCCCCGCTGCACACCTCGCCGCCATCTTCCGACACCTGCTGCTGGACCTGCGACATCATCGTCGCGGCATGCCCGATCTGCTATGTCTTCAACCGGCACGGCACACGTATCGGCTGATTGAAGTCAAGGGTCCCAAGGATCGTCTACAGGATCACCAGCGACTTTGGCTGGAGTTCTTTATCGAGCAGGGTATACCTGCTAATGTTTGTCATGTTAACTTTCATGCCTGAGCCTCAGGCCTTTGGCCGCGTTTCCTCTCCAGGTGCCCCATGCAGTTCAGGGATTGTCATCGTGTCGCTTAAATCCTTTTTCCGCCTTGACCTGAGGCGCTTGATCTTGCTGCTGGCATTCACCACTGCCGCTGTCACCCTCGTCAACGGGCTATATGCCAGCCACAAAGTGCAGCGCCAGCTTCTGCTTGATCAAACCCTGAATAATAACGCGGTATATGCCAGCAAGCTGGCGGCTTCGACCAACAACTTTCTGCTTTCGGCACAACAGCAGCTGGCCTATGCAGCGGGTGAAATCAGCACCCGGATGGACGATGATGCCCTGCTGTTTCACGCAGCAGAGCGCCTGCGTCTGCAAACCGACAGTTTCAATTCGGTGGCCGTCCTCGATCCCAAGGGCATGGTGCTCGCCACCTCGCCTGACACCCTGCAGTTGAAAGGCCAGCAACTGGTGTCCCAAGCTGTACAGACCGCTTTGGAACAACAGCGTCCTATGATCAGCGAGCCCTTCGTGTCCGCTGCCAACAACCTGCTGGTTCTGATTTCACATCCTATAGTCGATGAAACAGGGCGCTATCTCGGATTTATTGCAGGCTCCATCTATCTGGACCAACGCAGTATCCTGAATGACTTGCTGGGCACGCATTATTATAATGACGGCTCTTACCTGTACGTTGTCGACCAACAACGCCGCTTGCTATATCACCCGGACACCTCGCGCGCGGCTGAACGGGTTAATCATAACCCGGTCATAGAAGCCGTCATTCAGGGGCAGTCCGGCCAGCAGCTAGTCAACAACAGCGAAAATGTGCCAATGCTCGCGGGATATGCGCCCATCGAGGCCGCGGGCTGGGGCGTGGTGGCACAACGGCCCGTTGATGCAACGCTGCAACCCTTGAACCAATTGATGCGCACGGTCGTTGATCACACTTTACCTCTGGCACTGATCACGCTTGGGTTAATTTGGTGGTTGGCACGCCTGATTTCGCGGCCGCTGTGGCAGCTGGCGGACAATGCCCGGCGCATGGATACCGATTGTTCTCCCGGGCGCATCCAGCAAATCCATTCTTGGTACTTTGAAAGCAGCCAGATCAAGCAAGCCATGTTGCTGGGGGTCGGATTGCTGCATACGCGCATGGGCCAGCTGAAGGATGACTCACGTACTGACCCTCTAACCGGGCTGCAAAACCGCCGCAGCCTCGAGCGCTACCTGAACATGCTGGAGCTTGAACAGACCCCGTTCAGTGTATTGGCACTGGATATCGATCACTTTAAACGCGTCAATGACAGCCATGGCCATGATGCGGGTGATGAGGTGCTTCAGGAAATGGCCCGCATCATGCGCGAGGGCACACGCCAGGGCGACATGGTCTGTCGCACCGGTGGAGAAGAGTTCATTGTTATCCTGCCACACACCGACGCTTACACGGCAAACACGCTGGCCGAACGTTTGCGGCAGGAGATCAGTACTGCGGACATCCCCCATGTCGGACACATCACCACGTCCATCGGCATTGCAGCTTGGCCTGAACAGGCCGACGAGCCCGCTCAGGTACTCAAGTATGCCGACAAGGCGCTGTACCGGGCCAAAGAGAACGGGCGCAATCAGTGCCTTCTCTATGAAGCCGACGCTGTCACGACCGGCTGAGAGGTTCAAAGACGCTGCTCGGGTATGGCCATGATGCTGTCACTGCCCGCCAGCACCGACTCCAGCGCCGCCCTTGTTCGTGGCAACAGGTGCTCAGAGTAAAAACGCGCCGTGACACACTTGTCGTGCAGGAAGGCCTCATCCCCCTGACCCAACGCAAGTGCGGCGCGCGCCTGCAGCGCCGCCAGCCCCATCACCCAACCGCCGCAGAGATACCCCAACAGCATCAGCAGGGGCACGCTGGCGGCGCCGGCTGCCGCCGGATCAACCGGCGCCTGCTGGATCAACCAGGCCTGGGCAATACGTGCCGAGGCGACCGCCTCGGCCAGCCGGGCACCCTGTACCGCCAGATCAGTATCCGATGACAACCGTTCGGCCAGGCTGTCGATCTCGTCCAGCAACGCCTCCAGCGCCGCGCCCCGGTCATGCAGCAGTTTGCGCCCGACCAGATCCAGCCCCTGAATGCCCGTGGTGCCTTCGTAGATGGTCAGGATGCGCGCATCGCGCAGATGCTGGGCTACGCCGGTCTCCTCGATGTAGCCCATGCCGCCATGAATTTGCAACGCCTGACTGACCACCTCCTGGGCCAGTTCGGTGCACCAGCCCTTGATGATCGGCGTCAGCAGATCCGCACGCGCGTGATAGCGCTGTGACAGGCCCCTGTCGGCAAGACAACGGGCATTGTCCACATCGGCCGCCCCCCTATAAGCCAGCGCCCGCATGGCTTCGATGCTGGCCCGCATCTGCATCAGCATGCGGCGCACATCGGGATAGCGCACAATGGCAAACCGCGTGCCGTCCGCCGCCGTGCCCTGCAGACGGGCACAAGCATAAGCACGGGCCTGCTGACAGGCGCGCTCGGCAATGGCCACCCCCTGCAGCCCAACCGCTTGGCGTGCACTGTTCATCATGGTGAACATCTGCGCCAGCCCTTCATGTGCCGCGCCGACGAGATACCCAAGAGCACCGCCCTGTTCGCCATAGCTCATCACGCATGTCGGGCTGGCATGGATGCCCAGCTTGTGCTCCAGTGACAGACACCGCACGTCGTTGGGCAAGCACCACTCACCGGCCGCATCCGGCAGGTAGCGCGGCACCGCAAACATGGAAATGCCCTTGACCCCCGGCGGCGCATCCGGCAACCGGGCCAGCACAAGGTGCACGATATTATCGGTCATGTCGTGCTCGCCCCAGGTGATGTAGATCTTCTGTCCAAACAGCCGATAGCCGTCAGCGCAGGGTTCGGCACGGGTGCGAATAGCGGCCAGGTCAGAACCGGCCTCGGGTTCCGTCAGGTTCATGGTCCCACTCCAGCGCCCCTCGGCCATGGCCGGCAGCAGCCGCTGCTTCAGCGCCGTTGAACCATGACACACCAGTGTTTCCATCGCCCCTTCTGTCAGCAGCGGACACAGCGAAAAGGCCATGTTGGCCGACTGCCAGATCTCGTTGACGGCCGCACCCAGCACCCGGGGCAGACCCTGCCCACCCCATTCCAGGGCCAGTGTCAGCGCATGCCAGCCGGCCGCCACGAACTGACCGTGTGCCTGGGCAAAACCGCCGGGTGGTTCCGCCCCGTTCGGCCCCATCCGGCAGCCGCGCTGATCCCCCAGCGGATTCAGAGGGACCAGCTGGGCCTGGGCAAAACGCCCCGCCTGCGCCAGAATTTCATCGGCCAGCGCTTGATCGACCGCATCCTGGCCGCAGTCGCGGCACAGTCGGTCAAAGCCAATCAGATGTTGTAACACAAATCGCATATCGGCAGCCGGGTACAGATACTCGTTCATGGCATTAGCCTCCCGTTGCAGGCTGATAGAAGCGCCGCCCCCTGGCCAGGCGCGCCCTGAAAGCGGCAGGCAGCTGGTACAGCGGCCCCAGATGCTGCAATGCCCGCGCGCGCGACGCGAAGGTCTCCAGCCCCAGGGTATCGATATAGCGCAGCGCACCGCCCCTGAAACGCGGGAATCCAAGCCCAAGCACCAGCCCCATGTCCACTTCCGCGGCCGTTTCCACGATGCCGTCTTCCAGGCAACGCACCGCCTCCAGGCACAGAGGGACCATCAGGCGATCACGGATCACCTGATCGGTCACGCCGGCGGCACCCTCAAGCGCGACCAGCGCACGAGCCTCCGGCGCCGGGCGATGCACGGGCCGGCCATCGGCATCGCGTTCATAGCAATAGAACCCCTGACCGCTCTTGCATCCCAACATACCGGCCGCACTCAGCTTGGCCGCAATGACGGGGCCTGCATGCTGCATGCGATCCGGGAACCCGGCCTGCAGCACGGTATCGGCATGAACCAGCACATCCAAACCCACCACATCCGCCAGGCGCGCCGGCCCCATTGGCCAGCCAAAGCTTTCCATCACACGGTCGATCCGTTCAAAATCAACGCCATCCAGCAGCAGGCGGTTGAAGGCATTGAAATAGGGAAAGAGGATGCGATTGACCAGAAAACCGGGACCGTCATTGACCACAATCGGCGTTTTGCCCAGCGCAGTGGCATAGGCCACCGCAGTGGCCAGAGTCGACTCGGATGTCCTGCGCCCGCGCACTACCTCGATCAGCGGCATCCGGTGTACCGGGTTGAAAAAGTGCAGGCCGCAGAACTGCTCCGGTCGTGACAACCCGGTTGCCAGGCGGTCAATGGACAGTGTCGAGGTGTTGGTGGCCAGCACGGCGCTTTCATCCAGCTGCTGCTCCACCTCTGCCAGCACGGAGGATTTAATGTCCGCCTGTTCAACCACCGCCTCCACCACAAGATCCACCCCGGCGTGATGCTCCAGGCTCAACAGCGGTGCCACCCCTGCCTGGATGCGCTCGGCCCGGTCCTGTGCCAGCCGCCCCTGACTGACCTGCCGTTGCAGCAGCGTGCGTATGGTCTGCATGCCCCGTTCAAGCACGGCGTCATTGATATCCTTGAGCACGACGGGTACGCCTGAGCGGGCCGACTGGCAGGCAATTTCGCTGCCCATCACCCCCGCCCCCAGCACGGCAGCCTGCCGTACCGGTCGCGCCGCCTGACTCAGGCGCCGCGCCTTGCGCTGCAACAGTTGATTATTCATGAACAGCCCTACCAGACTGCGCGCCACATCGCCGTGCGCCAGCTGGACAAAGGTGTCCACCTCAACCTGCAGCGCCGCCTCAAACGGCAGCGACAGGTGCTGACGAACCGCCTTTAAAATCGCCTCCGGCGCCGGGTAATGCGTCTGCAGCAGGCGCTCGATCCCTTCCAGCTGGATGCTGTCCGCCGCTTCCGGGGGGCGCGCCATACGCTTGCGTTGCCGCTGGCGTTGAACATTCACCTCCCCCTCGATGGCACGCTGCAGCAGCGCCAGCCCGGCCTCGCGCAACTGCTCCGCAGGCACCACCTGGTCGGCGACCCCGTCATTCAAGGCGGCTTCAGCACGAAAGGTGCGCCCACTGAGCAACCATTGCAACGCTTGATTGGGCTCCAGCAAACGACTTAGCCTGACCGTACCGCCCCAGGCCGGACAGATGCCCAGTCCCACTTCCGGTAACCCCAGCCGGGCATCATCCGCCAACACTCTAAAATCTGCCGACAGGGCCAGTTCCAGACCGCCCCCCAGTGCCGCGCCGCCAATAATGACCACACTGGGAAACGGCAATTGTTCCAGCGTCGCAAAGGTGCGCTGAGTCGCCGTGATCACCGCCTGCAGACGCGCATCCGGCATCGCCGACAACACCGGAAACTCGGTGATGTCAGCCCCCGCAATAAAGCCCGACTTGGCACTGCTGATCAACAGCCCCGTCATGCTTTCATCCTGCTGCAGCTGCTCGACCACTTCGCCCAGCTCAGTCAGCGCCCGCTGATTCAGCGTATTGACCGGTGCCTCGGCCTGATGGAACACCAGCTCGCCGATGCCGTTGTCCAGCATGCGCAGCTTTAATGACTCACCTGAATACATCATTTGGCCCCTCCGCTTTCGCTTGCTGCAGGCACCCGCTCCAGCAGGACCGCACCCCCCTGACCGCCGCCGATACACAATGAAACGATGGCGTAGCGTCCGCCCGTGCGCGCCAGGGCATGCACGGCCTTGACTGTCAGAATGGCACCGGTCGCCCCGATAGGATGCCCCAGTGCGATCCCGCTGCCATCGGGGTTGACCCGCTCCAGTGGCAGGTCCATGACTTTCGCCACGGCCAACAGCTGCGCGGCAAAGGCCTCATTGATTTCGTACCGGTCGATCGCCTCGGGGCTCAGCCCCTGACGCTGCAGCAGCTGCTGCATGGCCGGTACCGGCCCCATACCCATCTGTTCAGGTGCAACGCCGGCACCGGCATAGTCCAGAACCCGTGCCAGTGGCCGGATACCCTGCTGACGGGCGGCTGCTTCACTCATCAACACCAGCGCCGCCGCCCCGTCATTCATGCCCGCGGCATTGCCCGCCGTCACCGTCCCGTCCTTCTGAAAGGCCGGCTGCAATGCCGCCAGCGTCTCGGGGGTACAGTCGAAGCGCACCTGCTCATCCCGTGCCATCACCGCATGATCGGCACGCCCCTGACATTCAACGGGGAGAATCTGATCCTTGAAGTGACCCTGTTCGATGGCATGCTGCGCACGATTGTGACTGCGTGCAGCCCAGTCATCCTGCTGTGTTCGGGTGATGCCAAACTGACGGGCTAGGCCTTCGGCCGTGGCCCCCATGTGCAGGTGTGAGAAGGGACAATGCAACGCCGCTAGGAGAGGATCAACCAGGGCGGCATCGCCCATGCGCTGACCAAAGCGACCGGCCGGGAAGAAATAGGGAGCACGGCTCATGGACTCGGCGCCCCCGGCAATCACCGTGCGTGCCCGTCCCTGTTCGATCTGTTGAGCCGCACTGATCACGGCCTGGAGACCACTGCCGCACAAGCGATTGATCGACATCGCCTGGATGCTGTCGGGCAGACCGGCCCGCAAGGCCGCCAGGCGTGCCAAGTAGGCATCCACAGGCTCCGTGGGCATGACATGGCCGAATAGGCACTGTTCGATACTCGCCCCATCAACACTGGAAACGCGCACGGCTTGCGCCACCACGCGGGTCGCCAGCTCGGACAAGGGGATAGTGGCAAGACCGCCGCCGAAGCGCCCGACCGGCGTCCGGACAGCGCTGACAATGACTGCTGCAGAATGAGGCATGCTGCTTCCTCCCGCCGGCACGCTCGAACCCGGTCGAACGTGCGGTTAAAGCAGCCTCCCTTCCGCACTCTGTCTATCAGTCTAGACGCCGTTGCGGCGGTTGTGCATTAACGGGGTTGTAGGTGCGTGCGCTGGCGCCGCTAGGTATGACTCCATGGGGGCACTGAACAGCCGGATGCTTCAAAAAGGAGTGATGCCCATGACAGCCAAAGTCTGATTGAAGCATCACGGAATTTTCGCATCTGCCATTATTCAACCATCACGATTCATCCGGCCATCGATATCAGTAACGCAACCATTCAGCTTCTTTTTAAAAAAGATATGCCGTTCAAATACCAGGAACAGGATTGGCGCCAGCAAAATAACCACGATTCGCAATGGCAGCACCATGTATGGAAGTTCACTCCCGCCCGTGAGGTCATTCATTGACCGTTCTGCAAGGATACCCACGACCAACCACATGATCAGCACCATAACCCCAACAAGAATCATCATCCGCCAATATCCTCAAATGTGAGTAAAGTTGTTCTTGCACAGCACACGTTCACCACTCCACCGGTAAGCGACCAATTTGCCCTCTTTTGCCACCGAGTAATCCAGACAAGCCACATTCGGGGCAAGTGGTTCCGGCTCACCGTCCAGCCAATAGTGCCCAACAAAGCACGGCGGCTGATCGGCAGAATAGGTGGGGATAAAATCCGGTGCTGACATTGATGCCGCATGTCCGATATCCAGCGCCTCCGGCAGCGCAATCTCACCCAATGTTTCGGCATTTTGCTTCCACCACTGCACACGGACCGCACCACGCTCGTGATCGTTTTTATCTCTGAATGTGATGCCCTTGGGCAGCTTGACCTCAACGCCCTTCAGCAGCCGTTCTATGGCGTTGTATGCGAGAGTGCCTTTCATGGATGCCTCGATTAACAAGTCACGATCCAGAACCCGCTTCGGGGCTTTGCTGCACATCACTTTAATGAATTCGTCATCCCAGCATGCATGCACGACTCTGATACCGTCCAATTCGAGCCACAGCGGCAAGCGGATGAAAAAGTCGAGCACTTCCCGCTTCAGGTCCGGCTCCGCCTCGTACTCATTCAAAAAGGCTTGATGCTGCTCTATGTTCTTGGCGGTATGTGGACGCAAATACTCACCGTCATGTTCGGTATGAAATGCCAAGGCATTGAATTCGTGGTTACCCATCACGGCATGAGCATGACCATTGCTGACCATGGGCATCACGATACCGAGCAACTGCCGGTGCTGACGCAAGTGCTCACCTCGGTCAATAAAGTCACCCAGGAAGATGACTTTACGGGTTGCATGACTGAATCCAGTACCGTGATCCTGATATCCCAAGTGGTTCAGCAGCTTTACCAACTCATCGGCATGTCCATGGATATCACCGATGATATCGTACCCTTTTACATCCATACTTCCCCCTGCCGTCACTTTAAACCGGAACCACTCTACGCCAATGATCAAACCTCATCGCGTACCAACGCATCCAGATTCGCTTCGATATATGCCACCGTCACATTCAAATTGGCACATAGGAGCGTGAACAGTTGCTCATCACCTTTTAGTACAGCCACTGCTATATAGGGATCATCATCAAACGCAACCAAACGACACCCGGATGGCAGCTCCTGCTCAAGATAAATCGCGTCAAACTGACCCGGCATGTAAGGTGTGGATGCACGAAACTCGAACGGCTTTTTTTCTGGATGCAGGCTTTTTACACGATCATCCAGTTCAGCTTGTAACCGCTCCAGGAACGGACTCGTATCTTCGAGCCCCTGGTCGACTATTTCCTTGCGAGCAATGTTCATGCAATGTTCCATGGTGGCTTCCTGAAAATCAGGGGCTTTCCCCTCATGATCAAGCAATGGCAATCCATGCTCTTTGCGGTATGCATTCTTGGACATGATAGTTTCAGCGGATGGGCGAGGCTCACCAAAGGCGTCCGCATACATGAACGCATACTCTTCATCAAACAGATATGCATGAATCGAACGGGCACGCTCACCCACTTTGCCAGCCAGGGCTTGTTGTGCATCCAATTTTGCAACCTGATCCGGCGTCAAACCTTCCCGAGCTTCACAATGCTGGCGCAATGCTTCTTTCTTAAACTTGTTCACACAACACCTCCGTTTGAATCTTAATGCCGAACACAATGGAACATGCCGTGTGACCAGAAATGGCCAGAATCCGCAACACCGCCCCATCACCGCATGACTGACGCTCAATGTTTTCATAGACCGGATTTTCATAGCGCAGCCACGACTGCCACTTGTCGACTAGGAAACGAACGCCAGCGTCGACGCTTTCACCGGGCTTGAGCGTCAACGAGCATTGGAGAAGAGCATCGAGGTTGTGCGGCTGTCGTTGGATGTCTGACATATTCGCATCGAACGGCGAATCATCATCGTACAGAAGATCACCGATTTCATAGTCGAAACCGGTGATTGAATCGTGAAGAACGTCGGATTCAGCAACAAATCCATGCTCACACAAAATTGCAGCGTAATTGATCGGCATAAACATCAGTCCTTGTGTTTAGCCCCCACTTAGCGTGGCGACGCTGCCAGTTCAAAAGCAGCCTTTCAGTATAACCGTCCGTTCGTTTGTGGCAACAGGAGTGACCTGTGTAGGAACATCCCATTTGCGGACACATGACATCGCCAAAAAACAGGCACAAAAAAGCCCGCACTGAGCGGGCTTTTTTGAGGAATAATGGCGGTGAGGGAGGGATTCGAACCCTCGATACGTTTCCGTATACACACTTTCCAGGCGTGCTCCTTCGGCCACTCGGACACCTCACCAAATTTTCATCGTTTAAAACTTTGCTGCCTTGCAGACCGCGTTGCCTCAAACGATGGCGCGTATTATAGACCCTTGTTTTCAAAGCACAACCCCCTTGGCAATTTTTTTTAACACTTTGTCTAAACGCAGACGCAGCGGCGCTGTCAGAGTATCATTCGCCCCATACCCATGATGTGATCAACAAGGGAGTTCCTGAACAGATGTTAATGGCAATTCTGGCCGTAATTGGTGGACTGGCAGTGCTGGTCTGGAGTGCCGATCGCTTTATTGATGGCGCCGCCGCAACCGCCCGGTATGCTGGCATGCCGCCTTTACTCATCGGCATGGTCATTATCGGATTTGGTACGTCCGCCCCCGAGATGGTGGTATCGGCGTTTGCCTCCCTGCAGGGCAACCCCAATCTGGCACTGGGCAACGGCTATGGCTCTAACATCACCAATATTGCACTGATCCTGGGCATCACCGCCCTTCTCAGTCCGATTGCCGTACATTCCCAGATTCTGCGCAAAGAGCTGCCGCTGCTGGCCCTGATCACCCTGCTGGCAGGCTATCAGCTGATGGATGGACAGATCACTTCACTCGAAGCCTGGGTGTTGCTCGGTGCTTTCTTCCTCATGATGGGATGGTCGGTCGTACAGGGCATGCGCCAGCGAGGTGATGCACTGGGCGCGGATGTTCAGCAGGATATGGAAGCCGATGTCGACATGCCCTTGGGCAAGGCCATCTTCTGGCTGCTGCTGGGCCTGCTGCTGCTGGTGGGCAGCTCGCGCGTGCTGGTCTGGGGCGCGGTTGATATCGCCAGCGCTCTGGGCGTAAGCGACCTGATCATCGGCCTGACCGTAGTCGCTATCGGCACCTCGCTGCCGGAGCTCGCTTCCTCCATTATTGCTGTGCGCAAGAATGAGCATGATCTGGCGCTGGGCAACGTTATCGGCTCCAACATGTTCAACACCCTGGCCGTGGTCGGCATTGCCGGCGCCATCCATCCGATGAGCGTCAGCCCCGAAGTACTGACCCGCGACTGGGTCGTCATGGCCGGTCTGACCCTGTCGCTATTTGTACTGGGCTATGGTTTCCGCGGCCAGGGACGCATCAACCGACCCGAGGGCGGCCTGCTGGTGGCCATCTTCATCGCCTACACGGCGTATCTGGTATACGGCGCGCTGCTGAGCGCCTGATTGACACAAGGGAGTAGGGTTCGTGATTCGTACCTTCATAATAGAAGCCGGCAAGCTGCGTGAACGAGATGAAGCGAACCCGCTATCACGCGACGGCCTGGAAGCGGCCAGCTGGATTGATCTTCAGGACGCCGCTGAACAGGAACGCAATGCCATTGAGCAACTGTTTCCGCAAAGTCTGCCCGACGCGCATGAAGTGGAGGAAATCGAATCCAGTGCTCGCTATTTTGTGGAAGGCGAAGACCTGCATGTGCACTCTCTGTTTCTGTACCAGGCCGAAGGGCGCTTCCGGGCTGCAACGGTTGCCTTCACGCTAACACCCCAGCGCCTGATCAGCAGTCGAGATGTAGAGCTGCCCGACTTTCGCCTAACCCGGCTCCGTGCCCGTCGCGGCTGGATTGAAGCAGCAACCCCACTGCAGGTCATGACGTCTCTGTTCGAGCAGAAGGTGGATAACCTGGCTGACCAGTTGGAAGATCTGCACCGCGATCTGGAAAAGATCAGCATGGAGGTACTGGAAAACCGGGAGGCGGATCTGGGGGAGCAGCTGGACAGATTGGCCAAGCTGGAAGACAGCAACGGTCAGATTCGCCTGTGCCTGATGGACACCCAGCGCTCCACGTCATTCCTGCTGCGGCACATTCGTCAGCAGCCGCCCGAGGTAGAGACCTGCCGCGAGATTCTGCGCGACCTGGATACATTGATGGCACATGCAACCTTCGTGTTCGAAAAGATCAACTTCCTGCTGAACGCCGCCCAGGGCTTCATCAATATCCGCCAGAACCAGATCATCAAGATCTTTTCCATCGCGGCGGTGGTCTTTCTGCCGCCGACGCTGGTGGGTACCGTGTATGGCATGAACTTCCATACCATGCCGGAGCTGGACTGGATATTCGGCTATCCCATGGCGCTGGGGCTGATGGTGGTGTCAGCAATCTCGCCCTACCTCTTCTTCAAGCACAAGGGCTGGCTGTAAGCCGCCCCTGTTCGTCCCCCATCACTGCAGTCGGCGCATGAATTCCTCGGCCGGCAGCGGCTTGTCGAAGTAGTAGCCCTGCGCCAGATTACAGCCCGCCTTGCGCAGAAACGCGCAGTGCGCTTCGGTTTCCACCCCTTCCGCCACTGTCATGATGTTCAGGTTGCGCGCGATATCGATGATCGAGGAGGTAATGGCGACGTCATCCTTGTCATCCGGGATGCCCATGATAAAGGCGCGGTCGATCTTGAGTTTGTCGAGCACAAAACGCTTCAGATACGCCAGGCTGGCATACCCGGTGCCAAAATCATCCAGCGCCACACGAACGCCCAACTCACGCAGCTCCTGCAACAACTGAACCGAGCCCTCGATGTCACTCATCAAGACGCTTTCGGTGACCTCAAGCACCAGTAAGCAAGCATCAAAACCGGTTTCATCCAATGCTGCCTGAACCTCACTGACCAGTGCCGGTCGGAATTGCACCGCTGACACGTTAACCGCCACCGACAGCGGCTCGACCGACACACGGTTCCAGGCTTCCCCCTGGCGGCAGGCTTCCTGCAGCACCCAAGCACCGATGGGCACGATCAGACCGGTTTCTTCCGCCAACGGGATGAAGGTATCCGGCATCACCATACCCTCGGGGCTGTTCCAGCGAATCAGGGCCTCACAGTCAGTCAGACGGTTGTGGGCAAAGTCGTACTGGGGCTGATAATACAACTCGAACTCGCCACGTTTGAGCGCTTCGCGCAGCCGACCTTCCAACAGCAGGCGGTCCGAAACCTGGCGCGTCATGACCGGTGCAAAGAGTTCCAGGTTATTGCGGCCACGCTCTTTGGCGTGATACAGGGCCGTATCCGAGTTGCGCAACAGGGTGTCAAAGTCCTCGCCATCCTGCGGATACAACGCCAGACCCGCACAGGCCGTCACGACCAGCTCATGCCCGTCCAGATTCAATGGCACCGCCACCAGCGCGAGGTAATGCTCAATCTGCCCCTGCAGCGCATCCGTGTCATTCACTTCAGTCAGCAGAACCGCAAATTCGTCGCCACCGATACGACTCAGGGTATCGCAGCTGCGGACGCTACGAGCCAGTCGATGTGCCACCGCCTTGAGCAAGGTATCACCGGCAGCATGGCCCAGACTGTCATTGACGCCCTTGAACCGGTCAAGATCGATAATCAGCAGTCCCAGCGGCTGATCCGTAGCCCGGGCATCCTGTACGGCTTTGGTCACCCGCTCACGCAACAGGCGACGGTTGGGCAGGTCGGTCAAAGCATCATAATCCGACAGGTATCGCAGCTGATCCTCGGTCGCCTTGCGCTCGGTAATGTCATTGAACATGGCCACGTAATTACAGGGTAATCCCTGCTCGTCCTCGATGACGGTGATCGACAGCCACTGCGGATAGAATTCTCCGGTACGACGGCGGTTCCAGACCTCACCCTGCCAGCGTTTTTCCTCGCTCAATGCCTGCCACATACGCGCATAAAAGGTGCGGCTTTGCAGGCCGGATGCCAACAGGGACGGCTTCTGCCCGATCACTTCATCCGCGCTGTAACCGGTAATGCGCGTGAAGGCGGGATTGACCGCCATGATGCAATTGTTCGCATCGGTGATCATCGCGCCTTCACCAGCAGCCTCAAAGATCTGTCCCGCCAGTTGCAGTTCATGGTTGCTGGCGGCCAGCTCCGCCTGTTGCTGTTCCAACTCACAGCGGTAACGCTGCATCAACTGACGCAACCAGCGACTAATCAACAGTGCAACGGCCATTGCCACAACCAGCGCAGAAATCAGCAATAGAAACAGTGCCTGCAAATCAGCATGCAGCTCTGCCTCCAGCCTCCGCTTCTGATGCTCAATCACGTCTGCCAGCGCATCCTGGTAGACGCTGGCAACCAGGACCCACCCCCACTCCGGCACCAGCTGTACCAGCGCCAATTTGTCACGCATGACGTCGGATGACTGCTCGTACCAGCGGTACTCAACAAACCGCCCGTTGGGTGTAGCCTGGTCAACTAGCATATTGACCAGCGCACGATGCTCGTCAGCCAGTTCATCGAATGCCAGCCCTTCACTGTTCGGGCGACTGGGTGACAGCAAAACCCGACCGGTCGCATCCAGGACGGACATGTAGCCTTCCCCTACAATTTGCTGAGCCTGCAGGCGCCTCAGCATCTCGCGCTTGAGATCGTTCTCCACTTCATACAAGTAATCGCCCGTGCCAATCACCCAGTCAAGCGGCTCAAAATGCTCGACGTACGCAATCTTGTCGTGCATTTGTGTCGTGGAGCCGGGCGCATACCAGCGATAGGTGACATAACCGGAACCTGCGGGTTTGCGTGCGGCTTCGATCAACCCCTGCATGATATAGCGCCCCGAGTCATCACGATTATCGAGCAAGGAGTACCCTTCTATTTCCGGCTGAGTCGGCAACAGTACACACTCACCGTCCATGGTATCGATAAACAGATAACCACGGCCGTCAAAAAAGCGCAGGTTGCGCAGAGATTCACGGATCAGGGTCGCGATGGCCTCGGGGTTGTTCTGACGGGCGGTCTCAACAGTATGGATAGCCCGGGCCAGCTCCATCGCGTGACGAACCTGTTCACGGATGTTGTCGCGTAGAACCGCTTCAGTCTGTTGACGGGTGTAGTCGATGTAGTTCAGCGCGGCATCAATTTCACTGCGCAAGCGTTGGCGGCGCTCGTCCTTGAGTTGCTCTGCCTGTTCTTCAATGCGGTCATACCCCGCCTGGTATGTGGTAATAATGAAGAAAGCGGAGACAACAAGCATGAGTAACGTAACCACACCCAGAATGGCACGGGTCTGGTAGCGCGGCAGAGTGTCTGCATTGATGGTCAGCGACATGGGGGAGTCCGTTTAAACTGCAACTACTCCTGTACGGGCCGCCTCCTTTTTACCCGCACAAGAATACATTTCAACGGTTTATAGCACCCCCGCGCAACCGCATCAAACGATAATTGATCTCATACAGGTAAATGTTGCGTGTTCTTGATCTCACGCAGTGCAAAGTTGGAGTGAACTTGTGCAATACCTTGAAGCGTAAAGATTTTCTCATTCAGAAAACGGTCATAAGCACGCATGTCCGGCACCACCACACGCAATACGAAATCGGCATTGCCCGTCACGGCAAAGCACTGCAAGACCTCCGGGTAAGTCTTGACCTGGCGCTCGAATTCCTCAGTACTGTCAATGGTGTGGCGCTGGAGGGAGACCAGCACAAAGACACTCAACGCCTGGCCCATTACCTCTGCGTTCAGCTGCGCACTGTAGCCCTCGATCACCCCCTGCTCTTCCAGCGCCCTGACTCGACGCCAGCAGGCCGCCGGTGACAGCCCGACCTGGTCGGCCAGCTGCTGGTTCCTGATGCGTCCATCCTGTTGCAGCCGCTGCAGAATCTTGCGGTCAAAACTGTCCAGATCGGCTTGTTTCATTTGGTAACACTCCACTTTTATCAAATATTCTTTCTTTCAGAGAGATTAAAATAAATACTATTTCAAAAAAACCGATTATCGACATTAAATTCGCAAGCACCTTCAGCCCACATCTCCCTACAATTTTGGTCAGTCAATGAAGCTCGCTGGCCGCCCTACCCAGCCATCGATGCTGATAACAACAAGATCCAACACAGAGAGGTATCCGGGCATGTCTGCAAAGACCCCCGCGCTCGACGACTATCGTCTCGAGGACCGCTATCTGCGCGACACCGGTCGCGTCTTCCTCACCGGCACTCAGGCCCTGGTGCGCATTCCCCTGATGCAGGCACGGCTTGATCAGCAGAACGGCCTCAATACGGCCGGCCTGATCAGTGGCTACCGCGGCTCCCCCCTTGGCGCCTACGACCAGGCGCTCTGGCAGACCAAAAAACTGCTGGACAAAAACAGAATCGACTTCGTGCCGGCCATTAACGAAGACCTGGCGGCGACCATTGTCCTGGGCAGCCAGCAGGTGGAGACCGATGACGACAAGCAGGTCGACGGCGTATTTGGTCTCTGGTACGGCAAGGGCCCGGGTGTCGACCGCGCCGGTGATGCGCTCAAGCACGGCACGACCTACGGCAGCTCCCCGCACGGTGGTGTGCTGGTTGTCGCCGGTGACGACCACGGCTGCGTATCTTCCTCCATGCCGCACCAGTCTGACGTGGCGTTCATGGCCTGGTTCATGCCGACCATCAACCCGGCCAACATCTCCGAATACCTCGAATTCGGCCTCTGGGGCTATGCACTGTCCCGTTTCAGTGGCTGCTGGGTTGGCTTCAAAGCGATCTCCGAGACCGTGGAAAGCGCGGCCTCCGTCGAGCTCAAGCCGCTGCCGACCTTTGTAACACCCACCGATTTCACCCCGCCGGCTGACGGTCTGCACTACCGTTGGCCGGATCTGCCCGGTCCTCAGCTGGAAACCCGTATCGAGCACAAGCTCGCTGCGGTCCAGGCCTTTGCCCGTGCCAACCCTATCGACCGTCGCATCTTCAATCACCCGGATGCGCGTTTCGGTATCGTAACCACCGGCAAGGGTTATCTGGACCTGATGGAAGCGCTGCAGCTGCTGGGTATCGATGAAGCTCGCGCCAAAGAGCTGGGCATCGATATCTACAAGATCGGCCTGGTATGGCCGCTGGAGCGCAAAGGCACTCTCGATTTCGTTCACGGCAAGGAAGAAGTGCTGGTGGTCGAAGAGAAGCGCGGCATCATCGAAAGCCAGATCAAGGAATACATGTCCGAGCCTGACCGCCCGGGTGAAGTCCTGATCACCGGCAAGCAGGACCAGAACGGCGAACCGCTGATTCCCTACGTCGGCGAACTGAGCCCGAAACTGCTGGCCGGCTATCTGTCCGCGCGCCTGGAACGCTTTTTCGGGGTGAATTTCACCGCCAGCCTGGAGCAGATCAACTGCTCGCTGGGTATTACCGATCCGGGTGGCGTGCGCCGTATGCCCTACTTCTGCTCCGGCTGCCCGCATAACTCCTCCACCAAGGTACCCGAGGGCAGCAAGGCCCTGGCCGGTATCGGCTGCCACTTCATGGCGTCCTGGATGGACCGTGACACCGAATCCCTGATCCAGATGGGTGGCGAAGGCGTCAACTGGATCGGCAAGAGCCGCTATACCGGCAACCCGCACGTGTTCCAGAACCTGGGTGAAGGTACCTACTTCCACTCAGGCTCCATGGCGATCCGTCAGGCGATTGCGGCCGGCATCAACATCACCTACAAGATCCTGTTCAACGATGCCGTCGCCATGACCGGTGGTCAGCCGGTGGATGGTGTTATCACCGTGGATGCCATCGCCAAGCAGGTGTCGGCCGAAGGTGCCAAGCGCGTAGTCGTGCTCAGCGACGAACCGGAGAAGTACAAGGGCAACGAATCCCTGTTCCCGCAGGGCGTGACCTTCCACGATCGCTCCGAACTGGACAAGGTTCAGCGTGAACTGCGTGACATCGAAGGCTGTACCGTCCTGATCTACGATCAGACCTGTGCCGCCGAGAAGCGTCGCCGCCGCAAGCGCGGCCAGTTCCCGGACCCGGCCAAGCGAGCATTTATCAACCACCACGTGTGTGAGGGCTGTGGCGACTGTTCAACCCAGTCCAACTGTCTGTCCGTCATCCCGCGTGAGACCGAACTGGGCCGCAAGCGCAAGATCGACCAGTCCTCCTGTAACAAGGACTTCTCTTGTGTCACCGGCTTCTGCCCGAGCTTCGTTACCATCGAAGGCGGCCAGCTGCGCAAGTCCAAGGGCCTGGATCTGGGCGCTGAGCTGGACAAGCGCCTGGCACAGGTCAGCGCGCCGGTGATCCCGGCGCTGGCTGGCAGCTATGACCTGTTGGTTGGCGGTGTCGGTGGTACCGGCGTCGTCACCGTGGGCCAGCTGATCACCATGGCCGCGCACCTGGAATCCAAGGGCGCCTCCGTGCTGGACTTCATGGGCTTCGCTCAGAAAGGCGGCACCGTACTGAGCTACGTGCGTCTGGCGCCGTCACCGGACAGCCTGCATCAGGTCCGTATCGAAAACGGCCAGGCTGATGCCATGGTTGCCTGTGACATGGTTGTGGCCACGTCGCAGAAAGCACTTAACGTGCTGCGCCCGAACCACACCCGCATCGTCGCCAACGAAGCCGAGCTGGCTACCGCCGACTACGTGATGTTCCGCGACGCCGACATGCAGGCCGAAAAGCGCCTCAAGCTGTTGCAGGATGCGGTTGGCAACGACGCTTTCGATCAGCTGAACGCCAACCTGATCGCCGAAAAACTGCTGGGCGACACCGTGTTCTCCAACGTCATGATGCTCGGTTTCGCCTGGCAGAAAGGCCTGGTACCGGTATCACTGGACGCGCTGATGCGTGCCATCGAACTGAACGGCGTCGCCATCGATCGCAACAAGCAGGCATTCGGCTGGGGCCGTCTGGCCGCCGAAGACCGTATCTGGGTCGAGTCACAGCTGAGCGACGACGCCCGTGAAAAGCCAATCACGCCTGAACAGGAAACCCTCGAGCAGCTGATCGAGCGCCGCATGAAGCATCTGACCGAATATCAGGATGCCAACTGGGCCGATCAGTACCAACAGCTGGTGGAGCAGATCCGCACCGCTGAACTGTCGCTGGGCAAGGCAGATATGACACTGACCCGCGCCGTAGCGCAGCAGCTGTTCCGCCTGATGTCCTATAAAGATGAGTATGAGGTTGCACGTCTGTTCACCCAAACCGACTTCCTGAAAGAGGTCGAACAGACCTTCGAAGGTGACTACCGCATCAACTTCAATCTGGCACCGCCTGTTTTGTCTGGAGTATTGGGTGGCAAGAAGGATGCAAAAGGCCGCCCAGTGAAGCGTCAGTTCGGCCCCTGGATGCTGAAGGCATTGAAAGTTCTGGCACCTTTGAAGGGGCTCCGTAACACGGCATTTGATCCCTTCCGTTTTTCCGCCGACCGCAAGCTGGATCGTGCCCTGATGGAGGAATACAAGGAATTGCTAAACCGCATTGCCCGTGAACTGAACGAAGGCAACTATGAGTTCGCCGTCGACCTGGCCGAACTGCCGTCCGAAATCCGCGGCTATGGCCCGGTTCGCGAACAGGCCGCTGAAGGCGTTGCCGAGAAGCGCAAGCACCTGATCAAGGCGTTTGAGACCGGACAAGCTACGCTGATCAAGGTTGCCCAGGCAGAGGAGAAAGCGCATGTTTGAACACCTCAAAACCCTGCCCCAGGATCCGATCCTGGGCCTGATGAAGACCTTCCGTGAAGATCCGCGCAGCAACAAGGTGGATCTGGGCGTCGGTGTCTACCGTGATGAAGCGGGCGCAACCCCGATCATGGCCGCAGTCCAGCAGGCGCAGCAGCGCCTGCTGGAGACCGAAACCACCAAGGCCTATATCGGCCCGGCCGGTGCCGAAGGTTTCAACCACCTGATCGGCCAGCTGCTGCTGGGTGCCGGCCACCCGGCGCTGAATGACGGCCGCGTCAACGTGGTACAGACACCGGGCGGCTGCGGCGCCCTGCGCATGGCCGCCGAGTTCCTCAAGCTGTGCAAGCCCGATACCACCGTTTGGGTCAGCACTCCGACCTGGGCCAACCACATCCCCCTGCTGGGCGGTGCTGGCCTGAGCATTCGCGAGTACCCCTACCTCGACAAGGCAACGCTCAGCGTCGACTTCGATGCCATGATGGCCTGCCTGGAACAGGCAGACGCCGGTGATGTGGTACTCCTGCACGGCTGCTGTCATAATCCGTCCGGCGCAGATCTGGACGCCGATCAGTGGACCGCTATCACGGACCTGGTCGAGCGCAAGGGATTGCTGCCGTTTATCGATATTGCCTACCAGGGCCTGGGCGAAGGCCTGGAACAGGATGCACTGGGCGTACGCCTGATGGCCGAGCGCCTGCCGGAAGTGATTGTGGCTTCCTCCTGTTCCAAAAACTTCGGCCTCTACCGTGAACGTACCGGTGCCCTGATGCTGATTTCGGCCAATGCCGCTCAGGGCCAGGCTGCCACCAGCCAGCTGTTGAGTGCGATCCGGTCGCACTACTCCATGCCTCCCTCGCATGGCGCAGCGGTGGTCGAGATGATCCTCGACACACCCGAGCTGATGCAGCAATGGCAGAACGAACTCAACGGAATGTGTACGCGCATCCTTGAGCTTCGCTCAGCGCTGAGCCGGGCACTCGGCCCGGCCGGCGACTTCAGCTTTATCGAACGGCAGCGTGGGATGTTTTCCTTCCTGGGAATCTCCCCGCAACAGGTACAGAGCCTGCGCGACGAGTTTGGCATCTACATGCTCGACTCCAGTCGGATCAACATTGCCGGTCTTTCCACCGCTACCCTGCCCCGTGTTGCCGAGGCTCTGAAGGAGGTGGCTGGACGCGCTGAATAACCTGCACTCGAGCCCCTGCCACCGCAATGGCAGGGGCTTTTCAGTCCCGGCACTGACCGATAACAATAACGATACCGGAGAACTCTTATAATGAGTCAAGCAACACCCAAGGCACACCAGCAGGCGGGCAACCTCTGGTCATCCCGTATGGCATTCATTCTGGCGGCGGTCGGCTCCGCTGTCGGTCTGGGCAATATCTGGAAATTCCCCTATATCACCGGCGAAAACGGTGGTGGCGCCTTTGTTCTGATTTATCTGGCTTGTATCGCGCTGGTCGGTATCCCCGTACTGATCGCCGAAGTCATGGTCGGCCGTCGTGGCGGCCAAAGCCCCGTGGCCAGCATGCGCGAGCTAACCACTGCTGAAGGCACAGCCAAGGGCTGGCGCCTGATCGGCTGGAACGGCATTATCGCGTCCTTCCTGGTACTGTCGTTCTACTCCGTCATCGGCGGCTGGGCCCTGGCTTATGTCGGCAAAATTGCTTCCGGTGTGTTCACCGGTGCAGACGCCGCCACCATTGGCGGCGCTTTCGAAGGCATGCTCGCCAGCACCGGCGACCTGCTGCTCTGGCACAGTATTTTCATGGCCGTGGTCGTGCTAATCGTCGGCCGCGGCATCCGCTCCGGCATGGAAAAAGCCATCAACACGCTGATGCCACTGCTGTTCGTACTGTTGTTCATCATGGTCGGCTACGCCACTACCACCGGCAAGTTCGGTGAAGCCGTCAGCTTCATGTTCTCGCCCGACTTCAGCAAGCTCACTACCGAGGGTGTACTGAAAGCCCTTGGCCATGCTGCCTTTACTTTGAGCATCGGTATCGGCGTGATGATGGCCTACGGCTCCTACCTGCCACAGAAGGTAAATATCGCCCGTACCGCCATGACCATCGCCTTCATGGATACCGGTGTGGCCCTGCTGGCCGGTCTGGCGATCTTCCCGCTGGTCTTCGCCAACGGCCTTGAACCTGGCGCAGGCCCGGGCCTGATCTTCGTCACCCTGCCCCTGGCGTTCGGCCAGATGACCGGTGGCGTGCTCTTCGGCACCCTGTTCTTTGGCCTGCTGCTGGTCGCAGCCCTGACCTCCGCCATCTCCATGCTGGAGCCGGTGGTGGAGTGGCTGGAAGAACACAAGGGTATCAGTCGTGCCAAGAGCGCCTTTTTCGGCGGCCTGGCTATTTGGCTGGTTGGCATCGGCACCGTGCTGTCGTTCAATGTCTGGTCTGACATTCACCCGCTGGGCTTCCTGCCCTACTTCGAGGGCAAGACCCTGTTCGACCTGCTGGACTTCCTGGTGTCCAGCCTGATGATGCCGCTGGGCGGTCTGGCCATTGCCCTGTTTGTCGGCTGGGCGATGCAACGCCAGGGCCTGGATGACGAGATAGGCCTCAAGGGCGCTGTCTACTCCGCCTTCATGTTTGTCCTGCGCTACCTGACGCCGGCCGGTATTGCCGTGGTCTTCCTGTACAACCTGCTCTAAACCCAAGGCCCCGCTTTTGCAGCGGGGCCGTTTCAACCGGTGCAACGCCGATGACACCCGCCCCGCGGCCGGTCTAGAATGTAGCTATATTTTTTGCCTGCGAGCGGTTCATGACCTCCGATGATTCTGCGCTGTACCCGTCCGCTTCCGTACGCTGGCTGACGCTGCTCAGCATCTGCGTGGCGACCTTCCTGATGCCGATGAGCATGTCGGCGGTCAATGTGGCCCTGCCCGCCATCGCCGAAGACCTCAACGCCGACGCCGTGCTGGTGAGCTGGATTCCGACCATGAACCTGCTCGGGGCCATCGCGTTGCAACTGCCCGCTGGACGCATCGCCGACATGATCGGGCGCAAGAAGGTCTTTCTTGCCGGTCTGCTGCTGTTTGCGCTCAGCTCCTTTGCCATCATCCTGATCGAGCACATCTACTGGCTGCTGCTAATGCGCCTGCTACAGGGAATCTCCGGGGCCATGGTCTTCGGGACCGGCATGGCCATCGTCTCTCAGGTATTTGCCAACCACGGCCGCGGCATGGCGCTGGGACTGACCTCCACCTCGGTCTATCTGGGCCTCACCTGCGGCCCGCCCATCGGCGGCTGGCTGACCGAAGCCTGGGACTGGCATGCCGTCTTTCTGGCGCCGCTGCCGTTGGCCGTGCTCTGTACCATTCTGGTCGGCATCCATGTACGCGAGACCGAGCGCCAGGCGGACCAGCGCCTGGACTGGATCGGCAGCCTGCTGTTCATCGCCGCCTCCAGCCTGTTCTTTGTCGGCCTGTCCGAACTGCCGGCGCTCGCTGGCGGGCTGCTGGCTTTGGCCGGGCTCGCGCTGCTGGGCGCTTTCATCTATCAGCAGGAACGCTCGCCGTATCCGTTGATTCGCTTGCGCCGAATGGTCAACAACCAGGTGTTTTTCCGCTCGATCCAGGCCAGCTTTTTCATGTACGCCGCCAACTATCCGCTGCAGTTCATGCTCAGTCTCTATCTGCAGTACATTCGCGGCCTGTCCCCCGCTGAAGCGGGTGAACTGATGCTGCTGCAGGCGATGATGATGGCGATTCTGGCGCCCCTGGCTGGTCGTCTGTCCGATCACTTCGAGCCGCGCATTCCAGCCACCCTGGGGTGCCTGCTGTTTGCAGCGGGTTTCGTGATTCTGGCCCTGCTGGAACAGGACAGCAGCATGACTCAGGTCGTGATCGCCCTGCTGGTCATGGGCACCGGGTTCGGGTTGTTCTCGTCGCCCAACAACAATGGTGCCCTGAGCGTGGTGCCAACCGACAAGCTCAGCATTGCGTCGTCGCTGCTCAACATCTCGCGTACCCTGGGCAACATGCTCGGCATGGCCGTGGTGGTGTTCCTGTTCAACCTGCTGATTGGCAATGCGCAGCTGGTGCCGGAGCAGTTCCCGGCCCTGATCCGCCTGCTGGAGATCGCCTTTGCGCTCTGCGCGGGCTATGCCCTGATGGCGGCCTGGCGCTCATGGTCAAGGGGAAAGGTGAGGTAAGAGCATAAAAAAGCCGGGGCACAAGGCCCCGGCAAAACACTTCCGTAGCAAGAACGGGAAAGTGAGATGATGCAGATCAGCCGCGGCTGATATTGAGCAACTGTGACTGGGTGTACTCCAGCAGACCTTCTTCACCGAATTCAACACCGATGCCAGACATCTTGCTGCCACCGAAGGGGCAGTGGGGCAGGACTTCGGCGTGGTTGTTGATCCAGGCAGTACCGCTTTCAAGACGTGCCGCCACCGAGCGCGCCTGTTCGATATCATTGCCCCAGACGGAACCGCCCAGGCCATTGATGTTGTCGTTGGCCAGTGCCACCGCCTCGTCGATATCGCGGTAGCTGACCACGGGCAGCACCGGGCCGAACTGTTCTTCGTCCACCAGGCGCACACCATTGCTGATGCCGGCCACGATGGTCGGCGGATAGAAGTAGCCGTTGCCGGGCTGGACTGCGCCGCCACTCAGCACCTGAGCCCCCTGGGCACGGGCATCTTCCACCAGCGCCGCAACCAGGTCCAGCTGAGCCTGGTTCGTGACCGGGCCAAAAGTCACGCCGGCTTCAAGGCCGTTGCCGACCACCTGCTCGCGCGCGATGGCCGCCAGACGCTGGCAGACGTCGTCATACTGGGATTCATGCACGTACAGGCGCTTGAGCGCGGCACAGGTCTGACCCATGTTGACGAATGCGGTCTGGAACAGGGCCGGAACATACTTGTCCAGGTCGGTACCCGGCAGCACGATACCGGCATCGTTGCCGCCCAGCTCCAGCGTCAGGCGCTTCAGATTGTCCGCGGCCTTGCGCATGATGTCCTGACCGGTCGGAGTGGATCCGGTGAAGACGATCTTGCGAATATCCGGGTGCTGGGTCATGGCACGGCCGATACCGCCTTCACCGGTGACGATGTTGATCACGCCGGCCGGCACGACTTCGTTAATCAGCTCGACCAGTTTCAGGGTGCTGAACGGGGTAAAGGAGGACGGCTTGGATACCACGGTGTTGCCGGTCCGCAGCGCCGGCATGATGTGCCAGACGGCAATCATCAGCGGCCAGTTCCAGGGCGTGATGGACCCCACCACACCCAGCGGCTTGTGATGCAGTTCGGCCAGACGGGTTTCGCTGTCCTCGATCACCTTGACCGGAATATCCAGATCGGCGTTGTAGCGGGTCCAGCCGGCGGCCGCGCCCACTTCCATCTGCGCCAGCGCCATCGGTTTGCCCTGCTCCAGGGTCACCAGCTGGGCCAGCTCGTCGGCATGTGCATCGATCAGGTCGGCAATGCGATGCAGCATCGCCTTGCGGTCCGCATCAGCGGTGTGCTGGAACGTTTTGAAAGCGGTATTGGCCGCTGCAACGGCGGCATCCACCTGCTCCGGTGAGGCCGCCGGACACTGCGCGAAGGCTTCACCGGTTGCCGGGTTTACCACGCCGAAGGCTTCGCGCTCGCCCGCCACTGCCTGACCGTTGATAAAAAGAGTCGATACCGTCTGCATTTCGGAATCCTTACATTCAAAGGGCCTGCCGACTGTTGCGGCAGGTCCGGGTTAACGCTGAATCAAATCAGAATGGAACAATCGCAATCATCTGCGCATAGACATTGGTGCCGTCGTTACCGATCTGCGTGCCCCTGCTGCTGTCTGGAGTATAGAAGCCGACCAGCGGGCTGAGGATCAGATTCGGGGTCACGACCCATTCGGCATACAGATCGATTTCGCGCCCGTCATTGGCACCGTTGCCCTGGGTATCGCTGAAGTCGAAGTACAGTGCGCCCAGGCTCAACATCTCGGTCGGGCTGGCTTTCACACCCACATGGTGTACATCGGTGCCGCTATTGAAGGGGCCGGCATAGTTGGCGGCCACTTCGCCCTGGAACCAGGTGCCGTAACCACGGTTGAAACCGAAAAACAGCGGATCGAAGCCGTCCTCAAAGCGGGCGTAACGGTAGTTGACGCTCGGCGACCAGGGCAAGTCGGCAAAGGTCCAACCCGCTTCGGCATACCAGGCATCGGCATCTTTTGCGGTATTGTCACCCTGATCCTGGGTCACAAATTCAGCCGACAGGAACAGGTTTTCAACACCGGCGTTGCCCTGATAGCGCAAGCTCAGGGTTTCCTGGCCGTCACGATGGCTCAGGCCATAGCGCTCGTTGACATCCAGCCCCTCGATATAAGTGGCCGCGAAGGTTCCCTGCGGCAGCACGTATTCGGCGTTCAGACCGGCCAGTTCCATTTCCGCCTGAGACCGGTTGTCGGACTCCAGCCAGAACAGGTCGGCACGCACTCCTTCACTGACGCCCACACGCACGATGGCGGTACGGTCAAATGCCTTGCGTGCCGCCAGCCAGTAGGCGCCGCCACGGTTCAGCGATTTGCCCAGCCCTTCGCCGAAATTGAGCGCATCCCCGTTGATCAGAAAGCCATCGCCGATGCTGAACTGCTGACGACCAAAGGACAGTTCCAGGCCGTCTTCACCCAGTGCCGGAATCAGGGAGCCGGAGCGCCAGCCCAGGTAGGCATCTTCCAGCGCCGTTTCGCGTTCGTCACCGGTACTGAAACCGGCGGCATCGCCATCACCCCAGGTTGCTGAACTGACCGCGCTGATACCGCCATAGACTGCCGCGCCGCGGCTGCCATATGCATGACTACCGGACAGACCGTACTTGATATAGCCTTCCTGCCAGTCGGAGCCACCGCCATCGGTACGGCCAACGGTGTTGTAGTTCTCTTCGCTGGAAAACACGCCCAGCACCGCTTCAACATCAAGGTTGAGTTCAGTGCCGTTCTGCGAATGAAGTGTATAGGCCGATGCCGGCGCCGCGATGGCCGCCGCCACCGCTGTGCTCAGCAGATAACCGGAAATACGGCGAGCAGTCTGATTGTTCATGGGTTTTCCCTCTACTTGACGATTCAGTGAGGACCGGGGAACCGCCAATTGTTGTTGTCATTCCACAAGCGTAGAACGCGGCTGTAAACCAGATGCGCGGTTAATGTATGAACTTGTGGCGGTTTGTAACAAATTGTAACCGCAAGACTCCGCTCCCTATGGAAGCCGGATCCGGGCGGCCTGACGCCCGCTTTGAACAGCGGCAATCGGCGCGTTTTTTGCGCTCATTTTTCAAGCTGTCATACTGAACGCTGACCAAAGCCGAGTGCTCTTCGGACACACCGGCTGGAATGTCGACTGGAACAAGGAGTCAGGTATGACGACAGCCCCCAAAGAACGCAATTCGACCATTCTGGTACCGGTATTTCTGCCGGCGGTCGTTGTGATCGTGTTGATGGTCATTGGCACCATCAGCAACCCGAAACTGGCCGGCGAGGTGTTTTCCGACACCCTGGCCTACGTGACCACCAGCTTTGGCTGGTTCTATATGCTCGCCGTTGCACTGTTTCTGATCTTTATCGTCAGTGTCGCCTTCAGCCGCTGGGGCAACACCAAGCTGGGGCCGGACCATGCCGAGCCGGAATACGATTTCAAATCCTGGTTTGCCATGCTGTTCTCGGCCGGATACGGCATTGCCCTGCTGTTCTTCGGCGTGGCCGAGCCGGTATTGCACTATGCGTCGCCGCCGGCCGGTGCCCCGGAGACCATCGACGCCGCCAAACAGGCGATGCAGATTGCCTATTTCCACTGGGGCTTTCATATCTGGGCCATTTACGGCCTGGTCGGCCTGTCGCTGGCCTACTTCGCCTTTCGCCACGGCCTGCCCCTGGCCATGCGCTCCACCCTGTACCCGTTGATCGGTGACCGCATTCACGGCTGGATGGGCCACACCGTCGATACCTTTGCCATTCTGGGCACTCTGTTCGGTATCGCCACCACCCTGGGCCTGTCGGTCGCGCAGATCAATGCAGGGGTCAACTACCTGTTTCCCTCGGTTCCAGTGAACACTACCTTTCAGGTCATCGCCATTGCCGCCATTACGGGTTTGGCCATTTTTTCGGTGGTGGCCGGCATGGACAAGGGGGTCAAGCGCCTGTCGATGATCAATATCGGGTTGGCTATCGCGCTGCTGATCTTCGTGTTCATCGTGGGTCCCACCATCTTTATTCTGGAGACCTTCGTTGAAAACACCGGCAGCTACCTGAGCAATATCGTCGAGCGTACCTTCAGCCTGCAGGCGTACACGGCCAGTGACTGGATCGGCAACTGGACCCTGTTCATCTTCGGCTGGACCATTGCCTGGGCGCCCTTTGTGGGCCTGTTCATTGCCAAGATCAGCCGCGGCAGGACCATTCGCCAGTTCGTGGTGGGTGTCATGCTGGTGCCGACCATTTTCACCTTTCTCTGGTTCTCGGTGTTTGGCGATACCGCGCTGCACCTGATCATGGTGGAGGGCTACACCTCGCTGATCGACGAAGTGCAGAACGATCATGCCATCGCGCTGTTCAAGCTTTACGAGCGTCTGCCGCTGACCGCTATCGTTTCGTTCATCACCGTGATCCTGATCATCACCTTCTTCGTCACCTCCTCCGACTCCGGCTCTCTGGTCATCGACTCGCTGGCATCGGGCGGCGCCTTGCAGACACCGGCCTGGCAGCGGGTGTTCTGGGCCACGACCGAAGGGGTGGTCGCTGCCGTGCTGCTGGTCGCCGGGGGCCTGGGTGCTCTGCAGACCGCTTCCATTGTCAGCGCACTGCCCTTTGCCATCATCATGCTGATCGCCATGGCCGGCATGTGGCGAGCGCTGGTGATCGAGCAGCACCATGAAGCCAGCCTGCAGAGCCACATGCAGACACACCGCCAGAGCGGTGGCAGCAAGCAGGGCCCCGGGGTCTGGAAGAAACGCCTGGCGTCCCTGGTCGACTTCCCCAGCAAGGAAGATGTTGAGCGCTTCATTCACACCACGGCCTACACCAGCATGGAGCGTGTCAAACAAGAGCTGGAAGACAAGGGCTGGCCAGCGGAGGTCACCTTTGACGAACACAACTGGCGCGCGCACATCGATGTCATCAAACCGGGCGAGCTGGAATTCATCTACGAAATCCGCCTGCGCGGCTACGCCATGCCGGCCTTTGCCTACCCGGAAATGGACCGGGATCCGGACGGGGATGAACATTATTACCGGGCCGAGGTGTTCCTGCGCCGTGGCGGCCAGGCCTATGACGTCTACAGCTATGACCAGCAGGACATCATCAGCGACATTCTCGATCAGTTCGAAAAATACCTGCACTTCCTGCATACCTCACCGGGCATTCTGCCCTGGCAGATGGAAGAACATGACGACGACCTGAGCAAACCGGAAGACGAGGAGACACACCCCGAGGTCGATGCCGGGCCTGAGCCGGACCGGAGGCCGGCAACAGAGCTACGTTGACCCTTTAAACGGCGCCCTCGGGCGCCTTTTTTGACCACCGAACTCATTTCGGACCCTGAGGTCTCACCCTGAAACGAGGATGACGGGAGAACCCGCATGTTGAAACAACTTGCACTGCTGACCCTGACCCTGGCGCTGGGCGCCTGTGCCGCCGTACCGGAGGGTCTGAAGACGGAGGATACCCGGACACTGCTGCCCTTTGCCGAGCACGGCCCGGATGCGGCACCGGCAACGGCGCGCTGGGGCGGCGAAATCGCGGCCGTGCACAACCGTGCCGAGAGCACGGAGATCGAGGTGGTACAGTTTGAACTCAATGCCAGTGGTCGCCCACTCAAGAGCGACACCAGCGGAGGACGCTTCAGGCTGCAGGTGCCGGGGTTTCTGGACCCGGCCATTCATGCACCTGGGCGGCTGGTCACGGCCCTGGGCACCTTCTCGGGCATGACTGACGGCCATATCGACGAGCAGCCTTATCGTTTTCCGGTCTTGCGCAGCGAAAGCGTTCACCTCTGGCCGGTGATCAAGGAACCGGTCAAGTGTGACTGTGAGCCGATGTTCAACAGCCCGCTGCTGATGCGCCCGATCATTGTGGTGCCACAACCCTGACATCTGCGGCCGCCAAATCTTCGGAGCACGCCATGGCCACGCGGTTGCGCCCCTGCGCCTTGGCACGGTACAGCACCTTGTCGGCACGTTCGAGCAACAGCTCGGCTGTCAGCTCCGCGTTTACCTTGACGGCGATCCCACCCAGACTGATCGTGACATGGTTGGCAATGGCCGAATGGCGATGCTCAAGCTGAAGTGCAACCACTGCAAGGCGCAAGCGTTCAGCCACATGCTCGACACCAGCAGCATCGGTTTCCGGCAGTAGCGCCAGAAATTCCTCGCCGCCATACCGGGCCAACAGGTCGGACGGCCGGCGCAGCGCCTGTTGCAAAGCCGTGGCCACCCGCTGCAGACAGTAATCGCCATGGCCATGACCATAGTGGTCATTGAACGGCTTGAAGAAATCGATATCGATCATCACCAGCCCCAGCGGCTGACCGGAACGCTGGTGCCGCTTGATTTCGCGACACAGCGCCATGTCCAGCTGGCGTCGATTCGGCACGTGGGTCAGACCATCGAGATACGACATGGCCTCCAGCAGGTCGGTCTTGGCCTTGAGACTCAGGTGCGTGCTGACTCGCGCCTTCACCACCGGCATCTGGTAGGGCTTGATGATGTAATCCACGGCCCCCAGACTCAGCCCCTTCTGCTCTTCACTGGCATCATTCAACGCCGTCACAAAAATGATCGGAATATCCTTGGTAACAGGATCGTTCTTCAAAGCGCGACAGACATCATAACCATCCATGGCGGGCATCATGATATCCAGCAGAATCAGGTCCGGCGGTATGTTTCCGAGTGCCAGCTCAAGCGCTTTCTGACCACTGTTGGCAATCTGCACGGTGTAATCATCCTTGAGACTGTTGGCCAGGATTTTCAGATTGACGACCTCATCGTCCACCACCAGCACACGTTGGCGTCGGGCTGACAGGGCCTGCTTCGCAGCCATGCTTTCCTCAGGAACAGGTTGAGGCGGCAGCTCGATAGCTACCGCGCAGCAGGTACGGATCATGCCCGCCAGCTCGTCCATTTTCAGCGGCTTGCTCAAGTGCCCGCTCATGCCCGCCTGTAGCGCAGCCTCACGGTCTTCCGTCAGCGTCGCCGCCGTGAGCGCAACAATCGGCAACTGATGCCCTGCAGCCCGGATCATCCGAGCTGCTTCGTAACCGTCCATAACCGGCATCTGGATATCCATCAGCACCAGGTCATAGTCGTCCGCCTGTACGGCTGCTACCGCCTGAGCACCATCCTCCACACTGCGGCAACGAAGCCCCAACTGTTCCAGCTGAGACTCCGCCACTTCACGGTTGATCGGGTTATCATCGGCCACCAGCACCTGAAGCGATTGAGGGGGTGCCACTGGCAACGGCATCGTGACCGGCCTATTGTCTGCCAGCAGCTCCACCGGCAGGCTGAAACGGAAGGTGGAGCCGACGCCCGGTTTCGACTCCACCTGTATACCATTCCCCCCCCATCAGCAAGACCAGCCTCTGGCTCAGCACCAACCCGACTCCGATACCGTTAAAAGTCCGAGAGTGGCCGCTTTCGATCTGCTGAAAGGTATGAAACAGCTTCTGCTGCAGCAATTCCGGGATGCCCTTGCCGGTATCACTCATGCTAAAACAGAGTCGAGCCTTGTCGCCGCTCTGTTGCAGCTGCACATCCAGGCGCACCTCGCCCCGCTCGGTAAACTTGATGGCATTGGTCATCAGACTGTTCAGTACCTGCATCAGGGCCTGTTGATCCAATTGGCATGCCTGCGACAGCTCGGGGCCTTTGATGACCAGATTCAATTCTTTCTCATCAGCCGCTGGCTGATGCAGCATCTGCAGTGCCTGCAGCTGGTCATCCAGCATGACGGCGCTGCACTGCAGACTCAACTGACCGCTTTCCGCCGCTACATAGGTCAGAATGGCATCCAAGTGCGCCAACAGCAGCCGTGACGACTGGAGAATTTTGTTCAGCCGTGCGCGGTCTTCCGCATGCTCCACCCGCGACAACTGGATTTCGGCCAGGCCGATGACGCCGACCAGCGGCGTTCTCAGCTCGTGACTCATGTTGGCCAGAAACTCGGTCTTGACCCGGCTCGCCTCTTCCGCTTCATCGCGTGAGTTGGCCAGCTGGGCGGTGCGGTTCTGCAACTGCAGCAGCAGGCCATTGAAGGCCTCCACGCATTGGCCCACTTCATCGTTACGGTACACCGGCAGTGGCGTCAGCTGCGACAGATCACGGCGCATGCGATTGACGCCTTCGGCCGCGTGTTTCAGCGGCATCAGCTGATAGCGCAGATACACCAGCGCCACCGCCCCCAGCAGCAGCAGACACACCAGCGCCAGCAGGCTGATCTGCACCAGCAGCTCATGCAGCGGCGCCATCCAGTAGTCGACCGGGGCGGTGGTCAGAATCAGCCAGCCGGTCCGTTCCAGCGTACCCGCACTGTAAACAGCCTGATGCCCGAAATGCGAACGGGCAACACCACTGCGCTGACCGGCACGCACCTGGGCAATGATCTCGCTGTTGGCAAGGCTGTCCAGCCCGGCCATGATCAGTGACCGACGGGTGGAGGTGACCACCAGTTCCGTATCAAGGTCGATCACGTACAGCTGCCCGCCCTGTGGCAACCGACGCGCGGCCATCAGCTTGAGCGTATTGTCGGCTTCCAGACGATTGATGCCAGCCAGACTGCCCAGAAAGCGGCCATCGGCTGTTTGTACGGGCACACTGGTGATGTACAGCGGCTGCTTGATCGCACGCCCGACCAGCGGTCTGGACACCACCGGCTGACGCAGATCACGTGTCTGCAGAAAATGGTCCCGATCGCTCAGGTCCGTTCCCACACGGTTTTCGATGATCGGGGAGTCAAGCTGGATGTGGCCGTCGGGGCCGATCAGGATCATGCCGGCATTAAAGGCATCATGCAGGCCGATGCGGTTATCCAGCAGTGTCTGCAACCTGGATTGCGGCAGCAGCCGGTCACCGTCCACCAGTAACCCGGCAAGGCGCTGCAGATGATCGATACGCTGCTCGAACGCGGTTGCGATGTGCTGAGCAATTTCACGATTGATCAACTGCTGCTGACTGACCGACTGTTCCATGCGGCTGTGGCTCACCATGGTGTTAACCAGCACCGCAATCAGTACCGTCACCGTGGTCATGGCGGCCAGGGTAAACCACAGTAGGCGCGCGACCAGTGAGTGGCGGCGCAGCAGCAGGCTCATCATCGATTCTGCTCTCCTCCCAGTTCAGACAGCAGCTGCTCCAGCGCCCGGCAAGCACCTTCAAAGTCCAGCGCATCCAGCGCCTGCTCCAGGCAATGCCAGTGGCGCCGGCCATGTTCCGGAACAAGACGTGCGCAGCGTTGCCGCTCTATATCGTCGATGAACTCATTATGACGCAAGCGCTCCCGCAACTCGAGCAGATCGCGTGCGCCTTCGGCTGGAACAGCCTGGTCAGGGCATGCACTGACCAGTACCGTCTCGGGGATCGCAGCGGCAAGCGCCCTGAGGGTATCACTCAGAACAACCGCAAAATGGCGCTGTGCCGCCTCGAACATATTCCCCGAGTCCAGTGCCTTTTCAAACCGGGCAGCAGCATCGGCCATGCGCTTGACGCCCAGGTTGGCGGCACTGCCCTTGAGGCTGTGAGCTTCGCGACGCCAATGCGCCTGTTCAACGCTATCCAGTGCTGCTGGCGCCCTTTCTGCCAACCGGCAATAACGCTGCTGCAGATCCTCACGCAGCGTACTCAGCAGCGAATGGTATAACTCGATATTACCGCCCAGTTGCTGCAAGGCCCAGTCTTCATCGAGCAATGGCAGCGCCGGCGTATCTGCCACCTCCGCCCTGACTGCCGTTCGAGACGACAGCTCTGGTAGCCACTGCGCCAGCACTTCGGCCAGCGCCGTGCGGTCAAAAGGTTTGCCCAGGTGCGCACACATGCCGGCCTCCGCAGCCCGATCACGGTCTTCTGGCATCACCGCGGCCGTCAACGCCACCACCGGCAGATCCGGGTGTTGCTGCACAATGCGCCGAGCCGCTTCAAAACCATCCATCACCGGCATCTGGATATCCATCAGAACCAGATCAAAATGTTGCGTCGCCACGGCCTCCACCGCCCGCTGACCGTTATCGACCACAACCAGAGTGACACCAAGCTGTTGCAGCTGCGCCCGTGCCACTTCCTGATTGATCGGGTTGTCTTCCGCCAGCAGCACATGTCCGTCGAAACGCACATCCTTGGCCAAAGGGCTGCTGTTGTCTTCGGCCAAGCGAGCCAGCTCCGCCGCCGAACTGTTGCGCAGTGGAATGACAAAGCTGAACCGGCTGCCCTGCCCCGGCGCCGTTTCAAGGTGGATACCATCACCGCCAAGCATGTCGACCAACCGCTCGCTGATGGTCAGACCAAGGCCTGTGCCGCCATGCTGGCGCGTTGCGCTGGCGTCACCCTGCACAAAGGGCCGAAACAGCTTGGACCGAGTCTCAGGATCAATGCCCGGCCCGGTGTCACTGACCGAGAACCTGACCCAACGGCGACCGTCGTCAGCCTGTCCGGCGGGCATCGGGGCCGCACTGATTTTCAGACGCACCTGGCCCGCGTCGGTAAACTTGATAGCATTGTTGAGCAGGTTGGACAGCACCTGCTTGAGCCTGAGTTCATCACCGGTGTAGGCGCCACTGACCACCGGCTCCACCTCCGCCGACAGTGCGATGTACTTGTCACGGGCACTGTCACCAAAAAGGCTGAGCAGATTATCGACCAGCACACTCATCTGGTAAGGACGCGGGCTGAGTTCAAACTGGCCCGCCTCGATCTTGGACAGATCCAGAATATCGTTGAGAATGCCCAGCAGCTGCCCGGCTGAGGCATGCACCTTGTGCAGCTGTTCACGCAGCTTGTGCGGGTCGGTTTCATGCCGCCCCAGATCACTCAGGCCGATGATGGCACTCATGGGGGTGCGGATTTCGTGGCTCATATTGGCCAGAAAGCGCGACTTGGCCTGGTTGGCCTCATCAGCCGCCTGGCGAGCCGCCTGCAGTGCCGCTTCGGTCTGCTTGCTGGCATCGATATTGGTATGGGTGCCCATCATAAAGGTCGGTTGACCCTCGGCATCATGAGCGGTGGTCTTGCCACGCCCTTCCATCCATATCCAGTGGCCATCGGCATGCAACAACCGAAACTGCACCATAAAGCCTTCACCACGTGCCATCTGGCGCTGCACGGCGTCCAGCATCATATCCCAGTCATCCGGGTGTACCAGTGTCTGGAACACATCGAGATCGACATCAAAGGCACCGGGTTCGTAGCCCAGCTGAAGGTAGGCCTCGTCCGTAATATCCACCAGGTAACCATGCCAAAGTACCCCACCGTCCCCGTCACGGCGTGGCGTCGCCTGCCCTCGTAACCAGCGTATGCCACGTTCAGGCAGTATCACTCGATACTCTTCACGCCAGTCGGTCAGGGTATTGGCAGAAACTTGAATGGTGTGGGCAACGCGTTCCTGATCATCCGGATGCAGGCGATCGAAGACCGGTGCGGCATCGTTGCGAACCTGCTCCGGCGTCACTTCGTAAACGGATTCAATGCCCGCGGTTGCATAAGGAAAGGCACTGCTGCCATCCGCCCGCAGGTGATACTGATACAAGGCTCCGGGTACGTTGCTGGCCAGTAGCGTGAGACGGCTGGTGGCGATGTACTGTTCGGTTACGTCAGTATGGGTGCCAATTACGCGCAATGGCCGCCCTTGGGCATCGCGGCTGAAAACCTGCCCCTTGTCGAGAATCCAGCGCCAGCTGCCGTCCCGTGCCCGCATGCGGTGTATGTTTTCATAGGCGGGGGTGCGCCCTTCAAGGTGCTGATTGAGGTCGCGGTACACGCGCTCCCGGTCGTCGGGATGAAGCCGCGAATCCCATTCATCTAGGGTATCGCCCACCTCATCTTCGCCATAGCCCAACATCGACTTCCACAGTGGCGAGAAATAAACCCGATTGGTTTGAGCATTCCAGTCCCACACCCCCTGACTGGTTGCCAGCAGGACCGCCCGCCAGCGCGCCTCGCTCTCGGCCAGCGCCTGTTCGCGGCGCATCTGCTCGGCAATACCGTCATGCTGGAACAGGTAACCGTGCAACCGCACCAGACGCCCCTCTGTATCATAGGTGGCACGGGTGTGATCCATGACCCAGCAATAACCGCCTTGGCCGTCACTGATGCGGTAGAGGTGGTCCCAATCCGCATCCCTACGCTCAATGGCTGCTCGGGTCTGCTTGACCAGCTCCGCACGATCTTCCGGGCAGACCAGATTGATATAGTCAACGCCCGCTTCCAATTGCTCGGCCTGCAACGGCAGCAGGCCGGTAAAATTGGATGACAATGACAGTACCGGCCAGCCCGGCGCAAGGCCCCATTCGATCAGCACCACCGGACCACAACTGAAGGCAGTCATATCACCGGAGCGCAGAGCATTATTATCCATAATACGAACAGGTGAGGGCTGCATATCAACATCCATTCCGGGCGCGGGATTGTAATTATTGTTATCAATGTAACATTTTGCAGCTACATTTCCTTAAAACCAGAATATTTGCATTGTATTTTTCTGATACAAAACAGCCGGAACCAGTTACGGTTTCAGAGACATACCGTCGAGCTGGCGTTGATGCCAGTGTGACAGCGTCAGCAGCGCAAGGATGGCACCTGTCAGGGCCCAGGCCATATCGGACTGAGTGTCCCAGACATAGCCTTGCGTACCCAGAAAAGACTCTGCCGCCTGCGATGAGAATACCGCCACCCACCATTCGATCAGCTCGTAAAAGGCGCTGACCGCCAGGCAAAAGCAGACTACAAAGAAGTTGCGCCAGGTAGCGCCGTTGATCAGATTCAGGCGCACGATGACTTCACGCGCCACCAGCGCCGGTACAAAACCCTGGGCAAAGTGGCCCAGTTTATCGAAATTGTTGCGACTGCCGCCGGTCAGGTCACGCAGGTAATCGAACAGCGGCACCTCGGCATAGGTGTAATGGCCACCGATCATCAGGATCACGCAATGCACCAGCAGAAGCCCGTACACCAGCGGGGTCAGCGGAAAACGCCGGCGTGTCGCCGCCAGCACCAACAGGGCCAACAGCGCCGGCAACACTTCCAACAGCCAGACAACGGGGTCTGCCGGCTGCCAGGCCGACCATATCAGCACTGTACAGTAAACCATCAGCCACACTTTTTTGCCCATCGCGCCCCCTTTATCAATCGCCGAGAGCAGGCCTTCTGATTATCAGGCATCAACCGGCTGAATATCTGGCGCCACTTCGACCCGACTGCGCCCACGGCGCTTGGCTTCATAACAGGCCGCATCGGCATCGGCCATGACCTGATCGACACTGGTACTGGTGGCATCCAGCCTGGCAATGCCAATACTCGCCCCGACGTGAAACACAAGACCGGTGCACTCGAAACGATATTGCTGTATTGATCGGCAAATGTCATTGGCGATGCGAACAGCCACTCGGCGCTCACAGTCTTTGAGCAGAATGGCAAATTCATCGCCCCCCATGCGGGCACAGGCATCGTCCTCGCGTACGCAGCGCCGCATGATAGCGGTGATGTTGCGCAGCAGTTCATCGCCGGCCGGATGCCCACAGCTATCATTCACGCGCTTGAAGTGATCCAGGTCCATGAACAGGAGCGCATGTCGGCTACCGATCCCGGTCTGAGCCTCATGCAGTGCGATCCGTAGCCTGCGCTCCAGTTCTCGCCGATTGAGCAACCCTGTCAACGCATCATGCGTGGCATCATGCTCGGCCTGGCGCTTGGCCTCGACCAGAGCAAGGGCATTGGCACGCTGCGCCTCCAGCTCGGCGGCCAGGTCGATGTGGTGTCGCTCGATGGTGCCGCGCAGATCCGCAAACGTACCGGCCAGCTCACCGATTTCGTCCCGCCCCCGCGCTGGCAGAGGCGCGTTGAAATCCCCCTTGATCATCCGCCGCGCGGCCGCCACCATCCGCGACAGCGGACGCCGGATCAGCACTTCCACTTCCAGCCACACCGCCAGCATGATCAGCAACAACAGAAAGGCCAGTGCCTTCATGACGGAAGACTCCAGCGCCTGGGCCATATCGATGCTGCGACTCAGGTCAACGCCGATTTTCAGCTGGGCCAGAGGCGGACTGAGAAACCCGACCGGCTCTTCAAGCGTCATGAGCGAGCCGGACGCCTTGGCAGGCAAGGCGAGCGGATACAGGCGTTTCCCGTCTGTGCTGAAAAGCTCCAGCCGGCGCCAGTCCGGGTTGTCATAGCGAATGGCATCCAGCAACTCATAGGTCTTGGCCAGATCACTTTCTAGCAGAGAAGGCACGATCGCTTCAGCTGTCAGGCGCAAGTGCGACCGATGTGCATTGGTCGCGATCGCGATCGCCTGCTCACCAATGGGCGGCAGTACCAGATAATGAATATAAGCCATGAAGCCGCATGTCAGGCATGCCAGCAACAGGATGAATTTAGCCCTTAAACCCAACGTGTACTCCTACCCGCACAGCATCATTCCAGGATATAAAACCGATCAAGCCCCCAGGCACGCATCTCGGCATAATCCTCAAGCTGTGCCACGACCGGCTGGTACATGGGAATACGCGCCATGAGGCGCCGCCCTGCATCGGTTGTGGCCAGCTTGAGCCAAGCCTGCCGCAGCGCTTCGCGATGTTCAGCCGGCACCCTGGGGTGTGCCGACAGCGGATGCGGACTCATGCTGCGGGTCTTGTAGATCACGCGCAGGCGTTCGCGCACTTCCGGCGGTTGCTGCTTCAAAGTGCTGTAAACCCCGCCACCGGCAGCGGTCTGTCCCAGCGCCACATTTAGATACACGGAGCTGTGTGTCTGTACGTAACGCGGGAAATACGTCAGTTTAAACAGGCTTTCAAGGTCAGCCCGCATCAGCAGCGACGCCCCCAGGGCATTGGGCGAAGGAAAGGCGATCATTTTGCCGTCAAGCTGTTCAACGCGCGCGTATGGGCTGTCCTTGTGCACCACCAGAATACCTTTCAAATGGCGGGAACCATCCTGCACCAGCGGGATATAGCCCTGGGATTCATTGGCCTTGAGCAGGTGATAGGGGTTCATGTAGGCAAAGTCGTACTCACCGGCCAGAAACTTCTTCTCGAACACCGGTATCTTGGGACTGCCCACCAACTCAAGCCGGAAATCCAGCGCCGGCTGCAGCGCCTGAATAATCGGGTGCCAGATATCAAACAGCTTGCGCTGTTCAAACTGAGGGACGACCCCCATGGTGTACACCGGCGCAGCAACCTCGGCGCGAATGGTTGAGGCATGGACCGCACCAGCAGGGACCACCCCGGCCCCGGCAATACACAGCCAAGCCAGAGCAGCGAACAGAATAGGTTTCATGGACGACCGCTTCGTTTACAGTGGGTGGAGGGGCCAGACTGTTATCGCGCACATTCAAGCGGATTAACCGTGGCTGAATACATTGTTGCAAAGTCACGTCAAGATGTCTGCAAACTACACCTTAAAGCAGCCTTTTCCTTGATCTGGCAACAAACAGCAACACTATCTGCTGCATGGTGTCAAAAGTGCCGCCGTTTATTCTATACGGGTTTACTTAAAGCCTAACCGGCAACGGCCGCTCCAGCACACATTCATCTGCCTGCAAGCGGACACGCCAGGCCATAACCTCGACGCCTGCAGCAACCGCTTCTCGCAACAGCCAGCCATAGCGCCCATCCACTTCATCAGCCGGCCTGGCAGCGATCGCACCGGTATGTTGCACACAAAAGAACAACACGGCCCGCTTGCCCGATGCCACCACCTGCATCAATGTCTGTAAGTGCTTCTGGCCGCGCTCAGTGACCGAATCGGGAAAGGCAATCACGCCATCGTCGGCATCTTCGGGGCCCGGCCCCAGAGTAACGTTTTTCACTTCGATATAAGTATGTGGATTGGATCGTTCGCCCAGCGCCAGGTCAAAACGGCTATCACCATATGTCACTTCCCGCTCGACTCCGGTGTCCGGCGCCAGCTCGACAATGTGTCCTGCCCGCACAGCTTCCTCCACAAGGGCATTGGTACGACCGGTATTCACCCCGGTCCAATGGCCATGCGCCACCTGCAGGACTTCCAGCGTATAGCGATACTTGCGCTTGGGGTTGCCGCTGTCAGATATCAGCGCGGCCTGCTCAACCTCCGGCAGTACGCAGTTGCGCATGGAGCCGGTATTGGGGCAGTGCACGGTAATTTCACTGCCATCGGCACAGCGCACATCCGCCAGAAAGCGCTTGTAACGGCGCAACAGAGTAACGGCTTCAAGAGGGGGATCAAACTGCATGACAACTCCAGACGTCGGTGACAGTCGGGATTGTCCACGCCTCACGCAAAAGTGCAAACCGACACCCAAGTCGGCTTCCATGATGAAAAACATTAGTATATTCTAATTAAGAATAAGCATATTCCAAAGGAGCAACCCATCATGAAGAAAACTCTACTCGTGTCTCTTTCGCTCTGCTCGGCCCTGCTGGCCGGGGGTACCCAGGCCGGTGAAATCGACAAGGCTCTGGTGGTCGTGAACAGTGGCTCCCTGCAAACGCAAGGCATGGCCATGGTGCTGGCCAACGCCATGCAAGCCAAAGGCACTGCCGTTGAAGTGCTGTTGTGCGATAAAGGTGGCGACTTGGCGTTGAAAAGCACGCAAAACCCAACCTTGAAGCCCCGCGATGTCACCCCGGAACAGCTGATGGGCAAACTTCAGCAGGGTGGTGCCAAAGTGAACGTCTGCGCGCTCTACCTGCCGAACAGCGAACATCGCCAGCAAGATCTGCGTGAAGGTGTTGGTGTCGCGACCCCGCCAGCAATCGCCGAGCAGATGATCGATGACGATACCCAGGTATTCAGCTTCTAAAACCGGAGGTACCCGATGAAAAAGCTTTTAACCGGACTGGTACTGTCGTCTGCCCTGTTGGCCACCCCAGCCATGGCGCAGCAAACCGCAAAAGAGGTCGGCATCACGCCGCAAGCCACTTATAACCTGGTGCAGCAAGACGAGAATGTGCTGTTCATTGACGTGCGCGATCCGGTCGAAATCATGTTTATCGGCTTCACCGATAGCGTGGATCTGAATATCCCCTACCTGATGGTGGACCGCAGCCAGTGGGACAGCGACAAGAATCGTTTCCGCCTGTACCGCAACCCGGACTTTATTCAACAGGTTGAACAGGCGCTGGAGGCGCGTGGCCTGGATAAGGATGCCACCATCATCACCATGTGTCGCTCCGGCAGTGAACGCGGTCTGCCCAGCGCCCAGTACCTGATCGATAACGGCTTCAAGAATGCCCGTTACGTGGTCAATGGCTTCCAGGGCAGCACCGTCAAGGAAGGCGACAAACAGGGCTTTCGCATCCGCAACGGCTGGCAGAACTCTGATCTGCCCTGGCAGAGCAAACCCAACGCCGACAAGATTTACCGGCTCGACCGTTAGTCGCACCCATCAGGGCCGCACAACTGCGGCCCCTCCCCCTTTCATCCCGGCTCAGGTTTTGTATGATGGTTGCCAACCGGCAACAGCCAACACAAAGCACGGACAGGGAGGGCGCAATGCTGCAGCAAGCAGAATCGGGGTTTTTCAAAGGCATGAATACCGGGATGAGCTGCATCGCCATTCTGATGTTGGCAGTGGCCCTGGTCACCGGCTCCTTCTACACCGACGAAACTTCGGCAGCCCTGGACCACACCCGCGAGTGGCTGACTCCGTTTCTGGAATGGTATTACGTCCTGCTAGTGGGCTTTCTGCTGTTCCTGATGATCTGGCTGGGCATGGGGCGCTACAAGAACGTGCGCTTGGGGGCCGATGACGAAGTGCCCGAATTCACTTTTTTTTCCTGGGTCAGCATGCTGTTTGCCGCCGGCACAGGGGTAGGCATCATTTTCTGGTCGGTTGCCCAGCCTATCCTGCAGTTTCAAGACAACCCTTTTGTCGAGTTCGGCAGTGCCGATGCCGACGCGGCCATCATCGCCATGCGCCTTTCATTCTTCCACTGGGGCATTAACGGCTGGGCCATTTTCTCCTTTGTTGGCCTGGTACTGGCCTATTTCAGCTTCCGCCAGCAACAACCCCTGACTATCCGCTTTGCCCTGCGTCCGCTGCTGGGTGACCGTGTGTATGGCCCCCTGGGCCACCTGGTCGATCTGCTGGCCGTGTTCGGCACGGTGTTCGGCATTGCAACCACCCTGGGGCTGGGGGTCCAGCAGATGAGCGCCGGGCTCGAACGCGTGTTCGGCATTGCCGCGTCCGCCCAACTGCAATTGATCGTCATTGGCACCATCATGCTGATCGCTACCCTATCCGTCATTTCAGGCGTTTCACGGGGTGTGCGCCTGCTGTCGGAAGTCAACTTCTGGCTCAGTATTGCGGCGGTCCTGTTCATGCTATTGCTGGGCCCCACTCAATATCTGGTCGCTATCACCGTTGAAGCCACTGGCGACTATATCCAGAA
The DNA here is from genome assembly GCF_019061305.1 of Marinobacterium weihaiense. GTDB lineage: Bacteria > Pseudomonadota > Gammaproteobacteria > Pseudomonadales > Balneatricaceae > Marinobacterium > Marinobacterium weihaiense. The sequence goes on from NZ_JAHQZT010000010.1 coordinate 75,874, forward strand.
CCTGCTACGCATGAGTTTCCATACCAATGCGACCCATCGCGGCGAGTGGCAGGCCACCTGGACCGTATTCTTCTGGGGCTGGTGGCTGGCCTGGAGTCCCTTTGTCGGCATGTTCATCGCACGCATCTCCCGTGGCCGCACCTTTCGTGAATTCGTGATGGGGGTCCTGCTGGTACCCACACTGATTACCATCGTCTGGATTGGCCTGTTCGGCGGCACAGCGCTATATCAGGAGCTGTTCCAGAACGGCGGTGTAATCGAGGCGGTTTACCGTGATATCTCGTCGGCTTTGTTCGTGACCATCGAAGGTATGTCATTGGGACAGATGACCCCGGTCGTCTCGACGCTGCTGATTGTGCTGATCGGTACCTACCTGATCACCTCCGCCAACGCAGGCACTCTGGTGATTACTACGATCCTGTCCGGTGGCGACACCGAGACACCGCCAACGCATCGCATTCTCTGGGGCATTCTGCTGGCCCTCCTGACCGCCGTATTGCTGCTGGCCGGGGGGCTGGAAACCCTTCAGGCGGCTGTCATCACCGCTGCACTCCCGTTCTCCATCGTGGTATTGGGCATGATTGCAGGACTGATGAAAGCGCTACGTTCCGAACGCTATGCCGCACGCCCCGGTGATATCAAACTGTCACCGGCTGAACCCTGGGCAGTGGCCGAAGATGTGCTTGACGGCGACGGCGACACGAACACCCCGCGTGCGCAGGACTCTGCCCGTCTCTGAGTCCTGCAACTACGACACAGGGTGCAGCCGCAGCCCCTGGCCCGTACAATGACGCGCTTTTGCGATACACATGGGTGACAACGTGAAGCTGGGGATACGACTTCAACAGATCCGGGCCATGGCTGGTGGCGGTTATGACCATGTCTGGGATGGCTGTTGCGACCACGGCTACCTGGGCATATCACTGCTGACACAGCCTGGCATGGGCCAGGTGCATTTTGTCGATGTAGTACCCGAGCTGATAAACGACCTCGATGCCCGTCTGGCACAGCACCCCTGCTCGCATTGGCACACCCACTGCATGGATGTGGCGGAACTGCCGCTGGCGGCAAATCCGGGCCGTCACCTGGTGATTCTGGCCGGTATCGGCGGCGATCTGGTGATCGATATTGTTAATCGCCTGCACCAAAGGCATCCGACAGCCGAGATCGATTACCTGCTCTGCCCCGTGTATCACACGTTTGCCGTGCGCGAGCGCCTGATACAGCTGGACTTTCATCTGCATGCCGAAGCGCTGGTGCAGGAGCGACGTCACTGCTATGAAATTCTCAAGGTCAGCCCTCTTTCACACCGTAGCCGTCACCTGCCCAAGGTCAGCCCTGCGGGCGACAGCATCTGGCAGACCGAAACGCCGGAGCAGGCTCGAATCGCGCAGCACTACCTGCAGCGCACACTGAATCACTATCGGCGCGTGCAGCAGGGTAATCTGAAAGACGTGAAAGAGGCCGTTGCTGCCTATGAAGCGATAGAACCCAACCCTGCAATGGCAGCAAACGTGGACTCATTTAAAAACTTATAGGCCGACAGTGTTCAATCCTGACACTTAGGTGGCTATGCTTGGTTGTATGGATATCACACGCAGGAGAAGGCATGTTGGAGCGCTTCAGTATCAAGGCACGGGTTGTGGGTGGGTTTTGTATTCTGCTGGCGCTGGTAGCCGCAGTGATACTGCCGGGGGTCAATGCGGATCTTCGTGGACTGATCGCATCCGCTGAAGAGCGTGAACTCAGAGTTCATTTTCAGGAATTGCAGGGAAGAATTGATGCGGAACGCCGCTTGGCTACCGCCATGGCGGTGCTGGTTGCCTCGCAGCCGCATGTTCAAAAGCTGCTGGCAGAGGGGGCACGTGAGCAGGTCGCACACGAATTTGCTCAGGCATTCGCCCGCTTGGGCAATGACTTCGGCCTCCGCCAGTTCCAGTTTCATACCCCGCCCGCCACCTCCTGGTTGCGCATCCACCGCCCCGAAAAGTTCGGTGATGACCTCTCCGGCTTTCGTCAAACCGTGCTGGAGACCAATCAACGCCACCAGGCCCTGGCAGGTATCGAGCGCGGTGTAGCCGGTCTGGGCATTCGCGGCGTAGTGCCGATTAGCGTTGAAGGCCGCCACTGGGGATCGGTTGAGTTCGGCTTTTCTCTTGGGTCAAGCTTCCTTGAACAGTTCAAGGCGGATACCGGCCTGGATGTTGCACTGATGCTGGAGTCCAACGGCGGTTTCGAGACCCTTGCATCAACCCTCGACAGCCGTGTGCCGGTCACGCCTGAACTGCTCGACAATGCGTTCGATGGCCCCCCACAGATCGCTCTGGCAGAAGTGTCAGATCATCCGGCGGCACTGTATATGGGCGCACTCAAGGATTATTCGGGCAAATCGATCGGTGTATTGACGCTGACCATGGATCGCAGTGACTACATTGCAAGCTACGAGCAGGCACTCTGGCAACTGATGTTGATTATTCTGGGCTTTCTGTTGCTGGGCGGGCTGGTTGCGGTGCTGATCAGCCAAAGTGTGGTCAGGCCGCTGAAGCGGGTACAGCAAGCCATGAAAGATATCTCCACGGGCGAGGGTAATCTGACCCAGCGTCTGCCCGTACACGGCAACAATGAGCTGACCGAGATTGCACACGAGTTCAACCACTTCATCGCTCAAATCGAACAGCTGATCAAGGAACTGATGCGTTCGGTCGCATCGGTATCTTCGTCCGGCTCTCATCTGTTTAATATCAGCGAACATACACTTGAGTTAACCAACCGTCAGCGTCAGGAAACCACCGAAATCGCGACAGCGATGAACGAAATGGCGGCCACTGCTGAAGAGGTGGCACGCAGTGCCGCCGGTACGGCAGATGTAACACGGCAGGCTGATCAGGAAGCGATGCTGGGGCGCGAAGTGGTTGAAGAAGCGATCAGCGCCATTCATGCTCTGGCAGAAGACATAACTTCCATGATGTCTGTGGTACGTGACGTGGAAAGCCGCAGTGAAAGAATCAACACCATCCTGGATGTGATTCGTGACATTGCGGACCAGACCAATCTGCTGGCCTTGAACGCGGCCATCGAAGCGGCACGTGCCGGTGAGCAGGGGCGTGGTTTTGCTGTCGTGGCCGATGAGGTGCGTGCACTGGCCCACCGTACCCAGAACTCCACGGCTGAAGTCAATGAAATGATTTCTGCCCTCAAGGAAGGCACCGGACGAACGGTGCAAGTGATCGAGCAGAGCCATCAGCAGTCGGAAAAAACCGTTGCCACGGCCGGTCAGGCCGGCGAAGCCTTGAGCGCCATCACTCGAGCCATGGATGAAATCCGTGATATGACGGCACAAATAGCGTCTGCTGCGGAAGAACAGACCCAGGTCAGTGAAACCATCAATGCATCGGTTTCACGTGTCAGTACGGGCTCTGAAGAAACGTCTACCGGTGCTGCCGACATACTGAACTCGACCGCGACCATCGGAGCCGAGCTGTCCCAGTTGATGCGGACGATCAGGCGCTTCAAGGTCGAACAGGATGATGTTACCGAGCTTGAAGTGGCCCGTGCGGCCCACCAGGCCTGGAAGTTGCGCCTGCGCGCATTTCTGGATGGTACAGCCGAGATCCCTCATGAACAGGCGGTATCATCACACGATTGTGATTTTGGCCGCTGGTTTTACGGTGCCGGTCAGCAACGCTTTGGTCGCTCCGGCACCATGGCCGCGATTGAGCAGCCTCATGATCACATGCACCGACTGATTGGTGAGATCATTGACGCGAAATCACGGCAGCAAGTAGCGGTGGCTGAAAGTAAATACCGAGAGGTTTGCCAGCTATCGGATCAGGTTGTGGCGCACATTGATGCCTTGATCAGCCAGGCCCGTTGAACCAAGTATCGCCGGCGCCTACCTGACCCCTGAGCGCCGCGTAAACTATCTTGCAAGCCACCCCTGCTGACGCATCCACTGTTCCAGCAGGGTTCCCTTCTCTTTACCCAGCGTGCGCGCCAGCACCTCGGCGGGTGCCGTCTCGGGCTCGGCTCGCACCGCCTCAAGCAAGGGCGCCAGCGGTAGTCCATTGAGATGCCAGATACCCAGCGGCTGATCGGGGGTCACCACCACCCTGGCCTCGGTAATCAGGCCATCCTCGACCACCGGGCGCAGCGCGGTGCTTACCTGATCCGGCGTCACCTCCTCATGCATGGGGCGGGCATCCGGCCACTGGCGGCGCGCCTGCCAGAAGGGGCGTTCCGGCCATTGAGTGTCCTGAGCGTAAAAATCGCGCCCGATGCGGGCAAAGCGGTAAAACAGGCCTTCGATGCGGGCCTCGTGAAACGCCTTGGCCAAAGCCGCGCGCTCCGGGTGCTGAATCAGGGTATGCACCACGGCCGGAGCCTGCAGCGCGGACGACAGCGCCTGAAAAATGCCGTTGCCTGACAGCGGATCCACTGCCATGGCGGCATCACCAACGCGAATCCAGTTGTCTCCGACCACATCCGCACACAGCACCGGAGTACTGGTGCGGGCGTAGACCTCGCCCGTGGGCTCGGCGTCCGCCATGAACGGCCGGGCCTGCTCCAACTGCTCCAGACGGGCGCGACACCAGTCGCTCAGCTCGCGCTTGGGCGGCAGGTCGGTACTGGCCACATCCACCGTCAGCTGCAGATAGCGGCGCCCATCGGCACGCATGGCCAGCCAGGCCCAGCCATCGGCGAAGCTCTGCACCGCCGTGCGTGGCTCGGCAGCCGGCCCCTGCCAATACTGCAACAGGGACACCGTTTGTGTGCCGCGCACTCGGTGCGTACCCGCCGCCGGTGCCGCACGGCCACGGGCTTCCACCAGAAAGTTGGCCCGGCACGACTGCGGCTCGCCATCAGTCAGGCGCACCTCGACCCGGTGACCCTCGGCATCACTTTGACAGCGCTGGATACGCCCCTGCATCACGGTGACGCCCTGCGCCGCAAGGTCCTGCAGCAGCGCCCGATCAAACGCCTGACGCGGCAGCAGCCGCTCGGTATTGGCGCTGTTGGTCTCGCCGTTCCAGGTCACCTGACGCGGCGACGGTGGTGCCAGTGTTGCCAGCGCCTGTTGGAACCCGGCCCCTTGCATCCCCTGAATCACTCGGTCGGAAATCCCTTCCAGTGCATCAAAGGGGCGCGGCTCGCCAATCACTGTCACGGAGTAGCCCAGTCGGCGCAGACCGATAGCGACAGCCCCGCCGGCCGGGCCGCCGCCCAGTACCAGAATATCCGCTTCATGCATTTTGCTGTCCTCTTGTTGCTTCTGGACATGGTGCTGTCTCTGGTGTGGTCTCTGCACCAGGCTCTGCCCAGCGCTCATCCGGCCCTCGGCGTTCAGGCCCCTGATAGGCGGCGCGGTTGATCAGCCACTCCCGCGCCCCACTCAGGCTTGGCCGGGCCGTTTCGCTCAGATACCGCACCAGATGGGCGCTCAGATGGGCACAACCCAGGCTGGCGCCGGAGTGTCCGCGGCTGTCATCCAGCGGGCGCACACAGGCACCGAAGTCGGCAAATTCAGTCTCCAGGTAGGAGAGTTGATCGCGCCCGCAGCGAGCATCGCCGGTCATGCGAAACACACCGGGATAGGCGGCCGGATAGACCGGTTCGCCCCGTGCCGGGCTGGATGCACAGAGGATCACGCCCCGCTTCAGCGCCCGGGCACAGGCGTCCCTCAAGCTGTCGCGATCCTGCCTGAGCCCTAAACTCAGGTTGATGATCTGCACCCCCTGCTCCAGCAGCCAGTCGATGGCCGCCGCCACCTGCGCTGAAGTCGTGGTCAGGCGATCCTGAAACACCTGCGCCGACACGATTTCCGCCTCGGGCGCCAGCTGATGAATAATCTCGATGATGCGACTGCCGTGGCCCAGCGCGTCCGGCTCGGCCTCGGCCAGCCAGAGCTGCTGTTCCGCCAAGACAAAGGCGGCGCTCTCCACCACCGGCTGATTCGGCGCATGGCCCGAGTCCACCACGCCGATCCGTACAGGCTCAACCGACATCGGTCACCTCCTTCGCCTCACCTGGTTTCACCTCACCTTGTTTTACTTCACCTGTTTTTACTTCACCAAGGGTGCCGTTCTGCAGCAGCAGACGTCGGTCGGCCCCGGCCAGGGTGGACGGGCGATGGCTGATCAGAATGCGGGTGCGGTTGGCAAAGAGGCGGTCCACCGCCGAGATCACCTGCTGCTCGGTGGCTTCATCCACCGCCGAGGTCGCCTCGTCCAGCACCAGTACCGCCGGCTGCTGCAACAGGGCACGGGCGATGGCGATGCGCTGCTTCTGCCCGCCCGACAACTGCTGACCACGCTCGCCCAGCGGCGTATCCAGCCCCTGCGGCAGACGCTCGATCAAGTCGTCCAACTGGGCGTCATGAGCGGCGGCCTTCACCTGGTCATCACTGGCCTCGGGGCAGGCGTAGCGCAGGTTATCCGCCAGAGAACCACGAAATAGGGTGATCTCCTGGGACACCACGGCGATGCTGCGGCGCAGATCGGCCAGTCCCAGCGCGCGGATGTCCACGCCATCCAGCAGTACCTGCCCCGCCTGAGGGTCATAATGCCGCTGCAACAGATCAATCAGGGTCGATTTGCCTGCCCCCGATGCTCCGGCCAGGGCGATTTTCTGCCCGGCTTCAAAGGTTGCGTCAATGCCGTTCAACACCGGCTCCCGCTCGGCGTGGGCAAAGGTCAGGCCGCTCAGGCGAATCTCGCCGCGCAACGGCTGTGGCAGCGGCGCGGGCGCAGCGGGCGATTCAATCTCGGCATCGGCCAGGCGCAGCTCGCTGACCCGGTTCAAGCTGACACTCATGCGCTGGATCGCCACATAGAGCCCCAGCAGACTGTTCACCGGCCCGGTGGCCATGCCCAGATAGGTGGAAAAGGCGATCAGCGAGCCCAGCTGCCACTGGCCCTGAATCACCCACCAGCCGCCGATCAGAAAGGCGGCCGCACGGGTCATGGAGGTCAGTGTCGAGGGAATGGCATGGGTAAAGAACTCGGTCACCTGCAGCTGCAGCAGTTTATCCAGATAGCTGTCATTGAGCCCGCCCAGGCGGGTGCGCTCACGGCCTTCCTGACCACTGGCCTGGATGAATTTCATCGCCGGCAGGGTTTCCACCAGGAAGCTGGACAGATCCGCCGAGCGCTCGCGCATCTCGCGGGTACGCAACTCCACCTTGCGCCGCATCCAGCGCAGCCAGATCACTTCCAGCGGAATCAGCACCAGCACCAGCAGCGACAGCTGCCAGGACAGCGCCACCAGCAGCACCAGTGCGCCGACCAGCCCAATCACGCTACTGACCGCCGAAAACAGACTGTCGACCGCAAAACGCTGGATCGCCGCCACATCGCCATCGATACGCGACAGCAGATCACCAATGCGACGACGGCCAAAAAACGCCGGTGACAACCGCTGCAGATGGGCATAGAGATCGGTGCGCAGGGCAAACAGAATCCGTCCCGACAGCCGGGTATGCAGGTAGCGGTTGATCCCGGACAGCGCCGTGCTGAGGACCCCCACCAGCACCATGGCCCCGGCCAGCCGGATCAGCATGCCGTAGTCCTTGGCCAGCAGACCGTCGTCGATCAGCATTTTGGTCAGCCAGGGCTGCAACAGCACAAAGGCCGAACCGACAAACGACAGCAGCAACAGGCCGATGATGGCGCGGCGCTGGGGTTTGACGAATGAGTACAGCCACTGGAACCCCTGTTCCAGCCGGGTGCGATCGGGGGCGTGAATGGCACGAACCAGCCACTTCAGCATCAGATGTTCCTTTGCGTTGTCACCAATACAAAAACGGGAGGGCCGCTGCCGGCTCCTCCCGTTGACTATACCTGAGCATGTTGTGCAACCAGGAAATTAATCCTTGATGGTGGCCACACGCATGTCGGCGGTGGTCATGTCGCCGGTCAGCTGGATCGAGCCGATCTTCTCCAGTGTTTCGGAGCTGTGGATCGAAATATCGCTGCTGGTACCGCCCACGTACAGGGTTTCACCATCGCCGGAGATGTTGATGGTGTAATAGGTGTGCGGCATCTCTTTCACGGCCAGCGTCTTCTGCTGACGGATGTCATGCTTGGACAGGGTGTTGAAGCTGCCGTACAGGATCTCTTCGTTGCGCGGGTCGCTGACGAAGTTGAAGATGATGAACTCGAACGGGAACAGCTCACGGCGCTCGACTTCGCCAGTTGCCAGATCCACGCGCGCCATGCCCCACCACCATTCGGCGGTTTCGAAGTTCATGCTGTCGTCGGTAAACTTCGCCGTGGAGTACGGCATGATGTACTCGTTGGACTGGTTGCCCTGGGTGTGCATGGCAAAGGCATCCGGCTGCAGCCAGCGCGGGCCGCGCTCCCAGTTGGCCAGTTTCACCACCGTGCGCATCTCGCCGGTCTGCGGATTGATCGCCTTCAGATCAGCGCCGCCGAGGACCACCTCACCCTTTTCGGTGGCCACGATCTTGGTGATACGGCGATCCACCGGGAAGGTACGTACCGGCTTGGCGTTCAGGCCATCTTCGATGTTGAACACCGCCAGACGCGGCTCCAGCACTTCGAAGTGGTCGCGGTGTTTCTTCACCGGGTTCTGTACCGTGTACAGTTCCTTGCCGTCGGCGCTCACCGCCAGCGACTGGTAGCTCTTCACCTGCAGCGTCGGTGTGGACTGCTTGGCGTGGAACGTCACGTCACAGTTGCGGATATCGAAGCCGTAGACATCTTCCCAGTTGTGGCCCAGCACGAAAACATGGGTTCCTTCCGGGTGCACCGACATGATGCCGGAGCCGAAGTCGCCCGGAATATCACAGGTGCGCGCCACCTTGTTGGTACTCATGTCGATCACATGCAACTGGTTGGGACGGGTGACCGTCAGCAGGTATTCCTGGTCCGCCATGGCCGCCGGGGCCACTGCGGACAGGGCGCCACCCAGCGCCAGAGAGCCGAAAAGTCCGGCTGATTTAAACAGCTTGTTCAGTTTCATTACCGGGCTCCCGTTACTCTGCATCCTCGAAAATACCGTCCAGCTTGCGCCAGTCCTTGTCGGCTTTCGCCACACCTTCACCCCAGTCCGGGTAGGTGTTCATTGTGTCCGGCACCTGCGCCGGCCACCAGCAGGCGTCGGCACAGCCGTAGAGGTCGGACTCCATCGGCTGACACAGCGAACCCAGACCGCCGAACGGGTCCAGCTCCCAGCCCGGGTCGGTGGTGGCGGTACAGCCGACCACGGTCTGCATGGCGACCACGTCTTCAACTTCTTCCGGGCTGATCGCCTTGTTGATCAGCTGTGCTTTCTTGTTCAGAGACTTCAAATGTTTCATATCAGGCACTCCTCCTGGGAGAGACGTATGCTTCAAAGAACCCCGGGTTCTCAAGCATGATCCGCGAATACACTTCCACACCGAAATCGACCCAGTCGCGCATCAGGTCGCAATAGTGGTAGGAAGGATGCGTCGGATCTCCATATTTGGCATAACTTTCGTGGTAGCAACCACCCGAACAGAGGTTACGGATACGGCAGGTTTCACAGCCGGTATTGCTGCGGTCCAAGCGCTTTTCGACAAACTGGCCCAGGCTGACCTTGTCGATGCCGGTTTCCACATCACCGAAGGTGGGCAGGTCCGAGCCGGTGAAGCGATGGCAGAGGTTGAGTCCGCCATCCTTGTCCACCGCCAGCAGACCGATCCCGGCGCCACAGGGCACCAGTTTCTTGTTGCCTTCATACATGTCGGTGATCAGCTGGTGCATGTTGCCGTAGCCGAAGTTTTCATTGCGCAGTGCGGCCTCCAGGTAACGCTTGCCCAGACGCTTCATGCCGGCGAACACCTCGACCAGCTCTTCCCCGGTGAGGTTGAACTCGGCAATGTCACCCGAGGTGACCGGACCAAAGCCCACTTCGAAGAAGCCCAGCTCGCCATTGAGGTGATCGAAGATGGTCTCCACATCGGTGATGCCGCGTGTCAGTGTCACGCGGCAGCCCACCGGGCGCGCGGTGTAGCGCTTGAGCAGCATGTCCACCTTGCGTTTGACCACATCGTAGGTGCCCTGACCGCCCACGGTGATACGGTTCTTGTCGTGCATCGCCTTGGGGCCGTCCATGGAGATGGTCAGGCCGAAACGGTGCGCGTTGAACCAGTCCACCAGATCTTCATTGAGCAGGGTGGCGTTGGTGGTCATGGTGAAATCCACCGTTGCGTCCAGATCCGCAAATCGCTGCTCGCAGTACGCCACCACTTCACGGATCAACGGCATATTGGACAGCGGCTCACCGCCGAAGAACACCACGTTGTAGTTGGGCTGATCAGGCGACTCTCTCAGCAGCATCTCGACCGACTGGATGGCGGTGTCATAGGCCATCTTCTCCCCTTTTGAGGGCGTCGTCAGGTCTTCCTTGTAGCAGTAGGTGCAGCTGAGATTGCAGCCGGTATTGACGTTCAGCACCACGGTGTTGAGCGGAAACTTCTCCACCTTCTGGGGGTCCGGGTTGATCCGGGCCACAACACCCGCATCGGAGATCACCTCCAGGCTGCGCAGCTCGTCCAGTACTTCGCTGACCGCGTCCTGCGAATAGCGCGCCCCCAGTTCGGCCAGATGCTCAGGCAGAACCTGCTCATGGCGGTCGAACACCTGCAGCAGTTCACGGCCCAAGTCATCAAGCTCGAAGATGCTGCTGCTGGGAATGTGAAACAGCATCTGTCGGGCATCGACATCAACCCGGTGCAGATTCGGTTTCACTAGCGTCATGGCGCCCATATTCACCTCTTTGTTGTTCTGTAGGGTGGCTACTTGTTCAGGTAATGACCGAGCTTAGTCCAGTACGCGGCGGACAAAGTCCTGCACCGATACCAGCATGTTGCCCTCACCTTCAACCTGACCGCTGCCGTCGGCAACGGTGGCCACGACTTTCAGTCGGCCCACGTTGTTGGCACTCATCTTGCGCTCCGGGTTGGGACCAGCATCGCCCGGGGTAAAGATACCGGCGGCATTGATGCTGCCCGCGTATTTGTCATCCTTGTCGTGCGCGGCCACTTCGTCCGCCGGCTTGATGCTCCAACGGGCCGGCATGTAGCCCAGGCGCAGGTCGTCTTCGGTGCCCGGCTTGCCATCGGCACCCGCGCTGTACCCTACGGCACGGTAAGCCGCGCGTACTTTCGGCATCTTGCCACCGGCACCGCCGATACGGGCCACGGCATCCTTCGGCAGCACCTCGACACGCGCCAGCGCATCATACACGGCCAGACCGGCCAGCTCGGTGTCACCCACACGCACGCTGCGCTGACCTTCTGCACCCGTGGCCTTGGCCAGCACGGTGATGCGGTCGTCACTGCGGGACAGAATCTTCTCAACGACAACGCCTTCGCCCAGGTCGATATCACCCTTGAGGTGCTGACCGATCAGCGTCAGTTCGGCACTTTCGCCTGCACGCAGGTAAGCGGGCTGCACCGCAACCAGGCCAGACTTGCCCTGATCGCGCACGGCGCTCAGCTCACCGCCGATTTCGCGCTCGGCCGCGGTAAACATGCGCCCCGCCATCAGGTTGCCCTGCTTGTCGGCCGCCATCACCTGACGCATTTTCACGCCATCAATGGTCAGGCTGGCACGCCATTCATAACCGGTGTACACCGTTGCCTTGCCTTCGCCCGCCAGGGCGGTACCGTCGGCGTAGTGGCCTTTCAGGCTCAGATCGTAGTGGCCTTCGCTGGTTTTGGCAGCGCTCATCCAGGCGTCAAAAGCACCCTTGCCCGGCACATAGCCGGTAATGCGCCAGCGGCCCATCAGGTCGGTCTTATCGGCGGCCTGCCAGTTCTGCCACTCAGCGGTTTGCAGCGGGAAGCGCTTGCTCAACTCGGCCGCGGTTTCAGTACTGGCAATCTGGTACCACTGACGGTCACGCGACAGGGAATGAAGCTCAGTGGTCGGGAACTGACCCATGTGGAAGTCCACCAGGTATTTCCATTCCTGCTCGGTACGACGCTGCAGGCTAAAACGGGCGCCGGAGTGACAGCGTGCGCAGGTTTCAGCCAAGCCCTGATCGATACCGGTTTCCACACGATTGGTGTCCTGCTCCAGCAGATAACGGTAGTCCTGGGTCTCGTCCGGGGCCAGGCCCTGAGTGTCGGCCAGGTACTGAACCAGCTCGCGCTTTTCGTCACGGCTCAATTCAAGGCCACGTAGGTGGGTCATGCGGTTGATGGTCATCAACCAGCCTTCCGGGGTTTTACGCTGTTCACTGATACGGGAGAAGCTGGGGGCTTCCGCCGAACCGCTTTCGGTGTGACACGCCAGGCAGCGGTCCCGAATGATCTGTTGTGCATCCTGTGCCAGCACCGGCGTGCTGACCAGCCCGGCCAGGGCCAGAACGCCCGTGCCCAGAACTGCACGTTTCGAATTATTATTACTCAATGCCATCACTCCCTCACTGATGAGATGGATCTTGTGTTTCACCCGAGCGGCAAGGCGGTACAGGGCCTCGACCTACTACATCGCTCATGGCTAAACTAAACGGGGCATGTAAATGAAATACTCAGCTTTTGTGCTAAGTTGTGCCCAGATGTAACAGAATGTAAAAATGACTTTTACTTTCACCCGTCTCGGTTGATATTGCCTGCCACCTGGAGGTCGCCGCTCCCTCGGCGGTTCCCGTGCAGTCACTCACGCAGTAACCAAGAGATCCATCCCATGATGACCACGCCTGCCGACATTCATATCCTGATTGTAGAGGACGATCTGGCCTCGCGTTCCCTGTTGGTCAGCTACTTTGAAAACGCCGGCTACCGGGTATCGGAGAGCGACAATGCCGACCATCTGGGCGACCGCATCGAGCAGGACAGTGTGGACCTGGTGCTGCTGGACATCAGCCTGCCCGGCAAGGATGGCCTGACCGTTACCCGGGAGCTGCGTGCCAGCTCCTCCGTCGGCATCATCCTAGTGACCAGCAAGGGAGATGAAATCGACCGCATCGTAGGCCTGGAGCTGGGTGCAGACGATTATGTCACCAAGCCCTTCAATCCACGCGAGCTGCTGGTACGGGCCAAGAATCTGCTGTGGCGCATGCATGACAGCGACAAGCAAACACGCAGCCAGGACAGCCGCGCCAACGGCGGCTACAGTTTCGAAGGCTGGCAGCTGGACCCACACAAACGCCAGCTCACCAGCCCCGAAGGCGTGCAGGAACGCCTGCCCGAAGGTGAATTCAAACTGCTGCAGGCGCTGGTCAATCACCCCGGCCAGGTGCTGTCCCGAGACCAACTGATGGATGCGATCCACGACCGCGAATGGACGCCCAATGACCGCTCGGTGGATGTGCTGATCGGCCGACTGCGCCGCAAGCTCGGGGACAACCCTTCCAACCCTCAGCTGATTCTGACTGCCCATGGCGCTGGCTACATGTTTGCCGGCAATACCGGCACATGAAGGCGCCCGAAGGCTACCGCATCTATCGCCAGCTGCACCGTGACAAGGGCTGCCGCATCAGCCGCGCGGTACGCCTGCGCGACGGGCGCAATGTCATCATCAAGCAACTGGACCGCAGCCAGTGCAGCCGTGACCGGCTCAGCCGCTTTCAGCATGAATACGATATTCTCTCGCGGCTGCGCATTCCCGGCGTGGTCGAACCGCTGGATCTGCTGACCCTGGAAAGCGGACCGGCCGCCATCCACGCCGACTCCGGCTCCATCCCGCTGCGCCAACTGATCGCCGAGCAGCAGCTGGAGTGGCCACAATGGCTGGCCGTGGCCGTCCGTATCAGCAACCTGCTGGGACGCCTGCATGAAGCCGGCGTCACCCACAAGCAGATCAACCCGGACCACCTGCTGCTCAACCCGGAGACCGGCATGGTCGAGCTGATCGGGTTTTCGCGCAGCACCGGCCTGAGCCGGGAACAGGCCAACTGGCACACCCCGGACCTGAGCCAGGAAGGCCTGGCCTACATCGCACCGGAACAGACCGGCCGCATCAACCGCAGCATCGACTACCGCAGCGACTATTACAGCCTGGGCGCGACCCTGTACGAGATGATGACCGGCCGGCCGCCCTTTGTCAGTAACGACAGCATGGTGCTGGTGCACGATCTGATCGCCAAGCAGCCCAGCGTGCCTCACCAGGTCAATCCGCAGCTGCCAGAGATGCTGTCGCGGGTGATTCTCAAGCTGCTCGCCAAGGATGCAGCCCAACGCTACCAGTCCAGCGTCGGCCTGATCCATGACCTGCAGCAATGCCTGCAGGCCCATCAACGCCAGCAATACGACCCCGCGTTCACGCCCGGCCGGCATGATCTTTCGGCCCGCTTTCAGATTCCACAACGGCTCTACGGCCGTGAAGCCCTGCTGCAGCAGTTGCGCCTGCAGTACGACCGCTGCCGCCGCAGCCCCCAGCCGCTGGTACTGATTACCGGGTATGCCGGTGTCGGCAAGACCAGCCTGGTGTACGAACTGCGCCAGCACGTCAACGAACAGAGCGGCAGCTTCAGTAGCGGCAAGTTCGACCAGTTCCGCCGCAACCGCCCCTATTACGCCATTTTCCAGGCACTGCAGGGGCTGGTGCGCCAACTGCTGACCGAGCCGGAAGAGCACATCGCACACTGGCGCCGGCAGCTGCTGGACACCGTGGGCAGCCATGCCCAAGTGCTGCTCAAGCTGATCCCGGAGCTGGAGCTGATCATCGGCCGCCAGCCCGAACTGCCGCCCCTGCCTCCGGCCGAGGAACAGAACCGCTTTTCCCGGCTGTTTACCCAGATGCTGGGCGTGTTGGCATCGCCGGAGCGGCCACTGGTCCTGTTTCTGGATGACCTGCACTGGGCCGACCTCGCCTCGCTGCATCTGATCGAAACGCTGGTCAACGGCAGCGCCCCGCCCGGGCTGATGCTGATCGGTAGCTACCGCGACCACGGTCTTAGCGCCACTCACCCCCTGCGCACCTGTCTGGAACGGCTGCAGCAAAGCCCGCGACCGCCACTGGAGATCGCCCTCAAGCCCCTGGACACGCACGAGGTCAACCAGCTGATCGCAGATACGCTCAAGGTGGAACGCCACGCTTGCCGGGAGCTGGCTCAGGCCTGCATGGAAAAGACCCAGGGCAACCCTTTCTTCCTGAGCCAGTTTCTGCACGCGCTGCACCAGGACGGGCTGATCAGCTTCCGCGAACAGCGCTGGCAATGGGACCAGTGTGCCATTCATGCCCAGGAGATGACGGACAATGTCATCGAGCTGATGGTCAGCAAGATACAGCGCCTGCCGACCTCGACCCAGACGGTGCTGCCGCTGGCCGCCTGCATCGGCAGCCGCTTCAACCTGCGCACCCTGTCAGTGGTCAGCGCGCAGACACCCAGGGAGGTCACGCACCACCTCTGGCCGGCCCTGACCGAGGGGCTGATTGTGCCTCAGGACGACAGCTATCGCCTGTTTCAGAACCTGGAGCCGGAGCGCACCCGCTTTCGTTTCGTGCATGACCGGGTGCAGCAGGCCGCCTATTCCCTGATCCCCGATGCGTCGCTGGAATCACTGCATCTGCAGATCGGCCACCAGCTGTTGCAAAGCCTGAGCGCTGACGAAACCGATGCCCGCATCTTCGAGATCAGCAACCACCTCAACCAGGCTCACCGCCTGCTCGGCAACGACGACGAGCGCCTGCAGCTGTCCCGTCTCAATCTGCGTGCCGGTCTGCGTGCGCGCGAGTCCGCTGCGTTTGATTCGGCCATGGAGTACCTGGAAACCGGTCTGGCCCTGCTGCCCATCAACGGCTGGCAGCGCGATTATCCGCTGGCGCTGGAGTTGCACACCGCCGCTGCCGACATCGCCAACATCAAGGGCCAGCACGGTCGCATGCTGGAGCTGATTCGCACCGTGGAAGCCCGTGCCCAGCACCTGCTGGACCGTATTCGCGTCTATGAGATCCAGATTCAATCGCAGGTTGCCAACAACGAATTTCACCAGGCCTTGCAGACGGCCCAGCTGGCCCTGCAGCAATTGGGCATCCGCATCCCCTCAACGCCTGGCACAGGCCCGCTGACGCTGGCGGTCGCCCGCACCCAGTGGCTGCTGCGCCGTACGCCGCCAGAGCGCATTCTGCAACTGCCGGCCATGACCGATCGCCACCAACTGGCCGCCATGCCGATTCTGGCAAGCATGTTCGGCGCCATCAAATTTTCCAGTTCGGAGCTGCGCCCGCTGGTCATGGCACGCCAGGTCGAACTGACCTTGAAACACGGCCTCAGCCCTTCGGCCGCACTGGCCTTTGCCGGCTATGGCGGTGTACTGTGCGGCCAGTTCAATGCCATCGAACAGGGCTACAAACTGGGCAAGCTTGCCCTGCAGCTGGATCGACAGCAACCGGCGGTGCTGACGCATCACCGCACCCTGTCTCTGTTCGACACCTATATTCGCCATTACCGCGAGCCGGTGCGCAACTGCATGGAGTCACTGCTGGAGGCACATCAGCTGGCACTGGACAGCGGCGACATGGAATGGGGCGCCTATGCCCTAGCGGCCTATATCCAGTATGCCTTCCCGCTGTGCCGCAATCTGGACGAGCTGCAGCCGCGCCTGGAGCAGTATGAAGCCCTGCTGGTGGAATCCGGCCAGCAGCAGTCCCTGCAGTATTCACGCTTTGTGCTCCAGACCATGGATAATTTGCGCGGCCAGTGTGCCGACCCGACGCGCTTCGACGGCCGCTTTTATCATGAGGAACGGGATCTGGCGGAGCTAAAGCGGGAGAATCACCGTACCGCCATCAGCCTGCACCACTTTTACAAGAGCCTGCTGTGCTACCTGTTCGGTGACCATGCCGCCGCCTATCGCCACAGTGAGGCCGGCATGGAGCTGCGAGCGTCCATCAGTGGCACCCTCACTGTGCCACGGCTACAGCTGATCAATGCACTCAGCATCCTGGCGCGCCTGCCGCACACCAGCATTCTGCAACAGCCGGCCCGGCTGCAGAAGGTACGTCAGGCCCTGCGTTACCTGCGCAAGCTGGCCCGCTTTTCGCCGGAAAATCACCGCCATCATGCCGACCTGCTGCAGGCCGAGCTTTACCGCAGCCAGCATGCTCACACCAAGGCCATGGACCTGTACGAGCAGTCCATCGAGCATGCGCGTCAGCAGGGCTTTGTGCTGGACGAGGCCATGGCTTCGGAGCTGGCGGGTCAGTTCTACCTCGACTGGGACAAGCCCGGCATTGCCCGCACCTATCTGCAGGATGCTTATGAACGCTATGCCGACTGGGGCGGCCGGACCAAGCTGGAGCAGATGCAGCAGCACTACCCCTTTGCCCTGGAGCGACCGCTGCGCCACCTGGACCCGGTACAGATCCATGCCGGCGACAGCAGCGGCCTGCCGCTGGACAACCGCGCCTTCGACATCAACTCGGTGATTGACGCCTCCCAGGCGATTTCAGACGAAATCGTACTGGAGCGCCTGCTGCAGCGCCTGATGCAACTGGCGCTCCAGAATGCCGGTGCCCAACGCGCCATTCTCATGCTGCGCCGCCCGCGGGGCCTGTTTCTGGAAGCGGAAATCTGCCTCAACCAGCCTCCGCGGCTGTTCAATGCGCTGGAGCTGGAGCGTGCCGAAAGCCTGCTGCCACTGAGCATCATTCACTATGTCGCCCGCACCAAGGATGACGTGGTGCTGGGCAATGCCACCGAGCATCAGATGTTTCAGCAGGACAGCTACATCCGTCAGCATCAACCGCGCTCGCTGCTGGCCATGCCAATCCTCTACCACGGCGAACTGACCGCCATTCTCTATCTGGAACATTCGGAAAGCCGTGACATCTTCAATCGGGAACGGCTGAAAACCCTGCAGATCCTGTCCTCACAGGCGGCCATCTCCATCGAAAATGCCAAGCTGTACCAGAGTCTGGAACAATCGGAGCAGCAGTACCGTTCCCTGTTCGAGAATTCTAGCGAAGGCATCTTTCGTCTGGATCGCCGCGGGCGCTTCATTTCGGCCAACCCGGCACTGGTTCGGCTGCTGGGCTACGACAGCGCCGAACAGTTTCTGCAGCAGGTCACCGATGTGATCCGCGACGGTTTTGTTGACCGCGACGACTGCCGCCGTTTTCTGGTGCTGATCCGGCGCCAGAAGCGGGTACTGAACTTTGAAACCCGCTGGCGCCACCGCAACGGCGACGAGATTTTCATCGCCATCTCCGCCCACTGCGTCAGCAACGAGCAGGGGGCGCTGCAGTATTATGAAGGCTCATTGACCGATATTCGCGAGCGCAAGGCCAAGGAACAGGCCGAACTGGCCCGGGAAAAGGCGGAAGCGGCCAGCGAGGCCAAAAGCCAGTTTCTGGCCACCATGAGCCACGAAATCCGCACGCCCATGAACGGCATCCTGGGCATGGCTCAGCTGCTGATGCGCAGCGAATTGAGCCCATCCCAGCAGCAGCAGGTGGAATCGATCTACCAGTCGGGCCAGTCGTTGCTGAGCATTCTCAACGACGTGCTCGACTTTACCAAGATCGAGGCCGGTCAGATGGAGCTGGAGCTGGTCGAGTTCAGCCCTGTCGAACGTTTGCAGCAGCTGCGCCAACTGCTATCCCCCATGGCAGCGGAGAAACGGCTGGACCTGATTCTGCGACCGGACCCACAACTGCCGGAACGGGTCTGTGGCGATCCCCGGGCCCTCAATCAGGTTCTGCTCAACCTGTGCACCAATGCGCTCAAGTTCACCCATGAAGGCTATGTGCTGATCAAGGCCCGGCGACTGCCCGACAGCGACGGCCGCTTCAGGCTGTTGTTCGAGGTAGAGGACAGCGGCATCGGCATCCCCGAAGCGGCGCATCCGCGCATCTTCATGCATTTCAGCCAGGCCGACAGTTCGATCACGCGTCGCTTCGGCGGCACCGGGCTGGGGCTGTCCATCTGCAAGCGGCTGGTGGAACTTCAAGGCGGCCGCATCGGCTTTGACAGCAAGGCCGGAGCCGGCAGCCGCTTCTGGGTCGAACTCGGCTATGCCACGTCCTGCTCGCTGGAAGGCCCGGTGGCACCGGAACGCCTCGCCCAGGACCCGCACAAGCCCAGCCTCGATATCCTGCTGGTGGAAGACACCCCCATCAACCAGCAGGTCACCGTGGGGCTGTTGGAATCCGAGGGGCACCGGGTCAGCGTGGCCGACGACGGGTACACGGCACTGTCGATGCACAATGATCACCGTTACGACCTGGTCCTGATGGACATTCACCTGCCCGACATGGACGGCGTGGAAACGGCCCGGCGCATGCGCCAGCACAGCGATCCCGGCCGCGCCGGCGTGCGCATCATCGCCCTGACCGCCTCCGTCACCCCGGTGCAGGTGCGCGCCTATCAGGAAGCCGGAATGGATGCCGTGGTCAGCAAGCCGCTGCAGTTCGATGAGCTCAACCGGCTGCTGCGACAGGCCGATGGCGCCGCAACGGCCCAACCGGTACGATCAACACCCGAGACACGGCTCAATGCTGCACTGCTTAACCAGCACCTGAACATGCTGGGGCAGATGCGCTTTGCCGGCCTGTGCGAGCAGATGAACGCCCAGTGCCTGGACCTGCTGCAGCAGCTGATGACGGCACCGCCCGGTCAGCACGCGCTGCTGCTGCACAAGCTGGCTGGTACGCTGGGTAATTTCGGCATGCAGCAGGCCGCCGATCTCAGCCGTCAACTGGAGCAACAGGGCCAATGCTCGGAACAGGCGCTGCGGCAGCTGGATTGCCTGTGTCGCGACAGCCTGCAGGAGCTGCAGCAACGGTTTCTGCCTGACAACGGCCCGGCCTGATCATACCGCCAGCGGCGTCCGGCCCTGCTGGCGGTACTGCTTCACTTCCTCTGCATTAAGTGCCCGGCCGAACAAATGCCCCTGCACTTCATCACACCCGGCCAGTTTCAGGTACACCAGCTGGTCTGGGGTCTCGACCCCCTTGGCCGCAACCTGCAGCTTCAATTTCTTGGCCACGGAGATGACGGCCGACTGCAGCGCCTGATCATCATAACTGTTGCGAATGTCTCGAATGAAAGCGCGGCTTAACTTGGCGCGATTGAACGGCAGGTGTTCCAGCAGCCCCAGCCCCTTATCCAGGCATTCGACATCATCTAGGGTCAGCTGCAGCCCCCGTTGGTGCAAGGCACACAGGCGCTCGATCTCGCGTTCGGTCAACTGCGGCAGGTCACGCGCCGCGATTTCCAGTTCCAGCCAGGCGGGGTCGATATCAAACCGTTCCAGCACTCGCCCCACTCGCTCCACCAACCTGGCATCGCGCAGCTGTACGCAACCGAGATTCACCGCCACCGGCACGACCACATGCCCATCGGCCCGCCACTGCACCAGCTGGGCACAGGCCTGTGCCAGAACCTGTTCCGTCAGCGCCGGCATCAGTGACAGCGACTCGGCCAACGGCAGCAGCTGCGCCGGCGACAGCAACCCGAACTCCGGGCTGTCCCAGCGAACCAGCGCCTCGAATCCGGTCAGGCGGTAGTCCGGCAGGGAGACGCGAGGCTGCAGGTAGACTTGGACCTGCTCGCGCATGACGTCGGGCAGCAGCCTGGCAAGACTGGCCTGATCCGCGGCTTCCAGCCGTGGCACCGCATCAAAAAAGGCGTACTGGCCGCGCCCGGCCTGCTTGGCGCGGTACATCGCCATGTCAGCGTGCTTCACCAGCGTTGCCGTATCCGGGCCATCCTGGGGCGAGAGTGCGATGCCGATACTGGGGCTGGTACTCAGCTCGGAGCCGGCCAGTTCGGCATAGGGTGCGGCCAAGACTTGCACCAGCGTGGCGGCGATGCGCGCAATGTCATCACGCTGCACGCCACCGGTCAGCATGAGCACGAACTCATCCCCGCCAAAGCGGCTGATAATGTCGCTTTCACGCAGGCTGTCATTCAGGCGACGGGCAACGCTCTGCAACAGCTGATCACCGACCTTGTGCCCCAGAGTATCGTTGATCGCCTTGAAACGGTCCAGATCAATGAACAGCACGGCGGCAAAACGCCCCTGACGCTTAGCCCCCAGCAGGTGCGCATGGGCCAGCTCCATGAACAGGCGACGGTTATAGAGCCCTGTCAGGTGATCCCGTGAAGCAGCTTCCAGCGTTTGCCGGTGTTCATGACGCAGCCGCTGCAGCAGCAGCCGGCTGCGCTGCTCGTTGCGTTCCAGCTGACGCAGTTGGGCCTCCCGACAATGCAGGCGCCACAGCAACCCGGCCAGAGCCATGAGTGCCAGCAGGCTGGCCAGGCCCCCTGCCCACAGATAACGCCTTCGCTGCTGATGGTAATGCGCCAGCACCTGGCGCTCCGGCTGATGCATCACCAGCGTCCAGGGCATGAATTCAAAGCGTTGAAACACACTGATATAGCGAGCGCCATTGTCCCGATTGCGCAGTACCAACCGCCCTTGGTCCAGAGGTACGCGCATGATCAGGTTACTGTCGAAATGATGCCGATCCTCGAACTGAGGCTGCCAGTTTTCCAGCGCCGTCAGCACCTTGCCCCGCTCGTCGAGCAATTGCAGCACCACACCCGATAACTCCGGCTTTTGCGACACCCCGGTCGGCAGGCGGCGCAGCAGAGTCGAGGCAACGGGCACATAGGCCGGCGACTGTTCCAGCTGCAGGGCCAGCCACTGGACCTGTTGAGTCAGCATCCGAGCGTGATGGCTGAGCTGTCGGCTGCGACTCTCATGCAAGGCATGCCCCAGGGCGCCCCACAGCAGCGTTAGAAGCGCCACGACAAGCAGGGCAACCGCCACTTGTTGCGCGGTAAGCGATACCGAATCTCGTTCCAGCGGCTGGCTCAAGCAATGATCTCTACAGGGGGCTAAATGTTATCAAAAAGCAACAACCCTGAACGCTAGCAGCCCTCTATGACAGTGCGATGACACAAAAAAACGCGGCCACCGGGCCGCGTTTGCAAAGTATGGTTCAAGTGCGATTACTGAGCGCTGTCAGCCTCGCCTTTCTGTTCAGGGTTCGACTGCAGAGCTTCCATTTTTTCCTCTGCTTGCTGCTCCAGCTGAGCCGCTGCCTCAGCAGCCTCTTCGCTCAGCTTGCGCGCACCCTCTTCAGCCTGTTCGTAGGCCTTGGCCGCATCCTGTTGAACCTGCTCGCTCATTTCAGCGGCCTTTTCACCAACGTCTGCCGCTGTATCACGGGCGGCTGTTTCCGCATCGTTGACAACGTCACCGGCCGCTTCCAGCGTTTCACCGGCCTTCTGCTTCAGGGTCTCAACGGAAGAGGCTTCTGCCGGCTGTTCGCCCGCTGGTGCCTGCTGTGATGACTCAGTTGCCGCCTCCTCTTCGCCACAACCGGTCAGAGCGATGGCCGACGTCAATACGGCGGCACCCATCATCTTGTATATATTCATTTGCTTGCCTCCTGATCATGCTGATGTCGGGTGCAGCAGTATAGACAACCAAACTGAGTCGGGTCTGAACGACTCGGTCAGGCCATGATCAAAGTCAGTACACCCAGCCCGACAAACAGGCCGCAGGCCGACCAGCGCGCCAGCTGCAGCGGGATTTTCTGCATCAGCCAGCTGCCGGCGTAGGCCACAGGTACATTGGCCAGCATCATGCCGATGGTCGTCCCCAGAATAACCCACAACAGGCTGTCATAACGCGCCGCCAGAATCACGGTCGCGACCTGGGTCTTGTCCCCGATTTCGGCAATGAAAAACAGCACACAGGTGGCAACGAAAGCACCATATTTCAATATGGCAGTGTCTTCCTCGTCGTCTTTGTCCGGGATCAGCACCCAAAGCCCGACCGCAATGAAGCTCAGGCCAATGATCCAGGGTCCCCAGCTTTCCGGCACCCACTGCACCAGCCAGGCACCCAGCCAGGCGGATAGACCATGATTGAGGAGCGTGGCCACGAGAATACCAAGGATGATCGCGTTGCGCTGGGCAAAGCGTGCCGTCAGGAACAGCGTCAGAAGCTGGGTTTTGTCACCGATTTCGGCGATGGCGACCGCGAGGGTCGAAGGCAGGAATGCGTCCATTGATACTACGTCCGGCGGGCATGTTGATTCCATAAGACATCACACACCGGCCCGCCAGGACAGTGCGTCATGTCTCAGGTCTCATCAATCCCGTTCGGGACGCGACTGCCATGAGCGTGAGGCTCAATTATGTTGACAGCCACTCCGCCGACGCATCGGACGGAAGATTACTCCCCCAAGAGCGGCGGCAATACTACCAGCCTCACCGGGGCGGTGCAATTACAACCCGGCACTGGCCTGTTGCTCTGGCTCGGGTAGAATGATGACTTTGCCTCACTCAGATTAAAGGGTTACCGATGACTGCACGACTGGGATCTGCCGCTGCTTGCCTGCTGTTCAGCCTTACTCTGGCCGGATGCCAGACACTGCCGATGCCCTTTGCCAAACCCGCAGAGCCGACGCCGACACCCATGCCGAAAGAGGAAGCATCGGCGGCACCCGGGGCACCCCGGGCCGCCGACACACTGCCGGCCAGCGCCGATCTGAACTGGGAGCCTAAGCTTGATCAGCCCATTGCTCAGCTGGAAGCCCAGATGCAGCTGGAAGAATCGCAAATGGCCAAGAACCATACCCTGTCCAGCATCGCCTACCTGTGGGATGCACGCCTTTACCTGCTGTTTCAGGACACCCTTGATTACCTGCCCGAGCAGGCACAGCGCCATGAAGTGGAGTTGCAAAACCGCTGGCTCGACCAGCGCGCCGAAGCGATGACCCGCGCCTTCCTCAATGACAAGGATGGCGAAGTGGCTCGCTTCGCGGCCGGCCAGGCCTTCATCGATGAAACCCGCAAGCGCATCGAAGAACTGGAGCAGCTGCGTGAGTTGATCGTGATCGAGTGATCAGCCCTGCAGATAGCGACAGAATGCCTCGTAATCATTACGTACACAGTCGGCGTACGCCTGTGCCATGTTTAGCAGCAAGTCGGTAAAGGCTTGCTGCTGTGGCAGTGCCCGTGCCAGTACACCATCCGCGAACGCCTGAGCCCCCCCCTCACTGAGCGCTCGGGCACCGCGCAGATGTGACGCGGCCAGAATGCGCCCCCAGGCCTTCGCAATATGCTTCCAGTGCTTGGGCTTGTGCAGCTTGTCGGTCGGATAGTCGGCCTTGAACGGTGAACGCTCGCGCACGGAAAACACCTGATCGCCCAGCTCAAGCCAGCCCACGTAAGGGTCCGGGTGACGGGCCATGGCCTGAAACGCACGGGCATGACGCTCGCCTTCATGGGCGAACATGCGCGCATATTCGCTGCGCTCGCGGGTATTCATGACCCACCAGGCAGCTGGGGGCTGTTGTGCCTTGATATCGAGAATGACATCATCATGGTCACCGTCGCCCTGGCCTTCTACCAGCGCGTAAAAGCGATCGGTCCCCAGTGAGCCCGTACCGGCACTCAAGCGACGCGCCACGTCCTTGACCTTGAAATGCTGCCGACTGTGGCCCGGCACTTCGTCGTTCAGGGTTGCCTGGTAGGCTGTCAGCGCCTGCTCAAGCGACGCCTTTTCAGACTCGCCCAATGCCGCCAGCTTGGGATGGTCCGGCTGAAAACGGCGTTCATGACCATCCTCACAACAGGTCCACTTGTCCAGCATGCGCTGGCGATCCTTCTTGCCCGCCAGTTTGATCAGAAAGGCCTGAAGCTTGCCGTCGGTGGTGTCGGCCATGGCCGCCCAGTCAGCGGCCGTATCGGTATCCCCCTGCAGCGTTTCGAGGTAAGCCTCGATCAGCGCGGTCTGAATCTCCGGCAGAGCTTCGGGCTTGAGGTTGTCGCTTTCACGCACGGCCAGCACCACGCTTGTCAGCAGACGCCAGAGGTCATATTGGTAGTCACCAACAATGCCGTCGTCGAAGTCATCCAGGCCAAAACGCACGCGATCATCATGGCTGCCGTAGGCACCGAAGTTATGCAGGTGGGCGTCCCCCTGCAGCCAGGTCTGCGTGGCCGTCACTCCGCCAAAGAGTGAAAAGTGCCAATCCCGGTACAGATCCTGCCAGTACAGGTGGTTGCTGCCACGGAAAAAGCTGAAGGCCGAGGCCGACATGCGGCTGTATTTTTGCTGCCTTAGGCTGTCATCAAGATCGGCGTTGAATCCTTCTAGCGCTTCAATCACCTGCTGGTCACGGTTGTGTGCGGTTGCAGCACGCATGTCGGCCTCCTGCTGTGCGTTATGAAAACCAACACCTTAGCGCAGCCTTGCGCCGGATCAAACCGCTTTTACTCCACCCTTTATCTGCCGTGACAGCATGATATCATGCACGCCAATGAGAATGATTCTGATAATCAGGTTGCATCCATGAAACTTACCCGTTTATTGCCTCTGCTATTGTGCATCAGCCTGCCCACCTTGGCGGCCGACAGCTTGTCCGACCAGGCTGCCCTGGGTCGGCAGCTGTTCTTCGATACCAGCCTGTCCAAAAACCGCACCCAATCCTGTGCCAGCTGTCACAACCCGGCTCAGGGGTTTATCGATACACGCCCTGGCACACACACGGGCGGCTCCATTGGCGATGACGGACATTCCATTGGCGACCGCAATGCCCCCACTGCCGGGTATGCCCGCTTCAGTCCCGCGTTTCACCGCCGGGATGATGGCGAGTGGGTCGGCGGCCAGTTCTGGGATGGTCGCGCCTCGACACTGGCGGAGCAGGCCGGCGGGCCACCGCTGAACCCCGTCGAAATGGGCATGCCCGACAAGGCGAGTGTTGTGGCACGGCTGAAGGAGAATCCAAACTATGTACGCCAGTTCAATGCCCTCTTTGGCACCGGTATTCTGGAACAGCCGGCACAGGCCTATGACGCCATGACGGCAAGCCTTGAAGCATTCGAGCAGAGCGACTTTTTTGCGCCCTTTGATTCCAAGTATGACCGTTTCCTGCGCGGTGAAGCCAAGCTGACCGATCAGGAAGAGCTGGGGCGCCTGCTCTTCTTCTCTCAGCAGTTCACCAACTGCAACCAGTGTCACCAGCTGCGTACCCATCCGCGCGCCCGAAACGAGGTCTTCAGCAACCATGAATATCGCAATATCGGCACCCCGGCCAACGTCGCACTGAGGGCGGTCAACGGGGCCGACACGGTCGACACGGGGCTGCTGCAGAACCCGGCGGTGGATGATCCCGCCCAGGCCGGCAAATTCAAGGTGCCGACCTTGCGTAACGTCGCCGTTACCGGCCCTTACATGCACAACGGCGTGTTCAAGGATCTGCGCACCGTGGTGCTGTTCTACGACAAGTACAACAACCCCTCCCGTACTCATAATCCTGAAACCGGCCAACCCTGGGCTGAGCCGGAAGTCGAGGCCAACCTGGCACTGGACGAACTGCAACAGGGCCCGGCCCTTGAGGACAGGCGCGTGGACGCGATTGTTGCGTTCCTCAAGACCCTGACTGACCAGCGCTACGAGCACTTGCTGGAATGAGACCCACACATGCATCCATTGTATGGGAATGCAGCGGCGGGAGTGCTGTTGTCAGCTCCAAGCCCCCGGTCCAGCCAACCCAGTACGGGCGCACAAGTCGCAGCAGCGTTCGGCCCCGGTCCAAGGCCTGGAGTGCGCGACATCGCGCCTGCTTGTGCTAGAATCGCGCCATTCATGTCTGCCCATGATGGCTGATCAATCCAAGCTACAGGACCTGTAACACCATGAGCCTTGCGCAATCCGTTCTGGCCGTAAACAACGACCTGCCGATCCGTACCGACCGCCCCGTTCACA
This sequence comes from Marinobacterium weihaiense, assembly GCF_019061305.1. GTDB lineage: Bacteria > Pseudomonadota > Gammaproteobacteria > Pseudomonadales > Balneatricaceae > Marinobacterium > Marinobacterium weihaiense. The sequence continues at coordinate 102,539 of NZ_JAHQZT010000010.1, forward strand.
GTGGCAAGGTACGTTCCGTCTACTGGCTGACCGAAGCGGACAGCCGTCGCCTGATCGAAGAAAAAGGCTACGATGTCGCCCCTGACGCGCCGCTGGCGATCATGGTGATCAGCGACCGCATCTCCGCGTTCGACTGCATCTGGCACGGTGAAGGCGGCCTCAACGGCGTGCCGGGCAAGGGCGCGGCACTCAACGCGATCTCCAACCACTGGTTCGGCCTGTTCCGCGACAAGGGTCTGGCCGACAGCCATATCGTCGACATCCCGCACCCGTTCGTCTGGATCGTACAGAAGGCGCGTCCGGTGATGATTGAAGCGATCTGTCGCCAGTACATCACCGGCTCCATGTGGCGCGCCTACACCAAGGGCGAGCGCGAGTTCTGCGGCATCACCCTGCCGGAAGGCCTGCAGAAAGACCAGAAGCTGCCCGAACTGCTGATGACCCCGTCCACCAAGGGCATTCTGAAAGGCATCCCGGGCGTACCGGAAGCGGATGACGTCAACATCACCCGTGCCAACATCGCTGACAACTTCGCAGCCTTTGGCTTCCGCTCCGCTGACGACATTGCCCAGTACGAAAAGCTGCTGAAAGAAGGCTTCGGCGTGATCAGCGATGCGCTGGCCGAGCTGGACCAGGTGTTCGTCGATACCAAGTTCGAATTCGGTTACGTCACCGACGCATCCGGCAACGAAAAGCTGATCTACATGGATGAAGTGGGTACACCGGACTCCTCCCGTATCTGGGACGGCCCGGCCTACCGCGATGGCAAGGTGATCGAGAAATCCAAGGAAGGCTTCCGCCAGCTGCTGCTGAACCACTTCCCGGACCCGGACATCCTGCTCAACAAGGAGCGCATGCCGGAACGTGAAGCCCTGGCCCGTGACAACGCCCTGCCGACCGAGGTACTGATGGACGTATCCCGTACCTATCTGGATATCGCCGAGAAGGTCGTCGGTCACAAAATCGAGCTGTCGGAGAACCCGAAAGCCGAGATCATCGAGATCCTGCGCGACCAGTACGGTCTGATCGACTGATCTGACACCTGCCGTAGCAATTGAAAAACCTCCCCTGCTCTGACAGCAGTGGGAGGTTTGTATGTACAGGATGTATGGTAGGCAGCGGTTACAGGCATGTAACCACGTATCTTAGCGCGGCTTCAGCCGATCACAGTCCGGCCGACGCCCTTCGACCCGCGCCTGCTGGTACACCGGCATATATCGTTGCACCTGTGCATCAAGTTGGTGGATGCGGGTGCTCGGCGCCGGATGGGTCGATAACAGCTCCGGCGGGGTTGCGCCCCCCTTTTGGGCCATCGTCTGCCACAGCGTGACCGCTTCACGCGGATCGAAACCGGCCTGCGCCATCAGCCCCTGCCCCAGCGTATCGGCTTCGGATTCATGCTTGCGGCTGTACGGCAGCAGAATGCCGTACTGGGCACCCAGCCCCAGCGCCATGACAGCCGCTTTCTGGGTGTTGCTGTCCACCCGGTCGGCCAGCGCAAGGGTGGCCGCCGCCATGCCCAGCTGCGTCACCATCTGCTGGCTCATGCGGGCATTACCGTGCTGAGCCAATACATGGGATACCTCATGGCCAATCACCGAGGCCAGCTGGTGCTGGTTGCCGGCCACCTTGAGCATGCCGGTATACACGCCGATCTTGCCGCCCGGCAGTGCGAAGGCATTGACGGCATCGTCCTTGAACACCACCAGTTCCCAGTCCTGGGGCGCATAACCATACTCGCGGGGCACCTGCATGACGATGGCATCGGCCACGCACTGCACATAACGATTGGTCTGCGCATCCTGCTCAATGGTCAGCTGCGCTTTCATTTGTTCAAAGGACTGCGTCCCCATCGCATTCATTTGTGCCGGGGAGTTCAGTAATAGCGTCCTTTCACCCGTGGGAGATACGGCACACCCGGCAACGGCCAGGGAGACTCCCAGGACCGCACCAAGACGCCCGAATACGCCTGCCAACATGACCACCTCTCTCGTCCCGCCGCAGCAGGAGCTCGCGCCCGTTCTTGTCGCGACAGCCAAAGCACACTAAGCTTGGGCGAAATGTTATTTAGCGGAGTCTAATATGGCTGTCATCTTGCAGATCGATTTTACCATGCCCGCCGAGATGCTCGGCGAAAACTTGACAGAAGCAGCACGAGGCCTGGCCGAATCGATTAATCAGGAACCGGGGTTCATGTCCAAGATCTGGACAGAAAATACGGCAACCGGTGAAGCCGGCGGGATCTATCACTTTGCCGACCGGGCATCGGCGCAGGCCTACATGGAGATGCACGTGAAGCGGGTGGAAGCGATGGGGGCCAAGAACATTCGCGGCCGCATCTTCGATATCAACGAGACGCTGACCGCGATCAATTATGGTCAGACCGGAAAGGGCCAGACCGGACACTGAGTCCCGGCCCCGCCCAAGCCTGTCAGAGGCGGCTTTCCAACTCGGGAACTGCTTCGAACAGATCCCCTACCAGGCTGTAATCTGCCACCTGAAAGATGGGCGCTTCCTCGTCCTTGTTGATCGCCACGATCACCTTGGAATCTTTCATGCCGGCCAGGTGCTGAATGGCGCCTGAAATGCCCACAGCGATGTACAGCTCCGGCGCCACCATCTTGCCGGTCTGCCCCACCTGCATGTCGTTGGGGACAAAGCCGGCATCAACCGCCGCGCGGGATGCACCCACCGCCGCGCCCAGCTTGTCAGCCACCTTGTTGAGCAGCTCGAAGTTGTCGCCGTTGCCCATGCCGCGACCACCGGAGACCACCACCGAGGCGGCCGTCAGTTCCGGACGGTCGGACTGAGCCAACTCTTCTCCGACAAAACGCACATCGGCGTGCTGATGCACCGCACCGCAGGCTTCGATGGCGGCACTGCCCCCGGTTGCTTCAGCGGCATCGAAGGCGGTCCCGCGCACGGTCATCACTTTGACCGCATCCGTGGACTTAACGGTGGCAATGGCATTACCGGCATAAATCGGACGCTTGAAGGTATCGGCCGCTTCCACCGCGATGATGTCGGACAGCTGATTGACTCCCAGCAGCGCTGCCACCCGTGGCGCGACGTTTTTACCGGTGGTCGTGCCCGGGGCCAGGATATGACTGTAGCCGTCGGCCAGCTCCACCACCAGTTTGCCGAGGTTCTCCGCCAGTTGATGCGCGTAGGCGGCATGGTCAGCCAGGATCACCTTGCGTATGCCCGCAATGGCGCCAGCGGTCTCGGCAGCGGCCTGGGCGTTTTCACCCGCCACCAGCAGGTCGATGTCGCCGCCGATCTGCCGGGCTGCCGTCACCAGGTTGAGGGTCACCGGCTTCAGGGACTGGTTGTCATGTTCGGCAATAATCAGAATGCTCATGCGATCACCTTGGCTTCGTTACGCAGTTTGTCCACCAGCTCTTCAACGGAGCTGACCTTGATGCCCGCCTGGCGCTCGGCCGGAGGCTCAACGCCGAGCAGCTCGACACTCCCCGCCAGCTGGGCACCCAGCTCATCCGGTGTTTTCACATCCAGCGGCTTCTTCTTCGCCTTCATGATGTTGGGCAGCGAGGCGTAACGCGGTTCATTCAGGCGCAGGTCGGTGGTCACAATCGCCGGCAGGTTCAGGCTCAGGGTCTGCAGGCCACCATCGATTTCGCGGGTCACCTGCAGTGATTCGCCCTCCACCACTACGGCAGAGGCAAAGGTGGCTTGGGGACGGTCCATCAGCGCGGCCAACATCTGGCCGGTCTGGTTGTTGTCGGAATCGATTGCCTGCTTGCCCAGCAGAATGAGATCGGCGGATTCTTCCTCGGCGACCTTCTGGAGAATGCGGGCCACCGAAAGGGAATCCAGCTGGTCTGCCGCTTCCACCTGGATGGCACGATCGGCACCCAGTGCTAGCGCGGTGCGCAGCTGCTCCTGGCAGGCCTTGCTGCCGATGGACACCACCACCACTTCGCTGGCAGTGCCCGCTTCTTTCAGGCGCACGGCTTCTTCAACGGCGATTTCACAGAAGGGGTTGAGGGCCATTTTGACATTGGCCAGATCCACGTCACTGCGGTCGGACTTGACCCGCACCTTGACGTTGTAATCGATCACGCGCTTGACGGCGACCAGTACTTTCATCGGTATATCCTCATGTTCATGGGTCAGCGGTAGTGCAGGCAGCCTCAGCCCGCGGCCACTTCCTGTTCGGCCTGCTTGCGCAGCAAAAAGCGCTGGATCTTGCCACTGGAGGTTTTGGGCAGATCGGTCACGAATTCGATTTCACGCGGGAAGGCGTGTGTCGACAAGCGGTTGCGCACGTGCTGCTGCAGCGCTTCGGCCAGCTGGTCGTCGGCATCGAACTGCGGGTGTGTCACCACATACGCCTTGACGATGCTGCCGCGCTTGTCGTCCGGCTTGCCGACCACCGCGCTTTCTACCACCGCTTCATGTTCCAGCAGCGTGCTCTCGACATCCGCCGGACCGATGCGGTAACCGGCCGAGGCGATGATGTCGTCATCCCGCCCGGTGTAGGAATGGGAGCCGTCGCCATTGCTGATCACCACATCGCCGGTCAGGTAGTAGCGATCGAAATAGGGACTCTTTTCACCCCAGGTGTAGCCCTGGAAGAAGTACAGCGGCGAATTTTCCATGTCGATCGCCAGCTCGCCGCTCTCGCCCGGGCCCACTTCATTGAAATCGGCGTCCAGCGCCACCAGCCGATAGCCGGGCAGTTGGTAGCCCATGCTGGCTTCACGGTATTCGTGCTCCAGTTCATGGAAGTTGGCCGACGTCATGCCGGTTTCGGTCTGGCCATACTGGTCACACACCCGGCAGTCGAAGACCCGCTGTACCCAATTGACGATTTCCGGGTTGAGCGGCTCACCGGCACTGTTGGCCACGCGCAGATCGATTTCCGGGTAGTCCTTGAGCAGGGCATCGTTGGCCTTGAGCATACGGTAGGCCGTTGGCGCGGCCGCCAGGTTGGTGATCTTGTACCGGCGCAGAAACTCGAAGGTGTTATCGGCGGTAAAGCCCGCTTCGTTGAAGTGGGTGGTACAGCCCAGCAGCAGCGGCCCGACCACGGCGTAATACAGACCATAAGCCCAGCCCGGATCGGCCACGTTCCAGAAGTTGTCCGTATCGCGCAGGCCGATGGCGTAGCGCATGTAGACATGGAACGCCGCCAGGGCGCGGGCTGGAATGGTTACGCCCTTGGACTTGCCGGTGGTGCCGGACGTGAACATCTGCAGGAAGGGCTCATCTGCACCGATTTTCACCGGCGTGAACTGATCGGGCTGAGCATCCAGGGTCTGGTAGTACAGGAAATCAGCCTCTCCCGCCAGCGGGTCTGTGTCGTCCGCGACCAGCATGGTCGTCGGCAACCCGTTGACCTCTTTCAGCTTGGGCCATTGCTCCGGGTTGGTAATGATCAGCCGCGTACTGGCCTTTTGCAGGCGATACTCGATGGCCCCCGGGCCAAAGGCCGTGAACAGCGGCTGGTATACCGCTCCCACGCGCAGCGCACCCAGCACGGCGATCATCAGCTCAGGAGTGCGCGTCAGCAGTGCCGCGATGCGGTCGCCCTTGCCGATGCCCTGTGCCGTGAGAAAGTTGGCGAACTGCGCCGAACGCTGCATCAGCTCGCGGAAGGTCATTTCCCCCCGGTCACCGTTGGCCAGTTCATAGCGCAGTGCGACCCGTGTCGGATCGTCGGCCCAGCGATCGCAGATCTCTTCGCACACGTTAAGGCCTGAATTAAAATCGCCGATGAAGTTCTGTATGATCGATTCCGGCGTGAAGTCCCGGATGAAATCGTTGTAGCGGGTCTTGTCCATACTGAAACCTGTTTTATTGTTGTAATCGGTCTGCCGCCGTGCAAGCGGCTCCCTGAGCAGACATGCCGACAAGGGATTTCCCTTATCCGCTGTGTATGGATGCAGGTTAATGCAACTGGAACGCGGGACAGAATGACAACTTCCAACAGATAAATTGACATTTTTTGCAACGCTGAATTGCCAACTGTGCTGATTCAGGCACGTTCCCTACTGCTCGGAGCCGTCCCGTTTTCATGAAGCACCTGACCTTCTCCTCACATTACGCGCGCGCCATGTTGCACGGCTACAAGGCTCAGGGGCATGATGACAGAACGTTGTTAGCGGCCTGCGGGATCGACCCCGACCTGATCCGCCAGCCCAAGGCCCGCATCGGCACCGGCCAGTTCATTCGCCTGTTCCGCTCCATCTGGCGCGAGCTGGACGATGAGTTTATGGGCCTGACGTCGGCGCCCTGCCGGGTGGGGCACTTCCATTTGATGGGTTCACTGGTCGTCCACAGCCGCAACCTGCAGGAAGTCATCGAGCAGAGCATCCGCTGCTATCGGCTGTTTTCGCGGGATATCGAGATTCGGCTCGACCTCGACGGCGACGAAGTCGAACTCAGCATGACGCACCGACACCCGGAACTGGACCCGGACAACTTCCTGGTGGAGTGGCTACTGATGGTATGGCACCGCCTGATCGGCTGGCTGATCGGCCGCAAGATCGTGCTCAGCCACGCTCATTTCAGCCATACCCTACCGGCGCATTTCGATGAATACCGCTTCATCTACCCCTGCCGGTGTCATTTCGAGCAGTCGCGCAGCAGCATTTTTTTCAGCAAAAACTATCTGAGCATGCCAGTGGTCCGCACCCGAGAGGAGCTGGACAGTTTCATTCTCAACTCGCCGCGGGATCTGCTGATCTGGACCGATGAGGATGACAGCCTGACCACGCGCGTGCGCAACATGCTGGAAGGCTTTGACGACGGTGGCCTGCCCAATCTGGACTGGGTTTCGGCGCAGCTGCACACCACGTCCTACACCCTGTCACGCAAGCTCAAGGCCGAAGGCACTTCCTACCAGAAGATCAAAGACAACCTGCGTCGCGATCAGGCCATCATGATGCTGACCCGACAAAACCTGAGCATTGGCGAAATCTCCAGCCAGCTGGGCTTTGCCGAGCCGGGGGCCTTTTCACGGGCGTTCAAGCACTGGACCGGCGTCAGTCCCCTGGCCTACCGCAAGCAGGAGGCCTGACAGCCCCTTTGGCCGGACCAGGGTCGATACGTTGCTGAAACAAAGTGCGCAAATAGACTGCCATCAATCCCCGACAATATGTTGAAATGAATAGCGTCAGATCAAACAGCTGTATCAGCTCGCATATCTGACCGGAAACACGCATCATGCCTGACCAATGTCATGATGACACCTCGGACGACACTCGCGTGTTCAGGCATAATGAAACATCTATTTGATTCGCTCCAGCTCAAGACTCGGCTGTGAAGGCAGGAGGCTAAGAACTTGAAATTCCCCCAGTTCAAGTATTCAGACCATTCATCCAAACAAACCGTTTTGACAAGCATTCTGTTTCTGGGACTGACCTCCTGGGCCATTTTCTGGTTTTATACCCATGCCATGTTCGCCACAACCGAGCAGCCGCTGAAAGCCCAGGTCCGTGAGCAAGTGCTGTACCGCTTTGACAATACACTGAACCAGATTAACCAACGCACCCGAAAACTAGAGCAGCACGCCAGCCTGTTGGCCAGCCTCTGGCTCGACAACCCGCCTGAGGTCGCCCTTTCACGCTGGCAGGATGCGCTGGGCCAAACCCTCGGCTGGTCGGAAGGTCTGGCAGGCGGCTCCATTCATGCACGCTGGAACGAACGCCAGGTCACGTACTCGCTCCATGGCACTGACGGGCAGGTTCAGCGTCGCACAGATGAGCTGCCACCTGTTTGGCTGCAGCAGATGCCCGACCACCTGCTGCAAAACAGCGGCAAGGATCAGTTCTGGTGGAGCCCGATGCACGCGCACGCGGACACCGACGAACAAGTCATCACGCTGGCTAAGCCCCTGCTGACCGCTGAAGGACGTGTTGTCGGCCTGCTGACACTGGACTGGCGCGTACAGACATTGCTGGCACAAGCAGGTGATGCGGAAGCGACAGACGGCAGCCTGGTCTGGCTGACCGACGCACTGGACCGCCTTCAGACACCGACGTACTTTGATGAGCGCCGGGACTATGCCCGTGCGCTGGTTCAACGTGCACAGCAGCAACTGCCCCGACGGGTTTTCGTGACCGACTTCGAGCATCAGCCGCTGGATTACCCGGAACACCCGGCTGAACTCTTTGTCGCCCCTCTGGACAATGGCTTGAGCCTGACGCTGGCCGTGCCTATGGCCGACCTGAACGCCCCGCTGACCAACCTTAAAGCCGACTATCGCAGCAACCTGATTACATTAGGGCTGGCAATCGCCCTGCTGACCCTGCTGGGCCTGAGCCAGCTGGTCCCGGCCCTGCGCGGCCTACGCGTTTCCAGCCTGGACAGCCTGACCGGCCTGCCCAACCGCTCCCGGCTACTGCAGGACCTGGAGCGAGACAGCTCGGTCAGCCTGGTACTGGTCAACCTGGACCGCTTTCGCGAAGTGAACGGCCTGTTTGGCGATGACTGCGGTGACCTGATCCTGAAAGAAGTCACATTGCGCATGCAGTCCTTTCTGTCCAGCGACGAAAACAGGGGTGGGCGCCTGTACCGCGTCCAGGGTGACGAGTTTGCCATTGCTCTGCCTCGGCGCCGCCCGGAAATGGTCCAGGCGCAGCTGGAGCAGATCCTCAATTTCATTCGCCAGACGCCTATCCACTGGCAAAACCACGAGATCGGTCTGAGCGCCACCGTCAGTGCCGCCGTGCCCTGGCACGAGGTGCCCCGCGAGCACAGCCTGTATATCCATGCTCGTGAAGCGATGCGTGAAGCGCGTGAAAAAGGCCTGCATTGCCGTGTTTATGACGGCTCCGAACCATTGGAGCAGTCATTCGAATACAATCAGAAGTGGGCGGGGAAACTCCGCGATGCACTTGATTCCGAAGGGCTCGTGGCCTGGTTTCAGCCAATCCTGAACAATACCACCGGCCGCATCGACAAGTATGAGTGCTTGGTGCGGATGCTGGGCGATAATGGCGAAATCATCAGCCCGGGGAAATTCCTTGATGTGGCCGGCAAACTGCGCCTGGACGGGCATATTACGCGCGTTATGGTCGACAAGTGCATGACGCGCTTTGCCGACTCGCCGCTGCAGTTCTCGATCAACCTGTCCTACACCGACCTGCAGAGCGAAGAGCTGACCCATTTCATTCTGCAGCGCCTGGACGAAACCGGCGTCGGCCCGCGTGTCATTTTCGAGCTGCTGGAGTCCGCCAGCATCGAGAACTATGACCAGGTACGCGCATTCGTGAATGAAGTGAAAAAGCGCGGCTGCCGCATCGCCATCGATGATTTCGGCACCGGGTATTCCAACTTCGAGCACCTGCTGCAGCTGCAGGTCGATATCATCAAGATCGACGGCAGCCTGATCCGCAACCTCGACAAGGATGCCAATTCGCGCCGCGTCACACGGGGTATCGTGGGCCTGGCCCGAAGCATGAAGATCGAAACAGTGGCGGAGTTCGTTCACTCCCGGGAAGTGCAGATGGAAGTGCTGCGGCTGGGCATCAGCTTCTCCCAGGGGGAGCTGATCAGCATGCCGCAACCGGAGCCGACCGTCGAAGTATCCAGCGAGCTGACACGCCTGTCCTACTCCGGTCGCAGTCGGGCCCGTACATTGGAGCAGGCCTGACCGACACGGCCTCAAGCGAGGCCGTGAATCTCTTTCCAGTTGCCCGGGTAGACCGCATAGAAGATACGCGCCTGGTCCCCCTCATACTTCAGCTCGGTGCCTTCGGGCACCCAGATGATATCCCCTGCTTCGCCTTCCAGTACGCCATCGTTTGTGACCAGACGAAACACGCCGTCAATGACATAGATAACCTCGTCATACAGCACCGTCCAGCTGATGGAGCAGGCATCGAAATGCGCCACACCAGCCCCCAGAGTGGCACTCACATCCGTGCTGACGGCACGGGCAACACCGGCATCCCCCGGCGGACCGCCGCGGTGCATATAGGTCAGACTGGAACCTTTGATCAATTTTGCAGACATATATTTTTCCTTGAACCGTGATAATCAAACTTCTGATCGGCTTTTGAAACGTTCATAGGCCAGGCGCAGCGGCACGCCGATGCGCAACAGCGGGCGCGGCGGCAGACGAGACGGGTTGCCAGACACCTGCTGCATGTCGCGCAGCAGATCAGTTTTCAGGCCCGCGGCCATATCAGCCAGCATCATGCCGGAGATGGTGCCGCGTGCCGCACCCACGCTCTGGTCACAGCAGGACGCGAAGATATTCTGTTCCAGCTCGCCGAAATAGGTTTCGAAATTGGCTGACAGACCGCTGGCCCCGCCCCAGGTATACTCGAAGGCGACATCGTTGAGCTGCGGGTAACGCTGGTCAAAGGCCTCGCGATGGCGTGCCGCGATTGTTGGGATCAGCTCCTGAGGCGTGTTGTAATCATGGGCATAACGGTAGGAGTTGCGCACGATCAGGCGGCGATCCTGCGTCATACGCAAGGTAGTGCCGCCATGGTCCGCCGGGGTGATGCCCCAGTCCAGGCGTCCGCCATAACGCTGCATTTGTTCATCGTTCAGCGGTGCGGTCATGCTGGCAAAGGTCATGATCGGCAAAATACGGTCTCGCATGAACCCCAGCTCGGCGGTGAAGATGTTGGTGCCCAGAATCAGCTGGCGACACTGAATGCGTGCCTTTCCGGTGCGGACTTCAAAGCCTTGGCTCGTACGGGTGATTGCCTGCACGGCTGTACGCTCGGCCACCTGCACGTTCTTCGGCATGTTGTCCGCCAGGCCCCGCATCAGGGCGGCCGGCTGCATCAGTGCCCCGCCGGGTGTATGAATGGCCGCCGAGTAGAAATCAGTTCCGAAAACATCGCGCATCTCGGCCTTGCTCAGGCAATGGTAGGTTTCACCGCCCTTGTTCAACAGGGACTCGTAATGTGCCAGATGCTGCTCGCCACGCGGGCCCACGGCAGCCTGGTACTTGCCGGCATGGGACCAATGACAATTAATGCCGTAACGCTCGATCTGAGTTTCCAGGTACTCGACAGCCACACGGTTGAGCCGTACGATTTTCTGTTTCAGGGTTTCATCGTGGCTCTCCAGGTCCCGCTTGTGCGGCTGGTCGATAACAAAACCCGAGTTGCGCCCGGATGCGCCCTGCCCTACCTTGATGGCATCAATCAGCAGCACCTGTGCGTCAGGTCGGTTTTCGGCCATGCGCCGGGCGGCGGCGCAGCCGACAAAACCGGCACCAATTACCAACACATCGACATGGGTGTCCGTGGTAATCTCTGGAAAGTCGGAAACGGAATCAAGCTGTTCATACCAGCCACAACGTCTGTCATACCGGGGAAGAATCATTATTGTCATACTCGGCTTCAGTTGTATGGAATGCCTACACCTTCAAGGGCGGTGTTGCTGATATGCATTATTCCACTAAAGATTAGATTTTCTACGATATAAAGCTCAATTAACTTAATCTAAGCATAAACATAAGAATAACTTATATTATGAGCCCTACTTCTTTGATCGACACACATGCCTTGGCCTGCTTTGTCACCATCGCCGAGGCCGATTCGCTGACCGATGCGGCCGGGCGCCTGAACGTGACCCAGTCCGCGGTTTCGCAGACACTGAAACAGCTTGAAACCCTGTTGGGTACGCCTCTGGTCGTGCGGCGTACCCGTCCGCTGCGGCTGACCGCCGCCGGGCTGGTGCTGAAACAACAGGCCGACACCATCATCGGCGACCTGCGCCGACTGACCCACAGCGTCCGTGACGCCGCCGATCAGGGGCTGACCCAATGCCGTCTGGGGCTGGTGACCTCCTGCTCGGAGGTCTTCGGCAGCCGCCTGATCGCACGCCTGGACAACCGCATCGAACAGCTGACCCTGCGCAGCGGGCTGACGCCGGCCATGATCCAGTCGTTTCTGAACCGGGAAGTGGATATCGTGGTGTCCAACGACCCGCTGGACGATATTGAAGGGCTGGAGCGCCATTGCCTGTTCCGCGACCCGCTGCTGCTGGCCGTGCCGGCCGATTGGCCGCTGGACACGCAACGCTCACCGCGCGAAATGGTGGCCGAGCTGGCCGGCCGGCACCCGCTGATCCGCTATGGTCGCAACACACACATCGGCGCCATGACGGAAGTGGCTCTGCGGCGCATGGGCATACTGACCCAAGTGCGCTACGAAACCGATGACACCCATACCCTGATGAACTTTGTCCGCGATGGTCACAGCTGGGGCATCATCAGTGCGCTCTGCTTGGCACAGGCGAGCCCGCTGGATGCCCGTATCCGCATCCAGCCACTGGATGACAATCGCCATGCACGCCAGCTGCACCTGCTGGCACGCGCGGAGGAACTGGGCAACATTCCCGCAGAAATCGCGCACCATGTCCGGGAGTTGATGAGCGGATCGGTGCTTCAGGATCTGCAGCAGTCCGCTCCCTGGCTGCGTGAGGATACCCTGGCGCTGGACTAGCGCCGCTCAGTCGGCCGCGCGCTGCTCGATCTGTTCGGCGGTCACCAACTCCAGCAGCCAGGCCCGAAACTCGTCGACACCAGGCTTGCGCCTGAGGGTGATCTCGGGCTCCAGCATGTAAAAGCAGGCTTCGGTGTTCAGTTCTACCGGCACCGGCCGCACCAGCAGACCGCTGTCGAGGTAATGGCAGACCAACTGCTCCCAGCCCAGCGCCACGCCCTGACCGTTCAATGCCGCCTGAATCAGCATGGGGTAGTTGTTGAGGTTGAGGCGCCGTTTGGGCGGTGCCGGCTTGATCGCCATCTGTTGGAACCACTCGGTCCAGCCCAGCCAATCCTTGCTCGAGTCCAGCCACAGCAGGGTCGTCGCAAAAATATCCTCCGGCTGTGCCAGTGCCTGTTTTTCCAGAAACAGCGGACTGCAGACCGGAAACACCCGCTCACTAAACAAAGGCGTTGCCACCATGCCGGCCGGCGGCTTGCGGTAGTAAAACAGCGCCACGTCGTATTCGGAGGGACGCACGCCCTTGAGGGTGTCATTGGCAAAGATGCGCACATCGATATCCGGGTGTCGGTCCTGAAAGTCCGCCAGCCGGGGCAACAGCCAGAGTGACGCCATGGCGTTGGAGGTCACCACCGTGATCTGCTTGTTATCCTGCCACTCCAGCACCTCACCGGTCGCATTGGCCAGCAGCTGCAACGACTGTTGCACGCTGAAGAAGTATTCTTCGCCAGTCTGGGTCAGGGACAGACTACGCTTGTCACGCACAAACAGGGAGCGTCCCAGATAATCCTCCAGCAGGCGAATTTGTCGGCTGATGGCCCCCTGAGTCACATTCAACTCCATGGCGGCCTGAGTAAAACTCAAATACCGCGCAGCGGATTCAAACGCCACCAGGCTGTTCAGGGGTGGAAGGGGTTTTATCTTCATCGGCAAACCTCGCACGATGGTTGGATCGTTATTATAGAAAAAGACGGAAAAGGGCCCGATCAACGGGCCCTGAGCAAGGCGGGGACATGCATTATAAGGCGGGCCGGTACCCGTGTTATACAGACGGCCAAAAAAATCAGCGCTCGCCGCTGGCCTGCAGCAGTACCGGAGCCGGTTCCAGAACGCCTTCACGTCCGACCGCCGCCTCCGGTGCGTCGTCCATTGCAGGAGCCGGCGCCCGCTTGCCCGGCAAAGGGTGCAGTGCCGCCGTTTCCAGACGCAGGGCCTTATACAGGCTGACCGACATCAGCAGGGTCAGCACCGCAATGGGCAGACCGGCAATGATCGACGCCGTCTGCACTGCCTTCAGGCCACCGGCATACAACAGGCCTCCGGCAATGAACGCCTGCATCACACCCCAGACCACGCGCAGCGCCATGGGGGGTTCAGGACTGCCGCGGGAGTTGAGGGTACAAAGCACCAATGTGCCCGAGTCTGCCGAAGTAATGAAATAGGTCGCCAGCAACGCCACCACCATCAGGCTCAACAGCTGCCCCAAGAAGCCGTCATCGATCTTCTCGAACAGGGTGAACACCGCCGAGGTGGTCTCGGCCTTTGTCGCCAGCAGTATATCACCGCCTTTGAACTCCGCCGCTTCGCCCACCAGCACTCCAGACTCCACCTGTGCCTGGTGTGCCACGCGGTCGTTCTGCTCCATTTTCAACGCCGAACCGCCAAACACGGACATCCAGATGAACGTGACCACCGTGGGCACGATCAGTGCCCCCATGATCAGTTCACGGATGGTACGGCCACGGGAGATACGAGCGATGAACATGCCCACGAACGGCGACCAGGTCATCCACCAGGGCCAGTAGAAGGCGGTCCACCAGTTCTGCCAGCCGCTGTCGCCCTGGGCATCGCTCCAGGTGCTCAGACCAACGATATTATTGAGGTAGTCACCGGTCCCTTCGATCAGCGTATTGAGAATGTAACGGGTCGGGCCAATGGCCAGCACCACCAGCACCAGCAGGATCGACAGCAGCATGTTCCACTCGGACAGCAGTCGAATGCCACGGCCGACACCGGAGAGCACGGACAGAATCGCCAGAAAGCTGATCAGGCCGATCATGATCAACTGATTGCCCACGCTGATATCGATGCCCAGCACGTTGTTGAGGCCGGAATTCATCTGCACCACGCCCAAGCCCAGCGACTGGGATACGCCAAAGGCGGTAATGGCCACGGTGAGAATATCAACGGTGTGGCCGATGGGGCCGTAGATGCGATCTCCGATCAGCGGATAGAGCACCGAACGCATGGTCAGCGGCAGCCCCTTGCGATAGGCGAAATACGCCATGGTCAGTGCCACGATGATGAAAATGGCCCAGGGATGCAGGCCCCAGTGGAAGAAGGTAATGCGCATGGCGGTGTGGGCCGCCTCGTCGGTCAGGCCGGCCGCCACGAAGGGGTTGCCGGCGTAGTGCCACATGGGTTCGGCCACCGACCAGAAGATCAGGCCAATGCCCATGCCGCCGCTGAACAGCATCGCCAGCCAGGAGCGGTAACTGAATTCAGGGGTTTCATCGTCCCGCCCAAGGCGGATATGGCCATAGCGGCTGAGCATCAGCCAGACCAGAAGACAGAGTACTCCACTGACCACAAGCAGGTAGAACCACTTGAAGTTGGTGAGCACCATATCGGACACCTGCTGGAAGAAAGCGCCCGCTTCCTTCGCCATCAGGCCACAGAAGATCACGAATCCGATCACCAGGATTTTGGAAATCACCGTGACCGTTGGATCGATGCCCCGCACGAGGCCGGAGTCGTGTTTCATTGGGTCGTCTCCATCTAATTATTATTGTCAGCTCGCCGGCAACCCACCCCGGGTGACCCGCCGGAGAACAGACCACCCGGTTTTTTCGGGGGCCACCGGGCGTCTCTGCCATCTGGGCAGTGAGCGCCATCCTGCGGAAAAGCTTGACCTGTATCAAACCAAATTTCCGAATAGGTTAATGAGCTTTGGTAATGGATTGACTGAGCCGCGGTGTCGTTTCGCACTCGCAGCATAGAGCGTCTGGCAGAGTCATGAGTTTTTGTAATGGCTCAGCGGCGCAAAAATCGTTTGTGGAGATTTTGCGTCTGTCACTAATATCCGCCCAACAACAGCCGGCAATTGCTTGAGCCCTGTCAATGAAACCGGCCTTTAACAACAACACCCATGCCTGACTGGCGGAATGTGGAGAGACACCATGACAATAAAATCTCACATCATCCCGATGGAAACCCTCGACGACGTACGCAAGCCCCTGGCCGAAGCGGCCGGCATGCCCAATGCGGTGTACACCGATGACGCCCTGTTCGAACGGGAGCGCGACGAAGTGCTGGGCAAGACCTGGGCCGCCCTCGGCTTTACCAGCGACCTGCCGACCAACGGTTTCGCCAAGCCGGTTGATTTCATGGGTTTGCCGCTGGCAATCATGCGCAACCGCGATGGCGAGTACAAAGTATTCCACAACGTCTGCAGCCACCGTGGCATGATCCTGCTGACCGAAGAGACCGAAGTGGAAGGTATGGTGCGCTGCCCGTACCACTCCTGGACCTACGACCTGAACGGCAATCTGAAAGGCACCCCGCACATCGGCGGCGTGGGCGTTCACAAGGCAGAAGGCTTCGCCTGCGAGAAGCACGGTCTGCGCGAAGTGCGCTCCCATGTCTGGGCCGGCATGGTGTTCATCAACCTGTCCGGCGATGCCCAGCCGTTCGAAACGCACATCGAGCCGCTCATCCAGCGCTGGAGCGAGTTCTGTGGCAAGGATGGCTGGGATAACCTGCACATTGCGCCCACAGGAAGCCAGATGCAGCTGGAAGTGAAGTGCAACTGGAAACTGGCGATCGAGAACTATTGCGAAGCCTACCACCTGCCCTGGGTCCACCCGAGCCTGAATACCTACTCGCCGCTGGATCAGCACTACAACCTGATCGTCAACGACGACATGTCCGGTCAGGGCAGCTACAACTACAACCTGTCCGATGTCGCCGGTACTCGCCTGCCGCGTTTCCCGAGCTGGCCGGAAGACCGTCTGCGTCACGCGGAATACGTCTCCCTGTACCCCAACGTGATGTTGGGCATGCAGGCCGATCACTTCTTCGCCATCATTCTGGAACCGCGCAAGAAGGACGTGACTGTCGAAAACCTGCGCCTGTTCTACGTCGGTGAAGAAGCCTGCGGTGACGAATACGCCGCCTGCCGCCACTCCCAGCTGGAAGCCTGGAAAGTGGTCTTCGGTGAAGACATCTTTGCCGTGGAAGGCATGCAGGCCGGTCGCCAGTCGCCGGGCTTCACCGGTGGTGTGTTCTCGCCGGTGCTGGATGGCCCGACCCACCACTTCCACACCTGGGTCGCCAACAAGTACGCCGCCATCAATAACGACTGATCCATGACGGGACCGATCTGGCTGCGCGCCGGGTCGGCCACTGACGGACGAAGGACAGAATCATGCTGAACAACGAAAATCATTGGCTCAACTTCATCGGCGGTGAATGGCGCGACAGTGCAACCCGCATCGAAGTTCGCGACCCCTCTACCGATACCGTTTTCGCCACCATCGCCAGCGCCACGCTGGACGATGCCGAAGCCGCCATTCAAGCCGCTCGCAAGTGCGTCAAAGCGGGCACACTCACGCGTCAGCGCCCGGCCCGTCGTGCCGAACTGATGTATCGCATCGGCCAGGAGATCCGCAAGCTGGTCGAGGAAGGCGCTGTACTGGCCTCCCGCGAGAACGGCAAATCCGTGAATGACGCCCGTGACGAGTTCGAAGAAGCCGCGCGCTACTTCGAGTACTACGCCGGTATGACCGACAAGATTGAAGGCAAGTCGATCCCGCTGGGTGAAGACTATGTCGACTTCACCACTTACGAGCCTCAGGGCATCTCGGTACAGATCGTGCCGTGGAACTTCCCAGTGTCCATCTGCGCACGCTCACTGGCCCCGGCTCTGGCCGCCGGCAACGCCGTGATCGTCAAGTCACCGGAGATTTCGCCGCTGGCAATCACCCTGCTGGCCACCGCTTGCGAACGCGCCGGCCTGCCGAAGGGCGCGCTGAGCGTGCTGGCCGGTCCCGGCCGCAAGATCGGCGCCGCCCTGGTCTCCCACAAGGAGACCAACCAGATCGTGTTCACCGGCTCGGTGCCGACCGGTCGCTCCATCATGCGTGATGCCGCCGAAAACTCGGTGCCCTGCATTATGGAACTGGGTGGCAAGTCTGCCGCCGTCGCGTTTCCGGACGCCGATCTGGATCAGCTGATCAGCAGCGTGCGCTGGGGCATCTTCTTCAACGCAGGCCAGGTCTGCTCCGCCATGTCTCGCCTGCTGGTACACCGTGACATCTATGACGAAGTCGTGGGTCGTGTCGCCGAACTGGCGACCGGTCTGAGCATCGGTGCCGGCAAGGACAACCCGGACCTGACCCCGGTGGTGTCCATGCAGCAGCGTGACGGCATTCTCAAGATCTGCGATGAGGCCATCGAAGACGGTGCCCGCCTGGTCTGTGGTGGCGGTGCCGTTGAAGGCCTGCCCGGTGCGTTCGTACAGCCGACCGTATTCGCGGACGTGACCACCGACATGCGCCTGTTCACCGAAGAGGTGTTCGGCCCGGTGATCGCCATCACGCCGTTCGATACCGAAGAGGAAGCCTTCGAACTGGCCAACGCCACCGACTACGGTCTGGTGGCCGGCGTGTTCACCCAGGACATCAGCCGCGCCATGCGCGCCTCTCAGGCGCTGGATGCGGGCCAGGTGTTCGTCAACGAATGGTTTGCCGGCGGTATCGAAACGCCGTTCGGTGGCAACCGCCTTTCCGGCTACGGCCGCGAGAAAGGTCAGGAAGCCCTGTACAGCTATGTTCGCACCAAAAACGTCGCCATCCGCGTCGCTCGCTAAGCGCACGGGCGTTCAGACGCGTTAACTGCAATAGAAAAAAGGGTGTCGTCACGGCGGCGCCCCTCCCTAATAAGAAAAGGTGGGCCCAATCATGAAAAAGTGGTTATGTGTCGTTTGCGGACTGATTTATGACGAAGCCAAGGGTTGGCCAGCTGACGGAATCGCGCCGGGTACCCGCTGGGAAGATGTCCCTGAAGACTGGAAATGCCCCGACTGTCTGGTCGGCAAGGCCGATTTCGAAATGATGGAGATCCGCCAGGACCTGAAAGTCGAGGTTCCGGTGATCAACATTGCAGCCCAGCAGCCGCCGATCGTCATCATCGGCACCGGTTACGCCGGCTACGGCCTGGCAGAAGCCCTGCGCCAGCGCGATGCCCAGACCCCGATCATCATGTTTACCGCAGACGACGGTCACAACTATTCCAAACCGGGCCTGTCCACCGCCCTCACCCGCGACAAGGCCGCTGCCGAGCTGGTGACGGAAACCCCTCTGGCGATCGAAGCCCGACTCAATATCCGCATCCATACCCGTTGTCCGGTGTATGCCATCGATGCGAAGGACAAAACCCTGTCCACCGCGTCCGGTGAACTGGTTTACAGCAAACTGGTACTGGCTCAGGGCGCCGCCCCGATCCGCCTGCCACTGAGTGGCGATGGCACTGAAGACGTGATCAGCGTGAACGATCTGCAGGACTACCGTCTCTTCCGCGACCGTCTACAGGGCCGCAAGCGTGTCAGCATCATTGGCAACGGCCTGATCGGCTGCGAATTCGCAAACGACCTGGTCAATGCCGGTATCGAAGTGGACGTCATTGGCCTGTCCGCCTGGTCGATGGATCGCCTGATCCCGCAGGCCGTGGGCGAACAGCTGCAAAGCCGACTGGAAGACAAGGGCGTGCGCTGGCACCTGAGCACCACCGTTGCCTCGGTTGAGCGCGACGCTGAAGGCTACCGCCTGACGCTGGAAAACGGCGAGCAGATCGAAACCGATCTGGTGCTCTCCGCCGTCGGCCTCAAGGCCCGCATCGAACTGGCCGCCGCCGCCGGTGCCGAGGTGAATCGCGGCATCAAGATCAACGGAGGCCTGAGAACCAGCCTGCCGGACGTCTTCGCCATTGGCGACTGTGCCGAGATCAATGGCCAGCTGCTGCCCTACCTGGCCCCGATCAACGCCGCCCTGCCGGCACTGGCCGATGGCCTGCTAGGTCGCCCGACCATGGCGCATTACCCGCTGATGCCGGTAATCGTTAAAACCCCCGCCTGCCCGCTGACGCTGCAGGCACCCGCCGCTGATCTGGAGGGTGATTGGCAGATCGAACAGACCGATCGCGGCACCCGAGCCCTGTTTATCGATGCCCAGCAACAGCTGCAGGGTTTTGTCCTCACCGATGAACTGGGCAGTGAGCGCCAGTATTGGCTGGAGCGCGTGGGCTACCCGCTGGAGCAGGTTGCCTGATCCTGACCTCTTTCTCTTCCCCGATGCATGAAAGCGTTGTTGTTTGCCAGTCAACCGAAAGGTTGGCTGGCGTTTTTACATCTGTACCCTGCCCCAGTTACACCGCCCCGGGATCAACCCTGATTTCAATTGTCTTTTCATGCCACCTTTCCTAAGATGAGGCCATGACCTCAACGTCCTTCGCACCCGCCCCTCAGGTTCGTGCCCGCGCACTGACGGGTTTTGATGAACTGGTAATTCGCTATGGCGGAGATCCCGACGACCTGCTGCAAAAAGCGGGTATCCGACCCGAGTTAATGAACGAACCCGATGCACCGCTTGAACACGCGCGGGTCGTGCAGCTGTTCGAACAGGCAGCCGAATGCTTACGGATGGCTGATTTTGGCCTGCAACTGGCCGATATCCAGGGCATTGATGTACTGGGCCCCGTAGCGGCAATGGCACGCAGTGAGCCGACGGTAGGCGAGGCACTGGATACAGTACACCGCCACATGGCCTATATCAGCAGCAGCGCCGAGATGGTCGTAGATCACGATGCCCGCCCCGGACAGGCTGCCATCCTTTTTGCGCTCAACCTGCCTGGCGAGATTCGACACCGGCAAAAATCGGAGCTCAGCTATGCCATCGCCCTGCGCTTACTGAAGTTGCTGGCCCCCGGCTGGGATACCAAAGACTGGGAGCTTCATTTCAGCCATGACCATGGCTTGCCCGCCAATGAGTACCCGCAGCGCTTTGGCTGCCGGGTCGTACTGGGACAGGCAACAGAGGGGTTGTATTTCCCGCGGACACTGCTGGATCAGACCATCGATTCAGCTGATCCAAGCCTGGCCAGGCAGATAGAAAAATACGTCAGTCATATCGTGCGCCGTTACCCACTGGACCTGAGCATGCAGGTTCACGCGCTGCTGGAGCAGCAGCTGGTATCTGGCAAATGCACGCTGCCGAACATTGCACAGCAGCTGATGATGTCACCACGCAGCCTGCAGCGGCGACTGAAACAGCAGGAAACCACCTTTGACGAGATTGCCGACGGACTGCGCCGCCAGCGTGCCGAAAATCTGTTGTGCCATTCCGACCAGACACTGGAGTCGGTCTGCAGCCTGATCGGCTATACCGAAGCCAGCACCTTCAACCGAGCCTGTCGGCGCTGGTTCGGCCAAACCCCACTGGCGTTCAGGAAAGCCTTCCGAAACACCAGCGGGAATACGGCCGCCTCAGCAGCGATGCAGTGATCAGTCCAGCAGTCCGCCGGTCGCCTGCTTGAGGAACTCGCGCGTAACTTCGCCGTGCGGTGACATGATCAGGTCCAGATTGTTGTCCCTGGCCACCTCCACGCAACCGCGCGGGTTGGAGAACTCACGGAAACCCTCCACACCGTGGTGACGACCCATGCCGCTCTTGCCAACACCGCCAAAGCCCATGCTTTCCTGCGCCCCCTGCAGGCCCGCTGCATTGACACAGAAACCACCAGACGAGGTATTCAGACGCAGCTTGTCCACCAGCTCCTGCTGGTCGGAGAAAACGTAGACACCCTGCGGACGATCACCGGACTGGATCGAACCGATTACCTGGTCGAAGTCGGTGTAGGTATAAATCGGCAGAATCGGCCCGAATACCTCGTTGCGGTCCAGCAATGAGCCCTGCTCCGGGTTGATGACCAGCGTCAGCGGCATGCGCGAAGGCGTGCTGTCATCACCTCGCTGCGCCGCGCTGCCCACCTCGATAATCGCAGTATCACGCTGACGGGCATCATCCAGGTAGCTGCCCAGACGGTCGAATTGACGAGTATTGATCACCGAACAGATCTGCGGTGCCTGAGTGTAATCACCTACCGTATTCTCGACGAAATCCTTGATCAGGTTCACGAAGCGGTCAACAGAGCCGGCCGGTACGTAGCTGTGATCGACATTGATACACACCTGACCATTCTTGGTCATCTTCATGCCCATCATGGCGCGGATGTTCTCCGGCGTCAGCGCCTCTTCGGTGAAGACAGTCGGGTTCTTGCCACCCAGCTCCAGCGTGACCGGCACCAGGTTCTTGGCGGCATTCATCATGACTTCACGGCCGATGGCTGTGCTGCCGGTGTACAGCAGGTGATCCCAATGCAGCGTGCTGAAATGTTTGGCCAGATCGATACCACCATTGACCACCGCCACACGGTCGCGATCGAAGGTAGCACCGATGATCTCTGCCAGCACTTCACCCACCGCCGGGGTCTGCTCGGACGGCTTGATGATCGCGCGGTTGCCGGCGGCCAGCATTTCACACAGCGGCCCTACAGTCAGCTCAACCGGGAAGTTCCACGCCGGCATGTTGCCGATCACGCCCTTGGGCTGATACTCGATATAGGCCTTGGAACTGCCATAGATATGCGGCTCCATCTCGCGATACTCGCGTGCGGTCCAGGTCTCCAGCATGCTGGCGGCGTACTGAGCACGCCCCGCTACGCTGACCACGTCATGGGCGTAGGTCATCATCTCAGGATGGTAGCCATAATCACTGTTCAGTGCCTCGGCCAGACGCTTGGCATTGGCCAGCACCATGCCCGGAATCGCCTGCAACAGCTCACGGCGCTCATCCAGCGTCGGATGCGGGGCTTTGAGGTAGGCAGCCTTCTGCTGCTGGAATACGTCTTCGAGTTGCGCAATGGCGGCGTGATCAGCGTGTGTCATCTCAACCTCACAATTGTTATTGGCGTTTTGACGTCGGATAGAGACCGAGCCATGAGTGCATTATTCACGCCGCCACTGCTTGCGTATTGTCTTTTGGCGCCACGGTAACCCGCATCAGCAAAGGTGAATGCTTCTTTACCGGGCAGTCGCTGATCGGCCTGATTGAGATCGTGCTCGTTTGCGGCAGTTGTGCTGAAACGTCAAGGGCCTCCAGGCACAGGACAAACAGACATGGCAGCCCCTTGCCCACCCGGCTCGGGCAACCCTTTTCCAGCGTCAGTGATGGTGCTAATGTGACCCTCCCCCAAGCGGCTCGCCACCGGAGTGGCTTACCGTCGCATATATCTATCATCCTCAGGGAGTTGTGTGATGAATCAGCAGGAGTCCTACACCTTTGCCGGCAAACCCGTGGTCACCTGGACAGTGGGCAACCCGCTACCTGACCCCGCGACGACTGCCGTGCGCCTGTCCGTCAACGAGTACGACGATGATGACCCCGAATTTGCCGACTACTTCAAGGCCTTCCTGCAGCAGCCTGGCGTGGAGCAGGTCGACGCACTGCTGATCGGCAACTGGGGCGAAGCGTTCGAGGAATCGATTCAGGCAGCATTGGATACCTTGATTGCCGCCAAGGACCGTCTGTCCAACGTCAAGCACCTGGCCCTGGCCGACATGGACTCGGAAGAGTGTGAAGTATCCTGGATTCAGCAGGACAACATCGGTCCCCTGTACGCGGCCTACCCGCAGCTGCACACCCTGAGCATCAAGGGATCCGCAAATCTGCGCCTGAGCGACATCACGCTGCCCGAGCTGCGTAGCCTCACGCTGATCAATGGCGGTCTCAACGCCGAGGTTCTGGCGGAAGTGGCCAATGCTCAGTGTCCGAAGCTGCAGCACCTGGAACTCTGGCTGGGTGACGACAACTACGGCTGTGATATCGAACGCGAACACCTCCAGGCACTGCTGCAGGCACTGCCCCGCTTCCCTGAACTGAGCTACCTCGGCCTGCGCAACTACTACAAGGCCAACCAGCTAGCCAAACTGCTGCCCGAAGTCTCGCTGCCGGAACGCATTACCACGCTGGACCTGTCCAAGGGCACCCTTTCGGACGAAGGCGCCGAGGCCCTGCTAAGCATGTCGGATCGACTGGGCAAACTGGATACCCTGGACCTGCACCACCATTACCTCAGCGACGCAATGATGACACGCCTGCAGCAGCTGGCCTGCCGCGTCGAGCTGAGCGAGCAGGAAGAGCCGGACGCCTACGACGGCGACCGCTACGTATTTCTGGCGGAGTAACCCCGCCGACCGTACGGGAGGAGGCTCATGGCAGCCAGCCCCCGTCCTTGCCCCCACAATGGAGTTGTATCATGAGCATCAAGGAAGACTACTCGTTCGCCGGCAAGCCGGTCGTCACCTGGCAAGTCGGCCACCCGTTACCCGACCCGGCCACCAGCGCCATCCGTCTGTCAGTCGGCGGCGCCGGCAACCATCCCGATTTTGCCACCTATTTTCAGGCCTTTTTGCAGTTACCCGGTTTGGAAAAGGTCGACACCCTTTTGATCGGTAACTGGGGCGCCGCCTACGAAAACAGCATTCGGCAAGCGCTGGACCCATTCGTGGCCGCCGCCGAGTGCTTTCCAGCGCTGCGGCACCTGCACCTGGCCGACATTCCCTATACCGAAAGTGAAGTGTCCTGGATCCACCTGGGTGATATATCCGATCTGTTTCCGGCGTTTCAGGGCCTGCAAACCCTGCTGATCAAAGGCTCTGCCGGACTGGTCATGGAGAATATTCGCCTGCCGCAGCTGGAGACGCTGGACATTGTCTCCGCTGGCTTGCCCGCTCGCATCACACAACAGATTGCCGCGGCCGAGCTGCCGAAACTGCGCCATCTGGAGTTATGGCTGGGGTCTTACGGCCACGGCTGCAACCTCACACCCGATGATCTTGACCAGCTGCTGGATGCCCTGCCCCGTTTCCCGGCACTGAGCCACTTGGCACTGTGCAACTATGAACTGGCCAACCAGCTGGCACAGCAACTGGCTGAACATCCACCACTGCCCGATAGCATCACCCATCTGGATCTATCCAAGGGAACACTGGCCGACCACGGTGCACAGGCCTTGCTGACCCAGGCCGAACGGCTCAATCGGCTGGAGCGGCTTGATCTGCACCATCACTACCTGTCCGACGAGATGATGGCCACCCTGTCCGAGCAACTCAGCTGCCGCCTGAATCTGAACGACCAGGAAGAAGCCGACTACGAATTCGATGAAGACGATCCGCTGGAAGACGATGAAGACCCAGAAGACTATACCTACCGGTTCATTTTTCTCTCTGAATAAACGCGACAATGCCCAACCAGCCCCCCACAAGGCCTGACCAGACGGCCAACAGGCCGCTTTGGTTATTGCTGGCCGATGCCAGCGACCCGCGCACCGGCCATTTTGCCCGTGCCCTGAACCGGCAGCAGCCCGATGCGACCCTGAGGGTACATGACTGGCGCGAAGCCTCCCTGCCCGCCGACCTGCTGAGCCACCAGGGCCCGGTGCACGTGCGGGTGGAATCGGCCAGCCATAATCTGGACGCCGTGCGCCATCTGGTGGCGCTGGGCGAGCCCGAATCCCTGCAGCAGGGCTTTGCCGCCGTCCCAAGGGTCACTCTGGAACAGCTGTCTCAGGGCGCCTACCTGCCCGCCGCCGGGTTCTACTTCGGCATGCAACAGCGGTTGCAACAGTGGCAGCAGCAACTGCTGCACAGTGGCGTCGACCACCACTGGATGAACAGCCCGGCGCACGTGCTGGCCGTGTCCGACAAGCACACCTGCCACCACAACCTGCATCAGGCGGGCATCGCCGTGCCCAACGCCCGTTACGATATCCGCCACCCCGACCAGCTGTGGACACTGCTGGAGCAGCCTGGCTGGCGCCGAGTATTCATCAAGCCACGCTTCGGCGCCGGCGGCTCCGGCATTATGGCCCTGACACGGCATGGCCCGAACCAGTTGCACGCCCTGACCACGCTGGAATACGACAACGGCCGCTGGTTCAACAGCTTGAGGCCGCGCCTGTTCAAGGGCCAGGCACAGATTGCTCCACTGATCGAACTGCTGGCCGAATCCGGCCTGATCGTGGAGCAGTGGATTCCCAAGTTGAAACACCGGCAGCGCGAATGCGACAGCCGCCTGCTGGTCATCGACGGCCGGATCGCGCTGGGCGTGCTGCGCAGCAGCCGCAGCCCCATCACCAATCTGCACCTGCTCAACCAGCGCCACCCGCTCGAAGAGCTGTGGCCCTTGCTGCCCGAGTCGGCGGTGCGGGCACTCGAGGCCGACATGGCCAGGCTGGCCCAGCTTTACCCGCACAGCACCCAACTGGCCGTGGATGTTGCCTTTCACCAGTACCAGCGCAGCCACCGGGTACTGGAGATCAACGCCTTCGGCGACTTCCTGCAGCGGGTGACCGCACAGGGATACAACAGCTATGAACTGCAGCTGCGGCACTACCTGAACACCCTTGCCTCAAGGACCACACACCATGATTGATGCCCGACACTTGATCGAGCAGCGCACCAGCATCCTCTGGCTGACCTTCGATACGCTGCGTTACGACGTGGCCAGCCAGGCCATGCAGCAAGGCCGCACGCCGTTTCTGCAGCAACTGCTGCCGGGCGGTCAGTGGCAGAAGCGCCATACCCCGGCCACCTTCACCTATGCTGCCCACCACGCCTTCTTTTCCGGCTACCTGCCGACCCCGATCCCGAAACCGGCGGATTACCAGCGCCTGTTTGCCTGCGAGTTTGCCGGCTCCAGCACCACCGGAGACCGCACCTGGCAGTGTCAAGCCGCCACCCTGCCACAAGGCCTGGCCGAACTGGGCTACCACACCCTGTGCATCGGCGGCGTGGGCTTTTTCAATCGACAGAACCCCCTTGGCCGGGTGCTGCCCGGCCTGTTTAAGGAGCAGCACTGGTCGGTCGAGACCGGCGTCACCGAATACCACTCGACCCGCAACCAGGTCGCCATCGCCCGCGACGCCCTGCAGCGCCTGTCCGCCGACACCCCCAGCCTGGTATTCATCAACCTGTCGGCCATGCACCAGCCCAACTGCATGTACAGTCCGGGCGTGAACGAGGATTCCACCGCCACTCAGCTGGAAGCGCTGGCCTACGTGGACGGTGAACTGGCGCCCCTGATCGACGCCATGCACCGGCGTGGCGACACCCTGTGCCTGTTCAGCAGCGACCATGGCACCGCCTACGGCGACGAGGGCGTCACCGGCCATGGCGTGGCCCACCCCTGCATCTGGGAAGTGCCCTATGCCGAATTCGTCTTGCCAGGGGCTTCACAGGAATGACCACCTCCACCACCGCCCTCATGACGGGCACCCGAGCGTCGGTCGACCAGCAACTACAGCAGCTGCTGCAGCAGCAGGATGACTACCTCAATTACGTCTACGCCTACCCGCACAAAACCGCCTACCGCACGCTGGCGCCGGCCATCGACCTGCAAAAGGCCTGGGCCGACGAGGTCAAGCAGCAGCTGTTTCTGTACGTGCACGTACCCTTTTGCGAAATGCGCTGCGGCTACTGCAACCTGTTCACTCTCAGTCGCCCACCCGAGGCACTGGTCGAGCAGTACCTCACCACCCTTGAACGCCAGGCCCGCATCAGCGCCGAGTGGCTGGGCGAGGCCCGTTTCGAACAGCTGGCCTTCGGTGGCGGCACGCCCACGTTTCTGAGCGCCGACCAGCTGCAGCGGGTGTTTACCATCCTGCGCCGGGAACTGGGCTGGCAGGGCCGACACGCCTCGGTTGAGGTCTCGCCGGCCACCGCCACCGACGAGCGACTCGCCGTACTCAAGGAACAGCAGGTCAGCCGCATCAGCATCGGCATCGAAAGCTTCGTCAGCCAGGATCTCAAGGCACTGGGGCGGCCCCAGCAGGCCAGTACCGTGGAGCAGGCGCTGGCACGCATTCGCCGCCACGACTTCCCGGTGCTGAACATCGATCTGA
The DNA here is from genome assembly GCF_019061305.1 of Marinobacterium weihaiense. GTDB lineage: Bacteria > Pseudomonadota > Gammaproteobacteria > Pseudomonadales > Balneatricaceae > Marinobacterium > Marinobacterium weihaiense. The sequence continues at coordinate 129,997 of NZ_JAHQZT010000010.1, forward strand.
TCTACGGCAACCATCAGCAATCGCCCGATGACTGGCAGGCCACGCTGGAAACCGCCGTCGCCTATCAGCCGGAAGAGATCTTCATCTACCCGCTGTACGTGCGCCCGCTGACCGGGCTGGGCAAGCGTGCCCGCCGCCACAACGCGATCACCAGCGACCGTCATCAGGCCTACCGCCAGGCCCGCGACTACCTGCTGGCGCAGGGCTACCGGCAGCTGTCGATGCGCCAGTTCGTGAAACCCGCCACCGATACACCGCAAGCGGCCTACCGCTGCCAGGAAGACGGCATGATCGGCCTCGGCCCCGGCGCACGTTCCTACACCTCCCGGCTGCACTACTCCGGGCACTATGCAGTGGAACAGCGCCAGATACAGGGCCTGATCGAAGATTATGTGGCAAGCAGTGATCAGGACTTCCGCCAGGCCCATTACGGCTTTGCACTGAATGCAGACGAACAGCGGCGGCGCTTTGTGCTGCTGGGCATCCTGCAGTGCGAAGGCCTGGCACGCGCGCACTACCGGCAGCGCTTTGGCAGCGAGGTGCTGGAAGACTTTCCGCAGCTGATGCTGCTGCAGCAGCAGGGTTGGCTCGACATCGATGCGCAACGTCTGCGCCCCACGGCCGGCGGTATCGAGCAGGCCGACCTGATCGGCCATTGGCTGTTCAGCGACGCGGTAAAGCAGCGCATGCAGGGCTGGGACTGGACATGAGCCCCGAGGCACCGCACAGCCCGCTGAGCATCCTCTACCGGGGGCGGCTCAGCAGCTGCAACTACGACTGTCACTACTGCCCCTTCGGCAAGCAGCGTGACAGCCGCGAAACCCTGGCCCGGGACGAAGCCGACCTGCAGCGCCTGGTTGACTGGGCCGAGCAACAGCAACGTCCGCTGCAGATCATGTTCACCCCCTGGGGCGAAGCGCTGATTCATCTGTCTTACCAGCGGGCCATCGTCCGGCTGTGTGCCATGCCCCAGGTGCACAAGGTGGTGATCCAGACCAACCTGTCGAGCCCGGCCCGCCAACTGCAGGCACTGGCGCACCCCAAGCTGGCGCTCTGGTGCAGCTATCACCCGCATGAAGTCAGCCTGGAGCGTTTCGTACAACGCTGCCACAGCCTGCAGGCAGCGGGCATCCGCTTCAGTGTTGGCAGCGTCGGCAACCCGGAGGACATCGCCGCGCTGGAAGCCCTGCGCCGCGCCCTGCCGGACAGCGTGTACCTGTGGGTCAACATCAACCGCGATGAACAGCACACCCTCACCCCCGCGCACTGGCAACGCCTGCGTACCATTGACCCGCTGGTGGACCACAACAGCAAGATTTACTCCAGCCTGGGCCGTCCCTGCCATACCGGTGACAGCGTGATCAGCGTGGATGGCGATGGCAACGTCACCCGCTGCCATTTCGTCAAGCAGTCACTGGGCAACCTCTACGACGGCAGCTTTCAGCCCAGCCGGCAGCCCTGCCCCAACCAGGGCTGTGACTGCCACATCGGCTATGTACACATGCCGGAGCTGAAACTGTACGAGGTGTTTGCTGGCGGCGTGCTGGAACGGATACCGGCCGGGCAGTGAGGCGCACGGCCGGGTAAGCTATCGAGGCGCGTAACCGGGGCTCAGGCGCATGAAACGGCCCGGGTGGCCCCGGTCTGTTCGATCCGGTTGCGCCCCTGCTCCTTGGCTGTATACAGCCGCATGTCGGCCTGCTTCAGCAGCTCATCCAGGCTGCCCGCCGAGCGTTCGACGAGCCCGGCACTGAAGGTAAAACTCAGGCTGCCGGCCGGCGTGTCGACACAACCGGCTTCGGTCTGCTCTCGCACGGCTTCCAGCAGCCGGGCCGCGCGATCCACCGGCAGCCCGGGGAACAGAATGCAGAACTCTTCGCCTCCCATCCGTGCCACCACAAAACGCGCAAACGCGCGACGCAGCGATTGGGCAAAGGCGATCAGCACCAGATCTCCCGCATCATGGCCGTAGTTGTCATTGATGTGCTTGAAATGATCGATATCCAGCATGGCCAGACTCAGCGCCGATTCAGGGGCGTCGGCCTTGGTGATCAGCTTGCGCGCCTGTTCCATGAAATAACGCCGGTTATGCAGGCCGGTCAGCGGGTCGGTATAGGCCAAGCGGTGCAACTCGCGGGTACGCTCCATCGAAGCAACCGCATGCATGATGCGGCAGAAAAACTCCTCATGGGAAAACGGCTTGTAGAGGAAGTCATCCGCCCCGTTCTTGATGAACTTGCCGGACAGATACTTATCGTCGGCGGACGACAGGCCGATAATCACCAGATCGACTTTTTCATGCTTGTTCCGCAACGCGTGAATCAGCTGAAAACCGTCCATCACGGGCATGTTGTAGTCCGTCAACAGAATGTCGATGCTATCATCGGCCAGCACTGCTTCCAGCGCCTGCTTACCGTTTTCGGCCTCGACGATCTGAAACCGGTGCCGACGCAGCAGGTCGGCCACAAACCAGCGGGTCACGGCGGAATCCTCGGCCACCAGCACCTTGATATCCCGGTTGCGATGCAGCCGATTTACCAGGTTCACGGCATACTTATAACTGTACAGCCCTTCCTTCTGCACATAATCGACAATCCCCTGACGCAACAACGCATCACGCCGCTCATCCCCCATTCGGCCGGTCAGCACGATGGTGGGAATCTGCTGTTCCAGCAGGTAATCGACCATTTCGCCATCCGGTGCATCCGGCAGGTTCAGATCGACGATACAGGCAAACCAGTCATCGCGTTTTGCCAACTCAAGCCGTGCCTCTTCGGCGCTCATTGTAAAAACAACATCAAACGCACTGAGCGTCTGGCGGGCAATGTACCGAAGTACCTTGATAACAACCTGAGAATCTTCAACGATCAATACAGCAGACACAGACGAGCTCCAGCGCGGGACAACAGACTTTAGTCTACCATGCATGCCCTTGGGAGCTGACCGGACATGACTCAAAACCGGAACATAAAAGTGGTTTTTTGCTGTATGACAGACCGTTTCCGTTAGCGCCATCGGCCATCTGCAGAAGTAACATGCGCACATCGACCATGCGTTTTATATCACCCCGCCCCTTGGCACGGTCGTTCAGCTCGGCGCTGCATTTCGAACCCTGCTACCGCGTCGCGACTGAACCTACTCCCCCACATTTACTGACAAATTCGTAATGTAGCGGCAATCAGTCTGACCGTGTGCCTGCGGCATAGTAGGCCGCGTTTTCACAGCACATTACACATATGGCCTCATAACAAAATCTATAGCCATTCATCACCATTAATCGACTTAACCGAGGCTTTTAAACATGTTCAAAAACATTTCCAAGACCATTGCACGTACCGCCCTGGTGGCGTCCTTCGGCATGCTGTCCATGACCGCAGCCCAGGCCGCCGAAGCAGCGCCGGAAGTCGGCCATATCAGCTGGAACTGGTGGCAGGCTGCGGCTGCGCCGCACGACAGCGGCAGCACACCGGTTACCCTGGCCGCTCACAACGCCGAAATTGGTCATATCGGCTGGAGCTGGTGGGGCCACAACGGCCAGCCCAGCGACAACGCTCAGGCCGATGTGCACCTGTCTGAACTGACGCCAGAAAACGGCCATGTGGACTGGCAGTGGTGGAACGACAAGACCGCCGGCTGAAACGGAAAAAGGGGGGCTCTTCTCGGGTACCTGATGCTCATCGATGACCGCCACGCCTGCTCGCGGTAGAGTGGGCCTGCGTATTCCCCTGACCCGACCCGGTGACATCCGTCTGGAGCCTGCCAACATGAGTACCCATATTCCCGCTGTCGTCTTCACGCTCGACCGCAACAGTCCCTATACCGATGAGCTCTATGGCGGTGCGCTGTATGCACTGCTGGACAAGGCATCCCGTCATCAGCAGGATCATGATTTCAGGTGCTACAGCTTCAGACATGAGGCGCACATCCAGGCGCTGCTCGCGCTGTGCGCGGCAGAGCACCTGCATGGACTGGACTTCATCGGGCAGGCGCTGGCCGTTATGGACGATCATCAGCTGGAGACCGCTCACGCATCCCTGCAGCGCATCATCAGGCTGATCGAAACGGCACTGGAACAAAGTGACCTGGCCCGATTGCGCCCGCTGACCGATGCCTGCGGCTTTCAGCCCCATGCAGCACTCTCCCCCCGCGTTGTCAGACACGCCTTCGAACAGGTCGGCAACCTGCGCGATGTCTGCCCGCTCAACACCGGAGGCGATGCCGCCGAAAACGTACTTGCCGCGCTGTTCGACTACATCCGCTCACTCCATGACGTGGTCGACAACTGCATTCGTGAGCAGCGCGTGCTGGTCTACTTTCATCACCCGGCTTGAGGCCGGCCTGTGATCAGCCCCTTCAGATCTCGACGTTGTGGTACACCTGCTGTACATCGTCCAGATCGTTCAGCATCGTCAGAAACTTATCGAACAGTGCCACATCGTCGCCACTGAGAGTGGTGTAGCTCTGCGGGATGAACTGGATCTCATCGACATCAAAATCGATTTCACCGAAGCGTTCGATCAGGGCGGTTTTGGCCTTGAAGTATTCGGTGTTGGGGGCAAAAACGGAAATTTTGCCGTCTTCGTTTTCGATATCAGTGACGTCAACATCCCCTTCCATCAGCGCTTCAAGCACGGCTTCTTCATCATCGCCGGCAAAGACGAAGATGGCGCAGTGATCGAACATATGGCTGACGCTGCCCTGAGTACCGATCTTGCACTTGGTTTTGGTGAACGCCTGACGCACGTCGCCGAAGGTACGGTTGGGGTTATCGGTCAGACATTCGATGATCGCCATGCTGCCACCGGGGCCGTAACCTTCGTAACGCGCGGGAGAGTAGTCTTCGCCGCCACCACCCTTGGCCTTGTCAAGCGCCTTGTCGATCACGTGACCTGGCACCTGATCCTTTTTGGCACGATCGATCAGGCCGCGCAGCGCCAGGTTGCCATCGGGGTCAACGCCGCCCGACTTGGCCGTAACATAGATTTCGCGCCCGTAACGGCTATAGAGCTTGGCCTTCATGTCCGAGGTTTTGGCCATTGACTCTTTGCGGTTCTGATACGCTCTGCCCATGGGGTGATTACTCCGATAGTGATCTTAAAGGTGGCGATTTTACTGCGATACGCGCGGGCTGGTGTAGTGGTCAACCATTCCCGGACAGTAAATTAAGCTTTTCCTCTGCCACAGCCGGTGGCTGTCCCTGATTGTATTGGTGTGGCCGTTGCCAGTTGTATCGCTCCATCAAGTAGAAGCTGATATCCCGCTGGGCTTTACTGGCTGAAATATATCCTGCCGCCGGCATCCATTCGGACTTGTAACTGCGGAACAGTCGTTCCATTGGGGCGTTATCCCAGCAGTTACCCCTTCGGCTCATGCTCTGCTGAATCCGGTAGCGCCACAGACGTTGCCGGAAGGTTCGGCTGGCATATTGGCTTCCCTGGTCCGAATGAAACATCAGTCCAGCAGGTTTGCCACGCTGCTCGTATGCCATCTCCAAGGCTTTAACGACCAGTGCGCTATCCGGGCGGTCCGAGAGCGACCAGCCAACGACTCGACGTGTAAACAGATCAAGCACAACAGCCAGGTAATACCAGCGGTTTTGCGCCCAGATATAGGTGATATCGCCACACCACTTGATTGGGGGCTTGCACCTCAAACTCCCGGCTAAGGCAGTTGGGAATATCTGGCCGCTCTACCGTAGCCTGTTTGTACTTGTGCGGTCCCGGCTGCTTGCAGGTCAGATTCAGATCACGCATCAGA
>NZ_JAHQZT010000011.1 GCF_019061305.1 Marinobacterium weihaiense
GACTCCAAACCACCCATCATGGCGATGAAGGAGTGGCATAAAACCCATCCGGAACTTTTTAAAAAGCGACCTTATAATCATGCGGGACTTGACAAATAACGACAGCTTCGAAGGCACACCTGAAGTCACCAAAGTGACCCAGGGCACAAACGGCAGCGTGGTTATCAACGATGACGGCACCCTGACCTATACGCCTAAGGAAGGATTCACGGGTGAGGATAGCTACACCTACACGGTAACCTCAGGCGGCGTCACCGAAACGGCCACGGTCAACGTGACCGTGAACAAGGTCAAAGACCCCACTGTGATCGGCGGTGATACCTCGGGTACGGCCGATGAAGATACCCCGGTGACCGGTACTTTGACCGCCACCGATCCGGATGGCCTGACCGATGGCAGTTACTTTACGGTCACCGGCACCCCATCGAACGGCACGGCGGTGATCGACCCGGCCACGGGCGAGTGGACCTATACCCCGAAAGATGACTACCACGGCAACGACAGTTTCACCGTGACCATCACCGATGATGACGGCAACACCACGACTCAAGAGATCACCGTGACGGTGACCCCGGTGGTGGATATTGCTAACGACATCGCCACCACCAATGAAAGCACTCCGGTGACCACGCCGATCCTGGATAACGACAGCTTCGAAGGCACGCCTGAAATTACCGCAGTGACCCAAGGCACAAACGGCAGCGTGGTGATCAACGATGACGGCACCCTGACCTATACGCCTAAGGAAGGATTCACGGGTGAGGATAGCTACACCTATACCGTAACGTCGGGGGACGTCACCGAGACTGCTACCGTGATGGTCACAGTTAATGCGGGCAACGGTGCTCCAGAGTTTGTAGACGGCAATGGCGACCCGCTGGGTGAAAACGTCAGCGTCACCACGCCGGAAGACACCCCGGTCAGCGGTCAGCTGGACGCGGATGATCCCGATGGTGATCCGCTGACGTTTGAGCCGGGCACCGAGGGTCCGAGCAACGGCCAGGTCACGATCAACCCGGACGGCAGCTGGGAGTACACCCCTGACCCGGACTATACCGGTGATGACAGCTTTACCGTGATAGTGAGTGATGGTGAAGGAGGTACCGATACTCTCGAGGTTACAGTGGAGGTTATTCCTGTAGAGCCGGAACCCGAGCCCGAACCCGAGCCCGAACCGGAACCCGAGCCTGAGCCTGAGCCTGAGCCTGAGCCCGAACCCGAGCCTGAACCCGAGCCGCCTGTAGAGCCTGAGCGTCCGCTTGAGCCGTCGCAGCCACCGGTTGCGCCGCCCGTGGCACCGGTCACACCGGCTCCTGCACCAGCGGCCGATATTCCGGCGCCACCCCCGCCGGTTGATGTCCCGGAGGCACCGCGTGTCGAGTCACGTGTTGAACTGGCGCAGCCGCCGCAAACCGGACAGATTCTGGTGCAGCGTGATATTCCGCAGCAGCGTTTCAGTTCCGGCAACGGTATTACCCTGATCAGCTTCAGCATCCCGGCGGATACTTTCGGACATACCGAGCCGGGCGCGGAGATCTCGCTGGCAGCGGTGCTAGCCGATGGACGCGAGCTGCCCGATTGGCTGCTGTTCGATCCTGAAAAGGGTGAATTCCGTGGGGTTGCGCCCAAGGGCTTTGACGGCACGCTGGTGATTCGCGTGATTGCGCGTGATCAGGACGGCAACCAGGTTGAAACCATGGTGACCATCCAGGTTCGCTCCGAGCAGCCGGCGGAAACGGCCGAAGTCATGCACGAAGGCAATCAGGGGCTGATGTCGCAGCTGCAATCGCATAACCAGTTTGCCTGGAAGGCCGAGCGTGATCGCCTGATCGAGCTGGCGCGCGCGGCGGCTGATAAGCGGAGTGGTAATGCCTGAAGCGGTACAACAGTCGGGAACCGGCCAGCACAACGCCTCCGAAGCGATGCTGGCCACACTGCTGCACTTGATGCGGCGGGCACGTGAAGCGGCTTCAGCCGCTTCTCTGCGTTTTGTGCTGGTCAATGAAACGCATGCGCTGGCACCCTACCGTCAGGCCGCCCTGTGGACTCAGGGGCAGGGCGTGGAAGCCCTGTCCGGGGTATCCGCCGTGGAACGTCAGGCACCCTATGTGCATTGGCTGGATCGCTGGTGCAAGCAGGCGGACGCCGCCGAGGCGGGTACTGCCACGCTGGATTTGCGTATGTTGTCCGGCTCGGACGAGTGGGCCGGTTGGCAGGAGTGGCTACCACCGTTTCTGGCCGTCATTCGCTTGCCGGCTCGTGAAGGCTACCCCGGTGGTCGCCTGGTGCTGGCCCGCGAGCAGCCGTTCAAGTCGGCCGAGCTGTCGCTATTGCAGGAGTGGTGCGATGCCTGGGGTCAGGCGTACGCCGCTTCCCGCCCTGTTGGCTGGTGGCCGCGTTGGCGCGCCCGCCAAAGAACGGATCAACGGCGTCGCTGGCTCTGGCGAGGAGGCGTGGCGTTGGCGGTTGTTGCTATCGCCTGTGTCCCGGTGCGTTTGTCCGTGCTGGCACCGGCTGAACTTGTCCCGCTGGAGCCGGCCATCATTCGTGCGCCCATGGATGGCATCATTGATGCGATACAGGTGTCGCCCAATCAGCGTGTTGAGGCAGAGCAGCCGCTGTTCGCCTTTGACCGTGTATCCCTGGCCAGTCGCCTGGAAGTGGCTCAGCGCTCGTTGACCACGATCCAGGCCGAGTACCGACGCAATGCGCAACGGGCGTTGTTTGATCCTGAGAGCAAGGCCGAGCTGGCTGTATTGCAAAGCCAGATTGCTGAACGGCAAGTGGAGGTGGAGTATCTGAGTGAGCTCAATGCACGCAGCCAGGTGGACTCGCCCCAGGCCGGCATCGTGTTGTTCGAGGATGCCGGTGAGCTGGTTGGCCGCCCGGTTGTCACGGGTGAACGCATCATGGTGGTGGCGGATGAGCACCGGACACAGATCGAGGCCTGGGTCTCGCCGGCTGACATGGTGAGTCTGCCGGTCGGCAGCCGGGTTCGGCTCTATCTGTCTGCCGACCCGGTGCACCCGGTCAGTGCGCGTGTCAGCTATGTGGCGCATCTGGCCGAACAGCGGCCTGACGGCCAGTATGCCTACCGGGTCAGGGCTCAGCTTGATCCCGATGCGGCCGAGCCGGGGCCTCGGGTGGGGTTGAAAGGGACCGCCAAGCTTGAAGGCGACAGGGTGACGTTGATCTACTGGATTGTCCGCCGCCCCTGGAGTGCCTTGCGCGGCTGGATTGGGCTCTAACGCCATGGACCGGAATATGACACTGCCCGCGCTCAGGGATGAGCTGGTGCTGCACTCAGGCCCTGACAATGCACAGGGCGAGCCCACATGGTCGCTGCATGACCCCCTGCGTAATCTGTATTTCCGCATCGACTGGATGACCTTTGAGATCCTGTGCCGCTGGTCACTGGCCGATCCGGCGCTGATCGTGATGTCGCTGCAGCAGGATACGGCGCTGCAGGCGGATGCCGCGGCGGTGGAAGAAGTGGTCAAGTTCCTGCATCAGCATGAACTGGTCAAAAGCGGCCATGCGGCCATCAGCCGTCGCTTCGAGGAACGCCTGGCGCAACGCAAGACCTCGCCGTTGACCTGGCTGTTGCACCGCTACCTGTTCTTTCGCGTGCCGTTATGGCGTCCGGATGCCTGGCTGGATCGTACGCTGGGGGCGGTGCAGTGGCTGGGCAGCGGTACCTTTGCCCTGATCAGCCTGCTGGCGCTGCTGCTGGGGCTGGTCGAGGTGTCCCGACAGTGGGATACCTTTACCGCCACGCTGGTGGACCTGTTCAGCCTGTCGGGGCTGTTGGCGTATGGCGTGACGCTGGTGTGCGTCAAGTTTCTGCATGAACTGGGCCATGCCTATACCGCCAAGCATCTGGGCTGCCGTGTACCGACCATGGGGATTGCCTTTCTGGTCATGTTTCCGATGGCCTACACCGATGTGAATGATGCCTGGAAGTTGCCTGGACGGCGGCAGCGGCTGCTGGTGGGCGCGGCCGGCATACGAACCGAGTTGACCATCGCGGCTTGGGCGACGCTGTTATGGGGATTCCTGCCCGACGGCCCCTTGCGCAATGGCGTGTTTCTGCTGGCCACTACCACCTGGATCTCGACACTGCTGGTCAATGCTTCGCCGTTCCTGCGCTTTGACGGCTATTTTTTGCTGATGGACTGGCTGGATCTACCCAACCTGCACCAGCGTGCCTTTGCTCTGGCGCGCTGGAATCTCAGGGAGTGGCTGTTCGGGCTCGGTGACGAGCGACCGGAATACTTTGCCCGGGCGCGTCATCGTCTACTGATCCTGTTTGCCTGGGGCACCTGGCTGTACCGTCTGGTGGTATTCATCGGTATCGCCATCATGGTGTACCTGACTTTTCCCAAGCCGTTGGGGCCTCTGCTGGGGGCCGTCGAGATCGGCTGGTTTATCCTGCGCCCGATCATAAATGAACTGAATGTCTGGCGAGAACGCAAGAGCGATATCATGCACAGTAAACGCAGTCTCCGCAGCCTGGGTGCCCTTGCGCTGGTGCTGCTGATCCTGGTGCTGCCCTGGGACAGCCGAATTCATACTCAGGCCCTGTTGTCACCGTCCGAGACCGAGCGCTTGCTGGCGCCAGGGGATGCCCGCATCGAGCAGGTCCTGGAAGTGGATGGGGCGAAGGTCGATAGCGGGGCGCTGCTGTTCCGTCTGCACTCGCCGGATTTGGAATCGGAATACCAGAGTGCACGTGCGCGTCTGCAGGGGCTGGATCGACAGCGCACGGCCAGCCGGCTTGACCCCGAGCTATATCAGCAGCAGGGGGTGATCGCCTCGGAGCGGCGCAAGGTGCTGGCCGAGATGAACGGGTTGGAGCAGCAGCTGGCGCGCTTCCAGTTGCAGGCCGGTCAATCCGGTGTGTTCAAGCTGGCCAGTCCAGATCTTGGAACAGGCGCCTGGGTGGCCGAAAACGATCCGCTGGCACAGGTCATTCAGCCGGGCCGCTGGCAGGTCCATGGCTACCTGCCGGAAACCGAGCGTGAGCGGGTGCAGCCCGGTGATCATGCCCGGCTATTCGTGGAGTCGGGCCAGTTGCCGCCGCTGGATCTGCTCGTCCAGCGTATTGACAGTGATGCCACCCGCGTACTGGCGGATGGCCTGCTGGCGTCCACCCGTGGCGGCGAGTTGCTGGTACGCGAGCAGGGCGAGCTGCTGATTCCCGAGCAGGCGCTGTACCGTGTGACGCTTATACTGACGCCAGAGGCACGTGAAGCCTTGCCGGCGGAATCGGTGGCGCAGCTCCGTGGCAAGCTGGTGCTGTATGGCGAGCGTCGTGCCTGGGGCTGGCATTACTGGCGTTCGGCCATCGCGTTGCTGCGCCGCGAGGCGGGGTTCTGACCGCCGTGCGGTTGAGTCGGCGGCGGGTCGATTCTATAGTCGGGGTTTGCATTTAACCGGGTGACAGCCATGTGGTATCAGACAACCATCACACTCCAGCCGCGGGCGCGAGGCTTTCATTTGATTACGGACGAGATCGAACAGGCGCTGCCCGAGCTGCGCCAGGTGCGGACGGGGTTGTTGCATCTGCTGCTGCAGCACACCTCAGCCAGCCTGACACTGAATGAAAATGCCGATCCCACGGTGAGGGCCGACTTTGAAGCCTTCTTCAACCGTGCAATACCCGAGAACGAACCTTACTACCAGCACACCTATGAAGGCCCGGATGACCTGCCTGCGCATTTCAAGAGCAGCTTGCTGGGCGTCAGCCTGATGCTGCCAGTGCAGCAGGGTGAGCTGGCGCTGGGCACCTGGCAGGGGATCTATCTCGGGGAGCACCGCAACCGAGGAGGCCGTCGGCGCATTCTGGCGACCCTGCAGGGCGAATGAGGTCTGTTGGGTACGCCGGACATGAAAAAGCCCGGCAGGGTGCCGGGCTGAGTGTGAACCGGTGCTGTCCGGTTTAGATCAGGTCGTCATCCGACTGGCGTGCCTTGCGCACATCGCGCACAACGGCACTACAGATCACCGCCAGTACGCCCAGTGTCAGAGCGGGCCAGATCAGAATATAGGCTGCGTATACCAGTTCGTTGGTCATTTTGCTCCCTCCGCAACAAGGCCGGAATCATCAACGGTTTCAGTATCGTCGTAGTCGCCGACACGTTCCTTGATCAGGTCAAAATCGAAACGTTCCCGGTTGAACAGCGACATGACGCTGCAGGCGATAGCGCTGGCACCGTAGGCCGTGAGTGACGCCACCAGAACCATGTAGTCGCGCAGGAAGCCGGTGGCGAACAGCAGCATGCCCATCAGCGTGAGCGCACCGGCCAGCAGGCCCGCGCTGCGGCCCAAAAAGCCGAAGACCATCAGGCCGATGACGACAGCACCACCCGCTGATGCCAGTACCTCAAAGGCCAGAACCGTCATGCCGGTCATCTCCAGCAGTTCGAAACGGGCGATACAGAACAGCGCCATGGCAATCACAACCGACCAGGTGAAGGCCGCATTGCTGACGCGATCCCAGTAGCAGCTGAGGATCACCGGGAACACGATGGCCCCCCAGAGCGCACCTACAAATACCAGCATCACCAGAATGTCCAGTGAGAAGCTGGCAAAGATCAGTCCGGCCACGGTCGCAACAATCATGGTGATGCGGCCCACCAGCATCATCACCTTGGGGTTTGGGTTGTTTTTGGCAATGTTCTTGCCATATACGTCGGCCATCATGATGGTGGACAACGCCGACAGATCAGAATCGGCGGTGGAGGACAGTGAACCGATCACCAGGATGAAGAACAACGCCACGAACACCGGTGACAGGTAGGTGGAGACCATCTGCGGGATCAGGTTGTTCATGTCGCCGTCAATGGGTTCGATGCCCACGGAGAGCGCGATCAGGCCGATCATGCCCAAGCCAATCACGATGGCGCCATAGCCGAGGGTCGCGGTGATGAAGGTGGATTTGATATGGCTCTCGCGCACGGCAAACAGGCGCTGGGAGATGGTCTGGTTGCCGATGGCGTAGGCCAGTACGGCGACAAAGAAGGGCGCGCCCTGATTCATAATGGCATCGACGGACAGCAGGTTGGCCTGTTCGTCGGTCATGCGGCTGAGGCCGTCGACCATGACGCTGGGGCCGCCGGCAGAAAACAGCACGGCCGGGATGATGACAATGGCGATGGCCATCAGAGCAACCAGCTGGGCAAAATCGGTGAAGACCGACGCGCGAAAGCCCGAGGTCAGGGTGTAGGCCAGCACGCCGAGGCCGGCGACCAGTACGCCGGTTTCAAATGACAGGGGTGACAGTACCGATACCAGTGCGCCGGCGGCGGTAAAGTTCACCATCAGGCTGATGATGCTGCCCAGCACGTTGGACCCGGCCAGAATCAACTGACTGGATGAGCCATGGCGGGCATGAATCAGTTCGCCCAATGTATGGCCATTGGGCGCCAGTTTGCGGAAACGGCGACCGAAGGGGTAGATGAACAGGATCATCAATGCGCCCCAGAGGCCGTAATGAATAGGGCCGGACACGCCATAGGTATAGCCCGAGGTGGCGGCGGCATAAAAGGAGGCGGCCCAGATCCAGGTGGCGGTCATGCTGGCCGCGCCCATGCCGAAACCGACATGGTGACCGGCGACCATGAAACCGGACGTATCTTCCTTTTCTTTGCGAATCAGCAGGGTCAGCAGGTAGGTACCGCCGTAGAAGGCGGCCAGCAGCAACAGCACTGTTACGGCTGAAAATTGAGTAAATCCGTTCTCGTTCAAATCTTGTCCTCATTCGAAACGATCGATATCCACCAGCGGCCCGGCATTGAGAAGCGGGCGCAAGGCTGGAGGCGTGAAGATGCCTGCAGTTCCTGGCAGGCGATTGCTGCAGTCGGTGCAGCCGATATGGCCAACGGTCGGGTCGGCCTTGTCAGGGAAAGCTCAGGTGAGGCAAAAGCTCACAGAGTTGTTGCAGTGTCATGATGGTTGGTCCTCTTAACCAGAACAGATAGGGCCTGTCTCCGGGCAGAAATCAGCGGGGTGTCTGATACATGCGTCCGAGAGCTGAAGTGGCCGATAACTTCGGGTTAATCACCTGATGGCTCAGGTGTGAGCGTGCAAGACCCTACCCAAACAGGTGTCACAAGTCCAGCCCTTGGCCGTGGTGTACGGCGGAGCGGCGCCGGTTGAGAACCTGAGCATGGCGCTCTATAGTCGTGCCCAGAGCCGAGTTACCCCCTTTGTTGCAGGAAGACCCCGATGTCCGACCAGCCGTCATTGTTTGATGAACCCATTGCACAGGAAACGCCCGTTTCTCAGGAAGCCTCACCCTCACAGGAGGCGCTGGCGTCTGCTGTGTCTGCTTCAAGACCGGATGGTGTCCTGCGTGTGTTGCACAGCTCCGATTGGCACCTGGGGCGACTGTTGTATGGCCAGAAGCGCTACGAGGAGTTTGCGGCCTTTCTTGATTGGATGCAGCAGCAGATTTGGCAGCAGTCGGTCGATGTGTTGCTGATAGCTGGGGATCTGTTCGACACCACCACCCCCAGTAACCGCGCACAGGCGCTGTATTATCAGTTCCTCAACGGGGTTGCCGCGTCCGGCTGCCGCCACGTGGTGATCATTGGTGGCAATCACGATTCGCCCAGTTTCCTCAATGCCCCGGCACAACTGCTCAAGGCATTGGATGTGCATGTGGTGGGTTCGGCCTGTGAAGACCCGGCGGATGAAGTGGTATTACTCAAGGATGCGGCCGGCCAGCCTGAGGCCATTGTCTGTGCAGTGCCCTATCTGCGCGACCGGGATATTCGCCAGGCCGAGGCGGGCGAAAGCCTGGAAGACAAGGATCGCAAGCTGGTGCTTGGCACCCGCGAGCACTATGCCCGGGTCTGCGCAGCAGCCGAGCGGCTGCGCGCAGAACTGGCGGACGAGGTGCCGATGATTGGCATGGGGCACCTGTTTGCAGCTGGCGGCAAGACGCTGGAAGGCGATGGTGTGCGGGACCTGTATGTTGGATCGCTGGCGCAAGTCGGTGTGGATGCCTTCCCGGAGAGTCTGGACTATGTGGCACTGGGTCATCTGCATGTACCCCAGGCTGTTGCCGGTTGCGAGCATATCCGCTATAGCGGCTCGCCTCTGCCGATGGGGTTTGGTGAAGCCAAACAGCAGAAAAGCCTCTGTTTGATCGACTTTGAGGGCCGTACGCCGTACGTGCAGCTATTGGACATCCCCCGTTTTCAGCGGCTTGAGCGAATCAAGGGTGATCAATCGGCACTTGATCGGGCGCTGGATACGCTCGTTGCTGAAGATGATTCCATATGGCTTGAGGTGCTGTACGAGGGTGAGCAGATCGCGGCGGATCTGCGGCAGTGGCTTGAGCAACGCGTGGCAGGCACGCGGCTGAGTCTGCTGCGGGTGCGCAACAATCGGGTGGTGGAGCGGGTATTGTCCCGCAACGGCGAGGAAGAGACTTTGGACGACCTGCAGCCTGCCGAGGTGTTTGAACGTGCGTTGGCCGCCCACCAGGTGCCGGATGAGCAGCAGGCCGAATTGAAGCAGTTGTTCAATGGCCTGCTGCAGGAAATGGCAGAAACCGACCACCGCGCCGAATGATCAGCGCGGCTCGATTCCGGCCTCGGCCAGTCGTTTGCGCACCCGGCGCTCGCGCTGGAACAGGTAAAATCCCGAGCCCAGAATGATTGCCGTCCCCAACCAGGTGATGGCGTCCGGATAGTCGCCGAACAGCAGGTAGCCGAGCGCGGTAGCGCTGATGATCTCCAGATACTGAAAGGGTGCCAGCAGGCTGGCCGGTGCCAAGCGCATGGCCGCGTTGATCAGGCCGAACGCCAGCGCTGATAGAACGCCCATGATCACCAGTAGCGGCCACTGGTCGAGCACATTAGGCCGCCACTCCAGCTGAGCGATTCCGAACGGCTCGGCCAGCAGCATGGCCAGCGCGAGAAACAGGCAGGCAAACACGCCGCTCCAGAACTGTGCGGCCAGAGCGGTGATCTGGCCCGACAGGTGTCGCAGCGTCGCCATATGGGCCGCGTAAAAGGTGGCGGCCAGCAGCGGCAGTACCGTCACCCAGCCGTACGCCTGCCAGTTGGGGCGAATCACAATCAGGGCGCCGGCCAGCCCCACGAATACTGCACCGTACTGGTGGCGACTGACCTTTTCGCCCAGGAACCAGGCGGACATCAGCATCAGGATCAGCGGTTCGACAAAGAAAATGGCGATGTTGTTGGCCAACGGCAGGTGGATCAGGCCCCAGAACAGGAACACCAGGGCGGCGCCAATCCAGAGACCTGCCAGCATCAACGGCCCCAGAACCGCACCGATACGCATGCCGGTATGGTCGTTGCGCATCAGACCGAGCAACAGCAGCGTCTGCATGATGAAGCGCAGACAGCCGATCTGAGCCGGCGACAGTTCGGGTGCCAGCAATTTGGCGATGGCATCCATGCCAGGAATCAGTAACATGGCCAAGGCCATGATCCCCATGCCTTTTTCAGTCGGTGACAGGGCTTGGGTATGATTGAGCAGCCGTTGCAGCATAGTTCCTCGCGGATAACGATCAGCAAAACCGAATATAGTACCAGACCACACGACAGCAACCGAGCCGGGCCCGCATGCGCATACTTCAGATCCGTTTCAAGAACCTCAATTCACTGGCCGGAGAGTGGCAGATCGACCTGACCAACCCGGCCTATACCTCCGATGGCATTTTTGCCATCACCGGGCCCACCGGTGCCGGCAAGTCGACTCTGCTGGATGCCATCTGTCTGGCACTGTACGGCCGTACGCCGCGGCAGAACCGGGTCAATGCCAGTCAGAACGAAGTGATGTCGCGCCAGACCGGCGAGTGTTTTGCCGAGGTGGTCTTTGAAACCCCGCAGGGCCGCTGGTGCTGCCACTGGAGTCAGCACCGCAGCCGCAAGAAAGCCGATGGTGCCTTGCAGCAGCCCAAGCATGAGGTATCCGAAGCCGACAGTGGCAAGGTGCTGGTCACCAAGCTCAAGGATGTGGCCGATACTATCGAGAAGCTGACAGGCATGGATTTTGACCGCTTTACCCGCTCCATGCTGCTGGCGCAAGGCGGTTTTGCCGCCTTTCTGCAGGCGGATGCGGATGCGCGGGCACCGATTCTGGAGCAGATCACCGGCACCTCCATCTACTCCGATATCTCCAAGGCGGTACATCAGCGCCGGGGTGAAGAAAAATCCAAACTGGAGCAGCTGAAAGCGGCCCAGTCCGGCCTGCAACTGCTGGATGAAGAGGAAGAAGCGACCCTGAGCCGCGAGCTGGCCGGCATCAATGAACAGGTGCATCAACAGCAGGCACAGGTGGAGCAGCAGCAGAAACTGCTCAACTGGCGCCAGCAGCTGGACCAGGAACAGCAACAGCGGCAGCAACTGGAACAGCAGCAACAACAGCTGAACACAGAAATACAGGCATTTGCGCCCGAGCAGCAGCGTCTGGAACAGGCACAACGGGCTGATGCACTGCGGCCTGAATATGAGCCCCTGCGCCAGCGTCGCCGGGATCTGTATGCGGCTCGGCAGACGCTGGCGGGGTTGCAGGCCCAGGTCCCGGCACTGGAACAGGTGCTGCAGCAGGCTCAGGCAGGGTTCAGCCGGGCGCAACAGCATCAGCAGCAGGCCCTGGCAGAGTTGGAACGTCACCAGCCGCTGATCAAAGAATTGCGTGAGCAGGACTACGGCATCAGGCTCAAACGCAACGCGTTGCAGCAGTTGCGTGCCCAGCTGCCGGCGGAACTGCTGCAGGGGCCATCCCCCGACCCTGATCGGCTGCAGGTGGCGATGCAGCAAACCCAGACCGAGCTGGCCGAGGTGTTGAACGGCACCAGCCGTGAAGTGCTGCAGGACCAGCAGGCCGAGGTGAAAACCCGCGGCGAGCAGTTGGGTGAGTTGAAAAATCTGGTCGCGCAAGCGGAAGAGCATCGACAGTCGCAGCAGACACTGGCTCAGGCGCAGGAGGTCCTGACGCAGCAGGAACAGGCGCTGGGCCAGCAACTTGCACACCAACAGCAACAGGTTGACGGGCTCCAGCGTGAATATAAGGATCTGTTGCAGATCCAGCGGCTGGCCGAACGGATCGCCAGTCTGGAACAGCAGCGCCATGAGCTGGAACCGGGTAAGCCCTGTCCTCTGTGTGGCTCGGAAGAACACCCTTGGCACAACGAGCAGCCACCTGAGCTGAGCGAAGAAAAAGCGCGTTTGCTGCAGGTAGAGCAGCAACTGGCCGAGCAACAAAAGCAGCTGCAACAAACCGAAGTCGAACGTGCCCGTGTGACCAGCCAGCTGCAAGGTCATCAGGCCCGTGTGCAGGAGCTGACGCACACACTGGCCCAGCTACAGGCGCCGATGGATGCCTGCCTGCAGGCGCTGGCGTGGGCCTCTTGCCCTACATCGGCTGAAGTAGCGCAGGCACATCTCGACGCCCGTGAGACATGGAAACAGCTGCAGCAGCAACTGCAACGAATCGACAGTCTGCAGGCCGATCAGCAACGTCAGCACGCAGAGCAACAGCGTCTGCAGCAGCGTCTGGCCGTCGATGCACATCAGGCTGAGTTGGATCGCCTGCAGCAGCAACGGACCGAACTGTCATCCGAGCCGGATGCGGAGGCCTGGGAAAGCCGTCTGAAAAGAGCCTGCGAACAGGCACGCAGTGCTCAAGAACGTGCACAAACCGAGGTCTATCGCCATGAACAGGCGCTTAATCAGCGCCGGCAGCAGATCAGCGATGCCGCGGTCGCCGAGCAGCGCCTGCAGCAGGAAACCGAGCAGATGGAAGCCGCCTTCATCCAGACGCTGGCCCTGAGCCGATTTGAGGATGAGGCCGTGCTGCAGGCTGCCTTGCTGCCGCCGGATCAGTTGCACCGTCTGCGCCTGCAGCAGGAGGCCTTGAATAATCGTGCCGCCGAACTCAAGGCGCTGTATGCCCGTTGCGAACAGGCGCTGGTCCTGTTGCAGCAACAAGCCCTGACTACTGAAGTGGCTGCGCAACTGAATGAAACCTTGCAACATCTGCAGGCGCAACATGCCCGCTTGCTGGAGCAGCGCGGCAGCCTGCAGCGGGCGCTGGATGACAATACGCGGAAAAAAGCGCAGTTCGGTGAGCAGCAGCAGGCGATCGAAGCCCGGCAGCGCGAGCTGACGCGCTGGGAAACCTTGCACGAACTGATCGGTTCGGCCGACGGCAAGAAATTTCGCAATTTTGCCCAAGGGCTAACGTTCGAACTGATGGTCGGCCATGCCAATCACCAGCTGCAGAAAATGTCGGATCGCTACCTGTTGGTACGCGATGTTGATCAGCCGCTGGAGTTGAACGTGATCGACAACTATCAGGCCGGTGAAATCCGTTCCACCAAGAACCTGTCCGGCGGGGAGAGCTTCCTCATCAGCCT
The DNA here is from genome assembly GCF_019061305.1 of Marinobacterium weihaiense. Classification (GTDB taxonomy): domain Bacteria; phylum Pseudomonadota; class Gammaproteobacteria; order Pseudomonadales; family Balneatricaceae; genus Marinobacterium; species Marinobacterium weihaiense. The sequence goes on from NZ_JAHQZT010000011.1 coordinate 13,400, forward strand.
GGCATTGGCGCTGGGCCTCTCCGGCATGGCCAGCCGCAACGTGCGCGTGGACTCGCTGTTTCTGGATGAAGGTTTTGGCACCCTGGATGAAGAGGCGCTAGAAACGGCGCTGGATACCCTGTCAGGCCTGCAGCAGGAGGGCAAGCTGATCGGGGTGATTTCCCATGTACAGGCCTTGAAGGACCGCATCGGTACCCGGATCGAAGTGCAGTCGACCCAAGGGGGACGCAGCCGCATCAGCGGTCCGGGCTGCCGGTCGCTCGGCTAGGCTGGCATTACCGGACCGGGGCTCTATGCTGAAGGGGGTATCCAACAGGGAGAGAAGCGATGCAAACCCCATGGCGTCAGGTATTCTTGGCCGATGATGAGCCGCCCCGCTGGCAAGCTGTGCTGGAGCCGTTGCAGGCGGCACTGGGTGCACCGGAACCGAAACCGGAACAGGGGTTGGCCCAGTATCGGGCCTGTCAGCCCCGGCTGGCACGGGCGTTGTTGTCGCTGCAGCTGCCGGGCTGGCTGGTCAGCGAACTGATCAGTGATCACAATGACCGGTTGTATCGCCGCGCCATTGCCGAGGCAGTAGATGCCATGCAGGAGCAGGGCTGGGGCGAGCCGCCGATCGGGTTCTGTGTGTTGGTGATGGGGTCCGGCGGACGGCATGAAAGTCTGCTGCATCCTGATCAGGACAACGCCCTGATCCTGGAGGACTACCCGCCCGAGCGTCATGTCGAGATCGATGGCTGGTTCACCCAGCTGGCCGAGCGTTTTACGGCGGCGCTGGATGCCGCCGGCATTCCCTTCTGTCGGGGCTATGTGATGGCCTCGCAGCCGCTGTGGCGCAAGCCGGTCAGCGCATGGTGCGAACAGATGCGCCTATGGATGGCGACCCGACGGGTCAAACTGGTGCAGCTGTGCAATATCCTGTTCGACTTCAACCCCGTTTACGGTGATGAGGCGCTGGCGCATCGTCTCAGAGCGGCCATTCAGGCGCAGGTGCCGGACGCCGGGCTGTTCATGCACGAAATGGCGGAACTGCTGGATGAAGCCCCGGTTGCCCTGGACCGTTTTGACCGCCTGCGGGGGGATGGCGTGGAAGCACCGCATCCGTATGCTATCAATCTCAAGCGTCAGGGGCTGCTACCGCTGACGGCATCCCTGCGTCTGCTGGCGTTGAAGCGTGGTTTGTCTGCCGTCGGTTCACGGCAAAGGCTGAGCGAACTGCACGCTATGCAGGCACTGACGGATGATCGTGCCTGGGGCTTGCAGCACGCATTCGAACATCTGATGCAGCTGCTGCTGGACGCTCAGCTGCACACCCATGAGGCCGGTGGGCAGCCGGATAACTGGCTGGACACGACGCGGCTGTGTGATGGCGAGCGTCGCCAACTGCAGTGGAATCTGCAGCAGATACAGGCCTTCCAGCGGCATGTTAAGCAGGTCAGAGCAGGGTGAAATCACGCATATACGACTTGTAATGAGAATATGTTTCATTTATATTCTTGAGATAAATGATAGCTATTCTCACATGCAGGATGGAATGCGACGATGATAGTCTGTATTTGCAAGCGGGTCAGTGACCGTGAAATCCGACGCCTGGTTGACGAGGGCGCCAGCTCTCTGGCCGATATCCGCCGCGAGACAGAACTGGGGACCCAGTGTGGCAAGTGCGCCTGTGAAGCCCGTCGCATCGTGCGTGAGCTCAACGACAGCCAGAGTCCGCTGGCGGGTCTGGTCAATCTGGCTTACGAGTTGACCTGATCGGGACTGTCCTGTCGGGCCGGCAGTTCCAGTGCCAAGCAGGCGCCGCCCAGCTGCTGCGGCTCATCTACCCATAGCCGTCCGCCCAAGTGATTGATGATGCCGCGACTGATGGGCAGGCCCAAACCGGTGCCCTGCGGGCGATTGCCGCGGTTGTGGTCATCAATCTGATGAAACTTCTCGAATACCTTGTCCCGTTCCGCACTCACGATGCCCGGGCCGTTGTCCTCCACATCGACACGAAAGCGGTGCTTGACGGCCTGCAGCCGCATCAGTACCTGTGGCGTATCCGAGTCGGCAAACTTGCTGGCATTGTCCAGCAGATTGATCAGGACCTGCAGCAGACGGTCCGGATCGGCCATGACCGGGCATGCCGTTTGTGGCAAAACCAGCTGCAGGCTGACCCGGCGTTGCAGGAACAGCTGGTCAACGGCATCCGCCGCCTGCTGGCACAGTTCAGACAGGTCGCAGGGGGCCGGGTGCAGAGTCATCCGGCCGGATTCGAGACGCGCCAGGTCCAAAATCTCTTCAATCAGCCTCGACAGTCGTTCACTTTCACGCACGATGATCTGTAAAAAATGCTGTTGCTGATCGGCTGACAGGTTGTCGGCATCGCTCAGAATCTCGGCAAAGGCTCGGATTGAGGTCAGTGGTGTACGCAGCTCATGACTAACCATGGCCACAAACTCGTCCTTGAGCCGATCGAGCTCGCGCAGGCGATCGTTGGCAGAGCGCAGTTCATGGCCGATTCGCTCCAGTTCGGCCGATTTCTGCTCCAGTCGGCGGTTGTATTCCAGTGTCTGCGACGTGGTATCCAGAATGCTCAGAATGGCAGCCATGTCCAGCGCCTCCCCCCTGACCACCGAGTTGATCAAAATGCGTGCCGTGGCACTGCCAAGCGCACCGGTCAGGCCCTGCTCGGCACGCGCAATCAGCGCTGGCGAAGCCGGGCTGTCATCGGTGGCAGCGGGCAGGCTGTCTGTAAATACACGCGCCGTTGCGGCCGTGCCCAGGTAGCGTTTCAACAGGCGGTAGAGTTCAAAGCGGCTGGCCTGACCCTGCCAGATGGCGGCCAGCTCCGCTTCCGGGCGCAAGGCCGTGGTGAACAGGGCGGCCTGGGTCTGTTCCATGTGGCTCTGGCGGCTGAACAACGAAATGCCCACCAGCAGGCTGATGTTGACCAGCATGCTCCAAAACAGCGCATGGGTGTAAATATCCCAGTCGTTCAGGCCGAACAGGGCGTAGGGCCGCAACGCTGTCCAGCCAAAGGGCCCCTGATCGATGAAATCGGTACTCATCCAGCCGGAGAGGGCAAAGCCGGGGATCAACAGTGTCCAGGCCCATACCAGTGAACCAGCGATGAGGCCGGCGACCGCGCCGTTGCGACTGGCGCCGCGCCAGTAGAGGCCCAGCAGCAGAGGCGGTGCGAACTGGGCGGCTGCCGCAAAGGACACCAGGCCGATGGTCACCAGGCTGTAGGCCTCACCAATCAGTGCATGGTACAGGTAGCCGAGGATCAGGATCACTACGATGGCGATGCGGCGGATGCCCAGTAACCAACCGGACAGGTCACGTGACGAATCCAGATGCAGGCGGCGCCAGCGCAACAGCAGGGGCATGACCAGCTGGTTGCTGACCATGGTGGACAGGGCGATGGTTTCCACGATCATCATGCTGGTGGCCGCCGACAGCCCGCCGATGAATACCAGCAGTGGTAGCCAGGTCAACCCGGCCGACAGCGGCAGTGTGAGGACGAAATTGTCCGGCTCGCCGGTAGCGGTGCCGCCCATCAGTCCGGCCAGCGCAATGGGGATCACGAACAGGTTGATCAGCAACAGGTACAGCGGGAACAGCCAGCAGGCCCGGCGCAGGTGCTGTTCGTTGACGTTTTCGACCACCAGGACCTGAAACTGGCGTGGCAGGGTGATGAAAGCCAGGGTTGCCAGCACCAGCGTACCCACCCACCCCAGTGCGCCACCGGGAATCTGTTCCAGGCCGAATCGGCGTGCGGCTTCGGGCAGTGCGTCCCCGGCCTGTTGCAGCAACGCCTCCGGCCCCGGGTAGAGCACGAAGCAGGTAAACAGGCCGACGGCGATGAAGGCAAACAGCTTGACCAGCGATTCAAAGGCTATGGCGGTGACCATGCCTTCGTGACGTTCGCTGGCATCCAGATGGCGTGTGCCGAACAGAATGATGAACACAGCCAGTACCAGCGCCACCCAAAACGCCTTGTCGTTCCAGAAATCACTCAGCGACAGGGTCGGCAGCGCTTGGTCGGGGTACTCGGTTAGAATGCCATAGCTGACGGTAATGGCTTTCAGCTGCAGAGCGATATACGGCATGATGGCCAGCACGGCAATCAGTGCCACCAGCATGCCCAGTCCGCCGCTCTTGCCGTAGCGCGCACTGATGAAATCGGCGATGGAGGTGATGCGCTGGGCTCGGGCAATGCGAATCATCTTGCGCAGCACCAGCCAGCCACAGAGCATGGCAAGGGTCGGCCCCAAGTAGATCAGCAGGAAGCTCAGGCCGGTGGTGGCGGCACGGCCCACGCTGCCGTAGAAGGTCCAGGCGGTACAGTAGACGGCGATGGACAGGGCATAGATGGTGGGCGAATTGACCAGAGAGCGTCCCTGTTCAGCGCGGCGGTCGCCCCAGGCGGCAATGACAAACAGCAGCGCCAGGTAACTGAACGCAACGACCAGTACGCTCAGGTTAGTCTGCATCTCCGGTCTCCAGTATCAGCGCTGCCAGCAGGATCAGCCCACCCCAGATCAGGTATACGGTCAGCGGTAGCGCCGAGATGCCCCAATCGGTTGGATGATCGAACAGCAGCAACAGTGGCGGCGTGAATAGCAGCAGCGCCAGCAGGCTTAATGCGACCAGTCGACTGCTTCGGGTCGCTTTCATGCCGAGGCATCCTGTTCAATCCGACGCTGCAGGGCCAGGGCATCGCCCAGCGTATGGATGCCGCGGCTGGCCAGACGCGGCAGCAGCATCAGCAGCAGTTCGGCGGTCACGCGGGCATCCCCCAGGGCCGTATGGCGAGTGCCGGGCGGAAACTGCAGCTGGAAGCGTTCGGCCAGTGCGTCCAGGCCATGGCCCTCGAGGCTCGGGTCAAGTGCGCGGGACAGCAGCAGAGTATCCAGCACCGGCATGCCGAAGGCGGGATGATCCGTACCGGTTGCCAGTTGCAGTGCCAGCAGGTCAAAAGCGGCGTTGTGCGCCACCAGCACACCTTCACCCACATACTGGCGGAAGCGGGGCAGCACGATCTCGATGGGGGGCGACTGGGCGACATCCGCATCGGTCAGGCCATGGATGGCGGTGCTCTGCGCCGGAATGGCGCGGCCGGGGTTGACCCGCTGGTCGAAGCTGTCATCCGCCAGCAGGCGGCCATTGACGATGCGACAGCCGGCCAGGCTGATAATGGCATCGCCACCGCGCAGATCGAGGCCGGTGGTTTCCGTATCAAACACCACCATTTCCAGCTGCTGCAGTGGCCGTGTTGCCAGGTCTTCACCGGGCGGCGGCAGGTCGGCGATGCTGAAGTCGTGAAACTCCGGCCGGGCCGGTGGACGGACACGCGGCTGCATTCCGCGCGCGGAAGCGGGCAGTGGAAGGCGCAGACGGGGCTGCTGATCCGGCTGCTCCGAGGGCAGGGACCAGAGATCGGCACCGTGTTGCTCCAGCACATCTTCGATACGCGGTGACAGGGGCTCATCGAACAGAGGCAGGCGCCGCCATTGCTGCAGTTGCTGCTCGTTGAGAGGCGCACCCCGCCAGCTCAGGTCCAGGTAGACACGGCGGTTGCCCAGCAGCACTTCCAGTTCCAGATGACGGATGTTTTGGGTATTGTGCAGCTGGCGAATCAGCTGTTGCAGCAGGGCCAGCAGGCCCGGGCCGTCAACCCGCATCCAGGCTGGTATGCCAACCGGCGTCAGTTCGATCCGTTGTGGCTTGAGCTGTGCCCTGAGTGCGTGGCACAGGTCATTGGACCAGGTTTCTTCGAGCATGGACTGGCTCAGCTGGTGGGCCTCGACCAGCCGCGTGAGCTGTTCGACCTGTCCGGCCAGTGCCTGGCTTTCCTGGTGTATGGCCCGCTCCAGACGTTGTTGCAGGTCGAGATTGTCCTGCACCTGCAGCAGTGCATCCGTGGCACTGTTGAGGCTGCCGCAATGGCCTCGCAGGCGGGGCAGCAGCTGGGCCAGCGTACGGCGCCAGCGCTGGTCGTGCTCCAGTGCCCGGGTGGTGTCATCCAGGGAGATCAGGGCCCCGCCCTGATCTCCGCCCAGGGCGCGAATCTGACAGCGCAGCCAGTGTTGTTCACCGGGCAGCAGCAGTTGCTGGGGCGTTCCCTCGTCGGGCAGGTGTTGCAGCGCCTCACTTAGGCTGGGGTGGGGCAGCAACAGACTCAACGGCTTGCCTAGCCCCAGGGCCGGGTGATCATGAAACAGGGCCTGGGCGGCGGGATTGAACAGCAGCAGCCGCTGATGGCGGTCACAAATCAGCAGCGGCGTGTGCAATACCTGCAGCAGGGCTTCGAGCTGTTGTCGAATGCGGCTGGCGGTCAGGGCGCCTTGATCATGCGCATCCTGTACACGTGCCCGATCTCGGCGCCAGCCTTCACGGATATGGTCCAGGTCCGGCTGCAAGCCCTGCAACCAGCCTTCCAGGGGATAGTCGTGACGGGCATCCGGGCTGGCCACCAGCCGGGCCAGCAGAATCTGGAACTGGCGCAGTGGGCGGAACAGGCGCTTCTCCAGCCAGACCCCCGCCAGCAGGGCGAGGGCGGCGGGTGCCAAACACAGGCCCCATAGCAAAGCCCGTGGACCGACATCCGCAGGCACCGTACTTTCCAGCCAGATCAGTGCGGCCAGCCCCAGCAAGACGCACACGCCCGTGAGCAGCAACCAGAGGCCCAGCAGGTTCTGACGTGATGGCATGGCTAACCTCCCTGTGGTCCGTCCCCCAGCAACTGTTGTACCCGGCTGACCAGCTCGCGGGTGGAAAAGGGCTTGGTGACGTAATCACTGGCGCCCAGCGCCATGCCTTTTTCCTTTTCCACGTCACGACCATGCGCGGTCAACATCACCACCGGCAGCTGGCGGGTGGCGGCATCGGCGCGCAGCCGCTCCAGCAGGTCGAACCCGCTCATCCCCGGCAGGCTGATATCCAGCAGCAGCAGGTCGGGGCAGTGCTGGTTGATCAGCGCCAGTGCCTGTTCGGCATCCGGCGCGGTTGCCACGCTGAAGCCGGCCTGCTGCATCAGAAATTCCAGCGACAGCAGAATGTTGGGCTCGTCATCCACCACCAGAACATGGGGCATGAGCATATCCTCGTTCCATCGAATATGGTTTGAGTCTAGTGTGCCCGAGGCAAAAGGGAAACGGCAGAGCAGGTGGGTGCAACTTTAGTCAGGTAGACAGCTGCCGGCTCGTGCCGGCAGCATCCAAGAGGAACACTCAGGTCAGTTTGAATTGCTGTACGCTACTTTGAAGCATGCTGGAAAGGCGTGCCAGCTCTTGGCTGGCGGTCGTTACCTGAGTCGCAGCGGTCGCTGTTTCTTCAATTGCCTGTGAAATGGTTGTGATATTGCGGTTGATCTCCTCAGCAACCGAAGACTGCTCTTCGGCTGCAGTCGCGATTTGGGCGTTCATGTCATTGATGGCCGATACCGATGAGTCGATAGTCTGTAATGCTTCGCCTGCCTGAGAGGCATGTTCAACCGTTTTGATACTGCTTGCCTTACCTTGCTCCATCTGTGTTGCGGTGACGGTCGAGCTTTGCTGCACCCTGTTGATACGGTTTTGAATATCCTCAGTGGACGCCTGCGTGCGACTTGCCAGGGAGCGGACTTCATCTGCTACAACCGAGAAACCGCGCCCATGGTCACCGGCACGTGCCGCTTCAATGGCCGCATTGAGCGCCAACAGGTTGGTCTGTTCGGCAATATCCTGGATGACGTCCAGTACCGTTCCGATCTCTTGACTGTCCTGCACCAGTGCCATCACGTTGGTGGTGGATTTTTCAATATCGGCGGCCAACTGGTGAATTGTCTCGAGTACTTCGTTGACAACCTTGCTGCCGTTTTCGGTTTCACCCTTTGCAACTTGAGCTGCATCCGCAGCGGAGGCGGCGTTTTTGGCGACATCCATAACGGTTGCTGCCATCTCGTTCATGGCGGTTGCCACCTGGGTGATTTCAGTCTGTTGAAGCTGAACCTGTGTATTGGTTTGTGCACTGGATGCTGACAGTTCTTCAGCAGCGGCGGATACCTGTACCGATGCATCAGCAATTTGTTTCATCATGGTGCGCATGGTCTCGACCATGCTGGCGAAATAGGCCAGTAGGCTTTTGGTATCGCCGGCACGCAAAGGGATCCGGGCTGTCAAATCCCCCTGAGCGATGGTATTCACGATCTCCTTGACGTCAACCGGCTCGCCGCCCAGTTGCCCGAGTACGGTGCGCGTGATGTATATGCCGGCGCCGATTGCCATGACGAAACCCAGGATGACGGCGATAATGGTATTGGTGACCGCGGCTTCGGCCTCAGCAGTGGCATCGCCCACAATGTCTGCGGTCAGCTGCTTGTTACGGTCGATCAGTGTTAGCAGCCGTGCTGACATGGTTTTGGAAATTTCACGTATATCGCGAAACTGGTCTGTGTATTGGGTAAAGAGTTGGTTGTAACGGTTGGCGTTGCGCGCCTGACTCATGGCTTCAATCAGGTTGTCCAAAGGCGCCGCCTGAGTACGCCATGTATCGATGGACTGTCTCAATGCCTGGTACATCTCTTCGCCCTTGCCTGTTCGGGGGATAGCGTTGTACCGAGACAGCAGTTGGTCGAGTTTGTCCCAGGATGCCATACGGGCCTGGTAAGTGCTGCGATGTGTACTGAGGGCTTGGGCTGAAAACTCCGGAGACAAGGCAACCAACAGTGACTGCCCGCGGATGATCAAGCGTTCGGTGTTAATCTGATTCAACAGATCAACGGCGTCAATCCGTTCATGGCCTATTTCTTCAACATCTTCCTTCATATTGAAGCTTGCACTGATGCTCATGAATCCAACCAGTAACAGTATCAAGGCAATGACGGCAAAACCGCCCGTGAGCATGGTTCTTAAACTGAGGTTATGCAAGATACGTTCTCCATTCCATTAATAAGGTATCAATATGCAGTCGCTGGCATACGCGCCATGCGCTTGTTTAACCTCTTATTCTTATAGCGAATGAATCTAACACTATCGTGATGCAACACAGCAAGTTTTTTCGTGTGCTGTGCCAGTGTTGGCAAGAATCACAGCCCCTTGTGATGAATATCAAGTGCAGGGTACAGCAATGTGCTACTGAGATTGAGTACCACGTTGGTGTGATATCCAGACGGGACTCGGGCCAGTCAATCTGGCAGAATTGCGGGCTTTCATTTTGGCAGTATGAGGCTCTTGAATGTTGCCCGGGCAAGAAATCTACCGTGGTCACGATACGTTTGGCAGTGTGCGAGTGCTGGATGATGGTGACAAGCGATACCTGGCGTTCGGGGATCTGGACGAGCAGAGTTGCTGTCTCAAGCATGAACCCCTGATCCCCGAGCACGAATATGTACGCGCCATGCTGCTGGTACTGCTGTTTGCGGAGCCCAAGCAGGTGATCAGCCTGGGATTGGGGGCGGGGGCTCTGAACACCTGCCTGCACGGCCGTTTTGCTGGTTGCAAGCAGCAGGTTGCAGAGCTGCGGGCTGAAGTAATCGAGGTGGCCTATCGCTTCTTTCAGTTGCCGCGTGGCAAGCGCCTGCAGATCCACGCTACCGATGCGCTCGACTTCCTACGCAACATTAGTACACGCAAGGCGGACATCATTTTCAGTGATATCTATGGTGCGGACGGCCTCAGCGATCAGCAGCTGGGGGAGGAATACCTGGAGCTTTGTGCGCGTCGTCTGAAGCCGGGCGGCTGGCTGGTGATGAACCTGTGGCGCGATCACCAAGGGCCCGATACGCTGGAACTGTTATTGCAGCAGTTCGGCACGCTCTACGGCTGTCACACCCAAAGCGGCAACTGGGTGGTGCTGGCATCGGAAGCGGATCATGACATCAGTCAGAATCAACTTGACAAGCGCGCCCGCCAACTCGGCCAGCAGCTGGGCTTTTCATTGTCACCGCATTTGAAGCGTTTGCGGGCCTACCCTTGATAGCCCTGTCTGGGCAGTTGTTTTTCGGTTTAGGAGTGACAGACCAAATGATCGAAATTATGCGTGTACCTTATGAAGGTGAGTATCAGGCGGCGATTCGTGCCATTCGTGAAGTGGTCTTCATTGAAGAGCAGAAAGTGCCCCCAGTGCTTGAGTTTGATGGCCTGGATGCCACTGCCGTGCAGGTGTTGGCCCGTGTGGATGGTGAATCGGTCGGCACAGGGCGGGTACTGGATGATGGCCATATTGGCCGCATTGCCGTGCTGAAGGCGCATCGTGGTATCGGGCTTGGGGCCGCGATTGTGCGGGCACTGACGGATGCAGCGTTCCAGGCGGGTCATGAGCGGGTCTACCTTGGCGCTCAGACTCACGCCATCGGCTTTTATGAAACGCTGGGGTTTGTGGCGTATGGGGAGGCGTTCATGGATGCGGGCATTCCGCATCGGCACATGGAAAAATATCGCTAGACTCTAATGTGAAAAGGATTTCATATGATCAAAATTGGATTCGTTTTGCTGTTACTGGGTGGGATCGGCTCGCTTGGGGCGGCGTTCAAGGAGGGCTGGGTCTGGGGGCTTGGGTGCCTGGTATGCCCGCTGATGTTTTTACCGTTTCTGGTGCTGCACTGGTCGCGCGCCTGGCTTCCCGTCATGCTGTCCATGTTAGGGGTGGGAACAATCGTTGTCTTTGGCTCAGGTGGTACGTGATGGCATCAGGCGCGCGGCACAGCGATGGCTGTTGCGCCCAGACCGCCAGCCGATAGGCTACCTTTCTGAAAATGAACCACTCAACGCAAATGTCCAGGAGGGTGAATAGATGTCATTCAGTATCAGGCCCCTGTTCCTTAAACGTCAGTGGGTGCTGAATGGGCTGTTACTGTTCAGCCTGGTCATGTCCGGCTGTGCACGCCTGCCTGATAACTCAATCAGGCAAGCGTCTTATCATTATGCCGATACGGAAGGGACTTTGCTGGCGCAGGTCTCGGGTACGACACCCAAGGTAGATGCCTCGCAGTCCGGCTTTCTGTTGTTGGAGAGTGGGCTCGATGCCTTCGTGGCGCGGACTGCGCTGGCGCGTGCCGCTCAGCGCAGTATCGATGCACAATATTACCTGCTGCATGATGACATGACCGGTCAGCTGTTTCTGGATGAAATGATCCAGGCCTCTCGGCGAGGCGTTCGCGTGCGTCTGCTGGTGGATGATATGGACCTGGAAGGGCGTGATGCCGATGCGGCGGCACTGGATGCCATGCCCAATGTCGAAGTGCGTATTTTCAATCCGTTCGGCCGTAATGTCAGCCGTTGGTCACAGTTTCTGACCCGTTTTGGCAGCGTGACGCGCCGTATGCACAATAAAAGTTTCATTGTCGATGGCGAGGCCGTGGTGTTGGGTGGCCGCAACATTGGCAATGAATACTTCGAGGCGGACCCGGCACTTGCGTTTGGTGATCTGGATGTATTGGGGTTTGGGCCGATTGCACGCCAGGCAGCAGTGTCCTTCGATGCTTACTGGAACCACGCATTGGCGTACCCTGCCACCCGCCTGTTGGGCAAGACACCTGACGCTGCTGCAGTGATTGATTACCAGCGCCAGCTGAAAGCGCGGATCGCCGCCCAGGCCGCTGACTATGACCCTTATTTCCAGGCATTGCGCGAGGCGCGGTTGACGCGTCGGCTGGAGGCAGGGCTGCTGCCGCTGGTGTGGGGGCATGCCTGGCTGGTTGCGGATGACCCGGACAAGTTGGTTGTCGACCGGCGGCGACAGGAACTGCACTTGAGTCGTGCGCTGGCGCCCTATTTTCTCGGGCTGGAAGAAAGCCTGGTGATCTTCTCGCCGTACTTTGTACCGGGGCGGGAAGGAACCGATCTGCTCAAATCGTTGGTACAGAGGGGTGTCAGGGTACAAATTTTGACCAACTCGCTTGCATCCACCGATGTGCCCGTGGTGCATGCCGGCTATGCCCGCTATCGCCGTGAGCTGCTGCGAGCCGGCGTTGAACTGTACGAAATGGATCGCCAATCCGCCCCCCGGCCGCGCCTGAAGACATTTTTTACCGGCTCTTCCAAGGCAAGTCTGCATGCGAAGTCGTTCGTGTTGGATGGGCAGTATGTCTTTATCGGCTCCTTGAATCTTGATCCACGCTCGTTGGTTGAAAATTCCGAGGTGGGTGTTGTTATCGACTCAGCGGATATTGCCGGGGTCATGCTGGAGTGGTTTGAGCAGGACGTGCAGAAGGTGGCGTTTCGGGTCACGCTGGAGGAGACCGCTCACGGTACCGAGCAGCTGCGCTGGACCAGTCATCAGGACGGTACGGTCGTTCGTTTCGATGTTGAGCCTCATACCTGTATGCTGCAGCGTGTCGGTGTCGGCTTGATGCGGTTGCTGCCGATTGAATCTCAACTCTGACCCTGTCTCGGCTGTTAGGGTTGGCCCGGCTTTTGCTTGCTCGAGAGGCAATCTGTTTCTTGAATAGAGGTGTCCATGCAAGCATCCGTATTTCCCTGGTTCCAACCGATTATCGAGGTGGCAACCGGGCGTGTGGCCGGTTATGAAGCGCTGGCGCGGCAGTATGACGAGGAAGGACGGGTGGTGTCCGCCGGCGCGCGCTTTCAGGATCCGGCTGTCAAGGCGGAGGAGCGCCTGGGGCTGGACCGTCAGGTGCGCGATCTGGCACTGGAAGCCTTTGCCAATGGCCCTGAGGGCACGTTCCTGACGCTCAATCTGTCACCGGAGTGGTTTGCGCGCCATTCGGCGGACGACCCTCTGCCAACTCTGGGCATGATTGATCGCTGTGGCGTGGACCCGCAGTGCGTGGTGATCGAGATTACCGAGCACGGCGGCGATCAGGCTCGAATTCGGCAGCTAGCCGACCGGTATCGCTCCCATTTGATGCGCATCGCCCTGGACGACTTCGGAACTGGCTTTCAGCAGCTGGACCGGCTGCTGTCTTTTACGCCGGATCTGTTGAAAGTCGACATGCGAATGTTCCAAAACAGTGCAATCGGGCACCAGGAAAGTGCGTTATTGCACACCATCGGTGACATGGCTGCCCGTTTGGGTAGCACGCTCATCTTTGAAGGTGTGGAAACAGTCGACGAGTTCTTTCTTGCACTGCAATGCAATGCCAGTTACGTGCAAGGCTTTCTGTTTGCCCCTGCGGTGGAAGAGTTTGTATCCGTTGACTGCTATCAGGCACAGGTACAGGTATTGCTGCAGCAGTATCTGGCGTTAATGGTGGAGCAGTCGGCGCGGCGCCAGTGGCAACTTGAAGGGCTGCAGGGGCAGTTGCTTGCCCTGCGCGAGTTGTTGCTGGCCAGTGAGGATTGCCTGCTTGCCTTGCAGCGCTATATCCCCGATCCGGTCGTGCTGCGTTGCTTCGTCTGCAACCGTGACGGCATTCAGATTTCACCCAACTACGCGTATCGAGACGCACAGTGGCAGCAAGATAGTGCTGTGCTCGGTCACAACTGGAGTTGGCGTCCCTGGTTTTACCAATTGGTTGCATCCAGTGATTATGAACGGCGTATGCTGCGATCAGCACCTTATGTGGATATCAGCGGTGGCCAGCGCTGTTTCACGCTGACCTTGGCGCTGGATGAGCAACGTGTGCTGCTGGTGGATGTGCTGGATCAGCTGGCCACGGAGGAGGCGGTATCACCGCAGACATCATTCCACAGTGACTTGATGCCGGACTTGTCCTGTTCGGTCAGTTGATCGACGGCAAAGGCCGACTCGAGGCTTTCCTGGACATCGTGCAAAAACGTCTCGTTGGAGGCGGGCTGTTCGGCGGCCACTAGGTTCAGGTGACCGATCAGGTAGCTGCAATAGAACAGCTCGTCCGGGTTATCCAGGGATGACTGTTCACGTGCCAGCAGGCGGGCTTCAGTCAGGTCGATCAGGCTTGCGCTCATGGGATCTCCAGGTTCTTCAGCAGCAGAGCGTAGGTCTTGCCGTCGGTTTCGGTCTGTTCAAGGCGGACAATCAGGTAGTCCAGCTCCGGGGCTAGCCAGATAAGGGTTTCACGGTCGGCATCTTCACCGCGGTCACGCATGACGCGAACAGCATTGAAGCGGCCGTACGGCGTTTCAACTTCTTCTTCACCGGTGACCGTGAAGCGGTATTGCTTTAGCTTGCCGCCGTCGGCAACCGCATAGGTCATGTCCCGCTTGCCGGCCAGCAGGTCCAGGCGCATCTGCAGCTGGTAACTGAGCTTGTCCTGAGTGGCTAACGGAATCTCCATTGTCCACGGCTTGTCCTTCACGGTGGTCGTGACGGATTGCTGGTTCCAGTCGAAGTCGAGGCTGGCCTTGCGGCTCTTGCCCAGTACCTTGCGGTGATAGCGGTAGCTGAGCGGCTGGATGGCAGACGGCTGGTAGCTGAAGCGTGTGACCTCGCTGATGCCGGCCATCATGGCTTCCGCCTCGGAGCTGAAACGCCACTGACCGTTCTCGGTCGGGGAGAGCTGGCGCACCGCCTCGCCATTAAGTGAGATGCCCATGTCGAAGGCGGTGGTGTAAGTGGCCTTGAAGGCCGGCAATGGAGCGGTATCGGCGTATGCCGGCAGGCTGCCAATCAGGCAGCCGGTCAGCAGGGTGGCAAGTGTCAGGCGCATACAACCTCCGTGATTAGCGGGTGGTGTATTGGTAACCGGATGCGGGCAGAAGTTCGCCATCAAACCGTACACCAGTCTGGTCCAGACTCAGGCGGCCAGCGCAGAACCACTGTACGGCCAGCGGGTAGATCTGGTGCTCGAGCTGGTGGACGCGTTGCTGCAGGCTCTGTTCATCATCGTCGGTAAGAATATCGGTTTTGGCCTGTACGATTAGGGGGCCGCCATCCAGCTCTTCGGTGACAAAGTGTACGGTGCAGCCATGTTCGGCATCACCGGCTTCCAGCGCACGCTGGTGCGTGTGCAGGCCCTTGTACTTGGGCAGTAGAGACGGGTGAATGTTAAACAGGCGGCCCTGATAGTGGCGCACCAATTCCGGCGTCAGAATGCGCATGAAACCGGCCAGAATCACCAGATCGGGGGTGTAACTGTCGATTAGTTCGATCAGGGCTGCATCGAAGCTTTCGCGATCGGTAAACTGCTTGTGGTCGAGCAGGCGGGCGTCGATGCCCGCCTGTTCGGCCCGGGTCAGACCAAAGGCACCCGGGCGGTTGCAAATGACCGCCTCGATGGTGCCGTTGATCTGGCCCTCAAGCGTCTGGTCCAGAATCGCCTGCAGGTTGGAGCCGCTGCCGGATATCAGTACTACAATCCGTTTCGGCGCCATCTCAGGCCTCCAGGCCGCGCAGTTCGACCTGCTCTTCGCCTTCAGTGGCGGCTTCGATCTGACCGATCAGCCAGGCGTTTTCGCCTTCGCCCTGCAATAGTGCGATCGCTTCGTCAGCCTTGTCAGCCGGAACGGCAATGACCATGCCCACGCCGCAGTTCAGAGTGCGGTACATTTCACGGGTTTCAACGTTGCCGCCTTCCTGCAGCCACTTGAATACCGGCGGCATTTCCCAGGAAGTGACATCAATCACGGCCTTGGCGGATTCCGGCAGTACGCGCGGAATGTTTTCCAGCAGGCCGCCACCCGTGATATGCGACAGGGCATTGACCTGAGATTCGCGAATCAGTTTCAGCAGCTGCTTGACGTAGATGCGGGTCGGTTCCAGCAGGGCTTCGGCCAGGGTTTTGTCACCCATCGGCTGCTGCAGGTCGGCATTGGTGACTTCCAGGATCTTGCGGATCAGCGAGTAGCCGTTGGAATGCGGCCCGGAAGAGGCCAGACCGATCAGCGCGTCACCGACCTGAACCTGTTTGCCGTCGATGATTTCGTCCTTTTCCACCACGCCGACACAGAAACCGGCCAGGTCATAGTCATCCCCTTCGTACATACCTGGCATTTCGGCCGTTTCGCCGCCAACCAGTGCGGCACCGGCCAGTTCACAGCCGGCACCGATGCCGGTGACGACGTCTGCTGCCATGTCGACGTTGAGGCGGCCTGTGGCATAGTAATCTAGGAACAGCAGCGGCTCGGCACCGGCCACAACCAAGTCGTTGACGCACATGGCCACCAGGTCGATACCAATGGTGTCATGCTTGCCCAAGTCCATCGCCAGGCGCAGCTTGGTGCCGACACCGTCGGTGCCGGTTACCAGTACCGGTTTCTTGTAACCTTCCGGCAGTTCGCACAGCGCGCCGAAACCACCCAGTCCACCCATCACTTCAGGACGGGCAGTGCGTTTGGCGACACCTTTAATACGCTCGACCAGGGCGTTACCTGCATCGATATCAACGCCGGCATCCTTGTAGCTCAGGGAAGTTTTTTCAGAACCTGTAGACATGGGTGTAGTCAACCTTTAAAGCGGGAAATAATCGGTAAAAAATTATCGAGCTAGTTTATCAGGTTGCGGGCGCTCTGTGTTAGAGTTACGCGCGTCATTTATTGGCTGGACGCAATTACCGGTTTAGGCACACCCATTAAGACGCTTGCAGTGACACAGAAACAGAACAGTCGTACCGCTGCACCCATGCAGCTACCCTTGGGGATTGGTCTCAGAGACGATGCCCGTTTCGAAAACTTCGTGCGTGGTCGCAACGGGTTGGTTTGTGCTGCCCTGGAAAAGGCAGCGTCGGGTTTTGGTGAACAGTACCTTTACCTGTGGGGCCATGTCGGCACCGGATGCTCTCACCTGTTGCAGTCCTGCTGCCATGCGTCTGACCCTGTCCGTCGCAGCGCGGTTTATCTGCCGCTGGCCGAGTTGAAAGAATACGGCCCGCGTATTCTGGAAGATTTCGATCAGCTGGATTTGGTGTGCATCGACAATCTCGAACAGGTTGCCGGCGATGCGGCCTGGGAAGAAGCGTTGTTCCATCTTTATAACCGGATGCGTGCCAACGGACATGTGCTGATCATCGCCGCCAGTCTGCCGCCGGCCAAGCTGGGCATCAAACTGGCAGATCTGGAGTCCCGTCTTAACTGGGGCATGGTGTTCCAGCTGCAGCCACTGGACGATGACACCAAGGTGGTGGCGCTCAAGGCCCGCGCCCGTGCCCGTGGCCTGCAGCTGAGTGACGAAGTCATTCGCTACCTGATGCATCACGGCAGCCGCAACATGGCGCACCTGCTGGTGACACTGGACAAGCTGGATGTGGCCTCGTTGAGCGCCCAGCGCAAGATTACCGTCCCCTTCGTCAAGCAGGTGATGAACTGGTGAGCCAGTTCAAAACCGCAGCCGCCTTCACGATTATCGAACATACCCCGCGCTTTGTTGTAATCGACAAGGCGCCGGGCATCAGCATGCACAAGGATGATCAGGACGCCGGGCTCGCCATGCTGTTGGAGCAGGTGCTGGGACAAAAGGTCTGGCCGGTGCACCGTCTGGACAAGGTGACATCGGGCGTTATGGTGTTCGCGCTCTCGGCCGCCGTGGCTGCCGAGCTATCGGCTGCCTTTGCCGAGCAGCGTGTCAGCAAGCTGTATCTGGCGTTGAGTGATCGCAAGCCCTCCAAAAAGCAGGGGCGAGTTGAAGGCGGCATGGTACGCAGTCGACGCAGCAGCTGGCGTCTGACCCGTGAACGTGACAATTTTGCCCGTACCGAATTTTACAGCGCCTCTCTCCAGCCGGGTCTGAGAGCCTTTCTCTGCCGTCCCTATACCGGTAAAACGCACCAGATTCGGGTGGCGCTGAAAAGCATCGGCGCGCCCATTATCGGCGATGCCATCTACCACGAAATCGTCGAACCGATACCGGATCGCACCTACCTCCACGCCTGGCAGCTGAGATTTATCCTGGGCAAGGAGTTGTTCGTCTTTCGTGCCGATCCGTCCATTGGTGAGCTGTTCCATCTGCCCGCGCTGGACGAATTGCTGGCGGGCGACTGGTCCGATCCCTTTTCCCTGCGCTGGCATGGTGCCGATAACTGAACTATCATGCGCGCCCTATGATGACTGATCAAAAAATGAACGAAAATCGCGTGCCGCGGGATTTTTACGCCCGCGAAACTGAAGAACAGCAACTGTTTCTGACCGACACCTGGTGTGATCATTGCCAGCAGCTGGGGCTGGGGATGTGTGACCCCGAGGAGTATGAACTCTTTGGCATGATCTTTATCGAAGGCAAGTGCAATGGGTGCGGCGAAACCGTACTGACCGAGTTGACCGAGGATGATTTCGACGATGAGTGAGGCTGTCGATCAACGCTTTGGCGGCACCGCCCGTCTGTATGGTCTGGATGAGTTGGCGCTGTTCCAGCGTTCTCATGTGGCCGTGATCGGCATCGGTGGCGTGGGTTCCTGGGTGGCTGAGGCGTTGGCCCGCAGCGGCATTGGGGAAATCACCCTGATCGATCTGGACGATGTCTGTGTCACCAATACAAACCGCCAGATCCATGCACTCAGCTCTACCATCGGTCAGTCCAAGGTGGCGGTGATGGCGGATCGGATTCGCGATATCAACCCGGATTGCCTGGTGCATGAGGTGGAAGCCTTTGCCACCCGTGACAATCTGGATGAGCTGCTGCACGAAGAGCTCAGTTACGTGGTCGATGCCATCGACAGCGTCAAGGACAAGGCGGCCATCATCGCCTGGTGCAAGCGGCGCAAAGTGCCGGTGATCACCATCGGCGGCGCCGGTGGCCAGGTCGATCCGACCCTGATTCGCGTGGCCGACCTGACCCGCACCCAGACCGATCCGCTGGCCGCCAAGGTGCGCTCCTTTCTGCGTCGCCATTACCGTTTCAGCAGCAGCGGTCGCCGCTTTGCCGTGGAGTGCGTCTACTCGGAAGAGCAGCTGCGCTACCCGCAGCCGGACGGCAGCGTCTGTCAGCAGAAAAGCGTGATGGAAAACGGCACCCGTCTCGATTGCGCCGGCGGCTTTGGTGCCACCACGGTGGTGACCGCGACCTTCGGCTTTGTTGCCGTATCGCGGGTATTGAAAAAACTTCAGGAGCGCGCGGCTCGCGAGCAGGCGCTCTGATTCACCCGAGGCGGGCTGGATGCAGTTTCCGGCCACCTCTTCATTCATGCTCCGGATTTACGCTCCGGACCGCAAGAACAGGAAAACCCCATGTCCAGCACTGTAGTCTGTGCCCTGTACAAATTCGTTACTCTGGAAAACTTCGAGCAGCTGCGTCAGCCGCTGCATGATTTGATGGTGGAGCAGGGCGTGCGTGGCACCCTGCTGCTGGCCAGTGAAGGCATCAACGGCACCATCGCCGGCAGCCGTGAAGGCATCGATGCGGTGCTGGCCTGGCTCAAGTCCGACCCGCGTCTGGCCGAGCTGGACTACAAGGAATCGTTCGACGAGAGTAATCCCTTCTACCGCACCAAGGTAAAGCTGAAGAAAGAGATCGTCACCCTGGGTGTCGAGGGCATCGATCCCAAGCGTGTGGTCGGCACCTACGTCAAGCCGCAGGACTGGAATGCGCTGATCTCTGACACGGACGTGATCCTGATTGACACCCGTAATGACTACGAAGTGCAGATCGGCACCTTCAAACATGCGGTCAACCCGCAGACCGATACCTTCCGTGAATTTCCGCAGTATGTGCAGGAGAATCTGGACCCGCAGAAGCACAAGAAAGTGGCCATGTTCTGCACCGGCGGTATCCGTTGCGAAAAGTCCACGGCCTACCTGAAAGAGCAGGGCTTCGACGAGGTGTATCACCTGGAAGGCGGGATCCTCAAATACCTGGAAGAGGTGCCGCAGGAGCAGACGATGTGGGAGGGCGAATGCTTTGTCTTCGACAACCGCGTCTCGGTCAACCACAGTCTGGAAAAGGGTGAATACGACCAGTGTCACGCCTGCCGTATGCCGATCACCGCAGAGGACAAGGCCAGCGAGCAGTATGAAAAGGGCGTCAGTTGCCCGCACTGTTTTGATCGTCTGACCGAGCGCCAGCGCGAGCGTTTTGTGCAGCGCGAAAAGCAGGCGCAGCTGGCCAAGGCGCGTGGCGAGGCTCATATCGGTGCCGAGGCCAATGATGTGATCGAGAAGCGTCGCCAGCTCAAGGCGGAGCAGCGCGAAGCGCAGAAAAAACGATCAGCCTCCTGATTATCAAGCAAAAAAAGGCCCCGCCTGAAACAGGTGGGGCCCAATGTGCAAACAACTCAAAACGGCCAGAGTTGGAAACGGGAATCCGAAAGAGCGCCAGGAAGAGGGCTCTCCCCCGTGTTCTGTCACCAGAACAGGTTAAATACTAACCGATTTTGTGCGATGCACAATAGCGTGTTTAGACGCTTTTGTTCTAACAAGGCGTTTTTTTGTGCAGTGCAACACCGGCGACTCCGATGCCAGCCGTGCCCACCCCGCTAGCGGCCGGTGTGATGGCGTGCCCGAAAGTGTATTTCATCCTCCCGCATTGTATTGCTGACGGCCGCGACTATGGCCGGGTCCAGGCCTTCACTGTTCGGCTCGATCAGCCCGCACATTGCCAGTGCTTTGCGTACGCGGATGTGCGTGCCCAGATATTCATAGAGCACCCGGGTGCAGCAGGGCATGCGTTCGCTGTTATCGGATACGCCGATGCGCAGCCCGGTCAGGCGCGTCAGCCGGTTTCGGAAGCTGGGGAACAGAATGGTCTGCGTCAGTTCGTGTCGGTTCAGGGTTTCATAGTCGCTCAGAAACAGGCGGTCACTGAGCATGACCACCACGCCCTGGTAGCGGTTGTGGCAGGCCGGCTGGCCGGGCTCCGGCTGCATGCGTTCGGTACGCTGAAACAGGTAGCGCCCGTCGTGTTCTTCGATGCTGACCAGCGTACGTATCAGCTTGCCAGGCGTTGACATCGACAGGTAGTACTCGAAATAGTGCCCCAGGTAGCGATCCAGGCCGCTTTTGCCAATGCGGCACAGGTGATCGACATGCTCGCTGATCAGGTCGCTGGCGGGGGCGGTCGATGGGTGCTGGCCGGGGCGTACCTGTACCAGACGCTGAAACTGATCGTGCGGCAACAGGATTTCATGCACTTCCACCCCGAAAAAGTCACACAGTCGCCGCAGCGTATTGGCTGAGGGCTTGTAACGACCGCTGAGGTAGCGGTTGAACTGGGGGCGGTTGATCTCCAGCCGACGACAGACTTCGGCAATGGACTTGTGATAGCTGCACAGCAGGCGCAGGTTCTGAGCAAAATCTTCGTTCAAACGCGTGACCTCGTGATGGAGAGCCGTTGTGGTGAAAAGTGCGCCAATAAGCGCTATTCCCGAGTGATGCGCTAACCGCATCAAAATGCGCCATCCCGTAGCCAGTGTGTCAAATTTTAACAGCGCACCGTGGCTGGTTAAATGCTTCGCTTTCTCACAACAAGAATAGCGGAGTACATCGATGTTGGATTTTCTCAACGATATTCTTTGGGGCAAGATACTGATCGCCTTGTTGATCGCGATCGGCGTCGGCTTCACCGTGGCCTCCCGATTCGTTCAGTTTCGCTACTTCGGTCGCATGTTCCGAATTCTTGGTGCCAGTCAGGCGTTCAAGCACGACAAGCATGGCCATCTGAGCTCCTTTCAGGCCTTGCTGCTGTCTGTGGCCGGCCGTGTTGGTGGCGGCAACATTGCTGGTGTGGCCGTTGCCATCACTCTGGGCGGGCCCGGCGCCGTATTCTGGATGTGGGTGGTTGGCATGATGGGCATGGCGACCAGCTTTCTGGAATGTACGCTGGCGCAGACCTACAAACAGGCCGAGCCTGACGGTACCTACCGCGGCGGTCCAGCGCACTATATCGCCCGTGGCCTGGGGCCGCGCTGGAAATGGCTGGCCGCGCTGTATTCGGTGCTGCTGCTGGTAACCTTCGGATTCTGCTTTACGGCGCTGCAGTCCTACGCGGTGGCGACCTCCGTGGGTGATGCCTTCGGTGTGCCCGTGTTCTACACCGGTATCGGCCTGGCCATGATTGTCGGCATGATCATCTTCGGCGGCGTCAAGCGTATCGCCAAGGTGGCCGAGGTGTTGGTGCCGGTCATGGCGGGTGGCTATCTGCTGATCGCCTTTGTGGTGCTGGGAATGAACTTCGACCGTATCCCGGATGTCCTGTCCCTGATCGTAAAAAGTGCCTTCGGCCTGGAGCCGTTGGTCGGCGGCGGTATCGGTGCAGCCATTCTGATGGGCGTCAAGCGTGGTCTGTTCTCCAACGAGGCGGGTCTGGGCAGTGCGCCCAACGTGGCAGCGGTGGCCTATGTGCCGCACCCGGCGAACCAGGGCATCGTGCAGGCGTTCTCCGTGTTCATCGATACGCTGATTATCTGTTCGGCCACGGCGTTCATCATTCTCCTCAGTGGCGTTTACGAACCGGGCAGTGGTGTCAGTGTCGAAGGCGTGGCATTGACGCAGTCGGCTCTGGCGGATCACGTGGGTGACTGGGGACGCATCTTTGTCAGCATCGCACTGCTGCTGTTCGGCTTCAGTACCGTGCTCTACAACTATTATCTGGGTGAGAACAGCCTCAACTTTTTCAGCACCGAAAACGCGAACCTGCTCAACGGTTTTCGTGTGCTGATCATCGGTCTGGTGTGCTGGGGCTCGACCACCGATCTGAGCACCGTGTTCGGCTTTGCTGATATCACCATGGGCCTGCTGGCGCTGGTGAACCTGATTGCGCTGCTGTTCCTGATCAAGCCGGGCCTGCGTATCCTGCGCGACTTTGATCGCCAGGTGGCGGACGGGGTTGAGCAACCGGTGTTCGATGCCAGCCAGTTCCGCGATATGAACGTGGATCAGGATGCCTGGGAGATCGAGCCGGAAGACCTGGAACGACTCAAGCAACGTGAAGCCGCACTGAAAGCGGGCAACTAACCCTTTCTTCTCCATTTGCTCCCGGACTGTTGCCGACCCCGGGAGCCTTTTTATTCCGTTAGCAAAGGTCTGATGCAAACCATGAAAACGCGCATTGAACATGATCTTTTAGGTGATCTGGCTGTTCCGGCAGAGGCCTGGTACGGTATTCAAACCCAGCGTGCGCTCGACAACTTTGCCATTACCGGCGTGCCGATCAGCCACTTTCCCGCGCTGGTGCGTGCGCTGGTACAGGTCAAGTCGGCGGCCGCCTGGGCCAACCGGGAGCTGGGTGTGCTGTCGGCCGAAAAGGCAGATGCCATCATGGCGGCCTGTGCCGAGATCGACGGAGGCCATCTGCATGATCAGTTTGTCGTGGATCTGATCCAGGGCGGCGCCGGCACCTCGACCAACATGAACGCCAACGAGGTGATTGCCAACCTGGCGCTGGAGAAGCTGGGACATGGCAAGGGCGAATATCAGTACCTGCACCCCAATGATGACGTCAACCGTTCCCAGTCGACCAATGATGCCTATCCGACTGCGGTGTGTCTGGCGGTGCAGTTTGCAGCCGAGCCGCTGGAGCAGGCCATTCGCAGCCTGATCGCGTCGCTGGAGGAAAAAGGGCGGGAGTTCGGTCACATCGTCAAGATGGGGCGTACTCAGTTGCAGGATGCCGTGCCGATGACGCTGGGACAGGAGTTCGAAGCCTTCGCCGTCAACCTGGCCGAGGATATCGACCGCCTGCACGAGGCCGGTCGCCTGCTGTGCGAGGTCAATCTGGGCGGGACCGCCATCGGTACCGGCATCAATGCGCCGGCGGGTTATCAGCAGCTGGCCGTGCGTCGCCTGGCAGAACTCTCCGGCAAGCCGGTGGTGTCGGCGAGCAACCTGATGGAAGCCAGCTCGGACATGGGTGCCTTTGTCATGTTCTCGGGCATTCTCAAGCGCTTTGCCATCAAATTGGGCAAGATGTGCAACGACCTGCGCCTGCTCTCCAGCGGGCCGCGTACCGGTCTGGGCGAAATTCTGCTGCCGCCGATGCAACCGGGTTCCTCGATCATGCCGGGCAAGGTCAATCCGGTCATTCCCGAAGCGGTCAACCAGACCGCCTATCAGGTGATTGCGGCGGATCTGGCCGTGACGCTGGCGGCGGAAGCCGGTCAGCTGCAGCTCAATGCCATGGAGCCGATGATTGTGTACAACCTGCTCAACTCGATCAAGATGCTGACCTCGGCGTGCACCATGCTGGAAACCCGCTGCATCACGGGCATTCGTGCCAACGAGGAGCAGTGTGCCCGCCATCTGGACAACAGCATCGGCATCGTCACCGCGCTGGTGCCGCATATCGGCTACAGCAACTCCACCCGCATTGCGGCCCGTGCCCTGAACAGCGGCTCGACAGTGCGTGAATTGGTGCTGGAAGAGGGGTTACTGCCGGAGGCGCAGCTGGATGCCATTCTCAGCCCGCTGGCCATGCTGGCGCCGGTCGCGGCGGCGTCATGAATGCCCGCGTATTGGTGATCTACACCGGTGGCACCATCGGCATGGTGGCCTCGGCAGCCGGCTATGTGCCCCAGGCGGGACTGGAGGCCCGGCTGCGGGCACAGCTGGGCGAACGCGCATTGCCACCGTTCGAACTGCTGGAGTATGACCGGTTGCTCGACAGTGCCAGCCTGGTGCCGGATGACTGGGCGCGCATCGCACGGACCCTGCAGACGCACTGGCACGCGTACAGCGGCTTCGTGATTTTGCACGGTACCGACACCATGGCTTATACCGCCTCGGCGCTGTCCTTCATGCTGGCGAGCCAAGACAAGCCGGTGATTCTGACCGGCTCACAGATTCCGTTGAGCGAGTCGCGCAGTGATGCGCTGGACAATCTGGTCACGGCGCTGATGTTGGCGTCGCGACCGGAGTTGGCCGAGGTGTGTATCTGCTTCAATGGACGCCTGTTGCGTGGCAATCGCAGTCGCAAGGTGAAAAGCAGTGGCCTGGATGCCTTCGACTCACCCAACTTCCCCTGGCTGGGGCAGGCGGGGATCGAACTGGCCCTGCGGCAGGACCTGCTGTTGCCGCTAGCCCCGGTCGCGTTCGACATCCGTCCGTACGATCCCGAGGCCGTCGTCATGCTGGGGGTTTATCCCGGCATGCCGGCACGGCTGGTGCGCGAGGCACTGGCGCCGGATACGGTGAAGGGACTGGTCTTGATGACTTATGGCGTTGGTAACCCGCCGGAAGCCGAGCCGGGTCTGATCGATGCGTTGGCGCAAGCCGGTGAGCGTGGTCAGGTGGTGCTGAATCTGACCCAGTGCCATCAGGGCGCGGTCAGCCAGGGCGCTTATGCCACCGGCGACCGGCTGAACTGTATCGGCGTGGTCCCCGGGTTGGATCTGACCCCCGAAGCCGCCTTTGCCAAGCTGCACTATCTGCTGGCACAGGGGCTGACGGCCGATGAGGTGCGCGGGGCGCTGCAGGTGTCGCTGCGGGGCGAGTGTACCCCGGCCTAGCGTCAGCGCCTCGGGTTTCAGAGTTCCAGGTTGAGGTGGCTGAAGCGGAAGGGGTGGGCTTCATAGGTGCCGATGACGCGCACCTCTTCGGCGAAGAAATGCAGCTCCTGCATGGCAAACTTCATGGCCTGCTGGTGCGGGTGGCCTTCGATGTCGAGATGAAAGCTGGAGACGGTCATGGTTTCGGACGCCATGTAGCTTTCCAGCTTGATCATGTTGACGCCGTTGGTGGCAAATCCGCCCAGCGCCTTGTACAGCGCGGCGGGAATGTTGCGCACGCGGAACATCAGCGAGGTGACGTAGCGCACCTCCGGGTCCAGCACCGGAATCATCTGGTCACGGGACAGAATCATGAAGCGGGTGGTGTTGCCGGTCTTGTCCTGAAAGTTGTCCTTTAGAATTTCCAGTCCGTACAGTTCGGCGGCCAGGCTTGAGGCGATGGCGGCATGCCCCGGCTGGCGCAGTTCTGCCAGCTCGGCAGCCGAGCCGGCCGTATCCAGAGCGGCAATGGGCTCGATCCCCAGCATGCGCAGGTTTTCGGCACACTGTGCCAGTGCCTGAGGGTGCGAAGAGACGGTCTTGATATCCTCAAGCCGGGTGCCCGGCACTGCCAGCAGGCAGTGGTTGACCGGCTCGAAATGTTCGCCGATCACGTGCAGGCGGGTCTTGGGCATCAGGCGGTAGATCTCTTCCACGCGACCGGCGGTGGAGTTTTCCAGCGGGATCATCGCCAGCTGGGCCTCGCCACGCTCGACCATGAACATCGCTTCCACAAAGGACTCGCAGGCTTTGGGCGTAAGTTCGGGGTGAACCCGGCGACAGGCCAGGTGAGAGTAGGCGCCTTGGTGGCCCTGGTACGCGATGGTGGTGTGTGCGCTCATGGTATCCATACAGTGACAGGGAAAAACGGGCCTGCATTATGGCACAGACCGTCAGCAGCTGAAAAAAATATCCGCTTTTGCTAAGGTCAGCGCGCCCCGATGGAGGAAGACGATGACCCCGGAACGTGAACAGAAGCTGCTGTCGATTCTGCAGCGCCGTCAGCCCGACCTGACCCTGATTGCCGAGCAGGTCCACAAGCCGCGCAATATTTCAGCGCTGATCCGCAATTGTG
This sequence comes from Marinobacterium weihaiense, assembly GCF_019061305.1. Classification (GTDB taxonomy): domain Bacteria; phylum Pseudomonadota; class Gammaproteobacteria; order Pseudomonadales; family Balneatricaceae; genus Marinobacterium; species Marinobacterium weihaiense. The sequence continues at coordinate 39,727 of NZ_JAHQZT010000011.1, forward strand.
ATGCCGCCGGCATTGCCGAAGTGCAGGTGGTCAGGCCCCGGGAGGGCTATCATAATTACCGTGGTACGGCGCTGGGGTCGGATCGCTGGGTGGACACCGCCCTGCACGACACCCTCGACAGTGCAATCGAGGCTGTGCGCGCTCGGGGCATGCGGGTCTATGCCGCGCACTTCTCCGATCAGGCGGTGCCCTACCGCGAGGTCGATTACACGTGCCCCTGCGCCATCATAATGGGGGCCGAGAAAGAGGGCATCAGCCCACGGGCCGCGGAGCTGGCCGATGAGCACATCATCATTCCGATGCAAGGTGTGGTCAGCTCGCTGAATGTGTCCACGGCAGCGGGTATCATACTGGCTGAAGCGATCGACCAGCGCCTCAAGGCGGGCCTGTACGCGCAGTCGCGCATGCCGTCTGACTGGATCGCGCGCAAGATGTTCGAGTCGCGTCACCCCAAGGTGGCCGAGTTCTGCCGCCGCCGCCGTCTGGCCTATCCCGCGCATGATACCCGGGGCGAGATGCTGGATCCCCAGGGCTGGAATGACCAGGTCAGCGCCGGCACGGCGCCGGGTGTGACGGCCTGATTCGGCCTGCAGGAGTTGCCCATGCCACTTGAGACCCCGAGCCGCCAGCGATACCCGGTCCGGGTTGTGGCCCTGTTCTACACCTTGCTGGTGGTCGGACTGGCCTGGTTCGCCGGTGCCTGGGCGCGCGACTGGGCCATGACCCGTCTGCATGAGCAGGGGGCCGACCGTCTGCTGTCCAGCGTCAGTCAGATGCGTACCACGCTGAACCAGTACAATTACCTGCCCTTTTTGATCGCCCAGAACACCGATGTGCATCGTTTGCTGCAGCCTCAGGCGACCAATCAGGCGATGGTGAATCGGGTGCTGGAGCAGGTTAATCTGGTGGCCGGTTCTACGGCACTGTTTGTACTGGGCACGGATGGTCGGCCGCTGGCGTTCAGCAACTGGCGTGAAGAGCATGCTTTTCCGCTGCAGTCGCAACATGATGAACATTACTTTCAACAGGCGCTGGCCGGCGAGCAGGGGCTGGAACTGCAGTTTCATGGCGAACCCGCCGAAGCCTCCCTGTTCATGTCGGCGCCGGTCTACACCAGCCGTCTGGCCGGTGTGGCGGTAATGCGCCTGGACATGTCCCAGCTGCGCGAGCAGCTGGCGGTGGAGTATCCGCTGGTGGTACGGGCCGCCTCCGGGCAGCTGGTGTTCAAGGCCGAGACGGACTGGCCGCTGGAGCCTGCCCAGCCAATGCGCCTGGGCGACGGCACGCGGGTGCAGCAGGTGCGCCGCCAGCAGGAGATGCTGCTGTTGCAATCGGTTGAGCTGGATGATCTGGGCTGGACGGTCTCGGTGCTGACCGATATCCAGCCGGCCCGCAGCCGTGCGCGCGTGGTTGCCGGCTCCGTGCTCGGGGGCGGTGTCGCGCTGGGGCTGTTGCTGCTGTATCTGCGCGAATCACGGCAGAAGCACCGGCTGAAACTGGAGCGCATGCGCGAGCGGGCACGCAGTGAAGAGCAGCAGCGTGACATCATCAACACCGCCCAAGTCGGGCTGGTGCATATCGACCAGCGGGGCCGGGTGCAGCTGGTCAACCCGATGGCGATGCAGATCTTCGGTGTGTCGGCAGAGCGGGTGCGCCATCGCTCGGTCATGGAGCTGCTGGGTGAGGGGTTCAGTGCCCAGCCGTTGCAGCAGGCACTGGCGGCGCTGGGCACCGATCGCTTTCGGCCGCTGACCGGGCTTGAAGTGGTCGGTCAACGCGGAGACGGCAGTGCCTTTCCGATGTTGCTGTCGATCCGGCAGATGACACACCATCCCGAATTGGGGTATTTGGTTACAGTGCTGGATATCAGCCGCCGCAAGCGTCTGGAGCAGGCGCTGCGCGAAGCCAACGAGTCGCTGGAGCAAAAAGTTGCAGAGCGCACTCGGGCATTGCAGGAAGCCCAGGCCGAGCTGGTGCAGGCCGGCAAGCTGGCGGCGCTGGGGCGGATGTCGGCCTCGGTGGTACATGAGCTGAACCAGCCCATGACAGCCATGCGCACCTATCTGGCGATTGCCGAACGCCTGCTGGAGCAGCCAGAGGGGCTGCGCAAGAATCTGAAATTGCAGGAACAGCTGCTGGACCGCATGGCTCTGATCACCGGGCAGCTGAAAACCTTTGCCTATCGCAAGCCAGAGCGGATCGAACCGGTCTCCCTGCAACAGGTGATGGCTCAGGTACTGCAGATGTTTCGCGGGCGCTTCGAGGAGCTGTCACTTCATCTGCAGTATACGCCGCCTGCCGATGACATTCTGATCGCCGGTGACAACGCACGTTACGAGCAGGTACTGATCAATCTGATCAAGAACGCTTGCGATGCCATGGCCGGTGCGGCGGAATCCACTAGGGGCGCGCATCGGCTTTGGATCGGCGTGGTCGAGTGCACGCCCGAGCACCTGTTGCTGGATATCCGCGACAATGGTCCGGGGATCGCCGAGACGGCGCGCGAGCAGCTGTTTGAACCTTTCTTCACCACCAAGGAAGTGGGACAGGGGCTGGGTCTGGGGCTGGCCATTGTCAGCAGTATCTTGCGCGACCTGGGCGGTGAAATCCGCATCATCGACCAGGGTGAAGGCGCCTGTTTTCGGCTGCGCCTGCCCTGTTATCGCGCCGACGCAGCAGGGCCACAACCGACCATCGAATCACAGACAACAGGCGAGGAGTCACAGTCATGAGTAGCCAGGGACGCGTCCTGCTGGTGGATGATGAGGCCATGGTGCGGGAAGCCACCACTCAATGGCTGGAGCTGTCCGGCTTTGACGTGGAAAGTTTCAGCCGTGCCGAAGCCGCACTGGAGCGGATTGATCCGTTTTGCGAGGGTATCCTGCTGACCGATGTGCGCATGCCGGGCATGGATGGTCTTCAGCTAATGCAGGCGGCCTTGCAGCAGGCGCCCGACATGCCGGTGATCCTGCTTACGGCCCATGGCGATGTTGACATGGCCACGGCTGCCATGCGTAACGGGGCTTATGACTTCATCGAGAAGCCCTATGTGCCCGACCGCCTGGTTGAACGTATTCATCGCGCCTGTGAAAAGCGGCGCCTGACGCTGGAAAACCTGCGTCTGCAACAGAACCTGGCGACCCAAAGCGGTCTGGATGGCCGCATGATCGGCATTTCACCGGCCATTCAGCGCCTTCGGCGCGAGATCCTGTCGCTGGCCGAGCTGGATACCAACGTGATCATCTATGGTGAAACCGGAACCGGCAAGGAGCTGGTGGCTCAGTGCCTGCATGACTACAGCAACCGCAGCAAGCGCCCCTTCGTGCCGATCAACTGCGGCGCCATCCCGGAAAATCTGATTGAGAGCGAGCTCTTCGGGCACGAGGCCGGCGCCTTTACCCATGCGGCCAAGCGTCGCATCGGCAAGTTTGAGCATGCCAGCGGCGGCACCCTGTTTCTGGATGAAATCGAAAGCATGCCGCTGCATCTGCAGATCAAGATGCTGCGGGCTCTGCAGGAGCACGTGATCGAACGCCTGGGGGCCAATGCGCCGATTCCGGTGGACCTGCGGGTAGTCGCGGCCGCCAAGGTGGATCTGCGCGATGACCCCAACTTCCGCGAGGATCTGTTCTACCGCCTGAGCGTCTCCGAGCTGCACATCCCGCCGCTGCGCGAGCGCATCGAGGATGTGCCGCTGCTGTTTGCCCATTATGTGCACCGTGGCGCCCTTGATCATGCTCGCGAGCCGCGGCCGCTGTCGGATCATGACCTGGATGCGCTGCAGTCCTATGCCTGGCCCGGTAACGTGCGCGAATTGAAGAACATTGCCATTCGATACGCCATTGATCCGCGGGCCAGTCTGGTGGAACTGTTGTCACGTCAGCAGCCGCTGCAGAGCGCGCCGGTGATGAATCGGCAGTCGCTGCCGCTGGCGGTGCAGGTAGCGGAATATGAAGCCCAGCTGATTCGGGATGCTCTCGAAACGCACCAGGGCAACATCAAGGCGGTAATGGAAGCGCTGGACCTGCCGCGCCGTACCCTGAACCAGAAAATGCAGCGCTATGGCCTCAATCGCAGCGATTTTACCGACGGATAAGCGGAATATTGCCGATTGTTTGGCGGACATATCGGCGGTTTTTTGCTTATCGGGGCGTGTGTAGATGATCCTAGGTCAATAATATCAATGACTTGAGCGTTTTTGATTGGTTGGCATGATTTGTGCCTTACCTGTTGTGTCAAGACAACAACCATAATGACAACAGGTATAAGGAAAACACCATGAATCAAGGCAAACGCACCCTGATCAAGGCACTGGGCCTGAGTTTGACCCTGGGCACACTGGCAACTTCCAGTGCGCTGGTACAGGCGGCCGATAATCGCTCGTATATTCTGGCGACCGCGTCCACCGGTGGTACCTACTATCCGGTGGGTGTTGCGCTGGCTACCCTGACCAAGGTGAAGCTGGAACCGACCCAGGGCATCTCCATGTCCGCCATCAACTCCGCCGGCTCCGGCGAAAACATCAAGCTGCTGCGTGAAAACGAAGCTCAGTTCGCCATCCTTCAGGGCCTGTACGGTGCCTGGGCCGGCAACGGCGAAGGTGCTATGGAAGCGTCCGGCAAGCAGGAAAACCTGCGCTCTGTCAGCATGCTGTGGCAAAACGTGGAGCACTTCGTGGTCCGTGGCAAATATGCTCAGACCGGCACCATTTCTGACCTCAAAGCCCTGGAGGGCGAGAAATTTTCCATCGGCAAGAAGAACTCCGGTACCGAGGGCTCCGGCCGCACCATCCTGGGCAACTTGGGCATTAATGCCGACGCCTTCAACCTGGCTTACATGGGCTATGGAGCTTCGGCTGATGCGCTGCAGAACGGCACCATCGATGGCATGAACATTCCGGCTGGCGTACCGGCATCTGCCATTACCCGTGCCTATGCTGCCATGGGCGATGATATTCGCGTGCTGGACTTTACCGACGAGCAGATGGCTCAGGCCAACGGCCACTATAAGCTGTGGACCCGTTACGTGATTCCGGCCAATACCTACCCGGGCCAGACTCGCGATATCAACACCATGGCGCAGCCGAACTTCCTCGCCGTACGTGATGACGTCAGCGAAGAAGATGTCTACCTGCTGACCAAGACTGTGTATGAAAACCTGCCGTTCCTGAACAGCATCCACAAGGCCACCAAGGCGATGGCACTGGAAAAGGCGATTGCCGGTCTGCCGGTACCGCTGCATCCGGGTGCGGCACGCTACTACCGTGAAGCCGGAATCACCATTCCGGATCACCTGGTCGCTGAATAACAGGGCCATAGGCGATCGGCCATTTTTGGCCGATCGCATCTTTCTTGTCTCATGCAATCAGGAATGAAGTGATGTCTGCTTCCAATCAAACCGACCAACAGACGGCCGAACAGCTCAAGGCCATGGAGCTGACGCAGCGTGACGAACACAGCGGTACAGGCCGCTTCGTCTACTGGGCCGGAGTGCTCTTTGCGCTGGCGCATATCTATTTCAATACACTGGGGACACTGTCCGAGTTGTGGGTGTCGGCCATCCATTTCTCCGGCTTTGCGCTCATCTGTGCACTGATGGTGCCGCTGTCGAAAAAGCATGCTAACGCGCGCTGGGCCATCGGTGTGGATCTGCTGATCGGGGCGGTTGCCATCGGCACCACGCTTTACCTGATGCTGTTTGAAGATGCGCTCTATGCCCGTGGCGTGCACTTCAATACTACGGACTGGATCGTCGCCGTGGTGGCGATCCTGGTCGCACTGGAGATGACCCGGCGTACCACCGGTTGGTTCATTCCTTCCCTGATCCTGTTCTCGCTCAGTTACGTGTTCTGGTGGGGGCAGTACGTTGATGGCATGTTCAATTTTCCGGGCCTGAGCCTGGAAACCGTACTGTATCGAAGCTATTTCTCGTCCGAAGGGATGTTTGGCTCCATTGCGCGGATCTCCTGGACCTACGTGTTCATGTTCATTCTGTTCGGGGCTTTCCTGGTCAAGTCCGGCGCCGGTGATTTTATTATCGAACTGTCGCGCTGCGCGGCCGGTCGCATGATCGGTGGCCCCGGTTTTGTCGCGGTGCTGGGTTCTGGTCTGATGGGGTCCGTATCCGGTTCCTCCGTGGCTAATACCGTGTCCACCGGTGTGATCACCATTCCGCTGATGCGCAAGGCCGGCTTCCCGGCGCGCTTCTCCGCAGGTGTCGAGGCAGCGGCTTCAACCGGCGGTCAGCTGATGCCGCCGGTCATGGGGGCGGGGGCGTTCATCATGGCGTCCTATACCCAGATTCCCTATGTTGAAATCATTGCCATCGCTGCCCTGCCGGCACTGCTGTATTTTCTGTCGGTCGGCTTTTATGTTCGCGTGGAAGCGCGTCGCAGCCACGCCCATGCCGTAGAAATGGACGTGCGCCCGATCAAAGACGTATTGAAAGAGGGTTGGCACTGCCTGCTGCCGCTGGTGGTATTGGTATCGCTGCTGATCTATGGCTTCACGCCCACCTACGCAGCCGGCATCTCCATTATCTCCGTGGTGCTGGCCTCCTGGCTGTCACCGAAGAAAATGGGTGTGCGCGATATTCTGGATGCGCTGGCACAGGGGTCGCGCAACATGGCTACTACTGCGATGCTGCTGGTGGCTGTCGGCCTGGTGGTGAACGTGGTGGCGATGACCGGCATCGGTAATACCTTCTCGCTGATGGTTACCGACTGGGCCGGCGGCAGCCTGCTGATCACTCTGGTGCTGGTAGCAATTGCATCGCTGGTACTGGGCATGGGTCTGCCGGTCACCGCGGCTTACATTGTCCTGGCGACCCTGTCGGCTCCGGCGCTGTACAGCCTGATGGCCGAACGTGAATTGCTGGAGTTGATGATCAACGGCAACCTGCCGGAAACGGCCCGTGCCATCTTCATGCTGGTTGACCCCAACAGCCTGACGGCGCTGGCTGCACCCATGAGCGAAACGCAGGCGGCCAATCTGCTGGCCCAGGTGCCAGCAGACTTCAAGGGACAGTTGCTGGATATGGCGATCGACGCCGATCAGTTGGCCATGATCCTGCTGGCGGCCCATATGATTATTTTCTGGCTGTCTCAGGACTCGAACGTCACGCCGCCGGTCTGTCTGACGGCATTTGCTGCTGCGGCCATTGCCCGCACACCGCCGATGATGACCGGTTTCACCGCCTGGAAGATTGCCAAGGGTCTCTATATCGTGCCATTGCTGTTTGCCTATACCGGCTTCATCGGCGGCAGCGCCGAGGAGGTGCTAACCATCTTCGTATTTGGCGTTCTGGGCCTGTATGCCTTTGTCGGTTTCATGGAAGGGCACCTGGAAGGGCCATTGAATATCGTGCTGCGCTTGCTTAGCGGTGCCTGTGCCGTCGGTCTGCTGTGGCCGCACGGTGAGTTGGCATACGACCTGATCGCGGCAGCGGTATTCATTGCACTATTCGTGTATAGCCGTCGCCTTGCGCCCAAAGCAACCCTGGAAGGAGCAGCATGATGCACAACCAATTCGATTTTATTGTCATTGGCGGTGGCATTCTGGGGCTGTCCACGGCACGCGAGTTGCAACAGCGTTTCCCCGACAAGCGTGTGCTGGTGCTGGAAAAGGAGAGTCGCCCGGCACAGCATCAGACCGGGCATAACTCCGGCGTAATCCACGCCGGGGTGTATTACAAGCCCGGCAGTCTCAAGGCGCGCTTTTGCAAGGAGGGTAACGCCGCCACCAAGGCGTTCTGCCGTGAACACGCCATTCCCTTCGATGAATGTGGCAAGCTACTGGTGGCCACCAACGCACTGGAGCTTGAGCGCATGCAGGGGCTGATCGGACGCTGTGCCGAGAATGAGCTGCCGATCGAGGTGCTGGATGCCGATCAGCTCAAGGCGCGCGAGCCGAATATCACCGGCGTTGGCGGCATTTTCGTGCCGTCCACCGGTATTGTCAGCTACACCCGTATCTGCGAGAAAATGGCAGAGCTGGTGGTTGCTGATGGGGGAGAGGTGCGTTACAACGCCGAGGTGCTGCACATTCGTGAGCAGCTGGAAGGGGTTGAAGTCGAAACCGAGCTGGAACGCTTTGACGGCGATTTCATGATCGCCTGCGCCGGCCTGATGTCGGATCGGATCGTGCGCATGCTAGGCCAGACGCCGGATTTCAAGATTATCCCGTTCCGAGGCGAATACTTCTTGCTGCCGCCGCAGCACAACCGGATCGTCAATCACCTTATTTATCCCATTCCGGACCCGGACCTGCCGTTTCTGGGTGTGCATTTGACGCGCATGATCGATGGTACGGTGACGGTGGGCCCCAATGCGGTGCTGGCCTTCAAGCGGGAAGGGTATCGCAAGACTGATATCAGCCTGAAGGACACCGTCGAAATGTTGACCTATCCGGGGCTGCTGAAGATGCTGGCCAGCAACTTCAAACCGGGCATGATGGAGATGAAGAACAGCCTGTTTCGTCGCGGCTACCTGGAGCAGGTGCGCAAGTACTGTCCGCAGCTGACACTGGATGATCTTACGCCTTATCCGGCCGGTGTGCGCGCCCAGGCCGTGGCGCCGGATGGCTCCCTGGTGGATGATTTCTTGTTCGTGAATACGGAGCGCTCGCTGGTGGTGTGCAATGCACCCTCACCGGCGGCCACATCGGCGATTCCGATCGGCGCCCATATTGTGGACCAGGTGGCGCAACGCGGTCTGGGCTGAGACAGCCGCTGCGGAAATACAGCCGGGCTGGGTGCAAACCCTGACACCTGTCAATTCTGCCACGGTGAACGGGTGTGCATAATGGCATGTCAATGTTGCGATCTTGTCGTGAATGAGTGTTAATGGATTGTCTTTAAACACTTGTCAACGCATCGCCAAATCGGCTTAGGCAGTATTTCCGGTATGGGTAAACTCCGTTTGCATTCCCCCGGCCAGGTGTCACAGGCACCTGGTCGCATTTGGTTGGACCCGATTTCATGCACACGCATGCCGAGCAAGGGCAAGGTCCCGGGCCTGAGGTGGCTAAGGCCTGTTCGCCTGCTGGCGATGGCCGCGTTGTTGCTGACGGGGGCGGTGTCACCGGCGCTTGCCAGCAATAATGTGTTGGATCAAGCGCCGTCCTTTGCCACGATCTTTGAAGGCTTCGATGTTCCGCTTCTGATCATTGATCCAAAAGACGGCCGCATTGTTCAAGCTAACACCGCCTCGGCCGGGTTCTACGGCTACTCGGTGTCGCAGCTGCAGCGCATGCATATTCAGGACATCAATACCTTCACGGCAGAACAGGTGGCGGCTGAACGTCAACTGGCGCAGGTGGAAGGGCGCAACTATTTCATCTTTCGTCATCAGTTGGCAAACGGCGAGCTGCGCACCGTTGAGGTGCAATCGCGCCCCTATGTGTTCGGTAACCGCAGGCTACTGTTGTCCCAAGTCCACGATATCTCCGGTCAGCGCCAGGGTGAGCAGGGGTTATGGCACTACCAGAACCGACTGGAACAGATGGTGGACCAGCAGGTGGGTGAGATCGAGCGCACGCAGCAGTTTCAGGTCTGGATACTGGGTGGGGCCACCCTGACCCAAGCGTTGGTGATTGCGCTGCTGGTGCGCAATATACGCCGCCGCCGTCAGTTGGAGCGCGAACGCACGCAGCACAATAAGGCGCTGCAGCTGAGCCGCATCCGACTGCAAGATGCTCAGCGTATTGCACATATCGGCAGCTGGGAATTGGATCACCAGCACTACAGCTGGTCCTGTACCGAAGAGATGAACCGTATCCTGGGCTTCTCGGCGGATGCGGCGGATATTTCCTACCGCAAGGCGCTGAGCCGCATCCACCCGGATGATTGCAACCGAGTATCACGGCAGTTCGCTCGCTCGCTGGAGGCACGTGATTCGTACGATATCCGGCACCGCCTACTGTTGCCGAATGGGCAGGTCAAGCATGTACATGTATTGGCCGAGCATCAGTATGACGAGGCGGGCGCTGCCCGGATGACCGTGGGGACCGTTCAGGACATTACGGCCAAACACCTGACGGATGCCGCCCTACAGGCGCTGGCGACCGAGTTTGCGACGTTGTCAGGACGTGATTTCTACCGTGCGGTTTGCCGCCATTTGATCGAATCACTGGGGCTTGAGTACGCCTTCGTGGGACGGATGGAAGACAACGGCGAGCAGGTGGAGGTGCTGGGTGGCTGGACCACATCGGGTGCTATGGCGCCGTTCAGCTATCACCTTGCAGGCACGCCTTGTGCCGAGCTGGTAGAACACGGTCACTGCATCTATCAGCAGGGCATTCAGGAGCTGTATCCGGATGATGGGCTGTTGGTTGATATGGGGGTAAATGCCTATATTGGCAGCGTGCTGTGTGATAAGCGACAGCAGCCCATCGGCGTGCTGGTGGCGCTGGGGCAGCAGCCGCTGTATCAGACCGCACTGGCACGCGGGCTATTGCAGCTGTTTGTGGATCGGGTCAGTGCCGAGATGCAACGGACCCGGGCTGAGGAGATGATCGATCAGATCGACCGCTACCGCCAGATTGTACTGCGCTTTTCCAGTCGCTTTATCAACCTGCCGTTGGATGAGGTGGACGGGGCCATCGAGTCGGCGATGCAGGAGATTAGCCAGTTCATTGGTGCCGACCGCTGTTATCTGTTCGATTACGATCATGATCAGGGCATGGCGATGATCACGCACCAGTGGTGTCGCACGGACCGCAATCTGGTGGTGCAAAGCGAGCCCACGGCGCTGGATGTGTTTGCGGACTGGGCGGTGCGCTTGAATGCCGGTGAGCCGGTCATCATTGATGATGTTGATGAATTGCCGCCCTCCAAGCTGTCGACACATCTGCAACGGCTGTCGGTCAAGAGCCTGCTCGATATTCCGTTGATGATGAACGGTCGCTGCGTGGGTGTGATCGGGGTTGACTCATCCGCACAGACTCACCACTTTGGTCCGCAAACAGCCGAGATGCTGAGCCTGTTTGCCGATCTGCTGGTCAGCCTGCGTCAACGGCGCGACAATGAAAGCCAGCTGCGTCTGTCCGCCAGCGTGTTTGCCCATGCCAACGAGGGCATCATGATCATGGACCTGGAAGGCAACATCATCAGTGTCAATGATGCCTTCACGCGTACCACCGGGTATCCGGCGGACGAGGTGTTGGGGCGTAATGCAGCCTTGCTCAACAGCGAAGGTGATCTCAGTCACCAGGTGCAATGGCAGGCATTGCAGCGTGATGGCCATTGGAGCGGGGAGGTCTGGAACCGGCACAAGGAAGGTGATTTCTATGCCGTGCTGCAGAAAATCAATGCCTTTGATGATGAGCGCGGCCAGCGCAAGGGTTATGTCTGTTTGCTATCTGACATCACGACCCTCAAGCACCAGCAGCGCCAGCTGGAGCGAATCGCGCACTACGATGCCCTGACCGGATTGCCTAATCGAACCCTACTGGCCGATCGCATGCAGCAGGCCATGGTGCAGGCCAGTCGCCACCGCACCAGCATCGCCATCCTGTTCATTGACTTGGACGGTTTTAAGGCCATCAACGACAGTTACAGCCATGCAGTCGGTGATCGTCTTCTGGTGCAGGTTGCGCGGCGGATGCAGCAGGGCCTGCGTGAGCAGGATACCTTGGCACGGCTGGGCGGCGACGAATTCGTCGCCGTGCTGATGGATCTCGAACACCGTGATGCCAGCCTGTCGGTGGTCGAACGTCTGCGCCAGGCCGCAGCCGATCCGGTGCTGATCGATGGGCGTGAGCTGTCCGTCTCGGCCAGTATCGGTGTTGCCTTCTATCCACAGCAGGAGGTTCTGGATGCGGATCAACTGCTGCGCCAAGCGGACCAAGCGATGTACCAGGCCAAGCAGTCGGGCAAAAACCGCTATCACCTGTTCGATGTTGAGCGAGACCTGGCAGTGCGTCATCATCATGACCACCTGGAGCGCGTGCGCCATGGTCTCGAGCGGCACGAGTTCGTCCTGCACTATCAGCCCAAAGTGAACATGCGCACCGGGCAAGTGGTTGGCTGTGAGGCGCTGATTCGTTGGCAGCACCCGGCTGAAGGCCTGCTGCCACCGGCTGCTTTTCTGCCCCATATCGAAAACCATCCGTTGTCGGCGGCGCTGGGGGACTGGGTGTTGCGGACCGCCATGGACCAGGCAGCGCACTGGCGCATCCGGGGGCTGTGCCTGCCGGTCAGCATCAATATCGACGCCATACACCTGCAGCAGAGTGATTTTGTCGAACGGTTGCGGCATGAGCTGGCGCAGCGTCCGGCACTTCAACCGGGCGATATCGAGCTGGAAATACTGGAAACCACGGCGCTGGAAGATGTGGTGCAGGTGTCAGCGCTCATTCGCGAATGCCAGCAGCTGGGGGTTTCCTTCTCGCTGGATGATTTTGGCACCGGCTATTCATCCCTGACCTATCTCAAGCAGCTGCCGGTCGAGGTGTTGAAAATCGACCGCAGCTTTGTGCGTGACATGCTCGAAGATGAAGACGATCTGGCGATTCTGAATGGTGTCATTCGCCTGGCCGGTGCCTTCCGGCGCAAGGTCATTGCCGAGGGTGTCGAAACGGACGCGCACGCCCGGGCCCTGCTGGAGCTGGGTTGTGACTGGGGTCAGGGGTATGCCATTGCCCGTCCCATGCCAGCAGAGGCCTTTGATGAATGGCAGGCAAACTGGCGGCAGGCCCATGAAGAGCGGTTTGCCGCACTGACCTGAAACCGACGACTCAGTTAACCTGGCGCACCGGCTGGCCCTGCTGCCAGCTGCGTATGTTGTCGGCGGTCTGGGTGATAATGGTCTGCCGGGCTTGGACACTGCCCCAGGCAGAATGCGGAGTCACGATCAGGTTGGGAATACCGGCATCCAGCAGGATGTTGCCGTGACGGGGGGGTTCCTCACTGAGCACATCCGTGGCAGCGCCGCCGAGCCTGCCGTCGCAAAGCGCCTCCTTGAGCGCGGCCTCGTTGACGATGCCGCCGCGTGCGGTATTAATCAGGAAGGCGCCCGGTTTCATTTTGGCCAGTGCACCGGCATCAATCAGATTGCGGGTTTGCTCGGTGAGCGGGCAGTGCAGGCTGACCACATCGGACTGTGTCAGCAGCTGGTTCAGGGACACTCGACCTTCGGGTACCGCATCAGTGCCGGGGCGCGCGGCCACCAGCACGTTCATGCCGAAACAGCGTGCCAGACGCGCTACCTCCTGCCCCAAGGCACCATAGCCGATGATGCCCAGCGTACGCCCGTTCAGTTCCAGGATGGGGTAGTCCAGCAGGCAGAACGAGCTGGCCCGGTTCCAGTCACCGTTTTTAACCGCTCTGTCATAGTCCAGCAGCCGCGTATGCAGTGCCAGCATCAGCCCCAGCACGTGCTGGGCCACTGAATGTATGCCATAGCCCTGAGCATTGCAGACGCCAATGCCGTTGGCGGAGGCTGCTGCCAGGTCGATATTGTTGACCCCGGTGGCAACCACGCAGATCAGCTTCAGGTCGCTGGCCGCGGCGATGCATTGTGCATCCAGCACGGCCTTGTTGGTAATGACGACGTCAAAGCCCGCGATGCGATCGGCCAGCTGTTCGGGGGCCGTGTGCGGGTAACAGACCAACTCGTCTACACAGTCGGAAAGTGGTGACAGATCCAGGTCATCCAGTGTCTGGGTATCAAGAAATACGGCGCGCATGCTTGCTCCTTGGGGGCACGGGTTCAGGGTGACAGGGGCATTATAACCGGTGTGATCACGTCAGCGCGCCTGCGCCGAGTCCGCCCCTGTCGTGCGCTTGTACAGCAGGGGCTGGTGCTGCCACACGTTTGGGAGTAATCTCGAAACACGGCCATGAGCACATGGTCGGCGTCGCTCGGACGGTTCCGGGCGCTGACGTTTTTTCGAGGTTTTCATGACAGACAATACCGGTGTGCGTCCCGTACGCCATTTTTCCCGTATCGATCGCCTGCCACCCTATGTATTCAACATTACCGCCGAGTTGAAAATGGCGGCCCGTCGCCGTGGCGAAGACATCATCGATTTCAGCATGGGCAACCCGGACGGCGCCACGCCGCCGCATATCGTCGACAAGCTCTGTGCCGTGGCGCAGCGCGACGATACACACGGTTATTCCACTTCACGCGGTATCCCGCGCCTGCGTCGTGCCATTTCGCGCTGGTACCAGGATCGTTACGAAGTGGAAATCGATCCCGAAACCGAAGCCATCGTTACCATCGGTTCCAAGGAAGGGCTGGCGCATCTGATGCTGGCGACCCTGGATCATGGCGATACCGTGCTGGTGCCGAACCCGAGTTACCCGATCCATATCTACGGTGCCGTGATTGCCGGTGCCCAGGTACGCTCGGTACCGTTGATTCCGGGCGTGGATTTCTTTGTCGAGCTGGAGCGGGCGATCCGCGAGGCCATTCCCAAGCCGAAAATGATCATCATCGGGTTTCCGTCCAACCCCACGGCCCAGTGTGTCGAGCTGGATTTCTTCGAGCGCGTGGTAGCGCTGGCCAAGCAGCACGACATCATCGTGGTACATGACCTGGCCTACGCCGATATCGTGTATGACGGCTGGAAGGCGCCCTCAATCATGCAGGTGCCGGGCGCCAAGGATGTAGCGGTGGAATTTTTCACGCTCTCCAAGAGCTATAACATGGCGGGCTGGCGCATCGGCTTCATGGTCGGCAACCCCGAATTGGTGCATGCACTGGCGCGGATCAAGAGTTACCACGATTACGGTACCTTTACCCCACTGCAAGTCGCGGCGATCGCCGCACTGGAAGGTGATCAGCAGTGCGTGCGCGATATCGCCGAGCAGTACCGGCAGCGCCGCAACGTGTTGGTGAAGGGCCTGCACGAGGCTGGCTGGATGGTTGATAATCCCAAGGCTTCGATGTATGTCTGGGCCAAAATTCCCGATGCCTATGCCGAGCTGGGGTCGCTGGAGTTTGCCAAGAAACTGCTGGCTGAAGCCAAGGTGTGTGTTTCACCCGGCATCGGTTTCGGTGACTATGGCGATGACTACGTGCGCTTTGCCTTGATCGAGAACAAGGACCGCATCCGCCAGGCGGTGCGAGGCATCAAGTCCATGTTCCGGCAGGATGGGTTGCTGCCGGTTACCGGCAAGGCGTGATATTCGTAATAAAAAACCGCTGCCTGACAGCGGTTTTTTGTGTCAGGCTATTGTCATTCAGAGAATAGTCGCAAAAGGTGCATGCCCGGTGATGGAGCAGGACTGGCCGGTCAACAAGGACTGGCAAAAGGGACAGAGCCGTCCCGAACAGGTGAATCTGCGTTTCTACTCGGTCCTGCTGTCAACGCTGGTATATCTGGGCGTGATGGCCGTAATCAATATCACTCAATGGCCGGCCATTGCCGCAGCCATTGAGGACCTCATTGCCTCCGGCTATAGCCGTTTTGATCCCTTGCTGGTGTTGCCGGGCATGTTGTTGCTGGGGCTGCCGAGTCTGCCGCGCATGTCGCAGGCGTTTGTCCGCTGGCGCCGCCAGCGCAGTCTGGTCATGACGCTGGACCCGGTGCCGGCGGCGCTGGATGGCGAGCTGGGCGGGCGGTTGATTCTGCCGCTGAACCTGTCTGTCGACAGTCCAGTGAAGGTGACCCTCAACTGCATGCGCCGTGTGGTGACCAAGGGGAACAATGCCGGTGTACGTGACGAGCTGCTGTGGCAAACCCCTGCGGTGGTCCGGCAAATGCCGTCGGTCAAGGGAACGCGTATCGAATTTTGCGCCTCGCTCTGCACACATCAGCCGCCCAGCCGTTTCGAGCAGGGCAGGCGTACCAGCTGGTGGGCGGTGCATGTTGAAGTGCCCGGTGGTGAGTTGGATGCAACCTTTGCGGTGCCGGTCAGTGCCACGGCCGACAGACAAACCTCCGAGTTTCGCTTCAGTGAGCGCGCGCGGCAGCAGCACGTGGCACAAGTGGCTCAGACACCGGTCAGTTCCTGGCAGCAGGCAGCCGTGGATGATAATGCGATGAGCATCAATTTCCCGGCCGGTCGCAGCGGCAAGGCGGCCTGGGTACTGATGCTGATGGGGCTGGTGTTTACCGGGGTTGCCGGGTTCATGGCGTGGAATGTCTGGTCCGAGCTCGGCGCAGCACGTACCCGTTATTTTGCGGTAATGGTTCAGGGCATGATTATGTTGGGCTTTGGCCTGTTCGGACCGGGCATGCTGCTGGGTGGACTGTACATGCAGCTCAACCGGCTTAAGCTGGACGCCAACGCGCAGGCACTGCTCATGACCCGCCGTTTTCTGGGATTCAGCAGCCGGCGGTCAGTGGCGGTTGCCGATATCGACGGGCTGGCGGAACGTGTTGTCGGGCGCATGGGGCAGGGCGTCGAGTCTGAACTGGATTACGCCATCGATGCCTACTTGCACAACGGGCAGCGGGTGCGACTGGCCGATGGGGTTCAAGGTCAGGTCGAAATTGAACAGCTGATGGAAGGGTTGCGTCAGGTTACCGGCATCAGCCATCGCCCGGACCCGAATGAATACCGGTTGCAGCGGAGCATACCACCCACCTGGGTGCTGTGGCTGCCGGTGGTGCTTAAGTCCAGCGGCGCTTTGGTGTTTGTCCTGGCGGTGCTGGCGTTTATGGCGGATTTCTGGTGATGGGAGCAACGTGATGCGCAAACGGATAATGAACGTCCTGGTGGTGTTGGCGGTAGTGCTGCTGCAGGGCTGCAGTGACAGTCGCTTGCCGCCATTGGCGGATGACGCGGTGATTCTGGCCTTTGGTGACAGCCTGACTGTCGGGGTCGGGAGTACCGAGGATAACAGCTATCCGGCGGTGCTGGGCCGTCTCAGTGGTCGTCAGGTGGTGTCGGCGGGGGTCTCCGGTGAGGTTTCGGCTCAGGGGCGTCAGCGCCTGTCGCAGGTGCTGGCGCAGGTCAAGCCGGATCTGCTGGTGCTGTTGCATGGCGGTAATGACATCCTGCGCAACCGTTCGGCGGCCGAATTGCAGGACAATCTCGAAGCCATGATCAAGATGGCGCATGATGTGGATGTACCCGTGGTGCTGCTGGGCGTACCGGAGAAAAAGCTGTTCTCGGATGCCGCGCCTCTGTATTTCGAACTGGCCGAACGCCATGATCTGGTCTTTATTGAAGATTTGTTGTCTGGCCTGTTGCGGGATTCCAGCATGAAATCGGACGCGGTGCACCTCAATGCTCAGGGCTACCGTGCATTGGCACGGGGGATCCATGCACGGCTGCAGGCAGAAGGCGCGCTCTGATGCCCCTGTCGGAACTGCTGCAGGAGATCCGTGCCTGCCGGCGTTGCGCCGAGCATTTGCCTCTGGGGCCGCGCCCGGTGGTGCAGGCGGCGGCCGGTGCACGGCTGCTGATCGTCGGGCAGGCACCTGGATTGAAGGTACATCAAACCGGTATTCCCTTTAATGACGCCAGTGGCGATCGCCTGCGTGACTGGCTGGGTATGAGCCGGGAAGCGTTCTACAACCCGGAGCAGGTCGCCATTGTGCCCATGGGATTCTGTTATCCGGGGCGTGGTCGCGCCGGTGACAATCCGCCGCGGCCCGAATGCGCACCGGCCTGGCGGCAACCGCTGCTTGATCTGCTGCCTGACATTGAGCTGACGTTGCTGGTCGGGCGTTATGCCCAGGAATGGCATCTGGGCAAGGGCGTTAGCCTGACAGAGCGGGTCCGGCATTGGCGTGATCTGCCCCCGAACATCATCCCGCTGCCGCACCCGAGTCCGCGCAACAACCTCTGGCTGCGTCGCAACCCCTGGTTTGAGCAGGAACTCTTGCCCGAGCTCAAGGCACGAATTGCATCATTTCGGGCTCAATATGCATAACAGGCCGCGTAAGGCTTTGAGTCTTGGAGGCTTAACGCCTAAAATTGCCGCCCTGAATTTAGGGGAGTCACATTTTGTCACAAGCGCCATTCGTACCCGGACAACGTTGGATCAGTAACAGCGAAGCCGAGCTGGGGCTCGGAATCGTGGTTGAATATGCAAACCGTCGTGTTGAAATCCGCTTTCCGGCGGCCGAGGAAACACGCACCTATGCCGCCGACAACGCACCCTTGAGCCGGGTGGCGTATGAGCCGGGCGATCGGATCTGCAATCTGCTCGGTGATGAAATGGAGGTGGTTGAGCGTTTCGAGCACAACCAGTGCTTCATTTACAGTTGTGTGGATCCCGAAGGTGCAGAGGTGATTCTGCCCGAACTGGAACTGGACAGTGCCGTTCATTTCAGCAAACCCCAGGAGCGCCTGTTTGCCGGTCAGATCGACCGCAACGGCCTGTTCAAGCTGCGAGTGGCCACGCTGGAGCATCAGCACCGCCTGCATGCCTCTGACGCCTATGGTCTGCTGGGCGCGCGCGTCCAGTTGCTGCCACATCAGTTCTATATTGCCGGTGAGCTGAGCAGTCGCATGGCACCACGTGCCCTGCTGGCGGATGAAGTCGGCCTTGGCAAGACCATCGAAGCCGGTCTGGTGCTGCATCAGCGCCTGATCAGCGGTCGTGCCCGCCGGGTTTTGGTGGTGGTGCCCGACACACTGGTGCATCAGTGGCTGGTCGAAATGCTGCGCCGCTTCAACCTGATGTTCACTTTGCTGGATGAAACACGCTGTGCCGAAATCGAGGCCAGTGGCCAGGACAACCCCTTTGAAAGCAGTCAGTTGGTGATTTGCCCGCTGTCACTGCTGACCCGTTCTGAAGCGCGCCAAGTTCAGGCCGAGGCTGCCGGCTGGGATATCATGGTGGTGGATGAAGCCCACCACCTGGGCTGGAGCGTCGAGGCACCCAGCCATGCTTACTTGTGTATTGAAGCGCTGGCACAGAAAACCCCGGGCGTCCTGCTGCTGACCGCCACGCCGGAGCAGCTGGGACCGGAGGGGCACTTTGCCCGTTTGCGCCTGCTTGATCCGGCGCGCTACCCCGATCTGCAGCAGTTCCTCGATGAAGAACATGTCTACCTGCAGCTGAACAACCTGATCGAGCCTTTGTTGGGCGAGCAGGGCTGTGATGTTCTGCGGACCGATATACATCTGCAGCAGGCACTGGCAGAGCGCTTGGGCGATGACGCGGTACAGCGCTGGCTGCAGCAGGATGCAGCGGCTCAGCCCGATGCCCTGGATGGCCTGGTGCGTCAGCTGATCGACCGTCAGGGCACCGGCCGCGTCCTGTTCCGCAACACGCGTGATACCGTCGCCGGTTTCCCGCAGCGACAGCTGCAGGCCGCGTACCTGGAGATGCCGCCGGAGCTGGCGCTGTTCGATGAAGAGGTGGCACCCGAAGCCTGGCTACACCCGGAAAAGATCATGGGAGCCGACTGGATCGACGCCGATACCCGTGTGGAGTGGCTGGTCGAGTGGCTCAAGTCTAACCGCAATGAAAAGGTGCTGGTGATCTGTGCCCACGCCGAAACGGCGGTGGCGCTGGAAGACCAGCTGAATCTGCGCGAAGGCGTGCGTTCGGCGGTTTTCCATGAAGGCATGAGCCTGGTCAACCGTGACCGCGCCGCCGCCTATTTTGCCGAGGAGGAGCTGGGTGCCCAGGTGCTGGTGTGTTCCGAAATCGGCAGTGAAGGGCGCAACTTCCAGTTTGCCCATCACCTGGTGCTGTTCGATCTGCCACTGACACCGGACCTGCTGGAGCAGCGTATCGGGCGTCTGGACCGCATTGGGCAGCGTGAAGATATTCAGATTCATGTACCGGTCTATGAGGGCGGCACGGCGTCAGCGCTGTTGCGCTGGTATGACGAGGGGTTGGACGCGTTCAGCCGCGTCTGTGCCGTTGGCGATGCGCTTTATCGCCGCTTTGCGCCACAGTTGCTACAGGCTTTGCAGGCACCGGAGGACAGCGAGGCGCTGGGTGCTCTGATCAACGAGACACGCCAGGCCCGCGAAAGTCTGGAGCTGGACCTGTCGCGCGGACGGGATCGTCTGTTGGAGATCAGCAGCTGCCATCCGCAGCGAGCGGCCGCCCTGCTGGACGAAGTGGCCTCTAGCGAAAGCAGCGAGCAGCTGCAGGCATTTGCCGAAAAGCTGTTCGACCGATTTGGAGTGGATACCCAGCCGCATGGTCCGGACGGCCTGGTGCTGCATCCCGGTGAGCACATGCTGTGTCAGCTGCCTGGCCTGCCGGAAGAGGGGCTGACCCTGACCTTCAATCGCGAACGTGCGCTGTCCCGCGAAGATATCCAGTTCATGAGCTGGGAACACCCGTTGCTGACCGGCACCATGGAGCTGATCAGCAGTGGCGAGCTGGGCAACTGTACCGTGTGTACTTTGAAACTGCCGCCGCTGCAGGCCGGCACACTGTTGCTTGAGCTGGTCTACGAGCTGCGCTGCACGGCACCGCGCTATCTGCAGCTGGAACGCTACCTGCCTACCGGCAGCGTGCGCATGCTGGTGGATCCCGAAGGTCGGGACCTGGCCGGGGCGCTGGGCCATGAGCCACTGAACCAGGTCTTGCAGACGGTGAGCCGCGCCACCGGGCAGAAGATGGTGCGTCTGGCACGGGAGCAGATTACCCAACAGCTCAAGTCGGCCGAGGGCCGTGTGGGTGCGCAGCTGGACAAGCTGCGCGCTCAGGCGCGTGAACAGCTGCGGCAGCAGCGCAGCGAAGAGTACGAGCGTTTGGCGGCGCTGGCAAAGGTCAATTCGATGATCCGGCAGGAAGAGCTGGACGCACTGCAGGCGGACACCGAACAGATGCAGTCGGCCATGGATAGCATGGAGCTGAAACTGGACGCTATCCGTGTCATTCTGGTGCGTGAGTAAGTCATTATGCCTGACCGGCGTCATGGCAAGGGCGTCGGTTGGGCGTAAAATGGACAGTTGTTTCCATTTCCGGAGGTTCCAGCATGGATATTGCGGCCATGAGTACGGGCATGAGCCAGTTGCAGACGCAGAGCGAGCACGCGGTCAAGGCCAGCAACCTGGTCAAGGATCATATGGAAATGGTCGGTGAACAGGTAATGCAGTTGATTGATAGCGTGGCGCCGGTCGCGGCACCCGATCCTTCCAGCCCGCTGGGGCACAGCATTGATATTCGGGTCTGAACGCGGGCCTGTATCGCTGAAACGAAAAAAGACGCCTTTGGGCGTCTTTCTCGTTTGGTCAGTCCAGACTTACTTGGCGGACTTCAGCAATTTCTTCAGCTTCTTCACCTTGCTCTGGTGCTTGGCGATTTTAGCCTTGCGTGCCTTGATCAGTTTTTTGACTTCTTTCTGTTTCAGCTGCTTGGACATGTTGATGTCTCCAGTCGGTTGGTCGAATTAATTTGATGCCGTGTCATGCGCTTCAATGAATCCCCGGATGAAGCGGCGTATTTCGCGCGCTGCACTGGTATCCAATTCGTCGCACAACGCGACAAAACGGTCACGCTCTTCATCGTTGATGCGGATGACGAGCTGGCTGTTTTTTGCTTTGCTCTTTTTTTTGCCACTCATATGGCGCCTCCGAACAGGGATGACCAAAGCGTAAAGCAAAAACCTGCATGTATATATAGTGTATATACATTGTAGAGGCTAGCAGCTGTAGCCGGGCGGGTCAAACCGGGCGTGCGTACCTGGCCTGCCTGGCGGTTGGCAGAGTATCATTCTGCAGGCAGACGCGATCACGTCCGTCATGCTTGGCCTGATACAGCGCCTGATCGGCTCGTCGACACAGGCTTGAATAGGTATCGCCCGCTGTCCATGTGGCGACACCGATACTGGCTGTACATTGGCCCACCCCGGCAAACCGGTGTTGGCGTATGGTCTGCAACAGTTGTTTGGCCAGCGCCGCGGCTGTCGCCAGGTCCGTCTGTGGGCAGATCAGCATGAACTCTTCGCCACCCCAGCGGGCAATGATGTCATGTTCGCGGCTACTGCCTTTGAGGATGGCGGCAAAGTCGGTCAGGACAACATCTCCCTGCTCATGGCCAAAGGTGTCATTGACGTGCTTGAAGTGGTCGATGTCGACCAGCATCAGGCTAAAGGTGTAGGCGGCATCTTCCTGCGCCAGCAACTCTTGCTGTTCGAAGGCGCGCTCCAGATAAAGACGGTTCTTCAGCCGGGTCAGTCGGTCCGTCGTGGACAGCTGTTCCAGCATCCGGTTTTTGATCTTGAGCTCTTCATGGGCCGTCATCAGCTGGTTGCGGCTGTCCTGTATGCGGGCATTGAGACGAGCCAGCTTGCGGTTCCAGAGTAGAATCAGCGTCACCAGCAGCAGCGTTGCCACGGCCGCCTGGGTGATCAGGCGGTAGTCGGGAGGCTCGGCCAGAATCGGCACCTGTAGCCAGCGTGAGGTTATGGTTTCGAACCGTTCGGGTCCGATGGACTGGATCGCCTTGTTGACGATCTGCAGCAATACAGCCTCGTCGCTGCGGGTGGCCAGAACAGCTGGATAGGTCGGTTCCAGTTCACCGGAAATCTTGATGTCGCTGTGGTGGCCGGTCACGATAGCCCGACTGATGACGGGCAGGGTATCGACCAGGCCAAAGGCTTCACCGGCTGCCACGGCTGTCATGGCCGCATCGATATTCGGGTAGGGGCGCAGGTGCAGTTCGGGATGGTGGCGTTCCAGGTGAACCTGTACATGGCTGCCATCGGTTACGGCCAGGCGGTTCGTCTGCAGCTGCAAGAAGTTGCGTACGTACACTTCGTCCAGGCCTGTCGCAATCACCAGGGCGCTGTTCAGCAAGGGTTGGCTGAGGCTCACGGCCGGATCATCAAAGCCGGGCGGGGTGCGTGAAATGAGATCGCAATCACCGCGTTTGAGCAGCCTCAGGGCCTGGCGAAAATTGTCCACGCTGACCAGGCGTACACTGAGGCCGGCATTATGACGTATGACGTCCAGCAGTTCGGCAAATGCGCCGATATGATTGCCGCTGCTTTGGGTAATGTCTTCATACGGCAGTCGCTGCCGCGTCACGCAGATACGGATGGCGGCACGGGATTCCATCCAGGCTAGTTCTTGCCCCGTCAGATGGAGGAAATTGCTGGCCTGAGAGCCCTTGCCGGTCCACTTTTGCAGAATCTGGCGCTTCTCCTGCTCGGTCAGGCTGTCCATCGCCTTCTGCAGAACCTGCTTCAGCAGCGGTTTGCTGCGGGTAATGCCCAGGCGCAACGACAGAGGTTCGCTCGCAATCACCTGATGGGGGGCGGAGCCGGCGACGCCGGGAATGCCGTATTTCTGCAGCAGGTGCTCGGCAACGCGCATGATTTCAATGGTGACTTCATCGGTGCCGGTGCTGACCCGCATCAGAGCCTCAAGGCTGTCGTTTGCCGGTTCCACCTGAAAGGTGTCCTGGGTTGCGAGCTGCTCATAGGTATAAAACCCTTTAGGTAGCACCAGCGGGCGTGCCTTGAGGTCTGCAACGGAAGCAATCGGGGGGCTATCTGCTCGACGAAAGATACCCTGTGCCAAGCGCAGGTAGGGTGTCGTGAAATGCATGTAGCGCTCGCGCTGCTGACTATGCACGATGTTGGTCATGACATCCAGCTCGCCACGGCGCAGCATTTCAAGATAGTCGTTCCAACTGTGACCGGTCACAAACTCGACCCGGAGCCCCACCCGTTGTGCCAACAGCCGGATGAAGTCCACCGAATGCCCGACCGGCTGGCCATCTTCATGAAAGCTGAAGGGTTCGAACGTGGCTTCGTTGTGTACTCGAATCACTGGATGCGTGCGAACGAATTCCCGCTCTTCGGAAGTCAGTGCTGCTGTTTGCTGACGTTCGATCAGCGCATTGGAACGCGTACCGACCCAGCGGTTGATCAGTGCTTGCCATTCCTGCTCGGTAATGCTGTCCAGCCCCTTTTGCAGTAATGACTGGATAGCTGGCCGATCGGTTCTGACCCCGAAGCGAAGATCTTCCCGGCCCACGGCATCGAGGCGAAATTCGCCCGCCACCTTGATGTTGGTGTAGGCATTTTGGGTGGCGTAATGGTAGCCTGACGTCAGGTTCTGAATGGCGGCATCAATCTCGCCAAAGGCCAGAGCGCGGGTCAGGCTTTCGTAATCGTCATACTCGCTGATGCGAATATCCTGGCGCTTGCGCAGTTCGCGAATATAAAAGATGTTGCGCAGCACGCCCACGTGACGGCCCGAGAGATCGGCCGGTCCCTGGTACTCGCCAAAGCGCTTGTCGGTAAACACGACGGTCGGGATTTCGAAGTAGGGTGTCGTGTAGAGAATGAACGAGGTGCGCTCGGGCTTGAAGGAAACATCGGCAATGGCATCGACCTGTTTTTGGCGCAGTCCTTCAAGGTTATCTCCCCATTCACCTATCCGTGCCTTCAAGCGCGCCCCGGTCTTGTGTTCGAGCAGCCGCAACAGATCGGCGACGAACCCCTTGTGTGTACCGTCTTCGACATAGGAAAAGGGCACGAAATCATACATGACGGCGACATGAACGGGGTCCGGCTCGTCCACCAGGGCTTGCTCTGCCGGGGAGAGCGCCAGGGCGGTAGCAGCCGCCGGCATCAGTAGTTGAAGCAGGAGCAGTGCCGAGCAGAAAAGGCGTGCAATTGTCACGAGTACGTCCCTGTGCGATGAGCGATAGAGCGGCGGTAGGGCGGCTGGCAAGGCCTGCCGGGAAAATATTCTGTCCCGTTAAGATTAGTTCAGTTTTTATGCAGGTGCTAAATCGGAATTGTCACGCAGGTGTAGAGCGGGCACTGCCATGAACACAGGCCGAGTACCATCGGCAAAGCAGGGAATTGCGGGCACCGAGGGAGAGAGTGCCCGCACAGGAAGGGGTCAGGCGTTGGCGGTTGCAGCCGAGGTAGCGATGTGGGTGGCCTTGCCGGAGCGGTTCAGGCCTGAAACAACCGCCTTCAACGAGGCGCTGACAGTATCGGCATCGACAGCCATGCCGCTGACACGCTGGCCATCGACGTTGAGCTGCACGTAGGCCGCTGCAGCCACATCCGAACCTTCGCCCATGGCGTGTTCAGCGTAGTCCACCACATGGATGCTGCAGCCGGTGCGCACCTGCCAGGCATCGATAAAGGCTGCCATGGCACCTTTGCCTTGGCCTTCGATGCAGACGCGTTCGCCATCAACATGAATGTCGGCCGACAGGGTCTCGGCATTGTCGCTGCGCTCGATGCGGTAGCCAGCCAGATCCACGGGGGTCTGATCCTGCACAAAGGTGTTGATCAGCAGATCATGGATGACCTGGCTGTCCAGCTCGCCGCCCTGCTGTTCGGACACTTTCTGCACCATCGGTGCCAGCTCCAGCTGCAGCCAGCGCGGGATGCTAATGCCAAAGTCGCGCTCCAGCAGGAAGGTCATGCCGCCCTTGCCGGACTGGCTGTTGACACGAATCACCGCCTGGTAATCACGGCCCAGGTCGGTCGGGTCGATGGGCAGGTAGGCCACCTGCCAGGGCTCGTCATCCTGCTGCTGCTTCAGTGATTTGCGAATGGCATCCTGATGGCTGCCGGAGAAGGCGGTGTAGACCAGTTCACCAATCCAGGGGTGGCGCGGGTGGATCGGCAGGCCGGTGCATTCGGTGCAGGTCTGGATGATCTCGTCCGGGTTGGACAGATCCAGCTGCGGATCAACGCCCTGGCTGTAGAGGTTGATTGCCAGGGTGACGATATCCATGTTGCCGGTACGCTCGCCGTTGCCCAGCAAGGTGCCTTCGACACGGTCGGCACCGGCCATCAACGCCAGTTCGGCCGATGCTACGGCACCGCCACGGTCGTTGTGGGTATGTACCGAGATGATGGCGCTGTCACGGCGGCTCAAATGCTGGCAGAAGTATTCCACCTGATCGGCGAAGTGGCTTGCCGGACCCACTTCAACCGTGGTCGGCAGGTTGAGGATACAGCGTTTTGCCGGCGTCGGCTGCCACACATCCATCACCGCTTCACAGACGTCAACGGCGTATTCCACTTCGGTGCTGGTAAAACTCTCCGGCGAGTATTCGAAAGTCCAATCGGTTTCCGGGTACTGATCGGCATACTGCTTGACCCAGCCGGCCCCGCGGACGGCGATTGCCTTGATCTCATCCTGGCTCATGCCGAAGACACGCTCGCGCTGGATACGAGAGGTGGAGTTGTACACGTGTACCACCGCCTGCTTGACGCCTTTCAGCGCCTCAAACGTTTTGGCGATCAGTTCTTCACGGGCCTGTACCAGCACCTGAATGCGCACATCATCGGGGATCTGGTTCTCTTCGATCAACCAGCGGGTAAAATCGTAATCCGGCTGACTGGCCGACGGGAAGCCAACTTCAATCTCCTTGATGCCGAGCTTGACCAGCAAGTGCCACAGGCGCTGTTTCTGGGCCACGTTCATCGGCTCCAGCAGGGCCTGGTTACCATCACGCAGGTCGACACTGGCCCAGATCGGGGCTTCGGTCACCTGACGATCGGGCCAGGTACGGGTAAAGCCGGTGACGGGTTCGACCGGCTGATATTTGCGATGGTTGAAGTTGGCGCTTGCCATGGTATTGCTCTCCATTGTTGTGGGGGGGACCGCTGAGTCGAACCCTGGGTAAGGGTTGTCACCGCCGTCAGTTGCCTGGGTAAGGCAGCCTGGCGTCTCCAGCGGGCCTTAACCTTTACGATGGGGATATGGTAAGACAAAGCCGCTGATGCATGATTGCTAAATTGCCATTGATTTGGGTATTTTTGGCAATATAAATCACCTATTAATTTATTTGAGCAATATTATGCCGCAACAGAGTGAAAAGCCGACGTTGGATCGTTATGATCATGCCATTCTCGATATTCTGCAGCGTCAGGGGCGCATCAGTAACCAGGAGCTGGCCGATCGCATCGGCCTGTCGCCGTCACCCTGTCTGCGGCGGGTTAAGGCACTGGAGGAAAATGGCCTGATTACCGGTTATCGGGCATTGGTGGATGCCAAACGGCTGGGGCTGAACCTGATGGTGCTGCTGCACATCTCCATGGATCGCCATACCCCGGAGCGGTTCGAAAACTTTGAACGCGAGATTGCCAAGCTGCCGCAGGTGCTCGAATGTCTGATCATTACCGGCCAGGATGCGGATTACCAGCTGCGCGTGCTGGTGGAAGACATGGATGCTTATCACGACTTGCTGTTGCACAAGATTACCCGCATTGCCGGCGTGACCGGGGTTCATTCCAGCTTTGTGCTGCGCCGGGTCATGGAGCGTGGCGTCGCCACGGACGCACGCTAGCCTACCAGGCCTGCAGGGGCTCGTGACGAATCAACTGTGCCAACGGCTCACAGCCGGCACGATGGGGGCGGTAGCGCAGCTCGATATAGACCGGCGGCAGTTCGGGCAGGCCCAGGCGGGAGCCGATACTTTCCAGGCCTTCAGCCAGTGCGCCCTGAGTTCGCACGGTCACGCCCAGCTCGGCACGTACGGCCGCCATCAGGCTGGTAAAGCTGGTAGTGGAATACAGGGTACGCCAGCTGATATCGGTGGCATCCAGTGCCTGTAGCGTGGCTTCGCGAAACAGGCAGGGCACATTCAACAGTACCAGCGGCAGCGGTTGATTGCGTGACCACTGATAGCCGCTGGCGCCAATCCAGACCAATGGCTCGTACCCTAGCAGTTCGCCCTTTATCTGGCTGCGATCACGACGCAGTATCAGCGCCAGGTCGTAAGCGTCGTTGTCATAGTCCTCACAGACACTGTTGCTGTAGTCGGTTTGCACATTCAGCCGTATGCCCGGGTTGTGGCGCTTGAAACGCGCCAGAATCGATGGCAACAGGCTCTCGGTCAGCGACAAAGAAACGCCGATACGCAACTCGCCCTCGGTACTTTGTTCGGTGATGGCGGCCAGCGCATCCTCCTGCAGGCTCAGCATCTGGCGGGCATAACCGAGCATGGTTTCGCCGGTTGGCGTCAGCACACGCTTGCGTCCTTCACTGCGAAACAAGGCCACGCCCAGCTCTTGCTCCAGGCGTCTCACCTGCTGGCTGATGGTGGATTGTGTTTTGTGCAGGCGCTCGGCAGCCCGAATGAAGCCGCCTTCATCCACAACGGTGGTAAAGGTACGCAGCAGTTCGGTACTCAGGTTGGGTTGAGTCACGGCGATTCCATCACGAATAACGATTGGAATGATCAGAATTAATCGTTATTCATAATATAACTGCAGGGCTAGGCTGTCATCAGGTTAACGGAAAGGAGCTGATCATGATTGCCAGTCTCAACAGCAGCGGGCGCAAGATCCGGCGTCATGCGGATGGCAGCTTGCACATGGATCACTACCACCGGCGCTGTCGGGCGTTGCGCGCACTGGCGTTGAGGCGCCTGATGCAGCGTATCGTGCAGGGCCTGAGCGCCATCGTTAAAGCAGGACCGCCCCGCCCAGAGCCGACAGCGGCACCAGCAGCCAGACCGGCACGCGCCAAACCTGTAGCGCACTCCATGCCAGCAGGACCCATGCGGCATCCAGTGGGGTCGTGACGGTGCCGGTCCACACCGGGGTATACAGCGCGGCCAGCAGCAATCCGACCACAGCGGCATTGATGCCGGTCAGTGCAGCCCGGGCCTGCGTGTTACGGCGCAGTGATTGCCAGAACGGCAGCGCACCCCCGACCAGCAGAAAGGAGGGCGCGAAAATGGCGAGCAGCGCCACTAGGCCGCCGCTCCAGCCGGGCAGTTGTTGCATGGCGGTGCCGAGGTAGGCGGCCAGCGTAAACAACGGACCGGGTACGGCCTGTGCGGCGCCATAACCGGCCAGGAACAGGTCTTCGCTGATGTGGCCCGGCAGCACGGTTTCCGCCTGCAGCAGCGGCAGCACTACATGACCACCGCCAAACACCAGTGAGCCGGACCGGTAAAACAGATCGATCAGCGACAGTGCCGGGTGTTGCCACATGCTGGCCAGCAGCGGCAGCCCCACCAGCAGCAATATGAACAGCGCCAGCAGGCCCACAGCCGTTAACCGGGATACCGGCAGTGACAGTGAGGCGTCGGTGGGGGCAGCGGTTCCCTTGAAGAGAACCAGCCCCGCGCCGGCGGCCAACAGCAGGATCAGCGGTTGCAGCCAGACACTGGGTGCCAGCAGCATGGCGATGGCCGCCAGGCTCATCAGGGTCAGCGCGCGCCCGCCGCGACAGGTATGATGTCCCATCCCCCACAGAGCCTGGATGACGACCGCGACCGCGACCAGTTTCAAGCCGTGAACCACACCTTCAGGCACCTGGGCGGCAGGGCTCATGACGCCGTAAGCGACCAGTATTAACGCCAGCGCGGATGGCAGCGTAAAACCGCACCAGGCCGCCAGGGCCCCTCGGAACCCTGCGCGCGACAGTCCCAGTGCCAGTCCGACCTGACTGCTGGCCGGCCCCGGCAGAAACTGGCACAGCGCGACCAGATCAGCATAGTGGTCCTCGCTCAGCCAGCGGCGCCGGTGGACGAACTCGTCACGGAAATAGCCCAGATGCGCCACCGGGCCGCCAAAGCTGGTCAGGCCCAGACGCAGAAAAATCAGCAGAATCGCGAGAAATGAACGGTCGTGTGAGGGATGAGACATGATTCGGGCAACAACTGCAAAAGCCCGAGAGTGTAACCGGTGATCGATTGCAGTTGTATGACGCCAGGCCCCGACGCGTGCAAGGCCTGGCGGGGCCGGGCTCAGGTGCTGAGCTTGGCGGCAATGCGTGCCACATGGGCGCCCTGAAAGCGCGCCATGGTCAGTTCCTGTTCGGATGGCGTGCGTGATCCATCGGCGCCGGCAAGTGTGGCGGCGCCCAGTGGCGAACCGCCATGTGCGGCGCTGATGTCGGTCATCTCCGGCAGCGCATAGGGCATGCCGACCACTACCATGCCGTGGTGGAACAGGGTCGTGTGGAAGGACTGGACGGTGGTTTCATTGCCGCCCCCGGTGCCGGTACTGGTGAAGACGCTGCCGACCTTGCCGATCAGCGCGCCCTTGGCCCAGAGACCTCCGGTCTGATCCAGAAAGTTGCGCATCTGGCTGGCCATATTGCCGAAGCGGGTGGGTGTGCCGAAAATGATGGCGTCGTAGTCGGCCAGTTCAGCGGGCACTGCCAGTGGTGCGGCTTGATCCAGCTTCACCCCGGCATTGCGCGCCGTCTCTTCCGGCATCAGTTCGGGCACGCGCTTGATGACGACCTCGGTGCCGTCGACGTCGGCGGCGCCTTCTGCGATGGCCTCGGCCAGCGTTTCAATATGGCCATAGGATGAATAGTACAGTACCAGTAGTTTGCTCATCGGTTTCTCCTTGCGGTTATTGACTCAAATGCTGACGTTCGTGGGGACTGGAGAGATCCAGTTCAGGCCCGGCCGGCACGATGCCGGTCGGGTTGATGGTGGCGTGACTACGGTAGTAGTGGCCCTTGATATGTGCCATGTCGACGGTCTCGGCAATACCGGGCCACTGGTACAGTTCGCGTACGTATCCCCAGAGGTGCGGATAGTCGACGATACGCCTGAGGTTGCACTTGAAATGACCGTGGTACACGGCATCGAAGCGAATCAGCGTGGTAAACAGGCGCCAGTCCGCCTCGGTCACCCGATCGCCCAGCAGATAGCGCCGACGGCTCAAGCGCGTTTCCAGCGCGTCCAAGGCTTCGAACAGCGGATACACCGCCTGTTCATAGGCATCCTGGCGGGTGGCAAAGCCGGCCTTGTAAACACCGTTGTTGATGCGGTCGTAGATCTCGCCGTTCAGGGTATCGATCTCGCTGCGCAGCAGGGGCGGGTAGTAATCGCCCGCGCGGGCGCCGAGGGCGTCAAACGCCGAATTCAGCATGCGAAGGATGTCGGCGGATTCGTTGCTGACAATGGTTTGGCGCTCGCGGTCCCAGAGTACCGGCACCGTTACCCGACCGCTGTAGTGCGGATCGGCCTTGAGGTATAGCTGATACAGGAATTCCAGTCCGTACAGGTCATCACCGGTGGCACCGGGCTCATCTGCAAAGCTCCAGCCGTTTTCACCCATGTAGCTGTTGACCACGGATACGCCGATCTGGCTGTCCAGTCCTTTCAGGCGGCGCATGATCAGAGTGCGGTGCGCCCAGGGGCAGGCCAGCGACACGTACAGGTGGTAGCGACCGGCTTCGGCCTTGAAGCCTCCTTCGCCGCTGGGTCCGGCATCGCCATCCGCCGTAATCCAGTTGCGAAACTGCGCGGTCGAGCGTTCAAAGCGCCCCTGAGTCGTCTTGGTGTCGTACCACTGGTCATGCCAGCGGCCATCAATCAACAGGCCCATGTTGTGCTCCTTGTATGCGTAAGTGGGGGGCTATGCCAGGGGTTATCCCTGGCGCGGGCTCAACAGTCGGTCCGCCGACAGGGCGCCGCCGCCGCTGAACATCAGTGAGGCAGAAATGGCCAGCAGGGCCAGGCCGAATTCATAGCCGTTATTGCTCATGAACAGGCCGTTATCGATATGCACGGCGAAAATGGCCACCAGCATGGCAAAAGCCAGTGCCGCCGCCGCTGGGCGAACCAGCAGGCCGACCAGCAGTGCCAGACCGCCGAAAAATTCGGCACTGCCCGCCAGCAGCGCCATCAGGTAACCGGGCTCGAGGCCGATGGATGCCATCCACTGCCCGGTGCCCTCCAGGCCATAGCCGCCAAAGGCGCCAAAGAGCTTTTGCGCACCGTGTGCAATGAAAATGATGCCGGCAGGGATGCGCAGCAGCAGGGGGGCGAAGCTGTCGGATGTTGTCATCAGGCGTGACAAAAGTGCATTTTTCATAAGTATCTCCGGGCGCGATTCATCAGAACCAAGTTGTTTTGTTGGGTTCACTATAGTCAGCCCCTGGTGGATGAAACACGGCGTCAGGCCGTGTCGATTGATCAGGTTTTTAGATATGAAATGGTGGTCATGATCGGAAGCAGATCTGTATTCGACAAAAAGCTGTTGATTCATACAGTATTTATCGACTTGCCGGGCCTGATCTCTTACCCTAACCCTTCCGTTCCATAACCGTTTGACGTCACCATGAAGCTCTATATTGCCGAAAAGCCCAGTCTTGCCCGTGCCATCGCTGCCGTTCTGCCCGGTCCGCAGAAAAAGGAGGAGGGCATGATTCGTTGCGGGGGTGACCAGGTCGTGAGCTGGTGCATTGGGCATCTGCTGGAGCAGGTGGAGCCCGATGTCTATGATCCGGCTTACAAGCAATGGCGACTGGAGCATTTGCCCATCGTGCCCGAGGAGTGGCAGTTGCGACCGCGTCAGGGCGTGGGCAAGCAGATCGCGGTACTGCGCAAGCTGGTCAAGGCCGCTGACGAAATCATCCATGCCGGGGACCCGGACCGCGAGGGCCAGCTGTTGGTGGATGAGGTGATCGACTTTCTGAAGGTGCCGGCTGCCAAGCGTGCGCAGGTGCAGCGCTGCCTGATTTCCGACCTCAACCCGGAAGCCGTTCGGCGTGCCATCGCCCGCCTCAAGCCCAATCGTGATTTCGTGCCGTTGTCGGTTTCGGCGCTGGCGCGTTCCCGGGCCGACTGGCTGTTCGGCATCAACATGACCCGTGCGCTGACAGTCAAGGGCCGCGGTGCCGGCTACGATGGCGTGCTTTCGGTGGGCCGGGTGCAGACGCCGGTACTGGGACTGGTGGTGCAGCGTGATGCCGAGATCCAGGCGTTCGAGCCCAAGCCCTACTATGAGGTGGATGCCCATTTGCTGACGCAGAAGGGGGAGGCATTCAAGGCTCGCTGGCAACCCAGCGAAGCCTGCGCACGTTTTCAGGACGAGGAGGGGCGAGTGCTGTCGAAACCACTGGCTGAAAACGTGGTGCAGCGGATTACGGGCCAGCCGGGTGTAGTCAAACAGGATGAACGCAAGACCGGGCAGCAGGCCGTGCCCTTGCCCTATAATCTGTCCGCGCTGCAGATCGATTGTGCCAAGCGCTTCGGGCTCAATGCCCAGCAGGTGCTGGATGCGGCCCAGGCACTGTACGAGCGGCATCAGCTGATTACCTATCCCCGCTCCGACTGCCGCTACCTGCCTGCCGAGCATTTCACCGAGGCGAGCCGGGTCAGCCAGGCAGTGGCCCGCACCGAGCCGGAGCTGGTGTTGGCGGTGCAAAACGCTGACTTGAGTCTCAAATCCAAGGCCTGGAATGACAAGAAGGTCGAGGCGCACCATGCCATCATCCCGACCGCCAAGGCGGCCGCCGCGGATCGCCTCAGCCGTGCCGAGCTGCAGGTCTACAGCCAGGTTGCGCGTCAGTATCTGATGCAATTCTATCCGCCTTGCCGTTATGCCGATCGACGTGTCGAGGTTGACATCGCCGGCGGCATCTTTGTGGCCAAGGTGCGCCAGATCATCGATCCGGGTTGGAAGGCGCTGCTCGGCAAGGAGGCGCAGGACGAAGCGGAAGGGCAGCTGCCGGTGTTGGACAAGAACGAACAGCTGCACTGTGAACGCGGGGAACTGTTGGAGAAAATGACCCAGCCGCCCAAGGCGTTCAACGATGCCAGCCTGCTGTCGGCGATGACCGGTATTGCGCGTTTTGTGCAGGATGCCGAACTGCGCAAGGTATTGCGTGACACCGATGGCTTGGGGACCGAGGCGACCCGGGCTGGCATTATCGAGCTGTTGTTCAAGCGCGGCTTTCTGCAACGCCAGGGCAAGCAGATCAATGCCACTGAGGCCGGTAAGGCGCTGATTGCCGCTTTGCCCGAGGAGTTGAGCCGACCGGATATGACGGCGCATTGGGAGTCCCAGCTCGATGCGATCAGCCGCAAGGCCTTCAACTATCAGGGCTTCATGCAGCCACTGGAACAGGCGCTGCCGCAGTTGATCGGTCAAATCCGGCCCGATGCACTCAGCGGCATCAAGGCACCGCCACGCGGCAAGTCCGCCCGGAGCAAGTCCGGCAAGGGCCAGGGGCGCAAGAAAAGCGGTTTGCCGAGTGGTTCGTCTACGGGGACGGCCGGCAGCGCGTCAAAGCGTGGCACCCGTCGCAGTGGCGCCAGCAAGCGCAGCATTGCGGGGCCGCGCACACGGGTCAAAGCGGCCCCCTGAGTGGGCCGGGGTGGTGACCTGAACGTCCTGAGTGGTTACCCTTAAGAGGTTAACGATCGCTGCAGACAACCCAACAAGTGCACAACCGAGGGATGGAACATGCTGGAAAAACGCGAATTCTATATCAACGGCCAGTGGGTCGCGCCGGCGCAGGCCGCCGATCTTGAGGTCATCGACCCGTCAACGGAGCAGGTATGTGCGATGATTTCGCTGGGCAGTCAGGCCGACACCGATGCGGCCGTTGCGGCGGCACGCGCGGCCTTTGACAGCTGGAGCCAGACCCGCCGTGAAGCGCGCCTGGAGCTGCTGGAAAAGCTGTATGCACAGTACAAGGCCCGCTCGGCGGAAATGGCCGAGGCGATCTCGCTGGAAATGGGCGCGCCCATCGCGCTGGCCCAGACCGCGCAGTGGGGCACCGGTGCCAGTCATTTGAAGAACTTCATCCGCGTGCTGCGCGAATATGACTTCGAAACGCCGCTGGGCGAGCATGCGCCCGGCAACCAGGTTCTACGCGAACCCATCGGGGTCTGCGGGCTGATTACGCCTTGGAACTGGCCCATGAATCAGGTCACCCTCAAGGTGGTGGCGGCTCTGGCGGCAGGCTGTACCATGGTGCTTAAACCGTCTGAAATCGCACCGCTGTCGGCCATGTTGTTTGCCGAGATGATCGATGCGGCCGGTTTTCCGGCGGGCGTGTTCAACCTGGTGAACGGTGATGGCCCCGGTGTCGGCACCCAGCTGTCCGGTCACCCGGACATCGACATGATCTCCTTCACCGGCTCAACCCGTGCAGGGCGGGCCATTTCCCGCAACGCCGCCGATACCGTCAAGCGTGTCAGTCTTGAGCTGGGTGGCAAGGGGGCCAATATCCTGTTTGCCGATGCGGATGAAAAGGCCGTAGTTCGGGGGGTACGCCACTGCTTCATGAACTCCGGCCAGTCCTGCAACGCACCCACCCGCATGCTGGTGGAGCGCCCCCTGTATGAACAGGCGGTGCAAACGGCCATTGAGGTGGCCGCCAAGACGGAGGTCAACCAGGCTTCGCTGGAAGGCAAACATATTGGCCCGGTAGTGTCTCAGGCCCAGTTCGACAAGATCCAGGGGCTGATTCAACAGGGCATTGATGAAGGTGCACGGCTGGTCGCCGGTGGCCTTGGCAAGCCGGATGGCATGGATGAAGGCTACTTTGTACGCCCGACCGTGTTTGCCGACGTGAACAATGATATGACCATCGCCCGCGAGGAAATTTTTGGTCCCGTGCTGGCCATGATTCCCTTCGATACCGAAGAAGAGGCTATTCGTATCGCCAATGACAGTCCTTACGGCCTGACGCATTATGTGCAGACACAGGACGGCGCCAAGGCAAATCGAGTGGCGCGCCAGCTGCGGGCCGGCATGGTGCAGATGAATGGCGAGGCGCTGGGTGGCGGTGCCCCCTTCGGTGGCTACAAACAGTCTGGCAACGGCCGTGAAGGTGGCCCCTGGGGGTTGGAAGAATACCTGGAAGTGAAGGTCGTGACCGGCTGGACAGCCGGTTGACCCACCGGCCGGTTCGCGTCAGGGCGCAACCGGCATTAGAATCTCGGCCGCCAGTGCCTGCTGCAGTTCATCCATGTTCAGTGGCAGCGGGCCCGGCCTTGAGCAGTTGGCGTGGCGCCAGCCCACGTATCGGTTGCGGCCCTCTTGCTTGGCGCGATAGAGCGCCATGTCTGCCACCTTGAACACTGCTGTCCATGACGTGCCTGGTGCCGGCAGGTTATTGGTTGCGACAGTCATGAAACCGATGGAACAGGTCAGGGCAATCCGCCCATCCACAAACGGGCGTTGCTCGGTCTGTCGACGGATACGCTCGGCCACTTCGGCGGCCTGCTCAATGTCGGTCAGTTGGCAAATGGCCAGAAACTCTTCACCGCCGGTGCGGATCAGTAGGTCGTCTTCGCGGCAGCAGGACCGCAGGTGCTGTGCAAATTCATGCAGAATCCGGTCACCAATGTCATGGCCATAGGTATCATTGATACGCTTGAAGTGGTCCAGGTCTACATACATGACCATGGCACAGTGGTCCGGTCGCCAGCGTTGGGGCTGGCGAAGTGCGAGTTCCAGTGCGCGCCGGTTGCCCAGCTCGGTCAGCGGATCGGTCAGGCTGTCCTGTTTGAGACGGTCCCGGTCGTTGATGATATCGGCACGGTCGGCCGAGAGGCGCAACGCCATGTCCTGAAACGCCCGTGACAGGTCTGCCAGCTCATCCTTGCCAGGGTGGGCTTCAAATGCAGACAGCGTCTGCGAACGGGAAAACTGCTGTACGGCTTGCTGCAGCTCCAATACGGGCTTGACCAGATAGTGGCGCAGCAGGAGGTAGGTGAAGAACACGCCGATTAACCCCACGCAAAAAATGATGGCCATCAGCTGATAGGTGGACGCGAGCGTCTGCTTCAGGAACGGGCGCCCACCATGCAACTCCACCCGCAGGGCTTCAGAGCCGTCGCCCAGCAGCGGGAGCCAGATGCGACTGATGCTCTCACGGTCGGATGGAAGCAGGACTTGGGTAGGTTCTGTTGGAAGAGCGTCCAGTACCAGAGAAATATCCGGCGTTACGGCCTCTTCCAGCGTGTTGGTGACACCCGGGTCGATCATGCGGCCAAAGTAGAGCATGCCGGCTATCGGGCCGCTGCCGTCCGTGCGCCGCACGGGGCTGGCGGCCACCATCAGCACCATATTGTTGATGTTGACCAGGCCGCTGCCGCCCTGAGCCAGGGCATGGCTGACAGAGCCGCTCAGCAGGCGGTCAGTGAGTCCTTTACGCAGCGGAATCGTCCGGTGGGTAGTGCGCAGCAGGACCGGGCGTCCGGCCCTCGCGATAAGCACAAAGTCCATGCTCATTTCACCCAGAGTACCTTCGGCGAGGGTTGCGCGCACAAAATCCGGGTTGTTTCGGTTCAGGTAGTCATGGGTTTCATCCCAATGCCCCCAGTCAACGGCGAACTGTTCAATATGCTTGATTTCGCGCTGAACGGCTCTTTTGGCGCTTTGAAGCTCTTGCTTCAGGCCACTGATTTCCAGTGACTCCACTTTCGGAATGACGAGCAGGTGTTCGACCAGCCAGATACCTGAACCGAGAAAACCGAGCAGCAGCAACAGGCTGATGAGCAGCTTGGATCTGATCTTCATGCGCAGGGTCGCCTTTGAGGTTGTCAAAACCATTGTGCATCTGGAAGAAAGGGTTTTAAAGCCGCGCGCCAGTGCAATCGCGTCAACAAGCAGGAGCCATAAAGAGCATGGTACAGGTGTTCGGAAGGTGAGCGTAGTGTGAAGGCTGATACTATGTATCAGGAAGTGTGGCGGAATAGATACTGTTTTGGATTTTGATGGCGCGAGTAAGGGGGTACGTGACAGTACCCCCGATGAGCGCATCAACCCGCCAAGTGCACCAGACGGCTCTGGACCCAGGGATGATCGCGCAGGCGCTCGGTCATGTGATCCAGGAACGCACGTACACGCGGATTCAGATTGCGGCGGCTGGCGTAAAGCGCGTTGATTTCAAGAGGCTCCAGATCGAAATCGCCCAGAACGCGCACGATAGTGCCATCCTGTACCAGTTCGCTGCAGAACACCTCCGGCAGGCGGCCGATACCATGGCCCTGCAGAATCATCTCGCGCACAAAACTCAGACTGTTGGTGCGCAAGCGCCCGCCCATAGTGACCGGCTCATGGTTATTCCAGTTGATGAAGCGCAAGTGATCAAAGGGCTTCAGCAGTGTGATGCACTGGTGACGTGCCAGATCATCCGGCGTCTGCGGCATGCCGTTTGCCTCAATGTACGCGGGCGTGGCGAACAAGCCACGATGCAAGCCGGCGATATGACGTGCAATCAGGCTGGAGTTGGGCAGGGGGCCCAGTCGCAGTGTCAGATCAACGCCTTCCTCGATCAAGTCAACCGTACGGGTGCTCAGCTCCACATCGACTTCGATGCGGGGGTAGGCTTCCATGAAGCTGCAGATGACTTCGTTCATCATGAACACGCCGATCTCGGTGGGCATGGTCAGACGCAGGCGGCCGCGCAGCTCGGTCTTGGAGGCGCTGATATCGTCCTGAACCGCTTCCAGGTCGTCCACCAGCGGCTGGGCACGTGAAAACAGCTCTTCACCTTCCGCCGTCAGCTTGAGCTTGCGGGTGGTGCGTTGTATCAGTCGAATCCCCAGGGTATCTTCCAACTGGGCGATACGGCGGCTGATGGTGGATTTTTGCACGTTGAGACTTTCAGCCGCGGCGGTGAAACTCCCGGTTTCTACCACGCGAATAAACAGGCTCAGATCGTTAAGGTTCATCAAATACTCCAGAACAGATCGGCGGCGCCCGGGCTCATTGTTCCGGGTTACAAGCGAAGGCCTGCAACGCACGGATGATGGCCAGCAGTCCATTGCCCCGAGACGGGCTCAGGTGTCGCTGAATATCAAGTTGACTCAGTGTAGTGTTCAGATCAGTGGCCAGAAGCTCTGCGGGTGTCAGGCCGTTGACCTGTTCGATCAGCAGTGCCAGCAAGGCGCGCAGAATGCGGGCGTCGGCATCCGCCTGGCAGTGCAGGCGCCCGTTGGCATCGAGCTCGGTGATAAGCCATACCCGGGATTCACAGCCCTGAAGCAAAAAGCGATCCTGCTTGACTGCGGGTGGCAGGGCCTCACAGGCCTGCCCCAGGCGCATCAGGGCCTGGTAGCGACTGGTCCAGTCGGTTGCGGAGTATACGCTTTTTAGCGCGTTTTGGTAGTCACTTTGTTCCAATTCTGCAACAGGCACGGTGTTTTTCTGGCTTTGCACCAGTGCATCCAGTACCCGAGCCAGGCGTTCGGCCTCGTCAAGGCTATTGTAGCAGGCAAAGGATGCCCGCAGGGTGCCAGGCAGCCCCAGCGCCTGCATCAGCGGCATGGCACAGTGATGACCGGCGCGCACGGCGATACCGTGGCGATCCAGCCAGTGCGCCACATCCTGCTGGTGATGGCCAGCCAGTTCAAATGATACCAGACTGACGCGCTGGTGGCCGGAGGCGATGGCTTTAAAGCCCGGTACCTGGGCGCAGCTTTCAAGGGCGTGTGTCAGCAGTGACTGTTCGTGGGTTTCCATGGCGACGCGGTCCTGAGTCGACAGGTACTCTATGGCCGCGGCGAGACCGATGGCACCGGCAATGTGCGGTGTGCCGGCCTCGAACTTGAACGGCAGTCCGGCATAGGTAGTGCCGTCAAAGCTGACCCGTTCGATCATTTCGCCCCCGGCTTGCCAGGGCGGCATGGCGTCCAGCAGTTCGCGGCGTCCCCAGAGGGCGCCGATGCCGGTGGGGCCGAACAGCTTGTGGCCGGAAAAAGCGTAAAAATCACAAGCCAGTGAGCTTATATCCACATCAAAGTGGGGCACGGCCTGGGCGCCGTCCACCAGCACAGTGGCACCGGCATCACGAGCCTCCTGACACAACGTTGCCACTGGATAGATGGTTCCCAAGGCGTTGGAAACATGGCTCAGGGCCACCAATGCCGGCTGGCGTGATAGCAGCTGCCGATAGGCGTCCAGGTCGATATCGCCGTCGGCCTGCAGGGGAATGACTTCAATGAGGGCGCCGGTGATTTCTGCCAAGCGTTGCCAGGGCACGATATTGGCGTGGTGCGAACTCTGCATCAGCAGTATGCGATCACCGGCACGCAGGTTGTGCTGGCCCCAGCTGTAAGCAACCAGGTTGATCGCTTCGGTGGTGCCACGGGTCCAGATCAGGCAGCGGCTGTCATCGATGCCCAGCCAGCGCGCCAGACGTTCGCGGGCCTGTTCAAACGCCAGGGTTGCCTGGGCCGACAGCGCGTGACTGCCGCGGTGCACGTTGGCATTGCCGGTCTTGTAGAAGCGGTTGAGTGCATCGATTACCGGACGGGGCTTGAGCGTGGTAGCCGCGTTATCCAGGTACACCAGCGGCTGACCGTGCACACGCACGGACAGCTGCGGGAAGTCACGGCGCCAGCGCTTGGGGTCGCTCTGACTCACAGGGCGTTACCGCTGCTGCGATCGAGCTGACTGCGCCAGCGAGCATACAGCATGGCTGAGGTGAACAATGTGACCAGTAGGGCACAGTCGGCCAGCCCCAGCCAGCGGACGGGTGGCGGAATCAGCGCTGCGATGACAGCTTCCAGAAAGTACAGCAGCAATACAAAACACATCCAGGCGTGGCCGCGCGGCTGCCCCTTGATGACGACCGGCGCAAATGCCAGTAGCGGCAACAGGTGAATCAGCCAGATGACCCAGGGGTTGTCGCCCTGTGAAGGTGCTATCCACAGATACCAAAGCGTAAACAGAATCAGCAGGCCGAAATAGCTGAACAGCACCAGCGCGCGGCTAATGCGTGTTTTGAGGGCCAAGGCGTGGTTCATGAGGGATCCCTGTTCAGGTTCAAGGCCAATTGGCCCAGGCGCTTGCCCTGCTGTAGGGCCAGTGCCGCTTCAATGTCGTCGAGTGAGGCGTTGTCATCCTGGCCACTGACATGGGTAACGCCATACGGGGTGCCGCCAGAACGTGTCTCCAGCAGTTCGGTAGCGCTGTAGGGCAGGCCGGCCAGGACCATGCCGTGGTGCAGCAGCGGCAGCATCATGCTCAGCAGGGTGGTTTCCTGGCCGCCATGCAGGCTGGCGCTGGAACTGAAGACACAGGCCGGCTTGTCGATCAGGGCACCGGATAGCCAGAGGCTGCTGGTCGAGTCGATGAAATACTTCATCGGCGCGGCCATGTTGCCGAAGCGGGTCGGGCTGCCCAGGGCCAGACCGGCGCAGTTGGCCAGATCGGCTTCGGTGCAGTAGATGGCACCGGATTCCGGTACCTCGGGCTCTGTGGCTTCACAGGTGGCGGATACGGCCGGCACTGTGCGCAGTCGCGCTTCCAATCCGGCTTCTTCGACACCGCGGGCAATCTGCCGCGCCAGGGCCCGAGTGGCACCGCTGCGGCTGTAATACAGGACCAGTACGTAGGGCTGGCTCACGCGAGGATCTCCAGTACAGATTCCGGCGGACGGCCGATGCGGGCACGGTCACCATTGATCACGATGGGGCGCTCGATCAACCTGGGGTACAGGGTCATGGCCTGAATGACGGCCGCGTCGTCCAGATCCTGATTGTCCAGTCCGGCGTCCTTGTACTCGGACTCCTTTACCCGCAGCAGTTCACGCGGTGCCATGCCCAGTGCGTCCAGAACCGCCTTGATTTCGTCTGCTGTAGGTACGTCCTTGAGGTATTCGCGGATCTCGGGTTCAATGCCGCGTTCCTGCAACAGCTTGAGCGTTTCACGGGACTTGGAACAGCGCGGGTTGTGGTAAAGGGTAATGGACATTGAGTGCTCCGTTTCAGGCTTTCATTAGGCTGATGAGCGCCCTATTGTATAGGGCGGAGCAACAATTAGTTAAGAGCGTTTCAGTAAGAGACCGGATATGCAAAAGGGATCATTGTCGGCAGTCGTGACATTCGTGCGTTTGCTGGCACAGCAGTTTCAAGCCAACCAGGGCATTCTCAATGCGGCCGCCCTGACCTATACCACCCTGTTCGCGGTGGTACCATTGATGACCGTATCCTATTCCATGCTGGCTGCCGTACCCAATTTCAAAGGGGTGGGCGAGCAGATTCAGGCCTGGATCTTCGAGAATTTCGTGCCAGCCACCGGTGAGGTGGTGCAGGACTACTTGGGCACCTTTTCCTCCCAGGCCCAGAGTCTGACCGTGGTCGGTATCATCTTTCTGGCCGTGACCTCGATCATGATGATGAAAAACATCGAGGCCGCGTTCAACCGTATCTGGCGCGTGGCCGAACCGCGTAAGGGCCTGTCCAGTTTCCTGCTGTACTGGGCGGTGCTAAGCTTGGGGCCCATTCTGGTGGGCCTGGGGCTGCTGCTGACTTCCTATATCGCCAGTCTTTCAATTTTCACCAGCACGACCGATCTGGTGGGCAAGGCCCGGCTGCTGTCGCTGTTGCCGCCACTGTTTTCGGCGCTGGCATTCATGTTGTTGTATGCCGCTGTCCCCAACTGTCGGGTGCCCCTGCGCAGCGCGGCCATTGGCGGTCTTTTTGCGGCAGTACTGTTTGAGCTTGCCAAGCGCGGCTTTGTGCAGTTTGTCACCCTGTCGCCGTCCTATCAGCTGATCTACGGCGCTTTTGCGGCAGTGCCGTTGTTCCTGCTGTGGATCTATATCAGCTGGATGATCATTCTGCTGGGAGCCGAATTGACCCGGCTGCTCACCGTGTCACGCCTGGACAAACAGCGCCTGCACGAACCGCATCTGTACACTGTGCTGGCCGTGTTGCAGCGGCTGTGGGTGGCGCAGCAGGAGGGCGAGCCGTTGGCCGATCGCGTGTTGCTGAAGGAGGTGCCGGGGCTGGATCAGGGGCGCTGGGACGACTACGTTCAACTGCTGATCGATGCCGGTTTGGTGCGGCGCACGGAAGGTGGGCAATACCTGCTGAGTCGAGACCTGAGTCGTTATACGCTGTTGCAATTGCAACGTGCGCTGCCTTGGCCGCTGCCAGACCCCCTCGATGGTTATGAGCAGCCCTGGCAAACCGAGTTGCACAACCGGTTGCAGATGTTGCAACGTCAGCGCGGGGTGGTTTTGAATATCAGCTTGCAGGATCTCTATCGGCGTGGACATATTCCAACCCTTGAGCAGATACAGGAATAATTATGGCAAAGATCTGTGTGCATGCAGTAGTCAGTGGGCGCGTGCAGGGCGTCTGGTTCCGTCATTTCACCCGTGAGCAGGCCGAAGCCAGTGCGCTGACCGGTTGGGTGCGCAACCTGCCGGACGGGCGAGTTGAGGCCATGCTGTGCGGCGAGGAAAAGGCCGTTCGCCACGTCGAGGCTTGGCTGAGCCAGGGGCCCGAGTTGGCCAACGTGGCCGAAGTGGTCTCCAGCGATGCGCCCTTTGACGATGAATTGGAGGGCTTTCTGATCAGGGACTCAGACGCTGTTTGAGCCACTGCGCCAATTGCTGAGCGCGCGGGTCCCGTGCGCCCCTGGGAAGCCATAGCGTCAACTGAGCCTCGGTTTCGATAAAGCCCCAGGGAGCCAGCAGGCGGCCGGTGCGCAGATCTTCCTCCACCAGGTACTCCGGTGCAATGGCAACCCCCAGTCCAACCAGCGCTGCCTCCAGCATGTAGTTGAGGTGATCGAAGGACTGCTGCGGCTGCAGTGCGTGGCTGTCGAGTCCGAACCGGTCGCACCATTCCGGCCAGGCCTGAGGGCGTGACAGGGTTTGCAGCAGAGGCAGTCGCTGCAGGCTGTCCGGTGCCGGATCCTCGCTGCCCACTAGCAGGTCCGGGCGCAGCACCGGACCGATGCGCTCCGGTGCCAACTCGATCACGTCCTGATCGGCCGGCCAGGGTGGGGTGGCAAAGCGCAGTGCCGCATCGATGCCGGTGCGAAGGGGCTGCTCTTCATCGATGGCGGTCAAGTGCAGCTCCAGCCCCGGACAGTCATGTTTCAATAAGTCCAGCCGTGGAATGAACCAGCGCGCCAGAAAGCTGCCCGAACAGCCAAGCACGAAAGGAGCGTCTTCCGCCTCGCGGCGCAATTGATCACAGGTCTGCTCCAGCTGAGAGAAAACCTGGGTCGTGGTCGTGGCCAGGCGGGCCCCGGCCGGCGTGAGCCGTACGCCGCGACCGGCACGCTCGAACAGCGTTAGACCCAACTGCTCCTCCAGCTGTCGAATTTGCCGGCTGACGGCACCGTGCGTCACGTGCAGCTGCTCGGCAGCGGCTGACATGCTGAGTGTGCGGGCCGTGGTATCAAAGGCGCGCAGGGCGTTCAAAGAAGGCAGGGTGGTACGGGTCATGGCTGTTACTTTTTCTCACAGTTCAGTGTGATTTTATCGATTTTTTCCCGTGCCTGCATGCTCTAGACTGCAGTCATCACAATGATTGATGGAGTCGAACCCATGAGCACAGAGACCTCCCTGCGACAGGGCCCCGACGCAAGCGGATTCTTTGGTCGTTTCGGCGGGCGTTTCGTCGCTGAAACCCTGATGCCCCTGATTCTGGAACTGCAGGACGAGTATGAACGCGCCAAGCAGGACCCGGCCTTCCACGCCGAGCTGGAAAAACTGCAGAAGGATTTTGTGGGACGCGAGACGCCGCTGTATCTGGCCGAGCGTCTGACCGAAGCCCTGGGCGGGGCCAAGATCTACCTTAAGCGTGAAGATCTGAACCACACTGGCGCACACAAGA
The DNA here is from genome assembly GCF_019061305.1 of Marinobacterium weihaiense. GTDB lineage: Bacteria > Pseudomonadota > Gammaproteobacteria > Pseudomonadales > Balneatricaceae > Marinobacterium > Marinobacterium weihaiense. The sequence continues at coordinate 83,882 of NZ_JAHQZT010000011.1, forward strand.
TCAACAACTGCCTGGGTCAGATTCTGCTGGCCAAACGCATGGGCAAGAAGCGCATCATTGCGGAAACCGGCGCCGGCATGCACGGCGTGGCAACGGCTACCGTGGCGGCACGTTTCGGTATGGAATGCGTGATCTACATGGGCAGCACGGATATTCATCGTCAGCAGCCCAACGTGCAGCGCATGAAGCTTTTGGGCGCCAAGGTGATTCCAGTGACCAGTGGCACGGGCACGCTGAAGGACGCCATGAACGAGGCCCTGCGAGACTGGGTCACCAACGTGGACAGCACCTTCTATATCATCGGCACTGTGGCCGGCCCTCACCCGTACCCGGCACTGGTGCGCGACTTCCAGTCGGTTATCGGTGACGAGACTCGTCAGCAGATGCTGGACAAGGAAGGGCGCCTGCCGGATACGCTGGTGGCCTGTATCGGTGGCGGTTCCAACGCCATGGGGTTGTTCCACCCCTTCCTGGACGATACAGATGTGAAAATGATCGGCGTCGAAGCCGGCGGCGAAGGGCTCGACAAGCGCCACGCGGCCAGTCTCAAGGGGGGCGAGCCGGGCGTGCTGCACGGCAACCGTACCTTCCTGTTGCAGTCCGATGATGGCCAGATTCAGGATGCGCACTCCATTTCGGCGGGCTTGGACTACCCCGGCATTGGCCCCGAGCACGCCTGGTTGCATGACATCAAGCGCGTCGAGTATGTGGCCGTGACCGATGAGGAAGCGTTGGACGGATTCAAGGCACTGTGCAAGTACGAGGGTATCATTCCGGCTCTGGAAACCTCACACGCCATTGCCCATGTGCTCAAGCTGGCACCGACTCTGCCCAAGGACCACCTGGTTGTCATCAACCTCAGTGGTCGTGGCGACAAGGATATGGTGACCGTTACCGAACATCTGGCAGATGAACTGGCGGAATAAGGATTTAGAATGACAGCGACAAGCCGTATGGAGCGCCGCTTTGCCGCGCTCAAAGCCGACAACCGTGCCGGGCTGGTGACCTTCACCACTGCCGGTGATCCGGACTACACACACAGCCTGAACACGCTGCTGGGCCTGCCGGCCGCAGGAGCGGATGTCATTGAGCTGGGCATGCCGTTCACGGACCCGATGGCGGATGGCGCCGCCATTCAGCTGGGCAGCCAGCGCGCACTGGCCAACGGCCAGAACATGGTGAAAACCCTGCAAATGGTGCGTGAGCTGCGCAAGCAGGATCAGGACACTCCGCTGGTGCTGATGGGGTACTACAACCCGATCTACCGCTACGGTGTTGAAGCGTTTCTCGAAGAAGCCGCCGAAGCCGGTGTCGATGGTCTGATCGTGGTGGACCTGCCGCCGGAACACGATGATGAACTCTGTGTACCGGCAGCCCAGGCGGGGATTCATTTCATCCGTCTGGCGACCCCGACCACCGATGCCAAGCGCCTGCCGGGCGTGCTGGCGAATACCTCCGGCTTCCTGTACTACGTTTCCAGCACCGGTGTAACCGGTGCCGCAGCGCCGACGCCGGAAAAGGTGCAGGCTGAAGTGGAAGCAATCCGGGCACATACCGATATTCCGATCGGAGTCGGCTTTGGCATTCGTACCCCCGAGCAGGCCGCGCGCATCGCTCGCTTTGCGGATGGTGTGGTGGTGGGGTCTGCACTGGTGGATCGTATTGCAGCGGCCGAGACGCCCGAAGCCGGGACGGCATCCGTGCTGTCACTGGTGAGCGAGCTGGCAGAAGCGGTGCGCAACGCCCGCTGATCAGACTGCCCGGCGCAGCGGGTGGTGTCCCCACCCGTTGCGTATTACCCCTGTTTCCTCTCCCGCGCACACTGCTGACAGTAACTCACCTCAATGATGGGGTGATGCAGATTCTTGATGGTTCTCAACTTGGCACGGTATTGCTCCGGTGTGGTTGCACCGTGTGCGACCACGGCTGCCACCAGGGTCCATGAACCTTGGCCGACCGACCAGACATGCAGATCCACCACGTCAGTATCGCCCATGCGCTGCAACTGCTTGCGTGCCTGTTTGCGAATCTCGTCCGGCCCTTCGCGGTCCAGCAAGACTCCGGCGGTCTGCCGCAGCAGCCCCCAGGACCAGCGCAAAATGACGAGAGAGGCAACCAGTGCGATGGCCGGGTCCAGCCAGTGCCAGCCAAAGATCCAGGCGGCACCCAAACCGACAATAGCCGCCACTGAAGTTACGACATCCGCCATCACATGAGCTACAGCGGCACCGAGGTTGGAATCGTGCTCATGCTCGCCATGGCCGTGACCATGTTCGTGCTTGCCGGTCAGCAGAACGGCCGAAACCAGGTTGACCACCAGGCCGATGACCGCCACGGTCATGGCTTCCTTTGGCATCAGGGCACCAGGCTCCAGCAGGCGATGAGCAGACTCGTACATCAGCCACATCGTGGATACCCCCAACATCAGGGCACTGGTATAGGCTGCCAGGTCGGCAATCTTGCCGCTGCCAAGGCTGAGACGACGGTCATGGGCGTGGCGGCGTGACAGGTAATAGGCCAAGGCGGCCAGTCCCAGTGCCATGGCATGGCCGGCCATGTGAATGCCGTCGGCCAGCAGCGCCATGGAACCGGTCCAAAGGCCGGCAGCTACTTCAGCCAGCATGGTGACAAACGTCAGCAGGGTGACCAGCGTGGCGCGGCGTTCAGCCTTGCGCTTCTGGCCCTGGCCAAAGTCATGTGGGTGTTCGAGTTGATCAGCGGTATGACAGTGTTCAGATTCGGGGGCCGGGCGGGACATTACTACTCCGAGAAGCAATTAAACGTACATGAAACAGTGTATCAGCGAGCGCGACAATGCGAAGAAAAAGCATGAACAGATAACACTGTTCCTGAGCGGGGTCAGTTTTTTGTAACAGAAAGGTTTAAAAGGGGCAGGTGCGTCAAAAAAGGATCGGCCCGGAGAACCCGGGCCGAGGTGTATCAGGCCATCTGCTGCAGCAGGAATTCCACGGCGGTATCGACGGCGATATCGCTGGAATCCGCGTCGCGGCGGCTCTTGTATTCCAGAGTGCCGTTGTTCAGGCCGCGGTCGGAAATGACCAGGCGCTGCGGGATACCCATCAGTTCCATGTCGGCGAACTTGACGCCCGGACGTTCCTTGCGATCATCCAGGAAGACATCCACGCCGGCGGCCTGCAGGGCCGCATAGAGTTCGTCGGCCTTGGCACGAACCTCGTCGGACTTGTCATAGTTCAGCGGCACCAGTGCCACGCTGAACGGGGCCAGCGCCTGCGGCCAGATGATGCCCTTGTCGTCATGGTTTTGTTCGATGGCAGCGGCGACTACACGGGTCACGCCGATGCCGTAGCAGCCCATGGCCATGACGGTAGACTTGCCATTCTCATCCAGTACAGTGGCGTTCATCGCCTCGGAGTACTTGGTGCCCAGCTGGAAGATATGGCCCACTTCAATGCCACGGCGGATCTGGATCTTGCCCTGGCCGCAGGGGCTGGGGTCGCCTTCAACCACGTTACGGATATCGGCGACGTCCGGTGTCGGCAGGTCACGCTCCCAGTTGATGCCAAAGTAGTGCTTGTCATCGATATTGGCGCCGGCACCGAAGTCGGACAGGGTTTCAACGCTGCGATCGATGATGCACGGAATCGGCAGATTGACCGGGCCCAGAGAGCCGGGACCGGCACCGATCACCTGACGAATTTCTTCGTCGGTCGCAAAGCGCAGCGGTGTTTCCACCTGCGGCAGCTTCTCGGCCTTGATTTCGTTCAGCTCGTGATCGCCACGGACCAGCAGGGCAACGAAATCGGCGTCGACCGCTTCGCTGGCAGCCACGATCAGGGTCTTGACGGTCTTTTCGATGGGCAGATCGAACTGTTCGACCAGCTCGGCGATGGTCTTGGCGTTCGGGGTGTCAACCAGGCGCATCTCTTCGCTCGGGGCCTGGCGCTCGCCCAGCGACAGGGCTTCGGCCATCTCGATGTTGGCGGCGAAGTCGCTGCTGTCGGAGAAGGCGATGTCGTCTTCACCGGAGTTGGCCAGCACGTGGAACTCGTGCGAGGAGTCACCGCCGATGGAGCCGTTGTCGGCCAGTACCGGACGGAAATCCAGGCCCAGGCGGGTAAAGATGTTGGTGTAGGCCTGGTGCATCACCTTGTAGGTGTCCACCAGCGACTCCTGCGTGGTGTGGAAGGAGTAGGCGTCCTTCATGATGAATTCGCGCGAGCGCATCACACCGAAGCGCGGACGAATCTCGTCACGGAACTTGGTTTGAATCTGGTAGAAGTTGGCCGGCAGCTGCTTGTAGCTTTTGACTTCGCGGCGCACCAGATCGGTGATCACCTCTTCATGGGTCGGGCCCACGCAGAACTCGCGGTTGTGGCGGTCATTCACACGCAGCAACTCGGGGCCGTACTGTTCCCAGCGACCGGATTCTTCCCAGAGCTCGGCCGGCTGGATGGCGGGCATCAGCACTTCCTGGGCGCCGGCGGCATCCATCTCTTCGCGCACGATGCGCTCCACCTTGCGCAGGGTGCGCAGGCCCAGGGGCAACCAGCTGTAGAGGCCGGCCGCGACCTTGCGGATCATGCCCGCACGCAGCATCAGCTGATGGCTGATCACCTCGGCGTCAGAGGGCGTCTCTTTCAGGGTCGCAATCAGAAATTGGCTTGCTCGCATAGAACCAGGGTCCGTCTAATAATGAAAATGGCCCCCATTTTAGGGGGCCAGCGTCAGGCGAACAAGGGGCCGGGCTCAGGCAGCGCGGCTGTACTGTTCGACAAACTGAATCAGATCTTCCAGCTGATGTTCATTGAACACCGGGAAACCGTTGCGCAGCAGCTCATCGGCGGCCACGCCCGGTGCATTCACCAGATTGCCGGAGAAGGTGCCGTCATAGATTTCCTGGTTGCCGCAGGAGGGGCTTCGGGCCTTCATCAGTGCACAGCAGCAATCGTGCTGACGCGCCAGTTCAAGGGCCTGTTCGGCACCGCTGAGGAACTGCGGCGTAACGTCTTCGCCGGCGCTGGTGGTAATCAGAATTGGAAAGCGGCTCTGGGTTTCGGCCGGGGCTCTCGGGGTCGGCAGACCGCCAAGGGTTTCGGGGCAGACGGTCACCAAACGTCCCTGTTGCTGCCAGCGTTTGAGAACCGGATGATCCAGCAGATTGTCGCGGCCGTCATAACGCACTTTTGCGCCCAGCAAGCAGGCGCTGACCAGTACTTTACTCATGTCTTACTCTTGCAGGATTTTGATTGTTGTTATTTTAGTGCGCATATTTTACGGCCATGTTGCGTCAGCGCAATACAACTAAAGTCAGCGCGTCCCTGATCGGCTACACGACGGGTGCTGAAAGGGCCGTAGCAGCGAGCGTTAAGGCAGCAGGAGAAGGTGGCCAGCATTCCTTTGCTGGATTCTTTACTGGCCACCAGTGCTTCGAATGGTCTGTGCAGGCGGTTAGTGCTGTTCGATCATGAAGACATCAAAGAACTGCGCCAACGCCTGGTGTGCATCAAGCGGCAAGATGTTGGCGATGTGCTGATCAGGTCTTACCACCACCATGCAGCCCGCCGAGCGGTCAATGCCACGCAGGTCATAGATGTCATTGCCTTCTGCTGTCTGAAAGACCTTTTCATAGTCGCGCAGCCCGTACTTGCCTTTTGCCGGCCACAGGTAATCCTGCAGATCCTGTATCGACAGGTCCTGTTGCTGGAAAACCGCATAGGTATCGATGACCGAATCGATATCCGCGCCTTTCGGCGTGTATTTAAGTACTGGCGAAGACGGATCCTTGGCCAGGAAGTCGATGAGCTGATAGGCCGCAGACGAGGGATCCGCCGGGTTCTGGGTATCGCCAAAGAGGAAGATCCGCCAGCGTCCATCGGCCTTGATCAGGTGCCCCAGATGCTGAACGCGACCGTCGGCCACGCGGGTGGCCTCAGCCGAGTGGAAGCGTTGCCCAATATGCAAGCCTTTGGCCAGATGCTGGTGTTCCTGTCCCGTGCAGAGATAGGACGGGAAGTATTCGATGGAGGTCCCGGAGACAAAGCCGCTTTGCCGCTTCATGAAGGCTTCGATTTTGGCCGTATCAACCTTGGCCTGAGCAGAATCATCGCCTGCGGTCGGCCGTGTCGCCACCAGCCGCGAGAGTTCCCGGTCAGCATCGATCAGCTGCTGGGCCACCTTGCGCCGCTCAGGGCCGTAAGTGCTCAGCAGTTTGGGGTGGCTTTTGCCCTGAATCACGGCCGCCAGTTTCCAGCCCAGGTTAAAGGTATCCGGCAAGGAGGTATTCAAGCCCCAGCCGCCTTTGGGACTGTGCGTATGGCAGGCATCACCGGCGACAAAGCCACGCGGGATGACGTCATCGGGGCTGTCCACTGGGCGGTTGTCAAACCGCTCGGCAATGCGCTGGCCGACCTCATAGATCGACCACCAGGCTACTTCCTTTACATCCAGCGTGTAGGGGTGAAAGATCTTCTGCGCCTTGGCGATGATATCCTGCTCGTTCAACTTCACATCGGCGGCACGCTTGTCCTTGCCAAGCAGATCCAGCTCGACGTAAAACCGGCACAGGTAGCCGCCCTCACGCGGAATGGTCATGACCGCACCATGGTGTTTGGACTGGATAAAACTCTTGATGCGGATATCCGGGAAGTCCGTGTTCAGCAGAATATCCATAACGCCCCAGGCCTTGTTGGCAGAGTCGCCTTGCAGCGGGATATCCATGCTTTTGCGCACTTTGCTGCGGGCACCGTCGCAACCGACCACATAGCGCGCCTTAACGACCTCGGTCTTGCCGGCACCGGCTTCATCGGTACGTGTAAATGTCGCCGTGATGGGGTAGGCGTCCAGGTTCTGGGTCAGGCTGTCGTCAATCTTCATCTCGGCCAGTTCACGGCTGTAATGAGGACGCAGGTGAGTGACGGATCGTTCCATACCATCCAGCAGCAACTCGTGCAGCCGTGCCTGGTTTACGATGCCGTGGGTAAATTCGGACAGCCCGGCGCGAGCATCGGCAACCTTGTGCGTGCGCTTGATGTTCTCGGGATTGGCTTCGTCAGGCTCCCAGAAGGTGTTTTGTTTCAGCTGGTAGGTCTCTTTCACCACCATTTCACTGCTGTTGAAGGCCTCCATGATCTCAATGGTGCGGCAGGAAATGCCGTCGGCACGCCCGAACAACAGCGGTCCCGGTGCCATGTCAACAATGCAGGTTTTGATGTCGGGAAACTCGGATAGCTGCCGTGCCAGCGTCAAACCGGCCGGGCCGGTGCCGATAATCAGCACATCCACTTCACCGGGCAGGTCCACAATTGGTGGGTTGGGGTAAGGCTCTCGAACCTCATCGGGAACCTCATAGTTGCCGGGTTTGAACCCGTTCAGATGATATTGCATTGCTTGATCACCTCGCTTCTGGCTCTGCCATTGGATGTGTTTTATTAATATATTCATTACATAAGGGTGTAAGCCTACTCAGCGTAATCAAAGGGTACGCCAAGATGAACGGCTCTGGGCTTCTTGTCCCGCTTGATACCCTAACGCAACCAAGTACAAAAATGATGCGGGAAGTCACTGAAAAGAATAGACGATGTGGTCGTTACTGGCTGCCAACCGGGCATTCATCAAACAGCATGCAAGACCACGGACATGTCTGTTGCCGGCGCTGCCTTGCGCTCAATTCGCCCCCAGGGCGTACCGTCACCCGGGATGACACTGACCGGATTCGGCAGCGCGTGGCGAGTCGTCGGAGTGTTCATGGGTTTACGTGTACGGCAACCCCATATATATTCGGGTTATCCCCTAAGGGATAGTATGGCTTCCTGGCTCCGACAATAAAGATAAATAAAAGGAAGGGTTCCATGAGCAAACAGCCTTACCTGCCATTTTACCAGGCGTTTGAGGTCGACCAGCTGCGTGAAGCGCTGCCCGGTGCCGACCTGGATGCCGGCTTCAACGTCTGTGACCTGATCTGTGACCGCTGGGCACAGGACAGCGAACGCGTCGCACTGAATTACGAAGGGGTGTCCCGTCCCGGCGAAAGCTGGACCTTTGCCCGCCTGCAACAGGCCTCGGCCCGCTTTGCCAATCTGCTGCAGCAGCAGGGCATCGGCAAGGGCGATCGGGTCGCGGCGCTGCTGCCACGCACGCCAGAACTGCTGGTAGCGGTACTGGGTACCCTCAGGGCCGGGGCGGTGTATCAGCCGCTGTTTACCGCTTTTGGTCCCGGTGCCATCGAATACCGTCTGGACAAGGCCGATACCCGCCTGGTGGTCACGGATGATGCCAATCGTTTCAAGCTGGACGACGTGCAGAACTGCCCGCCCATTGTGCGTGTCAGCAGTGGCGGAGCCGACAGTCATGGCGATCTGGACTTCCACACGCAAATGCAGGCTCAGCCAGACCGTTTTACGCCGGTGACGATCGCGGCGGATGATCCCTTCCTGCAGATGTTTACCTCGGGCACCGTGGGCAAGTCCAAGGGCGTTGCCGTTCCGGCCCGTGCCGTGCTCTCGTTTTACGTTTACATGCGCTATGCCATCGACCTGCAGCCGGACGACCGCTACTGGAATGTCGCCGATCCTGGCTGGGCCTATGGCCTGTATTACGCCGTGGTCGGGCCGTTGCTGCTGGGCGCGACCACTCATTTCAATGAAAACGGCTTCACGCCCGAATCCACCTACGCCATGATTCGCCGCTATGGCATTACCAACCTGGCAGCGGCTCCCACGGCTTATCGGTTGTTGATGGCCAACGACCAGGTGCTGGCCGATGGCGAAACGCTGGCGCTGCGGGTGGCCAGCAGTGCCGGCGAAGCGCTCAACCCGGAGGTGGTCAACTGGGTCAAGCGTCGTCTGGGCTGCCCGGTCAAGGATCATTACGGCCAGACGGAAACCGGCATGACCTGCTGCAACCACCATGTGCTGGAACATCCGGTGCGGGTGGGGTCCATGGGGTATTCGTTGCCGGGTCATCGGGTGGTGGCGCTGGATGGCGATTTCAACGAGGTGGGCGAGGGTGAAACCGGCCAGCTGGCGGTGGATGTGGATCAGTCGCCGCTGTTCTTCTTCCCCGGCTATACCTGGGCGGAAAAGAACCCCTTTCATGACCGCTACTACCTGACCGGCGATGTGGTGATCAGTCATGGCGACGGCAGCTTCTCCTTTACCGGGCGCGATGATGACATCATCACCACCGCCGGTTATCGGGTCGGGCCGGCTGATGTCGAGAGTACACTGCTGGAACACCCGGCCGTGGCGGAATCGGGTGTGGTCGGCAAGCCGGACAGCTCGCGCGGCTCGGTGATCAAGGCCTATGTGGTGACGCGGCCGCAGTTCGATGCCGATGAAACCCTCGCCGATGAACTCAAGGAGCTGGTGCGCAATCGCCTGTCGACCCATGCCTTCCCGCGTGAGGTCGAATTCGTGCAGGAGTTGCCGAAGACACCCAGTGGCAAGATTCAACGCTTCATACTGCGCAACAAGGCGCGTGAAGAAGCCGATCGTTAAAGGAGGACCGCTTGATGCAGGTGATGAGCCTGGAGGCATTGCAGCAGTTTCTGCAGGAGCATTTTCCGCAGGGGGACCAATACGGCCGATTGGAAGCCGTGGGAGATGGCTGGGCCGATCTGCGCCTGGCCGTGGACGATGATCATCTGCGACCGGGTGGCACCGTATCCGGTCCGACCATGATGGGGCTGGCCGATGTGGCGCTCTATGCCGCACTGTTGAGCCGGATCGGGCCGGTTCCTCTGGCCGTGACGATCAACCTCAACATCAACTTTCTGCGCAAGCCGCGCCCGGATGCCGACCTGCTGGCCCGGGCGGAAATGCTCAAGGTGGGCAAGCGACTGGGCGTGGGCGAAGTGTATGTGCGCTCGGATGGTGACGAGGATCCGGTGGCCCATGCCACCATCACTTACTCCATACCGGAGGCTCCATGAGCGCACTGACTTGGCACGATGAGCGGGTGCAACTGACGGACGCGGTGGCCTTGCAGCTGCGCTGGGGGCGGCAGCCTTCGGGCGCCGGGCGACCGGTGATTGTGCTGCTGCATGAGGCTTTGGGCTGCATCGCCATGTGGAAGCGTTTCCCCGAACAGCTGGCCGCGGCCACCGGGCTGGATGTGCTGGTGTTCGAGCGTCGCGGCTACGGTGCGTCAACCCCGATCACGCTGCCGCGCCCGGATGATTACCTGCTGGAAGAAGGCGAGGTGTGGCTGCCGCTGCTGCTGGACCGGCTGGGACTGGAGCAGGTCATACTGTTCGGCCACAGTGACGGCGGCTCCATCGCCCAGATCGGGGCGGCCAGTTGCCCGGATCAGGTGGTGGCCATTGTGACGCTGGCGGCGCATATCTACGTGGATGCACTGACGTTGAACGGGATTGAAACGGCGGTCGAGCGTTATCGGACCACTGATCTGCCAGAGCGGCTGGCCCGCTATCATGGCGAGCGTACCGATCTGATCTTTCGGGCCTGGTCCGAAACCTGGCAGCGGCCCGCCTGTCATCAGGCACTGGATCTGCAGCCTCAGCTGGCGCGCATTCGCTGTCCGGCGTTGATCATGCAGGGCGATCGGGATGAGTACGGCGTGCCTGAACAGGTCACCGATGCCTGCGCCGGTATTGGCGCGACGGCACAGGCCTGTTTTATCGACGACTGCGGTCACGTGCCGCATCTGGAACGGCCGGAAGCGGTACTGCACCACACCCGACGGTTCCTTGATGAGGTCGGCTTGCTGGCGGGTTAGGGTGCCAGCCGGCTGTGCATCTGCACCAGCTGCGCCAGACTCTCGGCCTGCATCTTGCTCATCACCCGTGAACGGTGCACTTCCACCGTTTTCGGGCTGATGCCGAGCGTTTCGGCAATTTCACGGTTGGACTTGCCGGTCACCACCAGTGCCATCACCTCGCGCTCGCGGCGGCTCAGGCGTTCATGGTGTTCACGCAGTTCCTGCTCTTCACTCCACTGGTTGAAGCGTTCATCCGCTTCCTGCATGGCGCGGTCGACCAGTTTCAGCAGTACATCATCGTCAAACGGCTTCTCCAGAAAATCCAGCGCGCCGTTCTTCATGGCGGCAACGGCCATGGGTACGTCGCCGTGGCCGGTCAGGATGATCACCGGCAGGCGGATATCACGTTCCTGCATGATCTGCTGCAGCGCCAGGCCGTTAATCTCCGGCATGCGCACATCCAGTAGCATGCAGCCGGGGCGCTGATCGTAGTGGTCGAGAAACGCCTGTGCCGAGGCATAACTTTCAATGGTGTACGACGTGGACTCCAGCAGCCACTGGACCGACTCGCGGAAGTCCGCGTCGTCGTCAATGATGAAAACGGTTGCGTTACTGATACTCATACCTGCCCCTTGAGCGGGAGTTGAAAATGGAAACGGGTACCCTGCTCGTGATCACTCTCGACCCACAGGCGGCCGGAATGACTTTCTATAATTGTATGCGAAATCGACAGCCCCATGCCGAGGCCGTTCTCCTTCGAGGTGGAGAAGGGCTCAAACAGAGTCGCCTGCTGCGCCTCGCTGATGCCGGGCCCGCGGTCCGCCACGGTGACCAGCAGACGCCGGCCCTCGATGCGGGTGCAGATCTTAACCGGCCGGGGATGTAATTGACACTCGCCGTAGGCTTCGATGGCATTGCGGATCAGGTTGAGTAGCACCTGCTCGATCTGCAAGCGGTCGGCCTCGATCACCGGATTGGACTCATCCAGCTCGAATTCGAAGCGAATATCATGGTCGATCGCTTCCTGATTCAGAAAGCGGGTCACTTCCACGCAGGTCTCGTTGATCGGAAAGGCCACGCGCTGAAACTCGGTGCGGCGCACGAAATGGCGCATGCGCTTGATGATTTCCGAGGCGCGCCGAGCCTGGGTTGAAATCAGTTCCATGGCACGGGTCACCTGGCTGACCTCGGTGATCTGGCCGTCATCCAGGCGGCGGAAGGTGCCGTTGCAGTAGTTGATGATGGTCGCCAGCGGCTGGTTGAGCTCATGGGCCAGCTCGGTGGCCATTTCACCGACCGACAGCACCCGCGACATGTGCGCCATTTCCAGCTGCTGGCGCTTGGCCTTTTCCTCGGCCTGACGCTTGAGGGTGATGTCGCGGGCGATGATCGAGTAATACTCCACCTGCATGTTCTCGGCCCGGTTGCGGTGGGCGATCACCTCACGGATCTCGGCCACCCGCCCCGGATTGCCGGCCGGGTACAGCGGAATGCTGCCGTACCAGGTGCCGTACAGAGCTGCGTGCTGCAGGGCCGGCTCGACCAGCGTATGCAGGATCTCCTGTGGAAACAGCTGGTTGAGGTAGAACACCGCCAGATTCTCGCGCTCGGCCCCCAGCGTGCGGTAGGCCGTCTCGTTCATGTAGGTCAGCTGCAGGCTGCGGTGGTTACAGAACAGAATCATGTCCGATGAGGCTTCTACCACGCGGGCCAGGCGACGCGTGGCCTGCTGTGCCAGCTCGCGCTCGGTCACGTCACGCGATACGCAGATGATTTCCTGCGGCGTGCCGTCTTCGTCACGAATGGTGCGGCTGGTGGTTTCCAGCCAGATGTAATGGCCGTCGCGGTGCTGAAAACGGTACACGTTGGTGTACATGCCGCGCCGGTATCGCACCGATTCAGCGCGTTTCTTCAGATTGTCGGCATCATCGGGGTGGAACAGGTCATAACCGGGCGTCCCGATGATCTCCTCGGGCCGGTAGCCCAGCACGCGCTCGATGGCCGGATTGACATCAATGAAGGTCCACTCGGGCGTCGGCGTGTGCCGCGAGATCATGTCGGTGGACTGCTCGGCCAGCAGACGGTAACGATCCGCCTCCTGCAGGCAGCGCTTGAGTTCCTGCTCCAATGGTCGCATGCCGTATCCTTATCGTTAGGGTGGCGTGTGCCTGAGCACCGTGTAATAACGGGGCGGGGAGGGGCTGCAGGCATTGATCGGCGACAATCTTATGACGTTTGCGTCCTATTGTGTAATAAGGGAAATTACGTATGATGAGGTTGACTGGAAGGAATCAAACCAACAGAGGATGGCTCCCCTCATTCAGGGTGGAGAGGACTTTATAATGACAATGAATGACCATAATCCTTATGCGCTTGGGCTCGATCAGAACCCGGCCAACTACGCAACACTTTCACCCCTCAGTTTTATCGCCCGCACCGCTTTTGTTTACCCTGAACGCACCGCCGTCGTTCACCATCAGGTGCGCCGCAACTGGGCTGAAACCTACCGCCGCTGCCGCCAGCTGGCCAGTGCCCTGACCCATCGTGGCATCGGCAAGGGTGACACCGTGGCCGTGATGGCCCCCAACCTGCCAGAAGTGTTCGAAGCGCATTTCGGCGTGCCCATGGCCGGTGCGGTGCTCAATGCGCTCAACATCCGTCTGGATGCCGAGGCCATCGCGTTCATTCTGCAGCACGGCGAAGCCAAGGCGATCATTGTAGACCGCGAATTCTCGGAAGTGATCGCGCGGGCCATCAAGATTGCGCGCATCAACCCGGTCGTCATCGACATTGATGACGCTTCGTACGAAGGCGGCGAGCTGATCGGTGAAATGGATTATGAGGCATTCATTGCCAAGGGCGATCCCGAATTTGAATGGGCGCTGCCGGAAGATGAGTGGGACGCCATCACCCTGAACTATACCTCCGGTACCACCGGCGACCCCAAGGGCGTGGTGTATCACCACCGTGGCGCCTACCTCAATGCCGTCAGCAACGTGATGTCCTGGGATATGGGCGACGCCCCGGTTTACCTGTGGACACTGCCGATGTTCCACTGCAACGGCTGGTGTTTCCCCTGGTCCGTGGCGGCGGCTGCCGGCGTGAACGTCTGCCTGCGTCATGTCCGCGCCGATGACATCTATGCGCTGATCAAGGAAGAAAAGGTTGACCACTTCTGTGGCGCGCCGATCGTGCTCAACATGCTGAACAACGCCTCTGACGAGATGAAGGCCGGCATCAACCACCAGGTGAAGGTGATGACCGCCGGTGCCGCGCCGCCCGCATCCGTCATCGAAGGCATGGAAAACATGGGCTTCGCCGTGACGCACGTATACGGTCTCACCGAAACCTATGGCCCCTGCGTGGTCTGTGCCTGGCACGACAAGTGGGACGAGCAGCCGATCAACGAACGTGCCCGCCTCAAATCACGCCAGGGCGTGAAGGCCCCGATGCTGGAAGGCCTGATGGTCGCCAACCCGCAAACCATGGAGCCGGTGCCCCAGGATGGTGAAACCATCGGCGAAATCATGATGAGCGGCAACCTGGTGATGAAGGGGTATCTTAAAAACCCGAGCACCACCGACAAGGCCTTCGAGGGTGGCTGGTTCCATTCCGGCGACCTGGCCGTGTGGCATGCCGATGGCTACGTGGAGATCAAGGACCGTTCCAAGGACATCATCATTTCCGGCGGCGAAAATATCTCCAGTATCGAGGTGGAAGATGTGCTCTATCGACACCCGGCCGTTATGGAAGCCGCCGTGGTTGCCCAGCAGGATGAGAAGTGGGGCGAAGTGCCTTGCGCCTTCGTGACCCTGAAAGCCGATGCCCGTGGCACCGTCACCGAAGAGGACATCATCCAGTTCTGCCGCGAAAGCATGGCACGCTTCAAGGCGCCCAAGCGCGTCGTTTTCTGTGACCTGCCGAAAACCTCAACCGGCAAGATCCAGAAATTCGTGCTGCGCTCCCAGGCCAATGGTGAAGATGCCTGATCAGACATGCACGGCAAACTTCTGTCTGCCTGATGCATAAATAAGCACCCCGCATGGTCCAGCCTGCGGGGTGTTTTGTATATGGGAAGGGCTACTGCTTTTAGCCCTTAGCAGACATTAGGGGCTGATGATAAAGATGTAACTCCGGGATCAGTTAGTCAAAAGCCTCGACCCAGAAGACTACCGATACTCTCCTTGCCCGCCAAAATCCTGGCATAGATTGTGCTTTATCAACATGAAGATTACCTGCAAGGAGCGCAATATGATCATTCAGTCCGGCTATAACGTGTTGACCTATAATGATCTTCAATCATCCGCAGGCGGCAAGCAAAGCGGCAATGTTCTGCCTGCCACTGATGCCGATACGGCAAAATATGCCGATCAGAGAAAAGATACCCGCGAAGTGCATGCGCTCAAAGATGCTGAGCCTGATAGCGACGGCCTAAAACGCTATAGCCTGCCTTCTTGGATGTCGAACTTTATGCCGCCCATGAATGATGTGAGCCTGTCATCACAGGCAATTCAGGAGACACGTACCTATCTGTCAAGTCCCGCATGATTATAAGGTCGCTTTTTAAAAAGTTCCGGATGGGTTTTATGCCACTCCTTCATCGCCATGATGGGTGGTTTGGA
>NZ_JAHQZT010000012.1 GCF_019061305.1 Marinobacterium weihaiense
TGCATGGTCTGCATGGTCTGCATGGTCTGCATGGTCTGCATGGTCTGCATGGTCTGCATGGTCTGCATGGTCTGCATGGTCTGCATGGTCTGCATCATGCTCGGCTTCCAGCTCGTCATGGGCAACCCCGTGTGCATGCGGCGTGCTGTCCGGCAGAAGGGTTACAATATGCGCATCGGTGCGGGACAATGGTTTCTGCAGAAACTGCTCCAGCCCCGGACCGACCCAGATAACCACGTCGGCCGCCGTCAGCTTGCGCATGTCGGACGGCTTGAGTGCATAGTGGTGCGGGGTGCCTTCGGCCGGCAGCAACAACTCGGGTTCGGTCACTCCCGCGGTCAGGGCCGATGCGATCAATTGCAGCGGCTTGATGCTGGTGACCACCTCGGCTGCCTGAGTAACCGCAGGCATCCCCAGCAAAGCCGTCAATGACAGGCAGGACAGGGCAGGGCGCAGAAGGGCTTTCATGAGCAAGTCTCTCTTCAAAACGAATATGTAAGTTATACTATAACAAAACACCACCTGAACACACTGGAACATTATGGATAATCTGGCTTTCGAGTCCGGTCACAACCATCAGCACTGTATCGATCAGGCCTTGCAGCTGGCACGTCAGCTGTGCCGTGCCCGGCAACAGCGACTGACTCCCGTACGCGAACTGGTGCTGCAGCTGATCTGGCAGAGCCACAAGCCGATCGGCGCCTATGAGCTGCTGCCGGCGCTGGCCGAAGCCGGTTTCAATTCGGCACCGCCAACGGTCTACCGGGCACTGGAGTTTCTGCAGGAGCAGGGGCTGGTACACCGTATTGCGTCACTGAATGCCTTTGTCGGCTGCCCGCACCCCGAGGAGCAGCATCAGGGCTGCTTCCTGATTTGCCGCCAGTGTCATTCTACCTCCGAACTGGACTCCGCACCGGTACACGCCACGCTCATGCAAAGTGCCCAGACAGTAGGCTTTGCCATCGAGCAGGAAACGGTGGAGGTCACAGGCCTGTGCCCCAACTGCCGGGGAGACGCCTTGAATGCCTGAGCACAATCCCGATCTGGTACGACTGGAAGGGGTCAGTGTGCGCTTCAACAAACAGAGCGCCCTGAGCACCATCAACCTGCATCTGCATGACAACTGCATCACCACGCTGATCGGCCCCAACGGTGCCGGCAAGACCACACTGGTCCGCGTGGTACTGGGGCTGATCAAACCGTCTACCGGCAAGGTATGGCGTCAGCCCGGCCTGCGCATTGGGTATATGCCACAGAAGCTGCATATCGATCGCACCCTGCCATTGTCGGTGGAACGTTTTCTCAACACACCGAAGAAAGTCGACAAGACCTTGATGTTGCAGGCGTTGGAAGATGTAGGTGCGGCGCATCTGTTGAAACATTCCATCCACAATCTATCCGGTGGCGAGACCCAGCGAGTCCTTTTGGCACGGGCGCTGCTGCGTAATCCTCAGCTGCTGGTACTGGACGAGCCGGTGCAGGGCGTGGACCTGAATGGCCAGCTGGAGCTGTATCAACTGATCGCGGATATCCGCAAGCAACGCCGCTGCGGGGTACTGATGATCTCCCATGACCTGCATCTGGTGATGGCCTCCACCGATCACGTCATCTGCCTGAACCAGCATATCTGCTGCTCGGGCAACCCAGAGCATGTCAGCAACGATCCCTCGTTCATCGAGCTGTTTGGCCCGGCCCAGGCCAGCACCCTGGCGCTGTACAATCACCATCACGGACATCGACACGATGCCCACGGCGATATCATCGTCGATCACCCGCAACCTGACGAATGCAACGGACATCACTGTGGCTGAGTTTCTGATTCTGGCCCTGGCCGGTGGCCTGGGCATCGCCGCGCTGGCCGGACCCCTCGGGGCCTTTGTGGTTTGGCGCCGCATGGCCTATTTCGGCGATACACTGGCGCACTCGGCGCTGATGGGCATCGCCCTGGGCTTTCTGTTCGACATCAATCTGAACCTGGCCGTGGTGGCCTGTTGCGTACTGCTGGCGGTGCTGCTGGTCTCGCTGCAGCGCCAGCACCTGGTAGCCACGGATACGCTGCTGGGCATCATGGCACACAGCGCCCTGTCGCTGGGGCTGGTGGCCGTGGCACTGCTGGATAACGTGCGCATCGACCTGCTGGAATACCTGTTCGGCGACCTGCTGGCGATTGCACCGAGCGATCTGTACTGGATCTACGGCGGCGGTGCACTGGTATTGCTGTTGCTCTGGCGGCTGTGGAACCCGCTACTGGCGATCACCATCAACGAGGAGCTGGCACAGGTGGAAGGAGTGCCGGTGGCCCGAACCCGCCTGGCGCTGATGCTGCTGATCGCAGTGGTGATTGCAGTGGCCATGAAGCTGGTCGGTATCCTGCTGATCACCTCGCTGCTGATCATTCCGGCCGCCGCCGCCCGCCGACTGGCCAGCACCCCTGAACAGATGGCGGTCTTCGCCTCGCTGCTGGGCATGCTGGCGGTGGTAGGCGGCATCAGTGCCTCCTGGTTCTGGAACACCCCGGCGGGGCCCTCGGTGGTCGTGACCGCGCTGGTCGAGTTCCTGCTGCTGTACAGCCTGCCGGTACGAGCGCTGCAAACCCGATGACCCCTTCAGCAATATGACCTCCAAGACCCATTGGCCGGACAGGGCCACCCATAGCCGCGTTTGGGCACTGGCCTGGCCGATGATGCTGTCCAACATCACCGTGCCGCTGCTGGGCCTGATCGATACCGCCGTCATCGGCCATCTGCCCGAGCCCCACCATCTGGGGGCGGTGGCCGTGGGCAGCATGATCTTCTCCATTCTGTACTGGGCCTTCGGATTTTTGCGCATGGGCACCACCGGCATGGTATCCCAGGCCAGCGGCCGCGATGACGGCGAACGCATCCGCACCTTGCTGGGCCAGTCGCTGATCCTGGGTGCCGGCATCGGCCTGCTGATCCTGCTGCTGCGCACGCCGCTGACCGGCCTGGCGCTGCAGTGGATGGACCCGGAACCGGCGGTGCTGGCCTCGGCCGCCGAGTACACTGCCATTCGTGCCTTCGGCGCCCCGGCGGTGCTGTGCAACTTTGCCCTGCTGGGCTGGTTCGTAGGCAACCAGAACACCCGCATCGCGTTGATTTTGCTTACCAGCACCAACCTGCTCAACATGCTGCTCGACCTGTTGTTCGTGTTCGGCTTCGGCATGGCCGCCGATGGCGTAGCCCTGGCCACGGTCTGCGCGGAGTATTTCAGCCTGGCGCTGGGACTCTGGTTCTGTCGTCGCATGCTGGGGCGCATCCCCGGTCACTGGGCCTGGCAGCAACTGCGTCGGTTCAGCGATTATCGCGAACTGATCAGCGTCAATCGCTACCTGTTCGTGCGCACCCTGTTGCTGCTGATGACCTTTGCCTTCTTCACCAGTCAGGGGGCCCAGCAGGGCACCAGCATCCTCTCGGCCAACGCCGTGCTGCTCAACTTTCTGCTGCTGATCTCCAACGCCCTGGATGGCTTTGCCCACGCCACCGAAGCACTGACCGGCAAGGCACTGGGACAGAAACGCCGTGACGGCTTCTATCGCATCCTCATCTGCGCCACCCAGTGGTCGTTGGTGAGTGCCGTGCTGTTGACACTGGTGTTCTGGCTCGGCGGCCAGCCGATCATCCATCTGCTCACCGATATTCCTGAGGTGCGCGCGGAGGCGGTGCGTTACCTGCCCTGGATCATCCTGCTGCCGCTGGTGGGCACCTGGAGCTTCCTGCTCGACGGCATTTTCATCGGCACCACGCGGGTGAAGGCGATGCAGAACACCATGCTGGTCTCGGTGCTGCTGGTGTTTGCCCCGGTGTGGTGGCTGGCCCAGCCGCTGGGCAACCACGGTCTTTGGCTGGCGTTCCTGTCGCTGTTCGCCGCCCGCGGCATCACCGGTGCCTGGGTGTTCTGGTGTCTGGACCGACGTGACGCCTGGTTCAGTACCGAAGACAAGGTGGCGTAATCGACCCCGGACAGCCAGACTCTTTTTGAGCGTGAAGGATTGAGCCTGAAGGGAGATAAACGCATGCGCACACCTTTGCTGACCGCCGCCCTGAGCAGCCTTGCATTCAGCAGCAGCGTCCAGGCCCTGCCACTGGAGCAGCTGCAGCTGCCGCCGGGCTATCGAATCGAGATCGCCGCCGAGGTGCCCAACGCCCGGCAGATGGCGCTGAGCCCGGCGGGCATTCTCTATGTGGGCACCCGCCGCGATGGCCGGGTATTTGCGCTACAAGACCAAGATGGTGACCAGCGCTACGAAACCCGCCACACACTGCTGTCGGGCCGGCGCCTGCCCAACGGGGTGACCTGGTCAGACGGCGATCTGTACCTGGCCGAATTGACTCGTCTGGTCCGCCTGAACGGTATCGACACCCGGCTGGACAATCCGCCAGAACCGGAGGTGCTGCTCGACAACCTGCCCGACATTACCCATCACGGCTGGAAATACCTCAAGCGGGGGCCGGACGGCGCCTTCTACTTCACCCTCGGCGCGCCCTGCAACGTATGCCTGGAAACCGATCCCCGTTTCGCCAGCATCATGCGTTTCGATCCCGCCAGCGGCAACGCGGCCCCCTGGGCCCGGGGCGTGCGTAATTCGGTGGGCTTTGCCTGGCATCCTGAGGATAACAGCCTCTGGTTTACCGATAACGGCCGCGATCATCTGGGCGACGACCAGCCCGATGACGAACTCAATCGCGCCGGGCAGGGCGGCCTGCACTTCGGCTTTCCTTTCGTCCATGGCGATGGCTTGGCCGACCCGCGTTTCGGCGCAGGCGCACGAGCCCTCGACAGCCAGGCCCCGGTGGCCCTGCTCGGCGCCCATGTGGCCGCCCTGGGCATCAGTTTCTATACCGGTGAACAGTTTCCCGACACCCCAAATACCAGCCTGTTCATGGCCCAGCACGGTTCCTGGAACCGCTCCAGCAAGGTGGGCTACCGGGTCATGCGAGTCGATACCTCGGGGGAGAAGATCACCGCCGTCACCCCGTTCATCACCGGCTGGCTACAGGGCGAAACCGCCTGGGGCCGCCCGGTGGACGTGCTGGTGGAGCCCGACGGCGATCTGCTGATCTCCGATGACAAGGCCGATGTAATCTATCGGGTCTGGTATCAGCCTCTGAACCCCAAGCAGTAACCGGAACCGTGTAGCGACTTGCCACCCGAGCAGGGTTGCGCCAAGGAAAAACATCATAATAAAATTGATAACGATTCGTATTAAAATTAAATTCAATTTTATTTCGCTGGAACGCCAATGAAGCCATCCTTGTTAACCCTCGCCTGTGCCGTCGCACTCATGGCTCCGCTGTCCGTACACGCTGCCGACACCTCCGTTAGCGCCGAAATCGAAGCACTGAAACAACGCATCGCCGAGCTGGAAGCCCGTCAGGCTGCCCAACCGACAGCCGCACCGGCGGACGCCGGCAACCACTGGACCGACCGTGTCAGCCTCGGCGGCAAGGCTGAATTCCTCGCCACCCACAGTGAACTGGATGAAGGCAGCACCAATGATCTGGATGTGGATACCGTGGAGCTGGTGGTGGATGCACAGGTCAATGAATTCATTACGCTGTCCACCACACTGAAGTACGAAGACGAAGGTGCAGACGAAGAGTTCTTCGTCGATGAAGCGATCGCCGTGATCGCCAAAGAGGGCAGCCCGCTGTCCCTGACCGTCGGCAAGACCGGCATTCCCTTCGGCGTGATCGAAAGCGCCACCTGGACCGACCCGCTGACCGACGACCTGAGCGACAACACCGACGACCTGGCCATGCTGAGCTACGCTCAGGGCGGTTTCAGCTCCGATCTGTACATCTTCAAGGGTGATCAGGACAACGACGACCACGTCAACAATGCCGGCCTAAACCTGGGCTACGCCTTCGGCAATGGCCTGTCGGTCGGTGCCGGCTACCTGAACAATCTCGGCAACACCGAACTCTTCCTTGATGCCGGCGTTGATGAAAAGCAGTCCGCCTGGCGCATCAATGCCGCGCTGGAGCTGGGTGAGCTGGGCGTTTCAGCCGAGTGGATCCAGGCCGACGACTTTGCGGCCCTAGGTGGCGCCAAGCCGAGCGTCTGGCATCTGGGCACACATTATAATACGGCGGTCTTCGGTGCGCCGGGCACTCTGGCGCTGGGCTACAGCGAATCGGATGAGGCGGCAGGACTGGATTTGGCCGAGCAGCGTTTGGCGGCCAGCGTCAGCCGCGAGCTGGGCGCCCATGCCGAGCTGATCGCCGAATACGTGCGAGAGGAGGGCTACGCCGATGAGGACAGCGATACGCTGAATCTGGTACTGGCCACTTACTTCTGATCATACGACTCGGTCACGCCTGCATGGCCGAGCCCCTTACAGATCGGCCGCTTGCCCCAGCTCCCGACAGGCCTGATGGCGTGGACAGTGGCGCAGGTGGTCATTCACCAGGCCGACCGCCTGCATGTAGGCATAGGCGATGGTCGGGCCAAAGAAACGCATCCCTTCACGCTTGAGATCTTTCGCCAGCTGCTGTGACAGGGCGGTCTGAGCCGGAATCTGCTCCATCCGTTCGAAACCGGACTGGATAGGGCAACCCTCCACATAGCGCCACAGAAAACGGGCAAAGCAGCCGTGGCGCGCCTGCAATTCAAGAAACACCCGGGCATTGTTGATCGACGCCTCGATCTTGGCCCGATTGCGAATGATGCCGGGATCGGCCAGCATCTTTTCGATCTCGGCCTCACCGAACACCGCCACCTGCTCGGGATCGAAATCCCGATAGTGGCGGCGATAGCCGTCGCGCTTTTCCAGCACCGTGCGCCAGCTCAAGCCCGCCTGCGCCGACTCCAGCACCAGAAACTCGAACAGCACCCGATCATCGGTCCGGGGCACGCCCCACTCCTGATCGTGATAGGCCTGCTCAAGAGGGCTGTGCATCGCCCAGCCACAGGGCCGGGACAATGCAGAAGAGGCGGTCATCAGTGGTCGCGGCGGAACGCGCCGGGGTCCATGATCCTGATCGGCTGCGGACTGTCATCCGCCACTGCAGCCGGCGCCTTGTCAGAGCGCTCGCCGCTGACGCGGGTTTCGATCTGCTGGGGATCGGGACGGCCATCCAGGCGCAAGGAGTCAGCAAAACCGCACTTGATGCACTCGCGGTGCTCGCGCTCCTCGTCGCGGTACATACGTACCGTATCCATCTCACCGCAGCGCGGACAGACCGCGCCGGCAATGAATCGCTTGTGTACACTCATGGTCAAACCTCTCAACGGATACCGGAATGGCGCAGCAGGGCGTCAACACTGGGCTCGCGGCCACGGAAGGCGACAAACAGATCCATGGGATCGCCGGAGCCGCCCTGTTCCAGAATTTCCTGACGGAAGGCCAGACCGGTATCGGTATTGAAAATGCCTTCCTCCTCAAAACGGGAGAAGGCATCGGCAGACAGCACCTCGGCCCACTTATAACTGTAGTAACCGGCCGCATAGCCACCGGCAAAGATATGGCTGAAACCGTGCTGGAAGCGATTCTCCTTTGGTGGGCGGATCACCGCTACCTGTTCACGTACGCCATCCAAGAGTGCCTGGATCTCGGTTGTGCCCGGCTGATACTCGTGGTGCAGGCGGAAATCGAACAGCGAGAACTCCAGCTGACGCATCATCATCATGCCGGACTGGAAGTGCTTGGCCGCCAGCATCTTGTCCAGCAGCGCCTGCGGCAGGGGCTCACCGGTCTCGTGATAGCCAGAAATCAACGCCAGCGCTTCCGGCTCCCAGCACCAGTTTTCCATGAACTGACTCGGCAGCTCCACCGCATCCCAGGCCACACCGTTGATGCCGCTGATATCGGCCTCTTCCATCTGCGTCAGCATGTGATGCAGGCCGTGGCCGAATTCGTGGAACAGGGTGGTCACTTCATCGTGGGTCAGCAGCGCCGACTCGCCCGGCAGGGGCGGGGTGAAGTTGCACACCAAGTAGGCCACCGGCAGCTGCAGCTCGGCGTCGCTCAGACGGCGACGCACCCGGCAGTCGTCCATCCAGGCCCCGCCACGCTTGCCGCTGCGGGCAAAGGGGTCGAGGTAGCAATAGGCAAAAGGCTCGCCGTTGCGCTTGAGCGCGAACAGCCGTGCATCCCCGTGCCAGCTGTCAAAATCCTGCTGCTCTTCCACCTCCAGGTCAAACAGGCGACCGGCGATGGTGAACATGCCGTCCAGCACCTTCGGCAGCGGGAAGTAGGGGCGCAGCTCCTGCTGCGAGATATCGAACTTGGCCTGCTTCAGCTTCTCGCCGTAGTAGGTCAGATCCCAGGCATTGAGCTGTTCGATGCCATCACGCTCACGGGCAAAGGCCTGCAGCTCGGCCAGCTCCTGCTCGGCGATCGGTCGGGTTTCCGTGGCCAGATCCTCGAGGAAGCTGACCACCTGCTGCGGCGACTGGGCCATCTTGGTGGCCAGGGAGTAATCGGCATAGGTGTCGAAGCCCAGCAGCTGTGCCAGCTCATGACGCAGCGCCAGAATCTCGTTCATCACCGTGGAATTGTCCCATTCACCGGCCTTGGGGCCCTGATCGGAGGCGCGGGTGCTGAAGGCGCGGTACAGCTCCTCGCGCAGCTGACGGTTATCGGCAAAGGCCATCACCGCATAGTAGGCCGGGAAGTCCAGGGTGATCACCCAACCCTCCAGCTCCTTGGCCCTGGCGGCTTCTTTGGCGGCGGCGACCGCGTGCTCCGGCAGACCGGAGAGCTCGGCCTCGTCGCTGATCTCTTTCCACCAGCCCTGAGTGGCATCAAGCACGTTCTCGGAGAATTTGGTGGTCAGCTCGGACAGGCGCTGCTGCAGCTCGGCATAGCGCTTCTGCTGAGCCTCCGGCAGAGCAATGCCGGACAGGCGGAAGTCGCGCAGGGCGTTATCCACCACCTTGCGCCGTGAAGGGCTGAGCTGCTGATATTCGGCGCTGTTGGCCAGCGACTCGAAGGCCTGGAACAGGCCCTGATGCTGGCCCAGTTCGGTCCAATACTCGGACAGTTTGGGCAGGCAGGCGTTGTACGCCTCGCGCCAGGCATCGGAGTTCATCACCGCGTTCAGATGGGAGACCGGCGACCAGGCCTGCGCCAGTTCGTCGTTGAGCTGCTCCAGCTCGGCCACCAGCGCCCAGCCACTGACCGAGGCATCGGCGGTCAGCGCGGCAATACGGGCGCGGTTGCGTGCCAGCAGCTCGTCGATGGCGGGCTCGGCATGTTCCGGCAGGATGCGGCTGAACGGGGGCAGCAGATGGCGTTCGAGCAGGGGGTTGGACATGGGGTCTCTCCAATCGGGATCGGCATTATGGATCGCCTTCGGCCTCGGCAGGGCGAGGTCAAAGCCTTATTGAGTATACAATGGGGCCCAGCCAAGGTGATTTCAATCAGATTCAGGAGAGCCGCATGAACGTAAGACCCTATCAGGGCATGACCCCGCAACTGGCCGACAGCGTATTCGTGGATCCCAGCGCCGTGGTACTGGGCGATGTGGAGATCGGCGAGCACAGCTCGGTCTGGCCGATGACGGTGATCCGCGGCGACATGCACCGCATCCGCATTGGCCGCTACTCCAGCATTCAGGACGGCTCCGTACTGCATATCACCCATGCCGGTCCCTTCAACCCGGACGGTTTCCCGCTGATCATCGGCGACCATGTCACCGTAGGCCATCAGGCGATGCTGCACGGCTGCACGCTGGGCAGTCGCATTCTGGTCGGCATGGGCGCCATGATCATGGATGGCGCCGTGGTCGAGGACGAAGTGATTGTCGGCGCCGGTAGCCTGGTACCGCCGGGGAAAACGTTGAAAAGCGGCTATCTCTATGTGGGCCGCCCGGCCAAGCCGCAGCGCGAGTTGACCGAGAAAGAGAAGGAATTTTTCACCTACACGGCCGAAAACTACGCCCGACTGGCCAGCAAGCACGCCGCCGAAGACTGGGCCTGACCCGTCTCGGCCTCTCTCAGACAGGCCGCACCATTGCATGTTACAACCGACCTCCGAGGTCGGTTTTTTGGCGCGATCACACGAACATTATTGATAACGATTTGCATTTAGTTTAGTGTAGACAACAACCTAACTCAGCACGGGAGCTGTCATGTCTCTTAAACGTCTTCTGCTGCCTGCCGCGGTTGCGGCAGCGGTCATGTCTCCGTTCACTCCGGTCAGCATCAGCCAGGCGGTTGCCGCACCTGAGGCCGTCAAGGCCCAGGTCGAGAGCGTGAACCGCCACTACGCCGACATCGCCGAAGCCGTTTTTGCCGACTCCCTGGCAGCTGCCAAGCAGCTGCAGGCCGCCATCGACACCCTGATTGCCAACCCCACGGATGCCAATCTGAACGCCGCCCGCGAGGCCTGGAAAGCCGCACGCGTGCCTTATCAGCAGTCCGAAGTGTTCCGTTTCGGCAATGCCATCGTTGATGACTGGGAAGGCAAGGTCAACGCCTGGCCGCTGGATGAAGGCCTGATCGATTATGTTGATGCCAACCGCTACGGCAGCGAATCCGATATCAACGCCTGGTACAGCGCCAACATTATCGCCAACCCGGCCTTGAACATCGGGGGCCAGCAGGTGGATGCCGCCACCATCGACAAAACCTTGCTGGCGGAAACTCTGCACGAGATCGACGGTGTCGAAGCCAACGTGGCCACCGGCTACCACGCTATCGAGTTCTTGCTCTGGGGCCAGGACCTGCACGGTACCAAGCCCGGCGCGGGCGAACGTCCGGCGACCGATTTCGATACCGACAACTGCACCGGCGGCAATTGCGACCGTCGTGCCGCCTACCTGAAAGCCGCCACCGACCTGCTGGTCGATGATCTGGCCGAAATGGCCGCCCACTGGCAAGAGGGCGGTGATGCGCGCCAGCAGCTGGCGGCCAAGGGTGATCTGGGTGGTCTGGCCACGATTACCACCGGCATGGGCAGCCTGTCCTATGGCGAGCTGGGCGGCGAGCGCACCAAGCTGGGCCTGATGCTGCATGACCCGGAAGAGGAGCACGACTGCTTCTCCGACAACACCCACTGGTCGCACTACTATGATGCCCTGGGTATCCGTAACGCCTACCTGGGCGAGTACAGCCGCATCGACGGCAGCACCCTCAAGGGCGCTTCCCTGTCGGCGCTGACCCGGGCGGCAAATCCCACGCTGGATCAGAAGATGCGTGACCACCTGGATGCCACTCAGGCGGCGGCCCAGGTGATGGTGGATGCCGCTGCCCAGGGTGAAACCTTCGATGTATTGATCGCTGCCGGCAACACCGAAGGCAACGCCAAGGTACAGGCCTTTGTCGATGCCCTGACCGCTCAGACCCAGGTGCTCGAAGAAGTGATGACAACGCTGGGGATTGCGGATGTTGAGCTGGAAGGCTCCGATAGCCTGGATAACCCGTCAGCCGTGCTGGGTGGCTGATCAGCACCATGCACCACGCATTGTACGGCTGTCGGCGCCCTGGCCTGGGCTGGCTGATACTGTTGCTCGGTATCAGCCAGAGCCTGCCGATGGCCAGGGCTGACACGGACCGGGCCTCGCCCGGTCCGTCCGTTTCCGCCGCCGAGCGCAAGGCCTTCATGCGCGCCGAGCCCGATATGCCGTTCGAGCAGCGTATGACCTTTGTGCTGGGGCGCGCCATTTTCGAAAAGCTCTGGGTCTCCTCGCCCTCGTCCACCACCGCCAGCGATGGGCTGGGGCCGCTGTACAACGCCCGCGCCTGCTCTCGGTGCCATATCAATAATGGCCGCGGCCTGCCGCCGGACGAGCAGGGCAGTGCCAACCGCAACGGCATCCTGGTCCGGCTGGGCATTCCCGGCAAGGGCCATCAGACACCCTTGGGTGTCACGCCCGAGCCGACCTACGGCACCCAGCTGCAAACCTTTGCCGTGCCCGGCCTCAAGGCCGAAGGCAGCATCCGGCTGGAATACACATATCGCCTGGTTGAACTGGCCGGCGGTGAGTCAGTGGAACTGCGCCAACCGATCTATACCATCACCGATCCGGGCTACGGTCCCCTGCATCCGCAGACGCGACTCTCCCCTCGACTGGCCCCGGCGATGATCGGCCTGGGCTTGCTGGAGCTGATTCCGGCTGCCGATATTCTCGCCCGGGAAGACCCGGATGATGCCGACGACGACGGCATTTCGGGGCGGGCCAACCGGGTCTTTCATCCGGATCATGACCGACCACAGTTGGGACGTTTTGGCTGGAAAGCCGGACAGCCCGATTTGCGGCTGCAGAATGCCGGCGCTTTGAATACCGACATCGGTATTTCCAATCCCGACTACCCGGCGCCCGCCGGTGACTGCACCGTGGCACAGCTCGACTGTCGGCAGGCCCCCAATGGCAATACTGAAGCTCAGGGCGGGCACGAAGCCTCAGCCGAGATGATGGCAGTATTGCTGTTCTACACTCAACATCTGGCGGTACCACCGCAGCGCCGCGCCGAACACCCCGAAGTGCAAGCCGGTGCGCAGCTGTTTACCGAGCTGGGCTGCAGCCGGTGTCATACACCCACGCAACAAACCGGGCAGGCACCGGATCGACCGGCGCTGAGCAACCGGACGATCCACCCCTATACCGATCTGCTGCTGCACGACATGGGGGCTGCACTGGCCGATCATCGACCCGAATTTGCCGCCAATGGCCGCGAATGGCGCACGCCACCCCTCTGGGGTCTGGGCCTGCACCGTACGGTCAGTGGCGAGCGCGCCCTGCTGCACGACGGCCGGGCCCGTACCCTCGCCGAGGCGATCCTCTGGCATGGCGGGGAAGCCGCCGATAGCCGCGAATACTTCCGCCAATTACCATCGCAACAACGCGATCAACTGATCGCTTTTCTGGAGTCACTGTGATGCACACACCTGCCAAACGCATCTGGCCACTCTGGCTGGCCACCACCGGCCTGGTACTGGCCGCCGGTCTGGCCCACGCCGACACCTCAATTCCAGACTGGCCCCGCTTCAATCAGCAGGCCGTTCAGCAGCATGTGCTGCCCCGCTACGCCGCTCTGGAACACTCCACGGCAACCCTGGAGCGCACCACCAGCGCCTTCTGCACCACCCCTTCCGCCGCCGCGCTGGAGCAGGCCCGTGCCGACTGGCATAACGCCATGCAGGCCTGGCAAGGCATTCAGCATGTGCAGTTCGGCCCGGTGCAGTTTTTGATGCGCAACTTCGGCCTGGAGTTCTGGCCCGATCGCAAGAACATCGGTGCGCGTCAGCTGCGTCAGGCACTGGCATCCGACCAGCCCTATGATGCCAAGTTCTTCCGCCAGGCCAGCGTCTCCATTCAGGGCTTCCCGGCACTGGAGCGACTGCTGTTCGCCGACAACGCACTCGAACAGTTGCAACAGGGCCGCAAGTGCGAGCTGAGTCAGGCCATCAGCGGCCATGTTGCCGCGGTCAGCCGTGCCATCCACCAGGAATGGCAGACACAGGCCGAGGCGGATTTCACCGCGTCACAGGAGGATGAGGTCGCCGCCGAGCTGGCCGTAGAACTCATGGCTTCGCTGGTGGAGCCGATCGAAGCGATCCGCGACAGTAAATTGCTCAAGCCCATGGGCAAGAGCGCCGAAGCCGCACGCTATAAACGGCTGGAAAGCCACCGCAGCAGCAGCTCGCTGGCCAATATCCGCAGCAATCTGGCCGCGCTCCAAGAGCTGTATCAGGGCAACCAGCCCAGTGTCGACAGCCTGCTCAGAGAGGCCGGTGCCGCAGCTCTGGCCGATGAGATCAGTGCCACCTTCAACCAGCTTCAGCAGCAGTTGAAGCAGGTGTCGACGCCGTTGAAAATCGCCATCACCCAGCCGGAGCAGCATGCTCGCCTGACCGAGGTGACCGCCCAACTCAAGCAGCTGAGCGAACAGCTGGACAACGCCATGGACGTACTGGGCATCCAACTGGGGTTCAACAGCCGTGATGGAGACTAATCGCCGCCGCTTTCTGGGCCTGATGGCCGCGAGCCTGCTGCTGCCGGCCAGCCGTGTGCTAGCGCACCATCACACCGGCGGGCTGCTGGTCAGTGCCGCCAGCGATCGCCGCCAGCACTGGCTGCTGGTCACCGATGGCGAAGGACAGACACAGCTGCGCTACCCCTTGCCGGAACGTGCCCACCACGTGGAACTGCACCCGCACAAGCCCTGGGCCGCCGCCGTGGCTCGCCGCCCGGGACGCTACATCGAGGTGGTGGATTACCAAAACGGCCGGCAGGTCAAACGCATCGATGCCGGCGAGGGCTATCACTTCTATGGCCATGCCCTGTTCACCCCGGATGGTCGCTGGCTGGTCAGCACCGAAAACGATATGGCCAGCAACCAGGGGCAGGTAGTGGTCCGTGATGTAAGCAACCACTTCGCTCCGGTAAGCCGCATGCCAAGCTATGGTGTAGGCCCTCACGAACTGTTGTTGAATGGCTCCGAGGTCATTGTCGCCAATGGCGGCATCCTCACCCGCAACCGCGAAAAGCTCAACCTGGACAGCATGGAACCCTCTCTGGCTTATATCGACCTGGACTCCGGCAAGTTGCTGGAACAGGTCGGCATGAGCGCCGAAAACCACCAGCTCAGCATCCGTCACCTGGACCGCAACCCGGCCGGTACAGTGGCCATCGCCCTGCAATCCCAGGGCCCGGTCAGCGCCAACAAGCCGCTGGTGGCGCTGCACCGTCGCGGACAGCCACTGAAGCTGCTGCGTGCCCCCGAGCCGATTAACAACCAGATGGAGCAATATGCCGGCAGCGCCCGTATCGACCGCTCCGGCAGAATCGCTGCCATCTCGGCGCCCCGTGGCAACTTGATCACCTTCTGGGACCTTGAACAGGACCGCTTTATCAGCGCCATGCGCTGCCGTGACGGTTGCGGCCTCAGTGCCACCGAGGTGGCAGGGGAGTTTCTGGTCAGCTCCGGCATCGGCCATCTGTACCGCATGCGCCCCGAGGACAACCTGCGCGAGCGCCTGCCGCTGGACCCTATCGCCGCGCGCCTGGCCTGGGATAACCACCTGAGTATCAAAACCGCCTGAGCCAATGGACGCGTGATCGCTATGACCACATGGAAAGTCACCGGGCCGGGCGCACTCATGCTCGCCCTGATACTGAGCTGGCCGGATACCGGCAACGCCTTTGATGCCAACGCCTATCGCCAGCCTCCCGAGCACTGGCCGGCGGCGCACACACATCCTGAAGCAGGGGAGGTGCCCGAACTGGCACCGCTGCCCACACTGCCCCCGGTGGCCTGGCACACCCCGGCCACCGAGGCACTGGGTCAGCAACTGTTTTTTGATCCGCGCCTGTCCGGGTCGGGCCAGCATGCCTGCGCCAGCTGCCACGACCCGGATCTGGGCTGGGCCGATGGCCGCCGCTTTGCTTTCGGTCACGACCGCCAGAGCGGTACCCGCAACAGCATGAGCCTTCTCAATGCCGCCTGGTTCGAGCAGCTGTTCTGGGACGGCCGCGCCCGGGGCTTGCTGGGCCAGGCCCTGCAGCCAATCACCAACCCGGTAGAGATGAACGCCGAACTGGATGAGGTGCTGGCGCGGCTCAACCGCAGTCCGGGCTATCGTCGCGCTTTCGGCGAGGCCTTTGGTCCCGGCCCCATCGATGCCGACCGTCTGGCCAAGGCGCTGGCCGCTTTCGAGCGCCGCATCCTGTCACGGCCCAACCGGCTGGATCGCTTCATCGGCGGCCAGTATCAACTGCTGAATGACCAGGAGATTTTTGGCCTGCACCTGTACCGTACCAAGGCCGGTTGCCTGAACTGCCACAACGGCCCGCTGTACTCCGATGGTCGCTTTCATCATACCGGGCTGAGTTATTACGGGCGTCAATATGAAGACACTGGCCGTGAACAGGCTACCGGTCGGGCAGAGGACCGTGGCAAGTTCCGCACCCCCAGCCTGCGCGATTTTCAGTACACCGCCCCCTGGATGCATAACGGCTTTTTCCCCAGCCTGCGCGGTGTACTCAACATGTACAACGCCGGCATGATCGGCAACACCCGACTGCACCCGGAACTGCCGCCGTTATCCCCCCTGATTCAGCCGCTGCACCTGAGCCGCACTGAACTGGATGCACTGGAAGCCTTTTTGGCGACCCTCAATCGTCGACCTGTGGCGATACGACCGCCCGAACCGCTGATGAGCTCCACAACGCCCTGATCACAGCGACCCCAACCACACGCACGGATACGAACGCAACCCCGATAATGATAATGATTTGCGTAAG
This sequence comes from Marinobacterium weihaiense, assembly GCF_019061305.1. Taxonomy (GTDB): domain Bacteria; phylum Pseudomonadota; class Gammaproteobacteria; order Pseudomonadales; family Balneatricaceae; genus Marinobacterium; species Marinobacterium weihaiense. The sequence goes on from NZ_JAHQZT010000012.1 coordinate 16,212, forward strand.
CAATTAGTTTATTATCCATTATCCTGCGGATGGCGATTCACCTGCATCTCGCCGATGCCCGGTCGTCTCTCAAGCTTTCACTGACGCACGCCAGGGGACTCTATGCGCTCTCATCATGCCTTATCGCCCATCATCATCATGCTCACCGGCTTATCGACAGCTGTCGTCCAGGCCGAAACAGCCGAGCACTGCCGCGACCCGCAACCGCAGACCTGCAGCCAGGAGCTGCCCAGTGTCACCATCACTGGGCATGAACTGGCGACCGGCGTTCAGGTCATTGACCAGGTGCTGATCGAGCAGCTGCCCACCGGCGAAGGCAATCTGGCCGACCTGTTGCGCATCAATCCGGCGGTGGACTTCTCCCGCAACGGGCGCGGCTCGGCCAATAGCGGAGTGATGCGCCCGGAGGAATTCTCCTTTCATGGCCAGGCGTATTATCAAAACCTGTTCATGATCGATGGCATCGGCGTCAACAACGACATCAACCCGGCGTCCGGCAGCAGCGACTACGGCACGCCCGGCCTGACCAAAACCGACGGCGGCAGCTCACCCCAGGGCTACTATCTGGATGTAGGCCTGCTGGAGCAGGTCGAGGTCTACGATGCCAACGTGCCGGCCAGTTTCGGCGGCTTCACCGGCGGCGTGGTGAGCGCCCGGATGAAACGCTATGACGGCAACGACTTCGTAGACTTGCGCTACGGTATTCAGCGCGATGAGTGGGAATCTTTTCATGTGGATGCCCGTGACCAGGACGACTTCGACAATGCCTCTGGCTTTAGCGCCGACTTCACCCCCATCTATCGCAAGGACAGCTACCACCTGTCAGCCCAGCAAGGGCTGAGCGATCGCAGCGGCGTGACCCTGGGCCTGAGCCGACGCACCTCATCCTTCCGCCAGACCGAACCGGATGGCGACAAGACCTATTTCAACGACCGCATCGATAATCTGCACACTCGACTGGATACGCGCTGGAACGACCGCCTGGAAACCGGTTTCAGCCTGCGCTATGCCGAGCGCCGCCATGACGGGATCACCTCACCGGTGTATGACGCTCCCTATGTGCAGGCTCACCGCGGCATCGGTCTGGGCACCAACCTCGAATACCACCTGACCGGCGGCCATACATTTACCCTGGACGCGGGGCTGGATCGACTGCAGGATGAGCTCGACTCCGGCAGCAACCATGCCTTCCAGGACGCCGCCGGTGGCGATTCTGGCGGTGGCTTCGGTGACAACGAGCGTAACCAGACCAGCCTCACCCTGGCACCCAGGCTGGCACTGGCAAGGCAACTCTGGGGCGCAACCGAACACCGCATCACGTTGGGTGGCGAGCTGCGCTATCAGGAGGCGCACTACAACCGCCCTCAGGATGTGACGATTGATCAAACCCTGGCCAACGGCATGCGCATCCACTCGACCTATGCCAAAGGTGAAATCGGGGTCGATTACTGGACCCGCTCGCTGTACCTGGATGACCGGATACGCTGGCGCAACCTCAATCTGCGCGCCGGTTTGCGAGCCGATTACAATGACTGGCTGGGCAATCTGGATATCGCCCCCCGCCTGAGCGCCGACTGGGACCTGTTCGGTGATGGCAGTACCCGTCTGCTGGCCGGTGCCAACCGCTATTACGGCCGCAGCTTCCTGCAATACGCCATCAACGATGCCCTCAGCGGCTTCTATACACGCAGGGTCTACCTGCCCAATGGCGCTGAGCTGCCACCCAAGCAGGGCGAAGACACCTCGGGGCCGCTTGATCTGGCTACGCCCTATTCGGATGAACTGATGCTGGGCTGGGTCCAGCAGGCCGGGCCGTTCAACAGCACACTGAAACTGGTGCAGCGCGACAGCCGCAACGGCATTCGCAAAACCAAAAGCGATGATCTTGAACTGTATTACAACAGCGGCCGCAGCGACACACTGAGCCTGACCTGGGAATTGGACCATGCCGAACACCCGCTGATGATCGGTAACAGCGCCACGGTCGCTCGCCTGGCGCTGGGCTGGAAAGACAGCACCAGCAACACCCAGGGCAACCATCACCTGGGCGAGTCCGACAGCTATGAAGACTTCATCAACCGCGAGCCAGTCTACTACCAGGGCAAACTGGTGGATCGCAGCGACTTGCCCGCCTGGGACTACAACATTCCGTTGAGTGTCAGCCTGAGCAGCGTCACTCAGCTGCCGGCCTGGAATCTGACCTGGTCCAATTTTATCAATCTGCGCCAGGGCGGCACTATCGCCCGTGACACGCGGAAGAACACCAGCGAGGGTTACGATGTGTATGAGGACTTCAGCCTGGAAGATCTGGTCACCGTCGATACCAAGGTGCAGTGGAAACCCAGAACCTGGGCCAACAGCCAAGGCTATGTAATGGTTGAGGTCAGCAACCTGTTTGACCAGGTGATCAACACCAATACCAGTGACCTGGACGCTTTCAGCGATCGCTACACACCGGGGCGCAAGGTCTGGCTGGAAGTGGGGATGCGCTTCTGACGCTGTCGGCGGGATACACCGTCTGGCGGGGCCTGCAGCCACAAGGCCCCGCCGGGGATTAGTGCGATATCAGGCCTTGGCCTTGGCCAGCTCGCGCAGGCGCTTGACCACCTGGGCGTTGATGCTGCGCTGGGTGAAGTGGCCATCGGTCTTGCGCACTCCGGCGCTGCGGCCCATCAGGATCTCCAGACACTCGTCCACCGTGGACACGGCATGCACGTGGAAGAGCCCATCCTCCACCGCCTGCACCACCTCGGCCTTGAGCATCAGGTGACGCACGTTGGCACGGGGAATCACACACCCCTGCCAGCCGGTCAGGCCGCGGGTCTTGCACAGGTGGAAAAAGCCCTCGATCTTCTCGTTGACACCACCGATCGCTTGCACCTCGCCATACTGGTTGATGGAGCCGGTAATGGCATACTGCTGACGAATGGGGATATGGGTGAGGGCGGAGATCAGGGTACAGATCTCCGCCAGCGAAGCGCTGTCGCCATCCACATAGCCGTAGGATTGCTCCATCGCCAGGCTGGCCGACAATGCCAGCGGAAAGTCACCCGCGTACTTGTGACCGAGGAAGCCGGACAGGATCAGCACCCCCTTGGAGTGGATCGGCTGCCCCAGCGTCACCTCGCGCTCGATATCGACGATGCCCTTGGTGCCCGGGTGGACCGTGGCGGTGATACGCGCCGGGCTGCCGAAGGAGACATCCCCTACCTGCAACACCGTCAGGCCGTTGGACTTGCCCACCGCCTCGCCATCGGTATCGATCAGCACCGTTTCGTTGAGGATGCTCTCCAGAATCTTCTGCGACAGCCGCCCGGTGCGTCGCTCCTTAGCCTCCAGCGCCAGCTCCACATGTTCGGCATTGATCTGGGTATCGCCCTGTTCACGGCGGCGGAAATCCGACTCGCAGAGCAGATCCACCAGTTCGCCCACATGGGCCGACAGCAGATCCTGATCCCCGGCCAGACGGGAGCTGTGCTCCACCAGCCGCGCCACCGCACGGCGGGTCAGCGGTGCCAGATTTTCTTCCGTGGCCAGGGTTTTCATCAGCCGCGCGTACTGACGAATGGAGTGGGGCGTGCGGTGTACGTCCTCGTCGAAGTCCACCACCACGCGGAACATCTTCTCGAAATCGTGATCCAGCTCCTGCAACAGATAGTAGGTATCGCGCTCACCGACCAGTACCACCTTGACCTTGAGGCTGGCCGGTTGCGGACTCAGGGTGATGGCGCTGATGCCGGCATACTCGCTGACCGGGTTCTCGATACGGATCTCGTGGGCCTTGAGTGCCCGCTTGAGCGCCCCATAGACGAAGGGCTGCTCCAGCAGCTTTTCCGCCTCCAGCACCAGGTAGCCACCGTTGGCTCTATGCAGGGCACCAGCACGGATCAGGGTGTAGTTGGTCACCATGGACCCCATTTCGCTGACGTACTCCACCCGACCAAAGAGATTCTCGTAGCTGGGGTGAGATTCGAACACCACCGGCGCACCCTTGGTCTTGTGATTATCCACCAGCAGGTTGAGGCCGTAGTTCTGCTCCAGATACTCGCGGCGCACCACGTCGCTCTTGCCTTCCAGGGCTCCCTCATCACCGAAAAGGTCACTGGCGTTGCGGATCAGGTCGATTTCCAGGTGCTTGAGATAATCGACGATGCCGCCGATATTGGCGTATTTATCGCGCAGCGGCTGAATCAGCGGTTCCACCGCCTGACGGGTGGTGTCTCGGTCCAACACTTTCATCCGCTCGGCCGCCTCACGGCGCCACACCGGCAGCCCGGTCAGGCTATCGTTGAGCATCTCTTCCAGTTCACTGATATGGGCCTGGATCGCCTCCCGCTCCGCTTCCGGCAGCTGGGAAAAGGCGGCCTCATCCATCGCCTGACCGTTGGCCACCGGGGTGAAGCCCACGGTAGCGCCATCACGGTAAACAGCAATGCTGTACTCACGCCCCTTGCGCTCCACTCGATCCAGCGCTTCGTCGTAGTGGCGGTTGAAGTCACGCTCGATCTGGCTTTTCAAGCGCTGATAGGCCGGGTTCTCGAAGGCGGCCGGCAGCTCGCCGAGCAGGGAGTCGAGCAGGTGGCGGATATCGCGCTGCAGATGCCCGGCCTTACCCGCCGGCAGTTCCAGAACCACCGGGTAGCGGTTGTCGCTGAGATTGTTAAGGTAGCACCAGTCACTGGGCTTGCTCTGCTTCTTGGCCGAGGTTTTCAGGCTTTCCATGGCAAAGGAGAAACGGCCGGTGTGCGGGTTGCCCATAACAAAGAGGTTATAGCCCGGGCGCTGCATGCCAATGCCGAAGGCCATGGCTTCGATGGCACGGTCCTGACCGAAGAAACCGGCAAAGGGTTCCAGAGACTCGGTGGTCTTGAAGGGCAGGAGTTCAGGGTCGCAGGTACGATAGAGCGCCGCAGGCGCCAGTGGCAGATGCTTGTCCATGCGCGTACTCCACTACAGAGGGGGTGTTTCTCTGTTATACCGCCTCGCATTTATCCGATGCAAGGCAGCCGGAGTAAAGAACATGTAAAAAGACGTTCATATTCAGGGGGCTAGCACTCGAATCTGACGTCTTGATGACAGCATTCAGGCGGTCTTGAGCGCCGTGCGCAGGGCCTGCATCACCGGCGCCGTGTCGGGCTGTACCCCGCGCCAGATGCGGAAGGACTCCGCTGCCTGCTCCACCAGCATACCCAGACCGTCAATTACCTGAGCAGCGCCCAGCTCCATCGCCCAGCGGCAGAAGGGGGTCGGCTCGGCACCGTACATCATGTCGTAACAGGCGGTGTTCGGCCCCACGCTGGCGGCGGCTATCGGAGGCAGTTCACCCTGCAGGCTGGCGGAAGTACCGTTGATGATCAGGTCGAAGGCTTCGGCGGGTATCTGATCGAAACCGCAGGCCTGCACCCGGCCATCATCGGCGAAGAGTTCGGCCAGCGTTTCGGCGCGGGCAACCGTGCGGTTGGCGACCAGAATGGCGGCCACACCGGCCGCCAGCAGCGGCTGCAGCACCCCGCGCACGGCCCCGCCGGCACCCAGCACCAGCACCCGGGCGCCGTTGAGGGTGACACCGTTATTTTCCGCCAGGTCGCGCACCAGACCGATGCCGTCGGTGTTGTCACCGGCGATGCGGCCATCGTCCAGCCGATACAGGGTGTTCACCGCCCCGGCCAGCTCGGCACGCTCGCTGCGCCACTGCGCCAGCGCCCAGGCCCGCTCCTTGAACGGCACGGTGATGTTCAGCCCCTTGCCGTGGCCCTGCAGAAAGCGCTCCACCGCCGCCTCGAAGTCCTTTTCTTCGATATGCTCGGCGGTGTAGATCAGCGCCTGCCCGGTCTGCGCGGCAAAGCGGGCGTGGATCTGCGGCGACTTGCTGTGCGCGATGGGGTTGCCAAACACGGCGTAGCGGTCGGTCATCTCAGGCCTCCAGCCAGTTGCGCGGCTGCAGGTAACGCTCGTACAGCACCGCTTCCTCGGTACCGGGTTCCGGCTTCCAGTCGTAGTCCCAGCGCACTTCCGGCGGCAGCGACATCAGGATGGATTCGGTGCGGCCACCGGATTGCAGGCCAAACAGAGTACCGCGGTCCCATACCAGGTTGAATTCCACGTAGCGGCCGCGACGGTGCAGCTGGAAGTCACGCTGACGCTCGCCGTAGGGGGTGTCCTTGCGCTTATCGATGATCGGCACGATGGCCGGTGCATAGGCATCGCCGATGGCGCGCATCAGGGCAAAGCTCTGCTCGAAGCCCAGCTCGTTGAGGTCATCGAAGAACAGACCGCCGATGCCACGCGGTTCCTGACGATGCTTGAGATAGAAGTAATCGTCGCACCACTGCTTGAAGCGCGGGTAGATGTCGTCACCGAAGGGAGCACAGGCATCGTGGGCCACCTGGTGCCAGTGGCGGCAGTCGTCGTCGTTGCCGTAGTAGGGCGTCAGATCGAAGCCGCCGCCGAACCACCATACCGGTTCTTCACCTTCCTTTTCGGCAATGAAGAAACGCACGTTGGCATGGGAGGTCGGCACATAGGGGTTGTGCGGATGGATCACCAGCGACACGCCCATGGCTTCAAAGCAGCGACCGGCCAGCTCGGGGCGGTGTGCCGTGGCCGAGCCCGGCAGGGTATCGCCATAGACATGCGAGAAGTTGACGCCACCTTTCTCGATCACCGCGCCCTGGCTGATCACGCGGGTCCGGCCACCACCGCCTTCGGCACGCTCCCAGCTGTCCTCGACAAAACGACCCTCGCCATCGGCCTGCTCCAGCGCCGCACAGATGCGGTCCTGCAGGTCCAGCAGATATTCTTTTACCCGTTTTGCATCAGGTGCCGACATCGTCTCTCTCCAATATGGTTAGCGAATACTTACTACGCCCGTATGGTTTGCATATCCATGATGTTACGAATCACGGTAGGCTTATTCAGGCCACCCAACTCACCCGGCAATATAAAATCAAGGCTGGCACCGAAGTAAGCACTGACTTTCAGTTTTGACTTTGCCGGCTCTGCGGCACTGCGATTGGCTGAAGTGGACACCAGCGGTCCACCGTACTCCCGGCAGAGCGCCTGTACCAGCGGATGCGCACTGACTCTGACCGCCACCTGACTGTGGCAGCCCTTCACCCAGCGCGGGATCAGGTTCTTGGGGTCCGGCAGCAGCCAGGTATTGGGGCCGGGCCAGGTCTCGCTCAGACGCTGGCGCTGTTCATCGCTCAACGGCGCCAGCAGGGGAGCGATCTGGTCTTCATGGGCCGCCACCAGGATCAGCCCCTTGTGTTCAGGCCGCCGTTTCAGCGCCAGCAGGCGCTGTACCGCCTGACGGCTGTAAGGGTCGCACCCCAGCCCCCAGACCGCCTCGGTCGGGTAGGCGATAACACCACCGTTGTTGATACAGCGAACCGCTTCCTTGATTTGCCAGTGATTCATGCGCATACCACCGCGAAAAAACAGAAGGGAAGGGAGGAGCGGCCCCCGTTCAGTGCCGCTCCGAAAGGCGCACGGAGACCTAGGCCTCCAGCTGGGCGATACTCCAGTCGAATACCACCTTGTCGGCCTCATCGACCAGTGTCTGCAACGCCTTCAGGCTGTCGATCAGTTCCGCAGTATTGGCCCGGCAGATATTGACGTGTCCGACCTTGCGGCCCGGACGGATCTCCTTGCCGTACCAGTGCACATGCACACCCGGCACCTGCAGCCACTCGGGCTGCCAGTTGCGTCCCAGCAGGTTGTACATCACCGATACGCCATCGACCGGCGGCGTGATCAGGGGCAGGTCGGCCAGCGCCCGCAGGTGCAGCTGGAACTGGCTGATCGCCGAGCCTTCTTGGGTCCAGTGACCGGAGTTGTGTACGCGCGGCGCCAGTTCGTTGACCAGCAACTTGCCATCAACCACGAAACACTCCATCGCCATCACGCCGATGTAGCCTTCGTCATCCATGATACGCCCCAGCCACTCCTCGGCATTCTGCTGCTGCTCGGCCGGCACCGGCAGATTGGCTACGCTGGCGCGCAGGATGCCGTTTTCGTGCCAATTGCGGGTCAGCGGGTAGAACACCTTTTCACCGGCCGCGTTACGCGCGCCGACCAAAGAGACTTCGTGGCTGAACGGGATCATCGCCTCGGCGATGCATTCACCGGCCCACTCGGCTTCGGGCTGGTCGCCTTTCTGCCAGCGCCACTGACCGCGACCGTCGTAACCGCCGCGACGGCGCTTGACGATCACCTTGTCGGCCACGGATTCCAACTGGGATGTCAGATCACCCTCTTCCAGGCTGACCCAGGGCGAGGTCGGCACCTGCAGGCGATCCAGCAACGCTTTCTGGCGCTGACGGTCGATCACCGCGTACAGGGCCTCGGCGTTGCGGAAATTCGGGTGCTGCTTCAGCTGCAGACCGCTGACACTGTCGGACCAGTGTTCGATCTCGACGGTGATCACATCGTCCGGGCGCAGACCCAGCTCGATATCGCCATTGGGATCAACAGGCATCACGTCCAGCTGCAGCGGCGCACCGGCCTGCTGCAGCATCTGGCCCAGCTGGCCGTTACCGGCGACGACGATTCGTGGCAGCATGGCAATCAACCTCGCGGATCGGGATTATCAAGAACGGTCTGGGTCTGGGCCTGACGCCAGTCGGCCAGGGTCTGCGCCAGCGCCTTGTCTTCGGTGGCCAGCATCTGCGCCGCCAAGAGACCGGCGTTGAAGGCACCGGCACCGCCGATGGCCAGGGTGCCGACCGGCACGCCACGCGGCATCTGCAGGATCGACAGCATGCTGTCCTGACCGTTCAGCGCCTTGCTCTGTACCGGCACGCCCAGTACCGGCACCAGGGTCTTGGCCGCGATCATACCCGGCAGATGGGCAGCCCCGCCGGCACCGGCGATGATCACCTTGAAACCGTTGTCGGCGGCCTGCTCGGCGAACCGAAACATCTTGTCCGGTGTACGGTGTGCGGAGACCACTTCGGTGTGGTACTCGACGCCCAGGGTGTCAAGAATTCCGGCCGCTTCCTCCATGGTGGGCCAATCCGAACGCGAACCCATCACGATCGCCACTTTTGCACTCATCTGTTACTCCCGTCATCACTCTGACTGCGCAGCAGGGCAGGGCGCCGCCACCACACGTACGGTCTGGCTTCCGGCCGGGCCGGAAAAAAGGAAAGGGCGCAATTATAGCAAGCGGTGGACGAAAATTCCCCACCTTCCTCATCCTAGCGCAGCCGGCGCACGCGTGAGCCGCTCAGCTCGATGCGGCCTTCCAGCTGCAGCAGCATCAGCCCGGCCTGCAGTTCGGCCACCGGCAGTGCCAGCTCGGTCGCCAGCTGGTCCAGCCAGACGCTGTCAAAGGGAATCTGCCGCAGCAGCGGGTCATCCGTCTCTGCGACATCAGCCGGCCCCGGCGCCACCTCGGCAGGACTCAGACAGCCCAGTAACGGCCCCAGCTGTTCAATAATCTGGTCAACCTGCTCCACCAGCGTAGCCCCCTCCCGAATCAGGGCATGGCAACCCCGGCTGACCGGGTTGTGAATCGAGCCGGGAATGGCAAACACCTCACGCCCCTGCTCCAGGGCCTGTCGTGCCGTGATCAACGAACCGCTGCGCAGCGCAGCTTCCACCACCAGCGTACCCAGCGACAGACCACTGATGATGCGGTTGCGGCGGGGAAAGTTGGCCGACAGTGGTGGCGTCCTGGGCGGGTACTCGGACACCAGGGCACCGCCCTGAGCAACGATGTCAGCCGCAAGCGCCTGGTGGCGGCGCGGATATACCTGATCGATGCCGGTGCCGATCACCGCCACCGTCGGCTGCCCCAGTTTGACGCAGGCCTGGTGAGCGGCGGCATCGATTCCCAACGCCAGCCCACTGACCGGGATCACGCCGGCACGGCTGAACGCCGCCGCAAAGTCATGTGCCAGACGACAGCCTTCCCGACTGGCCTTGCGGCTGCCCACCAGGGCCAGCTGGGGCAGGGACAGTATATCCGGGGCACCGCGCACCCACAGCAGGGCCGGAGGATCGATAATCTGGCGCAGAAGATCGGGATAGCGGGCATCGGACAACGTTATCAGATGCAGGGCTTCATGCTCGGCATAGGCCAACAGTTCGTCTGCCCGGCGATAGAGTGCGCCTTGGCGCTGGTAGTCATGGAGGGCAGCCAGTGTCTGGGGACGCAAGCGGCAGTGGGGTGGCAGGCCGGTTTCGGCCCGCAGCAGGCGGGGCAGATCCACGCCTTCCTGGCGGAGTCGTGCCAGCGTTGCCGGGCCCAGGCCCGGTAACAAACTGACAGCGACCCACTCCCTTGGATCGCTCATGGACATGGTCTCCTTGTATCAGGGGGTGCGTAGCTCGTCACCCACCGAAATCACATTGGTCGCATTGAGCACCAGTCCATAGCTGACACGGTCAAAGATCTTGAACACCATCAGCTCACCGGCACGCTCGGCCGGCAGGTTAACCAATTCGCCATTGACCGGGTCTTTGACCTGCTCGCCCTTCTTGTAGATGGCGAATACATGGCCGGGCTCGACCCCCTCGAACTCACCCACGCTCAAGGCCACAGCATCAAACTGGCCGATCTTGGCCACGCCGCCGAGTACGTCGATGATCACGCCACTCTCGACCTCAGGCGCCGGCTGCGGCTGGAATACGGACTGGATACGCTTGGACTGGCTGGGCAGCAGTCGATCGCGGGTGCGTACTTCCTCGCGGGTCTTATCAAGATCCAGCGTGACCACATCGCCATCCACGGAGGCAACCGACACGTCTGCCACCTTGTAGAGTTCATAACCGAGGAACTCGCCGGTCACCGGATGGGTGTACTCACGCGACGGACGGTACAGCGTCTGCTGCTCGGCCTCTTCCTCAACCAGCATGCCCCGGGCATAGACACGGTCACCGGCGCCGGCAATGATGCTTTCGTTACGACCGCCGATCACGTAGGGCGCCGACTGCAGCACATCATCCTGGGTCACCAGGTTATCGTTCAGGAAGCTGGCAATGTCACGCAGCGGGATGGCCGGTACCGGCTGCGCCAGCGGTTGCACGCGCACCTGCGGGCTGAGCTTGCGCAGGCCACGACGCAGGTTGAGACGCGGCTGACCATCGACCCAGGTCAGGTAGATCTGGTCGCCCGGATAGATCAGGTGAGGGTTTTCAATCTGAGGATTGACCTCCCAGACTTCGGGCCAGCGCCAGGGGGTCTGCAGGAAGCGCCCCGATATGTCCCACAGGGTATCGCCCTTGACCACCACATATTCGGTCGGGTGATCTTCCTGCAGTTTCAGCCGGTCCGCGCGCTCGGCGGCAGTTGCCGTTCCTGCCAGCATCAGGCAGGCGCCAACCACGCCATACAGCAATCCTCTCATTGTTCAGCTCCCTTGTACGTTAGGCCTAAGACAACCCGCCGCATCCGCGTGCTCCAGGTCCGCAAAGCAATGCATTAGTCAGGTTATTCAGTATAATGATGGCTGTTCATTTTTTTTACCACTAAGGGCCGGATTTTAACGTCCGCTAAAGCAGATACCTATGGCCAAGCTCAATATTCTCGAATTTCCTGATCCGCGTCTAAGAACCATCGCCGAACCGGTTGAACAGGTTGATGACGAGATCCGCCAACTGGTCGACGACATGTTCGAGACCATGTACGACGCGCCGGGCATCGGTCTGGCGGCGACCCAAGTGAACGTGCACAAGCAAGTCGTGACCATCGACCTGTCGGAAGACGGCACCGAGCCGCTGGTGATGATTAACCCGTCCTACACCGTGCTGCAGGATGAGCTGGAGCAGATGCAGGAAGGCTGTCTGTCGGTCCCCGGCTACTATGAAGAGGTCGAGCGTCCCAACCGCATTCTGCTCAAGGCGCTGGACCGGGATGGCAAGCCCTACGAACTGGAAGCGGACGGCCTGCTGGCCGTGTGCATTCAGCACGAACTGGATCACCTAAACGGCAAACTGTTCGTTGACTACCTCACCGCGCTGAAACGCAACCGCATTCGTACCAAGCTGGAGAAAAAGCACCGGCTTGAAGCCCAGCACCAGGGCTGATCGACCCGGCATGTTCCGAAACAGGTTTGCGCAGGCAAGCCTGTTTTTGTATGGAGTTTCGTTGAATGAGTAATACCCCTCTGCGCATCGTCTTTGCCGGCACCCCGGAATTTGCCGCCGAAAGCCTGGCGGCGGTCCTGGCCAGCGACCACCAGGTGGTGGCGGTCTATACCCAGCCGGACCGGCCTGCCGGCCGTGGCCGCAAGCTGCGTCCCAGTCCGGTCAAGGCGCTGGCCCTGCAACACGACCTACCGGTACACCAGCCCCTGAGCCTCAAGGATAGCGAACAGCAGCAGATCCTCGCTGACCTGAACGCGGACCTGATGATCGTGGTCGCCTATGGACTGCTGCTGCCACAGGCCGTTCTGGATACCCCGCGCCTGGGCTGCATCAACGTACACGCCTCGCTGCTGCCGCGCTGGCGCGGTGCCGCGCCGATCCACCGCGCGCTGCTGGCGGGTGACGCCACCACCGGCATCACCATCATGCAAATGGATGCCGGACTGGATACCGGCGACATGCTGAGCAAGGCCGAGTGCACTATTGAAGCCGGCGACACCAGCGGCAGCCTGCATGACCGCCTGGCGGCGATCGGCGCCAAGCTGCTGGTCGACACCCTGGCCCCTCTGGCTTCCGGTACCCTGACACCGGAAGCCCAGGACAACGACCAGGCCACCTATGCCCATAAGCTGGACAAACAGGAAGGGCAGATTGACTGGGCGCTGTCCGCGGAAGACGTGGCCCGCCGCGTGCGCGGCTTCAATCCCTGGCCGGTCTGTTTTACCCGGTTGGGTGAAGACAACCTGCGGGTCTGGTTGGCCGAACCGGAGACCGCCGTCGCGGCCGACGCAGCCCCCGGCACCATCGTCGCTGCCGACGCGGACGGCCTGCGCGTTGCCTGTGGCCAGGGCTGTGTTCGCCTGACCCAGCTGCAGCTGCCCGGCGGCAAGGCCCAGCCGGTCAAGACTCTGCTCAATGCCCACAGAGACCGTTTCGCCCCGGGGGTTCGCCTTGGCTGATGCAATCAACATTCGGGCGCTGGCTGCCGACGTGTTGGCGCCGCTGCTGCGTCAGCACGGCTCCCTGAACACTCATCTGCCCGACGCCCTGGCACACTGTCCGCCGCAGGATCGCGCCCTGCTGCAGCAGCTGTGCTATGGCAGCATGCGCGAGCTATTTCGACTGCAGGCTCTGGCGCAAAAGCTGCTGCAAAAGCCGTTCAAACCGCAGGATATGGACCTTCAGGCCCTGCTGCTGATCGGCCTCTGGCAGCTCAGGTCCAGCCGCATTCCGGCCCATGCCGCCCTGCATGAAACCGTTGAAGCTACGCTGGTCCTGAATAAACCCTGGGCCAAAAAGCTGTTCAACGCCGTGCTGCGCCGTTACCAGCGCGAGCAGGATACACTGGAACAGCAGCTGGCAGACGACCCCTGTTTCACGTGGAACCATCCCGACTGGTTCGTCAGCAAGCTGCAGCACAACTGGCCCGACCACTGGCAGCACATTCTCGCCGCCAACGACGAACAGGCACCGCTGACCCTGCGTGTCAACCGACGCCAGCAGAGCCGGGAGCAGGCACTCGCCCGTCTGAATGCGGCCGGCATCGACGCCAGCACCTGCCGCTTCAGCGCCGACGGCCTGACCCTGGCCCAGGCCATGGACGTCAACGCACTGCCCGGGTTCGAACAGGGCGCGCTGAGCGTGCAAGACGAGGCCGCCCAGCTGGCGGTCCAACTGCTTGATCTACAGCCGGGGCTGCGGGTACTGGATGCCTGTGCGGCGCCCGGCGGCAAGCTGTGTCATCTGCTTGAAGTCGCTCCCGAGCTACAGGCGGTCACCGCCGTCGAGCTGGAACCGGCCCGGGCCCAACGCATCGCCGACAACCTGCAGCGCTTGAACCTGCAGCTTGAATGCCAGGTGTTGACCGCCGATGCCAGCAGCCGCGACTGGTGGCAGGGCCAGCCCTATGACCGGATTCTGGTGGATGCCCCCTGCAGCGGCACCGGCGTCATTCGCCGCCACCCGGACATCAAGTGGTTGCGCCGGGGCGAAGACATCGCGGCTCTGGCGCAGGTACAGCTGGGCATCCTGGCCAACCTCTGGCAGCTGCTGCCGCCGGGCGGGCGTCTGGTCTATGCCACCTGCTCCATCTTCAGCCAGGAAAACGAGCGCATCATCGAACGCTTCCTTAAACAGCAGGCAGACGCACGCCACGCGCCCATCGAGGCACCCTGGGGCGAAGCCCGTCCCTTCGGGCGCCAGCTGTTTCCGCAGCCGGGCGGCCACGACGGTTTCTATTATGCGGTGCTGAGCAAAGCAACGGACACCTGAGCCTATGAAGATCATCATTCTGGGAGCCGGGCAGGTCGGCGGCTCGCTGGCCGAGCATCTGGCCAACGAAGCCAACGACATTACGGTCATCGACACCGACAGCGCACGCCTGCGCGAACTGCAGGACCGGCTCGATATCCGTACCATCGAAGGCAAGGCCTCCTATCCCAGCGCCCTGGAGCAGGCCAGCGCTCAGGATGCCGACATGCTGATTGCCGTTACCAACAGTGACGAGGTCAACATGATCGCCTGCCAGATCGCCCGCACCCTATTCACCGTGCCTACCAAGATCGCCCGCGTGCGCGAACATGACTACCTGCAGCGCAACCACGCCATCTTCGGTGACAAGGGCATCCCCGTGGACGTGCTGATCAGCCCGGAAGAACTGGTAACCCAGCACATCAAGCGCATGATCCAGTACCCCGGTGCCCTGCAGGTGCTCGACTTTGCCTCGGGTCAGGCCCAGTTGGTTGCGGTCAAGGCCTATTACGGCGGTCCGCTGGTCGGGCGCGAGATCTCCTTCCTGCGCTCGCACATGCCCAACATCGACACCCGCGTGGCCGCCATCTTCCGTCAGGATCATCCCATGATTCCGAAAGGGGATACGGTGATCGAGGCCGATGACGAGGTGTTCTTCATTGCCGCCCGGCGCGACATCCGCGCCGTCATGAGCGAACTGCGCCGACTGGACCGCTCCTACAAGCGCATTATGATCGCCGGCGGCGGCAATATCGGCGCCCGGCTGGCCGGCTCGCTGGAAAACGACTACCAGGTCAAGCTGATCGAGCGCGACCTGGGGCGCTGCAACTGGCTGGCCCGGGAGTTGAACAACACCATCGTGCTGCACGGCAGCGCCTCCGATCGCGATCTGCTGGTGGAGGAGAACATCGAGGACACCGACGTGTTCTGCGCGCTGACCAACGATGACGAGGCCAACATCATGGCCTCGATGCTGGCCAAGCGGCTGGGCGCGCGCACGGTGATGACCCTGATCAACAACCCGGCCTATGTCGATCTGGTGCAGGGCGGCGTCATCGATATCGCCATCTCGCCGCAGCAGACCACCATCGGCGCGCTGTTGACCCATGTGCGCCGCGGCGACGTCGCGGCCGTACACTCGCTGCGGCGCGGCGCCGCCGAGGCACTGGAAGCGGTCGCTCACGGTGACAAGCGCAGCTCGCGGGTTGTCGGGCGCGCCATCGAGGAGATCGACCTGCCGCCGGGCACCACCATCGGTGCCATCATCCGCGGCAACGAGGTGCTGATTGCCCATGACGATCTGGTGATCGAAAACGACGACCATGTCATCCTGTTCCTGGTAGACAAGCGGCGCATTGCGGAAGTGGAGCGCCTGTTCCAGGTCGGCCTGACCTTTTTCTGAGGCACTGTCGATGCACTTTCAAGTGATCCTGCGCATTCTGGGTATCCTGCTGATGATCTTCAGCATTACCCAGCTGCCGCCCCTGGCGGTCTCCCTGTTTTATCAGGACATGACTCACTGGGCCTTTGCCACCGCCTTTGCCATCACCCTGGTGACCGGCTTCATCATCTGGGTCCCGGTGTATGCGGTGCGTCAGGAGCTGAGTATTCGCGACGGTTTTCTGGTCACCGTGCTGTTCTGGACGGTGCTGGGCGTATTCGGTTCGCTGCCGCTGATGCTGGCCGAGGAGCCCGGCCTATCGGCGGTGGATGCGGTATTCGAGTCGATTTCCGGGCTGACCACTACCGGGGCCACGGTCATGACCGGCCTGGACAGCTTGCCACACTCGATTCTCTATTATCGCCAGCAGCTGCAGTGGCTGGGCGGCATGGGGATCATCGTGCTGGCGGTGGCGATTCTGCCCATGCTCGGCATCGGCGGCATGCAGCTGTACCGGGCCGAAACGCCGGGGCCGGTCAAGGACAACAAGCTGACGCCGCGTATCACCGAAACCGCCAAGGCACTCTGGTACATCTACCTGTCGCTGACCGTCGCCTGCGCACTGGCCTACTGGCTGGCCGGCATGACCCCCTTCGACGCCATTGGCCACAGCTTCTCCACCGTGGCCATCGGCGGCTTCTCCACTCATGATGCCAGCATCGGCTATTTTGACAGTGCCGCCATCGAGGCGATCGGCATCTTCTTCATGGTGGTGGCCGGCATCAACTTCGGACTGCATTTCTTCGCCTGGCGCAACCACACGCTGCTGCATTACCTGCAGGACCCCGAGGTAAAGTTCTACCTGTCACTGCTGGGGCTGATCACGCTGCTGTCGATGTTCGTGCTGGTGATGACCGATACCTATCCGGCGGTGGAATCCCTGCGCCGGGCCGCCTTCATGGTGGTGTCAGTGGCGACCACCACCGGCTTTGCTACCGCCGATTTCGCCCACTGGCCGGCCATGCTGCCGTTCATGCTGTTCGTGCTGGCGTTTGTCGGCGGCTGCGCCAGCTCCACGGCAGGGGGCATGAAGGCGATCCGGGTCCTGCTGATCCTCAAGCAGGGCTACCGCGAGATTCTGCGCCTGATCCACCCCAATGCGGTGATCCCGGTCAAGCTGGGGTTGCGGCCGATTCCCGACCGCATTCTGCAGGCGGTCTGGGGCTTCTTCTCGGTATACCTGATCGTCTTCGTGGTGATGCTGATCGCGCTGCTGGCCACCGGTCTGGATCAGGTCACGGCCTGGTCGGCGGTGGGCGCCACGCTGAACAACCTGGGCCCGGGGCTGGGCGAGGTGGCGGCCCACTTTGGCGGCCTCAACCCGACCGCCAAGTGGATTCTCTGCTTTGCCATGCTGCTGGGGCGTCTGGAAGTCTTCACCATGCTGGTACTGTTCACTCCGGCCTTCTGGCGCCGCTGAGGCGGCAGCACCCTAGCTGTAGAAACGAGGTGCGCCTTCGGGACGGGTGCTGAAACGGCGGTATTCCCACTGATACTGCTCCGGCAGGGCACGGACACAGGTCTCCACCGACCGGTTCATGGCCGCTGCCGCCGCCTCCAGATCGCGGCTGTTAATCTGCTCATCCGCCGCTACGAAGTGCAAGTCGAAGCCCTGTGCATCGGGCAGGCGCTCGGCATAGCCGCAGACCACCACCGCACCGGTCTGTGCCGCCAGCTGCGGCAGCAGCTTCATGGTCAGCGCCTGGACGCCGAAGAAAGGCACATGGATGCCACCGCTGCGATCCGGTTCCTGATCCGGCAGGATCCCGACCATCTCGCCACGCCGGAGTGCCTTCATCACCATGCGCACGCCACGCGTATCGGCCGGTGCCATGCGTGTGCCCAGCCGGGCACGCATGCGCTTGATCAAGTCGTCCATCAGCTTCATCTGCGGCGGCTTGTACATGGCGGTAAAGGGGTAGTGGGCCGATAGGTAGAGATTGAGCACTTCCCAGTTGCCCAGGTGCGGCGCGATCAGAATCACCCCCTTGCCCGCATCAATCGCCTCGGCAAGCAGCGCTTCGTTGTGCACCTGACGCACCTTTTTCAATGTGCGCTCGGCCGGCCACAGCCAGGCCATGCCCATCTCGCACAACGAGCAGCCGGTCTGCTGCAGGCTGGCACGGGCCAGTGCCTCACGCTCGGATTCGCTCCATTCGGGAAAGCAGGCGTTGACGTTGCGCCGTGTCTGCCGGGTCATCTTGGCGGCATCCCCCTTGCGCCAGTAACGGTTGCCCAGGCGGTGCCCCAGCCGCTGTGACAGACTCAACGGCAACAGCGCCAGCAACCCCAGCAGGGCAACGGCCAGCAATGACTTGATCAGCTTCACGGTTTTCTCCATCCATCCGGTACAGGCCCCTGATTATAGTCAGACCGAGCGCCGGGCGTAAGCGATGGCCTCCGACGGCCAGAAAGATGCCGCCGGGTCAAGCGGGGAGGGGGCATTCAGGCCGCTGTCATGTATAATTCTGCTCCTATTTCGACCACATTCAACAGCAATGGTGATTTCCGTGACTGACAAGGTGACTCCAGACGTTAGCACATTCCAGGGACTGATCCTGGCCCTGCAGCAATACTGGGCCGAACAGGGCTGTGTCATCGTGCAGCCACTGGACCTGGAGGTGGGTGCCGGTACCTTCCACCCCTGTACCTTCCTGCGGGCCATCGGCCCCGAAACCTGGCGCTCCGCCTATGTGCAGCCCAGCCGCCGTCCCACCGATGGCCGCTATGGCGAAAACCCCAACCGCCTGCAGCACTACTACCAGTTCCAGACTGTACTCAAGCCTTCGCCCGATAACATTCAGGAACTCTACCTGGGTTCCCTGGAACGTTTGGGCATCGACCTGGGCGTGCATGATGTGCGCTTTGTCGAAGACAACTGGGAATCACCGACCCTCGGTGCCTGGGGCCTGGGCTGGGAAGTCTGGCTCAACGGCATGGAAGTGACCCAGTTTACCTACTTCCAGCAGGCCGGCGGTCTGGAATGTTACCCGGTCACCGGCGAGATCACCTACGGTCTTGAGCGTATCGCCATGTATATCCAGAACGTGGACAGCGTCTACGATCTGGTCTGGGCCCGCCACCCGGACGGCAGCGAAGTGACCTATGGGGATGTCTTCCACCAGAACGAAGTGGAGATGTCGACCTACAACTTCGAACACGCCGATGTCCCGGCACTGTTCACCAACTTCGATCACTACGAAGCCGAGTGCCAAAAACTGCTCGCCGCCAACCTGCCGCTGCCGGCCTATGAAATGGTGCTCAAGGCATCGCACACCTTCAACCTGCTGGATGCCCGTCACGCCATCTCCGTGACCGAGCGCCAGCGCTACATCCTGCGTGTGCGCACCCTGGCCCGCGACGTGGCCCATGCCTATTTCGAGGCGCGTCGTGCCCTTGGTTTCCCGATGGCCCCTGAAGCGATTCGGGCAGAAGTTCTGGCTGCCTGCGAGGAGGATAAGTAATGTCCCAGCACGATTTTCTGGTAGAACTCGGCACCGAAGAGCTGCCGCCCAAGGCGCTGAAGACCCTGTCCGGCGCCTTCCTCAATGGCATCACCGCCGGTCTGGACGCCGCCGGTATCGGCTATGCCGAGGCGCGTCCCTACGCCGCACCCCGTCGTCTGGCCGTATTGCTCAGCGGTATCCAGCTGCAACAGCCGGATCGCCCGATCGAAAAGCGCGGCCCGGCCACCCAGGCACCCGAAAAGGCGGTACAGGGCTTTGCCGGCTCCTGCGGTGTCGACATCGACCAGCTGGACGTGATGGAAACGCCCAAGGGCAGCTACTACGTTTACCGTGGCGTCGAGCAGGGGCAGAGCACAGCCTCTCTGCTGCCGGGCATTGTTACCGAATCCCTGAACAAGCTGCCGATCCCCAAGCGCATGCGCTGGGGTGCCTCGCGCACAGAATTTGTACGTCCGGTTAAATGGCTGTGCATGCTGCTGGGTGATGAGGTGGTTGACGCCGAGATCCTCGGCCTGAAAGCCGGTCGCAAGACCCGCGGCCACCGCTTCCACTACAACCATGACATCGAGCTGATCGCCCCGGCGGATTACGCCCGCGTGCTGAAGGAAACCGGCAAGGTGATGGCCGATTTCGCCGAGCGCCGTGAGCTGATCCGCGAGCAGGTGATCCGCGAGGGCGAGCGCATCGGCGGCGTGGCCCAGATCGATGACGACCTGCTGGACGAAGTCACCGCACTGAACGAGTGGCCGGTGGCCCTGACCGGTCGTTTCGAAGAGCGCTTCCTGGACGTACCGGCGGAAGCGCTGATTCTGTCGATGAAGGAAAACCAGAAGTACTTCCACGCCCTGGATGCCGACGGCAAGCTGATGCCGTACTTCATCACCGTCGCCAACATCGAGTCCAAGGACCCGCAGCAGGTGATCGAAGGCAACGAGAAGGTGATCCGTCCGCGCCTGGCGGATGCGGCCTTCTTCTTCGACACCGACAAGAAGCAGCCACTGGAAGCCCGCATCGAGAAGCTGAAGTCGATCGTGTTCCAGCAGCAGCTGGGCACCGTGTTCGACAAGACCCAGCGCATCGAAGGCCTGGCGGCGTCGATTGCCGAGCTGATCAACGGTGATGCTGGCTACGCCCGTCGCGCCGCAGCGCTGAGCAAGTGCGACCTGATGACCGACATGGTGTTCGAGTTCACCGAACTCCAGGGCCTGATGGGCTATCACTATGCACTGCATGATGGCGAGCCGGAAGAGGTTGCCCAGGCGATGAACGAGCAGTACCTGCCGCGCTTTGCCGGTGATGACCTGCCCGCGACCCGCACTGGTATCGCCCTGGCGATTGCCGACCGCCTGGACACCCTGACCGGCCTGTTCGGCATCAACCAGCCGCCGACCGGCTCCAAGGACCCGTTCGCGCTGCGCCGTGCCGCCTTGGGCGTGCTGCGCATTATCGTCGAGCACAAGTTGGACCTGGATCTGCATCAGCTGCTGACCCTGGCCGCCGAACAGCACGGCGATCTGCCGGGCAGCGAAGGCCTGGCCGATCGCGTGCTCGACTTCATGCTGGACCGTTTCCGCGCCTGGTATGACGACCGCGGCATCAGCGCCGAAACTTTCCTGGCCGTCCATGCCCTGCGCCCGACCAGCCCGCTGGATTTCGACCGCCGCATCGACGCCGTCAGTCACTTCCGCAACCTGGCGGAAGCGGAAGCCTTGGCCGCCGCCAATAAGCGCGTCAGCAACATCCTCAGCAAGCAGGGCGGCGATATCAGCAGCGCGGTGAATGCCGATCTGTTGCAGGAAGCCGCCGAGCAGGCCCTGGCGTCCGCGCTGACTTCGGCCGAGCATGAGCTGCAGCCGCTGTTCGAGCAGGGCGACTACCGCACCGCGCTGGAACGCCTGGCCGGTTTGCGTGACGTGATCGACAGCTTCTTCGACAACGTCATGGTAATGGCAGACGACGAAGCAATCCGGGCCAACCGCCTGGCACTGCTGAAGCGTCTGCGTCGACTCTTCCTGGGGGTAGCGGATATCTCGCTGCTGGGCTAAGCGCTTAGCCCCTCCAAGACAAGCCCCGCAACTGCGGGGCTTTTTTTGGCCCGCCGTTCAGCAATGGCACTGCCGAAACAGATCCCGACTGTTTCACGTGAAACATCTTCTATACGGCCATGACAGCATTTGGCACGCATACCCGACCTGAATAACGGCTGCACCTGTTCCTCACCACAGGCGCAAAAAAGCCGCTCCTAAGAGCGGCTTGTTGGACGGGCTGACAGTTGCCGATCAGATATCCAGGTTGGAAACGTTCAGGGCATTGGATTCGATAAAGTTGCGGCGCGGCTCCACCTCGTCGCCCATCAGCGTGGTAAACAGCTGGTCGGCTGCAATGGCATCGTCCACGGAGACCTGCAGCATGCGACGCGCGTTAGGGTCCATGGTGGTTTCCCACAGCTGCTCCGGGTTCATCTCGCCCAGCCCCTTGTAGCGCTGGATGGCATTGCCGCGACGGGACTGTTCCAGCAGCCAGCGGATGCCTTCGCCCAGCTCGTTCAGGGCAAAGCGGCGCTCGCCACGTGCCAGGTAGGCACCGTCGTCCAGCAAGGACTGCAGCTCCTGACCCAAGGCCACGATGGACTGATAATCACGGGAGCGGAAGAACTCCACATCCATCACGTAATCGGTATCCACGCCGTGCTGGATAATCTTGATCAGCGGCAGGAACAGGCTGTGCTCACGGTCTTCCTTCAGCGAGCACTCGTAGCGCTCACCGCCATCGACATAGGTGGCCAGCGCTTCACACAGACGCTCGGACCAGGCCTGAACGGCCGCGGCATCGGCCAATTCTTCAACCGCCAACACCGGCAGGTAGAGCAGCCGCTTGAGCACTTCCTGCGGATAGACCCGGCTGAGGCGCTGACACATGCGCTCAACCTGACGGTAGCGCGTGATCAGCGATTCCAGCGCGGCACCGGAAATAGCCGGTGAGTCTTCACTCGGATGCAGACTGGTGCCGTCCAGTGCGCCCTGCAGCAGGTGGTTGTCCAGCGCTTCGTCATCCTTCAGGTACTGTTCCTGCTTGCCCTTCTTGATCTTGTACAGCGGCGGCTGGGCGATGAAGATGTGACCGCGTTCGATCAGCTCCGGCATCTGGCGGAAGAAGAAGGTCAACAGCAGGGTACGGATGTGCGAGCCGTCCACATCCGCATCGGTCATGATGATGATGCTGTGATAGCGCAGCTTGTCCGGGTTGAATTCCTCGCGGCCGATGCCGCAGCCCAGCGCGGTGATCAGGGTACCGACTTCCGCCGAGGTCAGCATCTTGTCAAAGCGGGCCTTCTCCACGTTGAGGATCTTGCCCTTGAGCGGCAGAATCGCCTGGGTACGGCGGTCACGGCCCTGCTTGGCCGAGCCGCCCGCGGAGTCACCCTCCACCAGGTAGAGTTCTGACAGCGCCGGATCCTTCTCCTGGCAGTCCGCCAGCTTGCCGGGCAAGCCGGCCACGTCCAGCGCGCCCTTGCGACGGGTCATTTCACGCGCCTTGCGGGCCGCTTCACGGGCACGGGCGGCATCGATCATCTTCTGCACCACCGCCTTGGCATCCTGCGGATGTTCCAGCAGGTATTCCTGCAGCTGCAGCCCCATCAACTGTTCCACAGCCGTTTTTACCTCGGACGAAACCAGCTTGTCCTTGGTCTGAGACGAGAACTTGGGGTCGGGCACCTTGACCGAGATGATCGCGGTCAGTCCTTCACGGCTGTCGTCACCGCTGGTGCTGACCTTACCGTTCTTGTTCAGCTGCTCGTGCTCGATATAGCTGTTCAGGCTGCGGGTGAGGGCGGTGCGGAAACCGGACAGGTGGGTACCGCCGTCGCGCTGCGGAATGTTATTGGCAAAACAGTGCAGGCTTTCCTGGAAGCTGTCGTTCCACTGCATCGCCACTTCAACACCGACGCCGTTTTCATGCATCAGATTGAAGTGAAAGATCTGGTTGATCGGCGACTTATTCTGGTTCAGGAACTCCACGAACGCGGCCAGACCACCCTCGTACTCGAACACTTCTTCACGGCCGCTGCGCTCATCCTTCAGGCGAATGCGCACGCCGGAGTTCAGGAACGACAGTTCACGCAGGCGCTTGGCGAGGATGTCGTACTGAAAGCAGATGTTGCTGAAGGTCTCTTCCGACGGCTTGAAGCGCACGATGGTGCCGCTCTGGTCGGTTTCGCCCACCACCGCCAGCGGGGCCGCCGGTACACCGTGGTGGTAGATCTGTTCGTGCACCTGACCGGCGCGGCGGATGGTCAGCTTGAGCTCGGAGGAGAGGGCGTTGACCACGGACACGCCGACTCCATGCAGGCCACCGGAGACCTTGTAGGTGTTGTCGTCGAACTTGCCGCCAGCGTGCAGCACGGTCATGATCACCTCGGCTGCCGACACGCCTTCCTCTTCGTGGATGTCGGTCGGGATGCCGCGGCCATTGTCGGACACGGTCACGCTCTCGTCGGGATGGATGGTCACGCCGATTTCAGAGCAGTGACCGGCAAGCGCCTCGTCGATGCCGTTGTCGACCAGCTCGAATACCATGTGATGCAGGCCGCTGCCGTCATCGGTATCGCCAATGTACATGCCCGGTCGTTTCCTGACGGCATCAAGCCCCTTCAGGACCTTGATACTGGACGAGTCGTAGTTCTGGTTTTCACCACTCATGTTTGATCTCCTGGCGCACCCTTGTGCGTTAACGTACCGGATTCCACCCTGAACAGTGCAACATCAGTCTCGGGCTGCCAGATCCGGCTCAACAGGCCGGGATCCACGCAGGTGATAAAGCACTGATTGGCACTCGCCTCCAAAAATTCGCAAAACCGCCGGCAGTGATGCTCATCGAGCTCCGACGGCAGGTCGTCGATCAGATAAATGCAGGCGCGGTTGCTGAGGCGATGAAACAGCGCACCCTGGGCCAGCCTGAACGCACTGACCACCAGTTTTTTCTGACCACGAGAAAGGCGGTCGGCGGCATTCAAAGTGCCGACCTTGAACCTGAGGTCCGCGCGCTGCGGCCCCAGGCCGGTAAAGCCCTGGCGCAGATCGCGCTCGAAGCTTTCCGCCAGCAGAGCCTCCAGCCCCTTGCTGCGGTCCCAGCCGGGACTGAACAGCAGACGCACCTCCACGCCCCGCAGCAGGGCCGACAGCGCGGCCTCGAAGTCGGGCCGCAGGCGGTCGATATAGGCCTGCCGATGGTCTGTCATGGCGTCGGCATAATGAACCAGTTCGGCATCCCAGACCTTGCGTACGCGAGGGTCGATTTTACCACATTTCAGCAACGAATTTCGCTGTTTCAACGCACGTTTGAAGCCGCGCCAGTGCTGGATGAACGCCGGATCGGCATGGAAGGCGCCCCAGTCGAGAAACTGGCGCCGCACCCCGGGGCTGCCATCCAGCAGATCGAAGGTGTCACTGTTGATCACCTGCAGCGGCAGCAGTTCGGCCAGGTCGGTCGGCCCCAGACTCTGGCCGGCATAGCGGGCACGCACTTCACCTTCCAGGCTGCGTTCGACCCCCAGCGGGCGCGGCGTGTTCTGATTCAGCGGATCGGCCTGGGCAAACACCAGTGCCTGCTGCTGTCCTTCCTGTAGCAGGTGGCGGAACTGGCTGCCGCGGAAGGAACGGGTCAGCCCCAGAAAATGGATCGCTTCCAGCACGCTGGTTTTGCCGCTGCCGTTGTCGCCATAGAGGATATTGATCCGGCTCAGCGGGGCCAGACTGACGGTATCGAGATTGCGAATGTGCTGGATCTTGAGCTGCTTGAGCGGCATGAAGGCTTAACGCGTGCGTCCGGGGTTGGCGGGCAAATATGGCCGCTGGGGCGATCATCTTAAGGCCATATAGTACCGCTCCTGCCGATGAATGTCTGCGCCCCTAATGCTCGCAATCTATCAGGCACACCGAAGAGATCCACTAGTGACCGCATTTGCGTACAGAATGTTTGAAATGCATGTTTAATTGGCTATTATGAACGTTAGTTTGGATGCTCCCAAAGGGAAAATCTTACCCACGAGGATCATGGCAGGGATTGCCGCCGATTCGATGCACCTGCAGGACGCGCCTCCCGGCACCGCATCAATCCGCTCGTTTCCGTGTACCCACCAGGTGCACTGGCCTGATGGCCACTGTTCTGCCCCCAATGGTTTGTCTTCTCGATCTGCCCGCGCATCCAGCCTCCACAGCTCAGCGGCGCACCGAGCTGACAACAATAATAACCGGAAAGTGCCATGCCCTGTTTTACCGTGACCTTTACCCGCTCGGTACTGGATCGTCTGACCGAGCATTCCGAACACTACACTCCCATGGAACTGGCCTGCCTCGAGACAGGAGAGCCGCAGTTCTGGCTCAAGGCCCCCACGGCAGCCCTGGCCGAAACCTTCTGCCGCCTGACAGCGGGTAATGACGACTTCACCTGTCTCGCGCTGGACACCCCGGCCGTTGACGGCACGGGGGATGAACTCGACAGCGGCATCGATATTGTGCTGGATTATGACGGTATGCCGGTAAAATACAGGGATACACCTGTACTGACCGCCCTCTGCAATGCCGTACCGCCGCTGACCGAACATGCCCGTTTCGCACGCGAGTTCACCGAGATGCTGGCGGCGGCCGGCTTCGGTGACGTTCAGATCGATGCGGCGCTGTCGCTGCTGGACGGGCGTGTCGACCCTGAACACACCCGTGCCGGTCAGCAAATGCACGGCCCTGATGCCGACCGCCAGGCGCTGCTGCAGGAAGCGCTGAATGAAGTGCTCTGGCTGCACGGCGTCAGCCGCGATCCCAAACATGACTTTGTCTGGCTGGAAACCCGTGGCCAGTACAGTGCAACTCTGTGCTGGCACAAGGATCAGCTGCTCTGTGGCCCGGCAGATGAGTTGCTGGCACGCATCACTGACTGGCATCAGAACGTGCTGGAGTTACAGGCGGATGCGGATTCCCTGCTGGGGCAGGTGCTGCTGAAACGCAAGCTATCCCTGCCGGGCAAACTCACGCCGGCCCCAGTATGCCTGGAAGCTTGGCAGCTGTATCAGCAGGAGCAGATTCTAGACGCGCTGGATACGAATCTGGAGGCGCTGCTGGCCCACGCCATTTAGTAGGCGTGGGCTCTGGCAGCAAGGCGGGATGCGGCGCAATTACATCCGCATCGGCATGACAACGTACAGCGCTTCCGGCTCGTCCTGGCCCTGGATCAGGGCGCTGCTGTTGGAGTCCAGCAAGGTGAAGCGCACTACGTCGGAATTGAGGATCGACAGCACGTCCAGCAGGTAGTTGACGTTGAAGCCGATCTCCAGGTGACCGCCCTGATAATCCACGGCCACGGTTTCTTCCGCTTCTTCCTGCTCCGGGTTGTTGGCCATCACCTGCAGATAACCGTCATTCAGGGTCAGACGTACGCCGCGGTACTTCTCGTTGGACAGAATCGCGATGCGGCTGAACACCTGGCGCAGCTCCTGGCGATCGCCCAGCAGCTCCTTGTCGCCGTTGCGCGGGATCACGCGCTGGTAATCCGGGAACTTGCCGTCCACCAGCTTGGAGGTGAAGGTGAAGTCACCCACGTTGGCGCGGATATGGTTGGCACCAATGACCAGCTTGACGCTCTCGTCACCGCCCTGCAGCAGGCGGGCCAGTTCCAGAATCCCCTTGCGCGGTACGATGATCTGCTGCTGGGAACCAGCATCGGTATCCACGCCGCTGACCGATGTGGCCAGACGGTGGCCGTCGGTGGCGACGCTGCGCAGTTCGCCGTCCTTGACCTCCAGCAGCATACCGTTGAGGTAGTAGCGCACGTCCTGCTGCGCCATGGAGAAGCCGGTCTGTTCGATCAGGCGACGCAGCGCCGACTGCGGCAGCTGCAGTTCGAAGGTCTCCGGGCTGTCTTCCACATTGGGGAATTCATGCGCCGGCAGGGTGGACAGGCTGAAACGGCTGCGACCGGACTTGATCATCATCTTCTGGCCGGACAGCTCCAGTTCAATGCGGGCATCATCGGCCAGAGATTTGCAGATATCCATCAGCTTGCGGGCCGGTACGGTCACCGAGCCGGCCTCGGCCGGTTCGTCCAGCTGTACACGTCCCACCAGCTCGACTTCCAGGTCGGTGCCGGTCAGCGACAGCTGGTCACCCTCTGCCACCAGCAGGATGTTGGACAGCACCGGCAGTGTCTGACGGCGTTCCACAACACCAGCGACCAGCTGCAGTGGTTTGATGAGCGCTTCGCGGGATATAACAAGTCTCATGATTCTGGCTACCCTGTCAGGTCCATCACTACGCCGTCAGATGACGCAGCAGGTTTTTGTAATCTTCAGCAATATCGGTATCGGTCTCACGCAGCGACTTGATCTTGCGGCAGGCGTGCAGCACCGTCGTATGATCTCGGCCGCCAAAGGCGTTGCCGATTTCGGGCAAACTGTGGTTGGTCAACTCTTTCGCCAGGCTCATGGCCATCTGACGCGGCCGCGCCACAGAACGGCTACGGCGTTTGGAGAGCAGATCAGCCACCTTGATCTTGTAATAGTCGGCGACTACCCGTTGAATGTTGTCAATACTAACCTGTTTGTCCTGCAACGCCAGCAGGTCTTTCAGGGATTCCTTGATAAAGGGAGTATTGATCGCATTCCCGGTAAAGTGGGCGTTGGCGATAACACGCTTGAGCGCGCCTTCCAGCTCGCGCACGTTGGAGCGGATTTTCTGCGCCAGGAAGAAGGCGGCATCGTCGGGCAGGTTGACCTGCGCTTCCTGCGCCTTCTTCATCAGAATCGCCACCCGGGTTTCCAGTTCCGGCGGCTCGATCGCGACCGTCAGGCCCCAGCCGAAGCGGGACTTGAGGCGTTCTTCCACACCATGGATCTCCTTCGGATAGCGGTCACTGGTCAGGATCATCTGCTGACCGCCTTCAAGCAGGGCGTTGAAGGTATGGAAAAACTCTTCCTGGGAACGCTCCTTGCCGGCAAAGAACTGAATGTCATCAATCAGCAGCGCATCCACCGACCGGTAGTAGCGCTTGAAGTCGTTGATGGCATTCAGCTGCAGTGCCTTGACCATGTCGGCTACGAAGCGCTCGGAGTGCAGGTAAACGATACGGGCATTGGGGTTGCGCTTGAGCATTTCGGTTCCCACCGCATGCATCAAGTGCGTTTTACCCAGGCCCACGCCGCCATAGATAAACAGTGGATTGTAAGACCCGCCCGGATTGTCGGCCACCTGCTGAGCCGCGGCCAGCGCCAGCTGGTTGGACTTGCCCTGCACAAAGGACTCGAAGGTGAACATCGGGTTGAGGTTGGACTGATGGCGCACGCCCCCCTCGACCTCGACCCGACGGCCCCCGCCCATGCCGGAAATGCCCGCCATGCTATTGATCGGCTCGGGCTGTTCAAACTGATCGAAGAAGCCCATCTGCGGTGTCGGCTCGACAGCCGGTTCAACCACGGCATCATCCACGCGGGAAGTATCGGGCCGGGGCTGGGACGTCGGTGCCGCCTGGGGCATCATCTGAGATGCCGGCTGAGGCTGACCGTTGAGGGCCATGGCCGATTCAGGCCCTGCCTGCCAGCTCGATGCTGACGAGGGCTCAGGCGGACGGGCCACTGGCGCTTGACGTTCCGGCATGGCTCGCGGTGTGCGCATGCGGCCGGGTGCCGTGCGCGGACGCGGGGCGGCCGCCGAAGGACCCGATACGTCAAGGCGTACCTCGACGCTCATGTCACCTGTGGTTTCGCAGACGGCCTGCTGGATACGGGCCAGGAACTTGTCGGCGACCCAGTCCTTGACGAAACGGTTGGGCGCCAGCAACAGCAGTTCGCTGCCCGCACTGTCTTGCGCGCGCAGAGGCCTTATCCAAGTGTTGAATTGCTGGGAGGGAAATTCCTGCTGCAACGCCCGCAGGCACTGCTCCCAAAGATCAACTGACATCCATCTACTCCCGACCGCTCAGGCTTCAGAGTCCAAGGGGTGATCACGTATATAAAAGGAGCATCATTCTAACGCCTTGAAACACGGTTATCCACAGTAAAAACCGCTTTTGTGCAAAAAGATGAATAACTCCTGCGACCGTGGAAAAACCGGGACTCCGACCAATCAGGCCCCTGTCAAACCGGCTGGAAAACAGTTTGAGAACATGTTGTATTCAGCTTAATCAACAGATCAATACATTGTTTTAAAAGGATTAAACTAGGATATCAACAAAATCATGGCTAGCCTGCGTCCATTTCACTGTGCCGGCTTCCTTGCCCTGGGTATCCACGGCAGTCCGTATCGCCGCTTGAGCATCCACGGAAACCTGAATCGGCCATTTTTTCGGCAATTCTGCAAAAAGTGTTTGCAAGATAACCAGTAATTCCCTAAGATTTCGCGTCTTGATTTTTTACCCGTGGATATCAGCCACCTCACGTACATCAGTGTAAGTAGGACTGAGGCAATGAAAAGAACATTCCAACCCAGCGTTCTGAAACGCAAACGTAATCACGGTTTCCGTGCTCGCATGGCCACCAAAGGCGGCCGTCAGGTTCTGAACCGTCGTCGCGCCAAAGGTCGTAAGCGTCTGTCTGCTTGATTCAGACACTGCATAAGGTCGCATGACTGAATGACCGACTTCCGATATCCCCGCCAGTTGCGTCTGTTGACCGGCGGGGATTTCAAACGCGTTTTCGACCGAGCGGTCGTCAAAGTACCGGAACAGCAGCTGCTGATCCTGGCCCGCCCCAACGATCTCGGACATCCCCGGATCGGCTTTGTCATATCCAAGAAAAATGTCCGTCGGGCGGTGCAACGTAACCGTGTACGGCGTATCATTCGCGAATCGTTTCGCCTGCACCAGCATCAACTCCCGGCTCTCGACATGATTATCCTGGCCCGCAAGGGACTGGACACTCTTGATAACGCCGAATTGCATGCCATGATCAGGCGTTGCTGGTCCCGCGCCGGCAAGAAAGCCCGAAAGCTCACATAACAAACTGATGGTTCTTCCACCATGGATGTACAGCGAGTCATACTGATTGCCGCTCTGGCACTGGTCTCCTATCTGATGGTGCTGCAGTGGAACGAGGACTATGGTCCTTCCCAGCAGCCACAGCAGCAGGCCGCTACCGTCTCCGCCTACGCCGACGCTGCCGCGGGCGAAGCTTCCGAACTGCCCCAAGCCAGCAACGCCACCGGTAATGCTGACATTCCGGCAACTGCCGCCGGTCCGATTGCCGCCGCCAAAAGCCAGTCCTTGATCCATGTGCGTACCGACGTCCTCGACCTGTTGATCGATCCGCATGGCGGCGACATCATTCAGGTGGCGCTACCGGAGCACCTGGCAGCCCTGGCCAGCGACCAGCCTTTCGTGCTGCTGGAGCAGAATGCCAACCGTACCTATGTGGCCCAGAGCGGCCTGATCGGTCGCAATGGCCCGGATGCCAGCGCCGACGGTCGCCCGGTCTATAGTGCGGCCCAGTCCGAATACACGCTGGAAGGCGATACCCTGAACGTCGACCTCACGCTGACCACGGACCAGGGTGTTGACGTCACCAAGCGCTTCACCTTTGCCAAGGGCGCCTACAAGGTCGATGTCGAATTTATCGTCAATAACGCCTCCGACGCGCCTTTCGAAGCAGTCCTGTTCGGTCAGATCAAGCGTGACGGTTCCGCCGATCCGTCGCAACAGACCAGCATGGGCATGCAGTCCTATCTGGGTGCCGTGTTCTCCACTGCCGAGAACAACTACCAGAAAGTCGATTTCGACGACATGGACGAAGAGCGCTTCAAGGCCCAGAGCCCGGATGGCTGGGTCGCCATGGTGCAGCACTATTTCCTCAGTGCCTGGATTCCGGCACCGGGTGCCGAATACACCTATGAATCCCGCAAGATCAACGGCCAGTACCTGGTCGGCTTCCTGTCACCGAGCTTCAGTGTGGCACCGGGCCAGACCCAGACGGTCAGTGCCGACTTCTATGCCGGTCCCAAGGATGTTGATCAGCTGGAACAGATCGCACCGAACCTGGAACTGACCATCGATTACGGCTGGCTGTGGTGGATCGCCTCGCCGCTGTACATGCTGCTGAAGTGGATTCACTCAGTGGTGGGCAACTGGGGCCTGGCAATCATCGGCATCACCATCCTGGTCAAGGCCGCGCTGTTCCACCTGAACGCCAAGGCGTTCAAGTCCATGGCCAAGATGCGCAAGTTCGGTCCGGAAATGGCCCGCCTGAAGGAACTCTACGGTGATGACCGCCAGAAGATGTCCCAGGAAATGATGAAGCTGTACCAGAAGGAAAAGATCAATCCGCTGGGCGGCTGTCTGCCGATCCTGGTGCAGATGCCGGTATTCATCGCCCTGTACTGGGTACTGATGGAATCCGTCGAGCTGCGTCATGCGCCGTTCTATGGCTACATTCAGGATCTGTCGCAGATGGACCCGTACTTCATCCTGCCGATCCTGATGGGTGTGACCATGTTCATCCAGCAGATGCTGAACCCGACTCCGCCTGATCCCATGCAGGCCAAGATGATGAAAATGCTGCCGATTCTGTTCACCTTCTTCTTCCTCTGGTTCCCGGCCGGTCTGGTGCTGTACTGGCTGGTCAATAACATTCTGTCGATCGCCCAGCAGTACGTGATCAACAAGCAGATCGAAGCCGGCGACGTCAAAGACTAACGCTCGCTTCCACAGTAGAATAAAAGGCTCCTTCGGGAGCCTTTTTGCGTTTCAGCATCACGATCAGGGTCAGGAGATTCACATGCTCGGTACCACTCAGGACACCATTGCCGCTCAGGCCACACCGCCCGGACGTGGCGGTGTCGGCATCATTCGTCTGTCCGGTCCTCAGGCACTGAGCATCGCCGAACAGCTGCTGGGATTTGCCCCCAGACCGCGTCACGCACACTACACCCCATTTCTGGGCGAGGGCGGGCAGGTGCTGGATCAGGGCATCGCGTTGTACTTCCCCAACCCGCACTCCTTTACCGGCGAAGACGTGGTCGAACTCCAGGGCCACGGCGGTCCGGTGATCATCGACCTGCTGCTGCAGCGCTGTATCGCCCTCGGCGCACGCCTGGCGCGTCCCGGCGAGTTCTCCGAACGGGCCTTCCTCAATGACAAACTGGACCTGGCCCAGGCCGAGGCGATCGCCGACCTGATCGACAGTTCCTCCGAGCAGGCGGCACGCTGTGCACTGCGCTCACTGCAGGGGGCTTTCTCCGAGCGGGTGCATGCACTGGTGGAAGCACTGATTCAGCTACGCATCTATGTCGAGGCCGCCATCGACTTCCCCGAGGAGGAGATCGACTTTCTCGCCGACGGCAAGGTGCAGAGCGATCTTGAGCGGATCCTTATGCAACTGGGTGAGGTGCGCCGGGAAGCCCGCCAGGGCAGCCTGTTGCGCGAAGGCATGAACGTGGTGATCGCCGGTCGCCCCAACGCCGGCAAGTCGAGCCTGCTCAATGCGCTGGCGGGGCGCGAAACCGCCATTGTCACCGATATCGAAGGCACCACCCGCGATGTACTGCGCGAACATATCCACATCGACGGCATGCCGCTGCATATTATCGATACCGCCGGGTTGCGTGATGCGCCGGACGCCGTGGAGCGCATTGGCATTGACCGCGCCTGGGAAGAGATCCGCAAGGCCGATCGTATTCTGATGATGGTGGACAGCACCCGCTCGGCCACCACCGACCCGGCCGAGCTCTGGCCGGAGCTGGCCGATCATCTGGACGACTTCAGCCATGTCACGCTGATCCGCAACAAGGCCGACCTGACCGGCGAGTCCATCGGCCTGGAGCAGCAGGGCGAGTACACCCTGATCCGCCTCAGCGCCAAGGGCGGCGAGGGTGTTGATCAGTTGCGCCAGCACCTGAAGGAAGTGATGGGGTTCAGCAGCACTACCGAGGGCGGCTTCATGGCCCGTCGCCGTCATGTCGATGCCCTGGAACGTGCCCGCGAGCTGCTGGACACCGGGGCCGAACAGCTGCAGCTGCACGGTGCCGGTGAACTGCTGGCGGAAGACCTGCGTCAGGCCCAGCAGGTACTGAGCGAGATCACCGGCGAGTTCACCTCCGACGATCTGCTGGGGCGGATCTTCAGCTCCTTCTGCATCGGCAAGTGATCCCTCCGGCGCGGGTGATCGGTCCCGCGCCTTGCCTCTCCATCCCCTGGCCTTGTCCACCCGTACTTATCCACACACTTTTTTTCATGCCGGCCGATTTTTTTTATTCACATCCGTGCGTCCAGTCTTGTGAGTTCTGCCGATCAAACCTCACCCTGGATCACCTCCCTATGGTAACCCGGCTGTGCATAAAAGATTTATTCAACTTTTATCAACAGCCAGCAACGCTCTCAACTGCATGATATATATGGTTTTTTTGACTTAACCCTGCTTTTCGCGGTAACCTTGTTCACATATGGCAGGCGTGCTATCGGCAACACTTATACAGGTCATTCACAGAGTTATTCAACAGGATTGTTCCGTTTTTTCAGCGCCCTGCGTATACCTATTTCGAAAGAAACACAGGTTGTACCGGCGTTTACCAAGGCTTTATTCAGCAGAAATATTTGTGCACATTACATTGCGCATATCCTGTCACTGTTACCGGCAATCAGTTGTGCGTAAGCATTGGACAATTTCAACCTGTGTGTAACCAGCCTTCTTGTGCACAGCTCATCCCAAGCTCGCTACCAGCCTCCGGGGATGTGTTGTACAGGGTTTGTTGCTATATAACCTACTGATATGAATGAACTAATAGCAACTATCCACGAAAATGCGCCAACCTAAATACAGTAAACAACAACAATCTTCTTATATATATTCTTTAAATCTTCTTCTTATATATAGACACACGGGGACTGAAAACAGGTTGATCAATAGTTGACCATTTCCCGAACGGTCCCAGAGCGCTATACTGAGCGACCTTTTCACCCGACCCCTGCGGTCAATTCTGAACATGCAAACTTGTGAGGCCTTCAGTGGATTACCCTGACCACTTTGATGTAATCGTAATTGGTGGCGGTCATGCCGGAACGGAGGCCGCACTGGCATCGGCACGAACAGGTGCCAAGACGCTGCTGCTGACCCATAACATCGAAACCCTGGGACAGATGTCCTGCAACCCGGCCATAGGCGGCATCGGCAAAAGCCATCTTGTCAAGGAAATTGATGCGCTGGACGGTGCCATGGCCCTTGCCACGGATCGGGGCGGCATCCAGTTCAGAGTGCTCAACGCACGCAAGGGACCGGCGGTGCGTGCCACCCGTGCCCAGGCAGACCGCGTGCTGTACAAGGCCGCCATCCGCTCGATACTGGAAAACCAACCGAACCTGCAGATCTTTCAGCAGGCTGCCGATGACCTCATCGTTGATGGCGATACCGTCAAGGGTGTGGTTACCCAGACCGGTATCCGCTTTCAGGCACGTTCGGTGGTATTGACCGCCGGTACTTTCCTGGGAGGTGTCATCCATGTCGGTCTGGATCACCATGCCGGCGGACGTGCCGGAGATCCGCCGTCCATTCGCCTGGCCGAGCGCCTGCGTGAACTGCCGTTGCGAGTCGATCGGCTGAAAACCGGTACGCCGCCCCGTATTGACGCCCGCAGTGTGGATTTTTCGGTCATGCAGGCTCAGCCGGGGGATACCCCGACACCGGTAATGTCATTCATGGGCAACCAGAGTGATCACCCGCAGCAGGTGAACTGCTTCATCACGCACACCAACGCCCGCACCCATGACATCATCCGAGAGGGGCTGGACCGCTCGCCGATGTACACCGGCGTCATCGAAGGCATCGGCCCGCGCTACTGCCCGTCCATCGAAGACAAGATCAACCGCTTTGCCGACAAGGACCAGCACCAGGTGTTTGTCGAGCCGGAAGGGCTGACCACACACGAGCTCTATCCCAATGGGATCTCCACCAGCCTGCCGTTCGATGTACAGATGGCACTGGTTCGTTCCATCCGCGGTTTCGAGCAGGCACATATCACCCGCCCGGGCTATGCCATCGAATATGATTTCTTCAACCCCCAGGATCTGCGTCACACTCTGGAAACCCGACATATTCAGGGGCTGTATTTTGCCGGTCAGATCAACGGCACCACCGGTTACGAGGAAGCGGGTGCCCAGGGACTGCTGGCGGGCTACAACGCGGCCGCGCGAGCACTGGAGCGTGACACCTGGTACCCGCGACGTGACGAAGGCTACATCGGCGTCATGGTGGATGACCTGATTACCCACGGGACCTCCGAGCCCTACCGCATGTTCACCAGCCGGGCCGAATACCGCCTGATTCTGCGTGAAGACAATGCCGACCTGCGTCTGACCGAAAAGGGCCGTGCACTGGGGCTGGTGGGCGATGCCCGCTGGGCCCGCTTCGAAGCCAAGCGCGAAGCAATGGAGCAGGAACTGCAGCGCTTGAAGAACACTTGGGTCCATCCACAGACACCGGAAGCGGAGCAGCTGGGCACCCGGCTCAAGACCCCGCTGAACCGCGAATACAACCTGGCGGACCTGATCAAGCGTCCTGAGTTGAACTATCAGGATGTGGCCGGCCTCAAGGGTGAACCGATCGAGGACATCCAGGCGGCGGAGCAGGTCGAGATTCAGCTCAAGTACTCGGGCTATATCGAGCGGCAGAAAACCGAAATCGAACAGATGCGCCGCCAGGAAAGCACCCGGCTGCCGGAGGATTTCGATTATGACCAAGTCAGTGGCCTGTCCAACGAGCTCAGGCTGAAACTCAGCCAGCAGCGTCCGGAAACGCTGGCCCAGGCATCCCGTATCCAGGGCATGACCCCGGCGGCCATCTCGCTGCTGCTGGTGTACCTGAAGAAACGTCAGCTCAATACCCGTGCCCGCCAGGAGAACGCATGATGTCCGAGTTTCGCGAGCTGCTGCTGCGTGGTGTGGCGCCACTGCAGATTGACTTGAGCGCTGAACAGATTGATCGCTTGCTCGACTATCACCGCATGCTGGTGAAGTGGAACAAGGCCTACAATCTGACCGCCGTACGTGATCCGGCGCAGATGATCAGCCGTCATCTGGTCGACAGTCTCAGTGTGTTGCCGTGGATCGGTGAGGGACGGCTGCTGGATGTGGGCAGCGGCCCCGGGCTCCCCGGCGTTCCCCTGGCCATCTGCCGTCCCGACCTGCAGGTCACGACACTGGACAGCAATGGCAAGAAGACCCGTTTTCAGGTACAGGTGAAGGCCGAATTGGGGCTGGACAACCTCAATGTGATCAACGGCCGGGTGGAAGCGGTACAGGAGCCGCCCTTTGACATGGTGATCTCACGGGCCTTTGCCTCGCTGGCCGACATGCTGAATCTCAGCGGTCATCTGGTCGTTCCCGAGGGTATTTTTCTGGCCATGAAAGGGCTGTATCCTGAAGCCGAACTGGCACAGATGCCGGCCGGTTATGCCCTCCAGTCCAGTCACCGCCTGGCACTGCCGGCGCACGAGGGCGAGCGGCACCTGCTGATTCTTGGGAGAGCATAAGCGTGGCCAATATCATCACCATCACCAACCAGAAGGGCGGCGTGGGCAAGACCACGACCTGTGTCAATCTGGCGGCGTCCCTGGCGGCGACGCACAAGCGGGTGTTGATGATAGACCTGGACCCCCAGGGCAATGCCACCATGGGCAGCGGCATCGACAAGCATCAGCTGGCGTGTTCGGTATATGAATTGCTGACCGATCAGGCCGGGGTGGCGGATGCGATCATGACCGATACCCGCTGCGGCTACCATCTGATCGGTGCCAATGGCGATCTGACCGCAGCGGAAGTGGAGCTGCTGCAGCTGCCGAGGCGGGAATTCCGTCTCAAGATGGCACTGCAGCCGATTCTGGATGAATATGACTATATCCTGATCGACAACCCGCCATCGCTGAACCTGCTGACCGTCAATGCCCTGTCGGCGTCGGCCGGCGTGATCATTCCCATGCAGTGCGAGTACTACGCGCTGGAAGGCATCAGTGCACTGGTGGGCACCATCAACAAGATCAACCAGCGCCTCAACCCGGCGCTGCGCATCGAGGGCATCCTGCGTACCATGTTCGACCCGCGTATGAGCCTGACCAAGGATGTATCCTCGCATCTCATTGAGTACTTTGGCGACCGAGTGTATCGCACCGTGATCCCGCGTAACGTGCGCCTGGCCGAAGCGCCGAGTCACGG
This sequence comes from Marinobacterium weihaiense, assembly GCF_019061305.1. Lineage (GTDB taxonomy): Bacteria > Pseudomonadota > Gammaproteobacteria > Pseudomonadales > Balneatricaceae > Marinobacterium > Marinobacterium weihaiense. The sequence goes on from NZ_JAHQZT010000012.1 coordinate 53,637, forward strand.
CCTGCCAGCGCTGCAGTACGACAAGAATTCACGCGGTGCCCAGGCCTATCTGGCGCTGGCCGGCGAGCTGATTCGCCGCACCGAACGTCAGCAGGCGGCCGCCGCCGCAACGGAACAGGAAACAGACTGAAATGGTAGCGAAGAAACGTGGTCTCGGACGGGGCCTGGACGCCCTGTTGTCGGACGTCTCCGTCAGCCATGCCGCGGGCACTGATATGCAGGCAGAGTCGGGTGCATCTGCAGCGGATCTGCGCGAGCTGGTACTGGACCGAATCGAGCCGGGCCGCTACCAGCCCCGTCGCGATCTCAATCCCCAAGCACTGGAAGAGCTGGCCGAGTCCATCCGTCGCCAGGGTGTAATGCAGCCGATTGTAGTGCGGCCCGTGGGGGCCGACCGGTATGAAATCATCGCCGGTGAGCGGCGCTGGCGGGCGACTCGCCTGGCGGGACTGGAGAAGGTACCGGTCATCATCCGGGATGTGCCCGACGAAGCCGCCATTGCCATGGCTCTGATCGAAAACATCCAGCGCGAAAATCTCAATCCGATCGAGGAAGCACGGGCTCTGCAACGCCTGCAGAACGAGTTCGAGCTGACTCAGCAGCAGGTTGCCGAAGCGGTTGGCAAATCGCGTTCCACCATCGCCAATCTGCTGCGGCTGATGAATCTGACTGAAGAAGTCAAGCGTCTGCTGGAGCATGGCGAGCTGGAAATGGGGCATGCCCGTGCCTTGTTGGCCTTGTCCGGTCTGGTACAGGTAAAGGCCGCGGACGAGGTGGTGGCGAACGGACTGTCCGTGCGTCAGACCGAGCAATTGGTCAAGCGTTACCAGGGGCAGGCGCAGCCCGCTGCCGCTGCTCTCGCGGCCGACCCCGTGCTGGAACAGTGGGCCGGTTCGCTGGCGCAGCGTCTGGAGACCGGCGTCAAGATTAGCAGCCGCAACGGCAAGGGCCGCATCGCCATTGAATTCGGTTCTCGTGAAGAGCTTGAAGCCATTCTGCAACGGATCTCTTGACCCCGGGCACCCGGGATGCACGAAGTTAAGACCTTAGTGCAAAACTGTCGGGATTAAGTTGAGAATGTGGGGGGGAATGCCTATAATCTGCCCGCTATTTGGGCACTGTTCAGGCTAGAAACAGGATCAGACTTGAGAAAGGGTGAAGCAGAACAGGCGCCGGCTGCCGTCAGTCGTCATCAACGGCGCAGTTTCAAGGCGTTTTTGCGCATCCTGCAAGTACAAGCCGTATTGATACTGGCAGTATCGACGGCTTGTTTGCTGCTGGGCAAAGTGGAAGCCTACTCCGCACTGCTTGGCGGTCTGCTCTATCTGGTTCCGAATCTGTACTTTACTTTGCGTGCCCTGGGCAATCGGCAGGTCGCCACGACTGCGCGCGGTGTGCTGGCGAACATGTATGCGAGCGAAATAGGGAAAATGATGCTGGCGGTGGGGCTGTTCACCTCCACCTTCCTGCTGGTTCAGCCTCTGAGCCCATTTTCCCTATTTGGCACCTTCATATTGTTGCAACTATCCGGCTGGATGCTGCACTTGAGGTTGTTCAACACCGGTTCCTGACAAACTTTTGACTGAGAGAAGCTGAGAATGGCAAGCGAAAACCCTACATCCTCAGAGTACATATCGCATCACCTGAGCAATCTCACCTTCGGTAACCACCCCACAGGGGGCTGGACGTTTGCCGGCGGCGAAAAAGCAGCGGAGATGGGATTCTGGGCGATCAACGTCGATACCATGTTCTTTTCCATCCTGATGGGGATGATTTTCATCTGGCTGTTCCGCAAGGTGGCTGACTCCGTGACCAGTGGTGTGCCGGGCAACCTGCAGAACTTCATCGAGTCGGTTGTCGAATTCGTCGACAGCAACGTGAAGAGTATCTTCCATCACAAGAATCCGGTTATTGCACCGCTGGCACTGACCGTGTTTGTCTGGATCTTCCTGATGAACGCGCTTAAACTGATTCCGGTCGACTTCATTCCGTACATTGCCAGTGAAATGGGCATTCCGTACTGGAAGATCGTGCCGACCACGGATATCAATGCCACCATGGGCATGAGTATTTCTGTCTTCTTCCTGATCATCTACTACAGCATCAAGGTCAAGGGCGTGTCCGGTTTCGCGGCTGAGCTGTCGCTGCAGCCGCTGGGCAAGTACTTCATCCCCTTCAACCTGTTCCTGGAAGTGGTGAACCTGCTGGCCAAGCCGGTCTCTCTGGGTCTGCGACTGTTCGGTAACATGTACGCGGGCGAGATCATCTTTATCCTGATTGCACTGCTGCCGTTCTGGGCTCAGTGGATTCTGTCAGTGCCCTGGGCGATCTTCCACATCCTGGTAATCGTTCTGCAGGCATTCATCTTCATGGTGCTGACCATCGTCTACATGGCTATGGCACACGATGATCATTAAGGTGCCTGGCACCCGATAAAAAACGATTCAATTTCAATTCAACTTAACTAAACCTTGAAAACTCTGGAGAAATAAAATGGAGATCACTTATATCGCTGTTGCGCTGCTGCTGGGTCTGTCTGCTCTGGCAGGTGCTCTGGGCGTAAGCCTGCTGGGCGGCAAATTCCTGGAAGGTGCTGCACGTCAGCCGGAACTGGTTCCGGTGCTGCGTAGCCAGTTCTTCATCGTGGTAGGTCTGGTCGACGCTGTGCCGATGATCGGCGTTGGTATGGCACTGTACATTCTGTTCGCAGGTTGATTCCGGTTTAAAACCAAAGTTGAGACCGCTGTCTGGTCTCACGAGACTATTCAACTGCGAGGGGTAATGGCGTGAATATCAATCTCACCATCATTGGTCAGGCCATTGCATTCTTCATTTTCGTTGTATTTTGTATGAAATACGTCTGGCCGCCGATTACCGGCGCGCTGGCAGAACGTAAGAAGAAGATTGCGGAAGGGCTTGATGCGGCCGACCGCGCTGAACGTGATCTGAAGCTGGCTCAGGAAAAAGCCGCTGACGATATGCGTGCCAGCAAGGAAGAGGCAGCCGCCATCATTGAGCAGGCCAACAAACGGGCTACCAAGATCATCGAGGAAGCCAAGGAGCAGGCACGCGAAGAAGCCGATCGCGTGAAGGCATCCGCCGAGGCTGAGGTCGAACAGGAACTCAACCGTGCCAAAGACGCTCTGCGTGCACAGGTTGGTGCGCTGGCAATTGCCGGTGCCGAGAAAATCCTGGAAGCCTCAATCGACGAGAAAGCCCACGCACAGCTGGTTGAGAAACTGGCCGCTGAGCTTTAAGCGAGGTTTACGATGGCTGAACTCAATACAGTCGCCCGGCCCTACACCAACGCCGCATTCGAATATGCGCGCGAGCAGGGCAGCCTCGATCAATGGTCCAGTCTGCTGTCCCTGGCCGCGCTTGCGGTCCAGGACGGCGACATGGACCGTGTGCTGAGCAATCCGGCACTGACGGCAGAACAGAAAGCGGAACTGGTAATCGCGGTTTGTGAAAAGCAGATCGACGCGGCAGGCAAGAACTTCATTAGCCTGCTGGCCGAAAACCACCGCCTGGCCCTGCTGCCGGAAATTGCAGCGCAGTTTGGTGTCCTGAAAGCCAATCTGGAGAAGAAGGTCGAGGTCGATCTGACCACGGCCTACCCTCTGGACGAAGCACAGCAGGCCAAGCTGGCGCAGGCCCTCAGCAGCAAGCTGGGTCGCGAAGTGACACTGACCTCCCAGGTGGATAAATCCATCCTTGGCGGTGTGGTCGTTCGCTCTGATGACCTTGTGATCGATGGTTCCGTTCGTGCACGACTGGCGAAACTGGCCGAAGCGATGAATTCCTGAGTGTGAGGAATAACAATGCAGCAACTGAATCCTTCTGAGATCAGCGAGATTCTCAAGAAGCGCATCGAAAAGCTCGACGTGTCTTCTGAAGCCCGTAACGAGGGCACCATCGTCAGTGTTTCCGATGGTATCATCCTGATCCACGGTCTTGCCGACGTTATGTACGGCGAGATGATTGAATTCCCGGGCGGCGTCTACGGTATGGCGCTGAACCTGGAACGTGACTCTGTCGGCGCCGTAGTACTGGGCGATTACCAGGGTCTGGTAGAGGGCATGACTGCCCGTTGTACCGGTCGTATCCTTGAAGTGCCGGTCGGTCCGGAACTGCTTGGCCGCGTTGTTGACGCGCTGGGCAACCCGATCGATGGCAAGGGCCCGATTGAAGCCAAAATGACCGACGCCGTTGAAAAGGTGGCGCCGGGTGTTATCGCACGTCAGTCCGTTGATCAGCCGGTGCAGACCGGTCTGAAAGCGATCGATGCGATGGTACCGGTAGGTCGTGGTCAGCGTGAGCTGATCATCGGTGACCGTCAGATCGGTAAAACCGCGATCGCGATCGATGCGATCATCAACCAGAAAGGTACCGGCATCAAGTGTATCTACGTTGCGATCGGGCAGAAGCAGTCCACCATCGCCAACGTAGTGCGCAAGCTGGAAGAGCACGGCGCGATGGATCACACCATCGTGGTTGCTGCAGGCGCTGCCGATCCGGCTGCGATGCAGTACCTGGCGCCGTACGCCGGCTGTGCCATGGGCGAATACTTCCGCGATCGCGGTGAAGACGCGCTGATCGTATTTGACGACCTGACCAAGCAGGCTTGGGCATACCGTCAGATCTCTCTGCTGCTGCGTCGTCCGCCGGGCCGTGAAGCTTATCCGGGTGACGTTTTCTACCTGCACTCGCGTCTGCTGGAACGTGCGTCCCGCGTCAACGCCGACTACGTTGAACAGTTCACCAAGGGTGAAGTGAAAGGCCAGACCGGCTCTCTGACCGCGCTGCCGATCATCGAAACCCAGGGTGGCGACGTATCTGCGTTCGTACCGACCAACGTGATCTCCATCACCGACGGCCAGATCTTCCTGGAAACCGACCTGTTCAACTCCGGTGTACGTCCTGCGATCAACGCGGGCCTGTCCGTATCCCGAGTGGGTGGTTCTGCCCAGACCAAGATCATCAAGAAGCTGGGTGGCGGTGTGCGTCTGGCATTGGCTCAGTACCGCGAACTGGCGGCATTCGCCCAGTTTGCATCCGACCTGGATGATGCGACTCGTAACCAGCTGGAACACGGCCAGGCCGTGACCGAGCTGATGAAGCAGAAACAGTACACTCCGATGTCCGTCGCCGAGATGGGTCTGAGCCTGTACGCTGCCAACGAAGGCTTCCTGAAAGGTGTCGAGCTGGACAAGATCGGTGCATTCGAAGCAGCCCTGATCGCCTACTTCAACAGCGAACACGCTGACTTGATGGCGAAAGTGAACGAGAAAGGCGATTACAACGACGAAATCGCGGCTCAGTTCAAGGCTGGCATCGAGAAGTTCAAGTCTACCCAAACTTGGTAATTGCTCGTTAGAGCAGGTGACCGGCCAGCGACATCGGCCGGTCCAATACTGAGTCAAGTTTAATAGGCGGAACTAATGGCAGTCGGAAAAGAGATCAAGACGCAAATTGCGAGTATCGGCAGCACGCGCAAAATCACCAGCGCCATGGAAATGGTGGCTGCGTCGAAAATGCGCAAGGCCCAGGATCGCATGCAGTCTTCCCGTCCGTACGCTCAAAGCATCCGTGGTGTGATCCAGCATCTGGCAACTGCCAATCCTGAGTATCGTCATCCGTACATGCACGAGCGCGAGATCAAGCGGGTCGGTTTCATCGTTGTCGCAACCGATCGCGGTCTCTGTGGCGGCCTGAACGTGAATACGTTCAAGGCAGCCGTAGGCAAGATGAAGGAGTTCCACGACCAGAACGTTGAAGTCGACGTCTGTGCGCTGGGTTCCAAGGCGATCACCTTCTTCCGCAACTACGGCGGTAACGTCGTTGCAGCGAAGGGGGGCCTAGGCGATGCACCTGAACTGGAGCAGCTGATCGGCTCCGTGAAGGTGATGCTGGATGCTTACGACGAGGGCAAGCTGGACAGGTTGTTCATTGTCTCCAGTGACTTTGTGAACACCATGACCCAGAAGCCTGTCGTGCAGCAGCTGCTGCCGATCGCGGCGAGCGAAGACGACACAGAAACACTCAAGCACAGCTGGGACTATTTGTACGAACCCGATGCGAAAGAGCTGCTCGATGGCCTGCTTTTGCGTTACGTCGAGTCGCTGGTTTACCAGGCGGTGGTTGAGAACAATGCCTGTGAACAGGCAGCCCGTATGCTGGCGATGAAGAACGCGACCGATAACGCCGGCAACCTGATCGATGAGCTGCAGCTGGTGTACAACAAGGCTCGTCAGGCGGCGATCACTCAGGAAATCTCCGAGATCGTCGGTGGTGCTGCTGCTGTCTGATGCGGTGAACAGGTTTAAAAGTTAAGAGGATCCGAACATGAGTAGCGGACGTATTGTTCAGATTATCGGTGCGGTTGTAGACGTGGAATTCCCGCGTGACAGCGTACCGAAGGTTTACGACGCACTGGTCGTCGAAAAAACCAGCCTGACACTGGAAGTTCAGCAGCAGCTGGGCGACGGTGTTGTACGTGCAATCGCCATGGGTCAGACCGAAGGTCTGAGCCGTGGTCTGGAAACGACCAACACGGGCGCTCCGGTATCTGTACCGGTGGGTACGGCCACTCTGGGTCGTATCATGGACGTACTGGGCAACCCGATCGACGAATGTGGCCCGATCGGTGAAGAAGAACGTTACCCGATCCACCGCAAGGCGCCGTCCTATGCGGATCAGGCAGCGACCAACGACCTGCTGGAAACCGGCATCAAGGTTATCGACCTGGTGTGCCCGTTTGCCAAGGGTGGCAAGATCGGTCTGTTCGGTGGTGCCGGTGTAGGTAAAACCGTCAACATGATGGAGCTGATCAACAACATCGCGACTCAGCACTCTGGTTTGTCTGTATTCGCAGGTGTAGGTGAGCGTACTCGTGAGGGTAACGACTTCTACCACGAGATGCAGGAAGCCGGCGTTGTAAACGTTGAGCAGTTCGACAAGTCCAAGGTAGCAATGGTCTACGGTCAGATGAACGAGCCGCCCGGCAACCGTCTGCGTGTAGCCCTGACCGGTCTGACCATGGCGGAGAAATTCCGTGATGAAGGCCGTGACGTACTGCTGTTCGTCGACAACATCTACCGTTACACCCTGGCGGGCACCGAAGTATCGGCATTGCTGGGTCGTATGCCGTCTGCGGTAGGTTACCAGCCGACACTAGCGGAAGAGATGGGCGTTCTGCAGGAGCGTATTACCTCTACCAAGACCGGTTCCATCACGTCCATCCAGGCGGTATACGTACCGGCGGATGACTTGACCGACCCGTCTCCGGCGACCACCTTCTCCCACCTTGATGCGACTGTAGTACTGTCTCGTCAGATCGCGGAGCTGGGTATCTACCCGGCGATCGACCCGCTGGATTCCACCTCTCGTCAGCTGGATCCGCTGGTTATCGGTCAGGACCACTATGAAATCGCCCGTGGCGTGCAGTCTACCCTGCAGCGTTACAAGGAACTGAAGGACATCATCGCGATCCTGGGTATGGACGAACTGTCTGAAGAAGACAAGCAGACCGTATCCCGTGCGCGTAAGATCCAGCGCTTCCTGTCCCAGCCGTTCTTCGTGGCAGAAGTATTTACCGGTGCACCGGGCAAATACGTCTCCCTGAAAGAAACCATCCGCGGCTTCAAGGGCATTCTGGCCGGTGAATATGATCACCTGCCGGAGCAGGCGTTCTACATGGTCGGCACCATCGACGAAGCGGTCGAGAAAGCCAAGGGCCTGTAAGTTCCAAGCGGAACCTTTTAAGAGGTAATCAAGATGGCTATGACTGTTCATTGTGACATCGTAAGCGCCGAAGACGAGCTGTTCTCCGGGCTGATCGAATTCGTCTCCGTGACAGGTAGCCTGGGTGACCTGGGCATCTACCCGGGTCACGCTCCGCTTCTGACGGAACTGAAACCAGGCCCTGTCGAGCTGCGTAAGCAGGGCGGTGAGGAAGATGTGTTCTACGTTTCCGGTGGCTTCATTGAAGTTCAGCCGCATAAAGTGACCGTGCTTGCTGACACGGCACTGCGTGCGGGTGATCTGAGTGAAGCTGCAGCCCTTGAAGCCCAGAAGCATGCCCAGCATGCCATGGCGGACAAGGCGGGTGAGTTCGAATACTCCCGTGCTGCAGCTCAGCTGGCTGAAGCAGCGGCACAGCTGCGCACCCTGCAGCAGATTCGTCGCAAACTGGGTAAATAAACCGGTTTTCGGCAACGTTCAAAAAAGCAGCCTTCGGGCTGCTTTTTTTGTGTCTATGGTTTTGTCGACCGATGCTACAACAGCCGCCAGAGCGTATTGAAAATGATCTGCTGGGCGGCCGCTACCTCGCGTGAATCAATCACGACAGCGGTGGGGTAGTTGTCCGAGGCCAGTGAAATGATGGCGCAGCGTGGCGGATAGATGGCGATATAGGCGGCATCGACGGGACCCTCCGTGCGTATCCATTTGCGCTCCGAGTACTCGGCGCTCTCACCGCCCTCGCCGATGGCGATGGCACGGACCCGGATCTTGCGCGCGATACGCTGCGCGGTGAAGTTAGGGAAGGGGCGGTATAGCAATGGCCGGATCGGCTTGGATGAAAACACCGAATATACCGGCTCGTCCTGCTGGCCCACCCGGTTGAGAATATCCCGCAGTACCTGCTCGATACCGGCATCGCCCTCATAAAACTCCACGTTGGCGACACTGAAGTCGGGCTTGAGGTGATGCAGCTCGGGGATGACTGTGGTTTTGAGCCGCTCCATGGCGGCATCCATGCGCTCACGACGCTCTTGGGCCAACTGCAACAGTACCTCCGGCTCCCGGGCCGAAAAGTAGCGTCGCTTGCCGCGCGGTTGATAGGTGATAATGCCGCGCTGCTGCAGGCTTTTCAGGCATTCATATGTACTGCCGCGATTGACACCGGCGCGTTCAGCCACGGTTCGAATTGCACTCGGGCCCAATGCCAGCAAGGCCTTGTAGATACTGACGTCGCGCTCGCTCAGGCCAAGCATGTCGAAAATTTCAGAATTCATTTTGTCAATTTTATTGTGACAATGGGGCTTGATCAGGACTGAGTATACGCTAAAGTTCCAGCCAGTTTACATGTTCATGTCGTGACCACGCGTGGCGACTCTGAGGTAGCGAAATACTATGAAAACGGATGTGGTAATTCTGGCGGCCGGGCAAGGCAGCCGCATGAAATCGGCTTTGCCCAAGGTGATGCACAAGCTGGCCGGCAAGCCGATGGTTCAGCATGTCGTGGACAGTGCGCGCAGGCTGGCACCGGAAGGATTGCATCTGGTGATCGGGCACGAAGGCGAGCAGGTCGAGCAGGCCCTGGCGGGTCAGGCTCTGTCATTTGTCTGGCAACGCGAGCAGCTGGGCACCGGTCATGCGGTGGCTCAGGCGATGCCCAATATTGATCGGGACTCGGTGGTACTGGTGCTCTACGGCGACGTGCCGCTGACGCGCCCGGATACCCTGCGGCAGCTGGTCAAACTCGCGTCCGAGGGCGACCTGGGCCTGCTGACGGTGAAGCTGGATGATCCCGCCGGATACGGCCGTATCATCCGCAATGCGGTCGGCGACGTGGTTGCAATTGTCGAGCACAAGGATGCCACCGAGCAGGAAAAGCTGGTCCGTGAAGTCAACACCGGTATTCTGGCACTGCCATCGGCCGCGCTGCATGAATGGCTGCCGCGCCTGTCCGCCGATAACGCCCAGGGCGAGTATTACCTCACGGATGTGATTGCCATGGCGGCGGAAGCTGGGATGCGGGTGCGTGCGATCCAGCCCGAAGCCGAGCAGGAAGTGCAAGGCGTAAACAATCGCCAGCAACTGGCGCAGCTGGAACGCTGGTATCAGCGTCAGCAGGCCGAACAACTGATGGCCGAAGGTGTCACTCTGGCCGATCCCGCGCGTCTCGACATTCGCGGCGAGCTCCAGGCGGCCCCGGATGTGCTCATCGATATCAACACGATTTTCGAAGGCGAAGTGGTACTGGGCGAGGGCGTCGAGATCGGCGCCAACTGCATCATTCGTAACGCCCGCATCGGTGCCGGTACCCGTGTGGAAGCCAACTCCATCATCGATGGTGCCGTTGTAGCCGAAAACGCCCAGATAGGTCCTTTTGCACGTTTGCGTCCAGGTACCGAGATGGCGGCCGGCAGCAAGGTCGGCAACTTTGTCGAAACCAAGAAGGCGCTTATTGGTGAAGGCTCCAAGGTCAATCACCTGACCTATATCGGCGATGCCGAGATTGGGCGCGAGGTGAATGTCGGTGCCGGCACCATCACCTGCAACTATGATGGCGTCAACAAGTCGCTGACCCGCATCGGCGACGGCGCCTTCATCGGCTCCAACAGCTCACTGGTCGCACCGATTGAAATCGGTGCAGGGGCCACCGTGGGCGCGGGGTCTACCCTGACCAAGGCCGTGGCCGACAACCAGCTTGCCGTGGCGCGTGGCAAGCAGGTCAATCTCGACAGCTGGGCGCGCCCGCAGAAAAAAGGTTCCTGAGCATGTGCGGAATTGTTGGCGCCATCGCGGCGCGTCCGGTGGCGGGTATTCTGCTGGAAGGCCTGCGCCGTCTGGAGTACCGCGGTTATGACTCGGCTGGCATGGCGGTGCTGAACCAGGGGCAGATTGGCCGCTTGCGGCGTATCGGCAAGGTGCAGGCGCTGGCGGATGCCTGTGCGCAGCAGTCGCTGCCTGGTCACCTGGGCATTGCCCATACTCGTTGGGCGACTCATGGCAAGCCGTCTGAGCAGAATGCCCACCCGCACATGTCCGGCGAGCGTCTGGCGGTGGTACATAACGGTATCATCGAAAACTTCGAGCCGCTCAAGCGTGAGCTGGAGCAGCAGGGGTATGTGTTCACGTCCGAAACCGATACCGAGGTTGTGGCTCATCTGCTCGACCGCGAACTCAAAACAGGCCTCGATCTGCTAGCGGCCCTGCGTAAAACTATGGAGTTCCTGGAGGGGGCCTTTGCTCTGGGCGTGATTCATGCCGACCAGCCGGAACAGCTGCTGACCGCCCGCAAGGGCAGCCCCCTGGTGATCGGCGTGGGCATCGGCGAGAACTTCATTGCTTCCGATCAGCTGGCGTTGCTGCCAGTGACCGATCGCTTCATGTTTCTGGAAGATGGTGATATTGCTCAGCTGGAAGCCGAGCGGATTCAGGTATGGGATGCTCAGGGACAGGTGGCCGAGCGTGCTATCAGTACCTTCGAGCATGGCCAGGGCAGCGCCGAAAAAGGCGAATTCCGCCATTTCATGCTCAAGGAGATTTATGAGCAGCCACGCGTCATGCAGGCTGTGCTGGAAGGGCGCATTGCCTCCGGTCATCTGTTGGAGCAGGCGTTCGGCAGTGATGCCGGTGCGGTATTTGATCGGGTGAAGCAGGTACAGATCGTGGCCTGTGGCACCAGTTACCACGCCGGTCTGGTGGCCAAATACTGGATCGAGGAGCTGGTCGGCATTCCCTGCATGGTTGAGGTTGCCAGCGAATTCCGTTACCGCCCGGTTGTCCTGCCCGAAGACACCCTGCTGCTGACCCTGTCTCAGTCCGGTGAGACCGCCGATACTCTGGCGGCGCTACGTGAGGTGAAGGCACGAGTACTGGCGACCCTGGCGATCTGCAACGTGCCGGGCAGCTCGCTGGTGCGCGAGTCGGATCTGAGCCTGATGACCAACGCCGGTCCCGAGATCGGTGTCGCCTCCACCAAGGCGTTTACCTCCCAACTGGTCGCGCTGATGCTGACCACCATTGCGTTGGGCCGCCGCCATGGGCTGAGTGCTGACAAGGAAACGGCGCTGGTGGCAGCGCTGGAGCAGTTGCCGGAACTATTCCAGCAATTGCTGGCGTTGGACGGCCCGATCGAGGCGATGTCGGCGCATTTTGCCGAAAAACGCCATGCCTTGTTCCTGGGACGTAACGTGCTCTACCCGGTAGCCATGGAAGGCGCGCTCAAGCTCAAGGAGATCTCCTATATTCACGCCGAGGCCTATCCGGCCGGTGAGCTCAAGCATGGGCCGCTGGCACTGGTGGACAAGGAGATGCCGGTCATCGCCGTGGCACCGCGCAACGGCATGCTGGACAAGCTCAAGGCCAACCTGCAGGAAGTGCGTGCCCGTGGGGGTGAGCTGTTCGTCTTTGCCGGTTGCGAAGAGAGTATTCAGTCCCAGGAGGGGGTGCATGTGATTCACCTGCCAGCCCTGCCGCCGGTACTGGATCCCATCGCCTTTACCTTGCCGCTGCAGCTGCTGTCCTACCATGTGGCGGTACTCAAGGGCACGGATGTGGACCAGCCGCGCAACCTCGCCAAGAGCGTGACCGTGGAGTAAGGCGTATCATCGGTTGATCAATGCCCCGCCACTGCGGGGCATTTTTGTATCGGACTGCCGCTCAGATGGTGTTGCGAACGCGCTGTCAGCGATGCTGGGTGCGTGGGGGCTCGGGGCGTGACCAGACGATGCCCGCGCCCGTGGCGATCAACAGGATGATGCTGCCCAGCATCAGGGGGTGGTGGATGGTGTACAGGGCGATCAGCAAGGCCGTCAGCATGCCAAGGCTGGCGATCCACTTGGTGCGGCGATCGATATGGCCACCCCGCTCCCAGTTGCGCAGACTTGGCCCAAGTAGCCGGTGTTGCTGTAGCCAGCGGTGCAGACCGGGGGAGCAACGCGAGGCGCAGCCAGCGGCCATAAGCACGAAAATCGTCGTGGGCAGGCCCGGCAACAGTGCGCCGAGCAGGGCAAGTGCGATGCATGCCCATGTCAGCAGCAGCCACAGCCATCGCCATGGCTGACGAGCTGAATGATTGGCCATCCGGTTTCCTTGTTCACCTAATTCTGTCCCCAGTATAGATGACACCAGGGGTCAGCGGCGAGGCAGCCAGAGCGTGAAACAGGTGCCCTGCGCATCACTGCTGACGTCAGCGCGGCCGCCGTGCAGCTGCATGATCGAGCGTACGATCGCCAACCCCAGGCCGCCACAATCACCCGATTCGGCACGGGCCGGGTCACAGCGGTAAAAGCGCTCGAACAGGCGGGGCAGGTGCTCGGCAGCAATGGCCGGCCCTTGGTTGTGTACCCGAATTTCAATGCCTGCGTCGCGATCATGGCTGCTGATCAGGATAGGGCTGCTGTCGTCGGCATAGCGCAGGGCGTTGGCGATCAGGTTGGCCAGTGCGCGGCGCAGCAAATCTCGATCGGCACAAACCTCATGCGTTGCCTGATTGATCAGCTGCAAACCTCTATCCTCGGCCACGCCTTCGAAGTACTCGCTCAGCTGCTCTACCAGCTCGCTCAGCGGCAGCGATTCTGCATTCAGCGAAGCCTTGGGTTGTTCGGTGCGTGCCAGAAACAGCATGCTGTCGATCATGCGGGCAAGGCGTTCATACTCTTCCAGGTTGGAGACCAGAAGGCTTTCATACTCGTCTCGCGTGCGGGGGTGACGCAGGGTTTGCTGGGTCTGCCCCATCAAATTGCTCAGCGGTGTGCGCATCTCGTGGGCCAGGTCTTCGGAAAAGCGTGACAGCTGGGCAAAGCCGTCTTCCAGGCGTGCCAGCATCTGGTTCAGGGCCTGACTGAGCGCGTGCAGCTCACTGACCGGATAACGGTCATCCAGCCTCAGGTAGAGGTGCTGCGCATCGATGCGGGCAGCGCGAGCCGCCAAGTGCCGTACCGGCCGCAGCCCGCGTTGGCTGATCAGCCCACCCAGTGCAAACGCCAGCAGGGCACCCGCCGCCAGTGCCATGCCCAATTTGAGCCGGTAGGCCGCCAGCATCTGATTGCGTTCGGCCAGCAGTTTACCGGCAATCAGGGTGACCGAGCGCTCTCCCTGACGTACTTGGACCCAGGCCAGTCGTGCCGGCGTTTGGCCGTCGAGCCTGGCGAAGCGGAGGTGCTCTGCCGGGGGCAATGTGGGGATGGCTAGGCCTGCAGGGTTGATTTCAATCAGCGCCTGGCCATCGGTATCCAGAATCCACAGCAGGCTCTGGCGGTTGCCCAGCATGTTGCCGTACAGCTGTGGACGTTCACGCAGGGCGGCGATACTGGCACTGTCATCCAGCAGGGCATGCATGCGCTCCAGTCGCCCCTGCAGTGCCTGATCATCCCGCCAAGCGATCTCCCGATACAACGACTGGTACAGATAGAAGCCGATGCTGCCCAGTACCAGAGTGCTGACCAGGGCAAACAGCAGCGCCAATCGAAGGCTGAGGGACCGGGGCCAGAGGCTCATGCCGGTGTTTCCAGCACATAGCCCATGCCACGCACGGTCTGGATCAACTTGGTCGGGTAGGGGTCATCCACCTTGGCGCGCAAGCGGCGAATGGCCACATCTACCACGTTTGTATCGCTGTCGAAGTTCATCTGCCATACCTGGGAGGCGATATAGGTGCGGGACAAGACTTCGCCTTCGCGGCTCATCAGCAGGTGCAGCAGGGCAAACTCCTTGTTGGTCAGGCTGATGCGGTCACCGTTGCGGCTGACGCGCCGGCGCAGCAGGTCCAGCTGCAGGTCGGCCACCTCGAACACCGAAGACTCCCGCGCCGGGGCGCGGCGCAGCAGGGTACGGACCCGGGCCAGCAGTTCGGCAAAGGAGAACGGCTTGACCAGATAGTCATCGGCACCCAGCTCCAGCCCTTTTACCCGATCGTCGACCGCATCACGGGCGGTCAGAAACAGCACTGGCACCTGCGATGTGCGGCGGATGATCTGCAGCAGTTGCCAGCCGTCCAGTCCGGGCACCATGACATCCAGAATGATCAGGTCGAATTCTTCCTCCTGAATGAGGTGCTGGCCATCAAAGCCGTTCAGCGCCAAGGCCACCGTGTAGCCGGACTCGCTCAGGCCCTTGTTCAGGTAGTCCGCGGTCTTGGGCTCGTCTTCTACCACCAGTATGCGCATTGTCTGTCCTCCTGCAGGCAGGGTAAGCGGAACGGCACGCGGCCGCCATTACAAATTCGTAATGCCCCGGCAATCCGTCTGACGGAGTGGCTGCGGCATAGTGGTCAGCGTTCGCAAACGGAACCCATAACGGAGATTGAGTATGCTTGCCAAGACCATCCGTACCACGGCCCTCGGCCTTGCGCTGTGCAGCAGCAGCGTTTTTGCGGCCGACGGTGTTGCTCAACGGGCTGATGTCACTTTGCCCCTGGCTAATCAGTTGATCGATGCCACGCTGGCCGCCTGCCATGAGCAGGGTCGCACGGCGGTGGTCGCCGTTGTCGACCGCGGTGGCAATCTGGTGGCACTGCAGCGTGACGACAATGTCGGTCCGCACAATACGCTGGCGGCGCAGCGCAAGGCATTCACATCCCTGTCGACCAAGAACACCAGCCGGGCATTGTCCGATCTGGCGCGCAACACCCCGGATGCCGAAAACCTGAATACCCTGGGTGAGCTGCTGCTGCTCGGCGGTGGTGTGCCGCTGAAGGTCGAGGATCAGGTCATCGGCGCTATTGGTGTCGCCGGTGCCGGTGGTGCCAAGACCGATGAAGGTTGTGCCCTGACAGCCATCGAGCAGGTATTGCCAAAAACGCTTTAATGCGACCCCCTTTATCCGTACATACGTATATAAATCTGGAGTCATCACATGAACAAGCTGAAATCCCTGTGTGCCGGTGTGGCCCTGTCTGCTGTATCCTCTCTGGCCTTGGCGGCCGGCAACCCGCTGAGCGTCCACGTGCTGAACCTGGAAGACGGCCTGCCGTCGCCGGACGTCACCGTAACTCTGGAGCAGAAGGGTGCCAATGGCTGGGAATCGCTGAACAGCGGCATAACCAATGAAAACGGCCGCATCACTGCACTGTTCCCGGAAGGTCAGTCACTGGAAACCGGTACTTACCGGGTGACATTCGAGACCGGTGACTGGTTCGAAAAGCACGACAGCGACACCTTCTTCCCGGAAATCCCGGTCATCTTCAACGTGGATGGCGACGTTGAGCACTACCACATCCCGCTGCTGCTGAGCCCCTACGGCTTCTCCACCTACCGTGGCAACTGATCCGTTGCAGCAGGCCCGGCACTCGCCGGCGCCTGCGCCTTCAGAATCCCCAGAATATAGTCCAGTACTCGCCGCGAGTAGATCAGGCTGGTGTGGCTGAGACGAAACACCTTGTGTTCGGTCATACCGGTGACCCGGGTTTCATCCAGCAGCACGGTGCCGTCGGACTCGGATTGGCGGCTCAACAGCGGCATCACCCCCAGAGGCAGGTCCCCGGCGATGCTGTACAACCGTGCCTTGAACGGCCAGTGCCGGTTATCGGTCAGCAGGTAGTCGACACTGTTTTTGAGCATCCCCTTTAAGCGCGAAGCATGTATTTCGCGGGCCAGCACGCTGCCTTTGTGGGGCGTACCCAGTGTAATGACCGGGTCCACATACCGGCTGGCAGGGCTGTTGCCCTCAAGGTAGCGTCGCGCGATCAAGCCACCCATGGAGTGACAGACAAATGCAGTCGGTTCCCGGCCGATAAAGGCATCCAGCTGTTGCGTTATGGCCGCCATATCCGGCTCCAGGGTGTTGTAGCTTAGGTTGAGTGTTTGGTAACCCCGTTTGTGCAGTCGCGTGCACAGCGGCCGCATCACCAGCCCGGACATGTACAGGCCATGCAGTACCACTACCTTGTTCACGTGCATCCGTGTTTCTCCTCTCAAGTCCTGTCACAGCTTACGCTGCACGCTCGCGCGGGAAAAGCGAGGGATACGCCGCCGTGTCATGGCCGTGATGCCGGTGGCGGGGTAGGATAGGGGGCAGCTCAACCACAGGTACAGGGAACGACATGAACGAAACCATTTTCATGCTGGCTATCGACTTCATCGCGCTGATTGGCGTGATCGTACTGCTGCTCATTGTAGCTGCTGCCGTGACGGCGGTGGTGATGTATCAAATCGACAAGCGCCAGACGGTGCACACCATTCGTCGCAACTACCCGTTGCTGGGACGCTTTCGCTATATCTTCGAAGAGCTGGGCGAGTTCTTTCGCCAGTATTTCTTCGCCATGGACCGCGAAGAGATGCCGTTCAATCGGGCCCAGCGCTCCTGGGTGTACCGGGCCGCCAAGAACGTCGATAACACCGTCGCGTTCGGCTCCACCCGCGACCTGCGCAAGCCGGGCACCTACTATTTTCTCAACTGCCCGTTCCCGACCCTGAGCGAAGATGCGGCCACTAGCCAGCCGATGCGGATCGGACCCTACTGCCGCACGCCCTACGATGCGCCATCTTTTCTGAATATCTCCGGCATGAGCTTCGGTGCCCTGTCGGCACCGGCCGTTACCGCCCTGTCCATGGGCGCGGCCAAGGCCGGCTGCTGGATGAATACCGGTGAGGGGGCGCTGTCGAAATATCACCTCGAGGGTGGCTGTGACATCGTCTTCCAGATCGGCACCGCCAAGTATGGCGTGCGTGATGCCGAAGGGCGCCTGGATGATGCCCGCCTGGCGGAGATGGCGGCCATCGAGCAGGTGCGGATGTTTGAAATCAAGCTCAGCCAGGGCGCCAAGCCGGGTAAGGGCGGTATTCTGCCGGGTGACAAGGTGACACCGGAAATTGCCGCGGCCCGCGGCATTCCGCTGGGGCAGGCCTCGATCAGCCCCAACCGCCACCCCGAAATATCCAGCATTGATGACCTGCTCGACTTCATCGCTCATGTGCGCGACGTCACCGGCAAGCCGGTCGGCTTCAAGCTGGTGCTGGGCTCAACCGATTGGCTGGACAGCTTCTGCGAGGCGGTGCTCAAGCGCGGCAGCGAATCGGCGCCCGACTTCATCACTCTGGACAGCGCCGATGGCGGCACCGGGGCCGCGCCCATGCCTCTGATGGACAGCGTCGGCCTGCCGCTGCGTGAAAGCCTGCCATTACTGGTGAACAAACTGGCGCAGCACAATCTGCGCAACCGGGTGCGAATCATCGCGTCGGGCAAACTGATCAACCCGACTGATGTGGCGGCGGCCATCTGCATGGGGGCCGATTTCGTGGTGACGGCGCGCGGTTTCATGTTTGCACTGGGGTGTATTCAGGCCCTGCAGTGCAACAAGAACAGCTGCCCGACCGGTATCACCACGCATGACCCCAAACTGCAGCAGGGGCTGGTGCCGGACGTGAAGGCAGAGCGTGTGGCTAACTTCCACCACAACCTGGTGCATGAAGTAGAGCTGATTGCGCATTCCTGCGGTGTGACCGAGCCGCGTCAGCTCAAGCGCGAGCATGCGGCCGTCGTGGTGGATGGTGGCGGGGCGGTACCGCTCAACATTCTCTATCCGCGCGACTGACACCAAAAAGCCGGCCCCCCGGGGCCGGCTCCTCCTGTCGGTCAGTGCTCGTCTTCGAACCAGGTGTCTTCATCAATCCAGGACATCAACTCTTTTTCCTCCCGATGTCGTTCGATGGCACGCCTGGCTTCAAGAAGGCGGCGGGTTGCATGCTGTTTGCGACGATTCTTTTGCTCGACATCGTATCCAACCATGATGTCGAAAACCTCGGTCTGGATAGGGTCCAGGTCCTGCTCTTTCCGTATCAGCATAGCCTTGCTCCGATCTCAGGGTCACTGCAATCAGGCGGCGGCCAGGTGCCTGGCTGATTGCAGCAAACACGCATGGAGATTTTTATTTACCGCAACGGTTGCAAAAGATCAAATCCGTGCACGACAGGGCACTAGCGTAGAAGAGGTGTGTTGCGAGGGGATGACGGCGAGTGATTACTCGCCGCCGGTGTCGGTACTCGGGCGGCGCATGGGCGGAATGCGCTTGTCGTTCTGGCGCAGATTGCGCAGGCTGCGCTTGATGGTCTTAAGGTGGTCAACCAGTGCCGGCCCCAGTTTCATGGCCATGCCGACGGCCAGGATATCGATGATCACCAGATGCACCACGCGTGAGGACATCAGGGTGCTCAGATCCTTGTCTTCCTCCACGTCGACATGAATGGGAATGGTGGCCAGCTCGGCCAGCGGGGTATTGCCCGGGCACAGGGTAATCACGGTGGCGCCCTTGTCACGCACCAGTTTGACGGTGTGCAGCAGGTCCTTGGTGCGGCCGGTCTGGGAGATGGCCACCACGACGTCGCCTTCACCCAGGGTCAGAGCGGAAATGGTCTGCATGTGCGGGTCGGAATAGGCGGCGGCCGAAACCATCAGGCGGTAAAACTTGTGCTGGGCATCGGCACACACCGGTGCCGAGGCACCAAAACCGTAGAACTCGACGCGATTGGCCTTGGCCAGGGCATCGATCGCCTCTTCCAGCAGATTGGGGTCGAGCTGATCACGGATGTTGATCAGGTTGCCGATCATGGAATCGAAGATCTTCTGCTTGAACTCGATCACCGTGTCCTTGGAATCCAGTGAAAACTGTTCATAGCTGGCGTTGCTGGCCAGCCCCTGTGCCAGGGTCAGTTTGAAGTCCTGAAAACCGTCGTAATCCAGGGCGCGACAGAAGCGCACGACGGTGGGCTCGCTGACTTGGGCTTCCGACGCCAGATCGACGATGCGCATGTGAATGACTTCATTCGGGTTGGCCAGAACGTAGTCTGCGACCTTCTGCTCGGATTTACGCAGGCTGGGGCGGGCATCGGCAATCGACTTGAGCAGGTTGAAGGAGTTCATCTCCGTTGATTCCATTTTTACTGCTGGAACGGCCAGTATAACAACGAAAGCCGAACGCGCCCAATGTCCGTCATGGCGGGGCTTGTCGACCGGTGGGTGTCGATTGCAGGGGGCGGGGGGGCGTGCTAATTTCATTGCTCTGTCACACCCTGACACCCCGCTGATAATAACGAACAAGGAAATCAAACCGTGAAACGCAGACAGTTTCTCCGTGGCGCCGGTGCTGCCACGGTTGCCGCCGGCACACTGGCCGCTGCGCCGGCCATGGCCGCGCCGGACTTCAAATGGAAAATGGTCACCACCTGGCCGAAGAACTTCCCGGGCCTGGGGACCGGAGCCAACCAGTTGGCCGACATGATCAACAAGATGACCAACGGCCGCATCCAGGTGAAGGTCTACGGTGCGGGCGAACTGGTTGGTGCGCTGGAAATCTTCGACGCTGTTTCACGTGGAACAGCCGAGATGGGGCATGGCGCGGCCTATTACTGGAAGGGCAAGAGCACGGCGGCACAGTTCTTTTCCGCCGTCCCCTTCGGCCTGACGGCCCAGGAAATGAATGCCTGGCTGTATCACGGCGGCGGCATGGAACTTTGGGAAGAGGTCTATGACAAGTTCGGGCTGATCCCGGGAGCGGCCGGCAACACCGGCGTGCAGATGGGCGGCTGGTTCAACAAGGAGATCAACAGCGTCGAAGACCTCAAGGGCTTGAAAATGCGTATTCCGGGCCTGGGCGGCGAAGTGCTGAAGCGGGCCGGCGGTACGCCGGTACTGCTGCCGGGGGGTGAAATCTTTTCCTCGCTGCAGTCGGGTACCATCGATGCCACCGAATGGGTCGGGCCCTACAACGACATGGCCTTCGGCCTGCACCGGGCGGCCAAATACTACTACTATCCGGGCTGGCATGAGCCGGGCACCACGCTGGAATGCTTCATCAACAAGGAAGCCTTCCAGGCGCTGCCGGAAGACCTGCAGATCATCGTGCGCAATGCCCTGCGCGTGGCCAATCAGGATATGCTGGCCGAGTTCATGACCAAGAACAACCAGGCCCTGGACCAGCTGGTCAACAAGCACGGCGTTGAGCTGCGCAACTTCCCGGACGATGTCATGTTGAAACTGCGCACCATCTCTGATGAGGTGGTGGCCGAGGAAGCGCAGAAGGATGAGATCACGAAGAAGGTATACGACTCCTTTGTTCAGTTCCGTGATCAGGTCCAGAAATGGACCGCCGTGTCCGAACAGGCCTATATCCACGGCCGCTCTCTGAGCTGACCGGCTCGAGCTTACAAGGCCGGAGATTCACCGGCCTTTTGCGTTGCAGGGCCACTGTGCCCAGGTGTGCTCGAATCGCCTTCCAGTACGCGACCAAGGGAATTATGGACAGCTCAGCCTTCAGGAAGCCCGTTGGGCCGGCTGAACAAGGAACCGACATGAATGATCTGGTGAACACCGAGCGGCTGGGCAAGGCTGCCGAGGCGGAGATGGCCGTCGTCAGCAAGGTGATGCTGATTGATCTGGAAAACTGCCCCAAGCAGTTGCAGAACTTGCCTGAAGATATCAACATCTACAGCCGTGTAGTGATCTGCCACGCGCATGCCAACGCCAAGATACCATTAAACTGGATTACCCTACTGGCGGAGGCGATTACAGCAGGCCGGCTGAAAATCCAGCAGATGGAGAAGGGCGGCAAGAATGCGGCAGATTTTGGTATCTGTTTTCTGGCCGGTGCATTGATGCAGGAGCTGGCGGCAGATACTCATTTTGTAATAGTGTCTGATGATAAGGACTTGGACCATGCAGTTCATCTGCTCCAAGCGCATCAGCGCTCGGCCGAGAGAATCGGGTTGGCGGAACAGGCGGATAGTGGGGCTCAAGCACAACTGTCTGAGGCTTTGCCAAAGACTGAGGCGTCCATGATCGCGACCTACAGTGAGTATTTGCGAACCAACGTCAAAGCTCGACCTGCGAAGGCGGCTACTTTGCAAAACAGCATTAAAAGCAGATTCCGTATCAGCCAGCAGATGACTGAGAAACTATATAAATCAATGGTTTCTCATGGTCTTTTCTGTGTGGTCAACCATCAGATCCGCTACAGCGAAAGCCGTATTCGCATCCTTGCTCAGGTTTAAATATTTCAGAATTCTTCCTGGTGAAGGGGTGGAAGGTGGCGCTAATTGCATGCGACCGTTACCACTTGGGGACGGCCGCAGTCGAGCGGTCAGGGATGACGTAAAGCGAGTCGCATGCAAGCGCACCACCATCTCCGCACCCGGAGTCAGTATTTTCCAGGTACAGAGATGTCGGGTCCGAGTATCACACCTTGTGATAGATCTCGGCGCCGCTGTCCTTGAACTCTTCCGACTTCTCCTTCATGCCCTGTTCCGCCTGGGCATTGATCGCCGCGACCTGGCTTTCGTCCAGATCACGCACTTCCTGAGAAATCTTCATCGAGCAGAACTTGGGGCCGCACATGGAGCAGAAGTGCGCCACCTTGGCTGATTCCTTCGGCAGGGTCTCGTCGTGGTAGGCGCGGGCGGTGTCCGGGTCCAGACCGATGTTGAACTGGTCTTCCCAGCGGAACTCGAAACGCGCCTTGGACATGGCGTTGTCGCGGATCTGCGCACCCGGATGGCCTTTCGCCAGATCGGCGGCGTGCGCGGCGATCTTGTAGGTGATGATGCCGGTCTTGACGTCGTCCTTGTTGGGCAGGCCCAAGTGCTCCTTCGGCGTCACGTAGCAGAGCATGGCACAGCCGTACCAGCCGATCATCGCCGCGCCGATACCGGAGGTGATGTGGTCGTAGCCCGGGGCGATGTCGGTGGTCAATGGGCCCAGGGTGTAGAAGGGTGCTTCGTGGCACTCCTTCAGCTGCTTGTCCATGTTCTCCTTGATCATGTGCATCGGCACATGGCCCGGACCCTCGATCATCACCTGCACATCGTGCTGCCAGGCGATCTTGGTCAGCTCGCCCAGAGTTTCCAGCTCGGCGAACTGGGCTTCGTCGTTGGCATCGTAGACCGAGCCCGGACGCAGGCCGTCACCGAGGGAGAAGGCCACATCGTAGGCCTTGCAGATCTCGCAGATCTCTTCGAAGTGGGTGTAGAGGAAGTTCTCCTCGTGGTGGGCCAGGCACCACTTTGCCATGATGGAACCGCCACGGGAGACGATGCCGGTCATGCGCTTGGCGGTCAGCGGCACATAGCGCAGCAGTACGCCCGCGTGGATGGTGAAGTAATCCACACCCTGCTCCGCCTGCTCGATCAGGGTGTCGCGGAACACCTCCCAGTTCAGGTCTTCGGCGATACCGTTGACCTTCTCCAGTGCCTGGTAGATCGGCACGGTGCCGATGGGGACCGGTGAGTTGCGCAGGATCCATTCACGGGTCTCGTGGATGTTCTTGCCGGTGGACAGGTCCATGATGGTGTCGGCGCCCCAGCGGGTGCCCCAGGTCATTTTCTCCACTTCCTCTTCGATGGAGGAGGTAACGGCGGAGTTGCCGATGTTGCCGTTGATCTTTACCAGGAAGTTGCGGCCGATGATCATCGGTTCCAGTTCCGGGTGGTTGATGTTGCAGGGAATGATGGCGCGGCCTTCGGCCACTTCCTGACGCACGAATTCCGGCGTGATCTCGTCCGGCAGGTAGGCGCCGAAATTGTGCCCCGGGTGCTGCTCGGCGACGATGTTGCCCTCGGCTTTAGCCTTGGCCAGCTTCATGTTCTCGCGGATGGCGATGTATTCCATCTCCGGCGTGATGATGCCCTGGCGTGCATAGTGCAGCTGGGTCACGTTCTTGCCCGGCCTGGCACGGCGCGGCTTACGGGTCAGTTCGAAACGCAGTTCATCCAGGCGCAGGTCGGCGGCACGGGCACGGCCGTATTCGGAGGTCAGGCCGTCCAGCTGTTCGGTGTCGTCACGTTCCAGAATCCAGTTCTCACGCAGCGGCGCCAGGCCTTTGCGCACGTCGATGGTCGCGTCCGGATCGGTGTAGGGACCGGAGGTGTCATAGACGTACAGCGGGTCGTTCTTCTCGCCACCCATATCGGTGGGCGTATCGTCCAGGGTGATTTCGCGCATCGGCACGCGAATATCGGGACGGCTGCCCTCGACATAGACCTTGCGCGATTTCGGGAACGGCTGGACGGAGTCCTTGTCCACTTGGGCGGTATTGCTCAGGTGCTCTGTGCTCATCATCTTTCCTGCGTTTTATCGTTGTAAGGGTGAATGATCCGTGATCAGTCGGCCCGATCCAGGCCCATCTGCCAGAAGCTGACTTCCATGCGGGTCGCGGTGCGGAAGCGCTTGGCCAGTGCTTCCAGGCGGGCGGGAGGCAGGCCCTGACCCAGGGTATCCAGAAGCTCGCGCTCAGTGTTGGCGGCCTGCTGGTATTCGTCGCTCAGGTACATCTCGATCCAGGGCGCATAGGGGCTGCCTTCGCGCACCGTATCGGGCTGTGCAGCCAGCCAGTTGGCGATCTCGGCATAGCCGATGATGCAGGGTGCCAGTGCCACGTGCAGGTCGAGCAGGTCACCGGCGAAGCCGGCATCCAGCACATAGCGTGTGTAGGCGACTGTAGCCGAGGCTTCCGGCAGAGCCAGCAACTGCTCTTCACTGATACCCCAGTCGCGGCAGTAATCCACGTGCAGGCTGATCTCGGTATCCAGCATGGCGTTGAGGCCGGACTGGGCGTAGCGCATGCTGGTCAGGTCTTCGCTCTTGAACACGGCCAGGCCCCAGGCGCGGCTGAACTGGATCAGGAACAGGTAATCCTGCTTCAGGTAGTGCTGGAAACATTCTTTCGCCAAGGTACCCTGACCCAGCTGGCGCACGAAATCGTGCTGGATATAGGCGTTCCAGTCGTCGATACACTGGGCTTTCAGGTGTTCGTACAGGGACATGATGCTTTCCTTTTCCTTAACAGGATGTTGAAAATCTATCTGCGTTGCCGAATACGGCGTTTAAAACAGGCTCAAAATGCTCATTTAGCCCACTAAACTCCGCTTTTTCGCCTGTTTTTGCCCGGGCGGCGTGCCGCTTGTCTCGGCTACCTCGATTACGCTTTTCAACACGTTGTTAAGGCGTGATGGCGTAGGTGTCGACCGCCGGGTTGGCCTTGGTCAGGCCCTGGGCCTGCATAAAGGCGCCAAAGCGCTGGTAGCGGCCGGTGTCCAGCGCGGCGGGACGCAGGGCGAAACGGGTCAGGGTGTCGCCCCAGGCGCGGCGGTTGAGCTCGGTGTTCAGTTCGTTGGGCTTATAGCTGACAAAACTGCCCCAAGCGGCATCAGGGTGGTTGATGATGTACTGGGTGGCCTGTTCCAGTGCGGTCATGAAACGTGCCCAGCGCGGGTCATCCTGCTTGGCCTTGTTCACCACCAGAATCAGCTCGTCATAGGCCGGAACCCCTTCTTCTTCCACGAAGAAGGCGCGACCCGGATGGCCCTCGATATCCATCTGGTTGAGCTCGAAGTTGCGGAAGGCACCGATGACGGCATCCACCTGACCGCTGATCACCGAGGGCGACAGTGACCAGTTGACGTTGATCAGCTCGATATCGTCAGCTTTGAGGCCGTGCTTGTTGAGCATGGCACTCAGCAGCGCATCCTCGAAGCCGCTGACCGAAAAGCCCACTTTTTTGCCTTTGAGATCGGCAATGCTGTTGATCGGGCCGTCCTTGAGCACGACCAGTGAGTTCAGCGGCGTGGCTACCAGGGTGCCTACGCGAGTCAGCGGCAGACCCTGGTCCACCTGCAGGTGTAGCTGGGGCTGGTAGCTGACGGCCATATCGGTCTTGCCGGCGGCAACCAGCTTGGGCGGCATGGAGGGATCTGCCGGTTCCACCAGCGAGACTTCCAGTCCTTGCGCGGCAAAAAAGCCCTTCTGCTGGGCAATGATCAGCGGGCCGTGATCCGGGTTGATGAACCAATCGAGCATTACCTCGACCTTGTCGGCAGCCAGAGCCTGTGCCGACAGCAGGCAGCCGCAGAGCAGGGCGGTCAGTCGTTTCATGGGGTATATCCTCGGGTTGCCGACGACGTGGACTCATCCAGCCAGGGGGTGAGGCGTCGTGCGATCAGGTTAACGGAGAAGTAAAGCGCCAGGGCCATGACGGCCAGTACCAGCAGCGCAGCGAACATCAGATCCACCTGCATGCGCGCGTTGGCGTTGAGCATCAGGTAGCCCAGGCCGGTGGAGGAGCCGACCCACTCGCCCACTACCGCGCCGATGGGCGCGACCGAGGCTGCCACCCGCAGGCCGGAGCCAAAGGCGGGCAGGGCGGCGGGTAGACGGACCTGCAACAGCTGAGCGCGACGGCCGGCACCCAGGGTGCGGGCCAGCTGCAGGTAACCGCTGGGGGTCTGGCGCAAGCCATCGAAACAGGCCGCGGTGACCGGAAAGTAGATGATCAGCGTGGCCATGGCGACTTTGGAGGCCATGCCGTAGCCGAGCCAGAGCATCAGTACCGGCGCCAGAGCAAATACCGGAATCGCCTGGCTGACCACCAGCACCGGCAGCAGCCAGCGCCGCAGTCCGCCCCAGGTCGCCAGCGACAGGGCGCTGGCCAGGCCTAACAGAGTACCGAGCAGCAGGCCCAGCAGGATCTCGGCCAGGGTGACACCGGCATGGCGCATCAGCAGCGGGAACTGATTGCACAGCGTCTCCAGCACCAGCAGGGGACCGGGGAGAATGAAGCGGGGCGCCTCGGTGAGCCAAACGACCAGCTGCCAGCTCAGCAGCAGACCGAATGCGATGATCAGTGCTCGCAGCAGGCGCATCATGCCGCCTCCTCGGCCAGCAGTTTCAGCAGTCGGGCCTGGTGTTGCAGTACTTCGGCATTGTCGATGGCGCGGGGGGCGGCGCCGTCGGGCTCCAGTGTCTCGGACAGGCGTGCCGGGCGCCCCTGGAGGACCTGAATACGGTCAGACAGGCGCAGCGCTTCCAGCGGATCATGTGTGATCATCAGTACGGTGCGGTCGGCCAGCAGCTCCGCGGCCAGATCCTGCAGTTTGAGACGGGTAATCGCATCCAATGCCGAAAAGGGCTCATCCATGCACACCAGCGGCTGATCCTGAAACAGGGTGCGCGCCAAGGCCACGCGTTGACGCTGGCCGCCGGACAGTTGTGCCGGGCGGTCGCTGGCACGATCGGCCAGTTCTACCTGGCTGAGCAGGTAGCGGGCCTGCTCGATCTGCTCCTTGGTGACCTTGCCGGCTTGAAGGCGAGCGCCCAGCAGCACGTTATCCAGCACCGACAGCCAGGGCAGCAGCAAATCCTGCTGCGCCATCCAGGCCACACGGCCCTGCAATGGGCGGCCATCGCTGCAGTGAATTGTGCCGCGAATGTCGGCCTCATCGGCGATACCACACAACAGCTGCAATAACGAGCTTTTGCCGACGCCGGACTGGCCCAGAATGCTGGTCCACTGCCCGCTGGGCAGGGTCAGATCCAGGTTGTTGAAGACGCAGTGCTGCTGCCAGTGCAAGCTGGCCTGTTCAAGTCGGATCTCCAAGGCTCACCACCAGGCGTGGAAGTGGTGCGTGGGACCATGGCCGGAGCCCACCTGCAGGCGATCGGCGGCGGCAATGGCCGCCGTGATGTAGGTCTTGGCCTCGGCTACGGCAGTGGGTACATCCAGTCCCTTGGCCAAGCCGGCGGCGATCGCCGATGACAGAGTACAGCCAGTGCCATGGGTGTTGGTGGTGGGGATGCGTTTGGCGGGCAGCCACTGTGTCTGTTCAGCGCTCAGCAGCAGGTCGGCGCTGTCATCGCTGGCGGAATCGGCCAGATGGCCGCCCTTCACCAGTACCGCCCGCGGACCCAGGGCGAGCAGCTGTGCAGCCTGAGCCTGCATGGCCTCGACATTTTGCGCCTCTTCCGTGCTCAGCAGCACCGCCGCTTCCGGCAGGTTGGGGGTGATCAGGGTGGCCAGCGGCAGCAGTTCTTTACGCAGGGCTGCCACGGATTCATCGGCCAGCAGCTTGTCACCGCTTTTGGCCACCATGACCGGGTCGAGCACGATATGGCTCAGCTCACGCTCACGCAGAATGGCAGCGATAGTGGTAATGGTTTCGGGACGGCTGAGCATGCCAATCTTGACCGCATCCACGCGAATATCGTCCAGCACCGTATTGAGCTGGTCAGCGATAAAAGCGGCAGGTACATCATGTATGGCGCGCACTTCGCGGGTGTTCTGCGCCGTTAAAGCGGTAATCACCGAGGTGCCGAACACGCCCAGCGCTGAAAAGGCCTTGAGGTCGGCCTGGACACCGGCGCCGCCGCCACTGTCGGAGCCAGCAATGGTAAGGGCTATGGGAGTACGTGTATCAGTCATGCGGATGCTCCTATACGGGAGAAAACCGCAGCGATCACGCGCACGGGTGCCGTGATGGTGACGGTCATCTCGATTTCCTACGCCGGTATCAACCGGATCAGGTTCAGCGGGTCTCATCTCAGCCTGTCACAGCAGGCACCCCGACCAAGAATCAGCCGCTAGTTTAGGCACTCCAGACTGAACTGTCTATGCTGTAACCAGAAGACCGCTTAGGTTGGCCAGCCGGCCCGGAACGGAGGTGAAATGCTGATGAACCCCTTGGAAGTGGTAGACGTAATGTGCCCCTGGTGCAGCGAGCCGATTAGTCTGACGGTGGATGTGACCGAATCCGAGCAGGAGTACAGCGAAGACTGTACCGTGTGCTGTAGCCCGATGACTGTGCGGGTTGCGGTCGGCGTCGAGGGAGCACCTGATGTCAATGTTGAGCGTGAAGGTGGCTAGGAGCGCTGTCTGAATATCCGGCCCGCTGTCAGTGCTGCCGGGACTTCATATGTTGACTGGCGGATAATTAATCCCCTTTAGACGCATTGATTATAAGGGTATGAGCACATGGGTACTTTTGCGGTGGGTGTACTGTGCTAGTCTAGAGTGCATAAAAAAACCAACAGTTGAACGAGTGCCCCCCATGTCCCTGCGCAACCTGTCTGTTCGTACCAAACTTTGGCTCCTGGTGCTGATTGCCGGCGTGATGCTGGTGATGCTCACAGCCCTGTCTCTGCTTGACATGCGTACCTCCCTGCAACAGGAAAGACGGCACCAGCTGCATGCTTTGCTGGACAGTGCCGAAGGGCTGTTGAAAGCTCAGCAGACAAGAGTGGATGCCGGAGAAATCAGTCAAGTACAGGCGCAGGCCACCGCCCGACACATGCTGGAAAGCATGCGCTATAACGATACCGACTACTTTTTCGTACTGGATACGGATGCACGGGTGATAGCCCACGGTGCTGACCAGGCACTGATTGGCCGCGTATTGAAAGATAATCGCACGGAGGATGGGCGCGCCATTTTTGCCCAGATGGCTGCACTGGTCGGTACCGGCAAGGATGTCGAACAGCTCGATTATCGCTGGCCGCATCCGCAGAGTGGTGAGTTCAAGGCCAAGATGACACTGGCCAAACCATTTGAGCCTTGGGGCTGGGTCGTGGCCACCGGTGTCTATGTTGATGACCTGGAAGCGGCCTTTCTGGAAGATGTCCTCTACATGGGGGCTCTGTTGGTAGCAGCATTGCTGGTGTTGGCTGGTTTGGCGGTGCCGCTGCGAAGTTCAATTACCCGGCCGCTCGAACACATTGCTCAAGTCATGCAGCAGGTGGCAGGCGGTGATCTGCGGGCGCGTACAGCGCTGAATACACGGGATGAGCTGGGGCAGGTCGGACGACAGATTGATGAAACCCTGGTGGCGTTTCAGAACCTGGTCTGCCAGATCGCCCAGTCGGCCCATCAGGTGTCCTCCAGCGCCGAAGGGTTGGCACGCAGCGCAGAAGAAACCAGTGCAGCACTGGATGCGCAGGCGCAGGAAGCCGAGTTGCTGTCCACGGCGATGAACGAGATGGCCGCCAGTGTGCATGAGGTAGCGCGCAGTGCAGGGGAGACCGCCACGGCTATCGAAAATGCCGATCATGAAGCCGATGAGGGCAATCATGACGTGGATGATACTGTGCAGCGCATTCAGGCCCTGGCACATGAAGTGGCGCAGGCGGCCGAAGTCATTCAGGCCTTGGAGGGGGATACGGTACAGATCGGGCAGGTGCTGGGGGAAATTCAGGCAATTTCCGAGCAGACCAACCTGCTGGCGCTGAATGCGGCCATTGAAGCAGCCCGTGCCGGAGAGTCCGGACGCGGTTTTGCTGTAGTGGCTGACGAGGTGCGGCAGTTGGCCCAGCGTACCCAGGGGTCGACCGAAGAGATTCGCAACATGAACGATCGCCTGCGCAGCGCGGCCCAGAGAGCGGTCCAGGTGATGGGGCGGTCGCGGCAGGGCGCGGACGAAAGTGTCCAGACCGCGCAGCACGCCGGGGAAGAACTGACACGTATTGTCGAGCAGATGGCACGTATCCGGGACATGGGCGTTCAGGTGGCTGCTGCCGCGGAACAGCAGAGCCAAGTGTCGGAAGAGATGAACAGTAACCTGCTGCGCATTACCCAAGCGTCTGAAAGTACGGTGGCCGCTGCTAATAGCGTCGCGTCCAGCGGCGAAACTCTGCAGCAGCTGGCACATGACCTGCAGGCGCAAATCGGGCGTTTCAAGACCTGACTTTCAGGGCCCCGGGTCGATATACTGCAGCAAACCGTTATCGACCTGTGAGGGCCCATGAAATATCGCATCATTCCGGTTACCCCCTTCCAACAGAACTGTACCCTGCTTTGGTGTGAACAGACCCGCAAAGCCGCGGTGGTCGACCCCGGTGGTGACCTGGCTCGGATCAAGGCCGCTGTAGCTGAAGAGGGTGTGCAGCTGGAAAAAATCCTGCTGACCCATGCCCATATCGATCATGCCGGTGGCAGTGCCGCTCTGGCGCGCGAGCTGGGGTTGACCATTGAGGGGCCTGAGCGTGGCGATGAGTTCTGGATCGAAGGCCTGCCCAAGCAGAGCCAGATGTTCGGTTTCCCTGATGTGGAAGTGTTCACCCCGGATCGCTGGCTGGACGATGGCGACAGTGTCAGCTTTGGTGAGGTAACGCTTGAGGTGATTCACTGCCCCGGCCACACCCCGGGACATGTGGTGTTTTACCACCCCGAATCGGCGCTGGCGCTGGTGGGAGATGTGCTCTTTCAGGGCTCGATCGGGCGTACCGACTTTCCCCGCGGGGATCATGCCACGCTGATTCGTTCCATCCGCGAGAAACTGTTTCCGTTGGGCGATGCCATCGACTTCATCCCGGGGCATGGCCCCATGTCGACGTTCGGTGCTGAGCGCCAGGCCAACCCCTTTGTGGCCGACCGCTTTGGCTGAGCCGCCGGCGGGGCTGCAGGCTACTTGTGCAGCAGGAGCGCCAGTTCAAACAGCTTCGGGTCCAGACCCTTGCGGTAGCGGATGACACTGTCCAGCGGTACGTCAACGATGGCGCCGTTGGCTACGCCGACCATGATGTCACTGTAGCCGGCCAGTAGGTAGCTGATGGCCATGGCGCCGAGACTGGAGGCCAGCACACGGTCATGGCCACTGGGGCGACCGCCGCGCTGAATATGGCCCAGAATACAGACGCGCGGCTCTTCGCCGTGTTGCGTCAACTGCTGGGCCAGGCGGTAGGTCAGGCCCGGGTCACGGCCCTCTGCGACCACGATGATCCCGCTGGACCCCTTGCCACTGCGGCGGCTGTCACTCAATTGCTGACCGAGCTGTTCGATCTGCACTTCGTACTCTGGCACGACCACCATTTCGGCACCGGCGGCAATGCCGACGTGCGTGGCCAGGAAACCGGAGTTGCGCCCCATGACCTCCACCAGGAAATGACGCTCGTGTGATGACGCGGTATCGCGTATCTTGTCGATCGCATCCAGAGCGGTATTCACGGCAGTATCGAAACCGATGGTGTCCTCGGTGCCGAAAATGTCGTTGTCGATGGTGCCGGGTAGGCCGATGGCGGCGATATCGCTTTCTTCGGCCAGACAGTGGGCGCCGGTCAGTGAACCGTCCCCGCCGATCACCACCAGAGCGTCGATGCCCTCGCGCTGCAGCACGTCGATGGCCTGGCGCCGCACCGCCGGATCTTTGAATTCGGGGCAGCGGTCGCTTTTCAGAATGGTACCGCCGCGTTGCACGATGTTGCGGACCGAGGCGGAGGTCATCACCCTCAGTTCGCCGGCCACCAGACCGCTGTAGCCCTTCTGCACGCCGTATACCCGGATGTTTTGGTTAAGGGCCGCACGCACCACGCCGCGCACGGCCGGGTTCATGCCGGGGGAGTCGCCACCGCTGGTCAGCACGGCAATGGCGTTGAAGTCCTTGAGTGGCTCCAGATCAGGCAGACTGTACATCTTGGCTCCTTGCGCAAACGGTCTCTGGCTTCACTATAGCGGAATTGGGCCCCTGGGGAGAGGTCTGTTGAGCGTCATTGGGTGCTGATTCTATGTCATCGTTTTTACAGGAAAAAATCCAGTAAACGGTTGAAGCGCAAGCAGCCCTGGCTAATACTGAAAGCCTGAAGCGGGTCCGTTGGTCAGTTTGACCCAGGGGCCTTTCCGATACGAAACAGGAGAGTTCGATATGGCACTGAAGAAAACCCTGATGTCCGCGGCCATGGCCACAGCCGTTGCCGCAGGCGGTCTGGTAACAGCCTCGGTTGCACACGCGGAAAGCTTTATCACGATTGGTACCGGCGGTGTGACGGGGGTGTATTACCCGACCGGTGGTGCAATCTGTCGACTGGTTAACAAGGACCGTTCCGATCATGGCATTCGCTGCTCTGTCGAGAGTACCGGCGGTTCCATTTATAACCTGAATACTATTCGGGCCGGTGAGTTGGATATGGGGGTAGCGCAGTCCGATTGGCAATTCCATGCATACAACGGTACCGATGCCTTCACCGAGCAGGGCGCCAACAAGAAACTGCGCTCCGTATTTTCCATGCATGCCGAACCCTTCACTGTGGTAGCCCGTGCCGATTCCGGTATCAAGAATTTCGATGATCTCAAGGGTAAGCGGGTCAATATCGGCAACCCCGGCTCAGGCCAGCGCGGTACTATCGAGGTGCTGATGGACGCCAAGGGCTGGACCCGTGACGATTTCTCCCTGGCATCCGAACTGAAAGCCTCGGAGCAGGCCAGTGCCCTGTGTGACAACAAGATTGATGCCATGGTGTATGTGGTGGGTCACCCGAGTGGCGCCATCAAGGAAGCGACAACATCTTGTGACAGCACGTTGGTGGCCGTCAGCGACGACACCGTCAACAAGCTGGTTGAAGACAACAGCTACTACCGCACGGTTGCCATTCCGGGTGGCATGTATCGCGGCAACCCGGACGACGTCATGACATTCGGCGTGGGTGCGACCATCGTCAGCTCGGCCGACGTGCCGGACGAGGTGGTCTACAATGTGGTCAAGGCGGTATTTGAAAACTTCGATACCTTCCGCAAGCTGCACCCGGCCTTCGCCACGTTGAAGAAGGAAGAGATGGTTCGTGATGCATTGACTGCACCGCTGCATCCGGGGGCCGAGAAGTACTATAAAGAAGCAGGCCTGCTGTAAGTCTGCCTGTGTCCACGGAGGGCGGCCCTCGCCCTCCTGTATCTGTTTTCTGCTGAAGGGTGCTCGCCGTGTCTCAGGATGATACCTATAAAACCTCGAACGACGACATTCAGGAACTGGTGGCCCAGTCCGACAGTGGTGCACGCGCACCGGCCGGGCTGCCGGGCAAGCTGCTGTGGGCAGTTGCGCTGGCATGGGCGCTGTTCCAGCTTTGGTATGCATCGCCACTGCCCTTCATGCTGGATATCGGCGTTATCAATGATTCAAAGGCCAGGGCGGTGCATCTGGCCTTTGCCATTTTCTTGGCATATACCGCCTACCCGGCGTTGAAAAGCTCGCCGCGTTTTCACATTCCCTGGCATGACTGGCTGTTTGCGCTGGCAGGGGCTTTTTCCGCCGCGTACCTGGTGATCTTCGAATCCCAGCTGGCGACGCGCTCCGGGGCGCCGATCACGGCCGACATCGTGGTTGCCGTCATGGGCATGCTGCTGTTGCTGGAGGCAACCCGGCGGGCGTTGGGGCCGCCGCTGATGGTCGTGGCGGCAATCTTTCTGACCTACACCTTTGCCGGCCCCTACATGCCGGACGTGATCGCCCACAAGGGCGCGAGCTTGGCTAAGGCAATGTCGCACCAGTGGCTGACGACAGAAGGGGTGTTCGGGGTGGCACTGGGCGTGTCCACCAGCTTCGTGTTTCTGTTCGTGCTCTTCGGGGCGTTGCTTGAAAAAGCCGGTGCCGGCAACTATTTCACCCAGGTGTCCTTTTCATTGCTGGGGCACATGCGTGGCGGTCCGGCCAAGGCGGCCGTCGTGTCGTCCGGCTTGAGCGGCCTGATCTCCGGCTCATCCATCGCCAACGTGGTCACGACCGGCACCTTCACCATCCCGCTGATGAAGCGGGTCGGGTTTCCGGGGTATAAGGCGGGGGCTGTTGAAGTGGCGGCGTCGACCAATGGCCAGCTGACGCCGCCGATCATGGGCGCGGCCGCCTTCCTTATGGTGGAATATGTCGGCATTTCCTATATTGAGGTCATTCAGCACGCGATTTTGCCGGCGCTGATTTCATATATCGCCCTGATTTACATCGTGCACCTGGAAGCTCTCAAGGCGGGCATGCAGGGCTTGGAAAAACCGCATGACGGCCGAACCCTGGCGCAGAAACTGGCGACCTGGTGCGGCATCGTAGTCGGCGTCTGTCTGCTGTCACTGGGGCTGTATTATGGCTTTGGCTGGACCAAGGAGTACCTCGGCAATGCCAGCTATTGGCTGATGGCCGGCGTCATACTGGTGGCCTACATCCTGTTAGTACGCCATGCAGCGCACTATCCCGATCTGCAGATTGATGACCCCAATGCCGAGATCGTGGCGCTGCCACGGACCGGTCCGACCGTAAAATCGGGGCTCTACTTCCTGCTGCCGGTATTCGTGCTGGTCTGGTGTTTGACCGTCGAACGCTTCTCGCCGGGGCTATCCGCCTTCTGGGCGACGGTCTTCATGATCGTGATTGTGTTGACGCACAAACCGCTCAAGGCACAGTTCCGTACCGGTGGCGAGACGTTTATCGCCGGTGTCAAAACCGGCTTTGATGACTTATTGGAAGGTCTGGTGACCGGTTCGCGCAACATGATCGGCATTGGCGTGGCGACGGCAGCAGCCGGTATCGTTGTAGGTACGGTGACCCTGACGGGGATCGGTCTGGTGATGACCGAGTTTGTCGAGTTCATCTCGGCCGGTAATATCATGCTGATGTTGCTGTTTACTGCGGCGATCAGTTTGTTGCTGGGTATGGGGCTTCCCACCACGGCCAACTATATAGTCGTGTCCACTCTGATGGCGCCGGTCATCGTTACCTTGGGTGCCCAGCAGGGCTTGATCGTGCCGCTGATCGCGGTACACCTGTTCGTGTTCTATTTCGGTATTCTGGCTGATGATACGCCGCCGGTAGGGCTTGCGGCGTTTGCCGCCGCTGCGATCGCGCGTTCTGATCCCATTCGCACCGGTGTACAGGGCTTTACCTATGACATCCGTACGGCGGTGCTGCCGTTCATGTTTATTTTCAACACTGAACTGCTGTTGATCGGTATCGAAAGCATCCCGCACCTGCTGATTACCATTACCAGTGCCGTAATCGCCATGCTGATCTTTGCTGCTGCAACCCAGGGGTACTGGCTGGTTAAAAGTCGCTGGTATGAAACCCTGATGTTGCTGCTGATCGCCTTTACTCTGTTCCGTCCGGGCTTTTGGTGGGATGAAATTTACCCCCCGATCACGACTGCACCACCGCAGCAGATCGAGGCGCTGGCTGGTGCCGTGCCTGAAGGTGGACATCTGATGCTGCAGGCCGAGGGTATGACCATTGATGGCGACATGGTAAGCAAGCTGGTACGCCTGCCGCTTGAAGCCGGTGACACGGGAGCAGAGCGCTTGGCCAATACAGGCCTGACGCTGTCTATTTCGGATGACGCGGTGGTGGTTGATTTGGTTGGTTTCGGCAGTCCGGCGCAGGAGGCCGGACTGGACTTCGACTGGCAGATTCTGGGTATTCAGCAGGAAACTGACCGCCCTGACAAGCAGTGGATGACTCTGCCTGCACTGTTACTGTTGGCCGGGCTGGCGATGCTACAACTGCGTCGCCGCCGTCAGCAGACATACATTTAGGAGGCTGTGATGTTCCGAAAAATACTGCTGCCGGTTGACCTGCAGGATAAAGCCACGGCACACACGTCACTGCAGGAGGCCAGTCATTACCTGGCAGACGAAAATTCAGAGCTGCATGTCATGGCAGTGCTACCTGGGCTGAACATGCCTTTGGTTGCTGCTTATTTTCCGAACGACACCATGGAAAAAGCATTGCGGGGATTAGATCACGAGCTACACCAGCTCGTGGCAGGCGCTTTGCCTGGCCGCTCGCACTGCCACGAGCATGTTTGCGAGGGCAACGCGGCGCGTGAAATTATCCGTATGGCTGAAAAGCTTTCGGTTGATCTGATCGTGATGCCCAGTCACAACTACACGCGGGTCGAAAATATTCTGATCGGATCCGTGACCGCTCGGGTGGTCGAGCGAGCCCATTGCTCGGTGATGGTGCTGCGAGAGCGCAAGGGCTGAAGTTAATCCTCCTACACAAGCCTGGTGACAGACACCCCGGTATCAGGCGTGTCTGTTTGCGTTAAGGGGCGGTGGTTTTGGCTTGGTTTCATTTTTTGAAACTTTTACGCGCACGGGTGTTGACTCTGCATCGGGGATGCGTAGAATACGCCTCCTCGCTTGAGACGACAGGGTT
>NZ_JAHQZT010000013.1 GCF_019061305.1 Marinobacterium weihaiense
GTTACCCTGATCAACCCGATCGCGATGGAAGAAGGTCTGCGCTTCGCCATCCGTGAAGGTGGTCGTACCGTCGGTGCCGGCGTGGTATCCAAGATCATCGAGTGATTTTCTCGCTGACTTGAGTTGAAAAAAGCCCTCCTCGGAGGGCTTTTTTGTGTCTGGCTGACGGGTGGCAGCAGGAGTTGGTTAAAATTTAAACTTTTGGTTGACGCTAACCGGCTCTCTGAGTAAAATTTGCGTCCCCTTCATCCGAGGGGTGGTCGGCTATTGCCGTAAAAAAACTTACAGGAAATGCGTGATCAGAATGCAGAACCAAAAAATCAGAATTCGTCTGAAGGCTTTTGATCATCGCCTGATCGACTCATCCGCTCAGGAGATCGTTGAGACTGCCAAGCGGACAGGTGCTCAGGTGCGTGGTCCGATCCCACTTCCTACCCGCAAAGAGCGTTACACCGTACTGGTGTCCCCGCACGTCAACAAGGACGCGCGTGACCAGTATGAAATTCGTACGCACAAGCGTGTCCTGGACATCGTTGAGCCGACAGAAAAAACTGTCGACGCACTGATGAAGCTGGATCTCGCAGCGGGTGTTGAAGTGCAGATCAGCCTCGGCTAATACGCACTGCGCAGAATTATTCAATTAATGAAGCGCTATTTGTGGAATGCACCTGAAAAGGGCAGCCATAGTGGGTGACAGCCCCGTACACAACTGGCAAGAGGTAAAAACATGTCTGTAGGACTTATCGGACGTAAAGCGGGTATGACCCGCATCTTCACTGAAGATGGCGTGTCCGTGCCAGTCACCGTCATCGAAATGGAACCGAACCGTGTAACCAGCGTCAAGACTGTCGAAGCTGATGGTTATGCAGCGGTACAGGTGACTACTGGCAGCAAGAAGGCTAATCGCCTGAGCAAGCCGGAAGCAGGTCACTTTGCCAAAGCGGGCGTCGAAGCCGGTCGCGGTTTGTGGGAGTTCCGTCTGAATGGTGGCGAGGAAATCAACGTCGGCGACGCGCTGACTGTTGAGCGCTTCGAAGCAGGTCAGAAAGTTGACGTTACCGGTCAATCTAAGGGTAAGGGCTTCCAGGGCGGCGTTAAGCGCTGGAACTTCAGTACTCAGGACGCGACTCACGGTAACTCCATTTCTCACCGTGCTCCGGGTTCCATTGGTCAGTGCCAGACCCCGGGTCGTGTCTTCAAAGGCAAAAAGATGGCCGGTCACATGGGTGCCGAGCGTTGCACCGTGCAGACTCTCGAAGTCGTGCGCGTTGATGCAGAGCGCAACCTGCTGATCGTCAAGGGAGCAATCCCGGGCGCCACTGGCGGCGATGTCATCGTTAAACCTGCTGTTAAAGCACGCGCCTGAGGAGGATTGGCATGAATCTGAATCTGACTGGAGCCACTGGATCGGTCGAAGTATCCGATCTGGCATTTGGTAAAGAGTTCAATGAAGCGCTGGTTCACCAGGTGGTTACTGCTTACATGGCAGCTGGCCGTCAGGGCACCAAAGCGCAGAAAAATCGTTCCGCTGTTTCCGGCGGTGGCGCCAAGCCTTTCCGTCAGAAGGGTACTGGTCGTGCACGTGCAGGTACCAGCCGTTCGCCGCTGTGGCGTGCCGGTGGTGTTACCTTCGCTGCTCAGCCGCGCAGCTTTGCTCAGAAAGTAAACAAGAAGATGTACCGTGCTGCGATGCGCTGCATTCTGTCTGAGCTGGTTCGTCAGGAGCGTCTGGTTGTTGTTGAAGACTTCCAGCTGGAAACACCGAAGACCAAGCAGTTTGTTGGCAAGCTTGAAGAACTCAAGCTGGACAATGCCCTGCTGATCACCGAAAACGTCGAGCAGAATCTGTATCTGGCTGCCCGTAACGTTCCGCACGTTGACGTGCGTGATGCGGCAGGTATCGACCCGGTTAGCCTGGTTGGTTTCGAGAAGGTCCTGGTGACAGTGCCTGCTCTGAAGAAAATTGAGGAGGTGCTGGCATGAACCCGGAACGCATTTACAAAGTGCTGCTCGGACCGCACATCTCTGAAAAGGCCACCATCGTAGCTGAAGGCAGCGAGCAGGTTGTTTTCCGTGTGGCTAAAGACGCAACCAAGCCGGAAATCAAGGCAGCTGTTGAAGAGCTGTTCAATGTCAAGGTTGCAGGCGTTAACGTTCTGAACATCAAGGGTAAAACCAAGCGCACCATGCGTGGCATGGGTAAGCGCAGCGATGTTCGCAAAGCGTACGTTCGTCTGGCCGAAGGCTCTGAAATCGATTTCCTGGCAGGCGAATAACGAGGGGTTGAACCATGGCAGTTATTAAAGCAAAGCCGACCTCTGCTGGACGTCGTCATGTCGTTAAGGTGGTCAGCGAAGGTCTGCACAAGGGCAAGCCGTTTGCTGCGCTGGTCGAGAAGAAAAGCAAGACCGGTGGTCGTAACAACAACGGTCGCATCACGACGCGTCACATCGGCGGTGGTCACAAGAGCCATTACCGTATTATTGACTTCCGTCGTAACAAGGACGGCATTGCAGGCATCATCGAGCGCCTGGAATACGATCCGAACCGTTCTGCCAACATCGCGCTGGTGAAGTATGCCGACGGTGAGCGTCGCTACATCATTGCGCCGAAAGGTCTGCAGGCGGGTGCGCGCGTCATCTCTGGTGACGATGCTGACATCAAAATCGGTAACACTCTGCCGCTGCGCAACATTCCGCTGGGTAGTACTGTTCACTGCGTTGAGCTGAAGCCGGGTAAAGGCGCTCAGATCGCGCGTTCAGCAGGAACCTCTGCACAGCTGGTAGCACGTGAAGGTGCATACGCGACTCTGCGTCTGCGTTCTGGCGAAACCCGCAAGGTACTGACCGAGTGCCGCGCTACTCTGGGTGAAGTGAGCAACTCCGAGCACAGCCTGCGTCAGCTGGGTAAAGCTGGTGCCAAGCGCTGGCGTGGTGTTCGTCCGACCGTTCGCGGTGCGGCGATGAACCCGGTTGATCACCCGCACGGTGGTGGTGAGGGTCGTAGCTCTGGTGGTCGTCATCCGGTTACTCCGTGGGGCGTACCGACCAAGGGCCACAAGACTCGCAAGAACAAGCGTACTGATAAACTGATCGTACGCCGTCGTCAGGCTAAATAAGAGGAATCAGCTGTGCCACGTTCACTGAAGAAAGGTCCGTTCATTGACCTTCACCTGTTGAAGAAGGTAGAAGCTGCAATCGAGGCTAACGAACGTCGTCCGATCAAGACCTGGTCACGCCGTTCAACTGTGTTCCCGCAGTTTGTCGGTCTCACTATTGCAGTACATAACGGTCGTCAGCATGTCCCGGTTTTCATTACCGAAGACATGGTCGGCCACAAACTGGGCGAGTTCGCTGCGACACGTACATACCGCGGTCATGCAGCCGACAAGAAGGCCAAGAAGAAGTAAGGGGGTAGATGATGGAAGTTATCGCCAAGCACACAGGCGCCCGCATCTCCGCCCAGAAGGCCCGACTGGTCGCTGATCAGATCCGTGGTAAATCTGTGGGCGAAGCTCTGAATATCCTGGCGTTCAGCACGAAGAAAGGTGCGCACCTGGTCAAGAAGGTTCTGGAGTCTGCTATCGCGAATGCGGAGCACAACGAAGGTGCCGATATTGACGACCTGCGCGTATCAGCGGTCTTCGTTGATGAAGGGATGACCATGAAGCGCATCATGCCGCGTGCCAAAGGCCGCGCTGACCGCATCCTGAAGCGCACGTCACATATCACCGTCAAGGTGGCCGACTAAGAGCTGATTGCTAGGAGAGTTCAATATGGGTCAGAAAGTCAATCCGACCGGTATTCGGCTTGGAATTGTCAAGGACCATACCTCTGTATGGTACGCCGACAAGGCTGAATACTCTGCAAAGCTGCTGAATGACCTTCAGGTGCGCAAGTACCTGGATGAGCAGCTGAAAAATGCATCTGTTAGCCGCATCGAGATCGAGCGTCCGGCACAGAATGCCAAGATCACTATTTACACGGCGCGTCCGGGTATCGTGATCGGCAAGAAAGGCGAAGACGTCGAAAAGCTGCGTAACGCTGTTTCTCAGATGATGGGTGTGCCTGTTCACATCAACATCGAAGAAGTACGCAAGCCGGATCTGGACGGCAAACTGGTTGCGCAGAGCGTTGCCAGCCAGCTGGAGCGTCGTGTGATGTTCCGTCGTGCCATGAAGCGCGCGGTTCAGAATGCTATGCGTCAGGGCGCCAAAGGCATCAAAATTCAGGTTAGCGGTCGTCTTGGCGGTGCCGAGATTGCGCGTACTGAATGGTATCGTGAAGGTCGTGTACCGCTGCACACTCTGCGTGCGGACATCGATTACGCTACCTACGAAGCCCACACCACTTACGGTGTGATTGGCGTTAAAGTCTGGATCTTCAAGGGCGAGATCCTCGGTGGTATCGAACAGGTACGTGCCGAGAAGAACGCGCCCAAGAAGAAAGGTAAGTGAGGTAGACGTCAATGCTGCAACCGAAACGACTGAAATACCGCAAGGTAATGAAAGGTCGCAACCGTGGCCTGGCACAGCGCGGCAGCAAGGTCAGCTTTGGTGAGTTTGCACTGAAAGCGACCGGTCGCGGCCGCATCACTGCTCGCCAGATCGAAGCGGCCCGTCGTACCATGACCCGTCACGTCAAGCGTGGTGGTAAGATCTGGATCCGTGTTTTCCCGGACAAGCCGATCACTACCAAGCCGCTGGAAGTACGTATGGGTAAAGGTAAGGGTAGCGTGGAGTACTGGGTAGCCCAGATCCAGCCGGGTAAGGTTCTGTTCGAAATGAGCGGTGTGCCCGAAGAGCTGGCTGCGGAAGCTTTTGCGCTGGCTGCTGCCAAGCTGCCGGTTTCTACAACTTTTGTTAAGCGGACGGTGATGTAATGAAAGCTACTGAACTGCGTGACAAGTCCGTAGAAGAGCTTCAGCAGGCTCTGCTGGGCCTTCTGAAGGACCAGTTCAACCTGCGTATGCAGAAAGCGACTGGCCAGCTGGCACAGACTCACCTGCTCGGTCAGGTTCGTCGCGACATCGCTCGCGTTAAGACTCTTCTGAACGAAAAGCAGGTGACTAAATGAGCGCGGAAAAACGTACTCGGACTGTGACCGGTAAGGTCGTCAGTGACAAGATGGATAAAACCATCACAGTTCTGGTTGAGCGTAAGGAAAAACACCCGATCTACGGTAAGTTTGTGAAGCGCTCCACCAAACTGCATGCTCACGATGAGAAGAATGAGTGTCAGATGGGTGATCTGGTGACTA
This sequence comes from Marinobacterium weihaiense, assembly GCF_019061305.1. Lineage (GTDB taxonomy): Bacteria > Pseudomonadota > Gammaproteobacteria > Pseudomonadales > Balneatricaceae > Marinobacterium > Marinobacterium weihaiense. The sequence continues at coordinate 5,259 of NZ_JAHQZT010000013.1, forward strand.
TCGCCGAATCCCGTCCGCTGTCAAAGACCAAGACCTGGTCGCTTGTTCGCATTGAAGAGCGTGCAGCAAAGGTGTAAACTAGTGCGCCTTTGCTCCATTACGCCAGTTCACCGCAGCTGACATCAGTGGTTGCGGTGACGGTATATACAGTTTGTGGAGTAGACCATGATTCAGACTGAAACGATGCTTGATGTTGCTGACAACAGCGGCGCCAAGCGTGTGCAGTGTATTAAGGTCCTGGGTGGTTCTCACCGCCGCTACGCCTCTGTTGGCGACGTCATCAAGGTGACCGTCAAGGAAGCAATTCCGCGTGGCAAGGTTAAGAAAGGCCAGGTACTTAAGGCTGTCGTAGTACGTACTCGTAAGGGTGTCCGTCGTCCGGACGGTTCACTGATCCGCTTTGATACCAATTCTGCGGTTCTGTTGAACGCCAACGATGCTCCGATCGGTACTCGTATCTTCGGGCCAGTAACGCGTGAGCTTCGTAACGAGAAGTTCATGAAGATCATTTCCCTGGCGCCTGAAGTGCTCTAAGACCGCTCTTGATGAGACAGGTCTTGTGATAAAAACGCCACTCCCGATAGGGTTTGGCGTTTTTGAGCATGAGAGGGTAGCAGGAAACGGCAAGGTAAAATAATGCGTAAGATTCGTCGCGACGATGAAGTCATCGTTATCGCAGGAAAAGACAAGGGCAAGCGCGGTAAGGTTATGCGCGTGCTGCAGAACGATCGCCTGATCGTTTCTGGCATCAACATGATCAAAAAACACCAGAAGCCGAACCCGATGCTGGGTCAGCAAGGTGGCATCGTTGAGAAGGAAGCGGCTATCGCGACTTCCAATGTTGCGATCTTCAACCCGAAGACCGGTAAAGGTGATCGTGTAGGCTTCAAGCTGCTTGAAGACGGCACCAAGGTACGTTTCTTCAAGTCCACCGACGAAGTCGTCGGCGGTGATAAGTAAGAGAGGTTGGTGCAATGTCAAGATTGAAAGCGCTTTACGCAAACGAGATCAAGCAGAAGCTGAAAGACGAGCTGAACTGCCCGAATGTTATGGCTGTTCCCCGTGTGACCAAAGTAACCCTGAACATGGGTGTGGGTGAAGCACTGGGTGACAAGAAGCAGCTGGAAAACGCTGTTGCCGACATGACTGCTATTGCTGGTCAGAAGCCGGTCGTTACCCTGGCGCGCAAGTCCATCGCGGGCTTCAAGGTGCGTGAAGGTTGGCCGATTGGTTGTAAAGTCACTCTGCGCGGTCAGCAGATGTGGGAGTTCCTGGATCGCCTGGTAGATATTTCCATTCCGCGTATCCGTGACTTCCGTGGCCTGAACCCGAAATCTTTCGATGGTCGTGGCAACTACAGCATGGGCGTGAAAGAGCAGATCATCTTCCCGGAAATCGACTATGACAAGGTCGATAAACTGCGTGGTCTGGATATCACCATCACCACCACCGCGAAGAACAACGACGAAGGTCGTGCACTGCTGTCCGCTCTGCAGTTCCCGTTCAAGAAATAAGGCAGGGGTTTCAAATGGCCAAGGTTTCAATGATCCAGCGTGAGCTCAAGCGTGAAAAGCTGGCGTCCAAGTACGCTACAAAGCGCGCTGAACTCAAAGCAATTATCGCAAGCCCGAACAGCTCTGAAGACGATGTTTGGGATGCACAGATCGCGCTGCAGAAGCTGCCGCGTGATGCTAGTCCGGTGCGCAAGCAGCGCCGTTGCCAGGTTACTGGTCGTCCGCACGCGGTTTACCGCAAGTTCGGTCTGTGCCGTAACCAGCTGCGTCAAGCTGCAATGCGCGGAGATGTTCCGGGCCTGAAGAAGGCAAGTTGGTAAGCTTGCAAACGGTAAGCACGGTGGTCAGGGCAGATTGATTTGCTACCGCACCGCGCTGCACTTAAGAGGACGTTAATCGCATGAGTATGCAAGACACCCTCGCGGATATGTTTACCCGTATCCGCAATGGACACATGGCTGAAAAAGCCCATGTTGCCATGCCGTCTTCCAAGCAGAAGGTTGCTATCGCAACTGTGCTGAAGGATGAAGGCTACATCGCCGACTTCGCTGTTGAAGGTGATGTAAAACCTGTACTGTCTGTCGAACTGAAGTATTTCGAAGGCAAGCCGGTTATCGAAGAGATCAAGCGCGTTAGCCGCCCGTCTCTGCGTATCTACAAGAACGCAGCAGAACTGCCGAAGGTGGCAGACGGCCTGGGTATCGCAATCATCTCTACCAGCAAAGGCGTCATGACTGATCGTGCTGCTCGCAAGGCAGGCATCGGTGGTGAAGTTATCTGCACGGTCTTCTAAGAGGTATTCCAATGTCACGAATTGCGAAGAAACCCGTAGTTGTACCGGCAGGTGTTGAAGTCAAGCTGGCAGGCCAGTCTCTGGCTGTCAAAGGTGCCAAGGGACAGCTCGAGCTGGACATGCACCCGGCGGTGACAGTTGAGCAGGCTGAAGGTCAGCTGGTATTTGCTCCGCGTGATGGCGCCAAGCAGTCCATGGCGCTGACAGGTACTACGCGCGCACTGGTCAACAATATGGTGGTTGGTGTTAGCGAAGGTTTTACCAAGACCCTGACACTGCTGGGTGTTGGTTACCGCGCACAGGCTAAGGGCAATGTCCTGAACCTGACGCTGGGCTTCTCTCACCCGATCGATTACGAACTGCCCGAAGGTGTTACTGCCGAAACCCCCAACAACACGACAGTCGTCGTGAGCGGTGCTGACAAGCAGCGCGTTGGTCAGGTGGCTGCAGAAATTCGCGCATTCCGTCCGCCGGAGCCTTACAAGGGCAAGGGTGTTCGTTATGTTGATGAATATGTACGCCGTAAAGAGGCTAAGAAGAAGTAAGGCAGGGTCATGAACGTTAAAAAACAAGCTCGTATTCGCCGTGCGCGTCGTTCGCGCATGCAGATGCGCGAGCAGGGCGCTGTTCGCCTTTGCGTGAACCGCTCTCCTCGTCACATTTACGCGCAGGTTATCTCTGCTGACGGCAGCCAGGTTCTGGCTTCTGCCTCTACAGTAGAAAAGGATCTGCGTGAAGGTGCTACCGGTAACATCGAAGCAGCCAAGAAAGTGGGTGCTCTGATCGCCAGCCGTGCTAAAGAAGCCGGCGTATCCAAGGTAGCGTTTGACCGCTCCGGTTTTAAATACCACGGTCGTGTTGCAGCTCTTGCTGATGCTGCTCGCGAAGGCGGCCTGGAATTCTAAAGGTTTCTATTATGGCAAATCACGAACAGAAAGACGGTGAACTGCAAGAGAAGCTGGTTCAGGTAAACCGCGTCGCTAAAGTGGTAAAAGGCGGTCGTATCTTCGGTTTCACAGCGCTGACTGTCGTTGGTGACGGTAACGGTCGCGTTGGCTTCGGTCGCGGTAAAGCGCGCGAAGTACCTGTTGCTATCCAGAAAGCGATGGAGCAGGCTCGTCGCAACATGGTTAGCGTGCAGCTGAACGGTCACACTCTGCAGTACCCGGTTAAAGCCCGTCACGGTGCTTCCCGTGTATACATGCAGCCCGCTTCCGAAGGTACTGGTGTTATCGCCGGTGGCGCGATGCGTGCGGTACTGGAACTGGCAGGTGTGCATAACGTACTGGCCAAGTGCTACGGCTCTACCAACCCGGTGAACGTGGTACGCGCAACTGTTAATGGTCTGAAGCAGATGTCTGCTCCGGAAGACATTGCAGCCAAGCGTGGCAAGTCCGTAGAAGACATTCTGGAGGGTTAAACCATGGCGAACACACTCAAGGTTACCCTGGTGCGCAGCACTATCGGTCGTCTGCCGAAGCACATTCAGACTGTCAAAGGTCTGGGTCTGCGTCGTATCGGTCACACCGTTGAGCTGGAAGATACCCCGGCTGTGCGTGGCATGATCAACAAAGTCAACTACATGGTTCGTGTAGAAGGCGAGTAAGAGGAGTCACCCAATGCGTTTGAATACTCTGCGCCCGGGCGCTGGTTCCAAGCACGCTCCCAAGCGTGTCGGTCGTGGTATCGGCTCCGGTCTGGGTAAAACTTGTGGCCGTGGCCACAAGGGTCAGAAATCCCGCTCTGGCGGCAGCGTCAATCCGGGTTTTGAAGGCGGTCAGATGCCGATTCAGCGTCGTCTGCCGAAATTCGGTTTCACGTCCCGTCAGGCGCGTTACGTGGCAGAAGTTCGTTTGAACGAACTGGCCGCTGCCGGTGTTGACGTTGTCGACCTGGCTGCGCTGAAACAGGCCGATATCATCCGTGAAGAGATCAAGTCTGCACGTGTGATTCTGTCTGGTGAGATCAACAAGGCAGTCACCGTTAAAGGTCTGAAAGTGACCAAAGGTGCACAGGCTGCGATCGAGGCTGCTGGCGGCAAAGTCGAGGCGTAAATGGCTAAACAAGGACAAATACCGGCAGGCATGCAGAGCGGTTTGAAAGAGCTTTGGGCTCGACTCAGATTCGTTCTGATTGCGATCATCGTATACCGTATCGGGGCGCATATCCCCGTCCCCGGTATCAACCCTGATCGCCTTGCTGCGCTGTTTGATCAGAACCAGGGAACCATCCTCAGTCTGTTCAACATGTTTTCGGGTGGTGCTCTGGAGCGTATGTCGATCCTGGCACTGGGTATCATGCCCTACATCTCTGCCTCTATCATTATGCAGTTGATGACCGTCGTGAGCCCCCAGCTGGAGCAGTTGAAGAAAGAGGGTGAGGCCGGTCGGCGTAAAATCAGCCAATACACACGTTACGGCACGGTCGTTCTTGCGACCCTGCAGGCGTTTGGCATGGCGGTCGGCCTGGCTAACCAAGGCGTTGCCTTCATGGCAGACTTCAGCTTCTATTTCGTGGCTGTGGTGACCCTGGTTGCAGGTGCTGTTTTCCTGATGTGGCTGGGTGAGCAGATCACCGAGCACGGCATCGGCAACGGCATCTCCATTCTGATCTTTGCCGGTATCGTGGCGGGTTTGCCCAGTGCGATCGGCCAGTCCTTTGAAGCAGCACGTCAGGGTGATCTCAATATCCTGGCGTTGCTGGCCATCGCTGTCATGGCGGTTGCTACTGTTGGCTTTGTGGTGTTCATGGAACGCGGTCAGCGCCGCATTACCATCAACTACGCCAAGCGTCAGCAGGGGCGTCGTGTCTATGCGGCCCAGTCCAGCCACCTGCCGCTGAAGGTCAATATGGCCGGTGTTATTCCGCCGATCTTCGCGTCCAGTATCCTGCTGTTTCCAGCTTCAATGGGGCAGTGGTTCGGTCAGTCCGAAGGCATGGAATGGTTGCAGGACGTTGCTCTGGCCCTGGGGCCGGGTCAGCCGCTGTACATTTTGCTGTTCGCAATTGCGATTGTATTTTTCTGCTACTTCTACACGGCGATTGTTTTCAATCCGCGTGACGTGGCAGATAACCTGAAGAAATCAGGTGCCTTTATTCCGGGGATCCGTCCGGGTGACCAGTCTGCACGGTACATTGACTCCGTGCTGAGCCGCCTGACGCTGTTTGGTGCGCTCTACATCACAGCCGTTTCACTGATGCCCCAGTTCCTGGTGGTGGCGTGGAACGTGCCATTCTACTTCGGCGGTACTTCACTGCTGATCGTGGTGGTTGTGGTGATGGACTTTATGGCACAGGTGCAGTCTCACCTGATGTCACACCAGTACGAGTCCCTGATGAAAAAATCGAATCTTAAAGGCGGCGCAGGTTTGCTGCGCTAAGCCTAACGAGGTGGATCATGAAAGTACGCGCATCTGTTAAAAAGATTTGCCGTAACTGCAAGATCGTACGCCGCAACGGTTCCGTGCGCGTGATCTGCAAAGTGGAACCCCGTCACAAGCAGCGCCAGGGTTAATCCACAGCTGGCCGGGAGTGGAGGTGCGTATCCTTGATTTATTTTTGATCAGGGTGTAGTATTGCGCGCCTTCCACGAACTAAAGAATGACTGGTTCTGGTGAGCATCTCTCCCAGAACACTTAATATGGAGTACATTGAATGGCCCGTATAGCTGGCGTCAATATTCCTGACAATAAGCATGCGGTAATTTCTCTGACTTACATTTTCGGGATTGGCCGCACGACTGCACAACAGATCTGTGAAGCTACCGGCATCGCGCCGAGCACCAAGGTTGCAGAACTGTCCGAAGAGCAGCTCGATAATGTTCGTGGTGAAATTGCCAAGTTGACCGTTGAAGGCGACTTGCGTCGTGAAGTCAACATGAACATCAAGCGTCTTATGGACCTCGGTTGCTACCGCGGCCTGCGTCACCGTCGCAACCTGCCGGTGCGTGGTCAGCGCAGCAAGACGAATGCGCGCACCCGTAAAGGCCCGCGCAAGCCGATCCGTAAGTAAGCGATAGGAATTTCCGAATATGGCTAAGCCAGGTAATCGCACTCGTAAAAAGGTTAAAAAGCAGGTAGCGGATGGCCTCGCGCACATCCATGCTTCTTTTAACAACACTATCATCACCATTACCGATCGCCAGGGTAACGCTCTGAGCTGGGCAACTTCCGGTGGTTCAGGCTTCCGTGGTTCTCGTAAGAGCACACCGTTTGCTGCACAGGTTGCAGCTGAGCGTGCCGGTCAGGCAGCTCTGGAATACGGTCTGAAAAACCTCGACGTGTTTGTGAAGGGCCCGGGGCCGGGTCGTGAGTCTGCAGTCCGTGCACTGAACGGCTGTGGCTACAAGATCACAAACATCACGGACGTGACACCGATTCCGCACAACGGTTGTCGTCCGCCGAAGAAGCGTCGCGTTTAATCTGGAGACGGTAATATGGCTCGTTATCTTGGACCTAAGTGCAAGCTGTCCCGTCGTGAAGGCACTGATCTCTTCCTGAAGAGTGGTGTCCGCGCGCTTGACAGTAAGTGCAAAGCAGAAGCAGTACCCGGTGTTCACGGTGCCCGTCGCGGCCGCCTGTCTGAATACGGTCTGCAGCTGCGTGAAAAACAGAAAGTACGTCGTATCTACGGTGTGCTGGAACGTCAGTTCCGTGGTTACTACAAAGAAGCTGCCCGTCGCAAGGGCTCAACCGGTGAAAACCTGTTGCAGCTTCTCGAAGGCCGCCTGGACAACGTTGTATACCGCATGGGTTATGGTTCTACCCGTGCCGAAGCACGTCAGGTTGTTTCCCATCGTCAGATTACTGTCAACGGTCAGGTTGTGAACATTCCTTCCTACCAGGTACAGGCTGGCGACGTAGTGGCAGTTCGCGAGAAGGCCAAAAACCAGCTGCGCATCAAACACGCACTGGAACTGGCCGCTCAGCGTGCTCCGGTTGAGTGGGTTGAAGTCGACGCTGCAAAAATGGAAGGGACCTTTAAGGCCCAGCCGGAACGCAGTGATCTGTCAGCCGACATCAACGAGCACCTGATCGTCGAGCTCTACTCGAAGTAATTTTGAACTCTTGACTGGTGGAACTATGCAGCGTTCAGTAAACGAGTTTCTATACCCACGTCACATCGACGTGCAGGAGATTAGCAAAACCCGTGCGAAAGTGACTCTCGAGCCGCTTGAGCGGGGGTTCGGCCATACTCTGGGCAATGCGCTGCGCCGTATCCTGCTCTCTTCCATGCCGGGGTGTGCCATCTCGGAAGTTGAGATTGAAGGTGTACTGCACGAGTACAGCAGCATCGAAGGTGTTCAGGAGGATGTCATCGAGATCCTGCTGAACCTCAAGGGTGTTGCCATCGCTCTGCACAACGGTGACGAAGCGCTCCTGACTCTCTCCAAGTCAGAGGCAGGTCCGGTGACCGCTGGTGATATTCAGCTGAACCAGGACGTTGAGGTTGCCAACCCGGAGCATGTGATCGCGCACCTTAACCCCGGCTCCGCGCTGAACATGCAGCTGCGTGTAACACGTGGCCGTGGTTATGTGCCCGCTGATGCACGTGTAAGCGATGAAGACGAAACTCGTGCCATTGGACGCTTGCAGCTGGATGCCAGCTACAGCCCTGTTCTGCGCGTATCCTACGCTGTTGAAAGCGCACGTGTAGAGCAGCGCACCGACTTGGACAAACTGGTAATCGACATCGAGTCCAATGGCACGATCGATCCGGAAGAGTGCATCCGTCGGGCGGCAACCATCCTGCAGCAGCAGCTGGTCGTATTTGTCGATCTTGAAGATGCCGGCGAACAGACCCGTGCAGAGCCGAATGAACCGGAGATTGATCCTGTTCTTCTGCGTCCGGTCGATGACCTGGAGCTGACTGTACGTTCCGCGAACTGTCTGAAAGCAGAGCAGATCTACTACATCGGTGATCTTATCCAGCGCACCGAAGTGGAACTGCTGAAGACTCCTAACTTGGGCAAGAAGTCACTGACCGAGATTAAGGATGTGCTGGCATCCAAAGGTCTGTCACTTGGCATGCGTCTTGAGAACTGGCCCCCGGCCAGCCTGAAAGGCGATGACAAGGTTGCCTCTTGAGTCTGACTTCGTAACCCTAGTTACAAAGGATTTAGAAAATGCGTCATCGTAAATCTGGTCGACACTTGAATCGTACAAGTGCTCACCGCAAAGCGATGTTCAAGAACATGGCAGTGTCTCTGTTCGAGCACGAACTGATCAAGACTACACTGCCTAAAGCGAAAGAACTGCGCCGCTTTGCTGAGCCGCTGATTACACTGGCCAAGACTGACTCGGTTGCCAACCGTCGTCTGGCGTTCTCCCGTACCCGCAGCAACGAAGCTGTTGGTAAACTGTTCAACGAGCTGGGCCCGCGTTATGCGGCGCGTCCGGGTGGTTATATCCGCATTCTGAAATGCGGCTACCGCGCAGGCGACAAGGCACCGATGGCTTACGTTGAGCTGGTAGACCGTCCGGTAGGTCAGACTGTAGCGGACGAATCTGCAGAAGATTGATCGCTACGGTACAGTACTCGAAAAACCCGGTCCGCAAGGTCCGGGTTTTTTTGTGCCCGTCGTTTGTACGCGGCGAGAGCCGGGCCTGCTTCCAGGCCCGGACATTGTTTAAAGGTTCAACAGGGACTTGAGGAAACGCCCGGTATGGGATGCCGGGTTGGCCGCCACCTGCTCTGGGGTGCCGGTCGCAATGATATCACCCCCGCCGCTGCCGCCTTCGGGTCCCAGATCGATAACCCAGTCGGCCGTTTTGATGACGTCTAGGTTGTGTTCGATAACAACGATGCTGTTGCCGTGGTCGCGCAGGCGATCGAGCACGTTGAGCAGCTGCTGGATGTCGTAAAAGTGTAGGCCGGTGGTGGGCTCGTCCAGGATATAGAGGGTCTTGCCGGTGTCACGCTTACTCAGTTCGCGGGCCAGCTTGACGCGCTGTGCTTCGCCCCCCGACAGCGTGGTTGCGGCCTGCCCCAGGCGGATATAGCTCAGGCCCACATCGATCAGGGTTTGCAGGCGCCGTGCCAGTGCCGGGATGACATCGAAGAACTCGCGCGCATCCTCCACCGTCATGTCCAGCACTTCATCGATGCTCTTGCCCTTGTATTTCACTTCCAGGGTTTCGCGGTTGTAGCGGTTGCCCTTGCAGATGTCACAGGGGACGTAGACATCGGGCAGGAAGTGCATCTCCACCTTGATGACGCCATCGCCCTGGCAGGCCTCGCAACGACCGCCCTTGACGTTGAAGCTGAAGCGCCCCGGCTTGTAGCCGCGCGAGCGAGCCTCCTGGGTGCCGGCAAAAAGCTCCCGAATCGGGGTGAAGATGCCGGTGTAGGTGGCCGGGTTGGAGCGGGGCGTGCGTCCGATTGGACTCTGATCGATATCGATTACCTTGTCGAACAGGTCCAGTCCCTCAATGCCGTCATACGGCGCAGCATCCAGTGTTGTCGCGTGGTTCAGCTCGGTCGCTGCAACCGGGTACAGGGTATTGTTGATCAGGGTCGACTTGCCGGAACCGGATACGCCGGTAATGCAGGTCAGCAGTCCCACCGGTATTGCCAGATCGACGCCCTTGAGGTTGTTGCCGCGTGCGCCGCGCAGGCGGAGCATGCGCTCGGGGTCGGGCGGCGTGCGCTTGGTCGGCACGGCGATGCAGCGTGCGCCGCTGAGATACTGGCCGGTGACCGATTCCGGCGTGGACATGATCTGTTCCGGTTTACCGGCAGCGATGACACGGCCGCCGTGCACACCGGCGCCGGGACCGATATCAATCAGGTAGTCGGCCATGCGAATGGCATCCTCATCGTGTTCGACCACGATCACCGTATTGCCCAGGTCGCGCAGGTGTTTCAGGGTTTCCAGCAGGCGTTCGTTGTCGCGCTGATGCAGGCCGATGGACGGCTCGTCCAGCACATACATCACCCCGACCAACCCGGCGCCGATCTGGCTGGCAAGGCGAATACGCTGGGCCTCGCCACCGGAGAGGGTTTCGGCACTGCGCTCCAGCGACAGGTAGTCCAGTCCTACGTTGACCAGGAAGGTCAGGCGGTCACGGATCTCCTTAAGGATCTTTTCGGCAATTTCGCCCTGCTTGCCACTCAGGTGCAGGTTCTGGAAATACTGCTGCGCCTGACCGATGGGCAGGCGCACAATCTCCGGCAGCGTGTGCTCATCGATATAGACATGGCGGGCGTCACGGCGCAGACGACTGCCGTGGCATGACGGGCAGGGCTGCATGTTGAGAAACTTGGCCAGGTCCTCGCGCACGCTTTCGGACTCGGTTTCACGATAGCGGCGTTCCAGGTTGTTGATCACCCCCTCGAACGGATGCAGTTTCTTGACCCGTTCGCCGCGATCATTGCGGTAATAGAAGGCGACATCCTCACGGCCGCTGCCGTGCAGCACCCGCTCGCGCTGGGACTCTGTCAGCGCCTCAAAGGGGGTGTCCAGGTTGAAGCCGTAATGTTCGGCAACGGCCTGCAGCTGCTGGAAGTAGTACAGGCTGCGCTTGTCCCAGCCGCGAATGGCGCCCTGGGCCAGGGTCAGGCTCGGATCCTGGACCAGCTTGCGCGGATCGAAGTACTGTCGTACGCCCAGACCGTCGCAGGACGGGCAGGCGCCATGGGGGTTGTTGAACGAGAACAGGCGCGGCTCCAGTTCCTGGATGCTGTGGCCACAGCTTGGGCAGGCAAAGCGGGCGGAGAACACCATCTCCTCAAGTCCCTCTTCCATGGGCGCGACCTTGGCGATGCCGTCGGCCAGTTCCAGGGCGGTTTCGAAGGACTCGGCCAGGCGCGTCTGCAGGTCATCGCGTACCTTGATGCGGTCGATCACCACTTCGATGTCATGCTTGCGGTTCTTGTCCAGGGCCGGTGCATCATCCAGGTCCACCACCAGGCCATCAATGCGGGCGCGAACAAAACCTTGGCTGCGCAACTGGCCCAGCAGGTGCAGGTGCTCGCCCTTGCGGCCCTGTACCATGGGCGCCAGCAGCATCACCTTGCTGCCCTCCGGCAGGGCCAGTACCTGGTCGACCATTTGGCTGACGGTCTGTGCGGCCAGTGGCAGGTCATGCTCGGGGCAGCGCGGTTCGCCGGCACGGGCAAACAGCAGGCGTAGGTAGTCGTAGATCTCGGTGATGGTCCCCACCGTGGAGCGGGGGTTGTGTGAGGTGGACTTCTGTTCGATGGAGATGGCGGGGGAAAGGCCTTCGATATGGTCTACATCGGGCTTTTCCATCATCGACAGGAACTGGCGAGCGTAGGTTGATAGGGATTCCACGTAACGCCGCTGCCCTTCGGCATAGAGCGTATCAAACGCCAGCGAGGATTTGCCGGATCCGGACAGGCCGGTGATCACGATCAGCTGGTCGCGCGGAATATCAAGGTCAACATTTTTCAGGTTGTGGGTACGAGCACCCCTGACCAGAATTTTGTCCATTACTGCTCCGCTGTAACTGGCAAAAAGAAGCATTATAGAGGTTTGCCGGGACAGCCAAAACCGCTGTGCTTATGCTATCCTCAGCACCGTATCGTTGCGGCAAGGAGCTGCGGCTGGCAACAACCGGATCAACTGGAGACAAAGATGGCGCGTGGTATCAACAAGGTAATTCTTATCGGTAACCTGGGCACCGACCCGGAAGTGCGTTACATGCCGAGCGGCAACGCCGTGACCAACGTTAACCTGGCCACCAGTGAAAGCTGGAAGGACAAGCAAACCGGCCAGATGCAGGAACGTACCGAGTGGCATCGGATCGTATTCTTTAACCGTCTGGCGGAGATCGCCGGCGAGTACCTGCGCAAGGGTTCCAAGGTTTATATCGAAGGCTCACTGCGTACCCGCAAGTGGCAGGGGCAGGACGGTCAGGACCGCTACACGACCGAGATCGTCGCCAATGAAATGCAGATGCTAGACAGCCGTGGTGGTGAAGGCGGCGGCTATCAGCAGGGCGGCGGTTATCCCCAGCAGAACAATGACCCCATGGGCTATGGCCAGCCGCAGCAGGCGCCGCGTCGCCAGCCCGCGCCGCAGCCGTCGGCACCGTCACAGCCCCAGCAGCCGCCCCAGCAGCCGGCGCCGGGCTTTGACGACTTCGACGACGATATTCCGTTCTGAGTTGCCCGATCGCTTCTGCGCCTTGGAAAGCCCCGCCCTCGTGCGGGGCTTTCGTCGTTCAGAGGTGGCATTTTTTCCCCGCTGACGGGTGTGTAGCTGTTCGCTTTGGGGTATGCTCGAAGCATCACGCAACAGCACAATTCTTCTCATTCAGTCGTACAGGTCGATACATCCGAGTATGTCAGCGAGTGTCTATACCACCTCAGCCAAAGTTGTCATCCTGGGAGCCGCAGGGCAGGTGGGTCATGCGCTGACCGAACTGCTGGAGCAGGCGCCGGGGATCGAGCCCGTGCCGCTCAACCGTCGTCAGCTGGATATTACCGATGCCTCGGCCATCCAGGATCAATTGAGCCGTCATCTGCCGGATTATGTCGTCAACTGTGCCGGATTCAATCGGGTGGATGCGGCGGAGCGGCAACCCGACCGATCCATGGCGGTGAATCGGGATGGCGTCGGACAACTGGCGCAGGCCTGTGCCGCCCTGAGTATACCTTTGTTGCAACTGTCATCCGACTATGTCTTCGATGGTCACTATGCCAGCGGCTACAGTGAGGACGACGAGGCCTCGCCGCTGGGTGTGTTCGGGCGCAGCAAGTGGGAAGGGGAGGAAGCCATACGCCGGGCGCTGACGCAGCATCTGATCCTGCGGGTCAGTTGGATCTTCAGTGCGCGCGGTGACAATTATCTGCTGCGCATGCTGGAGCGGGCGCGGCATGAAGCCGTGATTGAGGCGGCGGATGACCGTCGCGGCTGCCCGACCTCGGCTGATGATGTGGCGCGCGTGATACTGGCCATCCTGCGTCAGCTTACCTGTGGCATCAATGTGTGGGGGACGTATCACTACTGTGGGGCTGAAATCACCACCCGGTATGGTTTCTGTGAAGCCCTGCTGGCAGCGGCGCGGCAATATGAAGAGCTGAAGGTGCAGCAGCTCAAGCCGGTTGCAGCGGCCAATCTCAACGCACTGGCGCAGCGGCCGGCGTCCTCGGTGCTCAAATGTCGCAAGCTGCTGGCTACCTTCGGTATTCGTCAGCGCCCCTGGCGCAGCGAACTGCAGCGGGTCGTGCGCGAAATTTACGGCGAGCACTAGGCCCGCCGCCCCTATCCCGGATTAGAACAGCCCCAGACTGGCCGAACGGGTCGTGGCAACCGCCAGGATATACCCCAGGCTCAGCAGGGCCGCCAGCAGTGCCAGGCTACGGGTCTTCAGGTTGCGACCCCGTTTCAGGGCGATCGTACCAAAGCCGATGTAGGCCAGCAGGCCGACGACCTTAGCTGTCAGCCAAGGGTGTGTCAGCGGATACTGTTCGATGACCAGCATAAGACCAATCGCACTGAGCAGCAGCAGCGTATCGATCACATGCGGAACGATTTTCAGCCAGCGTGTATTCAGCGCCCGCGGCCAGGTGTAGAGCATGAAGGCCCGCAGCAGAAACAGTACGATACTGAGGCCCACCATCAGCAGGTGGCTATGTTTGAGAATCATGTACGTATTCAAGGTCGGTCCCATCCTTTCAGCATGTGGGTGTTGGCACATGAGTGCCTGACCGGCGCGAACTGCGCAGGTTCCCTGGGCACGAACTATAACCGGCCAATGGGGTCTTTTGCATCATGAGCCAGACCAATACCGACCTGATTGACCCTTACGGTCGCCAAATTCACTACCTGCGGCTGTCGGTTACCGACCGCTGTGATTTCCGCTGTGTCTACTGCATGGGCGAAGACATGCAGTTTCTGCCACGCGAGCAGGTACTGTCGCTGGAAGAGCTGCTGCGTCTAGCGCAGGTGTTCACCACGTTGGGGGTGCGCAAGATCCGCCTGACCGGCGGTGAGCCCCTGGTACGGCGTGATCTGATGTGGCTGGTGGAACGCCTGGGCGCGCTGCCGGTGGAATTGTCGATCACCACCAACGGCTCGCAGTTGACACGTTTTGCCAAGCCCCTGCAAAGGGCCGGCGTCAACCGCCTCAACATCAGCCTGGACACCCTGGATGCCGAACGCTTTCGCCGCCTGACCCGCACCGATCGTCTGCCTCAGGTGCTGGCGGGCATCGATGCGGCCCGGGCCGCTGGCTTCGACCGTATCAAGCTCAATACCGTGGTGCTCAACGGGCGCAATGACGATGAAGTGCCGGCACTGGTGGCGTTTGCGCGCCGCCACGGGCTGGATATCAGCTTTATCGAGGAGATGCCGCTGGGCCGGATCAGCGATCATGGCCGTGCTGAAACCTTTTGTTCCAGCGACACCCTTAGAGCGCGGTTGGCCTCGCGGTATCAGCTGACCCCCAGTGCCGAGCGCAGCGGTGGTCCCTCGCGCTACTATCGCATGCCCGACAGCGATATTCGGGTTGGCTTCATTTCGCCGCACAGCCATAATTTCTGTGGCGACTGTAATCGGGTGCGGTTAACAGCCGAAGGACGTCTGCTGCTGTGTCTGGGAAACGAGCACGCGGTTGACTTGCGCGCGCTGCTGCGGCAACCCGACTGTCACGAGGATATGCTGCGTCAGGCCATCATCGACGCCATGCAACTCAAGCCCGAGCGCCATCATTTCGACCTGGATGAGGAACCGCAGATTCTGCGTTTCATGAACATGACCGGGGGCTAGGCCCCGCAATCGATGAGGAACACCGGTGAGTGACAACAGCCTGCAGCCGCTGGAGATGGCGGTACTGACCATCTCCGATACCCGCACCCCCGAAACCGATCGCTCCGGTGATCTGCTGGTCGAGCGTTTGCAGCAGGCGGGACACCGCCTGGCGGACCGGGCCATCGTGGCTGATGACATCTATCAGATCCGGGCCCGGTTGTCGGCCTGGATTGCCGATGCTGGCATACAGGTGGTCATCACCACCGGCGGGACCGGCTTTGCCCTGCGCGACTCAACGCCGGAAGCGGTGGCGCCCCTGCTGGACAAGCAGATTGATGGTTTTGGCGAACTGTTTCGACAGATCTCCCGCCGTGACATCGGCACGTCCACCATTCAGTCGCGGGCGCTGGCGGGACTGGCCAACTGCACCCTGATCGCCTGTCTGCCCGGTTCTACCGGTGCCTGTGCCACCGGCTGGGACGAACTGCTGGCCGAGCAGCTGGACAGCCGCTTCAAGCCCTGCAACTTCGTGGGCCTGCTGCAGGCGGCGCGGGAGGCACGCACATGAATCCGCTGCTGCCTTTGGATGACGCGCGCGAGCAGCTGCTGGCGATGATGCCGGCACCGACGGCCAGGGACACCCTGGCGCTGGCGGATGCCTGGGGACGGGTGTTGGCCAAGCCGCTGCAGGCGAGCGTAGCCGTCCCGCCGGAAGCCAACAGTGCTATGGACGGCTATGCGCTGAACACGGCCGACCTGGACGGGACTGATAACCTGCCCGTGTCCCAGCGGATTCCGGCCGGAACGGCACCGGCGCCGCTGCAGCCGGGCACGGCGGCACGTATCTTCACCGGGGCCCCGATTCCGGCCGGTGCCGATGCCGTGGTCATGCAGGAAGACACCCGCCAGGACGGCGAACGGGTATACATCCCTGTGCCGGTTCAGGCGGGGCAGAACATCCGCCCCCGGGGGCAGGATCTGCAGGCCGGCCAGCCGTTGCTGGCGGCCGGTGAACGGGTGTCGGCTCAGGCGATGGGCGTATTGGCATCGGCGGGCATCGACCGGGTCGACGTCTATCGACCGCTGCGCGTGGCGTTGCTGTCCACCGGTGATGAGCTGGTACAGCCCGGCCAGCCGCTGGCGCCGGGGCAGATTTTCGATGCCAACCGCTTTCTGCTGACCGGCTTGCTGCAGCAGAGCGGCGTCACCTCAATCCGCACCTGGCAGGTGGCGGATACGGCCGAGGCCACGGCGCAGGCGCTGCGCGAGGCCGCGGCGGACGCCGATCTGATTCTGTCCAGCGGCGGCGTGTCGGTGGGCGAGGAGGATCATGTGCGCCAGCAGGTCGAGGCGCTGGGTGAGCTGCAGATCTGGCGCATTCGACTCAAGCCTGGCAAGCCCTTCGCGGCGGGCCAGGTGCAGGGCACGCCGTTCATCGGTCTGCCCGGCAATCCGGCCTCCAGCCTGGTGACCTTCTACCTGCTGGCGCTACCGGCCCTGCGTCGGCTGCAGGGGCTGACGCCGCAGCCCGTCCAGGCACTGCCGCTGCCGGCCGGATTTACCCGTACGCAGCCGATCGGGCGTGACGAATACCTGCGGGTACGGCTGGACGCGGGGCGCCTAGTGCCCCAGGGTAACCAGAGCTCGGGCGTGCTCAGCAACAGCCTGCAGGCCGCGGGGCTGGCGCATATTCCGGCGCAGACCACCGTGGTCGAGGGGCAGCCGTTGGCGTTCCTGCCGTTCAGCCTGCTGTCGGCATGAGGCACCGTGTGCAAATCCATACGCCAACAGGGTAAAATGTGCGTTTTTTCAGCAGCTAGAGGCTGATACTCGCGAATGAATGCTCAGAGCCTGGCCAAAGATCCCTACCAGTCGATCCGCCCCTACCGGGACAATGAAGTTGAAGTGGTGCTGCAGCGCCTGATCCGCGATGACGAGTGCATCTCGGCCCTGACCCGTTACCAGTTTCCCACCGCCTCCGGCCCGCTGGGCTGGCTGCTGCGGCCACTGGTCCGGATCGCCGTGGCGGCGCGGGTCGGTGATATCGAAGATGTGCACGGTTTCCAGATGCTGGTGGCCGACTACATGCAGAAAATGATCGGCCGCACCACCACCCGGGTCAGCTGCTCGGGGCTGGAGCGACTGGACCCGAATGAAGCCTACCTGTTTGTGTCCAACCACCGGGACATCGCCATGGACCCGGCCTTCGTCAACTGGGTGCGTTATCAGGGCGGCATGTCCACGGTGCGCATCGCCATCGGTGACAACCTGCTGCGCAAGCCCTATGTATCCGACCTGATGCGGCTGAACAAGAGCTTCATCGTCAACCGTTCGGCCAAGGGGCGCGAGATGATGACGGCACTGACGCAGCTGTCGAGCTATATTGATTACAGCATCACCAGCGGTCACTCGGTCTGGATCGCCCAGCGCGAAGGCCGGGCCAAGGACGGCCATGACCGGACCGATCCGGCGCTGATGAAAATGCTCTACATGTCGCAGCGCAAGCAGCGCTCCCTGAGCGAAATGGTGTCGCGGCTGAATATCGTGCCGGTGGCCATCTCCTACGAGCTGGACCCCTGTGATGCCCTCAAAGCACAGGAGCTGGCGGCGGTAGCGTTGCACGGTGCTTACGAGAAGTCCGAGTTCGAGGACATCAGCAGTATCGTGCGCGGCATTACCGGTGACAAGGGCGCTGTCCATGTTGGCTTCGGGACGCCGCTGAGTGGCGAGTTCGAGTCGCCGGAGCAGCTGGCGGCCGAGATCGACCGCCAGATTTATCTGAATTATCGCCTGCATCCGAGCAACCTGGCCGCGGCCGGCGAGCCGGTCAGTGACGAACAGCAGCAGGCATTCGAGGCACGCCTGGCAGCGGTGGAAGCCGAAGCACGGCCGTTCCTGCAGCAGATGTATGCCAACCCGGTGATCAATCAGCGCAAGGCTGAACAGGAGTCATTATGAGTGAACTGACCCACCTCGACGCCCGCGGCCAGGCTCGCATGGTCGATGTCAGTGACAAGGCCGTGACGGTGCGCGAAGCGCTGGCGTGCGGCTGGGTCGAGATGCAGCCCGATACCCTGGCCATGATTCAGCAGGGCGGCCACCCCAAGGGTGATGTGCTCGCGGTGGCCCGTATCGCCGGTATCCAGGGAGCCAAGAAAACGCCTGACCTGATTCCGCTGTGTCATCCGCTGATGCTCAGCTCGGTCAAGGTGGAACTGACGCCCGAGGTTGAACACAATCGGGTGCGGATCGAGGCGCGCTGTCGCCTGAGCGGCCAGACCGGTGTCGAAATGGAGGCGCTGACGGCGGTGAGTGTGGCGGCACTGACACTGTATGACATGTGCAAGGCGGTAGACAAGGGCATGTGCATCAGTGGCATCGAGCTGGTCGAAAAGACCGGCGGCAAAAGCGGCGACTGGCGCCGGGAGGATTCGCAATGAAACTGGTTTACTTTGCCCGCGTTCGCGAACAGCTGGGCTGTGATGAGGAAATCCTGGACAAGCCCAGCGACGTGGCCACGCTGGGCCAGCTGGTGGACTGGCTGGCCCGGCAGCGCGGCGAGCCCTGGGCCAGCGTGCTGACGGCGCCGGATCTGATCATGGCCTTGAATCAGGAAGTGGCAGGGCCGCAGGCTCAGCTGTCAGAACAGGACGAGGTGGCCTTTTTCCCACCGGTAACAGGAGGCTGAGTTGACTGCTGCCACCCCCCCCAAGGCGACGCCGCTGCTGTTCGTGCGCTCGTTGCTGTACTACGCCGGTTTCTATCCGGTCACGATCGTGTTTTCCGCCATTTGCCTGATCATCGGCCCGCTGTTGCCGTTTCGGGCCCGTTTCAGGTTTCTGACCCTGATCAACTACTTCTACATCGCCTGGCTGCGCATCTGCTGTGGCGTCAAGGTGCGGGTCAGCGGCCGCGAGCATTTGCCCACAGAGGGCAGCTACGTGGTCATCGCCAACCATCAGAGTGAGTGGGAAACCCTCTATTTCCAGCTGCTGGTGCGTCCGCAGGCCGTGGTGCTCAAGCAGGAGCTGCTGCGCATTCCGTTCTTCGGCTGGGCGCTGGCGCTGCTCAAGCCGATCGCGCTAGACCGCAGCAAGCGCCGCGGTGCGCTCAAGCAGTTGCTGGAGCAGGGCAAGGCGCGGCTGGCCGACGGCATTCCGCTGCTGATCTTTCCCCAGGGGACCCGCGTGCCGGTGGGTCAGCTGGGCAAGTGGAACAAGGGCGGTGCCATGCTGGCGGTGAGCAGTGAGGTGCCGATGATCCCGGTGGCGCACAATGCCGGCCTGTTCTGGCCCGGCAAGTCATTCATCAAGTACCCGGGCACTATCGAAGTGGCCGTCGGTCCGGCGATCGCTACCCAAGGCAAAAGCGTGGAAGAGGTGCATCAGATTGCCAGCGAGTGGCTGGAAACGACCATGCGCAAGCAGGGCAGTCTGGACTGATAGCGCTCAGGGGCATCGGATCCCAAGCCCGTTGTGCCGGGTCCAAAACCAAAAAACCGCTCGAGTGAGCGGTTTTTTTTATCGGTCTTGATCGTCGTATCAGGCGTCGTATTTTTCGAAGACCAGCGTCGAGTTGGTACCGCCAAAGCCAAAGCTGTTGGACATGACGCGCTTGAGCTCGACACCGTCCTTGCGCTCGGTGATGACCGGCATGCCTTCGGCTTCCGGGTCCAGCTCTTCGATGTTGGCCGATGCACAGATGAAATTGTTCTGCTGCATGAGGATCGAGTAGATCGCTTCCTGTACGCCGGTGGCGCCCAGCGAGTGGCCAGTCAGAGACTTGGTAGAGCTGACCGGTGGCATGTCATCGCCGAAGGTCTGCTTCATCGCTTTCAGCTCCTGGATATCACCAGCTGGTGTGGAGGTGCCGTGGGAGTTGATGTAGTCGATCGGGCCGTCCACGGTTGCCATGGCCTGCTGCATGCAGCGGATGGCGCCTTCACCGGACGGCGCCACCATGTCGTAGCCGTCGGACGTAGCACCGTAACCGGTCAGCTCGGCGTAGATCTTGGCGCCACGCGCTTTGGCGTGCTCCAGCTCTTCCAGTACCAGCATACCCGCGCCGCCGGCAATGACGAAGCCGTCACGGTTGGCGTCGTAGGCACGGGAGGCTTTTTCCGGGGTGTCGTTATACTTGCTGGACAGGGCACCCATGGCATCAAACATGACGCTCAGGGACCAGTGCAGCTCTTCACCACCGCCGGCAAAGATCACGTCCTGCTTGCCCAGCTGGATCTGTTCCATGGCATTGCCGATGCAGTGCGCGCTGGTGGCGCAGGCCGAGGTGATGGAGTAGTTCACGCCCTTGATCTTGAACGGCGTGGCCAGGCAGGCGGATACGGTCGAGCCCATGGTGCGAGTGACGCGGTAGGGACCGACACGGCGCACACCCTTGCTGCGCAGGATATCGGCGGTTTCCACGATGTCTGCGGAAGAGGCGCCGCCAGAACCAGCAATCAGGCCGGTACGGACGTTGGAGACCTGGTCTTCGGCCAGGCCGGAATGCTCAATCGCCTGCTTCATCGCCAGGTAGGCGTAGGCGGAAGCATTACCCATGAAACGGCGCAGCTTGCGGTCGATCATGCTGTCCAGATCGATATCGATGCTGCCGGCCACCTGGCTGCGGAAGCCGAGTTCTTTGTATTCCGGCTGAAACTTGATGCCGGAGCGGCCCTGCTTCAGTGAATCCAGAACTGTCTCCAGATCGTTACCCAGGCAGGATACGATTCCCATACCGGTCACTACGACGCGTCGCATGTGTAGCCTCTCTTCAAATCAATCAACAATGTAGTCTTATTATCAGGCAGTCTTCGCAAGCCTTGGTTCCGGCTCAGAAGTTGTCGGTCTGCTTGAACAGGCCAACACGCAGATCCTTGGCAGTGTAGATGACACGGCCGTCCACGGCGACTGTACCGTCGGCGATGCCCATCACCAGCTTGCGCTCGATCACGCGCTTGAGCTCGATGTGGTAGGTCACCTTGCTGGCACTGGGCAGGACCTGGCCGGTGAATTTTACTTCACCCGAGCCCAGGGCGCGGCCACGGCCTTCGTTGCCGCGCCAGCCAAGGAAGAAACCGACCAGCTGCCACATGGCGTCCAGGCCCAGACAGCCTGGCATCACCGGGTCACCCGGGAAGTGGCAGTCAAAGAACCAGAGATCAGGACGGATATCCAGTTCGGCGATGATCTCGCCCTTGCCGAACTGGCCGCCATCGGTGTTGATGTCAAGGATGCGGTCCAGCATCAGCATATTGCCGACCGGCAGCTGTGCATTGCCGGGGCCGAACATTTCGCCGTGACCGCACTGCAGCAGCTCTTCGCGTTCAAATGAGGAAGGTCGTGTCATAAGAAACCGTATATCCAGAGGTTTTTCATCAGTATTTCGGCGATTATACCGTTTCACTGCCTTTCAGGCACGAGCTGAGTCATGTAATTTGCTCATCAAGCGCACACCGAGGAGGGCTCAAACCGTGGAACATGCATTCTGGCACACTCGCTGGAAAGAGGGACGTATCGGCTTTCACCAGACGGATATCAATGCCTGGCTGTGCCGTTACTGGCCACGGTTGCGGCTGCCGGCAGGTGCCCGGGTGCTGGTACCGCTGTGCGGCAAGTCGCGCGATATGCTCTGGTTGCGGGAGCAGGGGCACGAAGTAGTCGGCGTAGAACTGAGTGATCTGGCCTGTCGTGATTTCTTCGAGGAGCAGGGGGTGCGGGTGACGCCGGTCGCCGTGCCTGAGGGCCATACCCGTACTCGCGACGGCATTACCCTGTGGAGTGCCGACCTGTTCGCACTGGGGCGGGAGCATTGGGGTGAGGTGGCAGCGGTCTATGACCGCGCGGCGCTGATTGCCCTGCCGCCGGCGATGCGCAAGGCCTATGCCGCGCACCTGCGCGAGCAGTTGCCCGCCGGCGTGGAGATGCTGCTGGTGACGCTGGAGTTGACCGGCAGCGAAGGGCCGCCGTTTTCGGTGCCCGAAGCGGAAGTGCGCAGGCTGTTCGAGCCGGCATTCACGCTGGTGCGTCTGGATCAGGCAGAAGTGGAGTCTGGGCGGCGTGAAGTGGTGTATCGCCTCACGCGCCAGTAAGGCAGCTCAGCTGGTACGGCCGAGCGCCTGTTCGGTCAGGGTGACCAGGGTGTCGCGGAAAGAGCTGGCCGGCAGGGCCTCGAGCGCCTGGACCGCCTTGTCCAGTTCGGCCTGCGCCTGCTGGCGGGTGTAGTCGATGGCTCCGGTGCGCTGAACCACGTCCATCACCGGCTGCAGGTCATCCAGGCCGCCTTCGCGGATGGCGCGACGGATCAGCTTGCGCTCCTCGTCCGTACCCACGCGCATGGCATGGATCAGCGGCAGGGTCGCCTTGCCTTCGGCCAGGTCATCACCCACGTTCTTGCCCATGGTGGCGCTGTCGGACAGGTAGTCCATCAGGTCGTCGACGATCTGGAAAGCGATGCCCAAATGACGGCCGTACAGGCGCATGGCCTCGCGTTCAGCGTCCGAGGCATCGGCCAGGATGGCGCCCACTTCGGTAGCGGCCTCGAACAGCATGGCGGTCTTGCCGAGGATCACCTGCATGTAGGACTCTTCGGTGGTGTCCGGGTTGCGCTGGTTGAGCAGCTGCAGCACCTCGCCTTCGGCGATCACGGTAGTGGCGTTGGAGATCACCTGCATGATTTCCATGCGGCCGATCTCCACCATCAGCTGGAACGAGCGCGAATACAGGAAATCGCCGACCAGAACACTGGGCGCATTGCCCCACTTGGCGTTGGCGGTGGCGTTACCGCGGCGCAGCTCCGAGTTGTCCACGACATCATCGTGCAGCAACGTTGCGGTATGGATGAATTCGATAATGGCGGCCAGTGGAACATGCTGCTCGCCCTTGTAGCCACAGGCATTGGCACTGAGCAAAACCAGCAGGGGGCGAATGCGCTTGCCGCCGCCGGAGACAATGTAGTGGCCGATCCTCTCCACCAGCGGGACGTTGGAACCCAAATGGTTGAGGATGTAGTCGGTGACGGCATTGAACTGCGGCTCAATCGCCGGATTTAGCTGATGTGGCTGCATCGACGGGGTCTGTATGTGGACTGAACACCCGCCGCATGCTAGGCGGCGCTCCCGGGAGTGTCAAGTCAGGCGCCCGAGGCGGCGTGATTTCGGCTATGGCGGGGGCTGGGTGCGCGCAAAACAGCTTGCTAAAAAGTGTGCAAATGGCGTAAAATCCCGCGCCTCGAACCTGTCCACCGACGCTCCCTACCATAGGGTGCCAGAAATCTGCGGATTTCGGCCATTAGAAGTAGGTTTCGTATCCAGTAGCCGGGCAGGTGAAACCTTGGAGAAAAGCATGTTTGCAGTAATCGTAAGCGGCGGTAAGCAGTACCGTGTGCAGGAAGGACAGACTCTGAAGCTGGAAAAACTGGCGGCTGACGCAGGTTCCAGCTTTGAATTCGACCGCGTCCTGCTGGTCGGCAACGGCGACGACATCAAGGTCGGCGCGCCGGTTGTAGACGGTGCCAAAGTGTCTGCTGAAGTGGTCGGTCACGGCCGTGGCGAAAAGGTCAACATCATCAAGTTCCGTCGCCGCAAGCACCACATGAAGCGTCAGGGCCACCGTCAGTGGTTCACTGAAGTCAAGATCACTGGCATCAGTGCCTGAGTAACCGAATTAGGAGATTGAAGAATGGCTCATAAGAAGGCTGGTGGTTCAACGCGTAACGGCCGCGACTCACAATCAAAGCGTCTGGGCGTAAAGCGTTTCGGTGGTCAGGCAGTTCTGGCTGGCAACATTCTGGTTCGTCAGCGTGGCACTAAGTTCCACGCCGGTGAGAATGTTGGTCTGGGCAAGGACCACACCCTGTTCGCAACCGCCAACGGCGTTGTGAAGTTCGAGACCAAGGGTCCGAACAACCGTAAATACGTAAGCATCGTTCCTGCCTAAGCAGCGAATGTGTGCGCGTTAAAAAGCTCCGCCCAGGCGGAGCTTTTTTCGTTGTGTACTCGGCTCCGCGCATGCCAAGAGGCTGTGGTGGGTGCTGTCAGGGTGTATCCTTCAGGGCATGCCCGGAATGAATCAGGTTGGAGGTAAAGATGAAATTTGTCGATGAAGCGACCATCACGGTGGAAGCTGGCAAGGGTGGTAACGGCTGTCTGAGCTTCCGGCGTGAGAAATACATTCCGAAAGGCGGCCCGGATGGTGGTGACGGTGGTGACGGCGGCTCCATCTTCGTGGAAGCGGACGAGTCGCTGAACACGCTGATCGATTACCGCTTCACGCGCCGCTATAACGCCCAGAACGGCGAGTCCGGCAGTGGTCGCAACTGCACCGGCTCCAAGGGCGAAGACCTGGTGTTGAAGGTGCCGGTGGGCACCACCGTCGTGGACGTGGATACCAATGAGGTGCTGGCGGACCTGACCAAAATTGGTCAGCGCGAGAAAATCGCCCAGGGTGGCTGGCACGGGCTGGGCAACACGCGCTTCAAGAGCAGTGTTAACCGTACGCCGCGCCAGACCACCAAGGGCAGTGCCGGTGAGCTGCGCAACCTGCGACTGGAACTCAAGGTGCTGGCTGACGTGGGTCTGCTGGGGTTGCCCAATGCCGGCAAGTCGACGCTGATCCGTTCCATCTCGGCGGCCAAGCCCAAGGTGGCGGACTACCCCTTCACCACGCTGGTGCCTAACCTGGGTGTGGTGCGTACCGAGGCGCATCGCAGCTTCGTGGTGGCGGATATCCCCGGCATTATCGAAGGCGCGGCCGAAGGTGCCGGCCTGGGGATTCGCTTCCTCAAGCATCTGGCGCGCAACCGTGTGCTGTTGCATCTGGTGGATATGGCGCCCTGGGATGACACCACGCCGGCCGAAGCTGCCGTGACTGCCGTGCGCGAGCTGGAAAAGTTCAGTTCGACCCTGGCGGATCAGCCTCGCTGGCTGGTGCTGAACAAGCTCGATATGCTGCCGGAAGATGAGCAGGATGCGGCCTGTCAGGCGGTGATTGACGCTCTGGGCTGGGACGGCCCAGTGTACCGCGTATCGGCACTGAACAAGACCGGCCTGATGCCGCTGGTGCATGATCTGCAGGAGTTTCTGGATGCGCGTGCCGAGGCGATTGTCGAGAATCCGGAGCTGCTGGACGAAGAGCGTCGTATTCGTGCGCTGATCGACGAAGAGGCCCGCGAAAACCTGCGTCGCATGCGGGCCGAAATGCGGGCGCGTCGCGAGGCGGAAGATGATCTGGATGATGATGACTTCGACGATGATGACTACGACGTCGAAGTGGAGTATGTGCGCTGACGGAGTAAGAGCAAGGTGACTGCGGGACGTAAAAGCTTGGCCCAGTCTGGACGCTGGGTCGTCAAGATCGGCAGTGCGCTGCTGACCAATGATGGTCAGGGGCTGGATCAGATCGCTATCGCCGGCTGGGTCGATCAGCTGGTGGAATTGACCCGTCGGGGTGTGGAGGTGGTGCTGGTATCTTCTGGCTCCGTAGCCGAGGGTATGACGCGCCTGGGCTGGTCTGAGCGGCCGTCGGAGGTATACCGCCTCCAGGCGGCCGCTGCCGTGGGGCAGATGGGGCTGGTGCAGGCCTATGAGACCAACTTCCGTCGTCATGGCCTGCACACCGCTCAGGTGCTGTTGACGCACGACGACATGTCCAACCGCAAGCGCTATCTTAATGCTCGTTCTACTCTGCGTACCCTGATCGAGCTGGGTGTAGTGGCGGTGGTCAACGAGAACGACACCGTCGTGACCAGCGAGATCCGTTTCGGCGACAACGATACTCTGGGAGCGCTGGTGGCCAATGCCGTGGAAGCGGACGTGCTGATTCTACTGACTGACCAGCATGGCCTGTACACCGCCGATCCGCGCAGTAACTCCGATGCCGAGCTGATCAGCGAGGCGATGGCCGGCGACAAGCGGTTGACTGCCATGGCGGGTGGCGGTGGCAAGCTGGGGCGGGGCGGTATGGCCACCAAGGTGCGTGCGGCCAAGCTGGCGGCACGTTCCGGGGCGCTGACGGCGATCGCCAGTGGGCGCGAGCCTGATGTACTGCTCAAGCTGCATGCCGCCGAACAGGTGGGTACGTTGTTGCTGCCAGAGTGTGAACCCATGGCGGCCCGCAAGCAATGGATCGCCGGTCATCTGCAGGCGCGCGGTTCTCTGGTGCTGGATGCCGGTGCCGTGGCGGCGCTGACCGAGCGTGGCAAGAGTTTGCTGCCGGCGGGCGTGCGTTCCGTCAGTGGAGACTTTTCCCGTGGCGAGATGGTGATGATGCTGGATGAGTGCGGCCGGGTAGTGGCGCGCGGACTGGCCAACTATGGCGTGGAAGATGCGCAGCGCATCATTGGGCGTCCCAGTCGCGATATCGAAGGGGTGTTGGGCTTCATGGGTGAGGCGGAGTTGGTGCACCGAGATAATCTGGTGCTGGCGTGATGTCAGTGGGCAGATACAAAAAAACCGGCAGAAGCCGGTTTTTTTGTGCTGATCAGACGTAGGCTTAAGCAGCCATTGCCTTGATGCGAGCGCTCAGGCGGCTCTTGGTGCGGGCGATCTTGTTCTTGTGAAAGATGCCCTTGTTCACGGAGCTATCCATGATCGGCTGAGCGACCTTGAAAGCTTCCTGTGCAGCTGCCTGGTCGCCGCTGTCGATAGCAGCGAAGACTTTTTTGATGTACGTGCGCGCCATGGAGCGCAGGCTAGCGTTGTGCTGACGACGCTTCTCCGCCTGACGAGCGCGTTTTTTGGATCCTGCGGAATTAGCCACGATCCGGCTCCTTCAATGATTAGGGTTGATCAGAATACGGCGATGTAATGCCGAAAAATTAGACGCGACATTATTCCTGTCCCCATGCAGGATGTCAACCAAATGACCCGGTTTCGACACCGGACTTTGTCTGTTTTGTAATCAAAGCTATGATCGGCGCACATTCGGCAGAGCTGTAAGGAAAAATTGTGGCGGAACAGGCAAAAAAAGCAGGTGCAGGGTTGCTGCGCTCCAGCGGCGTGGTCGGGATCATGACCCTGCTGTCGCGCGTACTGGGGCTGGTGCGTGATGTGGTGATCGCCGGCTATTTTGGCGCCAGCGGTAGTGCTGACGCCTTCTTCGTAGCCTTCAAAATTCCCAACTTCCTGCGCCGCCTGTTTGCCGAGGGGGCGTTTTCCCAGGCCTTCGTGCCGGTACTGTCGGAATACCGCACCCAGCGTGATCTGGCAGCGGTGCAGCAGCTGGTGCATCGGGTGGCCGGGGCGCTGGGGTCGGTGCTGGTCGCGGTCACCGTGCTGGCTGTGATTGGCGCCCCGTTGCTGGCGGCGCTGTTTGCCCCCGGTTTCTACATGGCCGGTGGTGAAAAGTTCACGCTGGCCGCCGACATGCTCAGAATCACCTTCCCCTACCTGCTGCTGATTTCGTTGACCGCCTTCTGCGGTGCCATTCTTAACAGTTACGAACGCTTTGCTGTACCGGCCTTTACCCCGGTGCTGCTCAACCTCTGTCTGATCGGCTCGGCGGTCTGGCTCAGCCCGCTGCTGGAGACGCCAGTGATGGCGCTGGCTTGGGGCGTGCTCATGGCCGGAGCGGTGCAGCTGCTGTTCCAGCTGCCGTTTCTGGCCCGGTTGCGCCTGCTACCGGTGCCTCAGCCCGGTTTTCGTGACGAGGGCGTGCGCCGCATCCTCAGGCTGATGCTGCCGGCGCTGTTCGGTGTCTCGGTGGCGCAGATAAACCTGTTGCTGGATACGGTGCTGGCATCTTTCCTGCAGACCGGCAGCGTGTCCTGGCTGTATTACTCCGATCGCCTGTCCGAGCTGCCGTTGGGGGTGTTCGGCATTGCGATCGCCACGGTGATCCTGCCCAGCCTGTCGCGTACCCATGCGGCGCAGAACCCCGAGCGTTTCGCGCAGATGCTCGACTGGGGCATCCGCATGATTTTGCTGATCGGCGTGCCCGCGGCGTTGGCGCTGGCGCTGCTGGCGGAGCCGCTGATCGCGACGCTGTTCCACTACGGGCAGATGACCGACCGTGACGTGCTCATGGCAGCCATGAGTCTGAGGGCCTATGCCTTCGGCCTGCTGGCGTTCATGTTGATCAAGGTGCTGGCGCCGGGTTACTTTGCCCGCCAGGATACGCGCACGCCAGTGCGCATTGCGGTGAAGGCCATGGTCGCCAACATGGTGTTCAACCTGATCCTGGTTTGGCCGCTGGATCACGCTGGGCTGGCGCTGGCGACTTCGCTGTCGGCGTTTATGAATGCCGGTTGGCTGCTGCATGGCCTGATCAAGGAAGGCGTGTTCCGCTGGCAGCCGGGCTGGGGCCAGATGCTGTTTCGCCTGCTCAGTGCATCGGCTGTACTGGTAGGCACCTTGCTACTGATTCAATACCAGTTGGGCGACTGGCTGGCGGCCGATCTCTGGACTCGGGTACAGTGGATGACGCTGCTGGTGCTGGCTGGCGGGGGGGCCTACGGCCTGTCTCTGGTGGCCACCGGTCTGCGCCTGCATCACTTGCGTGGCTGAACACTTTGTGAGCGGTACTCGCCGTGGCCAGAGTACGATATACTGCGCAGTCCATATTTCTGGCGCTGGCTCAGCAACTGCATGGAACTGATACGAGGCTTACACAATCTGCGTGACCGACACCGTGGCTGCGTTGCCACGATCGGCAACTTCGATGGCGTGCACCTGGGGCACCGCAAGGTGCTGGCTCAGGTCAAGGCCAAGGCCGCCGCGCTGGGGCTGCCCAGCGTGGCGATCATCTTCGAACCGCAGCCGCGTGAGTTCTTCGGTGGTGACAAGGTGCCGCCGCGCCTGACCCGTTTTGATGAGAAGGTGCGCCTGCTGGCAGCTGAAGGGGTCGACCGGGTGCTGTGCCTGACCTTCAACACCCGCCTGCGCAATCTGTCCGCGGAAGCCTTTATCGATGAGTTGCTGCTGCAGGGACTGGCGGTGAAGCACTTCGTGGTGGGCGACGACTTCCGCTTCGGCTGCGATCGCCGCGGCGATTTTGACATGCTGTGCGAGGCCGGGGAGCGTCACGGTTTCAGCGTGGCCAACACGGCCACCTTTGCCATTGCCGATGAGCGTGTCAGCAGCACGCGCATTCGGGCGGCCCTGCAGCGCAACGACTTCGACCTGGCCGAACATCTGCTGGGCTGGCGTTATGCCGTGACCGGACGGGTGATGCACGGCCAGAAGCTTGGCCGTCAGCTGGGTGTGCCCACCGCCAATGTGCGCATGCACCGCCATCCTTGCCCGTTGCGCGGGGTGTTTGCCGTGCATGCCCATTTCGATGGTCAGCGCCTGGCCGGTGTCTGCAACGTGGGCATGCGGCCCACGGTTCATGGCCGCCAGCCGGTACTGGAGGTCCACTTGCTGGACTACCACGGTGAAGAAATCTACGGCCGCCTGATGCGGGTCGAATTTCTGCACTTCATCCGTGACGAACGCGCCTTTGACGGCCTTGACGCGCTCAAGGCCCAGATCGAAACCGATATTGAACATGTCCGCGCCTGGTTCGACCGGGCGGGCCGGGACTGACCCTACCTCTGGAAGCGACCTGTTATGACCGACTACAAAGCAACACTGAATCTGCCGGAAACGGCATTCCCGATGCGTGGCAACCTGCCCAAGCGTGAGCCGGCTCGTCTGGCGCGCTGGAATGAAATCGACCTGTATCGTCAGTTGCGTGAAGCGGGCAAGGACCGAGAGCCGTTCATCCTGCATGACGGCCCTCCCTATGCCAACGGCAACATTCACATCGGTCATGCGGTCAACAAGGTGATCAAGGACATGATCATCAAGTCCAAGACCTTGAGTGGCTTTGATGCCCCCTACGTGCCGGGCTGGGACTGCCACGGCCTGCCCATCGAACACAAGGTTGAAACCCTCATCGGCAAGGCCGGCGAGAAGGTGCCCTACCGTGAATTCCGTCAGAAGTGCCGCGAGTATGCCGCCGAGCAGGTCGCGGGTCAGAAGGCCGATTTCATCCGTCTGGGCGTACTGGGCGACTGGGACAACCCCTACCTGACGATGAACTTCGACACCGAAGCCAACATCGTGCGTGCCCTGGGCAAGATCATCGAAAACGGTCATCTGGTCAAAGGCTACAAGCCGGTGTACTGGAGTGTCGTGGGCCAGTCCGCGCTGGCCGAAGCAGAAGTGGAGTATCAGGACAAGACCTCCACCGCCATCGATGTGCGCTTCACCTTCGTTGATCAGGACAAGGTACTGGCACTGTTCGGTACCGCTGCAGGTGGCGCACCGGTCTCCGTGGTGATCTGGACCACCACCCCTTGGACCATCCCGGCCAACCAGGCCGTTTCCGTCAACGGTGCGCTGGATTACGCGCTGGTGGAAGCCCATACCGAGCAGGGCGTGGATCGCATGGTGCTGGCGGCGGAGATGGTTGACGACATCATGGCACGCTGGGGTGTGGACAAGTTCGACGTGCTGGCCACCTGCAACGGCAGCGCGCTGGAACTGCTGCAGCTGAAGCACCCGATCTATGATAAGCAGGTGCCGCTGATCCTAGGTGATCACGTCACCACTGATGCCGGTACCGGTGCCGTTCACACCGCGCCCGATCACGGTATGGAAGACTTCGTGGTCGGTCAGCAGTACGGCCTTGAAACGCTGAACCTAGTGCAGGCCAACGGTACCTACACCGATGCCGCCGGCGAGTTTGCCGGCGTCCACGTCTACAAGGCGGACGGCCCGGTGTGCGATGCGCTGGAGCGTGAAGGCAAACTGGTGCATCTGAAGCGCTTCCAGCACAGCTACCCGCACTGCTGGCGCACCAAAACCCCGCTGATCTACCGTGCCACGCCGCAGTGGTTTATCTCCATGGATGCCAAGCAGCTGAAAGGTCAGGCCATGGACGCCATCAAGGGCGTGCAGTGGTTCCCGGAATGGGGCCAGAACCGCATCGAATCCATGGTCGATCAGAGCCCGGACTGGTGTGTGTCCCGTCAGCGTACCTGGGGCGTACCGATCACCCTGTTCACTCACAAGCAGAGCGGTGAACTGCACCCGCGTACCGCCGAGTTGATCGAGCAGGTGGCGCTGAAGATCGAGCAGGGCGGCATCGACGCCTGGTTCGAGCTGGATGCCACGGAGCTGCTGGGCGATGAAGCGGCCGACTACGACAAGGTCACCGACACCCTGGATGTCTGGTTCGACTCCGGTGTCACCCACCACGCAGTGCTGCGCACCCGTGATGGCCTCAAGTTCCCGGCGGACCTGTACCTGGAAGGTTCTGACCAGCATCGCGGCTGGTTCCAGTCGTCGCTGAAAACCTCCATCGCCATCAACGGCTGCGCACCCTACAAACAGGTCCTGACCCACGGCTTTACCGTCGACGAGAAGGGCTACAAAATGTCCAAGTCGCTGGGCAACGTGATCGCGCCCCAGGAAGTGACCGACAGCCTGGGCGCCGACATCCTGCGCCTGTGGGTGGCCTCCACCGATTACTCCGGTGAGATGGCCGTGTCCAAGCAAATCCTGCAGCGCACCGCCGACAGCTACCGCCGTATCCGCAACACCGCGCGCTTCCTGCTGGCTAACCTGAACGGCTTTGAACCGGCCCGCGACAGCCTGCCGGCGGAAGAGATGCTGGCGCTGGACCGCTGGGCGGTGGATGCCGCAGCACGTCTGCAGCAGAAGGTAATCGCGGCCTACGACAGCTACCGCTTCCTCGATGTCTACCAGCAGGTGCACCACTTCTGCGTGCAGGAGCTGGGCGGCTTCTACCTGGACATCATCAAGGACCGTCAGTACACCACCCAGGCCGATTCTCTGGCGCGCCGTTCCTGCCAGACCGCGTTGTTCCATATCGCGCAGGCGCTGGTGCGCTGGATCGCGCCGATCCTCAGCTTCACCGCCGAAGAGATCTACGAAGTGCTGCCGGGCGAGCGCAAGGATTCTGTGCTGCTGGCCACCTGGTATGAAGACCTGTTCGAGCTGGCCGAGGACGATCCCTTCGGCCGTGAGTTCTGGCAGCGCGTGATGAGCGTGAAGGATGCGGTCAACAAGTGTCTGGAAGACGCCCGCAACGAGAAGCTGGTGAAGGCCTCCCTGGCCGCGGAAGCGACTCTGTACGTGGATGACGACCTGCATGCCGACTTGGCCCGTCTGGGTGACGAACTGCGCTTCGTGCTGATCACCTCCGAAGCGACCCTCAAGCCGCTGAGCGAAGCCGGTGACGCCCGTGTGACCGACGTGGAAGGCCTGAAAGTGGCTGTTGCCGCATCCGGTCATGCCAAGTGTGGCCGCTGCTGGCACCACCGTGAAGACGTGGGCCGCCACGAGGGGCACCCGGATCTGTGCGGCCGCTGCGTGAGCAACGTGGACGGCGAAGGCGAACAGCGCGACTTCGCCTGATGAACGCTGCAGCCCCCCTTGCCCTCCGGGCCAGCGCACTGCGCTGGCTCTGGCTCACGCTGCTGGTGATCGTGGTCGATCTGACCAGCAAGTATCTGGCCGACACCCGACTGAGCTATGCCGACCCGGTGCCGCTGCTGCCGGTGTTCGATCTGACCCTGCTGTACAACACCGGTGCGGCGTTCAGCTTCCTGGCCTCGGCCGGGGGCTGGCAGCGCTGGCTGTTTGTCGCCATCGCCGTGGGCATGAGCGCCTTCCTGCTGCACTGGATGCGGCGTACGCCGGTCACGCAAACGGCGCTGGCCACCGGCCTGGCACTGGTGCTGGGCGGTGCTCTGGGTAACCTGTTTGACCGTAGTGTACATGGCCACGTGATCGATTTTATTTCGCTGCACTGGTCCGGGTATTACTTTCCCGCGTTCAACATTGCCGACTGTGCCATCACGCTGGGCACCATTTTGCTGCTGATCGACATGTTCTTTTTGGGCGGCAACGAGACTGACTGAGACAGGAACCAACGCATGACAGACACCGTTATTGGTCCGGATACGGCCATTACGATGAACTTCGCCATTAAACTGGAAGACGGCCAGCTGATCGACAGCAACTTTGATGCCGATCCAGTGAGCTTTACCTTTGGCGATGGCAATATTCCGGAAGGCTTCGAACAGGCCCTGCTGGGGCTCAAGGCCGGTGAACATGCTGAGCTGACCATCGCCCCGGAGCGTGGTTTCGGCATGCACAACCCGAGCAATATTCAGGTGATGCCGCGCAGCCAGTTCAAGGACATGGATCTGGAGCCGGGCCTGGTGGTTTCTTTCCAGGAGCCGGGCGGTGAACTGCCCGGCGTGATCACTGACTTCAACGACGACAAGGTCACCGTGGATTTCAACCACCCTCTGGCCGGCAAAACCCTGATCTTCGAGGTCGAAATTAAGGCCATCGAGGCGGCTTGACAGCTGAGTGTAATTTAACCAGTCTCTGAGGGTGCGGCTTAAGGACAAGCCGCTTCATTACCCACAGGAGACGTTGATCATGGAAGATCAGCCCAAGCCGTCCGTCCCCCGCCAGCGGGGACTGACGCTGGTCGAGCTGTTGCTCACCGTAACCATTCTCAGCATTCTGGCCGCGCTGGGTCCCCCATCCTTTACCCAGCTGGTGGCATCTAGCCGCCTGGGCGCGACCGAAGCCGATATCGTCAGCTTGTTGTCCCAAGCCCGCTCGGCCGCATTGATGCGCAACCGTCGAGTGGTCATGTGTGCCAGCGATGACGGCGCGCAATGCCAGGGCAGCCGTCGGCAGGGCAGCCGCAATTGGACCGGTGCCCTGTTGTTCGTTGATCTGGATCAGAACCGGATAGTGAGTAATGACGAAACGGTGTTTTACGTTGCGAACTTTTCATCAGCTGCGACCATACTCTGGAATCGGGGCGACTCGCTGGTTTACCAGCCGGATGGCACGGCGCTGGGTGGTTCCAACGGCACCTTTGTCATCCGCGCCCCCAATACCGACCACGAACATCAGGTTGTGGTGTCATTGCTCGGGCGGGCCCGTGTGGTGCGCAAAGCCCCCTGAACTTGATCAACAGGGACTGTACAAGGGGTACGGTCCGGCATAGACGTAATGAGGGAGCGTCGATTCATGTCCGATTTTCTGATTGTAGGGGCCGGTGTTATCGGCCTGATGACGGCTCGTCTGCTGTCG
This sequence comes from Marinobacterium weihaiense, assembly GCF_019061305.1. GTDB lineage: Bacteria > Pseudomonadota > Gammaproteobacteria > Pseudomonadales > Balneatricaceae > Marinobacterium > Marinobacterium weihaiense. The sequence goes on from NZ_JAHQZT010000013.1 coordinate 39,350, forward strand.
CAGGCCGGAGCCAGTGTCAAAGTGATCGAGCGTGGCCGCAGCGCCCGTGAAGCCTCTTGGGCCGGCGGCGGCATCGTATCGCCGCTGTATCCCTGGCGTTACCGGGATGAAATTACCGCGCTGGCGCTCTGGTCACAGAGCAGCTATGTGCACCTGTCGCAAGAGTTGCTGGACGAAACCGGTTGTGACCCGGAACTGCGCCAGAAGGGCATGCTGATGCTGAACGTGGAAGACGGCGAGGAACAGACCGCGCTGGACTGGGCACGCCGCTTCCACCGTCCGCTGACCAAGGTCGATGCCGAGTTCATCTACCGCACCGAGCCGCACGTGGCGCCGGGGTTCGAGTCGGCCCTGTGGATGCCGGAAGTGGCCAGCATTCGCAATCCGCGCCTGGGGCAGGCGTTGCGCCTGAGCGTCAAGGACAACCCGCGCATCACCCTGTGCGAAGACAGCGAAGTGATCGGGTTCAGCACCTTTGGCGAGCGCGTCACCGGCGTCAAGACTGAGCAGGGCGAGCACAAGGCCAAGGAGGTGATTCTGGCCGGTGGTGCCTGGAGCGGCGAGCTGTTGGCGCAGCTGGGCCTGAGCCTGCCGGTGGAGCCGGTGCGCGGCCAGATGATGGTGTTCAACGCCGTACCCGGCGTCGTCGATCGGGTGGTGATGCTGGACGGGCGCTACGTGATCCCGCGCAGCGATGGCCGGGTTCTGGTGGGTAGCACCCTGGAACATGTCGGCTTCGACAAGACTACCACCGAAGAGGCCAGCCGCTCGCTGTTCGATACCGCCACCCGTATCGTGCCGGAATTGGCCGACTACGAAGTGGAGCACCACTGGGCCGGGCTGCGCCCGGGGTCGCCGGAAGGCGTGCCGTTCATCGGTGCGGTGCCGGGCTGGCAGGGGCTGCACCTGAACACCGGCCACTATCGCAACGGCCTGGTGCTGGCCCCGGCCTCGACCCGATTGCTGGCCGATCTGCTGCTGGAGCGTTCACCCGTGATCGATCCTGATGCATACTCTCCGGCTGGACGTTTAACAGCACGCTGAGAAGTAGCGGGAGATCGATGAGCACACCGATACGGGTCCTGATGGCCCAGCTGAACTTGCTGGTCGGGGATATCCCCGGCAATACCAGCCGCGTTATAGACACCGCCCTCAAGGCACGGGATGAGCACCAGGCTGATCTCGTGCTCTTTCCTGAGCTGGCCCTGAGCGGCTACCCGCCGGAAGACCTGCTGCTGCGCCCCAGCCTAGAGCCGCGCATCGAGCAGGCACTGGCGCGGATCAAGGCCGAAGTAGAGGGCATTACGCTGGTGCTGGGGTATCCGCGCTACGTGGAGGGTGCCCTCTACAACATGGCGGGCGTAATCCGTGACGGCGAGCTGATCGGCGAATATGCCAAGCAGTGCCTGCCCAATTACCAGGTATTCGACGAGCAGCGTTACTTCGTCGCCGGTAGTCAGCCCGGTGTGTTCGAGCACCGGGGTGTGCGTATCGGTCTGAGCATCTGTGAAGATATCTGGCACAGTGCGCCCACCGAACAGTTGGCCCAGGCGGATGTTGATCTGGTGCTCAGCCTCAACGCCTCGCCTTATCATATGGGCAAGCCTGAGCAGCGTGCCGATGTGGTGGCGCAGCGCGCGCAGCAGTTGCAGGCACCGATTGTGTACCTCAACCAGACCGGAGCACAAGACGAGCTGATTTTCGATGGCAACTCGCTGCTGGTCTCCGCCACGGGGGAAACCCTGTTCTGCGGTGCTCACTGCGAGGAGGCGCTGTATACGGCCTGCTTCGATCCCGCTTCGGGCACGCTGAGTGCGGAACAGCCCTCTCAACCCGTCTTGGGCCGCGATGCCAGTGTCTACCAGGCGCTGGTGACCGGGGTGCGTGATTACGTCAACAAGAATGGCTTTAAGGGCGTGGTGCTGGGCCTGTCCGGTGGTATCGACTCGGCGCTGACCGTGGCTGTCGCGGTGGATGCGTTGGGTGCCGATCGGGTGGAAGCGGTGATGATGCCGTTCCGCTGGACCTCTTCCATGAGTCTGGAAGACGCCGAAGCCGAAGCCAATGCCCTGGGCATCCAGTACGACGTCATTTCCATCGAGCCGCTGTACGACAGCTTTATGCAGCAGCTGCAGCCGCAGCTCAAGGGTTATGCCCCGGATACGACCGAGGAAAACCTGCAGGCGCGCTGTCGCGGCGTGCTGCTGATGGCGATCTCCAACAAGAAGGGCTACCTGGTACTCACCACCGGCAACAAGAGCGAGATGGCCGTGGGCTACTCCACGCTCTACGGTGACATGGCCGGTGGCTTCGATGTGCTCAAGGATATTCCCAAGACGCTGGTATATCAGCTGTCGCGCTACCGCAATACGCTGTCGCCGGTGATTCCGCAGCGGGTCATCGACCGGCCGCCCTCGGCCGAGCTGGCGCCGGATCAGACCGATCAGGACAGCCTGCCGGACTACGACGTGCTGGACCGCATTTTGGAGCTGTACGTGGAGCGTGATTACTCCGCCCAGGCGATCATCGATGAAGGCTTCGATGCGGCTGATGTGAACCGGGTGATCCGTCTGGTGGATATCAACGAGTACAAGCGCCGTCAGGCACCGATCGGCCCGCGCGTGACCCAGCGCGGCTTCGGCCGTGATCGCCGCTATCCGATCACCTCGGGCTGGAAGGCGGGGATCTGATCCGCAACCCACCCAACGCAAAAGGGCCAGCAGATGCTGGCCCTTTTGCGTTGGGTGGGGGGATTCGGGGCAGGCCGCTTACCGGGTGCTGTCTTCGTCCTGTTCCTCGTCATCGAAGACACCGAAGGTCATGCGGCTGAACAGGGAGCGTTCTTCCTGCTGCTCGTCAGCGGCAGCACGTTCGCGGGCTTCGGCACGCTGACGGTCCGCCAGCGGAATTGGCCGGGCCGGCTCGGCCGGTTCTTCACCGCCGAGCAGGCCGAAGGTAGCGGCCTGCGTCAGGGTAGCGCGCTCCTTCTTGAACGGACGCACCCGGTAATCCGGGTAGTTCAACGTCAGCACTTCGCGTGCGTTGTTGGCCAGGTCATGCATGCCCAGCTCGGTGTAGGCTTCGGCCATGATTGCCAGTGCATCGGGTACGGCCGGAGTTTCCTGCAGGTTTTCCACCACATAGCGGCCCCGGTTGGCGGCGGCCACCCAGGCTTCACGTTTCATGTAGTAGGCCGCCACGTGGATCTCGTGGGTGGCCAGACGGTTTTTCAGATACTGCATGCGCTTCTGGGCATCCGGCGCATACTCGCTCTGGGGATAGCGGTTGAGCAGGGTGGAAAAACTTTCGAAGGAGTCCAGAGCAGCACCGGGGTCGCGCTGGCTGACATCGATCGGCAGGTACTTCTCGAAGAAGGAGCGATCTTCCTCGAAGGCGGTCAACCCCTTGAGGTAGTAGGCATAATCCACGTTGTCATGGTTGGGATGCAGACGAATGAAGCGGTCGGCCGCGGCGCGGGCGGATTCCGGTTCATAGTTGCGGAAGTAGGCGTAGATCAGTTCCAGCTGAGCCTGTTCGGAGTAGCGACCGAACGGATAACGCGCTTCCAGCAGCTGCAGCTTTTCGATGGCCAGGCTGTAGTTATCGGCCTGCAGCGCGCTCAGGGCATCATCGTATAACTGTTGCTCGGGCACATCCGGAGCCACCACTTCCTTGTCCCCTCCCAACCCGGAGCAGGCAGAGAGCAGGCTGAAAAGCACCACTGTGGCGAAGACTTTCAAGGGTCGCATGATTGATCGTTCCTGATACTGGAGCCGGACTCGGCGTGACTGGCCGGATTCAGTTATACTGGCCAATAGTTTCCGGTCTATTTAAACATAACCGGAGCCCATGCCAAAACACCCGCCGACGAAGAAGCATACAGATGTCAGAACAGCTACAACTCGATGTACAGGTACCGGCCGAGATGTTCGGCATGCGCCTGGACCAGGCCGCCGCCCAGCTTTTTCCCGACTATTCCCGCTCGCGCATTCAGGGCTGGATCAAGGAGGGGACACTCAAGGTTGATGGCGAGGTCAAGCGTACGCGTGACAAGCTCAACGGCGGTGAACGGATCGAGGTGCGCACCGAACTGGCGCGTATCGAGCATCACGAAGCCGAACCTATACCGCTGGATATCATCCACGAAGATGACGATATCCTGGTGATCAACAAGCCGGCCGGACTGGTGGTCCACCCGGCGGCAGGGCACGACAGCGGTACGCTGATGAACGCACTGCTGCATCACTGCCCGGATATTGCCCAGGTACCGCGTGCCGGCATTGTCCATCGTCTGGACAAGGACACCACCGGCCTGATGGTCGTGGCCAAAACCATCGCGGCCCAGACCGAGATCGTATCCCAGCTGCAGGAACGCAGCATGGGGCGTGAGTATGAAGCCGTGGTGCATGGTGTCATGACCGGTGGTGGCTGCGTTGACGAGCCCATGGGGCGCCATGCCAAGCACCGCCAGAAGATGGCTGTGGTCGGGCTGGGCAAGGAAGCGGTCACGCACTACCGCGTGCTGGAGAAGTTCCGGGCCCATACCCATATCCGACTGAAGCTGGAGACTGGCCGTACCCACCAGATCCGCGTGCATATGGCACACATCAACTACCCGCTGGTGGGCGATCCGCTGTATGGTGGCCGTTTCCGCCTGCCCAAGGGCTGCAGCCCGGCCATGCACAAGGCGCTGCGCAACTTCCGCCGTCAGGCGCTGCATGCCAAGCGACTGGAGCTCTGGCACCCGGGCACCGGAGAGCTAGTGTCCTGGGAAGTGGACCTGCCTGAAGACATGCAGCACCTGCTGGCGGTGCTGAAACGTGACGCCGACGAGTACGACTACGAACTATGAAGCTGATCCGTCCCTTGCAGCCGCTCGCCCCCGGCGTTCAGGCCCTGAATACCACCCGCGACGGCGGCGTCAGTCGGCCGCCCTGGGACAGCCTCAACCTGGGTGACCACGTCGGGGATGACCCGGCGGCCGTGGCTGAAAACCGGCACCGGCTGGCGCAAGTGCTGGGGATTCAGACGCCGCAATGGCTACGCCAGGTACATGGCGTGCAGGTGGTTGAAGCGCACAGTGATGGCATGGTGCGTGAAGCCGACGCCTGCTGGACGCGCACGCCCGGCGTGGTGTGTACAGTGATGACGGCGGATTGTCTGCCGGTGCTGTTTGCCGCGGTGGACGGGCACTGTGTGGCGGCGGCGCATGCCGGTTGGCGCGGGCTGCTCAACGGTGTGCTCGAAGCCACGTTGGCGGTGTTCGATGCGCCAGAGCAGGTGACTGCCTGGCTGGGGCCGGCCATCGGGCCGGCAGCATTCGAGGTGGGGGCAGAGGTGCGGGATGCGTTTTTGGCCGTTGATGCCGGAGCCGAACTGGCTTTTCAGCCCTCACCGGGGCATGAGGGGCGCTGGCTGGCCGACCTTTATGCGCTGGCGCGTCGCCGTCTGTTGGCGGCGGGCATCGGCAGCATCCGGGGCGGGGATGCCTGCACGCATGATGAACCGGAACAGTTCTTTTCCTACCGCCGTGACGGTCAGACCGGCCGCATGGCCAGCCTGATCTGGATCGAATAGACGCGGCCGTATTGGGATGCGGCGGTCAGGGCTGCTCAGCAGCGGCCCTTCTTGGCCTGTCCAGGCGGGCAAAAGCTTGAGCGGTAGCGACGGTCTTCGTAACGACGATCTTCATAGTGACGGTCGCGGTGATAATCATCGCGGCGGTCATCATCGCGGTACTCGCGGGTGTTGATGGCGGTTCCTACCGCGGCACCCACGCCGGAGCCGACAACGGCACCGTCACGACCGCCCAGTTCTGCACCAATGGCACCGCCAATGGCACCGCCCACGGCACCACCGATGGCGGAATCACGGGTCAGGTTATCGGCCAGGGCCATACCGGGCAGCAGGGCCAATACGGCGGCCGCAATCATTGCTTTGTTCACAAATACGTTCTCCTGATCGGCACCGACAGTGTGCGGGCCTGAGGGTTGGTGGATGTCGTGCAATCGTCAGGCACGGCCATCCGTCCCTGTCCGGCCGTGGTGGATCGAGGACATGAAACAACAGCGCAACTGAATTGCGGATGAAGAGATCGATCCGTGTGGCTGGTGTGGTGGCCTCCATCACCTAAAAGGCCGCCCAGCGGGCGGCCTGGGAGGGCAGGTAGGGAATCAGGCGCCGATCACGCCGCCATCCTTGCGCTGGACCACCATGATGGTGGAACGCGGCTTGCTATTGCCGCCTGCCGGGAAATGGGACGGAGCGCCTTTTTCGCCCGGGTGCTGCACGCCGATGAACACGCTGCGCTGGTCCGGCGAGAACGCCAGGCCGGTGATCTCGCAGGCGATGGGGCCGGTGGCAAAACGGCGGATCTCGCCGGTCTGCGGATCGGCGCAGAGCATCTGGTTGTTGCCCATGCCGGCGAACTCGCCCTTGTTGGAGTATTTGCCATCGGTCTGAATCCAGAGGCGACCGGCGTTGTCGAAGCCAAGGCCATCCGGGCTGTTGAACATGTTGTCGGCGGTGATGTTGTCACTGCCGGCATAAAGACCGTCGGCAACGGTCGGGTTACCGGCGATGGCGAACAGATCCCAGTCGAAGCGGCTGTCCACATGGCTGGCGTTATGCGGCCACCAGCGCACGATCTGGCCATAGTTGTTGTTGGCGCGTGGGTTGGGGCCGCCCACCGGCTGGTTTTTGCCTGCCACGCCGCGGTGCTTGTTGTTGGTCAGGGTGCAGAACACCGCTTTGTTGTCGGGGTGTACCGCGACCCATTCCGGGCGGTCCATGGTGGTGGCGCCCACCTGAGTGGCGGCCTCACGGGCGAAGATCAGCACTTCCGCCTGGTCGGCAAAGCCGTTGGCGGCGGTCAGGCCGTTCTTGCCGTGCGTCAGCTCGATCCACTCGCCCTGGCCCTTGATCTCGCCATCGTTGGCCGAGAAGCGTGCCACGTACAGGGTGCCCTCTTCCAGCAGATCACGGTTGGCCTGCTGGTTGTCCGGGTTGTACGTGCCCTTGGAGACGAACTTGTACAGGTGCTCGCCGCGCTCGTCGTCACCGAGGTACACCACCACATGACCGGACGGGTCGATGGTCAGCGCCGCATTCTCATGCTTGAAACGGCCCAGTGCGGTGCGCTTTTTCGGGGTCGAAGTCGGGTCCATCGGATCAATCTCGACTACCCAGCCGAAACGGTGCGGTTCGTTCGGGTGCTTGGCCAGGTCGAAGCGCTCGTCGTGACGGTACCACTGATAGTCGCGGTTGCTCGCCTTCAGGCCGTAGCGTGTGTCGCGCTGGGGCAGCTCAACGTCATCCTGCGCCGAAGCGAAGTACTTGTGAAAGTTCTCCTCGCAGGTCAGGTAAGTACCCCAGGGGGTCTCGCCGTTGGCGCAGTTGTTGAAGGTGCCCAGCGCGCGGGTGCCTTTGGGGTCGGCGGCGGTCTGCATCAGGGCATGGCCCGCCACCGGCCCGGTCAGATCCATCGGCGTGTAGGCGGTGATGCGGCGGTTGTAGTCGGAATCCCGATTCACCTGCCATTCGCCCTTGGCGTTACGGCGGATCTCGAAGATGGACACGCCGTGCGCCGCCTGGGATTTTTTCACCTCGTCGGCGGTCAGCGCCTGCTTGCCCTGATGCGCGAAGAGGTACTCCTGATTGGTGTACTCGTTGTTCACCGCCAGCAGGGCACGGTCGTCACCCAGCGGGAAGAAGCTCATGCCATCGGTATTGTCGCCGAACTGACCAGCTTGGGCGGCGGCGTTCTGGGTGCCGGACGCGTCAAAGGCGGGGGCGCCCTTGAGGATGGGGTCGCCCCAGGCAATCAGCGGCTTGGCGACATAGCCTTCGGGGACTACAAAGGTGTCGGCGGTGCTGGCCGGAACCGCCTTGAAGCCGATCAGCTTGCTCGGTTCGGGACGGGTGGCGGCGGCTACGGCCTGTGCCAGCGGGCTGGCGGCCAGGAACAGGCCCATGGCCGCCGCACCACCGCGCAGGAAGTTGCGACGGCTCGCGCCCTTGGCGGTCAGGCGGTCGAAATCGGTTTGTTCCAGTTCCGGATGATCTTCGGGGTCAAAGTGGTCGTGCTGACTCATGTCACGGTTCCTGTGTTGGGTTGAGGCGTTCAGCCATTGATCAGCGCAATGTTGTAGCAGTGTGCTATTACAGAAATAAGAAAGTCGACCTCTGTATAAGAAATGACTAATTTAATTGCCGCGTCATCTTGAAGCGGCAACAACTGGCCCTATCTATAGAGGTAACAGAAACGCCGAAACGTCTGACTGCGTGTGTCGGACCCCGGCACAGAGAGATCCACAGGAGACCTCATGCGACCCGACAAATTTACCTCACGACTTCAGGAAGCCCTGTCCGACGCCCAGTCACTGGCGGTGGGCAAGGACCACAACATGATGGAACCGATCCATCTGCTGGCCGCTTTCTTGCAGCAGCAGAACGGTTCGGTGGCACCGCTGCTGCGCCAGGCCGGTGCCGACCGCATGACCCTGACCGCCAAGGTCGGCGAAGCCCTCGACCGCCTGCCGGTAGTGAGCAGCCCGGACGGCGAGATCCGCCTGTCACAGAACATGGCGCGCCTGTTCAACCTGACCGACAAGCTGGCGCAGCAGCGCGGCGACCAGTACATCGCCAGCGAGCTGGTGCTGCTGGCCATGCTGGACGACAAGGGCGATGCTGGCAAGGTGCTGAAAGACTGCGGCGTGAATCGTCAGTCACTGGAAAATGCGATCAACAACATGCGCGGAGGCGAGAACGTGAGCGACCCCAATGCGGAAGAGACCCGCCAGGCGCTGGACAAGTACTGCATCGACCTGACCGAACGCGCCGAGTCCGGCAAGCTGGACCCGGTGATCGGCCGTGACGACGAGATTCGCCGTACCATCCAGGTGTTGCAGCGCCGCACCAAGAACAACCCGGTGCTGATCGGCGAGCCCGGCGTGGGCAAGACCGCCATCGTCGAAGGGCTGGCGCAGCGCATCGTCAACGGTGAAGTGCCGGAAGGGCTCAAGCGCAAGAAAGTGCTGTCGCTGGACATGGGCGCGCTGATTGCCGGGGCCAAGTTCCGCGGCGAGTTCGAGGAGCGCCTGAAGGCGGTGCTGAACGAACTGGCCAAACAGGAAGGGCAGGTCATCCTGTTCATCGACGAGCTACACACCATGGTTGGCGCGGGCAAGGGCGAAGGTGCCATGGACGCGGGCAACATGCTCAAGCCGGCGCTGGCGCGCGGCGAGCTGCACTGCGTCGGTGCCACCACCCTGGACGAGTACCGCCAGTACGTGGAGAAGGACGCCGCGCTGGAGCGCCGCTTCCAGAAGGTGATCGTCGATGAGCCGTCCGAAGAGGACACCATCGCCATCCTGCGTGGCCTGAAAGAGCGCTATGAGGTGCACCACGGTGTCGATATCACCGACTCCGCCATCATCGCCTCGGCCAAGCTGAGCCAGCGTTACATCACCGACCGCCAGCTGCCGGACAAGGCGATCGACCTGATCGACGAAGCCGCCTCGCGCATCCGCATGGAGATGGACTCCAAGCCGGAAGAGATGGACCGTCTCGACCGCCGCCTGATCCAGCTGAAGATGGAGCGTGAAGCGCTGAAGAAGGAGAAGGACGAAGCCTCACGCAAGCGTCTGGAAGAGCTGGAGCACAACATCGCAAACCTGGAGAAGGAGTACGCCGACTTCGAAGAGGTGTGGAAGGCCGAGAAGGCCAGTCTGCAGGGTTCGCAGCAGATCAAGGAGCAGCTCGACCAGGCCCGTGTTGAGATGGAGCAGGCGCGCCGCGCCGGTGATCTGGGCAAGATGTCCGAGCTGCAGTACGGCCGCATTCCCGAGCTGGAGAAGCAGCTGCAGGCCGCCGACAGCACTGAACAGCAGGCGGAAGAGCACAAGCTGCTGCGCAACAAGGTGACCGAAGAGGAGGTGGCCGAGGTCGTCTCACGCTGGACCGGCATCCCGGTCAACAAGATGCTGGAAGGCGAGCGCGAGAAGTTGCTGCGCATGGAAGATGAACTGCACACGCGCGTGGTCGGTCAGGCGGAAGCCGTGGTGGCCGTATCCAACGCCGTGCGCCGCTCCCGTGCCGGTCTGTCGGACCCCAACCGCCCCAACGGCTCCTTCCTGTTCCTCGGCCCGACCGGGGTGGGTAAGACCGAGCTGTGCAAGGCGCTGGCCAGCTTCCTGTTCGATACCGAGGACGCCATGGTGCGCATCGACATGTCCGAGTTCATGGAGAAGCACTCCGTCGCGCGTCTGATCGGGGCGCCTCCGGGCTATGTCGGTTACGAAGAGGGCGGTTACCTGACCGAAGCGGTGCGTCGCAAGCCGTACTCCGTGCTGCTGCTGGACGAGGTGGAGAAGGCGCACCCGGATGTGTTCAACATCCTGCTGCAGGTGCTGGAAGACGGTCGCCTGACCGATGGTCAGGGTCGTACCGTGGACTTCCGCAACACCATCGTGGTGATGACCTCCAACCTGGGTTCTGACCTGATCCAGAACTACAGCGATGACGACGACTACACCCTGATGAAGCAGGCGGTGATGGAAGCCGTGGGCACTCACTTCCGTCCCGAGGTGATCAACCGTATCGACGAGGTGGTGGTATTCCACAGCCTGCGCAAGGAACAGGTGGCCGGGATCGCCGAGATCCAGCTGGACCGTCTGCGTCGTCGCCTGGCCGAGCGCGAGCTGAGCATCAAGCTGACCGGCACCGCCATGGACAAGCTGGTGGAAGTGGGCTTCGAGCCGATCTACGGCGCGCGTCCGCTGAAGCGGGCGATCCAGCAGTGGATCGAGAACCCGCTGGCGCAGCGGTTGCTGGCTGGTGAGTACGAGCCCGGTCGGGAGATCGTGGTGGATGTAGAGGCCGGGGAGTTTACCTTCCGGTAAGGCTTTTGCCTGAACCGCTATCCGCCCGAAGAGAAAAAGCCTGCCGAGCGATCGGTGGGCTTTTTTACGTTAAAGCGGTACTGAAACGGGGGCAGGGTCAGCTGCATTATACTCAAATGGCTGATTATCACTCGAATGAGAGGTGAATCATGTCCAGAATAAAAACCATGTTCGTTACCGCACTGGTGGCGTCCGCTCTGTCTGCACCGGCTTTGGCCTACCACTGTCCGCAGGATGCCAAAGCGATCGAGAACGGACTTGCCAATATCCAGGTGAGCGACGACGTGCGCAGCAAGGTCATGCAGCTGCACGATGAAGGCATGGCCGCGCACAAGGCCGGTAATCATGAGGACGCTGAATGCTACTGCCATGTAAGGGCACCGTCCCTTGTCGCTGTGCGGCGCCTGGCCGGGGAGTATGAGCCGGAACAGCTATCCGCTTAGGGAGAAAAAGCCTGCTGAGAGATCGGTGGGCTTTTTGTTGTCTGCGTTTCGCCCCTGACGGGACGAGAGACTTTTCTTTGCTTGTCCAAAGAAAAGTATCCAAAAGAAAAGACACCCCCACGGGGCAGGCCTGCGGCTTCCCTGCGTGGCTCAAACAGTCATGCTCCTTAAACCCTGTAAGTCTATGATACTCGGCTGCCTGGTGAGTATTGGGGTTTAGGCTAGCTTTAGGTATAGTATTGAATTATTTCTTATTTTAAGGCAAAAGTATCTGTCTTTGAAGATTTTATAAGATTAGGTTTTTTAAATTTTTCGTGGTTTTAAAAAGGGATTTTAGATGACTGATCTAGTGCTATTCTCAACATTTGAAGAAATATCTTCCCAGCTTGAGTCTGGAGATCTTAACAATAAACTTATGCAGTTTATTGAGCCGCTTCCAGATGTTGAGCAACAGATAAGTCTATTAGCAAAATCTTCTGGAACTGCAGGAAAACTGGCGTTTATTCTTGGTGAACCTGGTTCTGGAAAATCTACGTTTCTGAAGTCTATTTCTTGGAAAAAACATATCGGTCTGCGTGATGTAATTGATCTAAATGCTAATGACTATACGATTGATGGTCTAAGAGGTCTTCTCCTAGAAATAAAGAAGTATGAAACTGAAGCTAGAACAAAGCGAGATCGTGGTCCAACTTGCTTGATAATCAACTATCTTGAAACTATTGATGACTTTGAAGATAAAGATGTTCGCGGATTTTTCCGACAACTGAACGCTGTTCTCCGTAACTCGCCAATGCTCATCTTGTGGCCAGTTACTAGGCAAGAAGATGTTGATCTAATGCAGTCATATTCATATGAAATATCAAGGTCAATCTTTGTTAGAGGGAATGAGGTTGTAAATTTCTCTGGTCCTAGCTTTGAAAAGTTCAAAGACATAACCTCTCGCACAATTAGTGTATTAAATGATGGCAAGGAACTTGCTGAGTTTGGCTTGACTTATGATACTCTTGCAGAACTGCAAGAAAACTTACTTAAAAGACCACGTATTGAAAGAACCATGAGAGAATATATAGAAATGGTTCGTGATAAGTGGAAAACTGAATCAGGTTATCAAGATAAACTAAGGAAAAACATACCAAAAAGTACAGAGGTTTGGTTTGTTTTTTCTTATCCATTAGCAGAAAGTGTAGTTTCAGGGTTTTCGAGGCGTACTGACCGCCTGGAAGATAACTGGTCTGTTATCCATGATAAAATCTATGAATATATTCGTGATAACCAGCGCAGTGCTCAGTGGGATGCATCTCGTTTACAGTTAGCACTTTATGGTTCTATTAAAACCAGGATCATGTATCTACCAACCAATACATTAGTATCATGTGCTTATTCTTATTCAAGCAGCTCTGAGTTAATTGAAATTATTGAGCGCGAAGGCGTTCCTATAGGCTGGAAGAATAAGTCAAAAGCAAAAAGGACATTAGAAAAATCACCTATGTATGGGCAAATTATTGGTGAAGTTATTGCAGCAGGTAAAAGAAGAGGGGGGCCTGCTGCAGTTGCTCTTGAACAATCAGCACCTGCATTTGAAAAAATTGCAAAGTGGGTGGGTTCGTCTACTGGGGGTAGTGATAAAGTTATTAATAAATCGATTGCGGAAGCAATGAGTGATTTGGGGCCATATGAATATGAATCGGATCGGAAACACCCTTGGCTTAAAAATATTATACCTGATATTTTTGTAGATATGCCCCATAAGCAAGTTTGTATTGAGTTTCATCACACTAATCGATCAGAGCCACATGTTGTTGCTGATTATGTTTTAAAAAAGCTAAATGTGTACATGAATGAAATAACTCGAGTGATTAAAGATAAATAATCTGCATATGTTACTTTTAAATTTTAATTATATATATGCACAGTGACAGTATTAATCTGACACATGTCTCTCGTAGGTACTAGGTTTAAGCCGCATTTTAGCGGCTTTTCTGCTCTCTTTTTTGTTAGTATTGGTGACTCTTCTTGAAAACTTTTGGGTTAAAAGGAGAGGTATATATTTTATTCTATTTTAGTCGGGGTATAGATTAATTTAGATGTTGCCCACATGAGAGGAAGGCGGATTTGAATCCTTACATTGGGTTACTGTTTATCGACTTCGAAAATGCACAGAGAATTCGGGTCAATGGCAAAGCGCAGGTAAGCGCTGACGACCCGCTACGGGCAGAGTATCCGGGATCCGTGTTCATTATTCGCGTTAAAGCGGAACGGATCTTTCCCAATTGCCCACGATACATTCACAAAATGCAGCTTGTTGAATATTCTGTGTACGGCTCCAAAGGCCGACTACACACCGCCAGTTCCTGCCTGGAAGACATCTGACAACTTTCATGATGCACTACCCGCGAGAGATCGCCCGGAAGACAAGGGAGATAACTTAAAGGGGGCAGACCCCTTTTAGTTATGGTCATTGTGATGACCATGCGCCTATTGAGGTGGTAACAAACCAGCCCGTATTGCTAACCGTCACGCCAGATCAGCACTGGCGATTCTGAGAACTTCACTCGGCAGTTTATGAGGCAGCGGCAACTGAAGTGCGCAGTAAATGGCGATCACAAGAAAGATGCCGCTGGCCCACCAATTATCGAGGCTCACCGGTTTTAAGGCGGTTCCGAAGGAGCGTTTGAACTCCAGACCGGCCAGGTTGATGGCATAGCATTCGTCAAGAATGAGGTGCACCAGATAGCCGGCAACCACCATCACGCCCAGTGCCCATGAAAAATCGATGCCTTGGGTGGTGAAGCGCCAGCACAGGAAAGCGGCCAGCAGTCCCAAGCTGACGGCCGCCAGCAGAGAATGAAATGAGCCACGATGTTCGGTCAGATGGGCGAAGAGTTGCAGCAGGCCTAAGCGGACCAGCATGAAGGCGGCGAGCATGGCGCCCCACAGGTGCAGTAACGGCAGATCCGGGAAGCTGAACAGAACACCAAAAGATGCCATGACGCCAAGAGCGCTGAAGAGTCCTTTCAGAATGCCGGTGGTATCCGAGTCGAGGTCAGGTGCCAGACTGGCGACCGTTCCCGCGACCCAGAGACTCATGCCCTGACCGGGCGTAAATAATCCGGTCAGCAGTAGGGTGGAGGTCAGCACACAGGATGTAACGGCACCGCCGAAGAAATGTGTATTGAAATTAGCCATTTGGATATCGTGTTCCATCTCGGGGCCTGTCCCGGCGGGCAGCCCTGCCATAATCAGTCGCCGCGCTGTCGCCGCGACATGCGGTGAGACCACGTTAAGCCACTCTTGTTCGGGGAAAAAGGGGGGCGGTCCCCTAACAACCTTCTTAGCCTCTACAAGTCGTGCTCCAAAGAGAGTGACCGTCTTGAAAAGAAAGCATCCTCGCAGTCACCAACTACACTGTATCTAGTCGCGCGCTCTGGCGATGAGGTTCATGCATTCACTCTTGGATGCAGCGTATACGGAAACCCGACTTGAAAGCTTCTGCTTCAAACCCTGTTTTCCACGCCCAAGGTGTCACCAAGAGCTATCAGATGGGGGAGGTGCAGGTTCACGCCCTGCGCGGCATCGATCTTGATCTGTACGAAAGCGAATGTGTTGCAGTGCTGGATGTCTGGTGGGTGCGACATCTGCCTGTGGAGCTTGCCGAGCTGAGCGAATATAGTGAAAGCCCGTTCAATATTGTCGAGGCTGTCGTTGCAGAATGGCATATCGAAGTCAGTATGATCATCTGGTTCATATCGAGTCCCACGACGCGCTGCGCCTCTATGAGCTGATCCCCAATGTGGTCTGGGTCTTTGATCTGGATAAGCACGGCTGGTGGTGGGGCAATTCCGCAGCGGTGCAGTTCTGGGGGCTGGACTCCCTGCAGGAGCTGATCGACAAGGATCTGTCCGGCGATACTCAGGGCGCACGTGATCGTACGCTGCAAACCTTTGAGCTGGCCGTGCGTGATGGCCTGAGTGTCGATCCCTGGACCACCTACCCGAACGGCAAGCCCAAAACCCTGCTGATGATGCACCGGGCGGTGTTGCTGGGGCCGGACCGGCATCGCGGCATCATTGCCTATATCAACGAACAGGTGAATATGGGCGAGCAGCCGGAGAATCTGCTGTTGATGGAGGCGATGCGCTATACCCGCGTACCGGCCACCACCTTCACGCTGGAGGGTGATCCGGTGGTGGAAAATCCCGCTGCAACCGATGCCTATAACTACCTCCATGAGCAGCCGCTGGCTGAAGACGGTTGTGCTTTTGTTACCCGCTTTGCCGATCCGGCCCAGGGCAGGGATTGTCTACAGCGGGTGCAGGCCGGTGAAGAGGGGCGCTGGGATTGCATCATGCAGACTGCCACGGGGCCGCGACGGCACAGTCTGGATATTCGCCGCACTCGCCATCCGCTGAATGGCGACTTCCTGTTTCTGGTGGTGGAGTATGACTTCACCGAACTCTATGACGCACTGGATGAAGTGGAAGCCGCCCGTGCCCGGTTGCACGATATTGCCATGAAGGATGCGCTCACCGGCGTTCACAGCCTGCATTACATGCAGGAGGCCGCCAAAACCGAAATGGCCCATGCCGCCCGCCATCAGCATACCCTTTGGCTGATGTTCATCGATCTGGACGGCTTCAAGGCGATCAACGATGGCCTTGGTCATCAGGCCGGGGATGAGGTGCTGTGCGAGGCGGCGCGGCGGCTGCAGGCGGTGATCCGTACGGAAGACCTGCTGGCGCGGATCGGTGGGGACGAGTTTGTGGTGTTGCTGGCCGACGGCAGCAGCGAGGCGGATACGGCGTCGGTGGCTCAGCGTATGCTCGATACTTTGGGGCAGCCGCTCCACGTGGCAGCCGGCCAGGCCCGGGTCAGTGCCAGTATCGGCATCGCCCGTTTTCCAGAGGATGGCGCGGATCTTGAAGCGCTGTTGAAAGCCGCCGATGCAGCCATGTATCGGGTGAAAAAGGACGGCAAGAACGGCTTTGCCTTTGTGTGCTGAGCTTGCGCATCGGCGGCATTTTCGGCGCTGAGGTGTCGGGCCTGTGGGTAATGTTACACAGAGACTGTGGCCAGGCCGCTTCGCCGGTCGTGTTACGGCTGTAGAGCCCTATATTCCATCCACAGGGCCCATGCAAGCGGTGCGAATAAAGTTATGCACAGCGCAGCACGGGCCGCAAGGGCCCATAACGATCCACAGAGAGTTGCCAGCGCCGGCGCGACAGCATGGCATGACTGGGCGAGGTGTTCATATCGGTTTATACACAGGCTGTCGGGGTAGAGTTGGCCGGTGAGTTGTGAATAAGCAAGCGTGAAACCAAGATGTTTTGTAGTATTTTTACCCACAGGGTGTGCTGGTCCTTCATGCCTTTTCCACATCACGCCATTGTCTGCCAGGCTTCAGTGGATGCACCTTCACTGAACAGCGATGAGGTACGCAGTATGAAAACCGCAGCCGCTATTGTCACATGGAGTGACACCGGAGCCGGCGGTGAGTTTTTCCCCGCCGGCCAAGACGCGCGGCGCTAAAAACTGGATAATGGCTGCACATTAGTCCCTGTTGTGCACACACGGCGTTTTGCGCCACCAATCCGGTACCCCGCTCATGGAAATCAAGGTCAACTATCTCGACAATCTCCGGCTTGAAGCCAAGTTTGATGACTTCACGGTGATCGCCGATCAGCCCATCCGCTACAAGGGTGACGGCTCGGCGCCCGGCCCCTTCGATTACTTCCTGGCGTCATCCGCCATGTGCGCGGCCTATTTCGTCAAGGTGTACTGCAACGCCCGGGATATTCCGACCGACAATATCCGTCTGTCGCAGAACAATATTGTCGACCCGGAAAACCGCTACAACCAGATCTTTAAGATTCAGGTCGAGCTGCCGGACGACATCTCCGACAAGGATCGCCAGGGCATTCTGCGCTCCATTGATCGCTGCACGGTGAAAAAGGTGGTGCAGCAGGGGCCGACGTTCGAGATCGAAGTGGTCGAAAACCTGGATGAAGATGCCCAGGCCTTGCTGATGGGCGCCCCGGAAGGCAACGCGGCCACATGGATCGAGGGCAAGGACCTGCCGCTGGAGCAGACCATCGCCAACATGACACAGCTGCTGGCTGACCTGGGCATGAAGATCGAGATCGCTTCCTGGCGCAATATCGTGCCCCATGTCTGGTCGCTTCATATCCGCGACGCGGCCTCACCGATGTGCTTTACCAACGGCAAGGGTGCCACCAAGGAGAGTGCCCTGGCGTCGGCGTTGGGTGAGTTCATCGAACGCCTGAACTGCAACTTTTTCTACAACGACCAGTTCTTCGGCGAAGCGATCGCCAACAGTGCCTTCGTGCATTACCCGGATGAAAAGTGGTTCCAGCCCGGCCCGGATGATGAGCTGCCGGCCGAGATCTTGGACGAACACTGCCTGGCCATTTACAACCCGGATGGCGAGTTGTGCGGTTCGCACCTGATCGATACCAACTCCGGCCGGATCGATCGCGGCATCTGCTCGCTGCCGTTCGTGCGCCAGTCCGATGGCGAGGTGGTGTATTTCCCTTCCAACCTGATCGAGAATCTCTACCTGAGCAACGGCATGAGTGCCGGCAATACGCTGCAGGAAGCCCAGGTGCAGTGCCTGTCGGAAATCTTCGAGCGGGCGGTGAAGAAGCAGATCATCGAAGAGGAATGGGTGCTGCCGGATGTACCGGCCGAGGTGCTGGCGCAATACCCGGCCATCGTCGAGGGCATTCAGGCCCTGGAGGAACAGGGCTTCCCGGTGCTGGTGAAGGACGCCTCGCTGGGCGGTCGCTTCCCGGTCATGTGCGTGACGCTGATGAACCCGCGCACCGGTGGTGTCTTTGCCTCTTTCGGTGCGCATCCCAGCTTCCATGTGGCGCTGGAGCGCAGTCTGACCGAGTTGCTGCAGGGGCGCAGCCTGGAAGGCCTGAACGATTTCCAGCCGCCGACCTTCAACAGCCTGGCGGTGACCGAGCCGAACAACTATGTCGAGCACTTCATCGATTCCTCCGGTGTGATCTCCTGGCGTTTCTTCAGCAGCCGGGCGGATTTCGAGTTCTGTCACTGGAACTTTGCCGGCAGCAATCAGGACGAGGCTGATACCCTGTTCGGGCTGC
This sequence comes from Marinobacterium weihaiense, assembly GCF_019061305.1. Classification (GTDB taxonomy): domain Bacteria; phylum Pseudomonadota; class Gammaproteobacteria; order Pseudomonadales; family Balneatricaceae; genus Marinobacterium; species Marinobacterium weihaiense. Next base: position 57,821 of record NZ_JAHQZT010000013.1, read on the forward strand.
TGGCGGCGATGGGTAAGGAAGCCTACATGGCGGTGCATGACGAGCTGGGCGCCCAGGTCTGCCGCATTCTGGTGCCGGGCTACTCCGAAGTGTATCCGGTGGATGATCTGGTGTGGGACAACACCAACAAGGCGCTGGCTTTCCGCGAGGATATCCTCAACCTGCATCGCCTCAACGACGATGAACTGCTGGATCTGCTGGAGCGCCTGGAAGACAGCGAAGAGGATATCTACACCACCATTATTACCCTGATCGGTATCGAGTTCGACGAGAACACGGTCTGGGGTCAGCTCACCATTCTGGAACTCAAGCTGCTGATCTGTCTGGCGCTGCAGCGCCATGATGAAGCGCTGGAGCTGGTCGAGCAGTTCCTGCAATACAACGACAACACCGTGGAGCGGGGCCTGTTCTATCGCGCGGTACAGGCGGTGCTGGAGATCGAGCTGGATGCGGCGCTGGCGCTGGATGACTTCCGCCACAATCTGGGGCGGATGTACGGTGAAGAGACGCTGGCGGCAGTGATCGGCTCGGTCAGCGGCGCGGTGCGTTTCCACGGCCTGACGCCGACCAGCCTGCAGCTGGAGGGGCTGGACAAGCACCAGCGCCTGATCGATAGCTACAGCAAGCTGCACCGTGCCCGCGCGGCCCGTGCCGGCATCGTGCTCTAAGTCAGCCGATGCCCGAGCAGCGCGCTAATCTGTATGACGCTATTCCGGCCGAGCTGCCACAGGAGATGTTCAGTGATCTGCTGACAGCCGGCTCGGTACGGATCGAGCGTATTCTGTCGCGGGGCCAGACGTCGCCTGCGAGCGGCTGGTATGACCAGGACGAACACGAATGGGTGTTGGTGCTGGAGGGTGCGGCCGAGTTGACCTATGCCTCCGGTGAGGTGGTGCGCCTGGAGCGGGGTGACTACCTCAATATACCGGCGCACCGCCGTCACCGTGTCAGCTGGACCGACCCGGACCAGACCACGCTCTGGTTGGCGGTGTTTTATCGTTGAAACGGCACGGGGTATATTTCGATTGTGACCGTTTTTTTGCCGTAACGCAGGGCCTGGCGCTTCATTCCGGGGCCGCTTTGTGGGACAGTTGTTGCCTCCAGGCAGCAGTGATGAAAAACAGGGTTCGATGAGCAAACTGAATATTCTGGTCGTAGATGACGCCCGCTTTATCCGTGAACGTGTAACCTCGATGGTGCGTGAGGCCTTTCCCGACTTCAACGTGCTGGCGGTGGAAAACGGCATGCAGGCGCGCCAGGCGATGCAGCAGAAGCGCTATGACCTGATCCTCTGTGACTGGGAAATGCCTGAAATGAGCGGTCTGGAAGTGCTGCAGTGGACCCGTGCCCAAGACAGTTACAAGGCGACCCCTTTCCTGATGGTAACCAGCCGTGGCGAGCGCGAGTATGTACTCAAGGCGATTCAGGCCGGTGTCAACGATTATCTGGGCAAGCCGTTTACCCGTGAGCAGCTGGTGCAGAAGATGGTCAAGGCGCTGGACAAGCGCCAGCAGCTGAGTCCGCAGCAGCAGGCTCGCGCCAGCGCCATGCTGGCCGCCGATCAGCAGAAAAAGCCGGCGGCTGCAGCGCCCAAGACTCAGGCCAAGCCCAAGGGGCTGGCCCAGTTGCGCAACAGCCAACAGACCTTCCGCTGCGCCATCAAGGATCTCAACCTGCGTGAAATCAAGGTCGTGATCAAGAACGAGGGTGCCTTTCCGCAGGTGCTGGAGCAGGTGGTGGTGGATATCGAGCAGCTGTCCGGTGACAGCGTGGCCCGCATCAACGGCTTCGTGACGGCTGTGCAGGCGACCGAGCAGAAACTGGAGTCGGCCTACGTCGATGTCCGTGTCAGCTTCATGGATGAAGACCCCGACAAGCTCTCCCATCTGTCCAAATATATCGCCAGCGTACGCTGACCGGAGGATGCCATGCGCCGCCAATGCCTGGGACTGTTACTTGTACTGGTATTGGGCGGCTGTGCGGCTCCCCCGCCACCTCCGCCGGCGCCGGTCGATGCGCTCCGTGTCACACCGCTGATGCTAAACCTGACCCCGGTCTACGACCGCCAGGCAGGAGTCGTGCTGGCCCAGGCACTGGTGCAGCATTACCTGCAGGGGCCGCATTACCGCATGAGTACCCCCTTGCCGTTGGCACGGCAGTACCGGGCTGGCTCGGTGCTGCACAGCCCCGACCCGCAACGCCTGCTGGTGACGTATCAGCAGGGGCGTCAGTGGGGCAGCCTGGCGGTGACAGCCGGGCAGGGCGGGATCATCAGCGCCTTCCGAGTGCAGCAGGAGGGTGAGCAGGGCTATGCGCTGGTGCTCAAGCGGGTGCGCATCTGTCTGAATGCAGGCGCCGACCGGGCGCCGGTCTGGCAGGGACAGCGCTGGGCGTTTTCACCGACTCGGCCGGGTCGGTTCGAGTGCAGCGGCCAGACCAACGGCTCGCTGTTCCAGCGTGGCTCCGGCTTGCCGGGCCTGCTGGGGCCGTACGTGGACGAGGGTGATACCGTGCTTTATGACCGGGACTGGAGTACCCTGCAGCAGGTGGCCAGCCTGCTGGTCCATCAGTTTGCGCACCTGAAGGTGCCCCGCATTCACTGACGCTACCCGGCACGGTGGCGTGCACCCGGAATCGATTTATGCTCAGTTATCAGCACGGCTTTCATGCCGGCAACTTCGCCGATGTGCACAAGCATCTGCTTCTTACGCTGCTGTTGCAGTCCCTCAACCGTAAGGCTAAGCCCTGGAGCTACCTGGAAACCCATGGCGGCCGTGCTCGCTATGATCTGGACAGCGAGCAGGCGCGCAAGACTGGCGAGTGTCAGGGTGGTATCGCACGCCTCTGGCAACGGCCGGCGCCCGAAGCGGTGCAGGGCTATTTGGATCAGGTCGCCAGCGTCAACCAGGAGCGCCTGGCTACTTATCCCGGCTCGCCGCTGTTGGCTGCGCAGCTGGCGCGGGAGGCGGACAACATTCAGATCATGGAGTTGCATCCGGCCGAAGCCGAGGCCTTGAAAGGCGTGTTTCGTCAGGATGCCCGGGTGGCGGTGCATCACCGGGACGGCTATGAAGGCGTGCTGTCGCAGCTGCCGCCCAAACCCAATCGGGGTGTTGTGCTGATTGATCCCTCGTTCGAGGTCAAGCAGGAATATGCCGATCTGGTGAAGTTTATCGTCAAGGCAAACCGGCGCTGGCCCAACGGCTGTCTGGCGATCTGGTATCCGCTGTTGCCGGCGGGACTTTGGCAGCTGATGAAGCGTGACCTGGTGGCCACCGGCATTCGCAACATGCTGTGCAGTGAACTGGAGATCGCGGCGGCGGATGGCGTGCGGGGGATGTATGGCAGCGGCATGCTGGTGATCAACCCGCCCTGGCAGCTGGATCAAACGCTGGATGAGGTTTCACCCTGGCTGGCGGAGCAGTTGCAGGCGACGGCGGGCAGCGGCACCAGCCGGGTGGAGTGGCTGGTACCGGAATAGGCTCAGTAGAGCGCTTTCTCGTCGCGCACGACGTCGATCAGCAGCTCCAGGAAGAGGCGGTCGGCGTCGCTGTGTTCCAGCGGGATCTTGACGTTGGTGGTCGAAGACAGCTCTTCGGCGATCAGGTGCTTGGCGTCCTTCTCGTTGAAGTGCTTGCGTGCGATCTCCAGCGCCTTTTCGCTGATGTCCGGTTCCACCAGCACCTTGCGCACAAAGCGCAGCAACTCGTTGATGACGCGCTCCTTGTTTTTGATCTCGGCAATACTCATCTCGTGCTCTCCGGCAAACAAACTGAAGTTGTCTCTACTATACCGCCAATCACCGGCAGCGCCCAGTGGGTGGACATTAGTGGTAGAGGCGCTCATGACGGTGTGTAGGCGGTTGATCGATGGTTGTCAAGGTGCGAGAATGAAAGGCTATTTGTTTCCAGGCTTGCGGTGGTAGGAAATCCCGAGACCGCGGGTGGTTTTAAGCGCTACCCGGCTTAAGTCTCAGACAGGTCTGTCAGGTAAGAAGATCCTCGCCTGACCAGCACCCGAACACGTGCCATTGATATGCCCGCAAGGGCGTGCGTCGCGGTTGCGACATCATCAGACCGCGAGCGGACGTGTTCATCGTTGCAGAAACGCTGAAACTGTTAGTTCACCGGCAAGAGGTCGGTGCTGAGTAGAGGGTACAACAGTGGAATTACTTTCAGGCGCAGAAATGGTGGTACGCGCGCTCAGAGATGAGGGCGTTAAGTACATCTATGGTTATCCGGGCGGGTCGTTGCTGCACGTATACGACGCCCTGTTCCAGCAGGAAGATGTACAACACGTTCTGGTGCGCCATGAGCAAGCTGCAACTCACATGGCGGATGCTTATGCGCGTGCTACCGGCAAGGCCGGCGTCGCGCTGGTGACATCCGGTCCGGGTGCAACCAACGCCGTTACTGGCATTGCGACCGCATTTACCGACTCCATTCCGATGGTGGTCATCACCGGCCAGGTCATGAGTCACCTGATCGGCGAAGATGCGTTCCAGGAAACCGACATGCTGGGCATCTCCCGCCCGGTTGTGAAGCACAACTTCAGCGTACAGCGCCCCGAGGACATTCCGTCCATTGTCAAGAAGGCGTTCCATATCGCTGAAAGCGGCCGTCCCGGTCCGGTTGTTATTGACCTGCCCAAGGACATGACTACGCCGACCGAGCGTTATCCGTATGAATACCCCAAGCAGGTGAAGATGCGTTCCTACACGCCGATCACCCGTGGTCACAGCGGCCAGATCAAGAAAGCGACCGATCTGCTGCTGAACGCCAAGCGCCCGGTCATTTACACCGGGGGTGGCGTTATTCTGGGTCACGCCAGCGATCAGCTGACCGAGCTGTCACGTCTGCTCAACTTCCCGGTCACCAACACCCTGATGGGGCTGGGGGGCTTTCCGGGCACCGACCGTCAGTTCATCGGCATGCTGGGTATGCACGGCAGTTACGAAGCCAACATGGCGATGCATCATGCCGATCTGATCCTGGCCGTGGGCGCACGTTTTGATGACCGTGTCACCAACGCCACCGACAAGTTCTGTCCGACGGCGAAGATCGTACACATCGATATCGACCCGGCGTCCATCTCCAAGACTGTCCAGGCGGATATCCCCATTGTGGGGCCGGCCAAGGTGGTACTGGACGAGATGATCCAGCTGGTCAAAGGCAGCAAGAAGCAGCCGGATGCGGAAGCGCTGAAGGCCTGGTGGCAGCAGATCGATGAGTGGCGCCAGCGTCATGGCGGTCGTTACCGCACCGATGACTCCGAGCTGATGAAACCGCAGCAGGTCATCGAGATGCTGAGTAAGGTCACCAACGGTGATGCGTTCGTGACGTCCGACGTCGGTCAGCATCAGATGTTTGCGGCACAGTACTACAAGTTCAACAAGCCGAACCGCTGGATCAACTCCGGTGGCCTGGGCACCATGGGCTTCGGCCTGCCGGCGGCCATGGGCGTGAAGATGAACTTCCCCGATGATGACGTCGTCTGCGTGACCGGTGAAGGCAGCATCCAGATGAACATTCAGGAGCTGTCCACCTGCAGCCAGTATGACTTGCCGGTGAAGATTCTCTGCCTGAACAACCAGTCGTTGGGCATGGTACGTCAGTGGCAGGACATGAACTACGAGTCCCGTCACTCCCAGTCCTACATGAACTCGCTGCCAGATTTCGTCAAGCTGGTCGAATCCTATGGTCATGTGGGGATGAAGATCGAGAAATATGCCGATCTTGAAGGTGCCATGCGTGAAGCCTTCGCGATGAAGGACCGCCTGGTCTTCATGGATGTCGCGGTCGATCCGTTCGAGCACGTCTATCCGATGCAGGTACCGCGCGGTGCCATGCGTGACATGTGGCTGAGCAAGACAGAGAGGACCTGAGTATGCGCCATATCATTTCCGTGCTGATGGAAAACGAACCGGGTGCCCTGTCGCGTGTCGTGGGTCTGTTTTCACAGCGCAACTATAACATCGAGTCACTGACCGTCGCGCCGACCGATGATGCGACCCTATCACGTCTGACTGTGACCACCATCGGTAACGACCGTGTTGTCGAGCAGATCACCAAACAGCTGAACAAGCTGGTGGATGTGGTCAAGGTGGTTGATCTGTCCGAAGGCGAGCATATCGAGCGTGAGGTCATGATGATCAAGCTGAAGGCCAGTGGCCAGATGCGCGCGGAGATCAAGCGCACCTGCGATATCTTCCGTGGCCAGATCATCGACGTGACCCCGACCACCTACACCGTGCAGCTGGTCGGCGCATCCGACAAGCTGGACGCCTTCATCAGCGCGCTGGGCAGTGCGTCCATCATGGAAGTGGTGCGCTCCGGCGTCTGCGGTGTCGCCCGTGGCGAAAAGGTGCTGAGCCTGTAAGCTCCGGCACCCGCTGAAAAAAAACCGCTGGTCGTGTACACGCCAGCGGTTTTTTGTGCCTGTTCGTCTGCTGCGTCGCTAGTCCGCCGACAGGCGGTTGCGGCGTTCCTGGCGCCACAGCAACCCGCCGGCGATCAGCACTGCCACGCTGACCAGGCCGACAATGATGGTGGCCAGGGCGTTAATTTCCGGACTCACGCCCAGACGCACGCTGGAATAGACCACCATTGGCAGGGTGGTGGCGCCGGGGCCGGAGACGAAGCTGGCGACTACCAGGTCATCCAGCGACAGGGTGAAGGCCAGCAGCCAGCCGGCCACCAGAGAGGGTGCGATGATCGGCAGGGTGATGGTGAAGAACACCTTCAGCGGCCGGGCGCCCAGATCCAGTGCCGCCTCTTCCAGTGACAGGTCCATGTGTGCCAGACGGCTCTGTACCACCACGGCGACATAGGCCATGGCAAAGGTGGTATGGGCGATGACAATGGTGTCCATGCCACGGCCGGCCGGCCAACCGGTCAGGGTTTCCAGGGCCACGAACAGCAGCAGCAGCGACAGGCCAATGATCACTTCCGGCATCACCAGTGGGGCCGTGACCATCACTTCCAGTGAGCCGCGACCGCGAAAACGGCGAAAGCGCACCAGGGCTAGCGCGGCCAGTGTTCCCAGCACTACCGCCAGGCTGGCGGTCAGGGCGGCAATGCGGATGCTGAGCCAGGCGGCGCCCAGCAGCTGCTCGTTCTGCAGCAGCTCACCGTACCACTTGGTGCTGAAGCCGCCCCAAACGGTGACCAGGCGGCTCTCGTTGAACGAGTACACGATCAGGCTGACGATGGGGATGTACAGAAAGGCGTAGCCGAACAGCAGGATGCTGATCAGCAGCGGCAGACGCGGTTTCATGTGGCAGCCTCCTCGGCGCGGCGTTCGAAATGGCGCAGCAGCACAAACGGCAGGATCAGAGCCACCAGCAGCAGCGCAGCCAGTGACGATGCCAGCGGCCAGTCCTTGTTGCTGAAAAACTCGGTCCACATCAGTTTGCCCAGCATCAGGGTATCCGGCCCACCGAGCAGGTCCGGGATGACGAACTCGCCCATCACCGGAATAAACACCAGCATGGCCCCGGCCAGTACCCCCGGCATCGACAAGGGCAGGGTAATCAGCAAAAACTGCTTCCAGGGGCGACAGCCCAGATCGGCAGCGGCCTCCAGTAGCGTCAGATCCAGCCGGATCAGGGTGGCATACAGTGGCAGCACCACGAATGGCAGGTAGTTGTAGACCACACCGATATACACCGCGATCGGGGTGTGCATGATCGCCAGCGGACTGTCGACCAGTCCCATGCCCATCAGCAAATTATTGAGCAGACCATTAGTCTTGAGGATGCCGATCCAGGCATAGATGCGGATCAGGAACGAGGTCCAGAACGGCAGTATGATCAGCATCAGCAGCGGCAGGCGCCAGTGTGACGGCGAGCGGGCAATGGCGTAGGCCATGGGGTAGCCGATCAGCAGGCAGAGCAGCGTGGAGATGCCGGCCACCTTGAGCGAGCCGAGCAGGGCGCTCAGGTAGAGCGAATCTGCCAGCAATAGCTGGTAATTGCTGAAGTTGACGACGATGGTGACGAAACCGTCTTCGATCTCACGGATCAGGTCCAGATAGGGGGGTTGGGCCAGGGTCGGTTCCGACAGGCTGATCTTGAGCACGAACAGAAACGGCAGCAGAAAGAACAGTGCCAACCAGAACCAGGGAACGGCGATGATCAGGTGACGTGCCGAGGGCAGGGCAGGTTTGAAACTCATTCGGTCAGTACCCCGCAGCTGTTGGCGGACCAGCCCAGCAGCACCTCCTCATCCCAGGTCAGTGGCTGTTCCGCCAGTGCCTGGATATTGGACTGCGTGAACTGCACGCGTTTGCCGCTGGCCAGCTCGACGTGGTAGATGGATACATCGCCCAGGTAGGCGATTTCCTTGATGATGCCGCGCAGCTGGTTGGGAGCATCGGTGTCGTGCTGTTCCAGTACGCGGACCTTCTCCGGCCGCAGTGCCACGGTCACGGCCATGCCCGGTACCAGCGGCTGGCTGTGGCGTACCTGCAGCTGTAGATCGGCCTCGTCGCACTGTACCAGCACCTGGTCGTCATCCTGTTCGATGACATAGCCGTCGAACAGGTTGACCGAACCGATGAAGCCGGCGGCATAGCGTGTCGACGGAAACTCGTACAGGCGGCGTGGCGGGTCAACCTGCTCGATGCGGCCTTCATGCATCAGGGCGATGCGCGAGGACATGGTCATCGCCTCTTCCTGGTCATGGGTCACGACCACGAAGGTGATGCCCAGGCGCTCCTGAATGTTGACCAGCTCGAACTGGGTCTGTTCGCGCAGCTTCTTGTCCAGCGCGCCCAGGGGCTCGTCCAGCAGCAGGATCTTGGGATGCTTGGCCAGAGCCCGGGCCAGGGCTACGCGCTGGCGCTGGCCGCCGGACAGTTGATGCGGCTTGCGCTTGGCCAGGGCTTCGATCTGCACCAGTGACAGCATCTCCGCGACCCGTGCGTTACGCTTGGCCCTGGGCATACCGTCCTGCTTCAGACCGAAGGCGATGTTATCGGCCACGTTCATGTGCGGGAACAGGGCGTAGGACTGGAACATCATATTGACCGGGCGCTCGTAGGGGGGCACCTCGGTGACATCCTGACCGTCGATGAAAATGCGGCCACTGGTGGGCGTTTCAAATCCGGCCAGCATACGCAGCAGGGTGGTCTTGCCGCAGCCGGAGGACCCCAGCAGCGAAAAGAACTCGCCCGGGTGGATGCTCAGGCTGATGTCGTCGACGGCATAAAAGGTACCGAAGCGCTTGGTGACGTTTTCGATGCGAACGATCGGCTCGCCTTCCGGCGCCTGCCAGGGTTCTTCGGGTGTGAACTGACGTGCACGGCTCATCGTTGCGCGTTTCTCCCCTGTAAAAAAGTTGCCCCTGGTAAACAGGGGCAGGTGGTTGGCAATGTTGGTGGAGGGGGCCGGTGTGGTTATTGACCGGTCTTGACCCGGGTCCAGCTGCGGTTGAGGCTGCGAATCTGGCGCTCGGACGGTGTTGGCGTCACCTGCAGCTTGGCCTGGGTCTCGGCCGGCGGGTAGATGCCCGGATCGTTGCGGATGGACTCATCCACCAGTGGTGTGGCGGCCGTGTTGGCATTGGCATAGGCCACATAGTCGGTAATCGGTGCGATCACCTCCGGCTGCAGCAGGTAGCTGATGAAGCGGTGCGCGGCGTCCGGGTTGGGCGCATCGGCCGGAATGGCCATGACATCGGTCCAGACCAGGGCACCTTCCGAGGGCACGGCATAGGCAATTTCGACGCCGTTGCCGGCTTCGGCGGCACGGTCACGGGCCTGCAGAACGTCGCCAGAATAACCATGGGCAACGCAGATGTCGCCGTTGGCCAGGTCATTGATGTATTGGGAGCTGTGGAAGTAGCGAACATTGTCGCGTACGGCCGCGACCACATCACTGGCGCCCTGGATGCCGGCTTTGCTGAAGTCGTCCGCCTCGGCACCACGGTAGATGTTGGCAGCCACCAGCACTTCGGTCGGGTCATCCATCAGAGTGACGCCGCAGTCGGCCAGCTGGGCGACGATTTCGGGGTCGAACAGCAGGCGCCAGGTGTCCTTGGGCATGTCATCACCCAGAATCTCGCGCACCTTTTTCACGTTATAGCCGATGCCACTGGAGCCCCACATGTAAGGAATCAGGTGGGCATTGTCGGTGTCGATCCCGGCCAATGACTGCATCAGCACGGGGTCCAGGTTGTTTAGGCCAGCCAGTGCTGCCTTGTTCAGCGGTTGGTACAGGCCGGCCTTGATGTGGCGCTCGGCAAAGGGACGTGCGGTGGGGAAGATCAAGTCATAGCCGCTGCGGCCAGCCAGTAGCTTGGCCTCCATCACTTCATTGGCATCGTAGACGTCGTAGACCACATCGATGCCGGTCTGTTGCTCGAAGTTTTCGATGGTATCTTCGGCAATGTAGTCAGACCAGTTGTAGATGTGCAGCTCCTGGGCGCTGGTGGCAGCGGCACCGGTCAGCAGCAGGGCAGGCAGCAAATGTTGAAACAGTTTTTTCATCGCCACGGGTCTCCGGCAATGCAGGGTGAATGACGGGGGACGGACCGCGTCCCCGAGCGAAATCGGCCGCGAACGCGGCGGACGGCTAAAGGGCGAAATATGAAACAAAAAACAGTCAAAAAAAAGCCTTTTCGACAACTGGCAGAAAACTTTTTTGTCTTTTTTGGCCCCCAGCTGCACGGCCACGTCTTAACGGGCGTATCGACCAGCGTCTATAGTGTGGCACAAACCAATACAGGAGGTGTGCGATGTGTGATCTGCAGGGGTGTGGTCAAGGGGTGAACGAGCGTCCAAAACCGCAGGTGCCGTCGGCGCAGCGGCGCCTGTTTCTCAAGGGGCTGGCCAGCCTGCCGCTGGCAGCGGTCCTGGCTGATCCGCTGCTGGCGCAGGCGGCGGGACAGCGTACCCGCGCCGTTTCGCTGGCGCTGCCCGGTGGCCGTCAGGCCAGTGCGCATCTGGCAGTGCCCGCCGGGGAGGGCCTGTTTCCGGCGGTGCTGCTGATTCATGAGTGGTGGGGTCTGAACGACCAGATCAAGGCGGTTGCGGCGGAGCTGGCGGAGCAGGGCTTCATTGCCCTGGCGGTGGATCTGTATGGTGGTGAGGTGGCGGATACTCCGGAAGGAGCCCGGACCCTGATGAGCAGTGTGGATCCGGTTCAGGCCACCGAGACGCTGACCGGCTGGGTCGACTGGTTGCGCGATCACGAGCAGAGCAACAGCCATGTCGGCACCCTGGGGTGGTGTTTCGGCGGTGGCTGGTCGCTGGATGCTTCCCTGGCCACGCCGGTGGATGCCACCGTTATCTATTATGGCAACGTGCGCCGCACACCTGCGCAGCTGTCGACTCTGCAGAGCCCGGTACTGGGACACTTCGGCACGCTGGACAAAAGCATCGACGCCGCCATGGTGGGCGACTTCCAGCGCGCCATGGCCGAAGCCGACCAGCCCGAGCCGATCATCCACTGGTATGTGGCCGATCATGCCTTTGCCAATCCCACCGGGGCTCGTTATGACGCCGATGATGCGGCCCTGGCCTGGTCACGTTCACTGGCGTTCCTGCACCGTCATCTGCAATGGCTGTAATCAGAACGGAAACAGCAGCGGCGTTAGCACCAGCGTGATCACCAGCGCCAGCAGCTGCAGCGGGATGCCGACGCGGGCAAAGTCGGCAAAACGGTAGTTGCCCGGCCCCAGTACCAGGGTATTGACCGGTGAGGCGATGGGCGTGGCAAAGGCCGTGGAGGCGGCAATGGCCACGGTCATCATCACCGGTTCCGGGTTGAGGCCGGTCAGCTGGGCCGTGCTCAGAGCAATGGGCGCCACCAGGACCGTGGTGGCGGTATTGGAGATGAACTGGCTGAGCACTGAGGTCAGCAGGAACAGGCTGGTGCACAGCAGCAGCGGAGAACCCGGACCGATCAATGCGACCAGGTGGTTGACCATGAATGCCAGGGCACCGCTGCGTTCCATGGCCAGTGCCAGCGGCAGCATGCCGGCAATCAGGATCAGGCTGGTGGCATTGAGGGAGCGATAGGCTTCCCGCAGACTGACACAACCGCCCAGAATCATGCCTGTGGCGGTGAGCAGAATGGCGCTCAGGTTATCCAGCCAGCCGGTGGTCATCAGTATCAGCATGCCCAGCAGCAACGCCAGGGCCAACGGTGCCCGGCGGCCGTGGGTTGGGGCTTCGTCCAGCTCGGCCGGCTGCTGCAGAATCACCAGTTCACGGCCCTGTTGCAGGGTGCGGATGCGGCTCCAGCTGCCCGCCAGCAGCAGGCTGTCACCGGGTGCCAGGGCAGTTTCGGCAAAGCGTGCACTCATCGGGTCGCGGCCGCGGCGCACGCCGATCACGCTCAGGCCAAAGCGCTCGCGAAAACGCCCCTCCTTGATCGAGTGGCCACACAGCGGCGATTCCGGCGGCAGGAGTACCTCGACCACCCCCATTTCCTGCTGCAGCTGATGCATGTCGCGTGCGGGGAAACCCAGCGGCTCCAGCCCTAATCTGTGGCAGTGGGCATCAAGCGTGTCGCGGTCGGCATAGACCAGCAGTTGATCCTGGTACTGCATGCGGGTATGACTGAGGACCGGCAGCAGGCTGGACAGCAGTCCGCCATTGCGTGAAATGGCGATCACGGTGATTTCATGTTCCGTGCGCAGTGCCGCTTCGGCAGGCGTTTTGCCCCCGAGCGGGCTGCCCGGCCGTATCTGCAGCCGGTGCAGCTGCTGTGACAGGGCATAGCGCTGGCTCAGCGCCGCAATGCCCGGTGCCGGGTTCGCGTCGCTGCCATCCGTACGCCGCGGCAGCAGGCGACGGGCCGGTCCGATCAGGTACAGCATGGCGCAGGCCAGCACGGCCAGTCCCAGCGGCGTGAAGTCGAAAAAGCCGAAAGGTTCCAGGCCGGCGCTGCGCATCTGGCTGCTGACGATGATGTTGGGGGGGGTCCCGATCAGGGTCAGCATGCCGCCGATCAAAGCGGCAAACGCCAGCGGCATCATCAATTGAGACGGCGAAAGCCCAGCCCGGCGGGCGATGCTCAGCACCACCGGAATCAGCAGGGCAACGGCACCGGTCGAACTCATGAAAGCCGACAGCAGCGCCACCAGCGGCAGCAGCAACAGCAGAAGCCGGGTCGTGTTCTGGCCGCCCATCTGCAGCAGCCAGTGTCCCGCCGCAGCGGCAATGCCGGTGCGAAACAGGGCTTCACCGACCACGAACAGCGCCGCGATCATCACCACGACTGGCTCGCCAAAGCCGGATACGGCTTCGGCCGGGGTAATGATGCCGGACAGGGCAAGGGCAACCACGCCCATCAGTGCAACCAGGTCCATGCGGATACGATCGCTGATGAACAGCAGGATGATGATGCCGAGCAGTGCGAAGACAAACAGCATATCCGGGGTCATGAGATCTCCTTGCAGGGGGCTGGCATGGAAGGTGCGTCTGTATCCGGGCTGTCCAGTAGCGACCAGAAGGCGTGAATGATGGGTGAACGGAGCTTGCGTTCTTGGGCGAACAGGCCGATCTCATAGGGCTCCAGTGCCGGAACAACAGGCAGCACCTGCACGCGCTCGGCCAGCGGGCTGTTGTCGAGCACGATTTGCGGCACCACCCCGATGCCGAAACCCAGACTGACCATGCTGACGATGGCTTCATTGCCGGCGACCTGAGCGTAGATGGAAGGGCGCACATTGCGTCGGGCAAACCACTGGTCGATACGCTGTCGGGAGATGCCGCTCTCGGGCAGGATCATCGGCTGTTCGATCCAGTCGGCCTGGGCATCGGCTTGGCCGGCGGGGGCAATGAACATCAGGGGCGTGCGTGCAATCGGACGGAAGGCGATGCCGGCCGGCAGGTGTGCCGGTCGGGCCGCGATGGACAGCTCCTCGCGTCCGCCCTGCACGCGGGCGATGGCATGCTCCGGGTCGCCAGTGTGGAGCTTGATTTCCACCTGGGGATAGAGATGACGAAAGCGGCTCAATAGCGTGTAAAGAAAACTGTAGCTGGCCGTGACCGAGCAGTACACGCTGATTTCGCCGCGCAGTTCATCAGCCCCTTCCATGAGGGTATGGCGCAGCTGCTCCCACTGTTGCAGGGTCTCGCGGGCATACTGGGCGAAGCGCATGCCGGCCGGTGTCAGCTGTACGCTGCGGTTGTCACGCAGAAACAGAGGTACGCCCAGTGATTCTTCCAGCTGTTTGATGGCGCGGCTCAGTGTCGACGGGCTGACGTGGCAGGCCTCGCTGCTGCGTCCGAAATGCAGGGTGTCGGCCAGGCTGAGAAACAGGCGCAGAGATCGGGTATCCATGGTGTTTCACTTTATGAAATGCGATATTGCAAATATATCATTTTACGCAATACGATCTATCCCTTATCGTAGCGTGCATTGCTATAGTCGATGCGGCTATAAGCGCCATGATTTTTCAATTCAGGTAAAAGGATCAGAACCATGCAGGTTTATTACGATAAAGACTGTGATCTCTCCATCATCCAGGGCAAGAAAGTATCCATCATCGGTTACGGTTCTCAGGGCCACGCGCACGCGTGCAACCTGAAAGACTCCGGTGTTGACGTGACCGTTGGTCTGCGTGCCGGTTCTTCTTCCCGCGCTAAGGCTGAAGCGCACGGTCTGAAAGTGGCTGACGTGGCTGATGCGGTTGCATCCGCCGACCTGGTCATGATCCTGACGCCGGACGAGTTCCAGGGCCAGCTGTACAAGGCCGAGATCGAACCGAACATCAAGCAGGGTGCAACCCTGGCGTTTGCACACGGTTTCTCCATCCACTACAACCAGGTTGAGCCGCGTGCCGACTTGGACGTGATCATGATCGCGCCGAAAGCGCCGGGTCATACGGTACGTTCCGAGTTCGTGAAAGGCGGCGGCATTCCCGACCTGATCGCGATCTTCCGTGACGTATCCGGCAATGCCAAGAACGTTGCTCTGTCCTACGCCATGGGCGTTGGCGGTGGCCGTTCAGGTATCATCGAAACCACGTTCAAGGACGAGACTGAAACCGACCTGTTCGGTGAGCAGGCTGTTCTGTGTGGCGGCGCCGTTGAGCTGGTTAAGATGGGCTTCGAAACTCTGACCGAAGCGGGCTACGCGCCGGAAATGGCCTACTTCGAGTGTCTGCACGAGCTGAAGCTGATCGTCGACCTGATGTACGAAGGCGGCATCGCGAACATGAACTACTCCATCTCCAACAACGCTGAGTACGGCGAGTACGTAACCGGTCCCGAGGTGATCAACGAGCAGTCCCGTGAAGCGATGCGCAACGCGCTGAAACGCATCCAGGACGGTGAATACGCCAAGATGTTCATCGCTGAAGGCCAGACCAACTACCCGTCCATGACGGCGCGTCGTCGCAACAACGCCGCTCACCCGATCGAGCAGACCGGTGAGAAACTGCGTGCGATGATGCCGTGGATCGCGGCCAACAAGCTGGTCGACAAGGAAAAGAACTGATGCGTTGAACGCATCCGTTTGACTGAACTGCCGGGCCTAGTGCCCGGCAGTTTGCGTTCAGGGGTACGTGCAGCGTGCTGGTGTCGAGTTGCGCCACTACAGGGCATTACAGGTTGTCAAAGCGTCCCTTATAGCCCGCAACAATATTGTCATACCCAGTATCCATAATGATCGCAAGGTTTTGGCATGCATACTGCGGAGCATGCCAATGCGCGCGGTGCAAATGCATTACCGCGGCTCGCTAAAAGTATGAGAACAAATGGCAGTTTTATTGATCTGTGTCGTCTGTTTGCGAACAGGTATTTGCTCTGCCAAACCCCTGTGCTATCAATGGTCATTACTAATAAAAATAACATGTTGATAGCGTAGGCCGGACTTATGCGGTGCCCGGATGCAGCATACGCTATCATCAGTCAAGGATGCGTTTATCATGAGTACAATCGATTTCTCATTCCTGTGTGAACAAGCCAAGGCCTATTCCGGTTTCGAACCCGAAGATGCGGCAATCCTGGCGCAGGAGGCTGATCGCCTCATTCCTCACCTGGGTGCCGTTACCGACTCTTTCTATACTGAATTGCAGACGATTCCCGAAGCGCAGCCCTTTCTGGAAGGGCGTGTGGATGCGCTGAAGAAAACCCATGCCAGCTGGCTGGCCAAGATCTTTACCGGTCCCTATGATGCGGATTTTGCAGCCTATATGCATCAGGTCGGTGTAGTACATGTGCAAGTCAAGCTGCCGGAAAAATTCATGACCAGCGGCATCGGTCTGATCAATAAGCATCTGATTCCGCTACTGCCGGAAATCTACCGTGACCAGCCGGAAATGGTCGGCCCATTGTTGAAGGCGATGAATGCGGCAACCAGCTTCTGCCTGCTGATCATGCTGGAATCCTATCGCGGTCATGAGCTGGAGCGTTTCATGGAAGTGACCGGCATCAGCCGGGTGTTATACAACAATCTGGCAGCTGCCTATCGCAACACCCACGGACACGCTGCCTGAAGCCATCAATGCCCGTCGCTCCTTGTGGCTACCCCTGATGTGGACATCGTCGGCATCAGGGGTGATCCAGCTTGACACTGTCCTCGAATAAATACACAGTCATTACTCCACTTTAACAACGGAGTGGTGCATGTTCCGCACATGCCGCCACAGTGCTGCAAGGATGATGCCTCATGCGTGAAATCGACTTTTCCCAGCTTAATCAGCAGGCCAAACTGTTTGCCGGATTTGATACCGATGACGAGCAGGTATTGCGCGATGCCCATGCTCTGCTGGTCAGCCAGCTGGACCAGGTAACGGACGCCTTCTATGAAGAGCTGGGTCAGATCGAGGATGCCGGGCCGTTTCTGGAAGGGCGTTTGGAACGTCTTAAGGCCACTCATCGCCGTTGGCTGGAAAATATCTTTACCGGACCCTATGACGAGGCGTTTGCCGCCTATATGCACCAGGTGGGCGTGGTACACGTGCAGGTGCGCTTGCCCGAACGTTTCATGGCCAGCGGGATCGGCCTGATCGGCAAACATTTGATCCCGGTACTCGCCAGTGCCTGCCAGGATGATCACCAGCGCCTGGGTATACTGATGAAGGCAGTGAACGCCGTAACCACCTATTGCCTGATCATCATGCAGGTATCCTATCGTGAACACGAACTGGACCGTTTCAGGGACGTGACCGGCATCAGCGAAGCGTTGTACAACAACCTGGCCGCAGCGTATCGCCAGAAGACCGGCGTACCGGCGGAATAGTCGACCGGTGTCAAAACGTGTAACGTAGGTTACGGTTTGTGAGTCTGTAACCTTGATATTTGAAATAGCCATGCCAGAATGGCGGCCTTTACTTTTCGGCTGTCATGGCCGCATTTCACTTTTTATCAGGGATGGATTCTCATGAGCGAGATCGACTTTGCAGCACTGTGCCAAAGAGGCAAAGCCTGCGCCGGGTTTGACGCCGAAGACGAACAGACCCTGCTGGCCGAAGGCGCCAAACTGCTGCCTCACCTGTCTGCAGTCACCGAAAACTTCTATGCCGAGTTGATGCAAATTCCATCGGCTGCCCCTTTCCTCGAAGGTCGAGTCGATGCACTCAAGGCAACGCACAAGGCCTGGCTGGAGACCGTTTTCAGCGGTCCTTATGATGCTGATTTCGCTGCGCGCATGCACAAGGTGGGCGAGGTCCATGTGCAGGTCAAGCTGCCGGTGGAGTTCATGTCCAGCGGCACGTTGCTGATCAAGAAGCACCTGGTGCCCATCCTGACCGAGGTATTCGCGGATAATGTCGCGATGCTGGGCAAGATGATGAAGGCGGTCAATGCCGTCACCGGCTTCTGCCTGATCATTATGCAGGAGTCCTATCAAAGCTCGCTGCTGGCGCAGGAGCTGGACAAGTTCATGGCCATCACCGGGATCAGCCGTGCGCTGTTCAACAACCTGGCTTCTGCCTACAAGGACGACGAAAAGCCCAGCGCGGCTTGATGCCATTGGGTTTGTACCCCGCTGTCGAGTAGAATGCAGCTTCAGCGTTTTGACAGAGGGTAGAGCATGAGTGATCAGCCACAGGACAGGGAAACCGAAGCCACACAGTCACCCGATCAGTCCGTGTCCGGCGACGGCGTGCGTCGACGCAGGGGGGTGTACTTGTTGCCTAATCTGTTTACCACCGGAGCCCTGTTCTCGGGTTTCTATGCCATCGTGGCCGGCATGAACGGCCAGTTCGAGGCATCGGCCATTGCCATTTTCGTGGCCATGCTGCTGGACGGGCTGGATGGTCGCGTGGCCCGCATGACCAATACTCAGAGCGCCTTCGGTGCCGAGTATGATTCTCTGGCGGATATGGTGTCCTTCGGGGTTGCGCCTGCACTGGTGGCCTATAACTGGGCACTGGGCGATCTGGGCAAACTGGGTTTCTTTGCCGCCTTTGTGTATGCCGCCGGCGGCGCCTTGCGCCTGGCACGTTTCAATACCCAGATCGGCTCGGTCGACAAGCGCTACTTCATCGGTCTGCCCAGCCCTGCCGCAGCGGCGGCCGTGGCCGGACTGGTGTGGGTCTGTGCGGAGTTCTCGCTGGATGTCACCGGCTGGGAATACTTGATTGCCCTGTTCGTGGCGCTGGCCGGGGTGCTGATGGTCAGCAATACCTTGTATTACAGTTTCAAGGACGTGGACTTCCGCGGCAAGGTGCCGTTCTGGATCCTGGCCGTGATCGTTCTGTGCCTGGGCATCATCTCGATCAGCACATCGGTGTCCCTGTGGATCCTGTTCCTGTGCTATGCATTGTCCGGGCCGCTGCTGTGGGTCTGGCGGCGCACGCGCCACCGCTGAAACATATCGGAAAGCAGGCTTGGGCCTGCTTTTTTTATGCGCGGGGGGTGGGCGAAAACGGAACCGGCTGCGTATTCTGTGTCTAACAGCGCACAGTGTTGCAGGAGTAGTACCATGCTGATTCGAAAAGCCCCCGACATTGCCCCCTCCGAGATCACCCCCGAGTCCGTCTACCGTCAACGGCGTCAATTCATGAAGGGGCTGGCAGCCGGCGGTGCACTGTTGGCCAGCGGTCCGGCCTCCGCACTGGCCCGTTATGCGCTGGATGAAGAGCAGGTTCGTTATCCCGGCCCGGACTGGCTGCAGCAGAAAATTCGTGCGGCGCAGCAGAATGCGGCACTGTCCACCACCGAAAAGCTGGCACCCTACGAGCATGTGACCGGCTACAACAATTTCTATGAGTTCGGGCTGGGCAAGAATGACCCCCGTGCCTATGCACAGGATTTCAAGACCGACCCCTGGAGTGTGGAAATCAGCGGCGAGGTTCACAGGCCGGGAACCTATCAACTGGAAGACATTCTTAAGGGAGTCGACCTGGAGGAACGCATCTATCGTCTGCGCTGCGTGGAAGCCTGGTCGATGGTGATCCCCTGGGTCGGCTTCTCGCTGGCGTCGCTGATCAAGCGCTTCGAACCGACCGGCAATGCCCGCTATGTCGAGTTCACAACACTGCATGACCCCAAGCAGATGCCGGGTCAGCGCTCGCGCTTCGGTACTATCGACTGGCCCTATGTGGAGGGGCTGCGCATGGATGAAGCCATGCATCCGCTGACGTTGCTGGCCGTGGGCGTGTACGGTGATGCCCTGCCGCCCCAGAATGGGGCACCGCTGCGCCTGGTCGTGCCCTGGAAATACGGTTTCAAGAGCATCAAGTCGATCGTGAAAATCCGTTTCACCGAGCAGATGCCGGTCAACAGCTGGCAGCGGACAGCGCCGCGCGAATACGGCTTTTATGCCAACGTGAACCCCGCCGTGGATCATCCACGCTGGAGTCAGGCCACGGAGCGCCGTTTGCCGTCATCGCTGTTTAGCCCCAACATTATCGATACGCAGCCATTTAACGGTTACGCGGACCAGGTGGCCGATCTGTACAGCGGCATGGATCTGCGCAAATGGTACTGAGCCTGAATGCACTGCATCGCCACCCTTGGGGGCGTTGGCTATTCTGGGCGCTGATGTTCGGTGGCAGCCTGCTGCCGCTGGGCTGGATTACGCTGCAGGCGGTACAGCAGCAGCTGGGGGCCGACCCGGCGCAGGTGATCGTGACCTTTCTCGGCATCTGGGCACTGCGGTTTCTGTGGGTGAGCCTGGCCGTGACGCCCCTGCGCAGACTGCCGGGCATGAGTTGGGTAATGCGTTACCGGCGCATGCTCGGTCTGTATGCCCTGTTCTATGCCAGCCTTCACCTGCTGGCCGTCGCTACGTTCATTCTTGGCTGGCGACCGGATCTGCTGCTGCGCGAGTTGACTGAACGGCCGTATATCATCGTGGGTTTCACGGCCTGGGTACTGCTGTTGCCCCTGGCGCTGACCTCGACCAAGGGCTGGCAGCGGCGGCTCGGCAAGCGCTGGAAACAGCTGCATGCGCTGGTCTATCCGGCGTCTCTGCTGGTAATGCTGCACTTCGCCTGGCTGATCCGGGCCGGCTACCTGGAAGTGCTGATATACGCCCTCATATTGGCCTTTTTGCTGGGATATCGCCTATACCTCAAACTGAGGTGAGTGCCATGTCCGACCAACCCAACTTCTGGCAGACACTGCTCAGTGTGCTGTCGAGCTTCTTCGGGGTGCAGTCCGAGCGCAATCGCGAGCGCGATTTTCGCCACGGACGCCCCATCCACTACATCCTGACCGGGCTGTTGATGGCCACCCTGTTCGTGCTGGGCGTGATTCTGCTGGTGCGTTGGGCCCTCAGCCTGGCCGGTATCTGATCATACTTGCGCTTTCAGACAGGCTGCTATACTCGATTTAACCGGATCACCCGTGAGGGAGCACGTTGAGCCTCCCTTGGGGTCAAGACGGGGAGGCCTGAATGATGGTAAGGACAATAATAACCACCATCGGCTCAGGGCTCGGGTTGACGCTGTACAGCACCGCTACTCTGGCGGACTGGACCGTCAACCTGACACCTGGTGTCACGGATGTCAGCCGTTCGGTATTCGATCTGCACATGACAATCTTCTGGATCTGCGTCGCCATCGCGCTGGTGGTGTTCGGTGTCATGTTCTGGTCGATTTTTCACCACCGCAAGTCACGCGGTGCCCAAGCTCACCATTTTCATGAAAATACACTGGTTGAAGTGATCTGGACCCTGATTCCGATCGTGATTCTGGTGGCCATGGCCATTCCGGCGACCGCGACTCTGGTGGACATGTACGACACTGACGAGGCCGAACTGGATATCCAGATTACCGGCTATCAGTGGAAATGGCGCTATGACTACCTGGATCACGACCTGACCTTTTTCAGCAATTTGTCGACGCCGCGGGAGCAGATCAGCAACGAGGCGGACAAGCAGGAACACTACCTGCTGGAAGTAGATCGCCACCTGGTGTTGCCGGTGGATACGCGGATTCGCTTTCTGCTGACCTCCAATGACGTTATCCACAGCTGGTGGGTGCCGGCGCTAGCCGTGAAGAAGGACGCCATCCCCGGTTTCATCAATGACGCCTGGACCGTGATCAATGAGCCGGGCATCTACCGCGGCCAGTGTGCCGAGCTGTGTGGCAAGGATCACGGCTTCATGCCGGTGGTGGTGGAAGCAGTCAGCCGAGCGGAGTTTCAACAATGGCTGGCCGATGCCCGGGCCGCGGAGCAGGCCGAAGCGGCGGCGGCTGAACGGGTGTGGACGCTGGACGAGCTGATGCAGCAGGGTGAACAGGTTTACTTGCGGGCCTGCGCCGCCTGTCATCTGCCGAATGGCGAAGGCGTCCCCGGTGCCTTCCCGGCCCTGAAAGGCAGCGCCATCACACTGGGGGATGTGGGTGCCCATATCGATATCGTCCTCAACGGCAAGAGCGGCACGGCGATGCAGGCGTTCCGCGATCAGCTCAGCGCCACCGAGCTGGCCGCCGTGATCACCTACGAGCGCAACGCTTGGGGCAATAGCCTGGGTGAGGCGGTATCACCGGCGCAGATTGCGCGCCTGCTGCAACCGGCCACAGGGGAGGCGGAACAATGAGTACCCTGGATACGACAATGGCAACGGAGACGGGCGGCCATCATGGCCCGGCCAAGGGCATAGGACGCTGGCTGTTTACCACCAATCACAAGGACATCGGTTCGATGTACCTCTGGTTCAGCCTGCTGATGTTTTTCCTCGGCGGCTGCATGGCGCTGATGATTCGCGCCGAGTTGTTTCAGCCGGGGCTGCAGCTGGTGGAGCCGGGCTTCTTCAACCAGATGACCACCATGCACGGCCTGATCATGGTGTTCGGTGCGGTGATGCCGGCCTTTGTGGGGCTGGCCAACTGGATGGTGCCGATGATGATCGGCGCTCCGGACATGGCACTGCCGCGGATGAACAACTGGAGCTTCTGGATCCTGCCGTTCGCCTTTGCCATGCTGGTGTCCACCCTGTTCATGGATGGCGGTGCGCCCAACTTCGGCTGGACCTTCTACGCGCCGCTTTCGACCACCTATGCGCCGCCGAGCGTGACCTACTTCATCTTTGCCGTCCACATGATGGGGATCAGCTCGATCATGGGGGCGATCAACATCATCGCCACCATTCTCAACATGCGCGCGCCGGGCATGACGATGATGAAGCTGCCGCTGTTTTGCTGGACCTGGCTGATTACCGCGTTTTTGCTGATTGCGGTGATGCCGGTACTGGCCGGGGTGGTCACCATGATGCTGATGGATATTCATTTCGGCACCAGCTTCTTTGATGCTGCCGGGGGGGGCGACCCGGTGCTGTTCCAGCATGTGTTCTGGTTCTTCGGTCATCCCGAGGTCTACATCATGATTTTGCCGGCATTCGGCATCATCAGCCAGATCATCCCCACCTTTGCTCGCAAGCGCCTGTTCGGTTACGCCTCCATGGTGTACGCCACCGCCTCCATCGCCATCCTGTCGTTTCTGGTCTGGGCGCATCACATGTTCACTGTGGGCCTGCCGCTGGCCGGTGAGCTGTTCTTCATGTTTGCCACCATGCTGATCGCCGTGCCGACCGGGGTGAAGGTATTCAATTGGGTGGCAACCATGTTTCGCGGCTCCATGACCTTCGAGACGCCGATGCTGTTCGCCCTGGCCTTCGTGGTGTTGTTCACCATTGGTGGCTTTTCCGGGCTGATGCTGGCGATTGCGCCGGTGGACTTCCAGTATCACGACACCTACTTCGTGGTGGCACATTTCCATTATGTTCTGGTGCCGGGCGCCGTCTTTGCGATCATGGCGGGGGTGTACTACTGGCTGCCGAAATGGACGGGGCACATGCTCAATGAACGCATGGGGCGGCTGCATTTCTGGCTCAGTTTTATTGGTGTCAACGTCACGTTCTTTCCGATGCATTTCATCGGCCTGGCCGGCATGCCCAGGCGGATACCGGACTATGCGCTGCAGTTTGCCGACTTCAACATGGTGGCAACGCTGGGGGCCTTCCTGTTCGGGTTTTCTCAGCTGGTCTTCCTGTGGAACGTGATCGCGTGCGTGCGCGGTGGACGCAAGGCCGAGGCCCGTGCCTGGGAGGGGGCCGAAGGGCTGGAGTGGGAAGTGGCCTCACCGGCGCCCTATCACACCTTCGCCACGCCGCCGAAGTTGCCGGAGTCACTGCGATGAGCACGCAACCGAATCATCTGCGCCTGGTGCGCCGGCTGGTGCTGGGGGCCGTGTTGATGTTCGGCTTCGGCTTTGCCCTGGTACCGCTCTACGATGTCTTCTGCGAGATCACCGGGCTCAACGGCAAGATCACCAATATCGGTCCCGTGGCGACGGCCGCACCGGATACCAGCCGGCAGATAAAGGTCCGCCTGATTGCCGTGCATAACGAAGGCATGCCCTGGGCGTTCGGCCCGCTGGATGGCGTGATCAGTGCGCATCCCGGTGAAATGAAGCAGACGGCCTTCCGGGCCGTCAACCCAACCACCCGGCGCATGGTGGCACAGGCCATCCCGTCGGTGGCGCCGGCCGAGGCGGCGCAGTATCTGCACAAGGTTAACTGTTTCTGCTTCGAGCAACAGGCCCTGATGGCGGGCGAGTCGGTGGAGATGCCACTGCTGTTCGTCATCGACAAGCAACTCCCCGAGCATATCCGCTCGCTGACCCTGTCCTACACGCTGTTTGATATCTCGCCCGAGGTATCGGCAGCGGTCGTGGCCGGGAAGGAGCAATCGCTATGAGTCATGCACGTTATTATGTGCCCGAACAAAGTCGCTGGCCGATTCTGGCATCGATTGCCCTGTTTCTGCTGGCGTATGGTGCCGGCACTCTGATGAATGCGCTCAGTGCCGATCAGGGGGGCGGCCTGGGTGTCGCCCTGCTGCTGGCCGGGGCGCTTATGATGGGGCTGATTCTGGTAGGCTGGTTCGGCAATGTCATTCATGAAAGCCGCAGCGGCCTGTACTCGGAGCAGATGGACCGTTCCTTCCGTTGGGGCATGAGCTGGTTCATTTTTTCTGAAGTGATGTTCTTTGCCGCCTTTTTCGGTGCGCTTTTCTATGTGCGTGTGCTGGCCGTGCCTTGGCTGGGCGGAGAAGGTGAAAAGGGAATCAGTCAGATGCTCTGGCCCAATTTCAGTGCCGAGTGGCCGTTGTTCAACCCGCCGGATGCCGAGCGTTTTCCCGGACCGGGGGCGGTGATCAGCCCCTGGCACATTCCGCTGCTCAATACCTGCCTGCTGGTGACCTCCAGTTTTACCCTGACCCTGGCGCACAAGGCGCTGTTGAAAAATGCACGGACGCAGGTGCGGCGCTGGCTCTTCCTGACCATTGTACTGGGGCTTATTTTCCTCGGGTTTCAGGCCTATGAGTATGTCGAGGCCTACCACGAGCTGGGGTTGACCCTGCAGGCTGGCATCTACGGTGCCACCTTCTTCATGCTGACCGGCTTTCATGGCCTGCATGTCACCCTGGGCACGCTGATGCTGATCATCATTCTGGGGCGGGTGTTGGCCGGGCATTTCGATGCCCGGCAACATTTCGGGTTTGAGGCCGTGGCCTGGTACTGGCACTTTGTGGATGTGGTCTGGCTAGGCCTGTTTTTGTTCGTTTATGTGCTCTGATCACCAGGGGGCATGGGGCTGCAACTGACCGGTATTGAAGCCGTAGATCAGGGCCAGTATCAGCAGTGCGCTGAGGATGACGCGCCAGAGCAGGTGTTGAGCCGTGGTGCCATCCGCGGCGGGCCGGCGGAGCAGGGACCAGAGACTGCTGAACAGGGCGACCACGATGGCAACAAACAGCAGCACAATCAGTACACGCAACATGGGAGTTCTCCTTGGCCGTTTCTGACAGTAAAGCGGATGTCCGTACCCGGTTCAAATGGCTGCGCCGATTCCTGTGGCTACTGGCCGTCCCGTTGCTGCTGGCACTGGGAAGCTGGCAGTGGCAGCGCGCCGAGCACAAGCAGGTCTGGCTGCAACAGCTGGCGCAGGCGCCGGCGACTACGCCTGACGGCGCGCTCGAGCGATTGGCGCGTTATGACTGGGTGCCGGTAGGGTTTGAAATCGAGCTGCTGCCGTTGAAGGTATTCCTGCTGGACAATCGCACGTGGCAGGGTCGGGTCGGGTATGAAGTGATCGTGCCGGTGCGTGTGGATGAAGGTCCCTTATGGCTTGCCAGCCTGGGGTGGGTGGCGGCACCGCCCCGGCGGGAGCAGCTGCCGGTGGTTGAGCTATCGCCGGTACGTCTGATGGTGGAGGCAGTACTCTCGCGGCCGCTGGCATCCGTGACGCTGAGTGCGGCACAAATGGAGCCGGGCTGGCCCCGCCGCATTCAATCGATGGATATGGAACAGATTCGCGCGGCGTTGAATATCCCGGTGGAGCCACTGGTGTTACACCTGCAGACGGCCGTCAGTGACGCCATCGTGCCACGCGAACAGGTGTACACCGGTATTCCGCCGGAGCGTCATATCGGCTATGCCGTGCAGTGGTTTGCGCTGGCGTTTGCCCTCATGGTCTGGCTGATATGGGTCGGGCGTCACGAGTACAGGAGGAAGAACCGATGAAATCCTGTCCCAAGGTGTTCTGGTTGATCTGGGGAGGCGGGGTGCTCCCGCTGCTGGCGGCTGTGCTGATGTGGGGTAGCGGTATCGGCATCCCTTCACAGGGAACCAATAAAGGCGAGTTGCTGCAGCCGGTGCAGTCACTGGAGCAGTGGGGCGGACAGCCGCAGCGTCATACCGGGCACTGGTCGTTGGTCTGGGTGCCGGCGGGCGAGTGTCTGCCGGTTTGCGGAGAGCAGCTGGAGCGGTTGCGGCGCATTCATGATGCTTTGGGACGAAATGCGGACCGGGTCCGCGTGATGCCCGAGTACTCCGGGCTGGCGCCGGGCGTGTGGGTCGTGGATCCGCTGGGCAACCTGGTTCTGAAATACCCGCTGGCGTATGAAGGGCAGGCGCTGCTGAGTGACATGCGCCGCCTGCTCAAGGCGTCGAGGCTGGGATGATGGGTTGGCCGTTGCGTTTGGTCAGAGCCGCCATTGGTTTGGCGCTGGTGGTAGTACTGCTGGGCGGCTGGACACGTTTGAATGATGCCGGTCTGGGCTGTCCTGACTGGCCAGGCTGCTACGGCACCTGGGTGCTGCCGCAGGAGGCGTCGGCGCTGGCGACACAGCATCCGCATGCCACGGTAGACCTGCGCAAGGGCTGGATCGAGATGGTGCACCGGTATGCGGCTGCCACACTGGGGCTGATGATCATGGGGCTGGCGGTACTTGCTCTGCGGCGGCGTCACGGGTCGGGATATCCGGTCAGGCTGTCGCTGGGATTGCTGGTACTGGTTATCGCGCAAGGCCTGTTCGGCATGTGGACCGTGACGTTGAAGCTGTTGCCGGCGGTGGTAACACTGCATCTGCTGGGCGGATTGGTGACGTTGTCACTGTTGGTCATGCTGCATCAGCAACTGGTACGTCTGACGTGCGGTGAAACTACGCGGATTGTCAGCCATCCCTGGTTGAAACCGGTCATGGCGGTCCTGTTCCTTCAGCTTGCACTGGGTGGCTGGACCAGCACCAACTATGCGGGCTGGGCCTGTACTGATTGGTTGTGGTGTCATCAGGACCAGGCCACCGGCTACGATTTCGCTCGCGGGCTGAATCCAGTGATGAGTGTCGGGCCCAATTATGAGGGCGGTCTGTTGCCGGCTGATGCGCGAGCCGCGATTCAGGTCACCCACCGTGCCGGAGCCGTGCTGCTGCTGGTGGTGTCTTTCATGGCGGCCTGGCGGCTCTGGTCTCGGGTACGGCTGCGCGGCGTGCTGTGTCTGTATATAGCACTGTTATTACTGCAGGCGGGGCTTGGCATTGCCAATGTGATCTGGCTGCTGCCGTTGTCATTGGCGGTTGCACATCATGCCGGTGCGGTGGCGCTGTTGCTGGTGTTACTGGAGCTTAACAGCAGGGCAGGGGTCCTGCCGCAGGAGGTGAAACATGGCTACGCTGCTGCTCACTGAGACGAGGGCTGTCGCACCTGGCTGGCGTGATTATTTGGCACTGTGCAAGCTCAGGGTCGTGGCGGTCATGCTGCTGACTCTGGTGGTCGGTTTCTGCCTGGCATCACCGTCCGTACCGGACGGGGTCGTCCTGCTACTGGCGGCAGTGGGGGTTGGCCTGGCGGCTGCTTCGGCGGCCGCCATCAACCACGTACTGGATGCTTCGATTGACAGTCGTATGGCCCGGACGGCGCGTCGGCCTCTGCCGCAGGGCAGGATGACACCGATGCGTGCCCTGATTTTTGCGACACTGTTGGGTACCAGTGGCATCGCGGTGCTGCATTTGGCCGTCAACCCCTTGACGGCATGGCTGACACTGGCGTCATTGATTGGCTATGCCGTGATTTACACTGCCATTCTTAAGCGTGCTACCCCGCAGAACATCGTAATCGGTGGCGTTGCGGGAGCGGCTCCCCCATTGTTGGGCTGGACCGCCGTGACCGGCAGCGTGGACTATCAGGGGTTGTTGCTGATGCTGATCATTTTTGCCTGGACGCCGCCACATTTCTGGGCCTTGTGCATTGCGCGGCGTGATGATTATGCCCGTGCCGGTATTCCCATGTTGCCCAACACCCACGGGGTGACCTATACCGGCATGCAGATTCTGCTGTATACCCTGCTGACGCTGGTGGTAACCATTCTGCCGTTCGTAACCGGCATGGGGGGCTGGGTCTATCTGGCGGGAGTCCTGTTAATCAATGCAAGGCTGCTGTACTGGGCGCTCAAACTGAATCGTTCATGTGATGCCGCCGTACCCATGAAAATGTTTCGTTACAGCATCGTGTACATCATGTGGCTGTTTGCCATACTTCTGGTAGACCACTACTGGCCGCTCTTCGTATAACCCAGCGTGGATAAAAGCAAACGAATGGATTCGGGCACAAATACAATAACAAGATGTGGCCCGGGCAGACCCGGACTGCAAGGAGGATAATTCTATGTTCCTGCAGCATATGATGGGGGTCTTTTATCACCCCAAGCAGGAGTGGCGCTCCATCCGCAAGGAGCACTACTCGGCGACGCACGTGTTCCTGGCTCAGATCAGCATACTGGCCGCCATACCTGCCATCTCCCTGTTCATCGGAACAACCCAGATAGGGTGGAGCCTGGGCAGTGGTGATTTCGTCAAGCTCAGTGTCTCCAGCGCCTTACCCGCAGCCATAGCTTTTTATGTCGCCATGTGGGTCGCGGTCGGCTTTATTGCATGGTCGGTACACTGGATGGAAAGAACCTATGGCGGCAATGTTTCCTTTGAAGAGTGCCTGGTACTGACCACCTTCACGGGTACGCCACTGTTTCTTGCCGGGTTGGCCGGGTTGTATCCTATGCTCTGGTTCAACGTGATTGTTGGCATGATAGCGCTGACGTACACCATCTATCTGCTGTATACGGGGGTACCGGAGATCATGCAGATTCCAGAAGATCGAGCCTTCTTCTTTTCGACCTCGATTCTGACCGTTGGTCTGTGTGTGCTGGTGGGGCTGATCGCCACAACCGTAATCTTGTGGGGTACGTTCGTGCCGCTGACGTATACGGGCTAACATTTTTGATATACAGGCAGGCGCCCCAGGTCTCAGGGGCGCCTGTTTGCGTTAAGGGGCGGTGGTTTTAGCTTGGTTTCATTTTTTGAAACTTTTACGCGCACGGGTGTTGACTCTGCATCG
>NZ_JAHQZT010000014.1 GCF_019061305.1 Marinobacterium weihaiense
GGTGGCGCTCATCCTGTCAGCCAATCACGTCCTGTGAACCTCGATGATTATAATAGGGGCTCGGCTGGTGGCCGGCTATAGGAATAATTCCTAAAATTGCGCAAGCCCCATTTGCTTTATTTGTATGCGGTTGATGAGCGTGAACAAGTGGGATTTCACACAATATTCAAGACGGGTGGATACGTGAAAGCTGTGAACAGGTAGCAAGAGATGCTGTGAATAAGTATATAGGATGAATCACAGGGTGTGATTCAGACCCCTGGCATCATGCATACTCAAAGGTGTGGATAACCGTGAAGGCCGCTTTTTGCCGCATGGCTGACTTAGTTACCCCCAGCTGTGTGCAGCCCGACACACTGCCTGTATATTCGGGAGAGACGAGAGGAGGCTGTGAATAACAAAGATATACACAGTTGTGGAAAAGGGCCCCGCTGCATCCATTGCCAGGGACCCTGTCGCCAACATCCGTGTCAGCCGCTGCGTGACTCCCACGCAGACATTTGAGGTGCCGATACTCCATTCAGCGTGTCACATCCTGTGAACCTCAAAACCAATAGTACCCATGCACAAAGAGTGGGTATATAGGAAAAACTCCTATTTAAGCCTGGATACCATATTCCGCGCGATAGGCTTCAATGGCGGCCAGCTCGGCCTGCATGTTGCCGCGCTCCTGAAGGTATTCCACCAGATCGTTCAGGCTGATGATGCTGATGACCGGCATCTTGTAGTCGCGCTCGACTTCCTGGATGGCTGACAACTCTCCGGTGCCTTTTTCCTGACGATCCAGGGCAATGAGAGTGGCCGCCGGACTGGCTTTGGCCTGTTCGATGATGGACATCACTTCACGGATGGCTGTGCCGGCCGTGATAACATCGTCGATGATGAGTACGCGACCTTCCAGAGGAGCACCGACCAGATTGCCGCCTTCGCCGTGGTCCTTGGCTTCTTTGCGATTGAATACATAAGGCACGTCCTTGCCATACTCATTGGCCAGTGACACACAGGTGGCGGCAGCCAGCGGAATGCCCTTATAGGCCGGACCCAGCATGACATCAAAGTCGATACCCGAATTCTCCAGCGCAGCGGCGTAGAAGCGGCCAAGCTTGGCTAGCGCAAGACCAGAGTCGAACAGGCCGGCGTTAAAGAAATAGGGGCTTTTGCGGCCGGACTTGAGGGTAAATTCCCCGAAACGCAAAACGTTCTTTTCCAGTGCAAACTCGATAAATTCACGTTGATAGTCCAGCATCGGTCTCTCCGCAGCGATAATGAAAACAACGCTATGATACCCGCTGCAGTACATGGCATCCATGCGGTATAAGGTTAGAAAGATTTCAATTTTGTGCCCGCAGTGGGTACAATTTGCGTTTACCTTCCATCCCAGATTCGTCCGAATTCGCTCAACGGGGCTAAGACACTTATGCGTGTGATCACCTTCAATACTCAGGGTATTGAACAGGCTGCAGACAACGGTTTTTTTGACTGGATGACCAAGCAGGATGCCGATGTAGTATGTCTGCAGAATCTAAAGGCAAAAGAATACCAGCTGGATGGCGATCGCTATCACCCCGAGGGTTATCACGCCTACTTCTTTGATGCCTTTGAAGACGGTTTCAGTGGTGTTGCCCTGTACACGCGCCACTTGCCCAAGGCGATCATGACCGGTTTGGGCTTTGAGCAGTGTGATTTCAACGGTCGTTTCATTCAGGCCGACTTTGACAAGGTCAGCGTCAGTTCCATGACGATCCCGTCCGGGCTGCGCAGCCCTGAAGAACAAGCAGCCAAGATGGAATATCTCGAGCTGTTCATGGGGCATCTGAAAAAGACGCTGCGCAAGCGTCGAGAGTTTATTTTCGCCGGCACGTTCAACATTGCGCATCGTCCGGTTGATTTGAGTAACTGGTACGTTAATCAGCGGGTATCAGGCTTCCTGGCGGAAGAGCGTGAATGGATCGAGGAAGTGCTGGGTGAAATGGGCTATGTGGATGCTTTCAGGGAAGTGAACAAGGCCGAGCGGCAGTATACCTGGTGGCCGGATTACAACCGCGCCTGGACCTTGAACGAAGGTGCGCGCCTAGACTATCAGATCACCACAGCCAATTTGCGCAAGACCGTCAAGCAGGCACAAATTTACCGTGATCAGCGCTTTTCGGAGCATGCACCCCTGATCATCGATTACGATATCGATATCTGAAACGAAACGGGCCGCTGATCAGCGGCCCGTTTGCCATCACTCGGCCAGTGCCTGTTTCTGTAGCTCAACCAGCTCGCCGATACCCTTGCGTGCCAAGGCTAGCATGGCATTGAGTTCGTCCTGACTGTAAGGCGCGCCTTCGGCAGTCCCCTGTACTTCGATGAAACCGTCGGCGTCCGTCATGATTACGTTCATATCGGTCTCGGCCGCCGAATCTTCGACGTAATCTAGATCCAGGACTGCCTCGCCCTTGTAGATGCCCACGGAGACCGCGGCAATCATCTGCTTGACTGGATTGCCCTTCATGGCTCCATTCTTGTCTTTCTTCAGCACGGCGATGGCATCCATCAATGCAACGCAGGCACCGGTGATGGAGGCCGTGCGGGTGCCGCCATCGGCCTGAATGACGTCACAGTCGATGGTGATGGTGTTCTCGCCCAGCTTGTTCAGATCCAGTGCGGCACGCAGGGAACGGCCGATCAGGCGCTGAATCTCGATGGTACGGCCGGTTTGCTTGCCCCGCGCCGCTTCACGATCGGAGCGGGTATTGGTAGAGCGTGGCAGCATGCCGTACTCGGCGGTGACCCAGCCGGAGCCGCTGCCGCGCAGAAAACGCGGTACGCCGCGATCAACGGTCGCGGTACAGATCACCTTGGTATCGCCGAATTCAACCAGAACCGAACCTTCTGCATGGCGGGTGAAATTGCGCGTGATGCGCACATCGCGCATCTGGTCCGGCTGGCGACCGCTGGGGCGCATCTTGTTCAGTCCTAGATTCTGCAGTTGTTCAGAAAAGCTCGAACTCATGTGGCCTGTCCTTCTGTGTCGTCACCCGGTTCGCGCGCAATGCGAGGATGACTGTTAGAATAATGAAAAACACAATTCTAATAGAGATCGATCGATTATGACACGCAGCATGACCGCCTTTACCCGACAGGAGATTCAGCAGCCCTGGGGAACCCTGATCTGGGAGTTACGCTCCGTCAATCATCGTTATCTTGAGCCGCATTTCCGGTTGCCGGACTCGTTGCGTGACATCGAAGGCGGGCTACGTGAAGCCCTGCGCAAGGCGATCAGTCGCGGCAAGATCGAGGCGACCCTGCGCTTTGTGCCGGAAAAATCCGGCGGCGCCCTGCAGGTGGATCAGGAGCGCCTCGCCGAGGTGTTGGCAGCGACGCGAGAGCTGACAGCGGCGGGAGCCGAGATGGCCGCGCTCAACCCGCTGGAGTTGCTGTCCTGGCCCGGCGTACTGGTAGAGTCGGCACTCGACATGCAGGCCGTGCGACAACAGGCGCTGCAGCTGTTCCGCCAGGGACTGGATGATCTGGTGGTAGGGCGTGAACGCGAAGGGGCCGAGCTGAGTCAGCTGATTCACCAGCGTCTTGATGCCATCGATGCCATCGTGGCGGATGTCCGTCGGATGATGCCGCAGATCCTGCAGGGCCAGCGTGACACCCTGCAGCAGCGTTTGGCGGAGCTGAGTGGCGAGCTGGACGCCGGTCGCCTGGAGCAGGAAGTGGTGCTGCTGGCTCACAAGGCTGATGTGGATGAGGAGGTGGATCGGTTGAATACCCACGTGCAGGAGGTGCGTCGGGTACTCAAGGGCAAGGGACCGATCGGGCGTCGACTCGACTTCTTGATGCAGGAACTCAATCGCGAAGCCAATACTTTATCGTCCAAATCCATCGTGGCGGCGACCACGCGCAGCGCCGTTGAGCTTAAGGTGCTGATCGAACAGATGCGCGAACAGATCCAGAATATCGAATAACTTGTCTGCCCCGCCTCGTAAAAGCATCGCAGTGCGAAAACATTCAAGCGCGATGCTTTTGCCCCGTTGTTTGCGATAGCATTATCACGTTAAAGGTTGTTTTTTTATCATACCTTCGGCGAAATTTGCTGAAATTAACGAATCAAGCATGTTGGATGATCAGTCCTGTTTAGTTTTCAGCGCTTTTTTTGCATCATAATCGTTAGATATGCTAAGTATTTAATAAGGGCTACTCTTACCGAGGCAGTCAGGCGGTCCACTGATGGACCCTGTCCCGAGCAATTGACGATTGGAGATCTGAGATGACCAAGCTGAAAACACTGGTAGGCGCCTGCACGGTCGCACTGGCGACTCTGGGTGCTACCGCGAGTGCGCAAGCTGCTACCTGGCGTTACGCCTTCGAGGAAGCCATTACCGATGTGCAGGGGGTCTATGCCAGCAAGTTCAAGGAATACATCGAAGCCAACTCGGATCACTCCATTCAACTCTTTCCCTATGGCACCCTGGGTGAGTCGGCCGACATCATGGAACAGACACAGGCCGGTCTACTGCAGTTTGTCGACCAGTCTCCGGGTTTCACCGGTTCGCTGATTCCGGAAGCACAGATCTTCTTCATTCCCTACCTGTTGCCGGAAACCCACGAAGCACTTGATCATTTCTTCCGTAACAGCAAGGCGATCAATGAAGATTTCAAGGCCATTTATGCCCAGCACGGTCTGGAACTATTGAAGATGTTCCCCGAAGGGGAGGTGGTCATTACCACACAGAAACCCTTTGAGGCGCCGGAAGGCCTAGATGGCGTCAAGGTACGCGTCATGACCAACCCGCTGTTGGTCGAGTCCTACAAGGCGTTTGGCGCCACACCGACGCCGCTGCCTTGGGGTGAAGTCTACGGTGGTCTGCAAACCAACATCATCCAGGGTCAGGAAAACCCGCTGTTCTGGGTTGAATCGGCCAAGATGTATGAGGTGACTGACGTCATCACCTTCACCGGTCACAACAACTTCACCACTGCGGTGATGGCCAACAAGCGCTTCTTTGACGGCCTGCCGGCCGACGATCAGCAGTTGGTGCAGGATGCCATGCAGGTCGCCTTCGATCACATCATGGAATACCAGAAGGGACTGAGCGAGCGCTCTCTGGAGAAGATTCTGGCAGAGAAGCCGGACATGAAAGTGGTTCGCCTGACCGAAGAGCAGCGTGCTCCCTTCCGTGCCGCGGCTGAAGAAGTGGAAGCCAAGTTCGTCGACATGACCGGCGACAGTGGCACGGCCCTGCTGCAGCAGTTCAAGCAGGATCTGGAAGCAGCTCAGGCAGCTGCCAAGTAAACCCCGTGGATGCGGCCCGGTTCCGTTTCTCGGGCCGCAACATCCAGACGAGACCCATCCCATGTCCAAACACAGCCTGCCAGGGCGCGAGTCTTCCCTCCCTGGCCCCCTGGGCTGGATCGATACCTGGCTCGGGCGTGCAGAAGCCCTGATGCTGGGGGCCGGCGTCCTGCTGATGGCCCTGAATACGGTTGCCAACGTCATCGGACGTTTCCTGTTTCAAAACAGCCTGTTCTTTACCGAAGAAGTCAATCGCATTCTGATTGTCATGATTACCTTTGCCGGTGTCGGCTATGCCGCGCGCCACGGCCGTCATATCCGCATGTCGGCACTGTTCGATGCGGTTCCGGTGGGCGGACGGCGCTGGCTGATGGTGTTCATTGCACTGGTAACGTCACTGTTCATGTTTGCGCTGACTACTTTCTCGGTGCGCTACATCATGAGTGTGGCCGATTCCGGGCGGATTCTGCCGGCGCTGCAGATACCGGTATGGTGGATCTTTCTGTGGGTACCGCTGGGGCTGGCCGTGACTGGCATCCAGTATCTGCTGACGGCACTGAAAAACCTGCTGTCACGCGATGTGTACCTGTCGACACAGGTACTGGACGGATATGACAATGACGAAACCGAGGTATAACCGGACCTCCGGCTGTACAGGAGTACACCGATGACCACGATCATGGTCGGCACGATGATCGTGCTGTTGCTGTTGGGCTTTCCGATGATGATCCCGCTGATCGCGGCGGCTTTCATTGGTTTTTATGCCATGTTTGGCGGCTTTGACCAGATGAATTTCATGATTCAGCAATTCATGGCCGGCATTCGCCCGGCATCGCTGATTGCCGTGCCCATGTTCATTCTGGCGGCTGACATCATGACGCGCGGGCATTCCGCCGACCGTCTGATCAACATGGTGATGAAATTCATCGGCCACATTCGCGGTGGGCTGGCGATCAGCGCAGCCACGGCCTGCACCCTGTTTGGCGCCGTGTCCGGCTCCACCCAGGCCACGGTAGTGGCGGTGGGCTCGCCACTGCGGCCGAAAATGCTCAAGGCCGGTTACAAGGATAACTTCGTGCTGGCACTGATCATCAATGCCAGTGACATCGCTTTCCTGATTCCGCCCAGTATCGGCATGATCATTTATGGCGTGGTGTCCAACACATCCATCTCCGAGCTGTTCATTGCCGGTATCGGCCCCGGGCTGCTGATTCTGGGCATGTTTGCGCTGTACAGCTACATCTACGCCACCATCCATAAGGTGCCCACCGAGGAGAAAGCCACCTGGCCCGAGCGCTGGCGCGCCGTGCGCCAGGCTATCTGGCCGTTGGGTTTTCCGGTCATCATTGTCGGCGGCATCTATGGCGGGGTGTTCAGCCCCACCGAAGCGGCGGCAGTGTGCGTACTCTATGCGGTGATTCTCGAATTTATCGTGTTTCGCTCCCTGAAGCCGATGGAGCTGTACAAAATCGCCAAATCCACCGGTCTGATCACGGCGGTGGTATTCATCCTGGTGGCGGCGGGTGCGGCGTTTTCCTGGATCATTTCCTTTGCCCAGATCCCTCAGGCGATTCTGGCTTCCATTGGTCTGGCCGATGCCAGCCCCACCGGCGTACTGATTGCCATTTCCATCGCTTTTTTCATCGGCTGCATGTTTGTGGATCCGATCGTGGTGATTCTGGTGCTAGTGCCGATCTTTGCCCCGGTGGTGCAGGCGGCAGGTATCGATCCGGTACTGGTCGGGGTGCTGATCACCTTGCAGGTAGCGATTGGCTCGGCAACCCCGCCGTTCGGTTGTGACATATTCACCGCCATTGCCATTTTCAAGCGCCCTTACATGGAGGTGATTCGTGGTACGCCGCCGTTCGTGTTCATGCTGGTACTGGCAGCGGCGCTGCTGATCATCTTTCCCCAGATAGCGCTGTTCCTGCGTGACCTGGCGTTCTGAAACCACAAGCGAGGCAGACAAGCATGTTCAAACGGATACTGGTTCCCGTCGACGGTTCGGTCAAGGCACTGCAGGCGCTGGATAAGGCGGTCGAGCTGCAGCAGCTGACCGGTGCCGACATCATGCTGCTGTGCGTGTTCAAGCATCACAGCCTGTTTGAAGCCTCGCTGTCGATGGTGCGGCCCGACCAGATGCAGATCCCGGATGAGGCGTTGCGTGAGTACGCACGCGAGGTGATCGAACAGGCGCGTGCCCATGCCTTGCATGAAGGGGCGCAGGCGCTGCGGGGCTTCGTCAAGGGCGGGCGCCCCTCCAAAACCATCATCCGCATGGCGCGTGACAAGGATGTGGACCTGATCGTCATGGGCAGTCGCGGCACCACCGGGGATGTGGATGGCATGCTGATGGGCAGCGTCTCCCAGCGGGTGGCCGGACATGCGCACTGTCCGGTGTTGGTGGTTTGATCGACTGCCGGGCAACGGCTATAGTGCGCGCTTTCCCAGTCACCAGATCGGAACGGACAGATGAACCAGCTTGCCGGTACGTTGTACATTCTTTCAGCCCCTTCGGGCGCGGGTAAAACCAGCCTGGTCAAGGCTCTGCTGCAGCAGGATGAGCAGGTGGTGGTCTCGGTCTCCCATACTACCCGCGACATGCGTCCGGGCGAGCAGGACGGCGTCGACTACAACTTTGTCACCATGGATGCCTTCAATGCCCTGATCGAGCAGGGCCAGTTCCTGGAATACGCCGAGGTGTTTGGCAACAAATACGGCACCTCCCAGCAGTGGGTGAAGGAACAGCTGGCGGCTGGCCGTGACGTGATCCTGGAAATCGACTGGCAGGGCGCCGAACAGGTACGCCATCTGATGCCGGAAGCGGTGACGGTATTCATCTTGCCGCCCAGCCGTGCTGCCTTGCGCGAGCGCCTCAACGCCAGAGGCCAGGACAGCGAGGCCGTCATCGACGGACGCATGGCGGAAGCGACCAGCGAAATGAGCCATTACCCGGAATACGATTACCTGCTGATCAACGACGACTTCGAGACGGCACTGCAGCAGCTGGCGAGCCTGTTCAGCGCCCGCCGCCTGCGCCAGTCGGCACAACAGCTGAAGCAGGCCGGGCTGCTGGAACAGCTCTTGTCTGAAGACTGAAAGCCCCGTAAACTGTCGTGTCCTTTAGTTCTTTCCAACCCTGTTCGAGGTCGCAATGGCACGAGTAACCGTTGAAGATTGTCTGGAAAATGTAGAAAACCGCTTTGAGCTGGTGATGGTTGCGTCCAAGCGTGCGCGTCAGATCGCAGTAGGGGGGCAGGATCCCAAGGTCGAGTGGGAAAACGACAAGCCCACGGTTGTCGCCCTGCGTGAAATCGCGGAAAACCTGATCGATAAAAACGTGATGGACGATCAGGATCAGCGCTGATCTTTTCCCCGCGACCGTTATACGGCATCATCAGAGGGTAGGTGGCTGACGTCAGTCAGCCTTCAGCCCTTAGCGGAGACGTTGATGCCGACGATAGACGCCCTTTCCCATCGCCTTGACGAATACCTGACATCCGATCAGATTGCCCGCGTCAGGCGCGCCTATTTTTATGCCGAACAGGCGCATGATGGCCAGCGCCGCAAGAGCGGTGAACCCTACGTAACGCACCCTCTGGCCGTGGCCAACATTCTGGCTGGCATGCATATGGACCATCAGAGCTTGATGGCGGCCATGCTGCACGACGTCATCGAAGACACCGAAATCGACTATGGCGGCATCGAGGGCCAGTTCGGCACTTCGGTAGCGGATATCGTGGATGGCGTGTCCAAGCTGACGCACCTGGAATTTGAAACCAAGGCCGAAGCCCAGGCGGAAAACTTCCAGAAGATGGTGCTGGCGATGGCGGAAGACATCCGCGTCATTCTGGTCAAGCTCGCCGACCGTCTGCACAATATGCGCACTCTGGGCGCCATGCGGCCCGACAAGCAGCGCCGCATCGCCCGTGAAACCCTCGATATCTACGCCCCCATTGCGGCCCGACTGGGCATGCGTGACCTGCAGGTCGAGCTGGAAGACCTGGCGTTTCAGTCCTACTTCCCGATGCGGGCCAAGCGGATCCGCCGGGCGGTGGTGCATGCGCGCGGGCAGCGCAAGGATATCATCGAGCAGATGCGTGAAAGCATGCAGACTCGGCTGGACCAGGAAGGGCTGAGTGGACAGGTGAGCGGGCGTGAAAAGCATCTGTACAGCATCTATCGCAAGATGAAGGTGCAGCGCAAGGCGTTCGCCGACATCATGGACGTGTTCGCCTTTCGGGTGGTGACCGACTCGGTGGATGACTGCTATCGCATCCTCGGTGCGGTGCACAACCTGTACAAGCCGGTGCCGGGCTGTTTCAAGGACTACATCGCCATTCCCAAGGCCAACGGCTACCAGTCGCTGCACACGGTCCTGTTCGGGGCCAGGGGCATGACCATCGAGGTGCAGATCCGTACCCGTGACATGGATGCGGTGGCCAGCCAGGGCATTGCCGAGCACAGTCATTACAAGGTCAAGGGCAGCACCGAAACGGCGCGCGGCTCCTACAATCGGGCGCGCAAGTGGGTGCAGGGGCTGCTGGAGATGCAGCAGAACGCCGGTGACTCCATGGAGTTCATTGAAAGCGTGAAAAAGGACCTCTTTCCCGACGAAGTCTATATCTTCACGCCCAAGGGCCGCATTCTGGAACTGCCGCGCGGGGCCACGCCAGTCGATTTCGCCTATGCCGTGCACACCGATATCGGCAATTCCTGCGTGTCCTGTCGCATCAATCGCCGCCTGGCGCCCTTGTCTGAGCCGCTGGAAAGCGGGCAGACCGTGGAAATCATCACCACCCCCCGAGCCCAGCCCAACATGGCCTGGCTTAACTTTGTCGTCACCGGCAAGGCGCGCACCAGCATCCGTCACTTCCTCAAGAACCAGCAGCGCAACGAGTCAGTGGAGCTGGGACGGCGTCTACTGAGCCAGTTCATGGGTAACTATGGGGCATCGCTGGACGATATCGATTCCGAACGTCTGGCACAGCTGCTCAAGGAAGCGGACTTCAAGACCCTGGATGATCTGCTCGAGGACATCGGCATGGGCAACCGCATGGCCTATGTGGTGGCGCGCCGGCTGCGGCCGGAGGCTCAGACGGAGCAGGACGCAGCCCCGGTGGAGCAGGGGCGGGCGCTGGCGATCCGCGGAGCCGAGGGCATGGTGATGCAGTATGCGCGCTGCTGCCACCCGATCCCCGGTGACGCCATCATCGGCCATGTCAGCAGCGGTCGCGGCCTGGTGGTCCATCGTACCGAGTGCCGCAACATCGGCTACCTGCGCGATAACCCGGAAAAGACCATCTATCTGGAATGGTCGGCACCGCAGGATAATGAAGAAGAGTTCGTGGTCGGTCTGCAGCTGGAAGTACGCTCCCAGCGGGGCATCATCGCCAACCTGGCCACGGCAGCAGCTCATGTGGGCGCCAATCTGCTCAAGATCGACAGCGGTGAGCGTGACGGTCAGCTGTGCAGCGTGCAGATGGAGCTGACCGTATTCAACCGCGTGCACCTGGCGCGAGTGATTCGCAAGCTACGCGGGCTCAGCTCAGTCAATCACATTACTCGCCAGTAAGGAGACGGGGCGCGGATCAGCGCCCCAGTGCCAGCCCTTCCCGGCGTGGGTCCACGCCGGCTTCCCAGCGTCCGTCCGCCCGTTGACGCAGGGCGTGGAGCCCGCTGTTCAGATCCCGAATCCTGATCTCATGCCCGCGCGCCTCCAGCGCCGGCTGCAGTGCCGCGGCGGCCGTGCCCTGTTCCAACTCGGTGATGCCGTTGCGGTTGCTGACGTGGCCCTGCAGCAGCAGGGCCTGCAGCGGCTGGTCGGTGTGCAGCATGCGCAGCAGCGTGGCGGCAACATAGTTGATGATGCGGCTGCCGCCGGGCGAACCCAGGGCCGCGACCGGCTGTTGCTGGGCATCCAGCACCACCACCGGCGCCATGGAACTGCGCGGGCGTTTGCCCGGTTCGATACGGTTGGCCACCGGGCGGCCGTCAGCCTCGGGCACAAAGGAAAAGTCGGTTAACTGATTGTTGAGCAGAAAGCCTCCAGCCATCAGGGTCGAGCCGAAGGCCATTTCGATACTGGTGGTCATGGACACCAGATTGCCCGCCGCATCCCGAATGACGAAATGGCTGGTGGACGGGCGCTCCGGCGACTGGTCGTCGCTGCGCGGCAGTGCCGCGGGCTGTCCCGGGGCCACGTCACCCATATCGCGCTGCGGGTCGATCAGACGGGCGCGCTGGCGCAGATAGTCCGGCGCCAGCAGGCCTTCGACCGGCACCTCGACAAAGTCGGCGTCCGCCAGGTAGCGGCCCCGGTCGGCATAGGCCAGGCGACTGGCCTGGGTCAGCAGGTGGCTGAAATCCAGCGGTGACAATTGGCCGGGGTCTTCTGGTTGGGCTTCCATTACGCCCAAAATCTGCAGCAGGGTAACACCGCCGGACGTGGGCGGGGGAAAGCCGCACACCCGGTAGGTCCGATAGGGACGGCACAGCGGCGTGCGTTCGCGCGCACGATACTCGGCCAGGTCGTCACGGCTCAGCCGCCCGGGATTGTCGGCTGCGGCGTCGACGGCGGCAATGATGGCATCGGCCAATGGACCGCGATAGAAGGCATCGGCGCCGTCACGGGCAATCAGGCTCAGGGAGTCGGCCAGGGCCGGGTTGTGACGGATGAAGCCGACCGGCAGCGGCTCGCCTGCCGGGGTGAAGAAGTAGTCGCGGGCCGCCGGGTAGCGATCCAGTCCCGGGTTGATGCCGCCGGCAATGAGGCGGTGCAGGCGCGGGCCTACTTCAAAACCGGCACGGGCCCGGGCAATGGCCGGGGCGAATGCTTCGGCCCAGGGGCGTTTACCGTGATGGTGGTGTGCCAGTTCCAGCATGCGTAACACGCCGGGCGTGCCCACCGAACGGCCGCCCACCAGGGCCTGCTGCCAGGGCATGGGCCGGCCATCCGGCTGTAGAAAAAGTTCGGGGGTTACGGCTGCGGGC
This sequence comes from Marinobacterium weihaiense, assembly GCF_019061305.1. GTDB lineage: Bacteria > Pseudomonadota > Gammaproteobacteria > Pseudomonadales > Balneatricaceae > Marinobacterium > Marinobacterium weihaiense. Next base: position 12,281 of record NZ_JAHQZT010000014.1, read on the forward strand.
GCTGTTTCGCGGCCGTCATAGGCGCGCAGCCGTGCCTGTTCGGCATCCCAGTACAGCAGAAAGGCGCCGCCACCGATACCGGATGACTGGGGTTCGACCAGAGTCAGCATGGCTTGTACCGCGATGGCGGCGTCCAGCGCACTGCCACCCTGTTCCAGCAGGGTCATGCCGGCACGCGTCGCCAGCGGGTGGGCACTGACCACCAGTGTATCGCGGGCGACCACCGGGTCGGGCTGTTGCCAGCCGGTGGCATGTTCCGGCGCCAGGGATTCGTTGACAGCATGGGCGCTGGGCAACAGCAACAGTGCCAGCAGGCAGACAATGCGGATCATGTGCACTCCTCGAAGACACCGGCGACGCGGTTCTTGACGGTGCGTTCGGGATGGAACACGCGACCGTTCATGAAGATGTAAACGCCCGGTGGCATGGCCTGGCACAGAGCCACGGCACCGCCCAGGTTGAAGGCTGCATCGCTGTCGCGAAAACGGGCCGGCTGCATGGCGCCGGTGAGTACGATGGTCCGGTTCTCTAGGCTCTGCAGCGCCATGGCGGTCTGCACCAGGGTATCCGTGCCGTGGGTAATGACGATGTGACGGCAGTCATCGGCCAGAACGGCTTCTCTGAGCGCGCTGCGGTCGCTGTCGTCCATGTCCAGACTGTCCTTGCGCAGGACGCTCTGGACCCGATACTGACCGCTGAACCCGGCCATCTGCATCAGTTCTTCGGCCATGGGGTCGCCGATGCTGTAGTCACTCAGGGCATCGTAATAGACCTTATCGATGGTGCCGCCGGCGGCGAGAATTTTGATCTGCATGGGATGTGTGCGCTTCCTGTTTGCTTTAGGCTTGGATACATTAAAGCTCTGCCTGTCGTCATGACAGCTTAACCCATTCACGCTACGGGAGAGAAAGCCTTGTCTGTTGGAGTGCCTGGCCTGAACGAAGAACGATCCGCAACCGCGCGCCTGGTGTTGCTGCATGACCGTGCGGGCAAGGTGCTGGCATTGTTGCCGGCCGCCGCGCTGCTGGACCTGAACCGGCTGTGTCAGCTGGCCGGCCGCGAGCTGCAACCGGTCAAGGCGGAAGACACGCGGCGCTTTTTCGAGCAGCCGGCGCTGGCAACCGCGGCGGGTCGTGAGCAGCTGTTCACGCTGCCGCTGCTGCTGGATGAGGCTCTGCCGGCCAGCGCTCTGAGCTGTCAGGAGCCCTACTCGGGCTGGCAATGCCTGCTGTCAGCGCTGCCGGCGCACGAACGGGTGCTCAAGGGTCGCTTCGGCAGCACGCCCCAGGTGCCTGCCCAGGTGTCGGCGGGGCTGGCCGATGAGACCGTCATCAACCGCGCGGTGGAGCGCTTCACCAGCGTGCGGGTCCGCCAGCGACTGCAGGATCTGCTCGGGCTGCCGGGGCTGTCCGAGTCGATGCGCACCATCGTGCAGCTGCGCTCCAACCCCGATGCCGGTGTCGATGACCTGGTGCCGGTAGTCAAGCGCGACCCCAGCCTGTCGGCACAGGTGATGGGCTGGGCATCGTCGCCCTACTATGCGGCGCCCGGCAAGGTGCGCTCGATCGAGGATGCGGTGATTCGCGTGCTGGGCTTTGATCTGGTGATCAACCTGGCCGTGGGCGTGGCGATGGGCAAGGTGCTGAGCCTGCCGGAGGATACCCCCCGCGGCTCGGTGTATTACTGGGATCAGGCCATCAGCACGGCGACCCTGTGTGAGCTGCTGGCGCGCAAGTCATCGCTGGATGAGCGTCCGCGCCCGGGACTGGCCTACCTGGCCGGGTTGCTGCACAACTTCGGTTATCTGGTGCTGGGGCATCTGTTTCCGCCGCACTTTTCACGCCTGTCGCGCTACATCGAGGCCAACCCGCATCTGGAGCAGCAGCAGGTCGAGCAGGAGATCCTGCACGTGACCCGCGAGCAGATCGGTGGCTGGGTGCTGGATAACTGGAAACTGCCCGATGAGGTCTGTGCCGCGGTACGTTTCCAGCAGGTGCCGGAGCAGGCCGGCGAACATGACACCTATGCGCAGATTCTGTACCTGGCCAGTCGGTTGCTGCGGGTCGAGGGGCTCAGCGACGGCCCCCGGGTGGCGGTACCGGCCGTGCTGCCGGCGCAGCTTGGCCTGACGGCGGAGCAGGTCGAGGCGGCCGTGGCCACCGTGAAGGCCCAGGCCGAAGAGCTGGCGCAGCTGTCGCGACTGTTCGACCAGGCGTCCTGATCAGTCGGCCTCGGCCAGCTCGGCTTCCAGGTACTCCAGTGCTTCCTGTTGCGCCAGCCACTCGGCCTCGGTATCGTCCAGCTGGCGCTTGTGTTCGGCCTGGCGCTGCAGTAGCTGCCTGAGCTCGTCTTTGCGCCCCTCGCTGTACAGGTCGGTATCGGCCAGCGTGACTTCGATTGCTTGCAGCGCCGCAGACAGCGTTTCCATCTGTTGCTCCAGCTTGCCGATAGCCTGTTTCAGCGGCCGCAGGCGGGCCCGCTGCTCCGCCTGCAGGCGCTTTTGTTCCTTGCGCTCGGCGGCGCTCAACGAGCGTGGCCCTTCTGTTGCCGTGGCTTCCGCTTCGCGCTTCTGATCTTCACGGCGCTGCTGTGCCAGCCATTGGTGGTAATCGTCCAGGTCGCCGTTGAACTCGCTGATTTCGCCATCATGCACCAGCAGAAACTGGTCGACGGTATTGCGCAGCAGGTGGCGGTCGTGTGAGACCAGAATCAGGGCGCCTTCAAAGTCCTGCAGGGCCAGCGTCAGCGCCAGACGCACTTCCAGATCCAGATGGTTGGTGGGTTCGTCCAGCAGCAGCAGGTTGGGCTGCTGCCAGGCGATCAGCGCCAGTGCCACGCGGGCCTTTTCACCGCCGGAAAAGCGTCCTACCGGGTCCAGGGCATCATCGCCGATGAAACCGAAACTGCCGAGGAAGTTGCGCAGTTCCTGATCGCTGGCGTCGGGACTGATGCGCTGCAGGTGCAGCAAGGGAGAAGCCTGCATGTCCAGCGCCTCCAGCTGATGCTGGGCGAAGTAGCCGATGCGCAGGTGCTCGCCTTCCTGACGTTCACCGGCCTGCAGCGCCAGGTCGCCGACCAGAGTCTTGATCAGGGTCGACTTGCCGGCACCGTTGGCACCCAGCAGGCCTATGCGGGCGCCGGGTACCAGCGTCAGCGACTGCCGTCGCAGGATGGTGCGATCCGGGTAGCCCAGATCGGCCTCGTTCAGGCTCAGCAACGGCGTGGACAGCTTATCGCTGGCATCGAAACGGAAGGTGAACGGCGAATCCACGTGGGCCGGCGCGATCTGCTCCATGCGCTCCAGCTCCTTCAGGCGGCTCTGCGCCTGTTTGGCCTTAGAAGCCTTGGCTTTGAAGCGGCGCACGAAACTCTCGATCTGTTCCACCCGGGCCTGCTGCTTCTCGAAAGCCGCCTGCTGATGGGACAGCTTTTCGGCCCGCAGGCGCTCGAAAGCGGTGTAGTTGCCCTTGTACAGGGTCAGGCACTGATGGGCCTGGTGCACGATATGGCTGACCACGTTGTCGAGGAAATCACGGTCATGGGAGATCAGCAGCAGGGTGCCCGGGTACTGGCGCAGCCACTGCTCCAGCCAGATGGTCGCATCCAGATCCAGGTGGTTGGTGGGCTCATCGAGCAGCAGCAGATCGGACGGGCACATCAATGCCTGAGCCAGGTTGAGACGGATACGCCAGCCCCCGGAGAAGCTGCTCACCGGTCGCTCGGCATCACCGGGGGCAAACCCCAGGCCTGCCAGCAGCAGGTGTGCGCGGGACTCGGCGCGATAGCCGTCCATCGCATCCAGGGCCGCATGCAGCTCACCGATGCGACCGGCCTGATGCTCGGCCTCGGCGCGAGCCAGCTCGGCCTGTACCTGCCGCAGGCGATGGTCGCCATCAATGATGTATTCCAGTGCGCTGCGCTGGGTGCTGCCCACTTCCTGGGCCATGTGGGCGATACGCAGTTGGCCGGGCAGCTTGAGCTCACCGGCATCGGCGTGCAGTTCACCCAGCAGCAGCTTGAACAGCGAGGATTTGCCCACGCCGTTGGCGCCGACAATGCCCACTTTCCAGCCGCCGTGCAGAGTGAGGTTGGCCTCGGCTAGCAACTGCTGCGGGCCGCGATGTAAGCTAAGGTTCTGTATCTGAATCATGGCGGAGATAGTATCACAGCATGGCTCTGGACAATCCTCTCTGGCGCTATGCGCTGGCACTTTATGCACGTCCCGGGGTTGAACAATGCGCGCTGCGCCTGCAGGATCAGGGAGCGGTGGTCAACTGGCTGCTGTTGGCCTGCTGGCTTGGGCAGCGACAGGTCCCCCTGACGGCGGCCCGTTGCGCGGTGGCGGAAGACGACTGGCAGGCCGGGGTGGTGTCACCCCTGCGCCACCTGCGCCTGCAGCTACGTGCCCGGCGTCAGGAGCGGCCCGAGGTGGAGGCCTGCTATCGGCACCTCAAGCAGGCCGAACTGGCCGCTGAACAGATCGAGCTGATGCAGCTGTGGCAAGCGTCGCGCAGCTGGCCGGCCGAGCCTGGTACAGAGGGGGCTGCACAGGTGCGCGCTAATCTGGACCGCTATGCGCGCTGGCGCGCCCTGTCGCTGTCCCCGGTGGACCTGGAAACGCTGAGTGCCGCTGCCGCGGGTTTGTCGCCCCCGGCAGCTGAACTTTCCTCCGGCGGCACTTACTAATCACAGACATACGTACGCTTAACGACGCGAACCCAAGGACATGATGATGAAGAAAAGCATGCTTGCCATCGCCCTGAGCGGTGCTCTGGTTGCCGGTACGGCCGCTCAGGCCGAAACACTGGAAACGGAACAGCAGAAACTGAGCTACAGCCTGGGACTGATCCTGGGTGAACGTATCCAGGCGGATGTGGATGAGCTGGATATCGAGGCCTTCACTCGTGGCGTTGAAGCGGTCTATGCCGGCGAAACTCCGCTGCTCGATCAACAGCAGATTGCCGAAGTGATGCAGGCGTTCCAGAGCCGCAAGATGGAAGAGCAGCGTCAGGCCATGGCCAAGCTGGCTCAGGACAACCTGGACAAGGGCCAGGCGTACATGGCGGAAAACGGCAAGAAGGACGGGGTCGAAACCACCGAATCCGGGCTGCAGTATGAAGTGCTGGAAGCCGGCAGTGGTGCCAGCCCCACGGCTGAGGACACGGTCAAGGTGCATTACCGCGGTAATCTGATCGACGGTACCGAGTTCGACAGCTCCTATGCGCGCAACGAGCCGGTTTCCTTCCCGCTGAACGGCGTGATTCCGGGCTGGACCGAAGGACTGCAACTGATGAAAGAAGGTGGTAAGAGCCGCCTGGTGATTCCGGCCGAGCTGGCCTATGGTCCGGGTGGTATGGGCAACGCCATCGGCCCCAACGAAACACTGGTGTTTGAAGTCGAGTTGTTGGAAGTCAATCCGTCAGACGGTAAGGAGTAAACGCCCGGGCGGGCGGACAGTGGTGACGTTCAGCGCAGCCAGTTGACCCGCCCGTTGCTACCGATGGCCAGCCAGCTCTGGCTGTCGGCACCAAACCCCAACGCCACTACGCCGGTGCTGGTTGGACCATAGGCCGCGGCCTTGTCGACTTTCCAGCGGCGCATGACCTGCTGGCGGTTAAGATCCCAGAGTTCCACCGTGCCATCGGCACGCCCGGTCAGCAGTTGATCGCTATTGCGTGAAAAGCGGGCACTCAGGTAGCTCAGGCGACGCGGGAACAGGGCCTCGTTACCGCTGAGGGTGAACAGTACCCGGCCGCTTTCGGTATCCCATACCAGCGCCTGATCGAGGCTGCCGGCACTGAATGCCAGCCGACCGTTCGGTGACAGAGCCACCGTATCGACGGCGTTGCCCAGTTCGATACGCTGCACTTCTGTGGCATTTTCCAGATCCCAGAGGCGCGCGATGCGGTCATCGGCCCCGGTAAGGGCGAAACGTTCGTCGCTGCTCAGGGCCACGGCGCGCACCCGTGCCGGGTGGCGTAGGCTGGTGCGAATGCCGCCCCGGCGAATGTCGAAGTAGACCGCCTCGAAGGTATCCAGGCCCAACAAGGCGTAGTTACCCTGGGCGGACAGCTCGGCATCCAGAATTTCGCCCGGTGAACTCCAGAACCCTTCCGACTCGCCGCTGGCCAGGTTCCACAGCACCAGATCCTGGGGGGTGGCGGTCAGGGCATAGCGACCCTCGGGCGAGAAGTCGACGGCCGACAGCACGCTGAACTCGCCGGCCTGGTGGTTCCAGTCGAACTGGCGGGCCTGCTGCTGCAGGTCCCAGAGACTGCCGCCATGGCTGACGGCCCCGACCAGCGCATGGCGGCCATCGGGGCTCAGGTCGGCGCTGTAGACGCCGCTTTGCTCAGTGAGCGCGTGGGATTCGTCTGCCGAATCGGCACCACAGCCGGCCAGCAGTGCGGCACTTAACAATGGCAACAGGCGTTTCACGTAGCGCTGACCTGATCCTTGTGGGCGTTGTGCAGAATCTCGATCAGCTGGTCTTCCAGGGAGAATCGCTCTTCCAGGGTTTCGCCCAGGTTGGAGAGGTCGCGAGACAGCTGGCACAGCTGCTGCAGGGTCGGTGTGTCCAGCGTGCCGTAGGCATCGTTGAAGTCCAGAGCCGCGTCGGTGGAAGGCTGGATATAGGGCAGCAGGGACTGGGCCTGTTCAAGGCTGCCGTCATCGAACTCGTCACCTTCGCGCAGCAGCTGCTCGTAGACCTCGAAATGGCCCGAGGAGAGGTAATCCATCAGCAGATCGCAGAAGTCGCCGACAGCCCGGTTCAGCGGCGTGCCGGCCGCCTGGCCCGGAATGGATACGAACACGGCGATCAGCTGCTGACGTTCTTCCAGCCAATGATCGATGATCGTGCTGACACCGCCCCAGCGGTCTTTGGCGTTGCGGCATTTTTCAAGCATGCTGATCCCTCCGAGGTTGGTTGTCTCAATACTACTGCCACCCCCGAAAGGGTGCAATACACACGCCGATGGCATGGAGAAGGGGGGCGAGCAAAAGGTATACTGGGTAAAACGAGATCAGGAGAAACAGGCCATGTGGCGAAACTGGATGCGCGGACTGCTGATGCTGGCCGCCCTGGGTAGCCTGCCGGCACAGGCGGATGAAACCCCGGAAGACTATATCAATTACATTGAACTCAAGCCTTTCGTTACCAACTTCGGTGGCCCGGGGCCGGTGCGCTTTCTCAAGGCGGAAGTGACCGTGCAGGTGGATGACCCGGCCGCTCATCATGCGGTGAATGCGCATATGGCTCATATCCGCAATGACCTGGTATTTCTGTTCTCGGCGGTGGAAGAAGAGGAGGTCGGCAGTGTGGCGGCACAGCAGTTGCTGGCTGAAGAAGCACTGCAGGCGGTACAGCGGTTGTTGAAGGAAGAAACCGGCCAGACCCATGTGGCCGATCTCTTCTTCACCAGCTTCGTGACCCAGTAAGCTTTCAGCTGGCGATATACTCTGCCAGGAAGTCGGTAAACGGCACGGTCGGCTCGGCTTCCAGCGCGGCCTGTGCCGCCAGGGACGTCCGGGCGGCCTGCTGCAACTGGCGGGCATACTCTTCCTGCAGCAGTGGTGCCGTGCGCGCGCGGTGCCGGCGGCTCATGGCCAAGACCCACTGACTGTGGCTTTGGCCACTATCACGCAGAGCCGCCAAGACCTGTGCCGAGGGTGTCAAATCCGGCTGGTCCACCTTGGCGCGCTGGGCCTCAACGGCTTGGCTATAGCACTGACCACCCTCGATATCATCCAGCATGCGTGCGGTGCGCGTCACTTTGTCCAGAATGCGGTGTGCCAGCTGTTCGCGCGGTTGCTCACCTTCGGGGCCATGCAGCATCAGCCCCGGCTCACGGCCGCGGTTGACGACCCGAGTGTGGTTGTCGGCGACACGGGCACACTCCTGCTCGTCCAGGTCGTCGGCCTGGCCCAGCAGACAGCTGATCAGAAAGGCGTTCAGGAAATGTGACTGCTCCAGGTCGATCCCCAGTGGCAGCAGCGGGTTGATATCGGTGTTGCGCACTTCCACGTATTCCACGCCGCGCTGCATCAGCGCATGCACGGGCTTCTCGCCGGACTCGGTGACCCGCTTGGGGCGCACATCGCTGTAATACTCGTTCTCGATCTGCAGCACGTGGGTATTGAGCTGGCGGTACTGGCCGTCCACCTGCACGCCAATCCGTTCATAGGCCGGGTGCGAGGTGTGGATCGCCTTGTGCAGCGAGTCGGCGTAGCTGTCCAGGTGATTGAAACAGATCTGCAGGTCAGCCTGTGCCTTGTTAGAGTAACCCAGATCGCTCATGCGCAGCGAGGTGGCGTAGGGCAGGTACAGGGTATCCGCATCCAGCTGTTCCAGGCTATGCGGGCGGCCGGCCATGAACGATGCCGACAGCGCCGGCGAGGCGCCGAACAGGTACAGCAGCAGCCAACCGTAACGGCGGAAGTTGCGGATCAGACGGAAATAGCCGGCGGAACGAAACGCCTGCAGGCTTTCGGTATTGCCTTCCAGCTGCTGCCAGGCGGGCCAGAAGGCCTCGGGCAGCGAGAAGTTGTAGTGGATGCCGGCGATGGTTTGCATCATCTTGCCGTAGCGGTATTTCAACCCCTGGCGGTAGACATGCTTGAGCTGACCCACGTTGGAACGGCCGTATTCGGCAATCGGGATGGCGTCCTCACCCTCGATTTCACAGGGCATGCTGGCACACCAGAGTTCCTCGTCGCCCAGCTGGCTGTAGGTGAAAGCGTGCAGCTGAGTGAGAAAATCCAGTGCCTGGGCAGGGGTATCGTGCACCGGCGTGATGAACTCCAGCAGTGCCTCCGAATAGTCGGTGGTAATGAAATCGTGGGTCAGGGTCGATCCCAGCCCCGCCGGGTGTGGCGTCTGAGCAATGCGGGCATCGGGCGTGACCCGCAGGCCTTCCTTCTCGATACCCTGGCGGGTCCGGGTGAGCAGTGCGCCATGGCCGGCCTGGGCCAAGCGTTCGAGTTGGTGTTCGAGGGTTGCCAGCACCGTGGTGATTCCTGTGGTTGAATCGTTAGGGGGCGCATTATACGTCCACCCCCCGTCAAAATGCATCCGCTCAGCGGCGCCAAGCACTCAGCCCGGCGGCTTTCAGCTTGTCGGCCATTGAGCCCTTGACCGGAGCCGTATTAGCCTGGCGCCGGTCTGGCCTGGAGGCACTGGCGCGCTGCGCGTCCGTCGGTGCCGTATCGGCAGCGGATTTCATGGTCAGCGCAATACGCTTGCGCGCCTCGTCCACCTCCAGTACTCGCACCAGTACGATCTGGCCGCTGCTGACCACGGCATGCGGGTCGCTGACAAAACGGTCGGCCAGCTGAGAGATGTGCACCAGCCCGTCCTGGTGTACGCCGATATCGACGAAGGCACCGAAATGGGTGACGTTGGTGACCACGCCTTCCAGTGCCATGCCAGGCTGCAGGTCCTTGAGTGTTTCAACCCCCTCGGCGTACTGAACCGAACGGAACTCGGGGCGAGGATCGCGGCCCGGTTTTTCCAGCTCGCTGATCACATCGCGGACGGTGTAGCGGCCGTAGCCCTGGGCCTCCAGGCCGGCCGGATCGACCTGTTTCAGCGTGTCGGTCTGTTGCAGCAGCGCCTGCAGTTTCAGCCCGCAGCTGGCGGCGATGGCCTCTGCCAGCGGGTAGCTCTCCGGGTGCACCGCGGAGTTATCCAGCGGTTCCTCGCCGTCGCGGATGCGCAGGAAGCCGGCACACTGCTCGAATGCCTTGGGCCCCAGGCGCGGCACCTTGAGCAGCTGGCGCCGGTTGCGCAGGGCACCGTGCGCGTCACGCCAGGCAACGATGTTGTCGGCGGTGGTGGCATTGAGACCGGCGACATGACGGAGCAGGGCGGCCGAGGCCGTGTTGACGTCGACGCCGACGTGGTTGACGCACTGTTCGATCACGCCATCCAGCGACTCACCCAGCCGGTTCTGGTCCACATCGTGCTGGTACTGGCCGACGCCGATCGACTTGGGGTCGATCTTGACCAGCTCCGCCAGCGGGTCCTGCAGGCGGCGGGCGATAGAAACGGCACCACGGATGGTGACATCAATATCCGGGAATTCGGCCGCCGCCAGTTCGGAGGCTGAGTAGACGGAGGCACCGGCCTCGTTGACCAGCACTGCCTGGATGTTCTGTTGCACCGATTTGCACACCGCCTGCGCCAGCTGTTCGGTCTCGCGCGAGGCGGTGCCGTTACCGACGGCGATCAGCTCGGCACCGTGCTGCTTCGCCAGCGTGGTCAGTGTATGCAGCGACTTGTCCCACTGCTTCTGCGGCGCGTGTGGATAGATGGTGGTGTAGTCGACCAGCTTGCCAGTGGCGTCGATCACCGCCACCTTGACGCCGGTGCGCAGACCCGGGTCAAGGCCGATAGTGGCCTTGGCGCCGGCCGGCGCGGCCAGTAGCAGGTCGCTCAGGTTGCGGGCGAACACCTCGATGGCGGACTGGTCGGCCTGTTCGCGCAGGCGCTTGATCAACTCGGTTTCCAGCGAAGGGCGCAGTTTTTTCTGCCAGGCCTGCTGCAGCGTCTGCTGCATCCAGCTGTCCAGCTGGGCCGAGCGCAGTTTGTGGCGTCGGGCCATCTGCTCTTCCGGCCAGCCGTTCAGGCTCTCGGGCAGGTGCAGACTGGCCTTGAGTACGCCTTCGGCCACGCCGCGCAACACGGCCAGGGCGCGGTGCGAAGGCACGCGGGCCACGGGCTCGGCGTATTCAAAATAGTCGCGGAACTTGCTGTCTGGGTCGGCCTTGCCGCGGGCGGCGCGGACCTGAAACGCGCCCTGCTGCCAAAGACGCTGGCGCAGGGTACCGATCAGCTCGGCATCCTCGCTCAGGGTTTCCAGCAGAATCTGGCGCACGCCTTCGGCTACCGCATCCGGATCGGCAAAGCCGGCCTCCGCGTTGAGAAACTGTACCAGTTTAGCTTTCGGTAGGGCGCCGTTCTGCAACGCCTCCAGGGCCAGCGGTTCCAGTCCTGCCTCCCGGGCTTCCTGCGCCTTGTTGCGGCGCTTGGGGCGATAGGGCAGGTAGAGGTCTTCCAGTCGCGCACGCGTATCGGCGGCATTCAGTGCCCGCTCCAGTTCTGGCGTCAGCTGGTCGTGTTCGCGCAGACGGTCGAGGATGGCGTCGCGGCGGCTGTTCAGCTCGCGCAGCTGGCCCAGGCGCTCGTGCAGCTGGCGCAACTGGGTATCATCCAGGGCGCCGGTCTGCTCCTTGCGGTAACGGGCAATAAAGGGAAGGGTGGCGCCCTGATCGAGCAGGGCGAGGGTGGCGGCGACCTGAGCCGGCTTGATGCTCAGCTCGGTCGCCAGTTGCTGTTCAATGGACATGGCGGCTCGTATCGGAATCAGGGCACCTGCAGGATCTGCAGGGAGTTGGTACCGCCATGCTCGCCGATGCTGGCCCCGCGGGTCAAGATGACGCGGTCACCGCTCTGCAGCAGCTCGCGCGCCTGCAGGCCGGCCATGATCTCGTCATTGAGGCGCTCTTCGGCCACGGCGGTGGCATCGAAGAACATTGGCATCACACCGCGGTACAGGGCCATGCGGCGCAGGGTGCGGTGATTGCGGGTCAGCGCGAAGATCGGCAGGCCGGAACGGATACGGGACATCCACAGCGGCGTGGAGCCGGACTCGGTCAGGCAGATGATTGCCTTGACACTTTCCAGACCGTTGGCGGTGTACATGGCAGCCCGGGCGATCGCCTCGTCGGTGCGCGTGCACAGGTGATCTGGCGCAACCGGGGCCGGGCGTGACAGTTGATGCTTCTCGGCGCCCTGGCAGATGCGGGTCATCGCTTCCACCACTTCGACCGGGTAGTTGCCGGCAGCGGTTTCGGCCGACAGCATCACCGCATCAGTGCCGTCGAGGATAGCGTTGGCCACGTCGAACACCTCGGCGCGGGTCGGCATCGGATTCTGGATCATGGTTTCCATCATCTGGGTGGCGGTGATCACCACGCGGTTGAGCTGGCGGGCACGCTTGATGATGTGCTTCTGCACCCCGATCAGCTCGGCATCGCCGATCTCCACACCCAGGTCGCCACGGGCGACCATGACGCCGTCACAGGCATTGATGATCGCGTCCAGCGCTTCCGGGGTGGCCACGGTCTCGGCCCGTTCTACCTTGGCGATGATCTCGGCACGGCTGCCGGCGGCTTCCAGCAGACTGCGGGCGGTGTTCAGGTCCTCGGCGGTGCGCGGGAAGGAGACGGCGACGTAGTCCAGCTCCAGCTCGGCGGCGACCTTGATGTCGTGCTTGTCCTTGTCGGTCAGCGCCGCGGCGCTCAGACCGCCGCCCTGACGGTTGATGCCCTTGTTGTTGGAGAGGGGGCCACCCACGGTGACTTCGGTTTCGATACGGCTGCCGTCAATCTTCAGCACCTTCAGTTGCACGCGGCCGTCATCCAGTAGCAGGACATCCCCCGGCACGCAGTCCTGTGGCAGCGCCTTGTAGTCGACGCTGACGGCCTGCTGGTGGCCGGCGGTTTCGTCCATGGCCGCATCGAGGGTGAAGCGGTCGCCGATGGCCAGTCGGATCGGCCCGTCCTTGAAACGGGAAATGCGAATCTTCGGACCCTGAAGGTCGCCCAGCAGCGCGACGGCCTCGCCGGTGCGGCGGCTGGCTTCACGCACGGCCTCGACGCGTTTACGTTGGTCGGCGGCACTGCCGTGGGAAAAGTTCAGACGTACCGTGTTGACGCCGGCGCGGACAAGCGCGTCCAGTACGCCCGGTGCATCGGTAGAAGGACCCAGGGTGGCAACAATTTTGGTACGCTTAAGCATCGATTCGCTCTCATGTCGGGGGAGGGTCAGGGTTCAGACTAAAGTATGACTGTGCGAGGTGTTTTTCAAGTTTCAGCACGATTTCGTTCGATATGGGCTGACAGTCATCAGTATGCCGGATAAAAACTGAACTGCGACCACCACGGCGGCACCGCCCGGTCATGGCCGGACGGTGCGGTGCCGAGGATCAGAGCTGGAAGCGGTTGACCATCTGTTCCAGACGCTGTGCCAGCTGGGCCAGTTCGTCGGAGACCTGGTTGAGGTGCTCGGAGCGTTCGGCGGTTTCCTCGGCGCTGCGGCTGATCTCGGTGATACTGCGCTCGACGCTGCTGGCCATCTCGCTCTGCTCACGCACGGCGCTGGCCACCTGGTGGTTGAGGTCGTTGATCACCCGCACCTCTTCGTTGATGTGGGTGAGCGAGGTATTGCAGCGCTGCACCTGTTCCACCCCTTCGCCGGCCGCCGTCTGGGCTTCACGCATCACTGCGACGGCATCCTTGGCATCGGCCTGGAGCTCGGCAATGATGGCGTTGACCTCTTCGGTCGAGTTGTGGGTCCGGCTGGCCAGGGTGCGTACCTCGTCGGCGACCACGGCAAAGCCGCGTCCCTGCTCCCCGGCCCGGGCCGCCTCGATGGCCGCGTTCAGCGCCAGCAGGTTGGTCTGCTCGGCGATCTGCTGAATCACTTCCAGCACCGTGCCCACGTTCTGGCTCTGGCTGTCCAGCTTCTGGATCACGCCGGTCGCACGCTCGATGTTTTCCTGCAGGCGATTGATGGCGGTGATCGTCTGTTGGGTAATGTCCGCACCCTCGGTGCTTTCCTGCAGCGCCATGTCTGAGGCGGTCACAGTATTCTCGGCACTGGCGGCCACGCTGCGTGTCGCTGCTTCCATCTGCTCCATAGCCGAGGCGACCGAGCTGGTCTGCATCTGCTGATGCTGCACGGCAGAGGCGGACTCCGTGGCCACGCGGCTGATGCGGTTGCCCGAGTCGGCCAGCTGGGCCACGGTCTGGTTGACCTGCTTCATGCTGTCATGGATGTCGTCCAGCATGGAGTTGAAGGCGTTGGACATCTGGCCGATTTCGTCGCCGGAGTCGACCGGAATGCGCAGGTTGAGATTGCTGTCGCGTTCGATGGCATGGATGGTATCGGACAGGCGGTTGACCGGACGCACGACGATGCGGCGCAGCAGCAGGCTGACCAGGATGATACCGGCGACAAACAGGCCCAGCTCGATCAGCGCCACGCTGATCAGGTTGCTGTTGACCTGTTTGTCCAGGGCTTCGAACGAGTAGGTGACCCGCACGGCACCGATCACCTCGCCTTCGCTCACCTGGTGGCACAGCAGGCAGTTGGTGCCCTTGTAATCGGCGACGGCCTTCATCGGCGTGACCACGGTCAGGCGGTGGCCCTGGGCGTCATCCATTTCGGCTACCACGTGCTCGCCCTGCATGGCGCGCCGATCCAGCTCGTCCACAGGGTGGGAATCGGCGCTGCCGGGGCCGTATACGTCACTGATCTGCTGACCGCGAATGATGCGTGCCTCGGTGATCGACTCGTTGGACAGAATCTTCTGCTGCAGTGTTGCCCGGTTGGCCATGGCGCCGCTGAGCATGAGCATGTTGATGCTGTCGAAGTAGGAATCGGCGGTATCCAGCGTCGACCGGGTCACGACTTCATCGACCAGCGAGGTTTCACTACGGTAAATGGTGGTCAGGGAGCTGACCAGAATGATCACGAACACCGCGACCAGCGACAGGTTGACCTTGTGTTGAATCGAAAGCCCTTTTTGCACGGTGTGTCATCCCGGTAATCATGAAGAAAGGATTAAAACTGACCCCAGCAGTATACAGATCCTAGGGTAAAAAACGCTGATCTGCCACAAGCGGCGATGGCACCTTTTGCATGGGGGGCTTTGCACGCTACCGGCGTGGCGGCCATGTGTTGTCTCGCGACCACTGCCGGTTGGCAGGAGCGGATGTATTCTCTGGTTGGAGTGTTAATAACGTATTGATATAAAAATGATATTTCATTCTGTTGACGGTTTTTTGAAGCTAGGTACCGGCCTTGCAAAAACGATTCGATCCAGTCATGACCGGCGCTATCCCCCAAACGAGAACTGGCATCGTCCCACACAATAGCAACACCAGGAAAAGTCTCGTCCGTTTAATAAAATGAAGGGCCACTGATCCGGAGCGGGCGCCTTTGCCTATAAGTTCATGAGGATGACATGGGTTTGTCCACCGCCGCCTTCGGGTGGCGGTTTTTTTATGCCTGTCGATTGGCGCTATACTAGGCGCCCTTTGTATAACCCGACAGAGAATCAACATGCTCGGAGTAATCGCAGCACTCTGGGGCTTCCTCGGTATCTGCCTGCTGTTTGCCAGCGCGATCTATCGTCTGGGGGACATGGCCCTGCAGATGCCGGTGGGCAGTTTCGAGTGGCACCACTGGCTGGCACTGGGTGCGTGTCTGGCCTTCATGGGGTTTGCTGAGGGCTATCGCGGCTTTCAGCAGAACTTTTCACCGCGGGTGGCGGCACGCATTCGCTATCTGAGAGGCAACGTGACGCCCTTGCGGGCCCTGCTGGCGCCGGTCTTCTGCATGGGCTTTTTTCATGCGCAGCGGCGGCGACAGGTCGTCACCATCTGCCTGACACTGGGCATTGTCGGTCTGGTCATGCTGGTACGGCTGCTGGAGCAGCCCTGGCGCGGCATCATCGATGCCGGTGTGGTACTGGGATTGACCTGGGGCATTGTCTCACTGGCACTGTTCACGCTGCAGGCGCTGACGCGCGCCGAGTTCAAACATTCGCCGGAAACGCCGGACGCCCCCCGCTGAGGCGCGTCCGGCCGACGGCACTCAGCCCAGGAACAGCTTGTAGGCCGGGTTGTCGGTTTCGTCGTAGAAGGTGTAGCCGATCTCTTCCAGGAAGCTGACCACCTGTGCATGTTCGGTGTTCGGCACCTGCATGCCCACCAGCACACGGCCATAGGCGGCGCCATGGTTGCGGTAGTGGAACATGGAAATGTTCCAGCGTCCACCCAGCTTGCTGAGGAACTTCATCAGCGCTCCCGGCCGTTCCGGGAATTCGAACCGGAACACCACCTCGTTGTCGACGCCGGCAGGGGCGTGGCCGCCCACCATGTAACGCACGTGTAGCTTGGCGGTTTCATCGTCGGTCAGATCGACCACCTCATCCAGATGTTCGCCCAGTTCCGCTAGCAGCTCTTCGCGGCCGTCGTTGTTGGGGCGAATCTGGATGCCGGCAAATACGATTGCCTGTTCATCATCGCTGTAGCGGTAGTTGAACTCGGTGATGTTACGCTTGCCCAGGACCTTGCAGAACTGCTTGAAGCTGCCCGGCTGCTCCGGAATCTTGGCGGCGATGATCGCCTCGCGCTGCTCACCCAGCTCGGAACGCTCGGCGATATGGCGCAGGCGGTCGAAGTTGACGTTGGCACCGGAGTTGATAGCGATCAGGGTCTGGCCGCTGGCGCCCTCGCGGGCCGCGTATTTCTTCAGACCCGCCACGCCGAGTGCGCCGGCGGGTTCGGTGACCGAGCGGGTGTCGTCGAAAATGTCCTTGATGGCGGCACAGATCTCGTCGGTGGAGACGGTGATCACCTCATCGACATGGTCCTTGCAGATCTCCCAAGTATTTTCGCCGATCTGGGCCACGGCCACGCCGTCCGCGAACAGGCCGACCTGATCCAGCACGGCGCGGTAGCCCTCGCGCTTGGCCAACGCCAGGCAGGCGGAATCGGCATACTCGACACCGATGACTTTGGTCTCGGGGCGCAGGTACTTGACGTAGGCCGCCACGCCGGCGATCAGGCCACCGCCGCCGACGGGGACGAAGATGGCATCGATATGGCCGCTTTCCTGGCGCAGCATCTCCATGCCGATGGTGCCCTGGCCGGCAATGACGTCCGGGTCATCGTAGGGGTGGATGTAGACCAGCCCCTTTTCGGCCATCAGCTTTTCCGAGTGGCGACGGGCGTCGTCGAAGGCATCACCGATCAGCACCGCCTTGCCGCCCAGGCGCTTGACGTTGTTGACCTTCACGTCAGGGGTGGTCTTGGGCATGACAATGGTGGCCTTAACGCCGAGCAGGCGCGCCGCCATGGCCACACCCTGGGCGTGGTTGCCGGCAGAGGCGGTAATCACCCCCAGCGCCTTCTCCTCGTCGGTCAGCTGCGCCATCTTGTTGTAGGCGCCGCGCAGCTTGAAGGAGTAGACCGGCTGCTCATCCTCGCGCTTGAGCAGGACGCGGTTGCCCAGACGCTCGGTCAGGCCGCGGGCTTCGTCCAGTGGCGTTTCGATGGCGGCGTCATAGACCCGTGCTTCGAGGATCTTCTTGATATATCGATGTGGCATAGGGCTGGTTTCTGTATCTCGTAGGGCCGCGTGGCGAGGCGGGTGTGACAGGGCCGCGTCGGTCGGGCCGATGTGACTAAAGTATGTCCAAATGGTATCGGCTCCATGGGTCAGCGTCTACAAGGGCAACGGCGGGTTGCGTATAATCAAGGTTCAGTTTGAATCAGCGATGGACAGACCCATGACACAAGACGAGATGAAACAGGCGGTGGCGCAGGCAGCCGTTGACCATATCAAGGGCCGCCTTGAAAACGACAGCATTATCGGCGTCGGCACCGGCTCGACCGCCAACTGTTTTATCGACGCCCTGGCTGCGATCAAGGATCGCTTCGCCGGCGCCGTGGCCAGCTCCGAAGCCACGGCCGAACGCCTGCGCGGGCATGGTATCGAGGTGTTCGACCTGAACTCGGTCAGCCAGATGGAGTTTTATGTCGATGGTGCCGATGAGTTCGACCCTCACCTCAATTTGGTCAAGGGCGGCGGCGGTGCGCTGACGCGTGAAAAGATCGTGGCGGCCGTGGCCCGTGAGTTCGTCTGCATCGTGGACCAGTCGAAGCGGGTCGAGTTGTTGGGCCAGTTCCCGCTACCGGTGGAAGTGATTCCCATGGCGCGCTCGTATGTCGGTCGCAAGCTGGCGGCGCTGGGTGGTCAGCCGGTTTACCGCGACGGCTTTGTCACCGACAACGGCAACATCATCCTCGACCTGCATGATCTGGACGTGCTCGATCCCAAGGCTCTGGAAGCGCAGCTCAACAACATCGTCGGGGTGGTGACCAACGGCCTGTTTGCCCGCCGTGGTGCGGATATCATTCTGATGGGTACGCCCAACGGCGTGGAAACCCTGCGCCCTGCCTGATTAACTCTCCCGCGAGCCCGGCACGTCGGCGGGCTCGTCCTGCTCCAGAAAAGCCAGAATCGGGCAGTTCGCCGTCGAGCCCTGTCCGCTGCACAGGGACGACAGCCCGCGCAGGGCCTGCTGAATCCGTTGCAGATCCTCGATCTTGCGTTCGATTTCATCGATGCGAGCCTCGACCCGCTGTTTAACCCCAGCCGAGTCGGCCTCGGGGTGTGCCTGCAGCTCGAGCAGGTCGCGAATTTCGTCCAGCGTGAACCCAAGCTCCTTGCTGCGCTTGATGAAGGCAAGGCGATCAAGAGTCTCGACAGGGAAGACACGGTAGCCGGACGGCAGGCGTGCTGGGGGTGGGATCAGGCCTCGGCGTTCATAATAGCGCAGAGCTTCGACGCTGAGGCCGGAGCGGCGGGCCAGTGCTCCAATCTTGAGATCAGACATGTCAGCCGCATCGGTGCAGTGACTTACCACTGCACCACTTTGGTCAGGGCGATGCTGACCGGCATGGTGATCCACAGCATGGCCAGGATGTTGATGAAAAACCAGCCAAAACCGGCTGGATCGCGGAAGTTCTCGTCATGGTGCGCCATGATATCCCCTTGCGTAAAACTGTATGTTTGTTGATCAATATCAAAGCGCAGGATTATAGCCAATACGCTGGCGCTTTTATAGCCAGGTATTGGCATCATTTTTGTAGGAGTATTGCCTGCGGGCCGGCTCAGCCGGCCCGCAGCAGGCGGTAGCACTGGTCCAGCCGCAGCGGACGTCGGATCAGCCAGCCGATCAGTACGAAGATCAGTGCTGCCAGCAGCGGTAACGCCAGCCAGAGCTCGGTGTGTAGGCGGGGCGGAATCTGCAGCAGCCACTGATGCAGCATCGCCAATACCCCTTCGGCACTGAGGCTGGCCAGCAGGCCGCACACCAGGCCGATCAGCAGGAACTCGAGCAGGTCCAGCTGTCGCGCCTGGTCTGCTGTCACGCCCAGCGTCTGCAACAGAGCGCTTTCAAAGCGGCGCTGCTCCAGTGCCTGCAGTAGGGTTACCCCCAACAGCATGACCCCGCACCCCAGGCTCAGGGCCAGAATCAGGGCCGAGCTGTCGCCCAGCCGCTGTAGCCAGCCGGCCAGCTGATCGAGGACCTGGTCGATGTCGATCAGAGTCAGCGACGGGAACTGCTGCAGCAGCTCGCGGCTGATGCCGCGCTGCTCCGGCTCCAGGTGGAAGCTGGTGATCCAGGTGGCCGGGGCATTCTGTAGCGCCTCGGGATTGAAAATGATGTAGAAGTTGGGGCGGAAGGAGGTCCAGACGACCTCGCGAATGTTGCGGATTTCGCCTTCCACGCGCACGCCGCCGATGTCGAAGCCGAGTCGGTCACCCAGCGCCAGGCCCAGTTCCTCGGCCATCTCCCGTTCGATAGAAATGGCACC
Organism: Marinobacterium weihaiense; assembly: GCF_019061305.1. Taxonomy (GTDB): domain Bacteria; phylum Pseudomonadota; class Gammaproteobacteria; order Pseudomonadales; family Balneatricaceae; genus Marinobacterium; species Marinobacterium weihaiense. The sequence goes on from NZ_JAHQZT010000014.1 coordinate 31,739, forward strand.
GGCGTCACCGGGTTGCCACCACTGGCCGGCGACCAGCGGGTTGTGGGTTGGACGCTCCACCCGCCAGCTCAGGTTGAGCTCGCGCCTCAGGGTGTTGTGATCCTGCTGTTCGGCACTCAGCTGCGGCTTGATCGGGTCGCCGTTGAGCGCCGTCAGGCGGCCGCGAATCATCGGGTACAGCTCGGTATCCAGCTCGCGTTCGGCAAAGAAGCGGTCCACGCCATCCTTCTGCCAGGGCTGGATGTTGATCAGGAAATAGTTGGGCGTGTCATCGGGGAACTGGGCCTGCCACTGCTCGATCAGGTCGGCGCGGCTGACCCAGACCACACTGAGCAGGGTCAGCAGCATGACCACCACGGCGGCCTGCAGCCGGTGCCATTGGCGCTGCTGGCGCAGCCGCATCAGCAGCAGTCGCCCCAGCAGCAGGCGCCGGGCCAGCGGGCGGGCACAGGCCTGCAGGCCCGCCTGGGCCAACCAGCCGAAGAGAGCGCCGCCCAGCAGCAGGAACAGCAGCAGTCCCAGGGCGGGCAGCGGGGCCTGCAGAAAGGCCAGCAGGGTGGCGGCCAGCAACAGCAGCGACAGCCCCTGCATCAGCAGGGCGGTACGGTCACGGGGCGGGGCGTCGCCACGCAGCAGGTGGGCAACCGGAATGCGTGCCAGTTGGAGGATGGGGGGCAGGCCCAGCAGCACCAGCAGGGCCAGCCCCAGAGCGGGCCCACTGAGCCAGCGCAGCCAGTGTGCCGTGGGCAGTGCCTGCGGCAGCAGGTCGGCCAGCCAGCGGTAGACGCTCCACTCCAGCACATAGCCGGTGAGCACCCCGGCACTGGCGGTCAGCAGCCAGGCCAGCAGCAGCTGGTACAGATAGACCCGGATCAGCTGACCGGGCCTCAGCCCCAGGTTCAGCAGCAGGGCGCTGCGGGTATGCTGGCCCAGGCTGAAACGGCGCAGGGCCAGCACAATGGTCAGCGCCGACAGCAGCAGGGCGATCAGTGCGCTGAGCTTGAGGTAGCTGAGCGCGTTGCCCAGAGCATTGCCGGTCAGGGGCTGATCCTTGCTCAGGGCATGGATGCGTTCGTAATCGGCCAGGGTGGGCTGCAGTGCTCGATTGAGTGCGGTGATGGCCTCGGCCGGGCCGGCCAACAGAATACGGTAGTTGGCTCGGCTGCCCGGGGCCAGCACACCGCTGGCCTCCAGATCAGCGGCGTTGACCAGAATGTGGGGGCTGAAACTGCGGAAGCCGGTCCCCCGGTCCGGCGATCCGAGCAGCTCGCGGCTAACGCTGAGCGGCTGATAACCGAACTCCAGCTGATCACCCGGCTGCAGCTGCAGCTGGGTCATCACGCGCGGCTCCACCCAGACGTCGCCCGGTGCGGGGATGCCGGTGCCGGGCGGCTCGGTGACCAGCTCGCCGCGCAGCGGGTAGGGCGCCTGGAGCGCCCGCACCGACACCAGCATCAGGTCGTCACCCCGGCCGACCATGCTGGGGAACTGAATCACCCGGGTCTGCCGAATGCCGTCCAGCGGCAGGCCATCCAGGCGTTCCGGGGCAATGGGGCGACTGCTGCTCAACACCAGGTCGGCACCCAACAGGGCGGCACTTTCACGCAGCAGCCCCCGTTCCAGGCGATCGCCGAGCACAGCCAGCAGGGTCGTCAGGGCAATGGCGATCCAGCTGGCCAGCAACAGCGCGCGCCATTCGGTGGTGCGCAGTTGGCTCCACAGCTGGCGCGTGGCCAGTCGGGTCAGCAGGCTCATGAGTGTACCTCCTCCAGACGGCCGTTCTGCAGGTGGAGGCGGCGCTGGCAGCGGGCGGCCAGTTCGGTGTCGTGGGTAATCAGCACCAGGGTCGCGCCGGTATCGCGGTTGAGCCGGAACAGCTGTTCGATGATCTGCTGACCGGTGTCGTCATCCAGGTTGCCGGTGGGCTCGTCGGCAAACAGCACCCGCGGTTCGGTGGCGAAGGCGCGGGCAATGGCGACCCGCTGCTGCTCGCCGCCGGACAGTTGTGCCGGATAGTGGTCCAGACGTGCGCCAAGACCGACCTGCTCCAGCCAGTGGCGCGCCTTGCGATCGGCATCGGTCCGGCCCTGGATTTCCAGCGGCAGGCGCACGTTGTCCAGTGCATCCAGTTCCGGCAACAGGTGGAAGGACTGGAAAATGAAGCTGATCTGTTCCAGGCGCAGGGCGGCACGGGCGGCATCATCCAGCTGGTCCAGTGGCTGGCCGTCAAACAGCACATGACCGGCACTGGGCGTATCCAATCCGGCAAGCAGACTCAGCAGGGTGGACTTGCCGGCTCCGGAGCGCCCGATGATGGCCAGACTTTCGCCGGGCAGGATGTGCAGGGTCAGATCACGAAAGAGGTCCACGCGGCCGGCTTGAGTATTGAAACTTTTTGCGACATCTTGGGCCTCAATAAGCGGCTTTTCTCGGTTGAGGTGTGACATGCGATCCCTGATTTCGATGGTATTCATATTGTTGGTTTGGGCGACCCCGCTGCAGGCCAAGACGTTGCTGGTGTTGGGTGACAGCCTGTCGGCGGCCTATGGCTTGCCTGCCGAACAGGGCTGGGTCAGCCTGCTGGAGCAGGAACTGCGCCAGCGGCAGCTGGCCCAGCGGGTGATCAATGCCAGCATCAGTGGTGAAACCAGCAGTGGCGGCCTGCAGCGTCTACCGCGACTGTTGAACGATTACCGCCCCGATCTGGTGGTGCTGGAACTGGGCGCCAACGACGGCCTGCGCGGCACGCCACTCAGGATCATGGAGCGCAACCTGCGCCAGATGGTTGAACTGAGTCGCCAGGCCGGGGCCCAGGTGATGCTGATCGGCATACGGATCCCTCCCAATTATGGACCGCAATATACGCAAAGGTTCTATTCCATCTACCCCGAGTTGGCACAGGAGTATGATCTGGCGCTGGTGCCGTTTCTGCTGGAGCGGGTGGCGCTGAAGCCCCAGTTCATGCAGGCCGACGGGCTGCATCCGACAGCCGCGGCACAGCCGATTCTGCTGCAGACGGTGTGGCCGCACCTGTATCCGCTGTTGCAGCCAGCGGAATCCTGATCTGCAGGCAGGTGCCCTGCCCCGGGGCGCTGTCGAGCGCCAGGCTGCCACCCAGTGCTTTGGCGCGGGTCTGCAGGCCGAGCACGCCGAAGCGCCCCTTGCGACTGATGATGCTCGGGTCGAAGCCACAGCCGTTATCGCTGATCAGCATTTCCAGCTGGTCGGTGGGGCCATCGGCATCACGGCGGTACAGGTGCAGTTTGGCCTGTGTGCAACCGGCATGGCGCTGCAGATTGGTCAGTCCTTCCTGAATCATCCGGTAGAGGTTGATGTTGTAGCGTTCTTCCATCTCGTTCAAGGCACCGCCGAGTTGCAGCTCAAGATCGATGCCGCGCCGTTCCAGGTGCAGGCCGCGCACCAGCTCGCGAATGGCATCTACCAGCCCCAGGTCGTCCAGCAGCGTAGGGCGCAGGGCATGCATCAGGTCATAGGTCACGTCATAGATGTGACCGGCAATGTGATCGATGCTGGCCGCGTGGCGGTGAACGCTGTCGTTGCTGTCCGGATGATCCTGCAACAGCATGCGCGCATCGGTGCGGATGGCGGTCAGGCATTGGCCCAGTTCATCATGCAGCTCCTGCGCCAAGTGTCGTCGTTCACGTTCCTGAATGTCGAGAATGCGTTGGGTCAGACGCTGGTTTTCCTGCAGTTGCAACTGCAGCTGGCCGGAATGCTGCTGCAGGTTTTGGCGCAGGCGTTCGGTCTCGCGGGTTTCGGCGCGGTACTGGTTCGCGGCATGGCGCTGCCGAATCCAGGCATGGGCCAGCAGGCTGATGGCGGTGCTGATCAGCAGGGGCAACAGTACCCAGCCCAGCAGGTCGGTCCAGTACAGGGTATTGGTCAGTGTCAACTGCACCGGCAGGTTGCCGATCTGGATGTCACGCTGTTGTTGTATTTGCAGCAGAGCGGAGCCTTCCTGTTGGCCGACCAGCTGGATAGGCGTGTGGCTGCCGGGCAGGGACAGGCTGAGTCGGCAGCCGGCGGGCAGCGTCGGGGTGTGCAGCCAGCGGTTGACATCCAGTACCAGCGAGGCGATCAGGCGACGATCATGCGGTGCACTCAGGAACAGGTTCAGTAGCGGCTGGCCCTGATTCTGGCTGTACAGGCGCGAGTAGGTGATGTCATGGCTGGACGGCGTGCGCAGCAGGGCCGGCTGCAGGGCCGGGATCAGGCCCAGGTCGGTACCCGGCAGAGGCGGCTGTGCCGAAGGCGTATCGGGCACGACCAGAATCAGTGGATGATAGATCGGCGTGCCGGAGTCTTCCCGCGCGGGCAGGGTCATGGCGCTGAGACCGTGCAGCAGGAAATCGGGATAATAACGCCGCATGCGCTGCTCGAAGCCCTGAATGTCGTCGCTGCGAACACGCTGTTGCAGCTGGATGCGCTTGACTCCAGGGGTAAGCTGGCGTCGCTGCTCCAGTGCTGCCGCCAGGGCAGGATCGAACAGTTGCGGTTCGGGCACGTCGAGCAATTGCACCACCTGTTCCAGCAGGCGCTGGCTGAGAGTCAGGTGCTCTTTCAGCTGCAGAGCGAGAGCGCCCAGCCGTTCGTGCTGGCGCTGCTGCAGGTGGTCTAGATCGTAGCGCACCAGGACCGTGGCACACACCAGTGTCAGCAGGAGCCACAGCGGCAGTATCAGCAGGGTGGAAGCACGGCGCATCAGTACAGGTATCCTTACCTCGTGAAGGGCGCAGTATAAACAAAAAAGGCGCCCGCGGGCGCCTTTCTCAGGTCGTCATCTGCACTCAGGCAGCGAAGTTTTCGTTGACGAAATCCCAGTTGACCAGCGCCCAGAAGCCTTTCAGGTAGTCAGGACGTACGTTGCGGTAGTCGATGTAGTAGGCGTGTTCCCACAGATCGACGGTCAGCAGTGCGGTCTGGCCTTCGGTCATCGGCGTGCCGGCATTGCTGGTGTTGACGATGTCCAGGGAACCGTCGGCATTCTTGACCAGCCAGGTCCAGCTGGAACCGAAGTTGTTCACTGCCTTGTCGTTGAACGCTTCCTGGAACGCCTCGAAGGAGCCCCACTTGGCGGTGATGGCGTCAGCGATGGCGCCGGTCGGTGCACCGCCACCGTTCGGAGACAGGCAGTGCCAGTAGAAGGTGTGGTTCCATACCTGAGCCGCGTTGTTGAAGATGCCGCCAGCCGGAGCCGTCTTGATGATCTCTTCCAGAGACTTGCCTTCGTACTCGGTACCCGGGACCAGACCGTTCAGCTTGACCACGTAGGTGTTGTGGTGCTTGCCGTGGTGGAATTCCAGGGTTTCGGCGGAGATGTGCGGTTCCAGTGCATCTTTCGCGTACGGCAGTGCAGGCAGTTCGAAGCTCATAGTATTCACCTTGATTTGTCAGACAGGTTCAGCATAAAACCGATTGTTATTGGAGGCGGTGCCTCGTTGGGTGCTGTGATGATAGCACCAACAGAACGGCTAATCATGACACAGTTTGTGGCAGTATTGGCCGTGTTCGGTATCTGCTCCGGTATCAATCACTAGGTGGAGACGCCCGGAGCAAAAAACAAGGGGGCCGGGTCAGGAATCCGCTGACGCCGTGCGCGCCAGCCGTTGCTGTACCAGGCACAGGGCCGCAATGGCGCGGCCTTCGGAAAACTCGCGCTGTTCAAACAGCTCGTTCAGACCTGACAGTGGCCAGGGCACCACGTCCAGCGGCTCGGGCTCGTCGCCTTCCAGCTTGTTGGGATAGAGATCCTCGGCCAGCATGACCTCCAGACGATGGCCCATGTAATTGGGCGCCGCGGTCAGCTGGCGCACATGGCTGATGCGCCGGGCGCCGAAACCGGCCTCTTCCTGGAGCTCACGATTGGCCGCCGTAGCGGCGTCTTCGCCGGGGTCGATCAGTCCCTTGGGCAGGGTCAGCACGTATTCTTCCAGCCCGGCTGCGTATTCACGCACCAGCAACACCTCGTCATGCGCGTTGATGGCCACGATCATGACCGCCCCCTGGCCGCCGGTGCGCAAGCGCTCATAGCGGCGTTCGACACCGTTGCTGAAGCGCAGATCCATGGCTTCGATGTGGAACAGGCGGCTGCTGGCCACCTTGGTCAACTTCAAAATCTCGGGCTTGGCAGTCATACTGAATATCCGGAAACTGTTATTACCTAGAGTGTTCCCTGATTATGCTGGATTGGCAAGCCATCGATACCGTCCTTCTGGATATGGACGGCACCCTTCTCGACCTGCACTTCGATTCTCACTTCTGGCTGGAGCTGTTACCCGAGCGGTACGCGCAGGCGCAGGGGCTGGATCTGCAACAGGCCCGCCACTGGCTGCATGGGCGCATCCGCGAAGAGCAGGGAGCGCTCAGCTGGTACTGCCTGGACTACTGGACCGAGCAGCTGAACCTGCCGATTGCCCGGCTCAAGCGTGACATCATGGACCGGATCGGTTTTCGCCCCGGTGCCGAAACCTTCCTCAAGGCGGTGCGTGACAGCGGCCGGCGCACGGTGATCGTGACCAACGCACACCGGGATAGCCTGGCGTTGAAGATTGAAGTGACCGCCATCGACACGCATGTCGATCTGGTGATCTGCTCCCATGACTTCGGCCAACCCAAGGAAAAGCAGGCGTTCTGGCATGCGCTACAGGAAGTGGAGCCGTTCAATCCGCAGCGGACTCTGCTGGTGGATGACAGCTTGGCGGTGCTGGCCTCGGCTCGCCGGTACGGCATCGCGCACCTGCTGTCGATCACCCAGCCTGATTCCATGCAGCCGCCCCGCCGGATCGACGATTATGATGCCACCAACGATTTCAGTGAGGTGATTGCCGCGCTATGAGCCATCATCACAAGCATGCCGATACCCCGGCAGACAAGAGCGTACGCCTGGACAAATGGCTCTGGGCTGCGCGTTTCTACAAGACCCGTGCCCTGGCGAAACAGATGATCGAGGGCGGCAAGGTTCACTATGACGGCCAGCGCAGCAAGTGCAGCAAGGCCGTGGAAGTGGGGGCGCTGATTCAGCTGCGGCAGGGCCATGACGAGAAGACGGTCGAAGTGCTGGCACTGTCGGACCAGCGTCGCGGGGCCAGCGAAGCGCAGAAACTGTACCGGGAAACCGAAGACAGCATCAAGGCGCGGGAAGCCCGAGCTTTGGCACGCAAGACTCTGGGCAGTGCACCGGAACATCGTCCGGACAAGAAGAGCCGGCGTGAATTGCTGCGCATCAAGGGCAGTTGGGACTGAAAGCGAGCAAGTGCATGGATAAAAACGGTGACGGGGTGATCATTTCATCCGTGTTCGGCTAAAATGAAGGGTCATCCACGTTGGCAATCCTGCCCGCCCGCTGCATGCGGCTGGGCGCGACTTATCAGACCAGAAAACCCCGGGAATCCCTGCATGAGCAACCCTGATCAGATTCAGCGTATTCTTTTCGACCAGATTGATGTTCGCGGCGTCGTTGCCGGACTAGAGCACAGCTATCAGGAGGTGCTGGCACGACATGACTACCCCCGGGCGCTGCAGAGCCTGTTGGGCGAAATGCTGGCGGCCGTCAGCATGCTCAGCTCGACTCTCAAGTTCGAGGGCCGCCTGAGCCTGCAGGCGCAGGGCGAGGGCAATGTGCGTCTGCTGATGGCCGAGTGCAACCACCACCGCGAGCTGCGCGCCATTGCCCGTTACGAGGGCGAAGTGGCTGATGACCAAGCATTCAACGAACTGCTGGTTAACGGGCGCATTGCGCTGACCATCGAACCCGAAAGCGGTCAGCGTTATCAAGGCGTGGTGCCGCTGGAACATGCGACCTTGGCTGAGTGTCTGCAGGCCTACTTTGAGCAGTCTGAGCAGCTGGGGACCTCCATCAAACTGGCGGCTGATGGCGAAAAAGCCGCCGGCCTGCTGCTGCAGGTGCTGCCGGCCGAGGGTACCGGTGACGAGGACTGGACACGTGTCAGCATGCTGGCGGAGACACTGAAGCCGGATGAACTGCTGGGGCTGGACAACGAAACCCTGCTGTTCCGCCTGTTTCACGAGGAAGACTGCCGTCTGTTCGAGCCCCAGGCGCTGCAGTTCAAGTGCGACTGTTCTCGTGAGCGCAGTGCCGAGGCCCTCAAGTTCATGACCGAGGATGAGCTGCTGGGAATTCTGGCCGAGCAGAACGGTCTCATTGATGTGGGCTGCCAGTTCTGCAATCAGCAGTATCACTTCGATGAAACCGACATCCGGGCCCTGTTCAGCGCGCCCGGCTACCTCGATGAAGATGGCCGAATGCACTGAGTAATCAGTGCCTTACCGCAGGGGCTGATAAACCGTTCCCGGTTTCAAATGAGAATGGTTCAATGCAGTCCCATCAGCGGGCATTTTGTGCAATAATATCGCACCAAAATAACGACCCGAACTGCGTTGACCGGAACGCAGGAGCCTTTTTGCTTTCAGGTAATTGTTTGGCGAACAGCCAAGGGAATCCGTAATGACCAAAGAAACCGTCAATAGCGTACACGTGAATCTGACCCCGGCTGAGCTGGTTGAGCGTGCGATTCAGCGTAATGAAGGTGTCCTGGCTGACACCGGAGCACTGGTTGTCACCACCGGAGAGCGCACTGGTCGCTCGCCGATGGACCGTTTCATCGTTGAAGAGCCCAGCACCGCTGATGCCATCGAATGGGGCAACATCAATCGCCCGTTCGATGCCGACAAGTTTGATGCCCTCTGGGGTCGGGTGGAAGAGTATTTGGCCGACAAGGAACACTTTGTCGCCGACGTGCACGTGGGTGCGGATCACAACCACTACCTGCCGGTGAAAATGACCACCGAAACCGCGTGGCAGAACCTCTTTGGTCTGAACCTGTTCATCCGTCCGCACGAGTACAACCCCAAGGGCAAGGAAGAGTGGCAGATCCTGAATGTGGCCGGCTTCCAGTGCCAGCCCGAGCGTGACGGCACCAACTCCGATGGCTGCGTGATTCTGAACTTTGCCAAGCGCAAGGTGTTGATTGCCGGCATGCGCTACGCCGGTGAGATGAAGAAGGCCATGTTCTCCGTGCAGAACTTCCTGCTGCCGGAAAAAGACGTGCTGCCGATGCACTGTTCCGCCAATATCGGCGAAGACGGCTCCACCACCCTGTTCTTCGGTCTGTCCGGCACCGGCAAGACCACGCTGTCTGCTGACCCCGAGCGTTACCTGATCGGTGACGACGAGCATGGCTGGGGCAAGGGTGTGGTGTTCAACCTGGAAGGTGGCTGCTATGCCAAGACCATCAACCTGAGCAAAAAGAACGAGCCGATCATCTGGGACGCTATCCGTTTCGGTGCCATCGTCGAGAACGTGACCCTGGACGGCAGCCGCAAGGCCGACTACAACGATACCTCTCTGACCGAGAACGGTCGTTGTGCCTACCCGCTGGATCACGTCGAGAAGCGTTCCGCCACCAACATGGGTGACGAGCCGGATTCCATCGTCTTCCTGACCTGCGACCTGACCGGCGTGCTGCCGCCGGTATCCGTGCTGACCAAAGAAGCGGCCGCGTATCACTTCCTGTCCGGTTACACTGCATTGGTCGGTTCCACCGAAATGGGTTCCGGTGGCGGCATCAAGTCCACCTTCTCCACCTGCTTTGGTGCACCTTTCTTCCCGCGTGCGGCACACGTGTATGCCGAGCTGCTGATGAAGCGCATCGAAGAATACGGATCACGCGTCTACCTGGTGAACACCGGTTGGACCGGCGGTTCCTACGGTGTTGGTGAGCGTTTCAGCATTCCGACCACCCGTGCCATTATCAGCGCCATCCAGAGCGGTGCGCTGAAGGATTGCGAAACCGAACAGCTGGATGGCATCAACCTGGCGGTACCGACCGCGGTGCCGGGTGTTGACGGCAACCTGCTGAACCCGCGTGAAACCTGGGCGGACAAGTCTGCCTACGACGCCGCTGCCGCCGACCTGGCCAAGCAGTTCGTTGACAACTTCACCAAGTTTGACGGCGTCTCCGAAGAGATCAAGGCAGCCGGTCCGAAGATCTGATGAAAGTCGGTTCCCGGATGCAAAAAACGCCCTGCTGATGCAGGGCGTTTTCGTTTCCGGGCTCAGCCGGCGTGGACGGGGCGCACCAGCCAGTGCTGACGCCGGAGTCGGGGCAGCAGGCGGCTGAGGGTCGCGATCACCAGCAATGAAAAGACCAGTCGGGCCCAGAAGACGCCCGACAGATCGGCACCGATCAACAGTACCAGCAGGGTATCTTCGATCAGGCTATGGCAGAGCCCCAGCAGGCTGATGGCACAGAAGATGTCAGCCGGTGCGATATCCCCCCGTTCCGCCTCCCGTATCAGCAGGCCGCCACCGTAGGCCAGGCCCAGGGTCATGCCGATCAGCGTGATCGACAGGGCGCCGGGGGCGATACCGATCAGCTTGAGCACCGGGCGCAGCAGCCATGCCAGTAGGCGCTCAACCCCCAGTAGTCGCAGCAGCCGGAGGGCGGTCATCAGCAGCAGAATCACCAGTGCCGTCCAGGCCAGGGTCTCCAGCTGACTCAGGGCCCAGCCCTGCCAGCCGTCATCGACCGGTGCCGGACTCCAGGGCGCCTGATGCACCGACTGCAGGGTGCCGCTGAGGGCATAGCTGTGGTGCAGCACGATACCCAGCAGAATGCCGCCGCCAATGCGCAGCAGCAGTTGCGGCAGCAGGCGGCAGCCGGCTTTCTGGGCCACGCGGGCCTCGACCGGCAGGTTATGGGCGCTGAGCAGCAGCGTGCCCAGTACCGTGACCTGGGCCAGGGTCCAGCTGTCGGTACCGGCGGTGGAAAAGAAAATCACTACGCCGGTGTAGATGTTGGTCAGCAGGGTGGTTGCCCAGATCAGGCCGGCTTCCGGTGGCAGCCCCATCCAGCCCATCACCGGTGCCAGAGCCTGACTGAGCAGCTCCGCCGCACCGAGTTCGGTCAGCAGCTTCACGACCAGAATGGCCGGGATCATGATGCGAAACAGGGTGAGGATCACCCGGGCGCTGTCGCCGAGAATCTCGCGACAGGCGGTGAGCAGTGCGGCTGCCATCAGGACACCTTGAGCTTGAAATCGATGTTGCGCAGGTAGTTGGCTTCCTGGTCCAGGTCGGCACGGGTCAGCGGATGGTGCGCCAGCCAGCCGGCCGGGAAGCTGAGTTCGATCCGGTTGCCGTCGGCTTTGAGGGTGAAGGCCGGCAGGCGCGCCTTGCTGCGGCTGCGATGCAGGATCACGGACAGGCGCAGCAGCAGGCACAGGCAGCGGTAGGGCCGGCGCAGCGCCGGCGGCAGTTGGCGATAGTCGTCTTTGGGGAACTTGCGCCGGTGACTGCGCACGAGGAAGGCCAGCAGTTGCTGCTCCAACTGGGTGAAACCGGGCAGGTCGGAGTGCTGCAGCAAATAGGCGCTGTGCTTGTGGAACTGGCTGTGCGAGACGGCCAGGCCAATCTCGTGGCTGCGCGCGGCCCAGCTGAGCATCTCGTGATACACGCCGCTGGTCAGGTCCCAGCTGTCCTTGACCTGGGCCAGCGCGATCAGGGCCGTGGCCTCGACCCGGTTGGCCTGCTTGCGGTCGACATGGTAGCGCTTGGCCAGGGCGTTGATGGTGCGTTCCCGCACGTCTTCGTGGCGCAGGCGACCGGCCATGTCATAGAGCACCCCTTCGCGCAGGGCTCCCTCGGAAAAGCTCATTTGCTCGACGCCAAGGGACTCGAACAGGGCGCTGAGAATGGCGATGCCGGCCGGCAGCACCGCGCAGCGCTCAGGCTTGATGCCGTCGATCTGGATCTGATCGCAGTGGCCCTGTTCGATCAGAAAATCGCGCAGCCGGTGCAAGGCCTCGGCGGTAATCATCTCGCTGCTCAGGCCCAGGGAAACGCAGGCCTGACGGGCGGCCTTGACCGTGCCCGAGGCCCCGACACAGCTGTGCCAGCCTAGGCGGCGGTAGTCACGGCGGATTGCCAGCAGTTCGCGCAGCGCCGCGGTACGGGCGTGCTCCATGGCCTCGGCGGTGATCCGTCCATCGGCAAAGAAACGGTCGGTATAGCTGACGCAGCCCATGTGCAGGCTTTCACAGACCCGGGGCTCGAAGCGTTCACCGATGATGAACTCGGTACTGCCGCCGCCGATATCCACCACCAGGCGGCGTCCGGCATCATCGGCCAGTGTATGGGCCACACCCAGATAGATTAGGCGTGCCTCTTCACGGCCGGCAATCACTTCCACCGGCGTGCCCAGCAAGGCCTGGACGCGCTCAATGAATTGACGGCGGTTGTGAGCCTGGCGCAGGGCGTTGGTACCCACGATCCGGATCGACTGGCGCGGCAGCTCACCAACGCGCTGGGCAAAACGGCTCAGGCATTCCAGGCCGCGAGTCATGGCTGCTTCGGTCAGGTTGTCATCCTCATCCATGCCAGCCGCCAGCTGCACTTTCTCCGACAGTACATCTAGGGTCTTGAGCTCGCCGGCAAACAGCTGGGAAACAATGATGTGGAAGCTGTTTGACCCCAGGTCGATGGCGGCCAGCAGGGATGAGTCGGTGGCGGGGGGCGATTCCTGAACGTGCATTGGGAGGTGTCCTCTGTCTCAGCGCATACCAACCGATCAACATACCGGGGATGCCGTGGCGGGCGCTACCTTTTTTGATGACAGCGCCGCGCGGCGGGGCGTCGGTGCGAATCTGGCGGTTGAGTGTAGCAGGTGTTATCATCGAAAAACTGTTTCTAACGCACCGGGTGCACTGGAGAATCTATCCATGAGTGAAAATATCGTCAATGTAACTGACGCCTCCTTTGAAGAAGATGTCCTCAAGGCTGACGGCGCTGTCCTGGTAGACTACTGGGCCGAGTGGTGCGGACCTTGCAAGATGATCGCACCGGTTCTGGAAGAGATCGCCAAGGAGTATGCGGGCAAGCTGAAGGTCTGCAAACTGAACATCGACGAAAACAACGAAACACCGCCGAAGTTCGGTATTCGCGGCATCCCCACCTTGATGCTGTTCAAGGGCGGCAACGTCGAAGCTACCAAGGTCGGCGCACTGTCCAAGTCCCAGCTGGCCGCGTTTATCGACGCCAACCTCTGATGGTGGCTGCGGGCGGAAAGACGCAACCCCGCATGATTGCGCTTTTCCGCCACTTCTGCTGGACAGTCCCGATTTTACCTTTTATAGTGTGATTCACTTATCAGCCCGGCGGTCCATGGCCCGGGTGTCACAGGCAACACCTTGAACCTTTATTCTTCCGACTAACCGTCCGGTTTCCATCCGTAACCAGCCGACTCTGTGCTGCTTCCTGAAAATTATGAATCTTACCGAACTCAAACTGAAAAGCGTTCCGGAACTTCTGGATATCGCCACCGAAATGGGCCTCGACAACATGGCCCGCTCCCGCAAGCAGGATGTGATCTTTGCCATTCTCAAGAAGCACGCCAAGAGCGGCGAAGACATCTATGGTGATGGCGTACTGGAGATCCTGCAGGACGGCTTCGGCTTTCTGCGCTCTGCCGATTCCTCCTACCTGGCCGGCCCCGACGATATCTATGTGTCGCCGAGTCAGATCCGCCGCTTCAACCTGCGTACCGGTGATACCATTGCGGGCAAGATTCGTCCGCCGAAGGATGGCGAACGCTACTTTGCGCTGCTGAAGGTCAACGAGATCAACTATGACCGTCCGGAAAACGCGAAGAGCAAGATCCTGTTCGAAAACCTGACGCCGCTGTTTGCACAGCAGCGTATGCGCATGGAAATCGGCAACGGCAGTACCGAAGACCTGACGGCTCGTGTCATCGACCTGGTCTGCCCGATGGGCAAGGGCCAGCGTGCCCTGATCGTGTCACCGCCCAAGGCGGGCAAGACGCTGATGCTGCAGAATATTGCCAACAGCATTACCCGCAACAACCCCGAATGCTATCTGATCGTGCTGCTGATCGACGAGCGCCCGGAGGAAGTGACTGACATGCAGCGTACCGTACGCGGCGAAGTGGTGGCCTCCACCTTCGATGAGCCGCCGTCACGCCACGTGCAAGTCGCCGAGATGGTGCTGGAAAAGGCCAAGCGCCTGACCGAGCACAAGAAGGACGTGGTCATTCTGCTGGACTCCATCACTCGACTGGCGCGTGCCTACAACACCGTGATCCCGTCGTCCGGCAAGGTCTTGACCGGTGGTGTTGATGCCCATGCCCTGGAGCGCCCCAAGCGCTTCTTCGGTGCGGCGCGCAACATCGAAGAGGGCGGCAGCCTGACCATCATCGCCACGGCGCTGGTCGACACCGGCTCGAAGATGGATGAAGTGATCTTCGAGGAGTTCAAGGGCACCGGCAACTCCGAGGTGCATCTGGACCGCAAGGTCGCCGAGAAGCGTGTGTTCCCGGCGATCAACATCCGCCGCTCCGGTACCCGTCGTGAAGACCTGCTGACCACTGAAGACGAGCTGCAGCGCATGTGGATTCTGCGCAAGCTGCTGGATCCGATGGAAGATGCTGCCGCGACCGAGTTCGTGGTCGACAAGCTGAAGGACTTCAAGACCAACGACGAGTTCTTCCTGTCGATGAAGCGCAAGTAACCGGTCGCACGGCACTGCTGTGAACCGAACCGATGCAAAAAGGGTAAGCTGAGACTTACCCTTTTTCATATCCGGGGCCTGCTGCCGCTCCGGTGTCCAGTCTGAAACGAGCACATCATGGCGACACCCAAATACAAGGACCTGCGCGATTTCATCCACATGCTCGAGGCGCGCGGCGAGCTCAAGCGCATCAGCCACCCGGTCGATCCGGTGCTGGAGATGACGGAAATCTGTGACCGTACCCTCAGGGCTGGGGGCCCGGCGCTGCTGTTCGAGAACCCCAAGGGCTATGACATGCCGGTGCTGGGTAACCTGTTCGGTACCCCGGAACGTGTGGCGCTAGGTATGGGCGAAGAGTCGGTGTCGGCATTGCGTGACGTGGGCAAGCTGCTGGCACAGCTGAAGGAGCCCGAGCCACCGCGGGGCATGAAGGATGCCTGGGACAAACTGCCGCTGTACAAGCAGGTTCTCAACATGGGGCCGAAAAGGGTGCGCCGGGCACCCTGTCAGGAGGTGGTGCTGGAAGGAGACGAGGTTGACCTGAGCCGCATCCCGGTCCAGACCTGCTGGCCCGGGGATGCCGGCCCGCTGGTCACCTGGCCGCTGGTGATCACCCGTGGGCCGGACAAGCCGCGTCAGAACCTGGGCATCTACCGTCAGCAGGTGATCGGTCGCAACAAACTGATCATGCGCTGGCTGGCTCACCGGGGCGGCGCGCTGGACTTCCGCGAATGGAAGCAGACGCATCCGGGCGAGAAGTTTCCGGTGGCGGTCGCCCTGGGGGCCGATCCAGCGACCATTTTGGGCGCGGTGACGCCGGTGCCCGATACCCTGTCCGAGTATGCCTTTGCCGGCCTGCTGCGCGGTGGCAAGACCGAGGTGGTGCAGTGCCTGGGCTCGGATCTGCAGGTACCGGCCAGTGCCGAGATTATTCTGGAAGGCTATATCGACCCCGACGAGATGGCGGACGAGGGGCCCTTTGGTGACCACACCGGTTATTACAACGAGGTGGATTCCTTCCCGGTATTTACCGTGGAGCGTATTACGCGGCGTAAGGATGCCATCTACCACAGCACCTACACCGGTCGGCCGCCGGATGAACCGGCTATCTTGGGGGTGGCGCTGAACGAGGTGTTCGTACCGATACTGCAAAAGCAGTTCCCCGAAATCGTTGATTTCTACCTGCCGCCGGAGGGCTGTTCCTACCGTATGGCGGTGGTTACCATCAAGAAGCAGTACCCGGGGCATGCCAAACGCGTCATGTTGGGCGTCTGGTCATTCCTGCGTCAGTTCATGTATACCAAGTTCGTCATCGTCTGTGATGACGATGTTAACGCGCGCGATTGGCAGGATGTTATCTGGGCCATCACCACGCGCATGGATCCTCAGCGCGATACGGTGATGATCGACAACACGCCAATCGATTATCTCGACTTCGCCTCGCCAGTATCGGGGCTGGGGTCGAAAATGGGCTTGGATGCTACCAACAAGTGGCAGGGAGAAACCACCCGTGAATGGGGCGAGCCGATCCGCATGGATCCGGCCGTCAAGGACAGGGTTGATGCCATCTGGGACCAGCTGGATATCTGTTAAACGTACTATTCCGGGCGCACAAGGCGTCCGGTCAGGAGTCAATACGTGTTTGCTGTAACCAAGAAACATTGTGACATCACCGGCTTTGAAGCATTGAACCATGATGTCTTCCGGGTGCGTCTGCGTCTGGAAAGCACCGATCATGACAACATGCACTTTCATGCCGGCCAGTATCTCGACCTGTGCCTGCCGGAAGGTAAAAAGGCGTCTTTCTCCATCGCCTCGGCTCCCGATCAGGGGCGCGATCTGGAGCTGCATATCCGCCAGGTACCGGGCAGCGAGTTCAATGCCATGATCCTGGACCATCTGCGCACCCAGAGTGCAGTGGATGTGGAACTGCCCAAAGGCACCTCCTGCCTGGATGCGTACGGGGTCGACACCAAGACACGCTTCATCTTCGCCGCCGCCAGCACCGGCTTTGCCCAGATCAAGAGCATGGTCGAGCACCTGCTGGCGAACCAGGTCGGCAATCCGATCGATATTTACTGGGGGGCCCGCGTTGAGGCCGACATCTATCTGGAAAAACTGCCGGAGCAGTGGGCGCACGAGCACGCCAATGTCCGTTTTGTGCCGGTGGTCAGCGAGCCGGACAACAGCCCGGGCTGGGAAGGCCGTACCGGCCTGATGCCGGATGTGCTGGCGGCCGAACTGCAGCAGGTGGATGAGCACCTGGCGGTGTACGCCTGCGGTTCACCGGGGATGGTGCATGCGCTGGTGGATCGCCTGGAAGAAAAGGGTGTTGCGGAAGCGCAGATTCATTCTGATGTCTTTGCCTGGGCGCCGCGCCCGGCCAAGACGGCCAGTGTCTGAGCCCGCTCCTCCGACGCGATGGCTTGAATGCAGGTGCAAAAAGGGCAGCTTCAGCTGCCCTTTTTCGTGTCCGCGCCCGGCCGGTTCAGTCCGTTTTCTCCGGCAGCGGCAGGCTCGGTAGGCCGGGTGCCAGGCGTCCGAGCTGGGTCTGCATTAATTGAGCGGCGCGTTCGGTTTCGCCCAGGTGATGCAGCAGGCGCTGTAGCTCGCTGAAGGTGTCCTCGCGCGGGTCCAGCTCGAAGCTGCGTTCGAAGTGGCTGATGGCCTGTCCCCAGTGGGCATTGCGCATGCTCAGGCGGCCCAGGGTCAGCTCCAGCTCGGCACAGTCCGGGTGCTTTTTCAGCCAGCCCTTGGCATTTTCCAGTTGTTGGTGTGCGTCCTGTCCGGCCAGCAGGCCATAGCATTCAACCAGGCGCACATCCCAGTGGCGCTTGATCAGGTCGAGCAATACCTTTTCTGCCTCGGCTTCGGCTCCGATCTCGCGCATCAGTTCGGTGTAGCGACCGACCAGTTCGCTGTCACGTTGCAGATGGACAGGTATGGCCTGCCAGCTGCGGCTCAGGGCCTGTAGCTGCTGCTGAGCATCAGCATCACCCTCCAGCGTGGTCAGACTCTGTTGCAGGCGCTGCAGGTGGCACTGGTGTTCCAGCGCATTCAGGGCCTCGGTATCCAACACATGCTGGCGCTTCAGCTCCGGCAACAGCTGGATCAGTGATAGCCAGTCTTCCAGCTGCACATAGACCTGCTGGAGCAGGCGCAGGACACGGGTGTTCTTCGGGGCCTGGCGGCGCAGGCTGATCAGGTTGGCCAGGCAGGGTTCCAGCTGACCGCGATCCAGCTGCAGCTGCGCCTGTGTCAGGCCAATGGCCACCTCGGCTTCAGGCGTGGCTTCACGTGCCCGCTGCAGTAAGGCGTCGGCGCCCGTGCTGTCGCCCTGTTCCTGAGCGGCACGTGCGGCGGCCATGTAGTTGATCGCCGGCAGGTCGGAGCGCTCGGCGGCTTGGCTCAGGAAGCGCTGGGCCTTCCACCAGTTGCCTTCAGACAGCGCTACCATGCCTTTGAGCGTTTTTTTCTGGCTGATGCGCTGGCTGCGACGGCTCTGCCAGTTGCGTACCTTGGCGCCCGGCAGGCGGGCTCCGGCAATCAGGTTGAGCAGCCAGTGCCCCAGAGCAAAACCGACGATGAGCAGCAACAGCAGTACCCAGAGGCTGGTTTCGATTGTGGTTTGCTTGTAGGCCAGCAGCACGTAGCCCGGGTCCTGTACCATCATCTGGCCCAGCCAGGCGCCGGCCACGAGGAAGATCAACAGAAAGACAAACAGCTTTTTCATCGATCAGCCCTCCGCTCGCAGGTCCTGCATCTGGCGCAGGTAGGTTTTCAGGCTGGTCAGCGAGCCGGAGATGTCCGGCAGTTCCGGGGCGACATTGACACGCTGCAGCTCGCTCAGTCCACGCAGCATGGCCTGGGTGGTAGCGTCCTTGGGATTGAAATGGCTGCCGATCCAGTCATGCGCCTTGGCCAGGCTGGCATCGAAGGCCTGCTGCTTGCGCTGCAGCAGCGCCATCTGTGCCTGCTCCAGCATCAGGTGCAGGTTCTGTTGCAGGAAAAAGGTCTGTTCCGGCGACATCAGCGGCTTGACCGGTTCGTCATGGTGCTGGATCACGACCAGCGTTTCGAACTTGTCCACCGCCTTGTTCCAGCTGGCCTTGATGCCGTCGCCCCAGGACTGCTCGACCGCTTCTGGGGTGATTTCTTCCAGCAGGGAGGGCAGCTTGCGCTTGTCGGTGATCGGAGTGACGCGCAACTCGTTGACCTGGCGGTTGAGGGCCGCCAGCTTAAGGAAGACGCCCTCGGTATCCAGGGTCGGCACGGCCTCCAGTGCCGCAATATCTTCGGCCAGCGCCTTGCGCACGTCATACAGGGTTACGTCGTCGGCGTCACGCAGGCTCTCGTCCGCCGATTTCAACAGCGTCAGGGCGCCGGCAGCGGTTTGTTCCATCAATACGCGCTGGTTGGCCAGGCGCAACAGATATTCCACTTCCGCCAGCAGCCAGTCTTTGCGGCTCACTTCCGCATCCGCCGTCACCTGCTGAATGCTACGGGTCAGGCGGTTCTGGAGTTCATCGATATTGGCCTTGTCGGCTTCGGCGCGTGCCTGCAGCTGGCCCAGTTGCTGGCTGACATTGGCCACGGTCTGCGCCGCTTCGGCACGGCCGTTGGCGACCAGGGTTTCCACTTTTTGGCTGATCCGTTCCTGCAGCTGGGTGTTCTGCTGTTTCAGCTGCCAGCCTTCCCAGGCCATATAGCCGCCACCGCCCAGTGCGATAAAGGACAACACCAAGGCCAGCTTGCCGGGCCAGGTGGCGCCGCGGCGCTTGTCGGTTGCGGCGGTTGCCGGCTCGGCCGGCGGCGGTGATGCAGGACCACTTTGGTAGACCGGCGGGTCTTCACTGCGCACTTCATCGGCGGCGGTGTCGGGCCGGGTGTTGGCGGGAGAATCGGTTTCGGTGCCGGTCGTAGACGGAGTGTCGTCGGGCAGCGAGGCGTTGTTATCCTTGTCTTGGTGTTCGTTGCGCTTGTCTGTCATGCCGTGTTCCGATGGTCAGGCGGGTAGCAGGGCCCCGACCATCGACTGGTCGTCCGGTCCCTGTGCTACCCGGATTCGTTTGCATCCCAGCGAACGGGCCAGCTCGGCAAGGCGGGCACTGGGAACGATGATCAGGGTGTCGGTCAAGATGTCGGTGGCAGGCGCACACAGCTGCAGCAGATTGCGCAGCGCTTGACCGCTGGTGATCAGGATAGCCGATAACGGTTGAGCATAAATAGTACTTTGGATAATCCCATTTGGATGTGCGGGGCAGGCGCGGCGGTAGATATGGGCACAGTCGACCCGGGCACCGCGTTGTCGCAGGGTATCGGCGAGCAGTTCGCGGCCGCCCTCGGCACGCAGAATCAGGACCCGTTCACCGTCCAGTCGTTGCATCGACGGGTGCGCCAGCAGGGTCTCGGAATCGAAGCCGCCTTCGGCGTGCCAGGCCGTGAAGCCCAGTCGCTCAAGGGTGTCGCGGGTTTGTTGACCGATGCCAACCCAACGCACGCCCAGCGGCAGCTGGGGCCAGTATTCGTCGATCCAGTCGGCGCCGATGCGGGCGGCGTTGGGGCTGACGAAGATCACATCACGGTACAGGTCCAGGTCGAGGATGCAGGTCTTGCACTGCTGGAAGTCGGCAGTGTCCGCCGCGGTGGTAGGCAGAATCTCCAGCAGCGGCAGGGCCACGGCCTCGGCGCCCAGCCGCTGCAGGCACTGGATCTGGTAGGCGGACTGGTGGGCCGGTCGGGTAACCAGCACCCGCTGGCCCTGCAGCGGTTTAGCCACGTTCGCTGTACACCTCACGCAGAATCTCGTCGGCGCCGGCTGCCAGCAGGCGCTCGGCCAGGGTAATGCCCATGGCTTCCGCTTCGGCGCGGGGGCCGCGAATTTCGTCCCGTAGGACGCGGGTGCCGTCCGGACGGCCGACCAGGCCGCGCAAGTAGAGTGCTTCACCGGCATCATCCAGCACCGCATAGCAGCCGATCGGCACCTGGCAGCCGCCTTCAAGGCGGCGGTTGAGGGCGCGTTCGGCCAGTACGCGGCTGGCCGTATCGGCATGGTGCAGCGGTTTCAGCAGCGCGATCAGTTCGGCGTCATCATTACGGCATTCGATGCCGACCGCACCCTGGCCACCCGCAGGCAGGCTTTCCTCCGGTGTGATCTCCTTGCGAATGCGTTCATTCAGCTCCAGGCGCATCAGGCCGGCGGTAGCCAGTATAATGGCGTCATACTGGCCCTCATCCAGCTTGCGCAGGCGGGTCTGCACGTTGCCGCGCAGGAAGTTGACCTGCAGATCGGGGCGGCGCTCGCGGATCTGCACTTCACGGCGCAGGGAAGAGGTGCCGACAACGGCACCTTCCGGCAGTTCGTCCAGGTTGTTGTACCGGTTGCTGACAAAGGCGTCTGTCGGACGCTCACGCTCGCAGATCACCGGCAGGCCGAGGCCTTCGGGAAACTCCATCGGCACATCTTTCATCGAGTGCACGGCGATGTCGGCGCTACCATCGAGGAGGGCGTTTTCCAGCTCCTTGACGAACAGGCCCTTGCCGCCGATCTTGGCCAACGGGGTGTCGAGGATCTTGTCGCCGCGGGATTCGATCTTCAGCAGCTCGACCTGAATCCCCGGGTGGTGCCGTTCCAGCTCCGCCTTGACATACTCGGCCTGCCAAAGGGCCAGCAGGCTGCGGCGGGTGGCGATGCGGATGGTGCGGGACATGTGACTCTCCTTATGCAAGCGACAACCCGACATGCGGGAAAATAAACGCGATTGTACCAGAACGTCGCCAACATCGGCCAAAGGCGGTGGGGACAAGACTGACGGCGGGCAGGGTTGCTATAATCGGGGCCAAACAGACAGGGCCGCTGCAGTGGCCGCATCAGTAGCAGGAGACTTCCGGCATGAGCCAGACAACCAATCAGCAGTGGGGCGGCCGTTTCAACGAGCCGACCGATGCCTTCGTGGCCCGTTTTACCGCGTCCGTCGATTTTGACCAGCGCCTCTACAAGCAGGATATTCAGGGTTCGGTTGCTCACGCGCGCATGCTGGCTAAGGTCGGCGTACTGACCGAAGATGAACGTGATGCCATCATTCGCGGCCTGGGCGAGATTCGGGTCGAGATCGAGCGCGGTGAATTCGAATGGTCGGTGGCGCTGGAAGACGTGCACATGAACATCGAAGCGGCGCTGACCAAAAAGATCGGCATCACCGGCAAGAAGCTGCACACCGGCCGTTCGCGCAACGACCAGGTGGCCACCGACATTCGCCTTTACATGCGTGACGAGATTGATCTGATCCTGAGCGAAATCAGCCGCCTGCAGCAGGGTCTGTTGGATCTGGCCGAGCAGGAAGCGGACACCATCATGCCCGGTTTCACCCACCTGCAGACCGCTCAGCCGGTGACTTTCGGTCACCATCTGCTGGCCTGGTTCGAAATGCTCAGCCGCGACTACGAGCGCTTTGCCGACTGCCGCAAGCGCGTCAATGTGATGCCGCTGGGTGCGGCGGCGCTGGCCGGGACGACTTACCCGATCGACCGTGCCTACACCGCCGAGCTGCTGCAGTTCGACGCCCCGGCCGGCAATTCGCTGGATGCGGTCTCCGACCGTGACTTCGGTATCGAGTTCTGCGCTGCCGCCAGTGTGCTGCTGATGCATATGACCCGGATGTCGGAAGAGCTGGTGCTCTGGACCTCGGCCCAGTTCAACTTCATCAATCTGCCGGACCGTTTCTGCACCGGCTCCTCGATCATGCCGCAGAAGAAGAACCCGGACGTGCCGGAGCTGGTGCGTGGCAAGAGCGGCCGTGTGTACGGTCACCTGATGTCACTGCTGACGCTGATGAAGTCGCAGCCGCTGGCGTACAACAAGGACAACCAGGAAGACAAGGAGCCGCTTTTCGACGCCGTGGATACGGTCAAGGGCTGCCTGCGCGCCTTCGGTGACATGGTGCCTGCGATCGAGTCGCGCAAGGACGAGATGCGTGAAGCGGCCCGTCGCGGTTTCTCCACCGCCACCGATCTGGCCGACTACCTGGTGCGCAAGGGCGTGGCCTTCCGTGATGCGCACGAAATTGTGGGTTTGTCTGTGGCCTACGGCATCAAGACTGGCAAGGACCTGTCCGATATGACGCTGGACGAGCTGCAGCAGTTCTCCGATACCATTGAGCAGGACGTGTTTGAAGTACTGACGCTGGAAGGTTCGGTGGCGGCACGTAACCATATCGGCGGTACCGCGCCGGATCAGGTACGTGCCGCGGTGATTCGCGGTCGTGATCTGCTGGCGGCGCGCGCCGACTGATTCATAATGCCGAGGGGCGGATCCCGAGTGGTCCGCCCCGATGTACCAAAACCGCCCTCGGGCGGTTTTTGCGTTTTTACGGCCTAGCGCAGGGTGATATCCACCATCAGATCCCCCGCGATCGCCTCCAGCGCCTGCTGCAGCTCGTCCGGGTCCAGGTCGGCCGGAGCCAGCAGCTCCGCTTCCGCCTTGAACAGCTCTTCCGCCGACATCGAGCCCGAGGTCAGCTCGGTGCTCAGGCGTTCCACGTTGATATGACGAGCGGCGAGGGCGTGGGAGATCTCGCGCACAATGCCCGGCTTATCGTGCCCGACCAGTTCCAGCACCATCGGCTGCATTGCGGCGGCGGGAGGGGGCTCCTCGCTATGCTCCACGGTGACTTTCAGGCCCTGTTGGGCAAGCCCCTGCAGGGCCTGTGTCAGCGCCTCGACTTCGGTTTCAGGTACCTGGGTGATCAGAATGCCGGCGAACTTGCCACCCAGGCGTGACATGCCCGATTCCAGCCAGTTGCCGTGATGGTTGGCGATGGTGTGGGATAGTAGCCCCACCAGGCCCGGCTTGTCCGGGCCGATAACGGTAAGCACCAGTGATGTCAGCATGAAGATGATCCCTTGTTACTGTTGTTGTAGGGTCCGGTTACGGTGAGTGCCGTGCCATTTGAATGTATCGCAGGCGGGGCGGTTTGGCATCGCTTTCTGCTGTGTTGAGTGATGGTGTCTG
Organism: Marinobacterium weihaiense; assembly: GCF_019061305.1. Taxonomy (GTDB): domain Bacteria; phylum Pseudomonadota; class Gammaproteobacteria; order Pseudomonadales; family Balneatricaceae; genus Marinobacterium; species Marinobacterium weihaiense. The sequence continues at coordinate 55,312 of NZ_JAHQZT010000014.1, forward strand.
TGAATATTGAGAAAGTGTTGCCATTTAAAAACAAGTTAAGCATTCAGAAAGGTAGTTTTTATAGAAGATCATGCAAGATCTGAAAAAGTGAGGATAAAAGTTTAAAAGAAGCCGTAAAGGGTTGAAAAAAAAACTGCCTGTGGAAGACTAGATCGCATCAGTCGGGCACCCTCGCCCATCTCTTTTCTCAGATCAATAACCACAGAAGCTGCTACAGCCATGAACAAAAGTCCGGATCTGGTATTGGTGCTCGTTATCGTTTTTGTTGTCGGAACCGTTATGACGGGAATTTCCCAGAGTGATCTGCAATTAGCCGCACTGGTCCAGACCGCCTTCAACAGCTGATCAGCGTATCCGGTAAATGCCCCGTTCGGTAGCAATGGCGTCCAGGGGTACATCCCAAGGCTCCAGCGGCAGTTGCGTCTGACGCTGAAAGTCATGTGCTAGCCCCATCAGACGTGGTCCTCCGAGTCCTTTCGCCTGCAGCTTGAAGGCAAAGCTGCGATCGTAATAGCCGCCCCCCATGCCCATGCGCCCCCCGTCAGCTGAAAATGCCACCAGTGGCATCAGCACCAGATCCAGTGCAAACGCTGGCCGTACGGGCTTGCCCTGCAGGACCGGTTCCAGAATGCGGTAGCGGTTGCGGCGCATGGGGGTATGGCGGTGATAGGGTGTGAACCAGAGTCGATTATGACGGATAGGGTGCAGCACCGGCAGATACAGTTGCTTGCCCAAGCGGCGACACAGGTGAATCAGGGGAGCGGTATCGATTTCACCGTCATTGGGCAGGTAGAGGGCGATGTGGCGGGCCTGGCGAAACCAGAGATGCTGGCTGAGCTGTCGACACAGTGATCGGGCCGACTGGCGTTGCTGTTGCGGGCTGAGTGCGCGGCGGCGGGCGCGCATCTGGCGGCGGAGTGTCTTGCGATCCTGCATCATGGCAAAAGGCTTCCCAGAGTGCCGGTGTCGGTCGTGGCCCTGAACCCTAAGGTTCAGAGTGGAAGCGTTTCACAGGCAAATCAGGCTTTCCGTCAAGCGGACATGCTCACATCACCTGTTGAACGCTGCCTGGGTACTGCTTATCGGCTCGAGGGACTTGACCAACTGCCGCACACTCCAGGAACCTGAAATCCATTATACGCATTCAAGGTGTGATGTCAGCCCTTGAAATTCCTGTGTTCTATGCTAATTAGGGCTGGTTAGCACGAAGCTATCCCGTTGTTGAGAAAAGGTTTTTCAGGAAGATGAAAGCTTTTCATGACGCTTTGCCTGGTCGTCCAGGCTGTGATCGATCTTCTGCCCCAGGCGGCGCAGGTTGGTCTCGATGTTCTGGCGCTGCTGTTCATGGCTTTTGATCAGCTCATGGGACATATTCAGGGCGGCCATGACCGCGATGCGCTCGAGGCCGATAATCTTGCCGGAATTACGGATCTCCACCATCTTCTGATTGAGGTAGTCGGCCGATGCCAGCAGCTCGGCTTCGGCGCCGTCCGGGCAACTGATGGTGTACTCCTTGTCCAGCAGCTTGACGGTAACCGTGCGTGCGTCTGCGCTCATGAAGTCTGCTCCAGTGCCTTGAGTCGCTGTATCATGGCCTCAACTTTGCCTCGGGTCTGGTCGTTGAGCTGAACCAGCTGGGCGCGCTCTTCCCGCAGTCGTGCGTTATCCCGCTGCAGTTGGCTGTTTTCCTGCGCCAGGGCCTCGACCCGTGCCAGCAGCTGATCAATTTTGTATTCAAGTGCAGTGAAATAGTGTTCGCTCATGCCCGACCCCATCGATTAACCTGACGACTATAAACAGCTGCCTGCAAGGGGTCAATCGACGCTCCATGGCTCTGTTTATAGTGAAATGCTAGCATAGAGATCAATGCGGTGCCGGTGCTGGCCGGTTACCCTCTGCTGCTTCAACAGACTTGACCCCGGAAAGACGCTTATGACCCATGAACAGCCCGCTTCGGTGGAACTGCCGGAATTCGATACCCTGGCCGACTGGCTGGTGGAAGAGGGCGCGCTGACCGTGTCCCCGGCCGAACTGCACGGACTGCTGGCCGGCCAGGTGGCCGCCGGTGCCCGCTTTGATCCGTCCACCTTGCTGCAGCGTATCCAAGAATTACTGGATATCGAACCCTTTGCCGGTGATGCGGTCCGTCGTGGCGTGATGCAGCTGTATCTGGCAACGTTGCAGCAGTTTCAGGCACCGGATTTCAGCTTCGAGCTGCTGCTGCCGGAGGATGACCAGCCCCTGAGTATCCGTGCTGAGGCGCTTGGCGTCTGGTGCAGCGGTTTCCTCAGCGGTTTCGGCCTGCAGGAGCGCAAGGGGCCTCAAGGGCTGTCGGTGGAAGGCCAGGAAACTCTGCGTGACTTGGCGCAAATCGTGCAAATCAGCACCCCGTCTGATGCCGATTCCGAGGAGGATGAAGGTGATCTGATGGAGGTACAGGAATATGTTCGCATGGCGGCTCTGCTGGTGTTTAGCGAGTGCAACGAGCCCGATGGTCAGCCTGCCGCACCGGCCGCCGCCGACACACCTACTCTGCATTAAGCCTTTCAGGACAGACGCATGAATATTGCCCAGGACGAATTCGCCCGCCGCCGTGCCGCTCTGCTGCAGCAGCTGCCGCCGCGCAGCGTGGCACTGGTCGCGGCCAGCCACCTCAAGAGCCGCAACCGTGATGCCGAGTACGCCTTCCGTCAAGACAGCGACTTTTACTACCTGACCGGCTTCAACGAGCCGGAAGCGTTGTTGTTGTTGATTCCCGGTCGGGCGGAAGGTGAATATGTTCTGTTTTGTCCGCCACGAGACCCGCAGATGGAAATTTGGACCGGGTACCGCGCCGGTCCAGAAGGCTGTATGCGAGACTTCGGTGCCGATCAGGCGTTTGTTCTGGACGCGCTCGAGGAGCAGATGCCACAGCTGCTGGATGGCGCCCACCGACTCTATTACGCTCTGGGCAGTGACGAAGCACTGGATGCCCGCGTGCGTGGCTGGCTGAACCAGGTGCGTGCTCGTGCGCGTCTTGGTGCTCAGGCGCCGGAAGAGCTGGTGCTGCTGGATAATCTGCTGCACGAACAGCGCCTGTTCAAGAGCGCTGCGGAGCAGGCCGTGATGCGTCGGGCCGCCGAGATTTCGGCACAGGCACATTGCCGTGCCATGCAGGCGTGCCGCCCGGGCATGCATGAATATCAGCTGGAGGCGGAAATCACTGGCTATTGCATGCAGCAGGGGGCGCGCTTTCAGGCTTATTCGCCCATCGTTGGTGGCGGTGCCAACGGCTGCATTCTGCATTACATCGACAACATGGCCGAACTGAAGGACGGCGACCTGGTGCTGATCGATGCCGGTTGCGAGCTGGACAACTACGCCAGCGACATCACCCGGACTTTCCCGGTTAACGGCCGCTTTTCGCCACAGCAGCGGGCACTGTATCAACTGGTGCTGGATACGCAGCTGGCCTGCATCGAAGCGATGCAGCCCGGCGTGCTCTGGAACCGCATCCATGAGCTGTCGGTCGAGCTGCTCACCGAGGGGCTGATTCGACTGGGACTGCTGCAGGGCGAACGCGATGATCTGATCGAGCAGGGTGCCTACCGTCGTTTCTACATGCACCGCATCGGCCACTGGCTGGGCATGGATGTGCACGATGTCGGTGCCTACAAGCTGCATGGCGACTGGCGGCCGCTGGAGCCGGGCATGGTGATGACCATCGAACCGGGGCTGTACGTGGCGCCGGACGACGAAACGGTGGCGCCGGAATGGCGTGGCATCGGCATCCGCATCGAGGATGACGTGCTGGTGACGGCGCAGGGGCCTGAGGTTTTGACCGCTGCCGTGCCCAAGACCATTGCCGAGATCGAAGCGCTGATGGCGCAGAACTGAGCCGTCGGAGGCACGCACAATGCAGCAGTATGACCTGATCATTGTGGGCGGTGGCATGGTCGGTGCCAGCCTGGCTGCGGCGCTGTTGCCTGCTGCCCGTGAACTGGGGTTGCGCATGGCGTTGATTGAAGCGCAGTCGCTGCCCGCCCCGGGCGAGCCGGTGTTCACCCCCAGTTATGATGCGCGCTCCACAGCGCTGGCGCAGGGGGTGCGTACGCTTTATCAGCGCATGGGTATCTGGCCCGCGCTGCAGACCCACCTGACTCCCATTGAGCATATTCATGTATCCGACCGGGGCCGGTTCGGCACCACCCGATTGCATGCGGCGGAGGAGGGCGTGCCGGCACTGGGTTATGTGGTTGAAAATCATTGGCTGGGGCGGGTGCTGATCAGTCATCTGCAGCAACAGGCTGGTGAGCACCTGACCCTGATTGCGCCGGCCGAAGTGGAAAGCCTGACCTCGGCGGCCGCCGGCAATCAGGTGCAGCTGCGGACTGAGGCCGGTGAGACGTGTTTGAGTGCCGAGCTGGTGGTCATGGCGGACGGCGGCCGTTCGGCGCTGCGCGAACGCCTGGGCATTCATTATCGTGAACAGCATTATGGCCAGCATGCGCTGGTGGCCAACGTGTCCCTGGACCGTGACCACGGCGGCGTGGCCTATGAGCGCTTCACTGAAGACGGTCCCCTGGCATTGCTGCCCGGCGAACCGCTGGCGGGGCTCACGCGCTGCGGTCTGGTCTGGACCCTGGCGGACGAAGCGCTGGGCGCGGTGCTGTCACTGAACGATCAGGCCTTTCTGGCGCGGCTGCAGCAGGCGTTCGGCTACCGGGCCGGGCGCTTTGTGGCCGTCGGCGAGCGTTACCACTACCCGCTCAAACTGAGCCTGGCCGAAGAGCAGGTGCGCCAGGGGCTGGTGGTACTGGGCAACGCGGCACATGCGTTGCACCCGATTGCCGGTCAGGGCTATAACCTGGCACTGCGCGGTGTGGTGGCGTTGGCGGATCATGTCATCGCCTGTCGCCGTGCGGGTGAGCCCCTGGGCGATTTGACCGGCCTGAGCCGCTTCGTGGCCGCACGGCGTCAGGATCAGCAGCGCACCATCGCCTTCAGCGATCGCACCCTGAAGCTTTTCACCAGTACCAACCCGCTGTTGCGGCTGGGACGCGGGCTGGGCCTGCAGCTGCTGGACAGCTGTCCGGCCGGCAAGACCGTGTTTGCCCGTGCCGCCATGGGGCTTGATCAACCTGCAGCGCGTCTGCGCTGAAGCGGAGAACCGAGATGACGACCGAGCAGCATGTCGATGTGGTGATTACCGGGGCCGGCATGGTTGGCCTCGCGCTGGCACTGGCGCTGGCGCCGAGCGGGCGCCGGATCTGCCTGCTGGAGCAGCGTCCCGGTGATGTTGGTGACTGGCTGGACGCGCTGGCGGCCCTGCCGGTCGAACAGTATGACAGCCGCGTCAGTGCGCTGAATCCGGCCTCGGTGCAGTTGCTGCAGCAGCTCGGTGCCTGGGCAACCGTTCAGGCCGATTACCGCGCCTGTGGCTACCGCGACATGCGGGTCTGGGACGGTGAGGCGCAGGGGCGCATCCATTTCAGCGCCGATGCGCTGCACTTGGATAGCCTGGGGCACATCGTCGAGAACCGAATCATTCAGGCCGCTCTGCTGCACCAGTTGGCAGGCCATGACAATCTGCAGCTGCTAACCGGTGTCAGCCTGCAGACACTGTCGGCCCCGGCCGCCGACGGTCGCCGCCAACTGACGCTCAGTGACGGTCGTTGCCTGAGTGCGGATCTGGTGGTGGGTGCCGACGGTGCGCTGTCGCGTACCCGGCAGCTCAGCGGGCTGGCCGCCACCGAATGGGATTATGGCCACCATGCCCTGGTGACAACCATCGTCACCGAGCAGGCGCATGCCGACACCTGCTGGCAGCGGTTTACCGAAGACGGCCCTCTGGCACTGCTGCCACTGGCTGGAGACGGCCACCACAGCTCCATTGTCTGGTCGACTTCGCCGGCACATGCGCGCGAGTTGATGGCGCTGAACGATGACGACTTCTGCCGTGCGTTGGCGCTGGCATCCGAACACTGCCTGGGTCAGGTCGTCGCCACGGCCGAGCGTCAGCTGATCCCGCTGCGCCAGCGTCACGCACACCAGTACGTCGAGGCGGGGCTGGCGCTGGTGGGCGATGCTGCCCACACCATTCATCCGCTGGCCGGTCAGGGCGTCAATCTGGGCTTCATGGATGCCGCCGCGCTAGCCGATGTCATCGAGTCCGCCTGGGCTCGCGGCGAAGCCATCGCCGATGTACGCGTGCTGCGGCGCTATCAGCGTCAGCGCCGCGGTGCCAACCTGTGCATGTCGGCGGCGATGGAAGGGTTCCGACGTCTGTTTGCACCGCGTCCGGCACCGATTCGGCTGTTGCGCAGCTGTGGCATGAATCTGATGGACCGGCTGGAGCCGGTCAAACAGCATCTGGTGCTGCAGGCGCTGGGTCTATCCGGTGAGCGGCCCGAGCGTTTGCGCCAGCCCTCTTGACAGGCGGTTAAAGATTGATCTGCGGCGAAAATGCCGATACATTGTCATCCCTTTTTTCGTGTTAACCGGTTGCGACGCGGCTTCGGCTGTGGGTTCGGAACACTGCTGCAGATGAGTTTGCCGATGGGACACAAAACCGCACTTCACGCACAACATCATGCACTGGGCGCCAAACTGGTCGATTTCAGCGGCTGGGAGATGCCGCTGCATTATGGCTCCCAGGTCGAAGAACACCACAAGGTTCGCCAGCACGCCGGCATGTTCGATGTGTCGCACATGACCATCGTCGACGTCTCCGGCGCCCAGGCGCGCAGTTACCTGCGTCACCTGCTGGCCAACGATGTCGCCAGTCTTCAGCACAAGGGCAAGGCTCTGTACAGTGCCATGCTGAATGAAGCCGGTGGCGTGATCGATGACCTGATTGTCTACCTGATGACCGAACCGGATGCCGCGGGCGAATGGTACCGGGTGGTGGTCAACTGCGGCACTCGCGAGAACGACCTGCGCTGGATGGCCGATCAGGCAGTGCGTTTCGATGTCGCCCTGACCGAGCAGCCGGAACTCGCGATGATCGCCATCCAGGGCCCCAAGGCCCGTCAGCGGGTCGAGCAGGTGGTCAGCGAATCTCGTGCCCGTCTGGTGTCCGAGCTCAAGCCCTTTTTCGGTCAGGAATCGGAAGGCTGGTTTATCGCGCGCACCGGCTATACTGGCGAAGATGGTCTGGAAATCATGTTGCCGGAAGATGAAGCGGAAAGCTTTTGGCAGCAGTTGCTGGCGGCCGGTGTGGCGCCCTGCGGTTTGGGCGCGCGTGACACCCTGCGTCTGGAAGCGGGCATGAACCTGTACGGTGCCGACATGGACGAAGGCGTCTCCCCGCTGGAAGCTGCCATGGGCTGGACCCTGGCGCTGGAACCGGTTGATCGTGATTTTGTCGGTCGGGCCGCGGTGGAGGCACTCAAGGCCAGTGGCGCGGCATCCAAGCTGGTCGGCCTGGTTCTGACTGAGCGCGGTGTGCTGCGGGCCCACCAGAAGGTCGTGGTCGAGGGCGTGGGTGAAGGCGAAATTACCAGCGGCAGCTTCTCGCCGACCCTGGGTTACTCCATCGCACTGGCACGCGTGCCGGTCGGAACCGGCAGCACGGCAGCCGTTGAAATGCGTGGCAAGCAGGTGCCGGTACAGGTGGTGCGACCGCCCTTTGTACGCCATGGTGAAAAAGTATTTTCCTGAACGAGTCAGATAGGAATCCGAGATGAGCAATGTGCCGAACGAACTGAAATATGTGGCCAGTCACGAATGGATCCGTGACGAGGGTAACGGCATCGTTACCGTCGGCATCACCGATCATGCCCAGGATCTTCTGGGCGACGTGGTCTTCGTCGAGCTGCCGGATCTGGGCGCCGAAGTCGCGGCTGGCGACGACGCCGGTGTGGTGGAGTCGGTCAAGGCGGCATCCGACATCTACGCCCCGTTGAGCGGTGAAGTCGTGGCAATCAATGAAGCCCTGGAAGATGCGCCCGAGAGCGTCAACTCCGACCCCTACGGCGACGGCTGGTTTTTCCAGCTCAAGCTGAGCGATGCGGCCGAGCTGGGCGACCTGCTCGACGCCGACGGCTATGCGGCGCACTGCGAATCCGAAAGCTGAGTCGCCCGCCTCTCGTGGCAGCCGCACGTGGTGCGCTCTGCGCGACACCCACCTGCAGGCATGCCCGCCCCTGAGCCTCGTCAGGGGTACGCACTATCATTTCCTCTGTCCCGGCTTTGGCCGGGACAGTCATTTTCGAACAAAGACAGAGCACGATGAACCTCAGACCTCTTACTCTTCAGTCGGGTGCCGACCGGCGCCTGCGCGGCGGCCATTTGTGGATCTACAGCAATGAAGTCGACACCAAGGCTACGCCGCTGAAAGGCTTCGCGCCGGGCGAACAGGTTGTTGTGCAGGATGCACGCGGCAAGGCCCTGGGCATCGCTTCGGTCAACCCCAATACCCTGATCTGCGGCCGCCTACTGAGCCGTGATCTGCGCCATCCGCTGGATCGCTCACTGCTGGTGCACCGTTTCAACGTAGCCAAGTCGCTGCGCGAGCACAGCTTCGATCAGCCCTGCTACCGGGTCATCTTCGGCGATGCCGACATGCTGCCCGGTCTGGTGGTGGACCGTTTTCACGATATCTTCGTGGTGCAGATCTCCACGGCCGGCATGGAAGCGATCCAGGAACAGATCATTGATGCCCTCAACAAGGTATTCCAGCCCCAGGCGATCGTGTTGCGCAACGACGGCAAAATGCGCGCCACCGAAGGTCTGGAAACCTACATCGAGGTGGTGCAGGGCGAGGTGCCCGAACTGGCGCCGCTGACGGAAAACGGCGTCAACCTGGTCGCGCCGATTCTGACCGGCCAGAAAACCGGCTGGTTCTACGATCACCGGGAAAACCGGGCCCGCATGCAGACCCTGGTCAAGGGCAAGCGGGTGCTGGATCTGTTCAGCTATGTCGGCGGCTGGGGGGCTCAGGCGCTGGCCGCCGGTGCCAGCGAGGTGGTCTGCGTCGATGCCTCGGCCACGGCACTGGAAGTGGCGGCGGAAAATGCCCAGCTCAACAACGGCGAAACCCGCTTTCGTGGTTTGCAGGGCGATGCCTTTGACCTGTGCAAGGCACTGGTAGCGGACAAGGAGCGCTTTGACGCGGTGATCGTTGACCCGCCGGCCTTCATTGCCCGGCGCAAGGACATTCGCAACGGCGAGCGGGCCTACGCCCGCATCAACAACCTGGCCATGCGCCTGCTGGAAAAGGACGGCATGCTGATTTCGGCGTCCTGCTCCATGCACCTGGCCAAGGATCGACTGGTCGATATCCTGCGGGCCAACAGCCGCGAGCTGGACCGCAATGCACAGATCTTTGCCCAGGGCAGTCAGGGTGCCGACCACCCGATTCATCCGGCGATCCCGGAAACCGAATACCTGAAAGCCTATTTCCTGCGCGTACTGCCTTCCAGCTGAGGAGCGGCAGCGCCAGTCAAGGAGTGCAGCGATGGATTATCTGACACTGGGCCGTTCCGACCTCAAGGTCAGTCGGATGGCCCTTGGAACCATGACCTTCGGCCGCCAGAACACCGAGGCCGAGGCCTTTGAGCAGCTGGATTATGCCCTTGAGCGGGGCGTGAACCTGATTGACGCCGCCGAAATGTACCCGGTGCCGACGGCGGCGGAGTTTCAGGGCCGAACCGAAACCTATATCGGCAACTGGATGCGCCAGCGCGGCAACCGCGATCGGGTGATCCTGGCCACCAAGGCCACTGGACCGGGGGCGATGGTCAGCTATATTCGTGCCGACATGCGGCACGACGCACGCAACCTGCGCCTGGCCATCGAGGGCAGCCTGAGTCGGCTGCAGACCGAGTACATCGATCTGTATCAGCTGCACTGGCCGGATCGCAGCACCAATTTCTTCGGTCAGCTGGGATACCAGCATGATCCGTCCAGTCCGGGAACGCCACTGGCGGAAACCCTGGCCGTACTGGGTGAGCTGGTGGCCGAAGGCAAGATTCGTCATATCGGCCTGTCCAATGAAACGCCCTGGGGCACCATGAAGTGCCTGCAGCTGGCCGAGCAGCTGGGGCTGCCGCGTATCCTGTCGGTGCAGAACCCCTATAACCTGCTCAACCGCACGGCCGAGGTCGGACTGGCCGAGGTGCTGCTGCGTGAGGACGTGGGGCTGCTGGCCTATTCGCCGCTGGCTTTTGGCGTGCTCAGTGGCAAGTATGCCGGTGGTGTGCGGCCGGAGGGCTCGCGTCTGGCGCTGTTCCCGGATTATCGCCGTTACCTGACCGAGCAGGGACTGGCGGCGACGGACAACTACCTGCAGCTGGCCGCCGAGTACGGGCTGGACCCGGCGCAGATGGCGCTGGCATACGTCAATTCGCGGCCCTTCCTGGGCAGCAATATCATCGGTGCGACCACGATGATGCAACTCAAGGCCAATCTGGACGCACTGGAGCTGACGCTGAGTCCCGAGTTGCTGACCCGCATTGAAGCCATTCATACCCGCTACCCCAACCCCTGTCCCTGACTCCGCTGCGGTGCCGGCGCTTCCGGCGCGCCAGGCGCCGCTGCTTTTGCCATACTCAGAGCACAGCTCGAATGGAAGGAGAAGCAGCATGCAGCAACAACAGCAAGTTCAGGACCTGATGCAGCCGGTGCCGCATCCGTTGCATCTGGACATGTCCCTGTCCGAGGCGGTCGATCTGATTCTGCAGTCCGGCCAGATGGGACTGCCGGTGGTGGATGACGAGCGCCGGGTGGTGGGGTTCGTGTCCGAGCACGACTGTATCGATTATCTGATCAGTGGCAGCTACCACTGCGACAGTCGCATCCAGGTGAATGACATCATGTATCGCGAGCCGCTGTGTGCCTCGCCGACGGAGAGCATCATCGACCTGGTGCAGAAAATGGGCGGCGACAAGCCCAAGACCTGGCCGGTGGCGCGGGAGGGGCGGCTGCTCGGCGTGATCAGCCGCCGTCAGATCATGCAGGCACTGAATGCCAGCATGAAGGGCTGTCGCTCACGCGTCTGAGGCGGGCATCAGCTGCAGAATCTGCCAGCCCCGTGCCTGTGCCGTGGCGCGTAGACGGTCGTCGGGGTTGGTGGCCACCGGGTTGTCCACCACCTCCAGCAGCGGCAGATCGTTGTTGGAGTCGCTGTAAAACCAGCTGCCGTCCAGGCTGTGCCCGGTTTCCTCCAGCCAGGCGTGCAGACGGGTTACTTTGCCACCCTGGAAGCAGGGAGTGCCGGCGACCCTGCCGGTAAAGCGGCCGTCCACTACTTCAGGCTCGGTGGCCAGCATGGCATCCACACCCAGGCGTTTGGCGATCGGTGCGGTGACGAAGCGGTTGGTGGCGGTGATAATCAGTAGGAAATCACCCTGGGCGCGGTGCTCGGCCAGCAGCTGTTCGGCCTTGGGTAAAATGATTGGTTCGATGCACTCAGCCATGAACTCGGCATGCCAGGCATTCAGCTGCTCCGGTGCATGCAGGGCCAGCGGATTGAGGGCAAAGTTGAGAAACGCGTGGATATCCATCTCGCCGCGCAGATACTCTTCATAGAAGCGGTCATTGGCGGCGCGGTATTCCTGTTCATCCACCACGCCCCTGCGGCACAGAAACTCGCCCCAGGCATGGTCGCTGTCTCCGCCGATCAGGGTGTGGTCCAGGTCAAAAATCGCAAGGCTCACGGGGGATTCCTCGGTCTTGGGCCGGCGCGGGGCCGGGCAGGCAAAAGCGCAAGCATAGACGGGCAGGCCAGCCGGCGCAATTGGCGTGCCGGTCGGCTATTTGCCAAACTGTCGATCTGTGGAACAATAAAAACCAAAACACATATAGATCGGGATCAGAATTGTGATTGATGCAGATGGATTCAGACCCAACGTCGGGATCATTCTGGTTAATTCGCAGGGTCAGGTTCTTTGGGCAAGACGTATCGGGCAGAACGCCTGGCAGTTCCCGCAAGGTGGTATACAGTCAAACGAAACCCCCGAACAGGCGATGTATCGCGAACTCGGTGAAGAGATCGGACTGTCGCCCTCGGACGTGGAAATACTGGCAGTGACGCGCGGCTGGCTGCGCTACCGTCTACCCAAACGCATGATTCGGCGTCACTCGCACCCTGTGTGCGTGGGCCAGAAGCAGAAGTGGTTCCTGTTGCGCATGCTCAGTGATGACAGTGCCGTCAGGATAGATCATACCGACTCGCCCGAGTTTGACGGCTGGGCATGGGTCAGTTACTGGTATCCGCTGGGACAGGTGGTGTCCTTCAAGCGCGAGGTGTACCGCAAGGCGATGAAGGAACTGTCGCCCCGGCTGGCACGCCTGTCGACCGCATAATCCAACCAGGGGAGCCGCCGATGAGTATGCTCAGCGTGCTGCGCAAGATCGTCCAGGAGGTCAGTACCGCACCGGATCTGGAGTCGGTGCTGGACCTTATTGTACGGCGCATTCAGCGCGCCATGCGGACACAGGTGTGCTCCATCTTTCTGTTTGATCCCCAGCTGCAGCGTTATGTGCTCAGGGCCACCCAGGGGTTGAACCAGGAGGCGGTCGGCCAGGTCAGCCTGTCGATGGGGGAAGGCATTGTCGGTCAGGTGGGCCAGCGGGCCGAACCGATCAATCTGGAGGATGCCTCCCGGCATCCTGCCTTCCATTATCTGCAAGCGACCGGTGAAGAGCGCTATCACGCCTTCCTCGGCGTGCCTATCATTCATCACCGCAGTGTGCTTGGCGTGCTGGTGGTGCAACAGGTCGAGCATCGCCGTTTCGATGAAAGCGAAGAGGCGTTCATGGTCACGGTCTCGGCGCAACTGGCCGGCATCATCGCCCATGCCGAGGCAACCGGCTCGGTCAATGGCGAGCAGCATCCGCAGGCCCGGGTTCAGCCGCAGCGGGATCGGCATTTCAACGGTGTGGCAGCAGCGCCCGGTGTCGCCATCGGTACCGTGATCGTAGCCACGCTGGCGGCGGAGCTGGAGACCGTGTCCGACAAGCGGGCGGTGGATATGGAACATGAGCTGGCGTCCTTCCGGGCCGCTCTGGCATCGGTCAAGGATGATATCCGCACCGTCAGCCAGGGGCTGGCGCAGCGTCTGCAGTCCGATGAGCAGGCACTGTTCGATGTTTATCTGCGCATGCTGGATGACCCGGCGCTCAGTGATGCCATTGAGCAGGCCATTGTCGACGGCAACTGGGCCCAGGGGGCGCTTCGCGAGGTAATACTGACACAGGTGCGCCAGTTCAATGCCATGGAAGATGCCTACCTGCGTGAGCGCGCCACGGATATCCGCGACCTGGGGCGGCGCATCCTCAGTTACCTGCAGGAGAGTGCTGGCCCCGTGGCCATCGACTGTGCGGATGACAGTATTCTGATTGCCGATGAATTGTCACCGACCATGCTGGGGCTGGTGCCGGAAGACAAGTTGGTCGGGCTGGTATCGGTCAGCGGCTCGGGCAATTCTCATGCCGCCATCATGGCACGGGCGGTCGGCATTCCCACTGTCATGGGAGTGGTCGATTTGCCGTTTACCCGCCTGGAGGGTCGTCAGATCATCGTCGACGGCTATTCCGGGCGGGTCTATGTCAATCCGTCCGACAAGCTGCTGGAAGCCTTTCGCGAGGTGATTCGCGAGGAGCGCGCCGTGGCGGCAGGGCTGGAAAGCCTGCGTGACTTGCCGGCTGAAACCACCGACGGTTACCGCATGCCGCTGTGGGTGAATACCGGTCTGGTGGCGGATGTGACCCGCTCGCTTGAGCGCGGTGCCGAGGGCATAGGGCTGTACCGCACCGAAATTCCGTTCATGATCCGGGACTTCTTCCCCAGTGAGCAGGAGCAGCTCAACAGCTATCGCAGCCAGCTGGAAGCGTTCGCGCCGCGGCCGGTGACCATGCGGACGCTGGATATCGGAGGTGACAAGGCGCTGCCCTATTTCCCCATCGAGGAAGACAATCCGTTTCTGGGCTGGCGCGGCATCCGGGTGACGCTGGATCATCCCGAAATCTTCCTGGTACAGGTGCGGGCCATGCTGAGGGCCTCGGAGGGCCTCAACAACCTGCGCATCATGCTGCCGATGGTCACCAGTGTGCACGAGGTGGAAGAGGCGCTGCGCCAGATCGACCAGGCGCTCACCGAGCTGCAGGAGGAGGGCTATGCCGTGCAGCGGCCGCTGGTGGGCGTGATGGTGGAGGTGCCGGCGGCGGTGTACCAGGTGCGCCGCTTTGCCCGCCTGGTGGATTTCGTGTCTGTCGGTTCCAACGACCTGACCCAGTACATTCTGGCGGTGGATCGCAATAACCCGCGCGTGGCGGGGCTCTATGCCGCCTATCATCCGGCGGTTCTGCGGGCGCTGCAGTATATCGCCCGGGAGACGCGCAAGGAGGGCAAGCCGGTGTCCATTTGCGGCGAGATGGCGGCAGACCCTGGTGGTAGCCTGCTGTTGATGGCCATGGGGTATGAAGTGCTGTCGATGAATGCCAATAACCTGCCGCGGGTCAAATCGGCTATCCGCGGTGTCAGCCTGGCGCGGGCGCAGTCACTGCTTACCCGCGTGCTGCGCATGGATGATGCCGAAGAGATTCACCAATACCTGCGCCAGAGCCTAAAGCAGCTGGGGCTGGGGCAGTTGACCCGGCCGCGGCTGCCCCATCAGACCGGCGATTCGGCCTGAACTAGCAGGGGGCGCTGCTGTCGATAGCTGCGTCTGCCGATGGCACGACCCTGCGCATCATAACTTTCCTCCATGAACACCAGTGTACCGCTGCGGTGTTGCAGCAGCAGGCTGCTGGCGCGGGTGCCGTACGCCTCGGACACGATGAAACAGGATGACAGCAGGCGTTCCCGCTGCCGTGGCAGCCCGGTGTCCGGCAGTTGTGTGTCCGCTGCCGGGCGCGGGTCATGCAGCAGGTGCAGCAACTGTTCGGGCTGCAGCTGCCCCTGTGCCAGCGCCTGCTGCAGCTGGGCGCGGGCCTTCAGGGTCTTGGGCCAGGGGGTATCGAGCAGGGCGTTGCTGAGGCCGTGGATGCCTGGCGTTAGGCGACGGCAGTGGTCGCTGACGTTGCTGTAGTGGTACCAGCCCTCGGCCTCGCGCAGCAGCAGATTGAAGCCGGCGTACGCGGCGGGATCCAACCGCTGGCAGAAGGCGGTCGCGCTCAGTTCGCTGTGGATGAAGTCGGTCACCAGGTGGCCCCGTGAGCGGGCCTGCTCGGGTACCGGGCGGCGCAGGTCGCGGTGGTTGGTGATCAGGGCGAAGCGCTGGTTGTCGCCCAGGCCCATCCAGCTGCCGCCGGCCTGAAGGTCGCGACCGCCCAGGATCGGCTGGTCGGGCCAGATGCCCAGCGGTGCGGCGGGGCGGGCATGAAATTCGTCCCGGTTGGCCACCAGAATCAGGGGCCAGTCGGGGTGGGCGTCAAGGGCAAAGGCGGTGAGGCACATATCGGGATCGGTTTCATTGCATGGGTTCAGGCTCTAAGATACTCCGCCAAAGGGCGCTGACCAATAGGGCTGGTATGCCGTCAATCGGCTCGCCTGTGTTACATCGGCATGGGGTGCCGAGGAAATGCGCCCGACGCTTCATTTTGGCCAATCTGGGATAATTCTTCATGTGGGAACACGATATAGATCCGCTGGCGCTGCAGCTGGGGCCGCTCAGTATTCACTGGTACGGGTTGATGTACCTGATCGGCTTCGGTGCCGCCTGGTGGCTGGGAGTGCGACGGGCGCGGCAGGCCGGCTCCGGCTGGACCGAAGAGCAGGTGTCCGATCTGGTGTTCTGGGGGGCGGTGGGCGTGATCCTCGGCGGCCGCATGGGCTATGTGCTGTTCTATAATTTCGATTACTTCCTGCAGGATCCGCTGTGGCTGTTTGCGGTCTGGGAGGGGGGGATGTCCTTCCATGGCGGTCTGCTCGGTGTGATGGCGGTGGTGGCGCTGTTTGCCTATCGCCATGGCAAGGGCTTTTTCGAGATCAGTGATTTCGTGGCGCCGTTGGTACCCATCGGTCTGGGGGCCGGACGGCTGGGCAATTTCATCGGTGGCGAGGTTTGGGGGCGAGTGACCGACGTGCCTTGGGCGGTGATCTTCCCGCGTGCCGGTGACGGCCTGCCGCGTCACCCCTCGCAGCTGTACGAGATGGTACTGGAAGGGCTGGTGCTGTTTGCGCTGCTGTGGTGGTACTCTGCCAAGCCGCGTCCGCGCATGGCGGTGTCGGGGCTGTTCCTGCTGGGGTATGGCGGTTTCCGATCGCTGGTGGAGCTGGTGCGCGAGCCGGATGGACATCTGGGCTTTGTCGCTTTCGACTGGCTGACCATGGGACAGCTGCTGTCGCTGCCGATGGTGTTGCTGGGGGCGCTGTTGATCCTGCTGGCGTATCGTCGACCAGGGGGCGTTGGTCAGTCCTCGGCGGATTAATGGTGCCGCCTCTTGTCTGCGACTGTCTGCCGCCAGGGAAGGCGGCAGTCGAAAGGTCATGGATGACGCCACGCGGGGCGCATGCAAGAGGCGGTGCCAGACGTATCGCCCCCGCTATAGCTTCAGGGCGATATGGGATAATATGGGCCCTATTTGTTTTTAGAGCGGGGCGGTTATGCAGCAGTACCTGGACCTGATGCGAGACATCATCGACAACGGCGTGGACAAGGGCGACCGCACGGGTACCGGCACGCGCTCGGTGTTCGGCCGTCAGTTGCGTTTTGACCTGGCCGAAGGCTTCCCGCTGTTGACCACCAAGAAGGTACACCTGAAATCGGTGATCTACGAACTGCTCTGGTTTCTTTCCGGCAGCACCGACAACACCTGGCTGCAGCAGCACGGCGTGCGGATCTGGAATGAGTGGGCGCTGGAGGACGGTGATCTGGGACCGATCTACGGCAAGCAGTGGCGTTCCTGGGCCTGCCCGGACGGCTCCACGATCGATCAGATCGCCACCGTGATCGAGCAGATCAAACGCACGCCCAACTCCCGCCGTCTGATCGTTAGCGGCTGGAATCCGGCCGACCTGCCGGATGAAACCATCAGCCCCCAGGACAATGTACGCCAAGGCAAGGCCGCGCTGCCGCCCTGTCATACCCTGTTTCAATTCTATGTGGCCGAAGGCAAGTTGAGTTGCCAGCTGTACCAGCGCAGTGCCGACTATTTCCTCGGTGTGCCCTTCAACATTGCATCCTATGCGCTGTTAACCCAGATGGTGGCTCAGCAATGTGATCTGGAGGTGGGCGAGTTCGTGCATACCTTCGGCGACCTGCACTTGTATGCCAATCACCTGAACGATCCGGCGATCGTGCAGGAGCAGCTGTCGCGTACGCCTAAGCCATTGCCGCAACTGCAGATCCGTCGTCGACCGGCGGACATCTTCAGTTATCAATACGAAGACTTCGAGGTGACCGGCTACGATCCGGACCCGGTTATTCGTGCCCCCATTGCCATTTGATGCAAGGAGATCGCATGCGTCTGGCTATGATTGTCGCCCAGTCCGAGAACCGGGTGATCGGTATCAACAACAAGCTGCCCTGGTATCTGCCCGAGGATCTGAAGTACTTCAAGCGCGTGACCCTCGGTAAACCCATCATCATGGGGCGCAAGACCTTCGAATCCATCGGTCGGCCGCTGCCGGGGCGGCCCAATATCGTGATTACCCGCGACCCAGCCTGGGATCATCCCGGGGTGCGCGTGGTACACAGCCTGAACGAGGGGCTTGAGCTGGGTGAAAGCCTGGCGCTGATTGACGGTGTCGACGAAGCAGTGGTGATCGGCGGTGCCGAGATCTATGCGCTATGCCTGCCGCGGGCCGATCGTCTGTATTTGACCCAGGTACATGCCCATATTGAAGGCGATGCCTTTTTTCCGGCATTGGACACAACGGCCTGGCAGGAGATTGCGCGGGAGGACTTCGCAGCGATCGAGCCCAACCCTTATGATTACAGCTTTATCGTGCTGGAACGGAGCGCGGCCCGCGATGCAAATGCTGGATAAACTGCTGGCGGTGCTGGCCGATGGCGCCTTTCATTCCGGCAGTGAGCTGGGGCGCTCACTGGGCATCAGCCGCAGCGCGGTGTGGAAGCACATGCAGCGTTTGCAGGAGTTGGGGCTGGAGGTCTACAGCGTCAAGGGGCGTGGCTACCGTCTGCCGGGCGGACTGGATCTGATCGATGCCGGTGACCTGCAGGCGCAGCTGAGTATGGTGGAGCCCGGACTGCAGCAGATTGAGGTGGTAACGGAAGTCGACTCGACCAATGCACGTGCGCTGCAGGCATTGCAGACGGGTGTACGGACGGGGTTGTTTGTGGCCGAATACCAGCATGCCGGGCGTGGTCGGCGCGGGCGTGGCTGGCTTAGCCCGCTGGCGTCCAGCCTCTGCTTCACGCTGGCCTGGCGCTTCAACTCCGGTGCGGCTGCGCTGGAAGGGTTGAGCCTGGCGGTGGGGCTGGCGTTGCAGCAGGCGCTGGCCGAGCAGGGCGTCGAGCAGGTTGGGCTTAAGTGGCCCAACGATCTACTGGTGGCTCAGGCCAAGCTGGCCGGTATCCTGATCGAGCTCAGTGGCGATGCGGCCGGCGAGTGCCAGGTTGCCATTGGCATTGGCCTGAACGTGGCGCTGCCGGAGGCGGTAGCAGAGCAGTTGGATCAACCCTGCATTGACTTGCGTGCGCTGGGCTTCAGTGGCAGTCGCACGGCGCTGCTGGCGGCACTGGTGCGTCGGTTGATTCAGGTGCTGCAGCGCTTCGAGGCGGGAGGTTTTGCCCAGCTGCGACCGGATTGGGAAGCGGTCAATGTGTTTCAGGGGCAGTCGGTTCGGCTGACGTCCGGTACGCACAGTTTTGACGGTGTTTGCCTCGGCGTGACGGATCAGGGCGGGCTGCGGCTGCAGACGGACAAGGGACAGGAAGTCTTTCATGGTGGTGAAATCAGCGTGCGCGCCCATGCGACGGCTTGAGCTGGATGCCGGCAATACCTTCATCAAGTGGCGGCTGCTGGATGCCCAGGGGCGAGTGCAGGCGCGTGGGCGCTGGCTGACGGCCGAGTTCGCCGCAGACCAGCTGGCGCAGTGCGATGGCGTGCCTGATCGGATATGGCTGGCGTCGGTGGCCGGTGAGGGCTTGAATCGGCAGCTGGCGCAGGCTGTCGAACAGCGCTGGGGACGGTCGCTGCAGCAGGTGCAGACCGCAGCTGTCAGTGCCGGGGTGCGGAACAGCTACGCCGATCCTGCTCGCATGGGGGTGGACCGCTGGCTGGCCATGGTGGCTGCCTGGAATCGATATCGTCAGGGGTGCTGGGTGGTGGATGCCGGTAGCGCCATTACTGTTGATCTTCTGGATGGCGATGGCTGTCACCGGGGCGGCTATATCCTGCCCGGGCTGCGCTTGATGCAGCAGGCTTTGCTGGGTAATACCGCTGAAGTGCGCGTGGACCGTGATGTGGCTCAGGATTCAGTACAGCCGGGCACGGATACGAGCAGTGCCGTGGCGCATGGTGCGAACCTGCTGCTGCTGTCGCTGGCACAGCAGCTGCAGACCGGCATTCCCGGCTGCGCCAGTCCAACCCGTTTGTTTATTACCGGTGGCGACGGTGAGCGGCTGGCGCGACTGCTGCCGCATGCTGAGCATTGCCCCGATCTGGTCATGGATGGCCTGCAGTGGGCTCTGGAGTAGGGTGATGACGCGTTGGCTGGCGTTGCTGCTGTTGCTGTCAAATGCACTGCTGTTGCTGTGGTATTCCCAGCAGTACGAGAGCGGTGCGACCGAGCGGCCGGCATCGACGGAAATAAGCCGTCTGCGGTTGCTGCATGAACTGGGTGGCGGCGAGCAACTGCAGTTGCGGTCGCAGGTCTGTTATGCCCTGGGGCGCTTTGCGTCTGCGAGCGAGGCTGAAGATGCGCAGGCATGGCTGCAGGAGCGGGGTATCGACAGTCAGCGTGAAATATTGCCAGCGGTCGTGATCGGTTACCGGTTGCGCCTAGCGCGGCCGGCGGATGCGCAGGCGCAGTTGGCGCTGCTGGATCGGCTGGCGTTGGCGGGCTGGGTGCCGCAGACGGACGGCGGTTATTTCGTGCTGGGACCCTTCATGGGGACTGATGCTTATCAGCAGGCACAGCGCGAGCAGCGTGCCATCAGTGATGTGTTGCAACTGACGCTGGCGCTGGAGCCCATCCGCGCATCCGGTGCGTCCCACGAGCTGCGGTTACAGGCGCCGGAAGGGGTGCTGCAGCCGCAGGGTCTGGCGTCGCGCATGGCGTCGAGGTGGCCGGGAATAAAAATTGAAAAAAAATCCTGCAAGGGGGTTGCGCAGTCCCAGTCGGATCAGTAAGATACGCACCACTTCGACAGACAAGGCCGGTATAGCTCAGTTGGTAGAGCAACTGACTTGTAATCAGTAGGTCCGGGGTTCGACTCCTCGTGCCGGCACCATGTCTAGAGAAGGTTTGAAAGGCTGGTGGGGTTCCCGAGTGGCCAAAGGGATCAGACTGTAAATCTGACGCGCAAGCTTCGGTGGTTCGAATCCACCTCCCACCACCATCTCCGTATAAGCGGGTATGGTATAGTGGCTATTACCTCAGCCTTCCAAGCTGAAGAGGCGGGTTCGATTCCCGCTACCCGCTCCAACGGAGCAGAAAAAAGAGTTATGCTCATGTAGCTCAGGGGTAGAGCACACCCTTGGTAAGGGTGAGGTCGGCGGTTCAAATCCGCCCATGAGCTCCAGATTTAACGATGAAGGGTAGTCATAGCAATATGTCTACCCTTTGTTGTATTTGGCGTCCTTGAAATTGACTTGATCAGGTTGACCTTGCCATGGCTAAGCAATCATTCGAACGTAACAAACCGCACGTTAACGTAGGTACCATCGGCCACGTTGACCACGGTAAAACCACTCTGACCGCTGCGCTGACTCGCGT
>NZ_JAHQZT010000015.1 GCF_019061305.1 Marinobacterium weihaiense
GCTCTGGCTCTGGCTCTGGCTCTGGCTCTGGCTCTGGCTCTGGCTCTGGCTCTGGCTCTGGCTCTGGCTCTGGCTCTGGCTCTGGCTCTGGCTCTACAGTCAGGTTGTCGCCAACCGCGGGCTCAGTCAACCCCTCGGGGGCCACGGATGTCTCCGTGTTAGTACCCGTTTCGTCATCCAGCTCCGGCTCCTGCAGCAACGCTTCCAGGTATTCAAATACCACTTGTTTCTGGTCGGCCATTGCGTTCTCCGTTATCGCTGTTCCAGCAGGCTGCGCAGCAGGCGGGCGTAAGCATGTACCCCGCGACTGCCGGCATCGAGTGACGAGGGCACCACCCCCTTGAGGCTGGCATTACGGAATTTGGTATCCACAGGCACAACCGCGTTGGAGAGGTGCTCCGGGTAGTGTTTGTGCAACTCGCGCAGACTATTGACGGATGCCTGAGTGCGGCGGTCATAAAACGTCGGCACGATGGTAAACGGAAGCTTGTGCTTGCGCGCCCGGTTGATCATCTGGATGGTGCGCACCATGCGCTCCAGCCCCTTCAGTGCCAGAAACTCGGTCTGTACCGGCACCACCAGATGCTGGCAGGCCGCCAGTGCATTCACCATCAATACCCCCAGCACCGGCGGACTGTCCAGCAGGACATAATCATAATCGGCCTGCAGGTGGCGCAATGCCTTGGCTACCTGCAGACCCATGCCCTCTTGGGCCACGGCCTTGCGCTCCAACGTGGCCAACGCCGTGGCCGCCGGGATCAGCTGAATGCTGTCATGACTGGTACTCAGGACAAGCTGGTGGACACGCTCGGCATCAACCCGGGTCTGTTCAAACAGATCGTAGACGCTGTGCTCCAGCTCGTCCGGGTCATAACGAAAGTAGCTGGTCATGGAGCCATGCGGGTCTAGATCGACCAGCAAGACACGGTAGCCGACCTCGGCCAGCAACCCGGCCAGGGTGATCGCGGTGGTGGTTTTGCCAACGCCTCCCTTCTGGTTTGCAACTGCCCATACCTGCATCTGTCTGTCTTCCTGTTGGTGAGCCGAAATCAGCGCGCGCCGCGTCGTGCCAGCAGCGGCCCGATATCATCAAGCTCCAGAACGGCATCAGCCAGGCCGGCATTTACCACGGCCTGAGGCATGCCATAAATGGTGCAGCTGTCACGATTCTGTGCCCACATGGTGGCACCGGCCTGTTTGAGCAGGCGTGCGCCATCACAGCCATCGGCGCCCATACCGGTCAGGATAACTCCCAACACCTTGCTGCCGTAAGTTTTAGCGGCTGAGGCATAGCTGACGTCCACGCTGGGCTTGTAGGTCAGACGCTCATCACCGGCCAGAATGCGGACGCGATCTTTCTGGCGCGGATCGATCATCATCTGTAGCCCTCCCGGCGCCAACAGCGCCAGCCCGGGGCGCAGGCTATCGCCATCCTCGGCTTCCTTCACGCTGATCTGACATTGCTGGTTCAAGCGCTCGGCAAAGACTTGGGTAAAGGTCTTAGGCATGTGCTGAATCAGTAGAATCGGGTAAGGGTAGTTGGCTGGCAGGGTTGTCAGGACCTTTTGCAGTGCGGCCGGGCCACCCGTGGAGGCTCCGATCACCAGCAGCTTGCAGTCGGGGAACTGTACTCGTGATGCCGGCGTAGTGGGGGCATCACTGCTGCCGGCAGGAGCAGGCCGGCTGACCGGTGCTCGACGGTTCTCAGCAGCGGTCCCCGCACGGGCCGCCGGTCGCTCGGGGCGGGATGTACGAGGAGTGGGTGCCGGGTCATCCGGACGGAACACCATACTGGTGCCACTGGTCTCGCGTCCCGGGAAGGAGCGCTCCAGGGCACTGCTGCGCCGAAAACGACGGGTGCGTCCCAGCGCAACCAGACGGTCGATCAATTGCCCGCGAACACTGCTGTTCTTGTCCATCCAGGCACGAATGTCCTTGGGCAGGTAATCGGCCGCACCGGCTTCAAGTGCCTGTAGCGTGACACGGGCGCCTTCATGCGTCAGTGACGACAGCATGAGTACATTGGTCGGCGCTTCTCGCATGATGATGCGCACGGCCTCGATGCCGTTCATCTGTGGCATCTCCACATCCATGGTCACCACATCAGGCTTGAGCCGCTTGACCTGGTCAACGGCTTCCTTGCCGTTGACCGCCGTGCCCACCACTTCCAGCCGTGGATCGCCCTTGAGCATCTCCTCGATCCGATGACGGAAGAAGCCCGAATCATCAACAATCAGCACCTTAACCGGCATATGAATCCCTCATCTACGCCAGCCGTCTCAGCTCGATGCGTAATGTTTCAGCAAGTTGGGTATATCAATAATCAATGCTATGCGGCCGTCACCGGTAATGGTGGCACCGGACAACCCCGGGGTACCATGCAGAATGCTGCCCAGCGGCTTGATGACGACCTCTTCCTGGCCCACCAGCTGATCAACCACAAAGCCGACGCGCGTAGTCCCCACGCTGACGATCACCACATGCCCCTGAGCCGGCAGCTCGGCACAACTCTGCCCCTGTACCAGCCAACGCTTGAGATGGAACAACGGCAAGGCCTGGTCACGCACGATGATCACCTGTTGACCGTCGACAACGTTGGTCTGGGTCAGATCCAGATTGAAGATTTCGTTGACGTTGACCAGCGGGAGAGCAAAGGCCTGATCCTCCAACATGACCATCAGGGTCGGCATGATCGCCAGCGTCAGCGGCACCTGAATGGCAATACGGGTTCCCTGCCCCATGATGGAGTCGATACTCAGGGTACCGTTGAGCTGGGTGATCTTAGTCTTGACCACGTCCATGCCCACACCACGCCCGGATACGTCGGAGACTTCCGTCTTGGTGGAAAAACCGGCCTGAAAGATCAGGTTGAAACATTCTTGGTCCGTCAGGCGGCGTGCTGCCTCAGCATCCATCATGCCCCGCTTGACTGCTAGGTTGCGCAGCACTTCCGGGTCCATGCCGGCACCGTCATCCTGAATGATCAGCAGGATGTGATCGCCCTCCTGCTCGGCCGACAGCAGCACATGTCCTTCGCGCGGCTTGCCTATACGGGCACGCTCATCCGGGGCCTCGATGCCATGGTCAACCGAGTTGCGCACCAAGTGGATCAATGGGTCTGCAAGCGCCTCGACCAGGTTCTTGTCGAGGTCGGTTTCTTCACCCCGCAGCTCCAGACGCACCTCCTTCTTGAGGTTGCGCGACAAATCGCGGATCAAGCGCGGGAAACGGCCGAAGACTTTCTTCACGGGCTGCATGCGCGTTTTCATCACTGAAGTCTGCAGGTCAGCCGTGACCATGTCGAGCGTACCCAATGCCTTGGCCATCTCTTCATCTTCGCGGGTGCCGCCCAGGCGTACCAGACGATTGCGGACCAGTACCAACTCACCGACCATGTTCATGATCTTGTCGAGCAGGCGGGTATCAACACGTACATTGCTTTCAGCCGCAGGCTTGGATGCGCTCGGCTTGGCCTTGGCTTCCTGAGGCTCTGCAGCCACAGCCGTTACCTGAGCAGGTGCTGGCGGCGGCTCTGCCGGGACGGCCGGGGCTGCAGGTGCAGCTTGCGCCACCGGTGCTACAGCCGCTTGCGGGGCTGCCTGCGGAACCGCTTCATGCCCCGACTCAAGATGGGCAAACGCCCCCTGCCCCGTGGACTGAAGCTCATCCAGTAGCGCTTCGAATTCGTCATCTGTAATCAGGTCTTCGGCGGCGGAGGACGGTGCCGCCTCGGTAGGCGGGGCCGCTTCATTGCCCGGCCCCTTGCCTGGACCATGTAGCTCATCCAACAGAGCCTCGAACTCATCTTCGGTAATCAGGTCGTTATCACCGCTGCCGGTATCTGCCGGCGCTGCCTGATGACTGCCTTCCAGATCCCCCAGCAATGACTCGAAATCGTCCATTGGAGTATTGGGGTTGGCCGCCACAGGCTCGGGAACTGTGGGTGCCGGTGTTGGGGCAGCCGGCTCAGGTGCCGAAGCCGGTGCTGACGATACCCCCCCTTCTGCAAAGGTCGCCAGCGCCTGCAGCAAGGCGGCCGGGGCATGCTGCGGCTCTTCACCGGCACGCACGGCTTCGAACATGGCATTGATGGCATCCAGCGCCTGCAACACCACGTCCATCAGATCCGAGTTGACGCTCAATTCACCATTGCGCAGCAGGTCAAAAAGGTTTTCGGCCTTGTGGCAGCATTCCACCATGGCATCCAGCTGTAGAAAGCCGGCACCGCCCTTGACCGTGTGGAATCCTCGGAAGATCGCGTTCAGCAGGTCCTTGTCGTCAGGCCGCTGTTCAAGATCAACCAGCTGCTCGGACAACTGTTCCAGTATTTCACCGGCTTCAACGAGAAAGTCTTCCAGAATTTCCTGATCGACATCCAGACTCATAGAGAGCTCCTATCAAAATCCCAGGCTGGAAAGCAGGTCATCAACATCATCCTGATCACACAGCGTGTCCTGCCCCCCCTTCGGTAGCTGGGGGCCCTCCGCCTGAATAGGATCTGTTTTACGATCAGCACCCGATGGCGTCCTGCGTGTGTCGGCGCTACCTGTTTCAGCGGGTTGCTCAACAGTTTCCAGGCTACTCAGCCGTTCAACTTTGGCAGCCATATTCATCAGTTTGACCAGCTGGCCTTCAACCTGCGTCACCAGTGTGATGACACGCCGGATCAACTGCCCGGTAATGTCCTGCACGCTCTGTGAAACCAGGATATCGGTCAAGGTGGTGCGCAGTTCTTCAATCGTGGCTTCAGACTGATTTTTCAGTTCACAGGTGCGGTCATAGACCCCGTCCAGTGCACTGAATTCGCCTTCCAGCTGTCCCACCAGCAACAACAGCTCCTTGAAGCGTTCACTCTGCTGATTCAGCCGGTCCACCATGCCCAGCGAACGATCGACCCGGTCCATGGTTTCATGGGCGTTCTTTTCTGTCAGCTCAATGACATAATTGAGCCGGTCAGACGCATCACCGATACCGGAGAGGCTTTCCTCGTTATCGTTGCCGGCCATTGTGCCACCAACATCACTGGAAAAAGCCTTGATGGCCTCGTGCAAACCGCGGGTCAGATGGCCCACTTCGTTATAAAACACCTGATGACGGGCAAACTGAAGCTCATTGATCAGCCCCATTGCCTCCGGCAGGTTACCGGCTTCCAGTTCGGCAACCAGCGCTTTGGCGCGGTCACGCAGAAACTCGTCAAAGCCGTTGAAATCCACTTTGCTGGCCGTTTGCGCTGCCATCAAAACTCCCCGCTAACGCTGTTAGCCCTCGATACGTTCAAAGATCTTGTCGATCTTT
Organism: Marinobacterium weihaiense; assembly: GCF_019061305.1. Classification (GTDB taxonomy): domain Bacteria; phylum Pseudomonadota; class Gammaproteobacteria; order Pseudomonadales; family Balneatricaceae; genus Marinobacterium; species Marinobacterium weihaiense. The sequence goes on from NZ_JAHQZT010000015.1 coordinate 5,296, forward strand.
TCTTTCAGCACGGCTGCCGTGAACGGCTTGACGACATAGCCATTAACCCCAGCCTGCGCCGCGGCAATGATCTGTTCACGCTTCGCTTCTGCCGTCACCATCAAGACGGGTATGTGCGCCAGCGAAGGGTCGGCCCTGACTGTCTTGAGCAAGTCAATGCCCGTCATTTCAGGCATGTTCCAGTCAGTAATCAAGAAGTCGACACTGCCCTGCTTGAGGATCGGCAGCGCCGTCTTGCCATCATCCGCCTCATCGACGTTGGTAAAGCCCAGGTCGCGCAGCAGGTTCTTGATAATTCGCCTCATAGTGGAAAAGTCATCCACAACGAGTATTTTGATGTCTTTTTTCAAGACACTTCTCCCAATTCAGAAAACGCCCCTAAGAGACCTCTGGAGGTCGTCAGGCTAGCGCCAGTCCCGCAACCGACCGCGCAATCTCAACGCCGCCTGGCTGTGAATCTGACTGACCCTGGACTCACTGACCCCCAGTACCTGACCGATCTCCTTGAGATTCAGTTCTTCGTCATAATACAACGACAATACCAGACGCTCACGCTCGGGCAACGCCCCGATCGCCTGCGCCAGTGCTTGCTTGAAGCCACTGCTCTCAAGCGCACGGCGCGGGTCCGGCTCGGCGGCCGCAAACTGTTCAACCGGCGCATCATCCACCGCATCCGTCAGCTGATCGTAACTGAACAGGCGGCTATCAACCGAGTCTCGCAGCAGCGCGTGATACTCTGCCACGCTGACACCCAGTTCGGCGGCCACTTCCGCATCAGATGCATCTCGGCCGCTGCGATGTTCCACCTGCACCATGGCTTCACTGATGCGGCGCGCATTACGGTGTACCGAACGTGGCGTCCAGTCGCCACGGCGCACCTCATCGATGATGGCACCACGAATGCGAATGCCGGCATAGGTTTCAAAGCTGGCTCCCTTGCCGGCGTCATACCGGCGGGCCGCTTCCAGCAGCCCCATCATGCCGGCCTGAATCAGGTCATCCAACACCACGTGGGCAGGCAGACGCGCCATCAGATGATGAGCGATGCGCCGAACCAGCGGGGTGTATTCCTGGATCAGCTCCTGACCGGATTTAAACTCCACTACGTTGTACATATACGCTTCTTTCAGGGTTGACGCGCGCCCTGTACGAGCCGCTCGACAAAGAATTCCAGATGTCCTCTGGGACTGGTGCTGACCGGCCAACTATCAACCTTGTTGGCTAACTGGCGGTAGGCCAAGGCCGCCTTCTCTTTCGGGAAGGCTTTCAACACAGCCCTTTGTTTTTGTACGGCTTTGCGAACCGATTCATCATAAGGTATTGAACCCAGGTATTGAAGCGTAACATCAAGAAATCTGTCGGTAACTGTTAACAGTTTATTGAACATGCTGCGTCCCTCCGTGTCCGTTCTCACCATGTTGGCCAGCACCCTGAAGCGCGTCATCTGATAATCCCTGTTGAGCAGCTTAATCAAGGCATAGGCATCGGTGATGGAAGTCGGTTCGTCACACACCACCACCAGCACCTCCTGTGCCGCACACACGAAACTCACCACCGAATCGGAAATGCCGGCAGCCGTGTCGATTACCAGCACATCCAATTCATCCGCCACGTCATTGAAGGCATGAATCAATTCGGCATGCTCGTGTGCACTGAGCGCGGTCATGTCCTGAGTGCCCGATGCCGCCGGCACGATCCAGAAGTCCTCGCCCGCTTCCACCATGACATCTCTCAGCGTACAGCGCCCGGCCAGCACATCCGCGATATTCTGCTGCGGCCGCAGCCCCAGCATTACATCCACATTGGCCAGCCCCAGGTCCGCGTCCATCAGCACCACCCTGCGTCCCATCTCACTCAGGGCCGACGCCAGATTAACCGATACATTGGTCTTGCCGACACCGCCCTTGCCGCCGGTGACGGCGATGACTTTTACGGGGTGAGTGTCTTTCATCTACTGTTCCTCACCCGGCCCGAAATACTGATGCATCCTGGTCATCCTCACCCGGTTGTGCGCTGCGCTGGGCGATCACCACGGTGTGACTGACCAGGTCGTTGCGCTGGGCAATACCGATATCATCCGGTATTTTCTGGCCATCTGTCACGTAGGCAATGGGCAGCTGCTTTTCCACCACCAGGGTCAAGGCCTCTCCAAGACTACCGGATTCGTCCGTCTTGCTCAGTACGCAGCCTTGCAGCCCCAGCGTCGAATAGGTCTCGTACGCGTTGCGCATCAGCTGCAGCTGACTGGAACAGGATAGTACCAGTAGTTTCTTCAGACGCAGGGTGACACCGGACAACATTTGCATCTGTAGCTGCCCCTGGGGGTCGGAAGCATTCATGCCCGCCGTGTCGATCAACACCAGACGTTTGTTGCGCAGCCCCTGCAAGACCTCTTCCAGGCTGTGATTTTCATCCACCACCCGTACCGGTACATCGAGAATGCGGCCAAAGGTCTTGAGCTGCTCGTGCGCCGCGATACGGAAACAGTCAGTGGTCACCAGCGCTACGCTGGAGCTGCCGTGCTGCAGCACGTGACGTGCCGCCAACTTGCCAATGGTGGTGGTCTTGCCCACGCCGGTCGGGCCGACAAAAACAATCATGCCGCCGCGCTCGACCAGTTCTTCGCCCAGTACCGGCAACGCATCCGCCAGGCGCGCCAATGCATTGCGCCAGGCGGTATCCGGTGCCAGTTCCGGCTCGACCCCGCTCATCAACTGACGCACCAGCGGTACGCCAAGACCCAGCTGTTGCAGCCGCTGTGCCACCTGCTGGTGCTGCGCGGACAGATCCCGACGCGGTGGCGGAGCAGCTTTTTCCTGCTGCAGCAGCTGCCGCAGCTCCTGGATCTCCTGCTGCATGCTGCGCAGCGCCGGGTCCTCCTCCGGCAGCACCGGCTCGGGAACGAATGACGGCTCCTGCCGGGACGGCTGAGCACTGCGCGGGGGGCGACTGGCGGGCGGCGGTGGCGCCGGACGTGGCACTGGCTCCGGGGCCGATTCGGGCGTCGCACTACGGCGCCGGTTACGCGCTTTCAACGACGCCAGAATCGAACGCAAATCTTCGTCATCTTCGTCATCGATTTGCCGATTGACGTTGCGATCGGCACGCACATCCGGTTCAGACAGGCGACGACTGGCCTCGGCGATACGCGCCCGGGTCTTGTTGAGCTCCTCTTCCAGCGCCGCATTGCGGCTGGCCTGCTCGGACTGGTGCGAATGGCTGCCGGTAAGTATGCGGATCTGTTCCTCGCGACGGTTGTCGGGAGGGCGTGCGCTGCGGTTGCGCTTGAGCTCGGCTTGGGCGGCCTCATACTCATCCTCATGCGCCGCCACCACTTCCACGCCACCGGCCACGCGGTGGTTGGAAATGATCACGGCGTCAGGGCCGATCTCCTCTCGAACCCGGCGCATAGCCTGACGCATATCCGGTGCAAAGATACGTTTTACTTTCATATCCTTCCCTTATCGGCCGCCTGTCGCCAAACCCTAGCCATTTTGTCCGCCTACGGTGGCCACGATGGTGACTTTCTTGTTTTCGGGAATCTCCTGATAGGAGAGTACATGAATTTGATGCTCGCCATAACGGACAAATTTGGCCATCAACGGCCGCACCGGCGCGGCCACCAACAGCACCGAAGGCTTGCCGGCCATTTCCTGGCGCTGAGCCGTCTCGGCCAGCGAGCGCTGCAGCCGCTCGGCCATGCCGGGCTCCAGCACCAGACCTTCATCGCCCTGCCCCTGCTGCATGGACCCCAACAGCATCTGCTCCAGCGAGGGCTCCAGCGTAATCACGGCCAGGTCCGGTTCCGAACCGTTGATCGTCTGCACAATCAGGCGTGAGATCGCTACTCGCACGGCTGCCGTCAACGCCAGCGGGTCTTGGGTCCGCTGTACCGCTTCGGCCAGTGCCTCGGCGATGGAGCGGAAGTCTTTCAGTGGCACCTGCTCCATCAGCAGATTCTGCAACACCTTGAGCAACGCACTGATCGACAGCTTTTTCGGCACCAGCTCTTCCACCAGTTTGGGCGAACTCTTGGTGAGCAGGTCCAGCAGCTGTTGCACTTCCTCATGCCCCAGCAGCTCGTGGGCGTGAGTCTGCAGCACCTGGTTGATGTGCGTGGCCACCACCGTACTGGCATCCACCACGGTATACCCCAGGGTTTGGGCATGCTCTTTATGGCTCTTGTCGATCCAGACCGCATCCAGTCCAAAGGCCGGATCCTTGACACTGATACCGTTCAAATCCCCGAACACCTGCCCCGGGTTGATCGCCAGCTCACGGTCCGGGTAGATTTCAGCTTCGCCGGCAATCACCCCCATCAGCGTGATGCGGTAGGCCCCCGGCAACAGATCCAGGTTGTCGCGAATGTGGACTGAAGGCACCAGAAAGCCCAGATCCTGAGACAACTTCTTGCGCACCCCCTTGATGCGCCCGAGCAACTGCCCGCCCTGCATTTTGTCCACCATCGGGATCAGCCGATAGCCCACCTCAAGCCCGATCATGTCCACCGGCATGACATCATCCCATCCAAGCTCACGGTTGTCTTCCGTCGGGGCCGGCGCCTCCTCCTCGGCTTTTTCGGCCTGTTCGGCCGCCTGTTCGGCGCGGCGCTGCTCTTCACGGTTGATCCACCAGGCTCCGCCGGCAGCCGCTGCTGCCAGGCTGATAAAGGCAAAATGTGGCATTCCGGGCACGACCCCCATGATGAACAGTATGGCAGCCGCCACACTCAGTGCACGCGGGGAAGCAAACATCTGCCGGAATACCTGAGTGCCCATCGCTTCGGAGGAATTGGCACGGGTCACCATGACCGCAGCCGCCGTGGACAGCAGCAGGGAAGGTATCTGCGCCACCAGACCGTCACCGATGGTCAGCAGCGAATAGTACTGCAGTGCCATGTCAAAATTGAGGCCGTGCTGGACCATGCCGATGCCCAGCCCGCCCAGCAGGTTGATGACCAGTATCAGTATGCCGGCGACGGCATCGCCGCGCACAAACTTGGATGCACCATCCATGGCCCCATAGAAGTCTGCCTCCTGGGTAACCTCGCTGCGCCGCGCCCGGGCCTCGTCCTGGTTGATCAGACCTGCGTTCAGGTCGGCATCGATGGCCATCTGCTTGCCGGGCATGGCATCCAGGGTAAAGCGGGCGCTGACTTCCGAGATGCGCCCGGCCCCCTTGGTCACGACCACAAAATTGATGATCACCAGGATCAGGAACACCACGATACCCACAACGTAGTTACCTCCAACGACAACGTCACCGAAGGCCTGAATCACCTTGCCGGCCGCATCGCCCCCCTCGTGTCCGAACAGCAGCACCACACGCGTCGAGGCTACGTTCAGCGCCAGGCGCAGCAGCGTAGCCGCCAGCAGAATGGTCGGAAAGACGGCAAAGTCCAGCGGTCGCAAGGCATAGATACTGACCAGCAGTACCACGATGGATAGAGCGATATTGAAGGTAAAAAACACGTCGAGCAGGAACGCGGGCATGGGCAGAGTGACCATACCGAGAATAACCAGCAGCAACAGTGGTATCCCCAGGTTCCCCTGGGTCAGGCCACGGACATTATTCAGGATGACTTCGCGTTCCACGCTTCCTCCAAGGGTGTCAAAAAAACAATAAATAAATTCCCAGGCCGGCTCGTGTTACGGGAGCCCGCCGGTTCAACGGTGCAGCTGATGTTTTTTTGACATTTTACACGCGTTTACACTGAGGATATGCAAAAAGTCCGCCAATTATTCTTCCGGTTCACGACGGAATTCGTCCGGAATATCCAGGTCATCGTCACGCAGCGGGGCTGGCGCCTCGTCTAGGCGCTGCCGGTAGCGCTTGAGCTGGAACACATAGGCCAGCACCTGGGCCACCGATTGATACAGACCGGCCGGTATTTCATCACCGATCTCAGTCGCATGATACAGCGCTCGTGCCAGCGGAGGCGCCGACAGCAAGGGCACATCATTGGCTTCGGCCACCTCGCGGATCTTGAGCGCCACGAAATCGGCCCCCTTGGCCACCACCCTCGGTGCACCGCTGCCGCCCTGATCATACTTGAGTGCAACGGCGTAGTGCGTCGGGTTCGTAATCACCACGTCTGCCTCGGGCACGTCGGACATCATCTTGCGCTGGGCGATCTCGCGCTGCAGCTGGCGGATGCGCCCCTTCACCTCGGGCTTGCCCTCGGTGTTCTTCATTTCGTCCTTGACCTCCTGCAGTGTCATTTTCAGCTTTTTGTTGTAATCGTAGAGCTGAAAGGGCACATCAATAAGGGAGATAATGATCAGTGACAGACTCATGACCAGAAACGACCAGCCGAGAATCTGCAACGAGTGGGCGATGGCCGGCTCCACCGCCTCCCGGGCCAGTGCTACCAGGTCGGGACGGTCCAGCCAAAGCACCATGATGGCAAAGGAGCCCACCAGCAGAAACTTGGCCAGCGCCTTGGCCAACTCGATCAGCGCCTTGAGCGAGAACATGCGCTTGATGCCGCTGAGCGGATTCAGACGACTGCCCTTGGGCTGAATCGCCTGACCACTGAAGTTCCACCCACCCAAAGCGATGGGACTGAGCAGTGCAGCCAGCAGGGTTAGCAGGTAAAAACCCCAGAGACTGAAAAACCCTTCAAAGAGCGCCTCTCCCAAGTGGCTGAACATGCGGGCTGGATCAAAGGCATCCCGTCGATCCAGACTGAAGCTTTCCACCATGATATTCATCATGGTGCCGGCAACCTCGCTGCCGAACAGCAGGGCCGATGCCGCTGCAGCCAGCAGCAGGGCCGTGGCCGAGAGCTCCCGTGAGCGCGGAATATCGCCCTTGTCACGCGCTTCTTTCAGCCGTTTCGCCGTGGGCTCTTCGGTTTTTTCCTGACCGGTTTCTTCTGCCATCTACGTCCCCGCCTGCAGCAGACCGGCGATAGTATTGAGTGCCTCGGAGGCAAACACCTGGTAATGGCTGAAGAAGCCGGACAAGCTAGCCCAGACAATGAAAATCCCCATCAGCATGGTGAACGGGAAGCCGATGGCAAAGATATTCAGCTGTGGCGCGGCCTTGGTCATGATACCGAAGGCAAAGTTGATCACCAGCAGCGCCGTAACCGCCGGCAGCGCCATCAGCAACGCGGCCATGAACAGCCAGCCCCCGGAAAGTGCCATCTGCCAGAGCGTCGCCTGACTGGGTCCACCCGCGGCCACCGGCAGTACATGAAAGCTCTGCGCCAGAATTTCGATCAGCACCAGATGCCCATCCATGCCCAAAAACAGCATCATCACCAGCATCAGATAGATCTGCGCCACGATCACCACGCTGACCCCGTTGGCCGGATCGGTCATGGACGCAAACCCCAGGCCCATCTGCATCGCCATGATCTGCCCCCCGGCGACAAAGCTCTGCAGCAGGATATTGGCCGAAAAGCCCAGCAGACTGCCGATCAGTACCTGCTGCGCCACCACGATCCAGTTTTCCAGGGTCAGCGCATCGAACGCAGGCATGGGCGGCAGCACCGGCACCAGCAGCACCGTGACGGCCAGCGCCAACCCCAGGCGCAGGCGCGTCGGCAGCATCTGGGTGCCAATGATCGGCATCGCCATGAAAAAGGACATGACTCGAAACAGGGGCCAGAGAAAGCCGTTGACCCAGTGTTCGATCTGCAGCAGGCTGATTTCCATGACGTTCCTAGGAAATCAGACGGGGAATGTTGAGGAACAGGTAGTTAAACAGGTCGGTGATGCGCGTCACGATCCAGGGGCCGGCCCACATCACCGACAGCAGCGTCACGATCAGACGCGGCAGAAAGCTAAGAGTCTGCTCGTTGATCTGCGTCGCCGCCTGAAACACGGAAATCACCAGCCCCACGGCCAGCGACGGCCCCACGATCACGGCAACAATCACCACCACCAGCCAGAAGGCCTGGCCGAAAAGGTCAAGTGTCATGCCCGGATCCATAGTGCCCTCCCGTCTATATGCCGAAACTGGCCGCCAGCGTACCCACGACCATGGCCCAGCCGTCCACCAGCACGAACAGCATGATCTTGAACGGCAGCGAAATGATCACCGGCGACAGCATCATCATGCCCATCGCCATCAACACGCTGGCCACCACCAAGTCGATGACCAGAAAGGGAATGAACAGCATGAAGCCGATCTGAAAGGCAGTTTTCAGTTCACTGATGATGAACGAGGGAATCAGGATGGTGAAAGGAATGTCTTCCACTCGCTCCACCGGCGGCGTTTCCGAGATACGCATGAACAGATTGAGGTCGCTTTCGCGCGTCTGCCGCAGCATGAAGTCACGGAAGGGTTCGCCCGCCGCCTTGAACGCGTCCAGCGGCGCCATCTCCTCCGCCATGTAAGGTTGCACGGCGCGGGCGTTCACCTCATCCAGCACCGGCGACATAATGAACAGGGTCAGAAACAGCGACAGGCCGATGATGATCTGGTTGGAAGGCGTCTGCTGCAGCCCCAGTGCCTGGCGCAGAATGGCAAACACGATGATGATGCGAGCAAAGGAGGTCATCATCATCAACATCGCCGGCAGGAACGTCAGCAGCGTCATCAAGGCCAGAATCTGGATGGTGACGCTGTAGTTGGCGGTACCATCCTCGCCCGGCACCAGCGTCACGGCCGGAATGCCGGTATCAGCCAGAGCAGGCATTACCGGCAGCAGCGCCAGCACCAGGAGTCCCAGCAGCCTCATTGTGGCCCTCCGCGCCCCAGAGCCTGCTGCAGACGATCGGCAAAGGCCGCACCACGCAGGGCTTCTGAATCGACAACCGGCGCATCGAAATGCTTGATCAGGCTGACACGCCCCGGCGCAACGCCCAACAGCAGCTGCTCCTGCCCTACCTGTACCAGTACAGCGCGCTCGCGCTGCCCCAGCGGCAATGCCGCCAGCACCTTCATGCCCTGCCCCGATGCTGTGGTACCATTGACGCGCCGTACCAACCACCCCAGCAGCAGGATCAACCCCACCACCAGCGTCAGTCCCAGGCCCAGCTGAACCAGGCTGCCCCAGGACAGCGGGTCTGGCAGGTCTGCCCGCGCGGGTGGCGCTTCGGCCATGGCGGTCAGCGGCAGCAGTGCCAGTACCATCAGCCTGCGCATCATTTCAACCGCCGGATACGTTCCTGCGGGCTGATCACGTCGGTCAGGCGGATGCCGTAGCGATCATTGACGACCACCACTTCCCCATGGGCAATCAGGGTGCCGTTGACCTTGACGTCCAGCGGCTCGCCCGCCACCCGGTCCAACTCGATGACCGAGCCCTGGCTCAGCTGCAGCAGGTTGCGGATGGCAATTTCCGTGCCGCCCACTTCCATGGTCAGGTTCACGGGAATATCCAGAATGACATCCAGCTTGGGGTCCGCTATCGGCACCGAGTCATCCTGCAGTTCATCCAGCTCGACCCCACGCGCCGACGGGGCCGACTGAGCCTGTACATCGTCCAGCAGGGCGTCCGCATCGACACCCGCGTCACCGGTTTGCTCCTCCAGCGCGGCCGCCCACTCGTCGGCCAGGGCCTGTTGATCCGGATTGTTGTTCTCGTCACTCACGTCATGATTCTCCGCAGGCCGCGTCAGTCAGAGCCCGGCCGCTTGATGGTATCCTTGATTTTAACTGCCAGATTGCCCCGCGAGGTACCCAACTGACAGTTGAACAGCGGGATGCCGTTGGCGTTCAGGGACAGGCTGTCCGCCATTTCAACCGGTATGATGTCGCCCGCTTCCAGCTCCATGATGTCCCGCAGTGTCAGCTCGCGTTCGGCCACCTTGAGGTCCAGTTCCAGCGTTGCCATCATGATGTCACGGCGCAGCGCCGTCAGCCAGCGCTCATCCTTCTGTTCTTCCGTCGTCTGCACACCGGACAGCAGCTGATCGCGCACCGGCTCCAGCATCGCGTAAGGCATGGTGATGTGCAGCTCGCCGGTACCACCCTCCAGGTCAATCTGGAAGGTGCTGACCACCACCACCTCGGTTGGGTTGACCGCATTAGCCATTGCCGGGTTAACCTCATGGCCGACGTGTTCGAACTGCAGCGGATACACGGGTCGCCAAGCCTCCTGCAAGTCATGAAACAGCTGCTGCAGCGTCTTGTGCACGATGCGGGTTTCGGTGGGCGTAAACTCACGCCCTTCGATCTTGGCGTGGCGACCATCGCCCCCGAAGAACTGATCCACCAGGCGAAATACCAGCCGCGCATCCATGATGAATAGGGCCGTCCCCCTCAGGGGGTGCGCCTTGACCAGACTCATGCTGGTCGGTACGTAAAGGGTATGAATGTAGTCGCCGTACTTCATCACCTGAATACCGCCAACCGTCACGTCAGCCGTGCGGCGCAGCAGATTGAACAGACTGATGCGGGTATGTCGGGCGAAGCGCTCATTGATCATTTCCAGCGTGGGCATGCGCCCACGCACGATGCGGTCATGACTGGCCAGGTCATAGGGCTCAATACCGTCTTCCGAGCCACCACTGGGCTCCTCGTCAGTATCGACATCGCCATCGTCTACGCCATGGAGCAGCGCATCGATCTCGTCCTGGGAGAGCAGATCCTTGACCGACATCAGCTTACCTTACTGCATGACAAAGTTGGTGAAGAGGATGGTTTCCACGCCAGGCTGACCGATCTTCTCCTGCATGATGGACTGCACCAGTTCAGTCGCCTCGGCACGCAACGCCCGCTTGCCCTCGATGCCTTGCAGCTCTTCAAACGACTGCGAGCTGAACAGCGCATTGAGGCGCGCCACAATCAGCGGCATATGCAGCTGCAGCGCGGCATCCACTTCAGGGCTGCGACTCTTGGCCTCGACAAACGCCTGCAGATAGTGACGCTTGTTGTCTTCGGACTGCAGCGTGACTACAAAGGATGGCTTGCCTTCCAGTGTACGCACCTTGGTGTAAACCGCATCTTGCTGCACCGGCTCGGCAGCAGTCGCACCGGCCGCCGCCTGCTCACCCGGAGCCAGCAGAAAATAAGTCAGACCTGCACCACCGCCCAGCATCAACACGCCGACCAGTGCAATTATGATAATCAGTTTTTTATTGGAGCCCTTGCCGTCAGCCGGTGTCTCTTCGGCTGTTTCATTGCCCGCCATTCATGCCTCCGCTGATAGTCAGCATCCTTACAATTCAGGCGAGTAATATACCACACTGCCTTTGCGGCTGTAGTCTCAGGCGTAATAGTCGACCAGACCCAACGCGGCCTGACTGATGACCGTCATGTCTGTGTCCTCGGCATCACCGCCGCCGGCATAGCGCCCTGCACCACCATTATCAGAGCCACGGTCACGCGAATCCGAACCATGCTGACGTGCCTCATCCGAAACGGACGAATCCTGCAGGTTAAGCCCCTGGTCGGAGAACATTTCACGCAGCCGCGGCAACTGCTGTTCCAGCGCATCACGTACCATCGGGTTAGCACTGGTGAAGCTAACGCTGACTTGGTCCTGACCCTGCACATGGATGCGGATTTGCATGGCTCCCAACTCTGGCGGATCAAGCTGAATCTGGGCGCTGCGCGGGCCATGCTGCGCCATCATGATGGCGCGTTCGCCCATTTGCCGCCCCCACCGAGGATCGCCCAGCTGCTGCTGCATCTGCTGCTGCAGCTGCTCGGCAAAAGTGGCGGGCTGAGTGGTGACTGACGCCGCTACACTGCCGCGTGAGCTACCGGCCAACTGCGCCGCTGCATTCTGCCCATCCTGACGGGACTGCTGTCCGCCATCGTCACCGACTTCACCCGCCTCCGCTGCCGCTCTCAAAGCAGCCGTCGTGACTTCGGCGCGCACGGCCCCCGCTTCTGCCTGGGTGCGGACAGCGGAGGCATCCGTTCGTCCCGCATCCGGTCGCGCGGTCAAAGCGGCATCACGCCCGCCGCTCACGTCGGTGACTTCACTCCCCTGGGCACTGCTCACAGCCGCCTGGCGCAGGGCATTGCCCGCCTGCACTGACGGCACCTCCATTCCATCATCGGTAGCATCGGCTGCCACGCTGGCCTCGGGACGGGGGGCAACCCCGGCCGAAGGCGGCACACGCTGCCCCATTTCGGTCGCGCCATTCAATAGCGGTGTAGCCCCTCCCCCAGCCGACACCGTTACCGGAGCCGGCTGAACTGCTGCAGCGGTGGCCGCTGCCTGCCCGGCGGGCACGGGCGCCGAGCGCGCCTCGGCCATCAATGGCGGCGCTGGCTGAGCCCGGTACGTGACGCCCTCGGCTTCAGACGGCGAGGGAACACCACCCGCCTGCAAGGATGCAGGCGCCGTAGTGGGCAGGCTGGGAGGTGCACTGGCAGCCGCAGCCACTTGTGCAGGCACCCGCCCCGTCATCTGAGCGACCTGCCCGCCGGGCAATTCGCCCGCTGGAGCCTGTATACCGGTCAAGGCGCTCGCTTGAGGCCGAGAGGCAGGTGTGGTCGCCCCTTCGACAGAGACGCCGGGGCGGGCCGGTGTCGTTGAAGTCAAGGGCTGTGTATCCGGTGGCGTCGGCTGCATTACCGCCGCCTGCTGCACCGCCCTGCTTCCTTGCACATTTTCCCTGGTATCAGCGGGAGGTACAGATGGCGCGCCTGCGCCTGATGTGACGGTCGCAGCTGGTGCCGGGGCTCCCCCTGCTGCCTGAGCCGGGACATTACCGGCCGGCGATGTAACGCCGTTCGGTTTCGCGCTGACTCCGGGCGCTGCTGCGTCTGCAGGCGCAGGCATAGCCGTTGATATCTGCACCAACCGCCCGCCAGCCTCGGTGGCCTGAACGGTTACAGGTTCTGGCAGAACCTGGGCCGACATGGCTGCACCGGTCACACCGCCGTCCACTGTGGCTTCGGCCAGCTCAAGCCCCTCCGGCAAGGGCTCGCCCCCTGGAGGCAAGGGCTTTCCCTCGCCTGCCGCCAGCATGCGGCCGCCCTGAGCCTGCAACAAGCCCTGAAACAGCAACTGAAAGCCTGCCTGTGCCGGTGCCGGTGCCGTTGCCACAGGCAAAGTACCCGTCGCCGGTGCTGGCGCCGGTGCAATGTTAAGCATCAAGGATGATGAGGGCAGCGATTGATTGATAGCCATGACAGACTCCTGCAGAGGGGTGACAATCTGTCAATGCAAATACAGTGCCAGCAACTATATATAGCGAGGGCGCAGGTGTTGGGAGCGCTCGTCGATTTCCTGTTGCAACTTGTGCTCGCGCTGCTGCAACTCTTCTTCACGCGCCTTGTGCACCAGCTTCTCGATGCCTTTTTCGCGGGCATAGGCCTGCTGCCAATAGGCCTGCACCTGCTGCAACTGATCGCGCGCCTGTTGCAGTGCCTGCTCCTGCTGATGCATGGTCTGACTGATCTTTTGCATGAACGCCTGCCGTGACTGCAGCGCGTCAATGCTAACGCCCTGACGGCCGGTATGCGTGAACTGCTGCTGGTACTCGCTCAGGTATTGCTGCAACTGAACAATCCCTTGCTCGCCCTGACCGACACGCTGACGCGCATCCGCCAGAAAGCGTTCGGCCTCGCGCCGCTTGCGCTCGGCCACGGCAAGCACGACTTCCAGCCGCTGTGATCGCGGTTTACTCATACGAACCTACCCTCCTTCAAGGTGTACGGCGCAGATTCTGCCCCGGCGCCTGGGTCGGCTGCGCCTGCTGCGGCGGCGGTGACATGACCATTGCCAGCTCCTGCATGCAACGCTTGATTGGCATGGGCTCATGCATGCCCTGCTGTAGATAAGCGCGAATAGCCGGCAGCATATCGATGGCCCGGTCGGTTTCAGCATCACTGCCGCGCACATAAGCGCCCACCGAGATCAAATCGGCGTTCTGCTGATAACGGGAATACAGACGCTTGAACTGGAGCGCCAGGTTAAGCTGGCTGGCATCCACGATCTGCGGCATAGCACGGCTGATCGAGGCCTCGATATCCAGTGCCGGGTAATGCCCCTGTTCGGCCAAGCTACGTGATAGTACGAAATGGCCATCAAGAATGGCACGGGCAGAGTCCGCAACCGGGTCCTGCTGATCGTCCCCTTCGGTAAGCACCGTATAAAAGGCGGTGATCGAACCGCCGCCGGTACTGCCGTTACCGGCCCTCTCCACCAGTTTGGGCAACTTGGCAAAGACCGACGGCGGATACCCCTTGGTGGCTGGCGGCTCACCCACCGCCAGTGCAATCTCGCGTTGAGCCTGGGCATAGCGGGTCAGAGAATCCATCAACAACAGCACATTCTTGCCCTGGGCACGGAAGTACTCGGCGATGCGGGTCGTCAGCTGGGCGGCCCGCAAGCGCATCAGGGGCGAATCGTCCGCCGGTGCAGCCACCACCACCGAGCGAGCCATACCTTCAGCACCCAGGCTGTGATCAATGAATTCGCGCACTTCTCGCCCACGCTCACCGATCAGCCCAACCACGGTGATTTCCGCCTCGGTAAAGCGCGTCATCATACCCAACAACACGGACTTGCCGACGCCACTGCCGGCAAACAGACCCAAACGCTGGCCGCGCCCCACCGTCAGCAGGCCATTGATGGCACGCACACCGACATCCAGCGTCTGTTCAATCGGGTGACGATGCAGCGGGTTGATGGTTTCGCCCTGCAGGGTCACCATGTCATCCGGCTTGAGTGGTCCCTTGCCATCCAGTGGTCGCCCTATGCCATCGATGACACGCCCCAGCAGCCCAAAGCCCACAGGTACCAGGCTGGCACCGACCCGAGGCCGCACGGCCGCACCGGGCGCCAGACCATCCACGCTGTCCAGCGGCATCAGATAGATACGATCACCGGCAAAACCGACCACCTCAGCCTCAACGCTGCCCTCGCCCTGCAACGACACCAGGCAATAGTCACCCAGCGCCACTTTCAGCCCCACCGCTTCCAGGGTCAACCCGATCAAACGCGTCACGCGCCCTTCGACTTCCGGGCGCGGAGGCTCGTATTGGCAGTGCAGATAGCGCTTGAGGCGCAGATCCATGTCCGGCACAAGAATATCCATGGTGGGTCAGGATTCCGGCGTTTCGGGATCAGGGGTCTTGATCAGGCGCGCCAGCAGCTGGTCGGCCACCTGACGGAAACGCTGCTCTACCTGATAGTCGACCCGGCAGGTGCCGCTGTCAACCCGGCAACTGCCCGGCGTCAGGGTCTCATCCGCCACCAGCTTCATGTTATCCGTTTCCAGCAGCGGCACTAACGACTCATGTTGCGTGGGGTGCACCTGTATTACCACTTCACCACTGCCTTCGGGCAACTGGGCCAGCGCTTCGCGCACACTCTGCGCCAAGTGCTCGATGTTGACGCTCAGCTCCGCCTTGACGGCGGCTTCGGCCAGCTCGACCACCAGACGGATCAGGCTGTCTTCAATGGTTTCACGCTGATATTCGAGCGGTGCCTGCAACTGTTCTAAAAAAGCATCCAGTTGCTGCAGGCGTGCTGTAATGTCGGCTTGGCCGGCGTCCAGTCCCTGCTGATGACCTGCTTCATACCCCTGCTGGCGCCCCTCTTCCTGCCCCTGGCGCAGGCCCTCGGTGTAGCCCTCCTGGCGCGCGGCCTCGCACAGCTCTTCCCACTGGGAAAGCGTCAATTTTTCGGCGAATATTTCCTCTTCCACGACGGAAACATCCACTTCTTCCAGCGGGCTGGGCGGTTTGCGCGCCAAGGCCTGTACCACCCGTGCCTCCCCTCCCACATCCGGGGGCAACCAGCGTTCGACAACACCGGCATCAGCAGCACGAATGCGAACAGGAGCATCACTCTTCATCAGATCATCTCTTCACCGGAGCCACCCAGCACGATCTCGCCATCATCCGCCAGGCGACGTGCCACGGTCAAAATCTCCTTCTGTGCATCTTCCACTTCGGATACGCGCACCGGCCCCTTCGCTTCCAGGTCGTCACGCAACAGGTCGGCTGCACGCTTGGACATATTCTTGAAGATTTTTTCCTGCAGCGACGTATCGGCCCCCTTCAGCGCCAGCACCAGACTGTCGGTGGATACCTCACGCAGAATAACCTGAATGCCACGGTCATCCACATCCGACAGGTTGTCGAACACGAACATCAGATCGGAGATCTCGCTGGCCAGACCCTCGTCATTGTCACGGATACCCTCCATGATCTCGGCTTCCAGCGAGGACTCCATGAAGTTCATGATGTTGGCGGCCGAACGTACCCCACCCAGGGTACGGGACTGGCTCGCCTTGCTGCCGGTGAACTGACTTTCGAACATGTCATTCAGCTCCTGCAGAGCCTGCGGCTGAATGCGGTCCAGTGCAGCGATACGCATCAGAATTTCAAGGCGCACCTTTTCATCGAAGTAGGACAGCACCACGGCGGCCTGGTCCGAGTCCAGATAGGCGATCACCACCGCCTGAATCTGGGGGTGCTCGTAGCGCAGGGCTTCGGCCACCTGACGGGCATCCATCCAGCGCAGAGTATCCAGCCCCGAGGTGTTGGTGCTGAACAGGATACGGTCGATAAGCGTCTTGGCTTTCTCTTCGCCCAACGCCTGATTGAGCATGGCGCGGATATAGCGGTCATTGTTGATACCGATACCGGTCTGGTCACTGACCACGTTCATGAAGTCGGCCACCACACTCTCCACGCGCGACTGGGGCACGTTGTCCAGCTGGGTCATGGCCTCGCCGATCCGTTGCACCTCCTTGGGGCCCAAGTGCTTGAGAATCTCGGCCGCATCGGACTCGCCAAGGCTGATGAGCAAGATGGCGGCTTTCTGGATATCCGTGAGTTCACTTTCATCGGTCATGATCGATTACCCACTGTCGTACGGCCTGGGCCACTTTTTCCGGATCCTCCGCCACCATGCTGCGAATAGCGTTCAACTGATAATCAAAGCTTTCATTGGGCGTCGGCAGTACGCCACGGTCGCCGCTGCTGCCCCCCAGCGTAACCTTATCATCCGCCACGCCACTGCCTTCAAGCCCCTCCAGATCGGCGGCAATCTCGCCGGCCGGACCCAGGGTCATGACGTCCTTGCTGCTGCCGGCATCCGCCAGACTGCGCAGAATCGGGCGCAACACCCCCAGAATCAGCAGCAACACAAACAGCCCTGCCATAACCTGTTTGATCACATCCCAGAACCAGTCCTGCTCCCACAGGGCTGGCTCGGTCATGTCAACGGGTTCCGCCGGCACGAACGGCGAATTGATCACGGTCACACTGTCACCCCGCACGGCGGAGTAGCCTACCGCGTTGCGTACCAGCACCTGCAAGCGTTCCAGGTCATTTTCGGTCCAGGGCCTGCGTTCGCTCTCGCCGGTTTCAGGGTTAGTACCGGCCAGGTCATCCACTACCACGGCAACACTCAGACGCTTAACCACGCCGGTTTGGTGACGGGTGTAGCTGAGGGTACGGTCCAGCTCATAATTGCGCACCGCCTGCTCCCGGCTGGAACCACTGGAAGCCTGAGCCAGAGCACTCCCTTCCCCATCAACGTCTTCCGGCACCGCATTGGGGCCCGGTGGCTGATTGGATAACGCCCCCGGCACACCGCGTGGCTGCGCGCCGGATGCACGCTTTTCCTCCATGGTTTTTTCGCTGCGCAGCGCGGGCAAGTCCGGGTTGTAAATTTCGTCGGCCTGCTCCACTTCGGTGAAGTCGATATCGGTGGACACTTCGGCCCGGAAGTTGCCCAGCCCCACAACCGGCTGCAAGATACTGTTGACGCGATTGAGCAGGGTCTGCTCGATCTTGCGCGTGTACTCCAGCTGCTTGGCAGCCAGCACCACATCTTCATCCTGGTCACGGGTGTTGAGCAGGCGACCTTTTTGGTCGACAACCGTTACATCTTCAACAGCCAGCTCCGGAATACTCGACGCCACCAGATTGGCAATGGCGGCGACTTGGTCACGCTCCAGTGAACGTCCGGAGAACATCTCGATAAACACCGACGCACGCGGTTTGCGCTGATCACGAACAAATACGGACTCCTTGGGCAAGGCCAAATGCACTCGCGCCGAGCGCACCGCCAACACACTACTGATGGTGCGTGCCAACTCACCTTCTAGCCCACGCCGAAAGCGGGCGTTTTCCATGAACTGACTGGTGCCCAGGCCCTGCTCTTTTTCCAGCAGTTCAAAGCCGACCGTCTTATCGGAAGTAAAGCCTTCGGCCGCCAGTTTCAGGCGAGCCTGATGAACATGCTCTTCCGGCACCAGAATAGCTCGGCCGTCGGCATCAAACTTGTAGGGCACACTGTACAGACGCAGCTGCTCGATAACCTCATTGGCATCAGCAAAGTTAAGGTTGGAGAACAGCACCCGGTAATCCGGCTTCTGAGACCAGAGCACCACGGCAAAGCCGATGGCAATACTGGCCGCCAACCCGACCATCAGGCCAAGCTGACGCAGGATGCCCAAGCTATTGAAGCCGGACATGAGGCTGCCTTTGCTGCTGACCTGTGCTGCCGTGTTATCCATTCAACCCTTAACCGTTAACTGCCTTAAATCGGCATTTTCATTACATCTTCATAGGCAGTGACCAGGCGATTGCGTACCTGTGTCATGGCCTGAAAGGATACTGACGCTTTTTGCGCCTGAATCATGACCTGTGGCAGATCCACGGACGGATCGCCCTGCTCATAAGCGGTTCTCAGCCGGGATGCTTCCGACTGGTGTTCATTGACCTTGTCCACGGCATTCTTGAGCAGATCAGCAAAACCGGCACTTTCGGTCTTGCTGATCCCCGGCGCAGCAAAATCCGGCTGGGCGACGGGTGTTATACCCTGCTGCATCTCGGTTCGAATCGAGCGCATCTGGGACAGCAGGCTGTTGATATCAGCACGCTCAACCATGCGTTCCACCTCCTGCGGCAATTTTTTGACATTATAGAGACTGGCCCTTTTGCATCAAGCATAGAGCGTTTCAAGCCGACAATATACTGACGTATTACGGGTGCCTGGTCACCTCCTAACCAGTACCAAGCAAAAAGCGGGCCATTAAGCCCGCTTTTTTCGGTCATCTGAGTCTCGCATGCTGTCAGTAACTGGTACGAGGCGTCTCGCCGTATTTCAAACGCACGTACATCAACGCCACTGTGATGGCATCGCCGAGCGCAGTATGACGTTCCAGCATGGGAATATCCAGTTTGCCGGCAATGGTATCAAAGCGCAGATCCACATCGCCGCCTACATGCTTCCACTTGATGATGTCATGATAGACATGGGACAGCTCGACCGCCTTGTTGGGCAAACCAAAGCCGTAGCGCGGACGGATGAATTTATCCAACATGCGTATATCGAAGTTGACGTAATACCCCAAAACTGGACGGTTGCCGATAAATGCCAGCACCTGCTCCAGCGCATCTTCCAGTTCGATGCCGTCCGCCAAGTCACTGGCACGGATCTTGTGAATCTTGATCGAATCACCGCTGAGACTAGCAGGCGGCTTGAGTTTCAGATCGAGGCGCTCGCTGGTAATCACCTTGCGCCCCTTGATGCGTACCGCGCCGATGGACAGAATCTCGGCTTTTTTAACGTCCAGACTGGTGGTCTCGCAGTCCAGCGACACCAGCTCGTCGCCCTTATAGCTTTCGAACAGGTGAGCCCAGGGGCCCTCGCGATGTTCGCGTTTTTCTTTCAGGCGCCGTATCGAGCGCGGGATGATCATCGCTGCTTACCCTCCCAGATGGTAACGCTGTGCCAGATGTTTCTTGAACCCTTTGACGACATGGAGGGCATCACGCAACAGGTCACGCTCCAGCTTGTTCAGCTGTTGCAGATCGATCTGATTGGGTGTCGGGTCCAATCCATCCTCGGCCTCTTCGGCGCGGCGGATCTGCTGGCGCAGACGCAATTGAATGAACAGCGCCAATGCCTCACTCATGTCCTTGCCGTGTTGCTCCTGCATGGTGCCCTGCTCAACCAGCATTTCGATACGCTGAAAGGTGTTGGTCTTGAGGATACGGTGCTCCAGTGCCAGCGTACGCACGCCATGCACAATGGGGAAGATACCCCCTTTCTTGATATCCAGCTGCCCCCGGTCCTTGAGGTTGCCAAAGAAGGTCAGCGGCGTATCGAATTCGACAGCGGCCCGCGCGAAGTGGGAAAAAAACACATCGTTGTTGCGCAGATGGCGCAGGAACCAGTTACGCGCCACCTTGAACAAGGCCTCGTTGCCGGCCACCGGTTTGGCATCAACCGCGATGGCCAGCTGCATCAGCGCCGTGCCGTCACAGGTCGCCGCCCAGTCACTCAGGCGCTGGGTCCAGTCGCCGACCGAATTGACCCATTCCGGGTTGGAGACCATGATCCGGCCAGGACAGGGCGGGAAGCCAAAGGAAATCAGCGTCTGGCTGAATCGGTCCATGCAGGCCTGCATGCCCGGCCAACTGAGGTTGTCACGGAAGATAAGGGCATTGTCCTGGTCGGTTTTCATGATCTGCTCGGCACGCCCTTCAGACCCCATCACGATCAGGCAGACATGGGGCTGCATGTCCGCCGGGATGATGAGATCAAACAGCTTGGAAATGATGCGTCCGTTCATCGCGGCCAGCAAGTCCATGGTGAAGCGAATCTTGACGCCGGTCGAGATCAGCGCCTTGATCAGCTCGTTCAACCCCTGAGCCGCTTCGCGCAGCTGGTCGATACTGTCTGCCCGTTCGATGCGTAGACCAATCACATGGGAATGGCTGGAGAAATAACTCAGCACATCAGTCAGCTCGACCACGCCCACCATCTCCTGGCCAGCCGTGACCACCACGCGCTCGATCTGCTGCTGCGTCATGGTGACCAGAGCATTGAACAGATAGTCTTCATGGTCGATGCTGACAAGGCGATAGCTGGCGATATCGGACACATCAGTATCCAGCGGCCGTTGGTTCAGCACCACGGCATCCAGCAGGTCAGTCCCGGTCACCATCCCCAGACGCCCCCCTTTGCGCGCCAGGACACAGTCTGCCTTGTGCTGCCGCATTAGCTCGGTCGCCTCACGAATACTGGTCCCCTGCTCGACGACCAGTGGGTCACGCACGGCGGCATCCGTAATGCGTGCCAACATGAACTCGGCCATATCCTGATTGCTGCCATGCTGAGCCACAATCTGCTGCTTGACCGCCAGGTTCTGTTGAAAGTAGTCCGCAAACTGGGCATTGCTGGCCATCAGGTCCAGCAGCGTGCGTGTCGGCAGGATATGGCAGATAGTTTCTTCTTCGGCCACAAAGTTGTGGATCGCTTTGCCACGCAGGGCAGACCAGCCACCAAAGTAATCTTCATTCTGGTAATGGACGAAGATCTGCTGCGGCGCATCAGCGCCGGCCTCAAGCGCTTCACTTTCTCCAACTCGCCCTTTCAGGATGACGTAGACCCCTTCGGGCACGTCGCCGGCGGCAATGACGGTTTCACCACGTTGGAAATAGGCGATATCGAGATGATCACGCAGCAACTGCTGCTCGCCGTCGTTCAGCAAGCTGAACGGGATGTTGTCCATTTTAAAGGAGTTTGGCATGGGCATGCCCTCCGAAACGTGTCGGGGTCAGAGTCAGGCGGGCGACCGGAAACTGTCGCTGTGGCCCCCGCCTCCTGAAAACCGCAGTTCAATGCACTTGGGCTTCAGCCGCCCCGCGCGGAATGCGAATGTCCTCGATAATGTGCTGAATCTCCTGTGGCGGTGCCGGCGTCAGTGTCGCCACGGTCATGGCCACGACAAAGTTCAGAATCATGCCGACAGTACCGAAGCCTTCCGGCGAGATGCCGAAGAACCACTGGTCAGCCGTACCGCCCATGAACTTGAAGTAGACAATATAGGCAATGGTACTCACCAGCCCCACAATCATGCCGGCCACAGCTCCCTGAGTGTTCATGCGGGTGCTGAAGATGCCCATGATGATCACCGGGAAGACTGATGAGGCCGCCAGACCAAAGGCCAGCGCCACCACCTGAGCCACGAACCCGGGCGGGTTAATGCCGAAATAGCCGGCGATAATGATCGCCACGATCGCTGCCAGGCGTGCGTAACGCAGCTCCTGCTTGTCGGTGATGTTCGGATTGATAGTCTTTTTCATCAGGTCATGAGCAATCGAGGTCGAAATCACCAGCAGCAGCCCCGCCGCCGTCGACAGCGCCGCCGCCACCGCACCGGCAGCCACCAGCGCAATCACCCAGTCCGGCAGATTGGCAATTTCCGGATTGGCCAACACCATGATATCGCGGTCGACATAGACCTCACTGCTATTGGCCGTGGGGTTGGCTGTCAGCCGCTCGCCGTGATCGCCCGTACCTTCAATAAAGCTCGGTTTGCCATTCTCGAAAGCGTTACCGGCCGAGTAGAACACCTTGCCGTCACCGTTCTTGTCAGTCCATGCAATCAAGCCGGACTCTTCCCAATTCTTGAACCAGGCCGGCATCTGCGTGTACTCGACACCGGTGTTATCCTGACCATTGATGGTCTCGATCAGGTTGACGCGACCAAAACCGGCTACAGCAGGCACCGTAGTGTACAGAATGGCAATGAAAATCAGTGCCCAGCCTGCAGAGACACGCGCATCCTTGACGCGTGGTACGGTGAAGAAGCGCACGATTACGTGCGGAAGACCCGCGGTACCGCACATCAGCGCCGCAGTCATGAAAAACATGTCGATCGTCGTCTTGTTGCCCTGAGTATATTCGGCAAAGCCCAGCTCCACCGACAGTTCATTCAGCGTGGTCAACACCGATTTACCGCTGTCCAGCGTCGCCCCCAGCCCGGTCTGGGGCAGAAAATGTCCGGTCACCTGCATGGACAGGAAGATCGCTGGCACCATGAATGCCAGTATCAGCACACAATACTGGGCCACCTGAGTGTAGGTAATACCTTTCATGCCGCCCAGAACCGCGTAGAAAAACACGATAACCATGCCCACGACGACACCGGTTTCAATGTCGACGTGAAGGTAGCGGGAGAACACGATCCCCACGCCACGCATCTGCCCGGCCACATAGGTAAAAGAAATAACGATGGTGCAGATGACGGCAATGGTACGCGCCGTACTGGAGTAGTAACGGTCACCGACAAAATCGGGCACGGTAAATTTGCCGAACTTGCGCAAATAGGGCGCCAGCAGCATCGCCAGCAACACGTAGCCACCGGTCCAGCCCATCAGGTAAGCGGCACCGTCACGGCCGATGAAGGATACGATCCCCGCCAGGGAAATGAATGAAGCCGCTGACATCCAGTCTGCTGCAGTTGCCATGCCATTGGCGACCGGCGGCACACCGCCACCGGCAACATAGAATTCTTTGGTTGATCCGGCACGTGCCCAGATGGCAATGCCGATATAAAGTGCAAAAGAGCCACCGATAAAGATATAGGTGAGCAGATCAAGACTCATAACGAAGCCATCCTTAACTTGTTATTGTTATTCGTGCACGTCGTATTTTTCGTCCAGCCGGTTCATGCTGAACACATACGCCCAGATCAGGCCGATGAAGATGTAGATTGCGCCCTGCTGGGCAAACCAGAAACCGAGAGGGAAGCCAAAGAACTGGATCTGATCGAGTTCTTCAACAAACAGAATGCCGCAGCCATAGGAGGCTGCAAACCAGATCACCATATAGGTCATGATGATCCTGATATTTTCGCGCCAATACGAACGCGCGCTTTCATTTTGCACAGACATGACACCATCCTATTGTTGTTATTTCAGGTGAAACACTGGGGTTTATCTGAATCTAACAAACCGTTGATGGTAATGATGCCCCGACTTTAGTCGGAGCATTTCACGCCGAAAGAGTCAACGACACAAGTGCTGATACAGGGCATCGACCTTGGAAAGCGTCTGCAAACTGTTCAGCTGCGGCTGAGCCTCTTCGTTCAGTTCAACCATTTCGCGCGAGGCGCAGTTCAGCAGCTGACGGTGCGGCTGCACCTGATCCACATAGGCCTTCTCGAACCGATAGCGTACGAATTCCACCACCCGATCACCTTCGACCATCTGGTCACTGACCGAACCGGTATCCACCACGGTAAACGCTACGGTCATCGGCTTGAGGTAGGTCCAGGGACGCCAGATCATGCTGTCAGTCTCGGTTGCAACCACTTCGGCCCCGGCCGGCAACTGCGAGCGCTTGAATTCATACCAGGTGTATTCGGTATAGATCTGGTACGCCAGCATACCAAGACCGGCAAATACCGGAATAATCCATTTGGGCAGTTTCTTGCCGCTGAGCAGGCGCAGAATCAATGCGATCCCGGCGGCCCCCAGGCCGGCAAATACAGTCGCTACCAGGTTCCAGATCATATATACCCTTCCTGAAAAAAGTCGGGCTTCCAATTGGAAGCCCGATTTTGGATCAACCCTTGTCAGACCGAGGTCCGTTATCGGGCAACATTATGACTCAGTGATCAACGGCAGCGCCAGCACCCTTCGGGTAACGGACGCTTTCGACCAGTTCCTGAATCTCGACCGGCGGCTCTTCAGTCGCATTGGAGACGATGAAGGCAACCGCGAAGTTGATCATCGCACCGATGGCGCCGAAGGACAGCGGAGAGATGCCCAGAATCCAGTTGTCAGGCGTGTTCGCCAGCATGTTGGTACCCGGAATGAAGAACCAGCCCAGGAAGGTGAAGATGTACAGCAGCGTTGCCGCCAGACCGGCAACCATACCGGCAACCGCACCCTTGTTGTTAACACGCTTGGAGAAGATACCCATCATCAGTGCCGGGAAGATGGACGCACCCGCGATACCGAAGGCCAGGGCCACGGTCTGGGCCGCGAAGCCCGGCGGATTAAGCCCCAGCCAGGTCGCCACCAGGATAGCCACGGCCATGGACACACGGGCAGCCGTCAGCTCACCTTTCTCGGTAATGTTCGGGTTGATCATGGTCTTGATCAGGTCATGCGAAACCGCAGAGGAGATCGCCAGCAGCAGACCCGCTGCAGTCGACAGTGCCGCCGCGATACCACCGGCCGCAATCAGACCGATAACCCAGGAAGGCAGCTGTGCGATTTCAGGGTTCGCCAGTACCAGGATGTCATTGTTGACATTGAGCTCAGAACCATTCCAGCCGCGCGCCTGAGCGGTTGCCGTAAAGTCCTCGTTCTTGTCGTTGTACATCTGGATACGGCCGTCGTTGTTCTTGTCTTCGAACGTGATCAGGCCGGTTTCTTCCCAGGTCTGGATCCAGCTCGGACGCTCGGCATATGCCAGTGACTGCTGCTCAGTGCCATTCGGATAAACGGTCTTGATCAGGTTCAGACGTGCCATGGAGGCAACCGCCGGAGCCGTCAGGTACAACAGGGCAATGAAGATCAGCGCCCAGCCGGCAGACCAGCGCGCATCCGCTACCTTCGGTACAGTGAAGAAACGGATGATAACGTGCGGCAGACCCGCCGTACCGATCATCAGCGACAGGGTGAACAGCACCATATTGAGCTTGTTGTCGACATCAGCGGTATAGTCGCGGAAGCCAAGGTCACGCACGACCAGGTCCAGTTTTTCCAACAGCGGAACCGCATTGGCCGCACCGTCAGCCGTATATTCACCGAACATGCCGAACATCGGTAGCGGGTTGCCGGTCAGCTGGAAGGAGATAAAGACCGCCGGAATGGTGTACGCCACGATCAGAACCACGTACTGCGCTACCTGAGTGTAGGTGATGCCTTTCATACCACCGAACACGGCGTAGAAGAATACGACACCAGCCGCAATCCAGATGCCGGCAGTATTGCTGACTTCCAGGAAGCGGGCAAAGGCCACGCCAGCACCGGCCATCTGACCGATAACGTAGGTGATGGATGCCACGATCAAACAGATGACCGCAACCAAACGCGCGCCCTTGCTGTAAAAGCGGTCGCCGATAAAGTCAGGCACGGTAAACTTGCCAAATTTGCGCAAGTAAGGCGCCAACAGCATTGCCAGCAGCACGTAGCCACCGGTCCAGCCCATCAGGAAGGAGGAGTTGACATAACCGGCAGACAGCAGACCTGCCATGGAAATAAAAGACGCGGCAGACATCCAGTCCGCAGCGGTGGCCATACCGTTGGCAACCGGGTGAACCCCCCCGCCTGCCACGTAGAACTCTTTGGTAGAACCGGCACGCGCCCAAATGGCGATGCCGAAGTAAAGCGCAAAAGATGCGCCGACGAAAATCAGGTTAATTGCAAACTGACTCATAATGGCTTACTCCTCCAGGCCCATCTCTTTATCGAGCTTGTTCATTCTCCAGGCATAGAAGAAAATGATGCCGATAAAGCTGAGAATCGCGCCCTGTTGAGCGAACCAGAAGCCAAGGTCAGCGCCACCTACCGAAATACCGGACAACAGGGGGCGGAACAGGATGCCACAGCCGTAGGACACGAAGGCCCATACGACCAGGCTCCCCAGGATCAGACGAAGATTCGTCGACCAGTACTGAGCAGCTTTTGAATTATTATCTGCCATGGTGTTTCTCCGTTTTCTTGTTATTGGAGCCGAGAAGATACGCTTTGATCTTGCATAAAGAGGAGTTGCAATAAAAGCCCCGACTTTAGTAGAACGCCTGCGTTCTTCGCTCAGGTTATTTAAAATAACTCAAAGGAATCAATGCATTATGATAAAGCGCCAAAAACATGACTCTGCTCATGTAATACAATAGTCAAGTACCTGAAACCGCTTTACCCTGACACGCGCCATGTCGAGCCAAGGCTGCCCGCTGAATTCGAATGGTATCGCTGAACCTGATGTGAGAGACGCCCTATGCTGTCCGGCTGGTCCATTATTCTGATTTCACTTGCCTACCTGGGGCTGTTGTTCGCCATCGCCTATTTCGGCGACAAGAGCAGTGCCGGCAAGCAATGGGCCGGCAACCCGGTGGTGTACTCACTATCGCTGGCCGTGTACTGCTCGAGCTGGACCTTTTATGGTGCGGTCGGACGTGCAGCCTCCACCGGCTGGGAGTTCCTGGCCACTTACCTGGGCCCCGTGATCGTGTTCCTGCTGGCCATTCGGGTCATCGAAAAGATCTTTCTGGTCAGCAAGCAGCAGAACATCACCACCATTGCCGACTTCATCTCCTCGCGCTATGGCAAGAGCCAGAGCCTCGCCGTGCTGGTGACGGTGATCGCGGTCATGGGTACCATTCCCTACATCGCCCTGCAGCTCAAGGCCGTGGCAATCAGTTACAACGCCCTCGCGCCCGGGGCTACAGAAGCGCTGAGCAAGGGCAGTGATACCGCCCTGTTCGTGGCTCTGCTGATGGCCGTGTTCGCCATTCTGTTTGGTACCCGCCACATTGATGCCACCGAGCATCATGAGGGCCTGGTGCTGGCCGTGGCCTTCGAGTCACTGGTAAAGCTGACCGCTTTTGTGGGGGTTGGTCTGTTCGTGGTATTCGGCCTGTTTGACGGCATGGACGACCTGGCGTTTCAAATCCAGGCGCAGCTGCGCTACAACGACAACTTCGATACCCGCCTCAGTGCCGGCTTTCTGACCGAAATCGTGCTCGCCTGCGCCGCCGCCATCTGCCTGCCGCGCCAGTTCCATGTCAGCATCGTGGAAAACACCCGCCGCCGCAACCTGTTCACCGCCCGCTGGCTGTTTCCGCTCTATCTGTTGCTGATGGCCCTGTTCGTGTTACCGATTGCCACCGGCGGCCTGATCACCTTCACCGACGGCCAGGTGGATGCCGACACCTTCGTGCTCATGCTGCCACTGGAAGCCGGCTCAGAAAAGCTGGCCACGCTGGCCTTCATCGGCGGCCTGTCGGCAGCCACCAGCATGGTGATCGTGGCCAGCATCACCCTGGCCACCATGGTCTGCAACGATATTGTCATGCCGCTACTGTTCCGCATTTCTTGGCTGCACCTGAACCGCTCCAAGGATATGGGCGCCCTGCTGCTGCGCGTACGTCGCATCACCATTTTTTGTTTGCTGCTGATGGGCTACTTCTACTACCGCATTTTGGGTGAACAGGGACCCCTAGCCTCGTTTGGCCTGCTGGCCTTCGTGGCCGCCATCCAGTTTTTGCCGGCCATTATCGGCGGCATCTACTGGAAAGGCGGCACCCGACACGGTGTGCTGGCGGGCCTGGCCGCAGGTTGCCTGCTCTGGCTCTACACTCTGGTGGTGCCGACGCTCAACTCGGCACGCCTGATTCCGTTTGAGTGGCTACCACAGCTCAGCGGCAACGATACCTGGCTCAGCCCCACCAGCCTGTTTGGCTTGACCGGCCTGGACCCGCTGACACATGGCGTTCTCTGGAGCTTGGGCACCAACACTCTGCTATTCGTGCTGGTATCGCGCCTGGCCAATCAGCGTCTGGTCGACCGCATCCAAGCCAGTGCTTTCGTGAATATTGCGGCCAAGGGTATCGCCGACCCCTCGCGTCATTTCGGTCAGGTCACCGTGGGCGACCTGCAGATGCTCAGCGAGCGTTTCCTGGGCATGACCCGTACCCGCCAGGCCTTCAGCAATTTCGGCCGCCGTCAGGGGGATGGTCCGCCCATGGCGGCCGAAAAAGCCTCGCCCGAGCTGATCCAGCATACCGAGCGCCTGCTCGCCGGTGCTATTGGCGCCTCGTCGGCGCGCATTGTGATGGACTCCACCCTACGCGGCAAAGAAATGGAAATCGGTGATGTCGTCACCATCGTGGACGAAGCCTCGCAGGCACTGAGGTTCAACCGCTCCCTGCTGCAATCCACCATCGAAAACATCAGCCTGGGCATCAGCGTGGTCGATCAGCAGATGCGTCTGGTGGCCTGGAACCGGCCCTATATCGAAATGTTCAACTATCCCGAAGGCCTGATCTGTGTCGGGCGCCCCATCGAAGAAGTGTTCCGTTACAACGCCATCAAGGGGGAATACGGCCTGGGCGATGTGGAATATCAGGTCAAGATGCGACTGGAATCAATTCGCACCGGTGCCCCACACAGCTATGAACGTCACCGCCCCGACGGCACGGTACTGGAAGTACGCGGCAACCCCATGCCCAATGGCGGTTACGTCAACACCTACATGGATATTACCGAGCACAAGCGGGTGGAAGAGGCATTGCGTGAAAGCGAGCAGAACATCCGTATCTACACCGACAATGTGCCGGTCCTGATCGGCTATCTGGATCCGGACAAGCGCTTCCTGTTCATCAACAAGGCTTACGCGGACGCCTTTGGCCTGGACCGACATACCATTGCCGGGGCCTCAGTGCTGGATGTACTGCCGCATTACGAGTTTGAACATCGCCGACAATATATTGACGCAGTGCTGAAAGGCGAGCGCCAGCGCTTTGAAACCAAGCTGCCACCCCGTGATGGCCGCGAGCGCTTTGCCGAGGTGACCTACATTCCTCATATTGGCGAGTACGGTGATGTGCTGGGCTACTTTACCCTGTATCAGGACATCACCGAGCGTCGCAAGGCCGAGCAAGCGCTACAGGAAACCAATGAAAACCTCGAACAGCGTGTCCGGGAACGGACCCATGCCCTGTCCGTGGTCAACAAGGAGCTGCGCAAGGAAAACACTATCCGTGCCCTGATGGAAGATGAGCTGCGCCAGGCCAAGTCGGATGCCGAAGCGGCCAACTTCGGCAAGACCCGTTTCCTGGCTGCGGCCAGCCACGACCTGCTGCAGCCGCTGAATGCCGCCCGCCTATTCACCTCGGCCCTGGCACAGCAGAGCCATAGCGAGTCCACCAGCCAGCTGGTGGAGAATCTGGATGGCTCGCTGAAAGCTGCTGAAGAACTGATTACCGCCATTCTGGATATCTCCAAGCTGGATGCAGGAGCGCTGGAGCCGGTCCTGACCCACTTCTCGCTGGAAAGCCTGTTCCAGCCGCTGAGTACCGAGTTCAGCCTGCTGGCCCGTGACAAGGGACTCAAATTCGACACCGTCAACTGCCGGCAGGTGGTCTACTCCGACCAAACCCTGCTGCGCCGTATCATGCAGAACTTTCTCTCCAACGCCATGCGCTATACCGCCTCCGGTCGCGTGCTCATGGGTGCCCGGCGGGTGGGCAAACAACTGCGCCTGGAAGTATGGGATACCGGTGTCGGTATTCCGGAAAACAAGCTGCAAGAGGTGTTTGAGGAGTTCAAGCGCATCGACAATCCCAAGCACAGCCAGGTCAAGGGCCTGGGGCTGGGCCTGGCCATTACCGACCGTATCGCGCGTATGCTGGGCCACCAGCTGAAAGTCCGTTCCTGGCCCGGCCGTGGCACCGTCTTCAGCATCACCCTGCCGCTGGGCGACCCCGCCAAGGCGGAGAAGGCACGCCCCAAGCAGCGTGGCTGGATTCGCAGCAAGGGCCTCAATGGCATCAAGGTACTGGTCATCGACAACGAGCCCAAGATTCTGGAAGGCATGGGAGCCCTGCTCAATGGCTGGTCCTGTGAAGTCGTGACAGCCCTGTCAGCCGACGAAGCCCTGGCCACGCTGGCCGAGCACGCGTGGGTGCCGGACATTGTGCTGGCCGATTACCATCTGGGCGAAACCGATACCGGCATCATGGCCCTGCATGAGCTGGCCTTGCTGGAAGGCCAGCCGGCTGATGCGGACTACTTTACACCGGCCATCGTGATTACGGCCGATCGTACCGATGAGGTCCGCGACGAAATTCAGGCGGCCGGTGCTCAGCTGCTGACCAAGCCGGTGAAGCCGGCAGCGCTGCGCGCCATGATCAACAAGATCATCGCCAATATCCGAGCCGAAAAGGAACAGTCTGGGCAGTAAGAACACGGCCGTGTGACCCGGCACACAGTGTCGGCTCACACGGCCGTTACGAGGCGTTTTCAGCGGGCCTGTACGAAGGGTCTATCGGGTATAGAGTGCGCTCTCACGCAGCTACCGCGGGAACACGCACCGTACCCGGATAGTCAGGAAGGTCGGTGGACAAGGGCAGCGCCGCCTGCTCGCGTCAGACCTCGGTTTTGGGCGGTTCTACACCGAGACGCTGGGCCGCTATCACCGCCTGAGTGCGGCTATGAACACCCAGCTTGCGCAGAATCGCGGTGACATGTGCCTTGATGGTCGCTTCAGAGACGCTCAGCTCATAGGCGATCTGCTTGTTGAGCAGCCCTTCGGTGAGCATGGTCAACACACGGAACTGCTGTGGTGTCAGTGAGGCCAGTGCGGCCGCAAACTGCTGCTCTTCTTCACTGACCTCATCCATGTTGTCGGTCAATTCCTGTGGCAGCCATTCCTCGCCTTCCAGCACCATGCTGATCGCTTCAGAGATGGTTTCCAGGGGGGCCGACTTGGGAATGAAACCGGACGCGCCGTAGTCAATGGCACGTTTCATGACATGCGTTTCCTCACTGCCGGATACCACTACTACCGGCATGCCCGGGTGCTGGCCACGCAGGAATACCAGGCCGGAAAAACCATGCGTACCGGGCATATGGATGTCCAGCAGTACTAGATCGGCATCACCATGCTGTTCAACAGCTTCCTGCACCGCTGCCAGGCTATCCGCTTCCACGATTTCAACACCAGGCACCGCCTGTGTCACTGCCTGACGCAAGGCAGCGCGAAAAAGAGGATGGTCATCCGCAATAATGATCTTCTGGGCCAGCTGCATACATCATCTCCCTGGTACTTCAGGACCGACCGGGGGTCCATGAAGGTGGCGAACATTGAGATTTCCGGTGCGCAATAATAGCACTCTTTTGTCGACAAAGCCCCACCACGCGCCTACCTGTCGCTACTTTGCGCACAAAAAAACGCCGCTCAGCACAGCCGAGCGGCGTTTTACTTGTAGCAGCGACCGAATTAGCCCTTGCGGTTCATGCGGTGCTCGATCAGATCATCAACCACACTCGGGTCCGCCAGGGTAGAGGTGTCACCCAGGGCACCAAAATCGTCTTCCGCGATCTTGCGCAGGATACGGCGCATGATCTTGCCGGAGCGAGTCTTCGGCATGCCCGGTGCAAACTGAATCAGATCAGGGGATGCGATCGGGCCGATCTCGGAACGCACCCAGCTGCGCAGCTCTTTCATCAACTCGTCAGACTGCTCATAACCGGTCTGCAGGGTCACATACACGTAAATACCCTGACCCTTGAGGTCATGCGGGTAACCGACTACAGCCGCTTCGGCAACCGCCGGGTGTGCCACCAGCGCGGATTCCACTTCGGCGGTACCCATACGGTGACCGGAGACGTTGATTACGTCATCCACACGGCCGGTGATCCAGTAGTAGCCATCTTCATCGCGACGGGCGCCGTCACCGGTGGTGTACACGCCCTTGAAGCTGGAGAAGTAGGTCTGGATGAAGCGCTCGTGATCGCCCCAGATGGAGCGACTCTGGCCCGGCCAGGAGTCCTTGATCACCAGGTTGCCTTCACCGGCACCTTCGATCTCCTTGCCTTCGTTATCCAGCAGCGCCGGCTGTACACCGAAGAACGGACGGGATGCGGAGCCCGGCTTGTTCGGAGTTGCCCCCGGCAGCGGCACGATCATGATGCCGCCGGTTTCGGTCTGCCACCAGGTATCCACGATCGGGCAGCGGCCCTGACCGACAACGCGGTGGTACCAGTTCCAGGCTTCCGGGTTGATCGGCTCGCCCACGGAGCCCAGCAGTTTGAGGCTGGACAGGTCGGAATCACCCAGTACGTCTTCACCCTGCTGCATCATGGCACGGATGGCGGTCGGCGCGGTGTAGAACTGATTGACCTTGTGTTTCTCGATCACGCGGCCGAAACGGCTGTTGTCCGGGTAGCTCGGCACGCCTTCAAACATCAGCGTGGTGGCACCATTGGCCAGCGGACCGTAAACAATATAGCTGTGGCCGGTGACCCAACCCACGTCAGCCGTACACCAGTACACATCACCTTCGTGGTAATCGAAGATAGTTTCGTGGGTCAGGGAGGCGTACACCAGATAGCCGCCGGTGGTGTGCTCCAAGCCCTTGGGCGCACCCGTTGAACCGGAGGTGTACAGAATGAACAGCGGCGCTTCGGCGTTCATTGGCTCTGCCGGGCACTCGGCGGGCTCATTGGCAACCGCTTCTTCAAACCAGACATCGCGGCTGTCGTTCCAGGCCACCTCTTTTTCGACACGCTTGACCACAAATACAGTTTCAATCAGATTGCCCGCTTCGTGGTTGTCCAGCGCCTTGTCGACGTTTTCTTTCAGCGGTACGGCCTTGCCGCCACGCAGGGAATAGTTGGAGGTGACCACCACCTTGGACTTGGCGCCCTCGATACGGGCCGCAACCGCTTCCGGCGAGAAACCGCCGAAGACGATGGAGTGAACCGCACCGATACGGGCACAGGCCAGCATGGCCACGGCCGCTTCCGGGATCATCGGCATGTACAGGGTGACCACGTCGCCTTTCTGCACGCCCTTGGTCTTCAGCGCATTGGCAAAACGGCACACACGCGCATGCAAATCGCGGTAAGTGATTTTTTCATCTTCGTTGGGATCGTCGCCTTCCCAGATGATCGCCACCTGATCGCCACGGGTTTCCAGATGACGGTCCAGACAGTTGTGCGCGACGTTCAGCTCGCCGTCTTCATACCATTTGATGTCGACGTTGTGCGGATCAAACGTGGTGTTCTTGACGCGGGTGTACGGCTTGAACCAATCCAGGCGCTTGCCCTGCTCACCCCAGAAAGTATCCGGATCGTTAACCGACTGCTCATACATGGCCAGATACTTATCGTTGTCGATATGCGCCTTGGCCGCGAAAGCCGGATCGACCGGAAATACGTTTTGTTCACTCATCGTGATGCCCTTAACTTGCGTTTTGTTGTTATACCTTTCACGCCGCTATTGTTATTGGTGTGTCGGCGTATGCGAGTTGGATAGAACGGTTATACCCAAGCCGCTCCATCCCCCTGAATTAGACATTGGTCTACTCGGATCACAACAAAAGTCTTAAACTCCACGGTAAGCGACTGCTTACTAACCTGCTAACATCGACTCCAGATCAATTCCCTCTTCACGCATTCGGGCCAACTTATACCTTAGTGTGCGTGGGCTGATGCCGAGCTTTTCAGCGGCATCCTTGCGACTTCCGCCGGTGGCCTTGAGCGCTTCGACAATCAACTGATATTCGTGCTGCTTGAGATCATTGCCCAGAAGCCCATCGGGCAATGCCTCTTCAACGGGTTCTACCGGTGCGATCTCGACCGGAGAAGAGGTCAAGGGGATCGCCTGGGTGCCAAGATGCAGGTCCGATGCCAGAATCCGGGACCCGCCCTGCAGAATCAGCGCCCGCTGGATGACGTTATCCAGCTCGCGCACGTTACCGGGCCAGTTGTGCTGACACAGGCGCTGCACCGCCGCAGTATCCAGGACGGCCGCTGCCCGGCCCATCTTGCGGCAGTGATGCGCCAGCAGACGCTGCGCCAGCGGCGGGATATCCTCGATGCGCTCACGCAGCGGCTGCCACTGCAGCGGGAAGACGTTCAGGCGATAATAAAGATCTTCGCGGAACCGGCCCTCGGCCACGGTCTGTTCCAGCTGGCGGTTGCTGGTGGCCAGCACCCGCACGTTGAGCGGGATCACCTTGCGCCCGCCGATGCGCTCCACCTCCTGCTCCTGTAACACGCGCAGCAGTTTGGCCTGCAGGCCCAGGTCCATTTCGCTGATCTCGTCCAGCAGCAGGGTACCGCCGTTGGCCTGCTCGAACTTGCCCGGCTGACTGCTCACCGCACCGGTAAAAGCGCCTTTTTCGTGGCCGAACAGGGTCGCTTCCAACATGCTTTCGGGAATGGCGGCACAATTGATGGCGATAAACGGCTGCTCGGCACGCGAAGAGTGATCGTGGATATAACGCGCCAGCACCTCCTTGCCGGTACCGGACTCGCCGGTAATCAGCACCGTGGAATCGGTGGCGGCCACCCGTTGCGCCAGCTGCAACAGCTGTCGGCTACCCGGCGCTTCGGCGATGGGCTCGTCCCGATTCGCAGGCGTGATGCCCTGGGCATGGGTGCGGATCAACTCGATCAGCTGCTCCGGCTCGAACGGCTTCATCAGGTAATCCACCGCCCCCTTGCGGATCGCATCCACCGCCTTGCTCACCTGGCCATAGGCGGTGATCAGCGCCACCGGCAGGGCCGGAAACGTCTCTTTCAACCGCGCCAGCAGTGCATGGCCGTCCATCCCCGGCATATTGACGTCGGAAACCACCATATCCACCGACTGCTGCTTGAGCAGTGCCAGCGCCTCTTCGCCGCTACCGGCTTCCAGATAGGCGATGTCGGCCAGCGCAAGGGTATCGGTGATCGCCTCGCGCAGATCCACGTCATCCTCTACGATCAGAACGGTCGCGCTCATGTCATTCCTTGTTCGGTTGGTTGCGTTACAGGCTGGAGTAAAGGTAGCCGGAAACGGGCGCAGGTGCCCTGCCCCGGGGTGGAATCCAGCTCGAAGGTGCCGTGGTGGGCGCGTGCCATCACCTGGGCGATCGCCAGGCCCAGCCCGGTACCGTGGGATTTGGTGGTGTAGAAAGGCTCCTGCGCCTTTTGCAGCGTGGCGGCATCCATACCGGGGCCGTTATCGCAGACGGCGATCAACAGCCGGTCCGCCTCTCGGCTAATGCGCAGCTGCAGTTCACAGCCTTCGCCACAGGCCTGAAGCGCATTGTTGATCAGGTTCAGAATTGCCCCCAGCAGGGCCTCCAGATTGCACTGGATCAGCACATCAGGTGCCTCATTGATGCAGTCGCAATCGGCGTCATACTGGGTCAGCGGCTGGTCGAGCAGATCCTCCAGCCGCGCCATCAGCGTGCGGCCATCGACACGGTCTTCCAGTTTGGTTTCGCCACGGGCAAAGATCAGCATGTCGCGCACCTGCTGCTCCAGATGCGTCAGTCGCGACTTCACTTTGCCGGCAAAGCGGATGCGCTTGTCATCATCCAGCTGCGGCGCCATCAAATGGCTGGCATAGAGCAGCGCCGCCGACAAAGGGGTGCGTACCTGATGCGCCAGCGAGGCCATCATCCGTCCCATCTCCGACAGGCGCTGATAGTGATGCAGCTGTTCTTGCAAGGTGCGGGTGTGGGTCTGATCGGTGATGAATACCAGCTGGCCGGGCTCGTTTTCCAGCGCCTGGGTCGACAGGCTGACGCGACGGCCGTTTTTCAACGACACCTCATGACCGTCATCGGGCCGGGGCGCAAAGCAGAGATTGATCACCTCCAGCCAGCTTTTGCCGGCCAGATCGACCCCCAACAGCGTCTCGGCAGCCGGGTTAAAGTCGTTGATGCGGCCGGTCTGGCCGATCACCAGTACCCCACCAGGAATGCGGCTGATCAGGCTTTGCAGATGCTGTTGCTGCTGACGTGACTGTGCCAGCTCCGCTTCCAGCTCGGTGATGCGCTGTTCAAGGGCTTGGCTATCGGTCACTGGCGTTCAATCCCGTATTTGCGCATCTTTTCCACCAGCGTGGTGCGGCGGATCTGCAGCAATCGTGCGGCCTTGGACACCACCTGCTTGCAGGCATCCAGCGCCTGGCGGATAAGGGCCTGCTCCTGAGATTCCAGCCAGCCTTTAAGGTCGATCCCTTCATCCGGCAACGCCAGGGTTG
Organism: Marinobacterium weihaiense; assembly: GCF_019061305.1. Taxonomy (GTDB): domain Bacteria; phylum Pseudomonadota; class Gammaproteobacteria; order Pseudomonadales; family Balneatricaceae; genus Marinobacterium; species Marinobacterium weihaiense. Next base: position 41,690 of record NZ_JAHQZT010000015.1, read on the forward strand.
TGGATAAATCCAGCGTGCCGGTTCTATTCACCGCAGCCATGGCTGGTTCGGTTTCAACCGTATTCGGCAGGCTAAGCTGTTCGTAGCGTGCCGGGTCTGGTTCTTCTACGTGACGGAATTTTGGCGGCAACTCGGACACCCCGATCACCCCGCCGGGATGAATAATACTGAGCCGCTCGATCAGGTTGGCCAGTTCACGCACATTACCGGGCCAGGGGTGACGCTGCAGTGACGCCAGCGCCGCCGGATGAAACTGCAGCGAACAGCCCTCGTCCAGTTGTCCACAGAGGTTGTTGATCAACAGCGGCAGGTCTTCCAGCCGATCGCGCAGCGCCGGCATCTCGATGGGGAACACGTTGAGACGGTAATAGAGGTCTTCGCGGAACTGACCCGCCTCGATCATCAGCTCAAGGTTCTTGTGGGTGGCCGCGACGATGCGTACATCCACTTCCTGTGTCTTGCTGCCGCCCACCCGCTCGAACTGGCGCTCCTGAATCACCCGCAGCAATTTCACCTGCATCGGCAGCGGCATATCGCCGATCTCGTCCAGAAACAGCGTACCGCCATTGGCCAGCTCGAAACGCCCCGGCCGACTGGAAATGGCGCCGGTAAACGCGCCCTTCTCGTGACCGAACAGCTCGCTCTCCAGCAATTCCGATGGAATCGCCCCGCAGTTCACCGGCACAAAAGGCCCGTCGCAACGTGGCGAATGTTCGTGCAGACAACGGGCGACGACTTCCTTGCCGGTGCCCGACTCACCGGTGATCAACACGCTGATATCCCGCGGCGCCACCTGGGTAATGAGCTGACGAATCTCGCGCACCGGCTTGCTCTGGCCGACAAACCCCGGCATCTCCGCCTGCAAAGGCCAGGCGTCCAGTTGCTGCTCGTGCATCAGCCCACACAGATGCAACCAGTCCAGCAACTGTGGATAACGATAAGGTGCTTCCAGCAGGCCCAGAATGCCGTGACGGGCAAAATCATCGGCCGACAGCTCCGGCCAATCACAGGCCAGCAGCTTGGGCCGCACCCGCGCGGCATCCAGTTCGGTCATCAGTTTGCCCAGCGCAATGGGCAGACTGCTCTCGCCGATCAGCACCAAACCAATACGCGACAGATCAAACGCCTTGCCCTGCTGCAGCCAGCTCACAAAGTCAAAAACATGGCACTCAAGGCCGATAAAGGCAAAACAGGTATGCAGCGCCTGCCGCCGCTCGGCATCATCGTCGAGTATCAGCAGCTCAAAGCGGGCAATGGGGGTATCCGTTCCTTGCATGGGTGAATCCGAAGAGGTTCGTCAGGATTCTGTCAAAGGTACTGGATGGGCGGGGGATGTCAATGGATTGGCATTATTTACCACAATGCGTTTGTTGACGGTCATAAATCACGATGCCAACCCTGTCGATATGGTCTTTTAAGCGGGCATTCTTGAGGGTGTCGTAATGATCAACATCACTGCGTGCATGCCAATTACCCTTGGCACGGGAGCCATACAGCACCACCTGCTCGACAGCAGGGAAAGCGTCAAAGCATTCAGCAAGCAACCCTGTTTGTTCAGCAGTCAGACCGGTAGCACTTTCAGGCATCTTCAAGGACATCGTCCATCCAGCCAAAATAACGATTTTCCAGCTAGCTCAGTCCTGCAGGATCAAGCTCCATCGCTTCACGTAGCAATGTAAAAGCGCGGGAAAAGTTCTGGAAGCGCTGTTTCCAGCGAATATCGGCGTTGCTATTCAATGCAGCACCTCTTCCGGGCTGTTGGCGGTCAGGATAGGTTCCGCGAAACTGCTCATTTATTTCTCCCAGCACTCGATATCTCTCAAGAGCGTGGCAAATTCATCGTTGAAGTCGCCAGGTTCGGCACTCAGTTTCAGTTCGTTATTACAAATTTCGACCAAATGACCCGCTGTTACGAGCAACATCGGGGTAAGCTCAGAGAGCACATTAAAATGTTCAGCGATCAGGCTGTAGTCCGTCTCATAATCATGCGCCGCCATATTCCGAGCCATGCGTCCCTGTTGCCACAGCTCAACTGATGGCACTACTCCACGCTTCTCAAAGTACACAAGAACTTTCAAGAAGTTATCCGTATTTTCACTCATCAATAGCGCACAGTGGCGCATGGTTGAAGCAAGTGTATCCTGCAGCTTTGCAAAGCGCTCATTGATGGCAGCCAAGGTTTCAAATAACTCGGCATCCTTGCGCCGCTGCCAAAGGGAATCACCACTCAACGGCCATTCCAACTTGGAGCTTGATTCATGCAGAAAATAGGAGCATCGCTGAACAGCTTCCAATAGCTGAGACAGGTATCGTTTTTCATTTTGCAGAAGGTCAACCATTATGCAGCCTCTTTCAGACACATGGAGTTCTTTCGCGCTATCAGCTGAAAGGGGGTGTACGCTGTGCTCGCCACATGCACCAGCAAGTCAACGGGCAAACCCAGTTGCTTTTCCAGCTCAAGAACAAGCGCCGCCTTCCGCAATAACGGTACCGGGCGGGTAGTTTCCAAGTACAAATCAACATCACCGCCTCTTCGCTCATCGTCCAGACGAGAGCCATAAACCCCTACGAAAAGGACAGCATCTCCCAGTACCTGAGTAACGCTGTTCAGTATTGCGTTGATTTGCTCAGTGGATAAACGCACAGCTACTCCAAACAGGCGACAAAGCATTAATCATTCAATGCAGCACCTCTTCCGGGCTGTTGGCGGTCAGGATACGTTCGGACCACTCCAAGAGTGTGGATTCATCAGCCTGGTTAATGCGTTGGCGTACTTCGACCGATACCTTGCCGAATTTACGCTCCATCTGGCGCAACAGAATCCGGGCCTCGCCCTGTTGCATACCTTGCTGCATACCTTCCTGACGGCCTTGCTCCAAATGGCGTTTCGCGAAGCTGCTCATTTTCTGCACATCCTCCGAATATTCCTGGCAATAACGCTCAAGCTCGTCCGGCTCAAGCGCAGTATAGATGTCGATAAAGTCGATGTATTTGATCTGCTTTTCCGGATCGGGTTCCAGCTCGAACAACCCTCGCACGGCATGTGCATAGACTTCGACACGCCGCTCAGGCGCGTAATGCATATTGGGCAAGTTTAGCCGTGCGGTCAGGTTCTGGCTATCGCGGTACTCTTGCCAGTCCAGGCGAGGCAGGTGGCAAGCCAGGTAACGGAAGCTCAGATAGGTGTGGCGATCGCCGCCAAGTTCCAGCCGGTCAGGCACTGCGCCATCACGCAGGAAGATCACCACCGGCACCACCCGCTCGGTGTTGAGCATTTCGGCCAGGTGCAGACAGTAGTGCGCCAGCCGGTGGATGGAGAAACGGCGCGGGTCGCTTTCCTCTTCCAGTATGAACAGCAAGGCTTCACGCTTGTCATCAGGCCACTCCACCAGCAGCGGCACATCCAGCTCATGAAAGCGGTCGCCGAGGCGTTCTTTCAACTGCTCCTGCCGCAGGGGTAAAATGCGTGCTGAGGCGTCAATCTTTGCGGCTTCGTCAGCCGCAAAGAACTCCAGCGCCTCGCGAGGGTAATCAAGAATCAGATTCTTGAAGTTCTGGTCATGGCTCATCACACCTCCTTTTGTGAATGCCGTCAAAAAAGCCGAGCATAAACTCGGCTTGTTCAGGTGCGGGGTGAGTAAACGTTACTCGACCCTTTTACCGCTTTTACTTCACAGCGGTTTTGTTATGTTCTTCAGCCGGGATCTGTGACCAGCCGTCAACGATAGGTGCCAGCAGGTCGGCGGCTTCCTTCACCTTGGCTGCATCGTTGTTGCGGTTGGCTTCCATCAGGATGCGCAGCATGTAATCGTACAGGCTGTCCAGATTTTCGGCGACTTCACCACCCTTCTCGATATCCAGGCAGCCTTTCAGGTTAACAATGATCTGGCAGGCCTTGTTGATCTGCTCAGCGCGCTGCTCGATATTTTTGCGCTCGATCGCACCACCGGCCTTGGCCAGTGCTTCCAGTACACCCCGGTAGAGCATGCTGATCAGCTGGTGGGGACTGGCGGCTTCAACCGCAGCGTTGAGGTCGACACTTTTGTACTGATTCATTGCCTTGTTGTTCATCTGATTACTCTTAGCTGTCGGTAAATGAAAAAAGAACCATGACTATAACGGCTCGGTTTTACTTTTTCGCGGTAAACGGCAAGCGATCAATAAGACCATCAAGGGAATCGCCGGTCCCGTTCAAGCTGCTGATAATTCGCTCCATCGCCAGAAACTGGGCGCTTATGCGGGTTTCATACTGCTCCATGCGGCGATCAAGGTCTTCACGGTCAACGGCGACCTCCTCCAACTGCTTGTCGATATTCTCTTCACGGGAGCTAATGGCACCGCCCTGCCCCAAAAACCGCTCGATCAGGCCACTCAACTCACCGCTGACCCCTTGGGAGAAGTTCATGGTAAAAGCCCCCTGAGAGGAAGCACCGGGACGCACAGTCAGGTTGAGGCCGTAGGCGTCGGACCCCAGTTCAGGCAAGAGCACCTCACCGGCACCAAAGCCCTTCACCCCGTTGATTGTACCCTGTACATCCTTGCCCTGAGTACCGAGCAAATCATCGCTGATACCCAAGTCGGCCATGGCGGCAGTGGCGCCACTGAAGCTCACAGTGGAGGTTTTGCCGTAATCACGCGAAGTGAAGCTGAACTGGCCAGTGCCTTCATCATAAGCCACGTCCACCTGGGCGTTGACCCCTTTCAGGCGCTCGTCACCGTTGATCAGCGACTGCAGCTCGGCGCGCATCTCTTCTGCGCTGGTATAGGTACCGGTCAAGGTGATCAGGTTGGAACGGGTGCCGTTTACGCTGATTCTGAAACTGTTATCACCCGCGCCGGCATCAAAAGGCGTATCAAACAGGCCTTCAGCCACCGCATCGGTCTGGATGCTGCCCTTGCTCGGGTCCTGGGTAATCTCGACATTGTACTGCCCCGCTACCGTACCACCGGCACGGGCGCCGATACCCACATCGACAAAGTTATTGCTTGAGCTGGCCTTGCGCGCAAACAACTGACCGACCTGATCAAAGTTATCGGTCATGGCGGCGGTAAACTCTTTCTCGTTGATTGAAAGAGTACCATCCAGCTCGGTACGAATACCCAGGTTGGTCAGCGCGGTAAAGCCCGACTCAAGCCCCTGCACCTCGCTGCCGATCATGCTGCGCAGCTGGCTGATCAATGACTTGGCGGTACCATCACCGGCCAGTTCTCCGCGCACGGTATTGCCGTCTTCATCCTTGGTGACGCCGGTCAGGTTCTTGGCGGTCTGCAGGAAGCTGTTATAACCCTCGACGAAATCGCGGATCGCCTGCTGCGCCACACCCTTGTCGGCATCGATGGAGAAACTGACGGTTTCGCCCACACTGGCGCGGTTGAGGGTAAAGTCGAAACCATCGATCACATCGTTGATCGTGTTGGTTTCACGGCGAACTTCAAGGCCGTTGATTTTCAGCACCGCATCACTGGCCTGCTGGGTTTCCAGCGCGCCCTGGTTGGTGGCATTGAACTCGAATGCCGACAGGGATGGATCGGATGCCGTAATCTGCATGGCGTTGCCGCCACCGGAAGGTGCGCTCAGCATCAGCTGGAACTGACCATCCACCTTCATTACGCTGGCCTGCACCCCGGAATCACCCTTGTTGATCTTGTCCGCCAGGGTTTGCAGGGTGTCGGTCGCCTCCACCGTAATATTCAGCGCGGGGCGATTATCGTTCAGCGTGAAGCTGTCAGGGATGGGGTTATTGGGATCAGTGGTGTCGTAGCCCCACTCGCCGAACTGAATATTCAGCTCACCGGTTGCACCCAGGGGCGCATTGCGGTCGCTGCTGCCACCCATCACCAGCGACTGGGCGCGGGCGACATCAAGCACTTCAATCTGATAGCTGCCCGCCTGAGCACCGGCGGCAAGTGAATTGGGGGTGATAACATTGGTTTCAGGGAAGGCAACCGAGCGGGCGTTGAAAATATCGCTGCCCCCTAGCGGAGCCATCAGGCTCTGGAATTCAGACATGGCGCTTTTGAGCGCGCCGTAACCGGAGATCTGCGCTTCGAGTTTTTCCTGGCGCGTATCCAGACGCTGCTCTTTGGGCGCGCGCTCCAGCTGAGTCAGCTGGGATACCAGATTGGTGGTATCAATCCCTGAACCGCCACCAAGTGATGAAATGATATTGGACATTAGAGGGGCCTCCCTGACTGGGCTTGGGCGATACAGTGTAGCAGACTGCCCGGAAGGATCAGGCCTTCTGGTCGAAGATCAACCCCACCATACCCTCAAGAAATTCTGAAAATTTCAAGGTTTCTTCCGTGGGTATCTGGCGGATAACTTCATCCGTTTCGATATCCAGTACCTTGACGACAACACGTTCGGCCGTGTCATCCACCTGGAACCTGAGCGAGCGATTACCGCTTTGCATCAGTTCGTTCATCTTCTCGACAGCATCCTGCAGCCGTTCTGCCGATACCTCAACCTTCTCTGCCGGTGCGTTCTGCTGTACCGACTGGGTGCTGTTGGTCAGGGGCTTAACCTGTGCAGCAGTGGCGGCGTTGTTGGCCTCAGGCAGCTGACGGGAAGACACGACCTGTTGTGACGGGGCATTATTCGTGCCGATTGATTCGATGCTCATACCCGTTACCTCCTGGTCAAAAGGGCTACCCCAGTGGGGCAGCCCTTACACATTAAGGATAGACCCTAGTGCGTATTACTGCAGCAGTGACAGTACCTGCTGCGGTGCAGCGTTGGCCTGGGCCAGCATGGCTGAACCGGCCTGCTGCAGTACCTGTGCACGGGACAGGTTGGCAGACTCTTTGGCAAAGTCGGCGTCTTCGATACGAGACCGAGCAGCGGCCTGGTTCTCGGAGATGTTGGACAGGTTGTTCATGGTGTAGTCCAAACGGTTGGAGATCGCACCAAGGTCACCACGGACGCTGTTCACCTGTTCCAGCGCATCATCCAGAATACCGATCGCTTTCTGGGCACCTGCTGCTGTTGAGATGTCGATATCGGCTACAGAGTTGCCCGCGCTCTCAGCCGTATTGGTTTCCAGGAATCCAATCGCTTTCACGTTGGTTTCGGCAGTCGCCGCATCACCGTAGGAGATACTGATCTCATCGCCGCTGACTGAGTGCAGAGTAATGGACTCATCATCAGCAACGGAGGCAACCACTCCGGTTTCAGCCGATTTTGCGTTAATCGCTGCTACATTGTTGGCCGCGATAGTGGAGACCCCTGTTCCAGTCTCAGCCGCGCCAATAGCAACACCGTTGATCACCAATTCCTGAGCAGCCAGGGTGGCACCACCACCAGTAGAGAAGCCGGTAATATCAGCGCCATCACGCTCCTGCAGACCAATTGTTGCACCTATCGCCGCAGCGTGAACCGCAGTTGTACCCAACTCGATATCCACATTCTCAACACTGGGGTCGGTGATGGTGAAAGTTAGCTGGGCGTTCTGAACTTTATCAGTCGCATTATCATCAGTAAGACCTGCCGCGACACTGGCATCGCTCGCTGTTACCGTAATCTGTGCACCGGTTTCACTGGACAGAACCAGACCACCCTCATCGTTCAGGCTGGCCTTGAGCATGCCACCGCCCTGCTCGTTGATTTTATCCACTAGCTCTTCCATGCTGCCGGTATCAGTGATTTGTAATTGGTTATTTTCAGCACCGGGACCTACAAGTTTGATCTCCAGTACATTACTGCCAGTAATCACACCGGTTACTGAATCGCCAGACTTGCCTTCCAACTCGGTAAAGGCACCCACCTCAACACCAGAAATCCTGGAGTTGATCGCATCCAGCTTACTCTGAAGAGAACTAGAGCCTGTCGCACCATCAGTGAGGTTACCGACGCTTTGGCCATTAATTTTCATAGTTGTCGCGTCTGTACTATCTGAAATAGCGCCTAAACCGTCTGCCAAAGAGGCACTACTTGCAGTACCGATCACATCAGCCGAGCTGCCACCCAAGCCTTTGGCATCCAGTTTGCCAATTTCGGCAGAGATAGTCTGGTTGGCGTCGGCGCCCACCTGCAGCTTCAACTCGCCCAAGCTACCATCTAGCAATTTCTGGCCGTTGAACGAGGTGGTATCAGCGATACGGGTCAGCTCTTCCTGCAGCTGAGAGACCTCGGCGTTCAGGGTGGCACGGTTACCTGAGTCGTAGGTACCGTTGGCAGACTGTACCGACAGCTCACGCATGCGCTGGAGAATATTGGTGGTTTCATCCAGCGCGCCCTCGGCGGTCTGGATCAGTGCCTGACCATCGTTGGCGTTACGCACCGCCTGATCCAGACCACGAATTTGAGAAGTCATACGGTTGGCGATGGCCAAGCCCGCAGCATCGTCAGCAGCAGAGTTGATTCGCTTGCTGCTGGTCAAGCGCTCCATAGAGGTGTTCAGATCGTTCTGACTTTTGGTCAGCTGGTTCTGCGCATTAAGCGACATAATGTTGGAGTTGATTACCATAGCCATGAGTCTATCTCCTCAATACGTGGCCACTCTGGCCACCTGTAAGCACATCTTTGAAATTTTTCAGCTTTTCAAGCTGCACGGTTAACCACTCGTACTCTTGTTATCGCCCGATGCCAGGAAAGCTTGAGATTTTTTTCGTGCCCCCCTTCACACCTAAAACCACGCCCAACACCAGCCGTGACAACGAACGAAGCCCGCTTTAGGATGTCGGTCAGATTCGCTTTAACAGGATGCCAGCATGAGCAAGCGCCGCGCACAGCCAAAACAGCCCAAACGCACCTCACCCCAAAAAGCCTCATCAATGACGGTAGCCACTGCCCGGCAGCAGCTTGCAATGGGCAACGATACGTTGAGTGCCTATAAGTATTTGCTGCGTTACGCGCTCGATACCAAGGATATGACAGCTGCCAAGCAGCTGTTCGATAACAACAGCCTAACCCTGCTGCGTGAGCGCGATACAGCATTGGACTTGCTGCATGCGGAGTTTTTCCTGTTATCCGGCCGCCACCAGGATGCTCTGCTGGAAGCAAATAAAGTATTGGCCGTAAAAGAAGACAGTGATCAAGCCTTCTATTTTGCTTCTCATGCCCACTACGAGCAGAAGCAGCTGAATTCGGCACTGGAGCAGATCGACAAGGCACTGGCACTGGCGCCGAATGATCAGTTTTACCTGTTTCATAAAGCCACTATTTTAACCGAGCTGTACCGTCATCCCGAGGCTATTCCTATCTACGAACGGTTGCTCAAGGCGTTTCCCACCAATGACAATATTTTGAATAACGCAGGCAACCTGTATCGCGACCTGAGCGACCTCAAACGCGCTCAGTCCCTGTACCAAAAAGCCATCCCCATAGCGGGTCGTAATACACTGCCCTATTCCAACTACCTGTCCATTTTGCACTACGACCCGGATGCAACCGCCGAACAGATACACCAGGTTTGCCTGGAGTGGGAGCGCCGTTTTCCCCTGAACAAACCGGCCATCCGAGCCGTTGCGAGCGATACAACACCCGATAAAGTGTTACGAATCGGCATGGTCTCCGGAGGTTTCAATGGCCACCCTGTGGGCCGCATGATCACCCGTGCATTGGAGCACCTTCCTGCTTATGCCTTTGAGTTTTATTTCTACAGCAGTAACGGCAAGGTTGATGGTATCAACAAGCGCTTTCAGGCATTGGGGCATTACGAGTTGGTGAACCACCTGTCCGATGAGGCGCTGGACGCCAAAATCAGGCAGGACAAAATCGATATCCTGATCGATCTGGCCGGTCACTTCAGTGGCAGCCGCATGCGCGTGATGGCGCTGGAGCCGGCACCGGTGTTGGTGAAATGGGTGGGCGGCCTTATCAACACCACCGGCCTGAGCAGTATCGATTACCTGGTCAGTGACTGGATCGAAACCCCTGCCGGGGTCGACCATCTCTACACCGAAAAGTTGATGCGGCTGCCGGGCGACTACATCTGTTATGAGATGCCCGACTACATCCCGCCAGTCAAGTCACTGCCGGCGCAACGCAACGGCTATATTACGCTGGGGTGTTTCAATAACCCTACCAAGGTTAACGATGTGGTGCTGGAACACTGGGCTAACATCCTGCACGCCCTGCCAGGTTCGCACCTGTACCTGAAGGGGCACTTCTACGTCTCGGAAGAGTTACAGCAGCGAATCCGGGCCAAACTGGAGCAGTTGGGTATCAGTGCAGAGCGGGTTCGCATTGAAGGCCCTTCGGTACACCGAGAGCTGCTGGACTGCTACAACGAAGTGGATATCGCGCTTGACCCCTGGCCCTACTCCGGCGGCCTGACCACCTGTGAAGCTTTTGCCATGGGGGTACCGGTGGTCACCATGCCGGGACCAACCTTCGCAGGCCGCCACTCGGCTACCCACTTGGTCAACGCCGGCATGCCGGAGCTTGTCACACACAGCTGGGAGGAATACCACGCCCGGGTACTGGAGCTGGCTGCCGATCTGGATAGCCTGGCCACCATCCGCACCCACCTGCGTGCAGTCTTGCTGCAATCGCCGGTCTGCGATGCCGATACTTTTGCCGGCCATCTGAACAATGCCTTGCGTGCGATCTGGCAGCGCTACTGCGAAGGCAAACAGCCCGAGGCCTTAAGCTTTAATGAACAGGGCGAGGTGGTGTTTGCCGATGAAGCCGAACCCGTGCCGCTCCTACATCCGGAGGCACCGCCCGAAGCTGAAGATCAGCAGACCTTCAAATGGGAGTTCGAAGGCAAGGTGATCGCGATTGATCACGGAGGTCAGCTGATGAATGTGCCAGTGATCAAGCAGATGCTGGAGGCCGGTACGCTCGAACTGATCGCGTTTGACCCGGCCAGTCATCACCTTAAGCACCTGCTGCGTCATGCTGATGGCATGCACTACTATCCCAATGTTCTTTTAGGTGATGGCAAACCGGCAACGCTGTATGCCTGTCAATCTGGTAATCTAAGCGGCACACTTAAACCGCTACCCGCGCATGATCACCTACCCGAGCCGATCCGCCATGAGCTGAAAGTACTGGCAGAGCTGCCGATCAATACTCTGGCACTGGATACTGTCAGCGAACTGCCACGCATCGACTGGCTGGTCCTGGACGACCTAAACAACAGCCTTGATGTGCTGGAGCAGGGTTCAAACGCCCTTAAAAATGCATTACTGTTGCATGCGGATATCGCCTTCCAGCCCACACACCATCGTCAACCCAATCTGACTGAGATTTCCCATTGGGCGGCACGCCATGGCTTTCGTTTTTACTGTTTCAGTGATGACGAGCGCCGCACACACGTGCCGCAAACGATCATCGGTGCCAACCGATACGCCAATGAGCTGTTCAGTGCCACCGCGCTGTTTATTCCGGCACATGAACGCCTGAAGGCGATGAGCGACAATGATCGGCGCAAGCTCGCTTTTATTGCTGATACGGCCTACGGTCTTGAGGGGCTGGCGTATGAAGTGCTTGGGTACAACGATCCGGTTACCGATGAAGGCAGCACCGGAGAGGCCTCGCAGTACATCGACTACAAGGTGCACAAGCAGATTGCAGACAAGCAACCGCGCAAACCCTCCGGCATAAGACGCCCACCAAGGCTGATTGCCAACAGTAGCACCCACACCTCCGCCGCCGGGCCGGTTGCCAAGCCGCACCTGACCCTGCCTGCAGCGGTTGCCGAGCACTTGAAGGAGGTTTACGCCGGTGCCCATACAATTCTTGAGTACGGCAGTGGTGGCTCTACCATTGTGGCCTCAGAGATGAAAGGCAAGCGTATCTTCACCGTTGAGAATGACTTGGACTGGGCCGATAAAATGCGCCGCTATATCGCGCAGGAGCCACACCCATCACCCGCCATCATCCACTCGGTTAACACAGGCCCAACCGCCGCCTGGGCTCGGCCGGTTGATGACTCTGGCTGGCGTAACTTCCATGCCTATCCACTGAGCGTCTGGGACAGGGATGATTTTATTGAGCCGGATGTAGTCCTGATCGACGGGCGCTTCAGAATCGCCTGTTTCGTGGCAACTTTCATGAAGATCAAAAAACCAACGATCGTACTGTTTGATGATTATGCCGACAGGGACTATTACCATGTAGTTGAACGACTGGCGAAGCCGGTCAAAATTATCGGACGTATGGCACACTTCGAGCTGGTTCCGACCGAAATTCCACGCGAGCAGCTGACATGGATGATCGATAGCTTCAATCACGTCACCTACGCTGACAACATGCGCCGTTGAGGGTAAGCCTACATGGACAAAATAACCGAACTCTCCCTCCAGCTGCTGCAAACCACGCAAGCAATGCATGACAGCATTGAAGCCGGTGAGCTGCTACCACTTGAAGAACTGCAGCAGCAGCGCACCGTGCTGGTGGCAGAGCTGGATCAGGAAAGCCAACAGCCCTACCCGCGCGATGTGCTGGCAGGCTGCCGGGACTTGATTGAACAGGCGCGGGCACTGGAAAACAGCATTGCGGATCTGCTGGAGCAGAAGCGTGATGAATTGGGCGCCGAGAAGGCGAAGATCAAATTGGGCAAACAGGCCAGCAAGGCGTATGGCTCGTTCAAATAGCCAAGCTTTATACTCTGCCGCCTGCACTCGGATCAGCGAGGCAATGGCGGCAGGTTTTGTTCAATATGCCCAGTCAACCTTCAGATATAGTTGAACAGGCTCAGATCCTTGATCTGCGAGAAGCTCTGGTACGCTGCCTGCAATACTGTCTGCTGCAGAGCAAAACGGCTCAGGCCTTCGGCGTAGTCCAGATCTTCAAAGGATGACAAGGCTTCCTTGGTGAACAGCTGGTAGTCGGTATTGACCGCTTCCTGCTGATCGAGCGCATTCATGCGGGCGCCCAGGGAGGTGCGCGCCTGGATGTTGCTCTCTTCCGCCTGTTTCAGGCTGTTCAGGGTATCGGCGATCAAGTTACCGAAAGTTTCCTTCTGGGCCGGGTCTTTCAGATCCAGGTTGCGCAAGCCTTCGCTCAGGTTCAGCGCTACGTTGAGCGGGTTGGTACGCTCCGTGCGCGCATCTATGCTGGCGGTAAAATCATTCGCAGCACTTGCATCCGGCAGATTGCCGATTTTGACTGTCATACCCCCATAAGTAACTTCATCACCGGCTGCTACTGTATAGGGTACGGGTGTACCATCATCGGGTTCTACCGAATCACCCAATGCATCCGTCACAACCAGCTGATTAGATGGAAGCACTGGCGGTGTTGCTGCGGGGTCACCCGCATCATAGCTAACACTAAAGCGATACGGCAGTTTACCCGCGTCTACTGCAGCTTCAAACAACTCCGGGTCAGCCACCCCCACAAGCGTAACCGCACCATCTGGATTGTTGGTAACGACTGGACGTTCAGGCCCTTCAATCTGCTCGAACAGCTTCTGGCCCGAGTCGGTGGAGGCAATGCGGTTGTCCGGTCCGATCTGGATATAGCGCTGGCCGCTGTCGCCCTGATACGCATACTGACGTGTGTCTTCGTCGTACACGTAAGCCGCGTCACCCCCTTTAAAACCGGCAAACAGGTATTCACCCTGAGCATCCTTGGTGTTCATCAAACCCAACATCTGCTGGGTCATTTCATCCACTTCGGTGGCTAAAGATTCACGGTCAGCCGCTGACAAGACCCCATTACCGGCCTGGATGGTGATTTCACGCAGGCGGATATTGATGTTGTTGAGCTGATCCAGCGCGATCTCTTCCAGCTCCAGGCGCCGACGGGATACATCAATGTTGCCCTGAAACTGGTCGTTGCGCGCCACTTCCTTTTTCAGCTTGATGATCTGGGCCGCGGCCAACGGATCATCAGATGGCTGCAGCACCTTTTTGGCGGTGGACAGCTGCTGCTGGGTTTTGAACAGCTCGGTGTTGGTGCGGGTCAGGTTGTCCAGGTTGGATAAAAATACCTGGGAGGTCGAAATACGCATGACTGACTCCTTATACGGCGCTGATCAAAGCGTCAAAAATGGTCTGCGATGCACGAATCAACTGGGCCGATGCCGAGTACGCCTGCTGAAACTGAATCAGCTTGGTCGCTTCTTCGTCCAGGTTGACACCACTGATACTGGAGCGTGCATTCAGGTTGGAATCCAACACCGACTTGCTGGCTTGAGCGTTGATCTGCGCCACGGCGGTTTGGGTGCCGACACGCTCGATCAACTGACCATAACGATCTTGATAGGACGCTTTATCCACAGTGGTTTTGTCAAACTGCAGATCCGACATGGCCAGCGCATTGCGGTTATCCGATACGCCACCTTCATTGTAGCCGAGGGTGAAGGTGTCACCGGCCTTGGGCTGGTTCTTGATCACCACCTCGTAGCCATAATCCGGCAGGCTCAGCGGTTCACCAGCCACAAAGGGCGTCGGTTCAATGGGTGGCGTAGCTGCATCACTGAGGTCGATTTCCACCGGGTTGTTCGGGTCCGTGACATCATAGATTCGATAAACGGCTTGCAATTCGGTCGGGCTAGCCGGATCAGAGGGGTCAGTCGGGACTTCAACCTCACTGAACTCGATTTTGATCGGCGGATCCAGACGCTGACCATTCAGCGCACCTTCAAGACTTGCCCGATCAGTCACGGTGACCGAGGCAACACCGGTACCTTGGTTGCCCTCGCCAGCTTCGATTTTGACCGGACTGGCCAGCGCCAGGTCGCGCGGGTCCTGCAGCACCATATCAATATCGGACGCTGCGGTACGGGCCGGACGGATCACGTACTGATCACCGGCGGTAAAGGCGTTGCCGGAGGGGTCCATGCTCAGGGTGAAGCCATCGATGCGCAGGGTCATTTCCCCTGAACCGGCGTCAAAGTGAATCTGCTTGTCGCCATCCACATCTTCAGCGCTGGCTTGGGCCGCGAAGTCGTCGGCATCCCACTGCTTGCCATCACTTTCACGTACCAGGGTGAAGCTGTTGTCGCCATCGAAGACAAGTTTGTATTCACTCGCTTTCAGCTCACTGGTGTTATCGATGTGAACACTGGAACTCGTCAGGCTGGAGCCGTTACGGCCATCGCTGAGAATACGGTTGGCCATGGCAGTGGGCGAGTTGATATCGGTGAACACGGGACCACCCAGTTCGCCATCCAGATCCATGCCTTTCATGTGCTGCTGGTTCATGGTGTCGGCAAACGCCAGGGTGATGATGCCGATCTGATCACGCGCCGTATCCAGCATGTTGTCACGATAGTCGAGCAAACCGCCGATTTCACCGCCACTGATCTGGTCGGTGATGTTGTTGACGTTGTTGCCGATCTGCAGCGATACATTAAGCTTGCTGGCATCAGCCGGGTCAACGGTGGTCAGCAGACGGTTGGCGTCTTTGCCCATCACCAGAGGTTCGCCCTTACCGACAAACACGTTAACGCCACCGGTATTCTTGTCATCCACCGTGGTGAAGTTAACGAACTTTGCCAGTTGATCCAGCTGGGCGTCACGCTTGTCCAGCAGCTCATTCACCTCGCTGCCGGCGGCAGTGGCAATGCGCAGCTTGTCGTTCAGTTCGGCGATGTTGCGCGCTATGGCATTAACCTGAGAGGTGGTGCTTTCCAGCCGCGAGTTCAGGTTGTTGTTTTGCCGTTCCAGATTGGCGTCCATGCCATTCAGACGCTGCACCAGTGCATCGGCCTCGGCGACAAAGAGTTCACGGTTGGGCAGACTGGTCGGGTCATCAACGGCGGTTTGCAGAGCACCAAAATAGTTATCCATAGCACTGGAGATACTGGTGGCCTCGGACGCCAACAGGTTGTCCAGCTCGTTGGCAAACGCCTGGTAAATCTCGGAGTTGCTGTAGGAGGACGTATCCGACCAGATCTGGCGGCTCAAGAACTGGTCGGCGATGCGGGTGATGTCATATATTTCGACACCGGCAATGCCCTCACGGGACGCAAACTCCGGGCGCTGACGGCTGTAGCCGTCGGTGTTGACGTTAGCGATGTTCTGCCCCACCACCGACAAGGCCGTCCTGTTGGCCGTCAGTGCCTGGGTACCCAGATTAAGCAAACCGTAACTCATGGTGTTCCTCCGCAGGCCCGCCTCAGTGCGTGCCCAATGTCATTCTGTATCGGCCTGAAATCAGCCTTCTTGAGCCCCACGCCCCAGCCCGGCCAGCAGTTCACCGTTGAAAATCCGCTCGATTTTGGCGGCGTATTCCGGGTCGGTGGCGTAGCCGGCGTTGTGCAATTCACGCACAAAGCGCGTCGGATCGGCGCCGTTCTCCAGGGCCTGTTGGTAGCGCGGGTTGCTCTGTAAAAAATTCACGTAGTCGTCAAAGCTGGCAGCGTAGCTGTCATAGGCACGAAAACGGGCCTGTTCTTTTTCAGGCACCCCACCGCGGTATTCCAGCGTCTGCACCTGAGCTGCTTCGCCCTGCCAGCTGCGACCGGCCTTGATGTTAAACAGGTTGCGGCTGCTCTGGCCGCTGGCGGCATCACGGGTGATGAACTTGCCCCAGCCGGTTTCCAGTGCGGCCTGGGCCAGCAGCACGGACGGACTCACCCCCAGCACGGCAGCGGCTTTTTCCGCCATCGGCCACAGCTGCTCGATAAACTGGGCGGGGCTGTCAAAACGGGTCGGCAGGCTTTCTTCGCTATCGCCGCTACCGTTTTGAGCCTGGGCCACCGCTTCGCCTGGTGCCGTTTCATCCGTTGTGTCTTCGGTTGCGGATGGGTCGCTCACCGGCGCGCTAAAGGGCATACCGGCCGGTTGGCTGACCGGGCCGCTGGCCAGGGCGCGGTTAAGCATCTGCTCGGTGAACGAACGGGCATCCCGATCATCGTCATTGCTGCCGGCGCGAGGCACTTCACCCAGTTTTTGGCTTAGCTGTTTGACGATGATATCGGCCAGGCCGATGCTGTCCTTTTTCGACAGGTCCAGGGTCAGCTGCTGATCGAACATCTCCTGGTAAAACTTGACGTCATTGGAGTTGAACGGACTATCGGTAGCCAGCACATCATTGGCCTGACGCATGGTCTTGAGCATCATGTTCATGAACAGCTGCTCGAACTCCTGAGCAACGCCTTTCAGCGCCGCCTGCTGGTCGCTCTGCGCCTGCCCTTTCAGCTTTTGCAGCTGGTTCAGGTCGGTGAACAGACTCGGAGAAGCCGTATCAAAGCCGCTTTTAATCGCCATCAGATCACCACCAGTTCCGCTTTCAGGGCACCGGCCTGCTTGAGCGCTTCCAGAATCGCCATCAGATCGCCGGGGGCTGCGCCCACCTGGTTGACCGCCTCAACGATATCGCTCAGCGTGGCACCCGGCGAAAACTCGAACATACGGCCCGAGCCTTCTTCGATCTCGATCTCG
The DNA here is from genome assembly GCF_019061305.1 of Marinobacterium weihaiense. Classification (GTDB taxonomy): domain Bacteria; phylum Pseudomonadota; class Gammaproteobacteria; order Pseudomonadales; family Balneatricaceae; genus Marinobacterium; species Marinobacterium weihaiense. The sequence goes on from NZ_JAHQZT010000015.1 coordinate 58,973, forward strand.
CTGCGCGGCGTCACCACGGTGTTACCGCCACCCAATACATTGGGCTGGGAGACATCGACGTTTTCATTAATCGCCACGGTCAGGCCACCGTGGGTGATCGCCACCGGTGACACGCGCACGTTCTGGCCGATGATGATGGTGCCGGTGCGGGAGTTGATGATCACTTTGGCCACTTCCTGTCCCGGATCCACTTCCAGGTTTTCCAGCACCGACAGGAAGGACACGCGCTGCGAGGGATCACGCGGGGCGCGCACACGGATAGAAGCCGCATCCAGCGCCATCGCCATATCCGGTCCCAGCAGGCCATTGATCTGCTCGGCGACGCGGCGGGCGGTGGTGAAGTCCGGCTGGTTCAGGTTGAACATCAGGCTGTCACCCTGGGCAAAGGCGTTGGGCACGGTGCGCTCGACACTGGCACCGTTGGGGATGCGACCCACGCTGGGGACGTTCAGCGACAGGCGCGAACCATCGTTACCCTCAACACCAAAACCGGACACCACCAGATTGCCCTGCGCCAGCGCATAGACATTGCCATCGGCACCTTTCAGCGGCGCCATCAGCAGACTGCCGCCGCGCAGGCTCTTGGCATCGCCAATGGTGGACACAGTGATATCGATGGTCTGCCCCGGCTTGGCAAAGGCGGGCAGCTCGGCATGGATCGCCACCGCCGCAATGTTCTTGGATTTGGGGTCCACGTTCGGCGGAATGGCCACGCCGAAGTTGTTGAGCATGTTACGGAAGGTCTGCGAGGTGAAGCTGGTCTTGTCGCCCGTACCATCCAGACCGACCACCAAACCGTAGCCCACCAGCTGGTTGGCACGGACACCGGCCACGCTGGCGATATCCTTGATCCGTTCAGCCTGCACCGGCAGCGCCGCCATCAATGCCGCGCCGGTCAATATCATTGCCTGCAGCAGTCGTTTAGCCATGATCATATCCTCAGAATGGCCACAGGGGGCTGATAAAGAAGCGCGCCAACCAGCCCATGACATTGGCATCGTGGGTGGCACCGGTACCGCTGTAGGTGATGCGGGCATCGGCCAGGCGGGTAGAGTCGATCATGTTGTCCGGACCGATATCCTGCTTGCGCACCAGCCCACTGATGCGGATATATTCATCGCCCTGGTTCAGCGTCAGCCACTTCTCGCCACGCACCAGCAGATTGCCGTTGGGCAACACCTGGTGCACCGTCACGGTAATGTTGCCATTCAGGCTGTTGCTCATGTCCGAGCTGCCCTCGCCTTCAAAGCTGCTGTCCCCGCTCATCGAAGCACTGAGCGGATTGCCGAACACATCCAGTTCGCGGCCCAGCACCGTCGGTGCATTGACGCCGATATTAGTACTCTTGTCGGTTTCGGTGGACGAGCTTTTGGATGACTGGGTGCGTTCAGTCAGCACCACGGTGATGATATCCCCCACCCGGTGCGCACGCCCGTCTCCGTACAGATCCATACTGGTACCGGCATGATAGAGCGAGCCGGTTACCGGCCGGGGCTGCTGAATCTGTGCCGGCTGAATCGGTGCATAATAGGGGTTGTCCGGCTTGGGGGCCTTGTTCACGCACCCCGCCAGCCCCAGGGCTGCCGTCATGATCAGAATCCGCATGGCCGTACTCGTCCGCATCATGTTTCGCTCACTTCATTACAGCTGCTGGCTAACGTAACCCAGCATCTCGTCTGCCGTGGAGATGACCTTGGAGTTCATCTCGTAGGCCCGCTGGGTCGTGATCATGTTGACCAGCTCTTCGACCGCATTCACGTTGGAGCTTTCCAGCATGCCCTGCTTGATAATGCCCCGCCCTTCTTCACCGGGCACTCCTATCAGGGGCGCACCGCTGGCGGCGGTCTCAATGAACAGGTTCTGGCCAATTGCCTGCAGGCCCTGCGCGTTGACAAAATCAGCCAGCTGAATCTGCGGCAGCTCCTGCGGATCCGGCTCGCCCGCAATCGTTGCATTGACAGTACCGTCCACACCAATGGTGAGATTGGTCACATCCGCGGGCAGCGTAACCGCCGGCTCAATCAGGTAGCCCTCGGACGTGACCAAGCGGTTTTCACCATCAATATGCAGCTGGCCGTTACGGGTGTAGGCAACTTCACCATTAGGTTGTACAACCTGCAGAAAGCCGCGGCCATTGATGGCGATATCGAACGGCTCACCGGTTACCTGCATCTCGCCGGTGGTGAACAGCTTCTGCGTGCCCACGGTACGCACACCGCTGCCCAATTGCAGGCCCGAGGGCAGTTGCGAGTCTTCTCCCGTTGCAGCGCCCGGCTGGCGGCGTACCTGATACAGCAGATCTTCGAATTCCAATCGATCTTTCTTGAAACCCACTGTACTGGTGTTGGCCAGGTTGTTGGAAATAACCTTGAGCTGAGTGTCCTGAGCACTCAGGCCGGTTTTGGCAACATGCAAGGCACCGTGCATGGTGATACTCCTTAAATCGTTATCAGCTCATCTGCAGAATTTTGGCGGCGGCCGAAGAGTTTTCTTCCGCGGTTTTCATCATCTTGACCTGCATCTCGAACTGGCGAGACAGGCTGATCATGGCTGTCAGGTCTTCCACCGCATTGACGTTGCTGGCTTCGAGATAGCCGGAACGCACCTGAACATCCAGTGCCGGTGGCAGGGGGATGTTGTTGTCCGTATGCATGAAGCCATCCTGTCCCTTGTACAGAGCGCCTTCCTGCGGGCGTACCCGTTTCAACTGATCAACCAGAGCGATCTCGGCGGCATTTTCTCCCAGCGGGCGAATAGTGATGGTGCCGTCATTGCCGATGAAAATGTTCTCGGCGGGCGGGATGATGATCGGGATACCGCCATTCCCCAGTACCGGCAAACCGCTGCCCGTGACCAGCTGGTTGGCGGCATTGATCTGCAGCCCACCGTTACGAGTGTAAACCTCATTGCCATCCGGCCCCTGCACGGCCAGCCAGCCATCCCCTTCAACGGCGACATCCAGCGTGCGGCCGGTTTGCATCAGCGTGCCACTTTCCAGATTGGTGCCAGGACGTTCGCTCATGGCATAGACACGTGACTCATAACCGTCGCCCAGCACCCGCATGGCGCGCGCCTGCTCAAGATCACTCTTGAAAGCCGTGGTGGTCGCATTGGCCAGATTGTTGGCATGGGCCTGTTGCGCCAGCATGTTTTCGCGTGCGCCGCTCATGGCCACGTAAAGCACCTTGTCCATTTACTGCTCCGGTAAAGGCTTGCCGTTTCAGATCATTTAATTTGAATTAAGCAAACCCCATGCCAGAAACGAAAAAGCCGGGCATAAAGCCCGGCTTTTCTATGACACCCTGCATGCGAAATCAGATCTGCAGAATTGCCTGCGTGACAGTATTCAGCGTTTCCAGCGTCTTGGAGTTGGCCTGGAAGTTGCGCTGTCCCTCGATCAGCTTCACCAGCTCGGCGGACAGATCCACGTTGGACGCCTCCAGCGCCGCTGACCGCAGAGTACCGTTCAAGCCAGTACCCGGCGGGTTCAGTACCGCATCACCGGAATCCAGCGTCGCCGTCCACTCAGTATCACCACTGGGCTGCAGACCGGACTGGTTCTCAAAGGATGCAATCGCAACCACCCCCAATGCCTGGTTCTGGCCATTGCTGAACGAGGCAATCATCTCGCCGCTACTGGCGAAAGTTACACCGATCAAATCCCCCTTGGTATAACCATCTTGCAGCGTGCTGTTGACGATGGATGCCGATGCAAACTGGGTTGAGCCGGCAAGATCCAGCTTGATCTCGGTCAGATCATTGGCCGGGTCAGCCCCCTTGATGGTAATACTGGGTGCCTGGGTGCCCGCCGCAATGGCTTCCCCGTTGATTTCGCTGAGCAAACCGTTGGTGGGGTTGAACTTGACCAGAATCGGGCCCGGCTCGGTCAACGAGCCCTCACCCGGGTCCTGCAGCTTGCCAATATCCAGCTGCTCGGTATTGTTCAAGTAAGCATACATGCGGTACACACCCATGTATGAGTTATCCCCCTGATACGCCTCAGGGTCATCCCAATTGATCGTCTGGGTCGTACCCGCAACCGTTACCGGATAGGGATCAGTGCCTGACGCCGGGTCAGTGATATTGCCTTCGTCTGCCTTGTAACGGATCACCAGACGCACGTCACCCGCAGCATTAACCTCCGCTGATACGGACTCTATCGCCGGGTTACGTTCCAGAATACGCGCCTGCTGTGCATTGATCAGCTCGGCCTGCTTGTCGGCGCCACCGTCCCCTGCACCGACCTGAATATCCTCGCCGGCAATGGTAATGGTGTCACCCTCGGCCGCAGGGGCAAAGCTGTACACGCGCACTTCGTTGGCATCCCGGTAGCGGTCTTCAGCCTTGGTATTGGTTTGTGCAAGAACAGCCCCGTCTTGCTCAAGTACTACGTCCCCTGCGTCCGTAGCCCACCCCTTCAACTCAAAATCCACTGCACCTGATGTAGAGTCATACCTCAAGGTAGTCAGATCGATACGATCATCCGCTTTCAGTGGGGCTGTTGGGTTTGTAAGCGCCTGATAGGTATCAGACCCAGGGTCACCTGGAACAGCAGGATCTGGGAGAATCAGGTAGCCATCTGCGTCAAAGTCAGCCGTGTCGAGCTCCACACCCGATAAGCTGACGGCACCGCCAGCAGCATCAGTGCTAAATGACAAAACCTGACGCACCGGACGCTGCTCGGCAAAGTTGTACTTGATGGTGTGCTCGTTACCCAAACTGTCAAAAACGCGATCGGTCGTGGTCCAGGTAAAGGAGCCCGGCTCGTCCTTGTCATAGGTCGGCAGTAGAGTACTGGAATCTTCTCGGTCATCAATATTGAATGACAAATCGATATTTTCGGTGGCCTTGGGCGGGCTTTCCTTCTGAGTAACCGCCATGTCCCCGATTGGCAAACGGTTGCCATCAGCATCCAGGCCATAGCCCTGCAGGAATTTGCCATTCTTGGAGACAATGAAGCCTTCCTTGTTCAGCTCGAAGGCGCCGGCACGGGTGTAAGTGACACCGCCCTGGCCGTCATCCAGCTGGAAGAAGCCGGAGCCGTTGATGGCCAGATCAAGGTTGTTGTTGGTGAACTCGATAGTGCCCGCCTTGAAGTCCTGGGCAATGTCGGTCACGGTGACACCCGAGCCGGCCACGTTGGCCGAGCCGGCCCCGACCACGGCGGTGGCATAAATGTCGCCGAACTCGGTGCGGGATGACTTGAAGCCGACGGTACTGGAGTTGGCGATGTTGTTACCGGCCACATCCAGCATGGTGGTGGATGCCTTCAGGCCCGTAACGGCTGTGCTGAAACCTGCCATAATTCTCTTCCTCGCTTAACCGAGCTGTTTCACTTCACTCATGTCGATGGAACCGATGGCGGTATTCACCTTCATGCCGATCCCGTTCTGACCCAGAGTGACGCTGTTGATATTGAAGCCCATATAGGTTGCCACCTCTTCATAGCTACCGTCGGCTGCGGTCGAGGCCTCAGCCACGATGCGGTAGTTGCCCGCCGGCACGTCCTCACCCGCCTGCCAAACGAAGTTATGATCGCCCGCCGGCTGCGCCCCCATACTGACTTTGTCGACCAAATTGCCGGCGCCGTCATAGATTGAGATACGCACATCACTGGCACTCACATTGGTCGACACCAGACCGTCAACCCGCCCACCCATTTCAGGCACTTGGGCAATATTGGTGTTCACATAGGCTCGTTGTCCCACCATGGAAGACGCCTGCAGAGCAGCCTGACTGCTGAGCATGGTCGTACTCATGGTCTCCATGGTGTTGGACAGGTTCTGAATGCTTTCGACATTGCTGAGATTGGTGATCTGCTGCATGAAGTCCGCCGGGTCCGCCGGACTAGAAGGATCCTGGTTCTGCAGCTGTGCAATCAACAGCTTCATGAACATCTGACTGTCTTCAGACTGACCGGACTTTTGCGTCGACTGGTTCTGGTTGGCCTGATTGATCTGGTCAAAGATGTTACTGCCGACGCCGTTTACGTTGCTCATGGCGCTATCCTCTCAACGACCTTATTGCCCCAGCGTCAATGTGCGCTGCAGCATCTGCTTGGCCGTATTCATAATATCGGCATTGATCTGGAAAGAGCGTGATGCCGATATCATGTCGGCCATCTCTTCCACCACGTTTACATTGGGGTAATACACATAGCCCTTGTCATCTGCCATCGGGTGGTTGGGCTCGTAGGCCATGCGCAGCGGGGCATCGCTTTCGACCACCTCGTCCACCTGCACTCCCTGCCCCGGCACTAGTGTGCGATAGGCTTCCGGCAGGGCTTCATCGGTAACCGGCTTGACCGAAAACACCGGCTTGCGGGCACGGTACGTGTCGCCCTCGCTGGAGCTGACGCTTTCAGCGTTGGCCATATTGCTGGCAGTCGTGTTCAAGCGCACGGTTTGTGCCGTCATGGCGGAACCGGCAATGTTGAAAACGTTACTCAAAGACATGTTTATTCACCCTTGATCGCACGTGTCAGACCCTGAAACTTACTGTTCAGGAACTGAAAGGAGGCCTGGTAACGGATGGCGTTGTCGCTATAGCGGGCCATTTCTTCCTGCACTTCAACGGTATTACCGTCAACAGACGGCTGATTGGGCGTGCGGAACATCAAATCGGCAGCCGCATCCGGTGCCAGAAAAGCGTCCTGATGGATCGGTTCGGTACGCTCCAGTGGCAGCTCGAACTCACGGGTATGCCCCGCCAGCACGGCGGCAAAATCAAGATCGCGCGCCTTGTAATTGGGGGTATCGGCATTGGCGATATTGTTGGCCAGCACTTCGGCACGGCGGGCACGCAACGCCAGCGCGTCATCGTGAATGCCCAGTGCCGAGTCAAAACTGATTGCCATACCTTTTCTCCATTACCTGCCGTGTGATTACTTTGATTAAGCAAACACCATGCCAGATTTAGGAAAGCGCGGATTCAAGGCTCATTCGCCTTACTGAGTCCAGGTACAGACTGCCGCAGCAGTCGAAAGCGGCAAGGGGCTACCGGCAAAGGCGGCAAAACCAGTCAGTGGCTTGCCACCCGCGCAAGTATTCAAAAAGGAAAGGAGGGGCTATCAGATAGCCTGGTAGATAATGCCCGGACGGCAATGAATCATCTTGTACAGATCGGACAACCCCGACAGCGACTCGGAGGCCCCGAGCAGCAGGTATCCGCCCGGACGCAGCTGGCGGTGAAGCTTGCGCAAAATCTCCAGCTTCACATCGGAGGAGAAGTAAATCAGCACATTGCGACAGAAAATCAGATCAAACTGGCCCAGACCGCTGTAGGAGCCGAGCAGGTTCAGGCTTTGGAAACGGACCCGGCTCTTAATCTTCGGGGTAATGGTCCAGCTACCACTCGGGGTCGACTGAAAATACTTGTGCAGGCGATCCTGTGACAGCCCACGCCCCAGCGCCAGCATTTCATATTCACCGCGTCGGGCCTGATCCAGAACCGTGGACGAGATATCCGTTGCCAGAATCTCTTCGCCCGAGGAAAAAGCGCCAGGATGCGTCTGCTTGAACTCGTCGATCACCATGCTGATCGAATAGGGCTCCTGCCCCGTGGAACAGGCGGCCGACCAGATGCGCAATTTCTGGAAACGGTTGCCCCCCTGTAATTCAGGCAGCAGTCGATTGTGCAGGATTTCGTACGGGTGCACATCGCGAAACCAGAGGGTCTCGTTGGTGGTCATCGCATCGATCACCTGTTCCTTGAGCACCCCGCCACCGGCACGATTAAGCCGGCTGACCAGATCACTGAGGCTGGAGCAGCCCTGCTGCTGCATGATCTTGCCCAGGCGGCTTTGCACCAGATACTGCTTGTGGTCGGCCAGCAAAATGCCGCAACTTTTCTCCAGAAAGCCGCTGAATTCCTTGAACTCCGCAGGCGTGATGCTGAAACCGCTACTCACCCGGCAATACTCCCTTTAACCCTGTTCTGTTTGACGAATGCGGTTCACCACCACGCCGGCCAGTTCGTTGGGGTTGAACTTGGCCAGGAAGCCATCCGCCCCCACTTTCTTGACCATGGAGACGTTGAAACCGCCACTGAGCGAGGTGTGCAGCACCACGTGCAGGCCTGACATGCGCTGATCTTCCCGAATCATCGAGGTCAGCGTGTAACCGTCCATTTCAGGCATTTCGATGTCGGAAATGACCATCAAGAACAGCTCTTCGACATTAATGCCTTTGTCAAGCAGATCCTTCAACAGCTGCAATGCCTGACGGCCGTTATTGGCAATGGATACCTTCACGCCAAGGTTTTCCAGGCTGCGTTGCATCTGGTTACGCGCCACGGCCGAGTCATCCACGATCAGCACGTTATGCTGACGGGCCTTCTCGCGTACTTCATGGGTAGCCACTTCTTCACTGACATCCGTTGTCATCGGATACAGGTCCGCCAGAATCTGCTCGACATCTAGGATTTCGACCAGCTTGCCTTCGTACTCGAACACGGCCGTCAGGTAGTTTTCGTTGCCGATTTCTTTGGGCGGCGCCATGATCTGATCCCATTGCGTATTCAGGATGCGGTCGACCTTACGCACCATAAACGCCAGCGTGCGGCGGTTGTATTCCGCCACGATGAGGAAGGTCTTGCTCAGATCCTCTTCCGGTATCGGCCGGCGGCCTATGGCCTCTGACAGGTCGAGTACCGGGATGGTCTCACCACGGATGTGCGCCATCCCCTTGATCGCCGTGGTCTGGCGCGGTACCTCCGTCAACTCGGGGCACTGCAGGACCTCTCGAACCTTGAAAACGTTAATGCCATATTTCTGACTGGTTTCGAGTCCGAACAGTAGCAGCTCCAGACGGTTTTGCCCCACCATCTGTGTGCGCAGGTTTACAGTATCCAGGATCCCTGACATGATCTAACCAACCCCGAGGTCGCTAACGATGAGTTTCGCCCGGCTGGACCAGCCAGGACACCCGCGTGAATATTAGTACTTTAACACCTGTTGCCGTTGTTTTTGCCATAGTGTGCATATTTATGCACCCCTTTTCAGCGCAGGCCGATGATACTCCGACACAGATCAAGCAACAGGTTACTGATGCCATTAAACAACACTTTGCCGTTAAAGTGCCAGATAGCCGTAGTGAGGTGCAGCTCAACCCGATCAACCGCCAACTGAATCTCGCGCCCTGCAGCCATACCTTGAATGTCAAGGTCCCCTACCACAGTGGTGCGCGCATCACGGCCAAGGTCAGCTGCCGCCAACCCCGCTGGAGTCTATTCGTGACCGGCAGGGTCAAGGTGCTCAAGCCCGTGGTCATGAGTGCCGGCCCCATCATCAAGGGGCGCCAGATCCGTGCCAACATGTTGCAGGTGCGTGAACAGGACATTGCCGGCCTGACCGGTGACTATTTTCACCGTCAACAGGATGTCAGCGGCAGCGTTGCCCGCATCAATATTCGCGCCGATACCGTTATCACGCCTCGCATGCTGACCTTGGCCAGCGCCGTTGGCCGCGGCGACCCCGTCATTCTGGAAGCACGTCGAGGGTCGGTCGTCATTCGCACCGAGGGCACAGCCCAGGAAGAGGGGCGGATCGGCGATATGATCGATGTCACCAACAACCGCTCCGGCACAGTGGTACGCGGCCGCGTCACGGCACCGGGACGCGTACAGGTCCCCTGAATATCGTCAGGCACACGTATTGTCGGCTATAATGGCCACTATTAGTTGATCACCGGCAAAAAAGATTAAAGTTTTCGCCAAGGTACCCGATAACCTTGCATAGAACTGATTGCGAGGTATTTGAACATGGCTATCGATTTTCCCGGCCTGCCCTCCGCCCAGACGGCTGGCAACCGCGGCAAAGTCAACGACCAGCAGGCCACTGACAAGGCGCCGCGCACGGATGCAACCACCATGACACAGGGCAAGCGCCCTGACAGCGGTGATACCGTTCGTATCAGCGATGCCGCTCAAGCACTGCAGCGTTCCGGCAGCGTCGAAGCGGGCAGCGACAGCGCTGTCGATAACGAACGCGTGGCCCAGATCAAGGCCGCCATAGACAATGGCAGCTATCGTATCGACAATGAGCGTGTGGCTGAACGCATGCTGCAATTCGATAACCTGCTGAGCTAACTGCTGAATGACTCCATCCGCGCCCCCCGAAACACTGTCCAACCTGAATGCTCTGATTGAACAGGGCATTCAGTTGTTGCAGCAACTACAGGCACTGCTGGACACCGAACTGAACGTGCTTCAAGCCCGTGATATCGATCAACTGCAGTCAAGCAACAAGGACAAGCAACAGTGCCTGTTGGCCATCGACCGCAACATTCGTGAGCGCAATGCCCTGCTCAGCCAGCTACAGGTTGGCCATGACCGCCGATCGGTCATCACTTTCATTGCGCACCAACCTGAAGACGATTCAGCACGCCTGAGTGATGCCTGGGACACTCTTGAAAACGAGTTGGAACAGGTCAAGGTCTTGAATCAGCGCAATGAGCAGGTGCTGTTGCGCAGCAAACAGAGCAGCGACCAGCTGCTGGCTCTGCTACAGGGTCACGCCCAAGGCAACAGCATTTACGACCAGAAAGGCGACAAGGGACGCTACGAAGGCCAGCGCAGCTTGGGTAAGGCTTGAGCATCTGGCCAAGAAGGCCCTATGACGTTAGAATCCGGTTCGCCTTTCAACGCCTCAGTAGCTCAGTTGTATAGAGCAGCCCCCTCCTAAGGGGCAGGTCGCAGGTTAGAGTCCTGCCTGGGGCGCCAATCAAATCAATACGTTACACGCCAAGCACATTCCAAAACAGCTTCAAAATACATCCAAAACGCCCAGCGGCCCACCAAGCGGCCCACCACTTAGCACATGCTTAAACTTGGGCATCACTCCGTTACCGCACGTACGTGCAAATGGAGACCCAGGCGGGTGATTATGTTGCCACTACTCTGTTTCGCTTTTTGAAGAATGAGGGATCCATGCTCTGAGTACGCTATCGGTGACTTTCAATTAATCTACAGATGGCGTGACGCTGCACGGCTCTTGAATGATATGACAAGTTGCCTGCCTAACCTCTTTCAACGAACTCTCTATTCGCAATCGCAAATGATTCTTAAGTATTATTCTCGTTAGCGAGGTAGCCTTCCATGGCTATATTTGATTGGCTCAAAGTGTCTATATGTACGTGTACGCTATTAGTACATTCGCTTGGACTTACGCACTGCAAATGCAGAGGGTCGACCACCCTGGGATTCAGTCTTGGCAATGCCCAGAATGTTCAGCCAGTTCTCTTTTCCAAGTGCAGTAATCATCAGCCTCAGGGTTCGGATGAAGTCCCGCTGTGTTGACTCCGCATAGTCCTTCATGAACTCATTTTTAACCCAAATAAAATGTTTACACTTCAACTGCCATTCATACCGAACTTCAGGATAGCGTGCTTCAATTGCCTCCAGGATGCGTTTCATACGGCTCTGATGTTTTTGAATGGTAATAGCTTCTGCCTTAACCTTCTTTTTCACCCCGTCAATTGTTTTAGTAACTTCCACATCCTTGATGTTATTTCCCAGTTTTTTAATAACCATATATCACCTTCTTATCCAACATATGCTCTTGCAACACCAATCCGGTGATGACCCGCAGCTCGCGCTACCGCCTCATACCCCTGCCGAAGCAAATCTTCGTTTTCAAGTGTCGATCTATCACGAACAGGAGCTTTTAACCCTGTAACCGCTTCAAACAACTCAATCATAAAATAGGTCCTCACCTCGCGAATATTTACAATTCCATATTCTTTCAAAATGCTACGCATGCGCTTTACAACGGTATTCACAAAACCAATCAAGGTTTCATTTTCAGCCAACAAGTTTTTTGAATCTTTTGGTCTTACTGAAATTGCATACTCCAGCGCCGCTTTGCCCTCTTCAGTAACACGGATCTGTCGATCAGGTGATTTCCTGCCACCCTTTGTCCCGTCAATAACATTCACATAACCTGTTTTCTGGTATTCATTCCACCAACGATCAAGGTCAGCCAAAATTCCTTCACGTAGACGCAGGCCGAAGAAACGAATAATCTTCAACAGCGCGACAGCTCTCTTTTCCCCTCTCATCTCCATGATCTCAATTGCTTCCTGAATTGATGCATCATTCACATCCGGGATCATTTTTCGGACATATGAACGCGACGAAAAATAATCAGACGCGTTGATTTTTATAGTCTTATCGCGGCGGAATGCCTTCATCACCACATTGAACGTGCTGACCAAATTCTTTGCGTAGTCCAAACTGATACTGCCAGCATCAAGCAGACTTACGAGGTGATTTGCATAAGCCTGAGCATGCTCAGCCCCGACTTGACGTACATCCTGGATGCCATACTGCTCCAGAAAATTGGCAAACTTTCTGAAGCGGCTTACATGAGTTGCCCTGGTTTTGTAGTGCCCGCCACCGTAATACAGGTTCAACACTACAGCCACTGCGAACATGATGGTTCTGCCAAGGCCAAAATTGACCTTCTGGCAACGTTTACGCTTGTTGTTCCTAGCCATATAACCAACTCCAAAAAATGATGAAAAATTGTGATTTGTGCGCCCAGTGTCTGGTCCAAACCTGGGGGACGGCCAAAACACCCGCGCACTGTTGCCGTCCCCCGTCATAGACCAGTAAGTGGGAGCCCCATTCATCAACAGGGCAGCGGCAACGCGTCGAATCACACACGACATTTACTCCTCATCAAAATGTGTATATCGAATGATCCCCCATACACATGCGGGGTGAGGCTGGTGCTGCTACGCCAGCAGACACCAGTAAGAAGGCCAAAATTCTGAGACGACACCTCAGACATACCCGCCTGGTAGCAGGCAAAACCGCAGTTTAGTCCGGGTTTAGTCTCGACTGTTTTTCTGGAGTGCACGCAATACATGGCTTACAGCCCATCAACACAACTCATCTCATTTCCAAGGGCTACTGAAAAAAAAGGTGGTGGCAGCCGTTGGGATGGGTTGGTCAGGGTGATGTTTTCACGTCAGGCACTGCAATTTTTCCAATCGCGAACAGCGAAAAGCTGACGCGCCAGCCAAAAGTGACTGTACAGATTGGATAGATGGAACGATTCGGAGTTGGACATTTTGGGCGAGAACCCAGACGAATTTCGGCCCGTTGTCAGGGGTACTGCCGTGCAATACCGTGCAGTACAACTATTAGACTGCACTGGGCCTATAGATTTGGTTCAGTGCAGCCGGACCTATCTCCGGACACACCGAAACAGAGGGATTTCGGAAATGGAATTTACATTGCTGTGTATTTTAGCAGTTCAGCGTTCCCTGCCGCTCACGGAGCATACCGCGGGCGATGAGTAATCGGAAAATATCAGTGTCGCACAACCGTTGCAAGTCTCGCCTGCTAAAAACTTTCAACCAAGCGACCTTTCAATGTGAGAGTTCTTGGCAGCAGTAGATAAATAGTATTCTATACACACATAACATCTCCAACATCAGAGTTCTGTGTGTATAGAATATCTATTTGATCATCACCACTCAAACTCGCTCTTAATCTTGGTCATATTATTTATTACTAGATTAATCACTCGGTCAGTGCCTTAAGCAGCTCATCCCTAGCATCCTGATAAAACTGTATGTCGATTTTAGTGGCCATATCATCTGAAAGGTCATATAGCTGTCGTCTGGCTGTCACTGGCATCAACAGGTACTCGCACCTTTTTCTACCGCCAGCTCTGCGATATTAACAGCATTGCTGATCGGTTCGATTGAGCCACCCAGATTAATCTCACCCACCACAATAAGGCCACCTTTCACGGATTTCTTCAATATACTGCTGCACATGGAAATTAATGCTGCGACACCCAGCTTGGAACCTTTTTTAGCCGCATCAAAAGCTCGGAGCTGAACGGTAAACTCATGTGATCGTGGATCTCGATCACCAATTAACTGCTGCGCACGTGCACAAAGGTTTTGCTCAGCATAGCGCAAGGATTCTTTAAATGCGGCAAGTGCCGGGTTATTCAGAATCTTAACGCCAGAGCCTGGGTCTTCGTTTACCTCAATACGGTAGATGCCGGCGTTGTCATCGAAATCGGTACCGCCTTCGCTGATCGTCCAGATTTGACCGGGCTCAAGTGGGTCATCGCCTATTTCGTTGTCCGTTCGCAGTTAGTCAGAGCTGATAAAGTTTTATTTACCTCATTCGCTTGATTAAGTCATTAGTGATTCATATAACCCCCTCTTGCATAGATTCCCATCACAACTTTTGCATACAATGCAATCAGGTCTGAATTTACACTGGTTTAATTTCATCACTATCTCGAAAACTGCCAAAGCCTTGTGCCAATCTAAAGCGTGTACTATATACTACACACTATGAATGGACTTGGACCTTACATCCGCCAGCAGCGCGAACAGCTGCGCCAGCACGACAACGGCTACTCGCTGCGGCAAGTCGCCGAGCGTGTCGGCATACAACCAACTTATCTCAGCAAAATTGAGCGTGAAGAGCTGCCGCCGCCAAGCGAGGATACACTCAAACGCCTGGCTCAGGAGCTGAAACTGGATCCAGACGTACTGCTGGCCATGGCCGGCAAAGTATCCAGCGACCTGCGCGCGATCATCTGCCAACGTCCACAACTGTTTTCCCAGCTGCTGCGGCAGCTTAAAGACACACCCGACCATGCAGTACTGCGCATTGTGCGTGAGGTTTCGGACGGTGACTGGTAACAGCAAACGCTCATCAAGGAAGGAGACTCACCATGGTCACGTTGGAACACGATAACCTGGTCTTCCGGTTCCCGGAAGTTCACCCCGATGCCGTGCTGCGCATCAACTTCCAGCGCACTCTGCGCATCCCGGATGATGACAAGGCATACCCTCTGCCCGCAGGACTGGGCCGGTTTTCATTGGTACACATCGAAGATCACCATTCACGAGTACCTGAGCACTGGTTGCAACGTGGCGGTGTCATGATGCCGATGTATCAATCTGAAGCGATGTGGATCAGCTTCGATTGCAGCTACCCAATGGCAGTAAAGATCGCCGCCGGCAAGATCAATGCGGTGACCGGCGAAGGCTGGCAGAACGGTCTGCAGGCAGAACCTCAGGATTATGTAGTAACACCTACTCAGCCCTGGCTGGACGGTTTCTTTACCGGGCCGGATCAGGTACGCCAGTTTGTCGCCAGCCCCTTGGGTGATGGCCAATCCGTTGAAGAACAACTGACCGGTGAAGCCGAGTTTGGTGGCCTGCAGATTATCGCCTACCCGCTCAAGGCCGAGATCTACGAACGCGAGCAGGAAGAGGAACGTAAGCGCAGATCCCAGTTTGACTCTGATGACCTTGGTCTGCCGATGTTTTGCAGACGCTCAGCTGCTGAACCCATGGGGCTGGGTTTGGGCGGCAAGATCACCCAGACCATTTACAACGACAGCCGTGGTGCTGATGCCTGGGATGAAGCCAGTTCGCGCTGCTTCGTGCACATCATCAACAGCCAACAGTGGTGTGCAGTGACAGGCGAACCTGTCCCACGCCCGCCCGTTACCCGCAAGCAATACAAGAGCGCCGGCATCCCCTGGTTCGAATACTATGACGACAGCGCCAAAGGCTTGGAGAGCTGCGGCGTCTTCGACAAGCTGAAAACCTTCGCCCAGTTCCAAAAGCCAGGCTCGAAGGCCAACAAAAGCATCAAGGTTCCGACAACCGTCAAAATCCGCGCCAGCGACCGGGTGAGCGAAGGCGATTTTTGATTCCGGGCTACAAAAGGACGTTGCGGGATATGGGCAATCCATCTGCGAACAACTCACCATCCATTGCCGATTTGATTATTGACCAGATCCGGCAAGGTGTTGATGACTGGAAAATGCCTTGGCATGAGGGCATCACAGAGCCGGTTAACCCTGTTACGCGGCGCAGCTTTCATGGTCGCAACGCCATAACACTATGGATCGAAGGACAGCTCAGAAAGTGCTCATCTCCTTACTGGGCCACCCTGCACCAGTGGGCAAAAATCGGTGGCCGTCTGCGCAAAGGGTGTAAAGGCGTCAAAGGAGTTATTGTGATTTCTGGTGTACAGGGAGATAGGAGGATGGCGTATCCTGTTGATTGATCACGACCAAGATCTCAATCAACAGAAGGTGATACGCCATGACCAAGTCTACCCTGAGAGCTCTTTCACAA
>NZ_JAHQZT010000016.1 GCF_019061305.1 Marinobacterium weihaiense
TCCCCGATGCAGAGTCAACACCCGTGCGCGTAAAAGTTTCAAAAAATGAAACCAAGCTAAAACCACCGCCCCTTAACGCAAACAGGCGCCCCTGATATTGAGGCGCCCATTCATGAACAAGGAAACACTATACGCAGTTTGCCGGTTTGCAGGCCGCAGCAACCGTACCCGGTGAGACATGCTGAATATCCACCAACTCTACAGCTGCCGGGTCAATCGTCTCATCAAAGAAGTTATTGGCCACACGTGCAAAGCGTTCCGGACCATCCGTGACCAAAAAAGTCAGATACCCCGGCTCGCTACCTGGGTTCAGTAGCCCTTCCTTCGCCAGTTGCTGCTTGACCACCACGGCAGTGGTCTGTGCAGAGTCCACCAAGCAGATCCCGTCACCGACTACTTGTTTGATGGCGTGGCGTAATGTCGGAAAATGCGTGCACCCTAACACCAGAGTATCCAGAGCCTCCTGTGATTCGACATCCAACAGCGGTGAAAGACAACGCGCCACGATTTGCTCTACCAGCTCACCCTTGTGCCACCCCTCTTCTGCAAGGGCGACAAACAATGAACATGCCTGGGCACGTACCCGGGCAGCAGGTAGCCGCTCGAGAATCGCTTTTTGATACGCCTGGTTATGCGTAGTGCTTTCTGTTGCAATCACACCGATATGGCCGCTTCGGGTGGTCTCACAGGCCGCATTTGCCCCCGGCTCGATGACACCTAGTACCGGTATATCCGGATAGCAGGCCTGCAGGTGCTCAAGTGCCATAGCAGAGACCGTGTTACACGCAATCACGATCGCCTTGATATGGCGACCATGCAGCGCTGCGGCCGCCTGCTCGGCATAGCGCATGACCGAAACCGCACTCTTGGTACCGTAAGGTACGCGTGCAGTGTCACCTAAGTACACCAGATGTTCGTTCGGCAGCACAACCCTCAGTGCATTCAGCACCGTGAGCCCCCCCACCCCCGAGTCGAACACGCCAATCGCTGCACCGGCGTCCAGCGACATTTGATCAGTCATTGCCGCGACGCGCCTTCTTCTTCGCCTTGTGCTTGAGTGTTTTGATATGCTGACGCTGACGCTCTTTCTTGGCCTGCTGGCGTGGCGTCAACGTGTTCTTGCGGTTAGCGAAGGGGTTCTCGCTGGTCTTGAACTCGAACCGGATCGGGGTACCGCGCACCTTCAGGTAACGGATAAAGCGGTTTTCCAGATAGCGTTTGTACGATCCAGGCAGCGCTCCAGTCTGGTTACCGTGTACGACAATGATCGGTGGATTGGAGCCCCCTTGGTGGGCATAACGCAACTTGATGCGTCGATTGTTGATCGCCGGCGGCTGGTGATCTGCCACCACATCTTCCAGCAAACGGGTCAGCTGGTTGGTCGACCATTTCGCCATCGCACAGTCGTAGGCTTCGTTGACCGAAGCATACAGATCGCCTACACCCGAGCCATGCAGCGCAGAAATGAAGTGGAAACGGGCGAAGCCGGCAAACTCAAGTCGGCGCTCCACCTGTCCTTTGACATGATCACGCTGATACGGGGTCATGCCATCCCACTTGTTCAGGGCTACCACCAACGCACGCCCGGAGTCGATCACGAAGCCGAGCATGCTCAGGTCCTGCTCCGTCACTCCTTCACGGGCATCAATAACGCTGATGACGACATTGGCATCCTTGATCGCCTGCAGCGTTTTGACGATGGAAAACTTTTCCACCGCTTCAGTGATGTGCTTGCGACGACGCACCCCGGCCGTATCGATCAGGGTATATTTCTGCTCATCCCGTTCATAGGGTATATAGATGCTGTCTCGGGTAGTGCCGGCCTGGTCATACACAACCACACGATCTTCACCCAGCATGCGGTTCACCAGTGTCGACTTGCCCACATTAGGTCGGCCAATCACCGCAATACGGATGCTGTCATCCTTTTCGGCCGCCTCTGCCGCTGCCAACTCTTCTTCGTCCGGCACGAAGGGCGCCAGTACTTCGTCAATCAACGAAGTCACGCCACGCCCATGTGCAGCTGCAATCGCTACCGGCTGACCGATACCCAGCGCATAAAAGTCGGCCATCGCCGTATCCGGGTCGATGCCATCAGTCTTGTTGACGACCAGCCAGCATTCCTTGTTGTTACGGCGCAAGTGATCCGCAATCATCTGGTCGGCCGGGTTCAGCCCGGCACGGCCATCAACCAGGAACAGCACGATATCAGCTTCATCAATGGCCAACAGAGACTGTTCTGCCATGCGCTGATCGATACCGGCCTCGTCCCCCGAGATTCCGCCCGTATCGATGACGATATAGTCACAGTCGCCTACCCGCCCTTCGCCGTATTTACGGTCTCGGGTCAGGCCCGGCAGGTCGGCAACCAGTGCATCGCGCGAACGGGTCAATCGGTTGAACAGTGTCGATTTGCCCACATTGGGACGACCGACCAAAGCGATTACGGGTAACATAGGGTTTCACCTGAAAACAACACGGCGGCACTCTGCACATTCACAGAGGCCGCCGCGGATGGAAATTCAATTTTGCTTACTGCAGCTTCAATGCGGTTAGACGGCCATCGTCGCTCAGTGCATAGAGTACATCATCTTTAACCAGCAGATCACTCTGCACGCCCGCTGAAGCCAGCTTATAACGGCCGGTAAAATGACCGTCAATCTGCGACAGCAAATGCAAATAGCCTTCACCGTCAGCAACGGCCAGACTGTTGCCCAGCACAGCCGGTGTCGTCAAACGCCGATAGGTCAAACCATCCTGGCGCCACACACTGGCACTGGTGCGGGCATCATACGCCAACAGGCTATCATCGGCACTGACAGCGTACACATTGCCGAAGCCTCCGGCCAACCCTCGATAACTGGACAAATCCTGTGCCCAGACCAGCTGACCATTGGCAGGGTTGACCGCAGCAAGGCGGCCCTGATAGCCCGCCACATACACCAGACGATTGTACACCAGCGGACGTGCATCGATATCAATGATCCGCTCCAGTTCCGAGCGCCCTTCTGCCAGTGTAATGCGCTGCTCCCATACCGGACGCCCGCGGCGGTTTTCCAGCGCAATCAGCTTGCCATTGGCAAAGCCGGCCAGGGTGATGTCGGCGGCCACGACAGGCGCTGCAGTACCACGCAGACTCAGACGCGGAATCTGGCTATCGTAGCTCCAGCGCAGCTTGCCACTGTCCTGCTCCAGTGCCGTCAGCTTGCCATCCAGCTGCTGAACTACAAGCAGATCGGCATTCATTTGTGGTTGGCTGACCACTTCGGATGACGCCTGATGACGCCAGCGCTCGCTGCCATCATCTGCCGACAGAGCCACGACCTCACCCGAAAGGGTACTGAACACTACCAGCCCGTTGCCGGCACCGACACCACCGATGATCTCTTCTTCAATATCCCGCCGCCAAAGTGCTTCGCCGGTTGCAAGATCGGCTGCCACAACAGTGCCCTCGGCACTGGCGGCAAAAATGCGATCATTGCTGATGGAGGCCACTAGCTGATGGTGCTTTTCACCCAGGTCCCCCCCCAGGCTCAGACTCCAGAGCTTCTGCAGTGTCTGTTCCTGCTCGAAGGAAACCAACTCCGCCGGCTGGCGTGTCTGTTCGCTGCTGAACATGCCACAGCCGGTCAAGCTCGCCCCCATCACGGCAACGGCCAGCAATGACTTGAGCTTACCGGTTGCCTTCATGAGTTTACTCCTGCCAAATCATCACGCTTGATCTTGATCAGCGGGCGGTTGGACTCACCCCCGGCAGCAACCAGTGCCGCATCATATGCCTGACGGGCCTCAACTGGCTTTCCCTGGGACAGATACAGATCGCCCAACAGCTCCTGCTTCTCAGCCTCATAGCTGCCGGCGTCCAGCGCCTCCAGCAGGGTCACTCCCTGATCTGCCTTACCCTGCTGCTGCAGAACCGCAGCCTTACGCAACGTCGCAACGCGTACCAGGCTATCAGTATTTTCAGCATCGGCCAGCAGCCAGTCGAGTTCAGCCAGGGCGGCATCATACTCGCCCTGTTTCACTTCCACGGCCGCCAACATCAGAGCTGCGTAGCGTGCGTAGCTGGCCTTGGTGAAGTCGGTTTTCAACTGCTCGGCCAGGTGACGAGCGGTCGCGGCCTGGCCCTCGTCAGCCGCACCACTTGCCTGCTGCAAACGGATGGCCTCTGTCAGATTCTGATACAGTGCCGAAGCCGTAGCCGCCTGCTGTTCCTGACGGGCCTGCCAGCCCTGCCAGCCCAGTACCAGTGCAACAGCCAGACCGACACCCAGCACCAGTGACTTGCCGTTCTCCTGCCACCAGCCTTTCAAGGCCTGCAGCTGCTCTTCTTCCGTTCGCAATTCAGCCACGCTTCGACTCCTGATTATTCTGTTGTCGCAGTTGTTGTTTAAGCACCGAACAGTACAAGCAGCCGCGCCTTCAGCTGCTCCGGCACCAGATCATACTCGGTCTCATCGTTACACCACAAAGAGCCCTGCAATTCACCACCGTCCAGCTGCTTCAGCAGGATAATGGCTGGGGCACCGGTCTGGCGCGCCTTGGTGGCAATGTTTTTCAGGCCGGCACAATGAGTGCGTACACGCAAACCCGGCACGGTACGGCGCAACTCTTCCGCCATCAGCATGACGGCGGTCTGGATACCCTTGTGCTCGGCAGCCAGGTATACATCGAATGTCTGACGCGCTGATACCGGAACCAACTCCATCGCCTCGAGCAACAGGATCAGGCGCTCCAGCCCCATGGCAAAACCGACTGCCGGGGTGGGCTTGCCACCCAGCTGCTTGACCAGCCCGTCATAGCGACCACCCGCACACACAGTACCTTGAGCCCCCAGAGCATCAGTCACCCATTCGAATACGGTCTTGCAATAGTAATCCAGACCACGCACCAGGTAGGGGTTTACTTCGTACTTGATTCCGGCTGCGTCCAGAATTTCTCGCAACTGAGCAAAGTCACGTGCGGATTCTTCATCAAGATAATCCGTCAGTACCGGCGCCTGTTCCAGAATGACCCGCGTAGCTTCATTCTTGCTGTCGAGAACACGCAACGGGTTACTGTCCAGACGACGCTGACTGTCTTCATCCAGGGCATCGAAATGTTCGCGCAGGTAGGTGACCAGAGCGTCGCGGTAGCGGGCCCGTGCCTCGTTGCTGCCCAGCGAGTTCAGCTGCAAAGTCACCGCGTCATTCATGCCCAGCTGACGCCAAAGTTCAGCGGTCAGCAGAATCAATTCGGCATCCACATCAGCACTGGCCATGCCAAAGGCTTCCACACCGACCTGGTGGAACTGGCGGTAGCGCCCCTTCTGCGGCTTCTCGTACCGGAACATCGGCCCCATGTACCACAAACGCTGTGTCTGGTTGTACAGCAGGCCATGCTCTTCTCCAGCCCGCACGCAGCAGGCGGTCCCTTCCGGACGCAGAGTCAGGCTTTCCCCGTTGCGGTCGTCGAAGGTGTACATTTCCTTCTCAACGATGTCGGTCACTTCACCGATGGAACGCTTAAACAGGTCTGTCTGCTCGACGATTGGCATGCGGATTTCAGAGTATCCGTACGCGCCCACTACACGCTTGATGGTGGCTTCAAGATACTGCCAGACTGGGGTGTGCTCCGGCAGTATGTCGTTCATGCCGCGAATGGCTTTAATCTTTGTCAAAACGTCAGCTTTCCTGTCATGTGATATGAATGGTTTACAGTGGGAGTCTCAGGCGGGCGACATTGTCATTGCTCAGAGGCGCCAGATCAATGGACTGGCCACCATACCGAATATCGGCCACGGCACTGACACGGCCAATTACCAGTGCCAACGGCTCGGCACCTTCCAGAGCCAGCGTACTGCCCCCCTTGGCTACGCCACTGTACAAGGTGCGACCTCGGGCATCCTTCACGCTCAGCCAGCAATCGTCGCTGAACGCCAGCTGCAGTGCCGGCTCGATGCCCGCGACTGGAGCGGCCTCGGCGCGCGCCTTTTCCTCAGCGGGAGTCGATGGCTGAGCGTCTGCGGACACCGTTTCAAGTGCAGACACTTCATCAGCCGGGAGATCAACAGGGCCCTCCGACACCACCGCATCGGCCTCGGGCAGGCGTACATCCTCCGCTGCCGGCAAGGGTGCCAGTGCATCATCCGTCAGTGCTGCCAAGGACTCATCGTCCGTGACAGACAGCTGCGGCAAAACCAGTGTTGTGCCGTCGGTCGTCTCTACCGATACGGGCAGATCATCAACCGCAGCACGACCGCTCTCATCAAAGCCGTACTGCGCTTGCCACCACCACAGACAAGCCGCCACCAGCACGAGCCCAAACAGCCAGCTGCCGATGCGCAGCAGCGGGTGACCTGGACGACGACCCGGAGTGGTCGATAGTGTACCGATGGCCCGTACCTGACCGGTCGTCATCAGGTTACCGGTTTGCTGGTTATAGGCTGCCACCATGGCGTCAGCGTCCAGCTTGAGAAATCGTGCATAGGCCCGAACATAGCCACGCGCAAAGACGGGGTCGCCAAGCGCATCCAATTCGCCGCTTTCGATATACCGAACAACCTCCTCGGACAGGTGCAATTGACGGGCCACCTGATCCAGCGACAGCTCCAGGCCGGTACGTGCCTGAGTAAAAAGCGCGCCCTGAAATAGGGGCTCGAAAACAGCCGGGGTTTCTTCACTCACTGGGCGCTCTCCTCATAGCGGCGATACTCCTCCGACTTGGGGAACATGTTCTTGAGCAGCAGCGCATAGGTCGTGGCCCGGGACACGTTGCGATCGAGGCGCGCCAACTGAATACCTACCCAAAGGCTCTTGGGGTAGTGCTCCACTTGCTTGCGTTCAACCAGCTGCCGGAAGCGTTCGAAGTAACGCCCCGCCATTACGGGGTCACCTTGGTCCAACAGCACCTGAGACAACTCAACCAGAGCTACCGGACGATTGCCGTTTATGGCGAGAGAACGCTTAAATGCCGTTGCAGCCTGGTCGGGCGCATCGATCAACGTGTAACAGCGCCCCAGGTTTTCCAGTGCCTGGGCACGCTGCGGGTAGAACGGGTCCTGAGCAGCCTGATCCAGTTGCTCACAGGCCTCGGGATAGCGTTGACGGGAAAAAAGGAAAGCACCGAAGTTGTTGCGCACCATCGCCGAATCCGGCTCAGCCGACAGCGCCTTGCGGAAGTATTCCTCTGCCAGGCCGTACTCCTGCTCGACCTGAAACACCAGTGCCATAGCGTTATAGGCCGGTGCATGATCCGGATCGATTTCCAACGCCCGTTGCAGGGACATCTTGGCATTCACGGTATTGCCGGATTGCAGGTACTGCAGCCCCAGCCCCGTGTATGCCTCAAGTGCTTCACCGGGCTCGCTGCGCGAACCACCCACCGACTGCGATGCGCAGCCGGACACCAACGCTGCTGCAAGCAGCAACGAAACCAAGCCGCAGCCTTTCACTCGTCCCCCTTAAACCCTGTCAGTCTTTCCGTGATCAGGCTCCTCTTGTACCACAGGAATGTATTTTTGGCTACGACGGGTACGGTCTTCAACTTGGCCCACCAGCTGCCCGCAGGCCGCATCCACGTCATCCCCGCGGGTACGACGAACGGTGGTAATGATAGACGCACGCACCATGATATCCTTGAAGCGCTGGATCGCGTCTTCGCTCGGGCGGCGGTAGCCGGAGTTGGGGAAAGGGTTGAATGGAATCAGGTTCAATTTGCAGGGCAGCTGTTTCAACAGCTTTGCCAGTGCACGCGCGTGTTCCGGCTGGTCATTGACACCATCCATCAACGTATATTCGATCGTGATCACACGCTTGTCATTTAAGCTGCTCAGGTAGCGTTGACAGGCCGCCACCAGCTCCTCGATCGGGTAGCGCTTATTGATAGGCACCAGTTCGTCACGCAGCGGGTTGTTCGGTGCATGCAGCGAGATTGCCAGGGAAACATCACTGACTTCACGCAAACGATCGATCGCCGGCACTACGCCGGATGTACTCAGCGTGACTCGACGTTTCGAAAGACCATAAGCGTTGTCATCCATCATCAATTCAATGGCGTCGACAACGTTTTCAAAATTCATCAACGGCTCACCCATACCCATGAAGACCACGTTACTGACGCGGCGTTCGTTGGGGTCAAAGGGGCCAAAGGCGCGAATGGCAACGCGCAGCTGAGCAATGATCTCAGCCGTTGACAGGTTACGGTTGTAACCCTGCTTGCCGGTGGAGCAGAAACTGCAGTCCAGCGAGCAGCCGACCTGTGAAGAGACACACAGCGTGCGTCGGTCACCATCGGGGATCAACACCATTTCGATTGCAGAACCACCATCCATGCGAATGACCCACTTGCGGGTCCCGTCCTTTGAGGTCTTGTCCAACAGCACTTCAGGCTCACGCACTTCGGCCACTTCGGCAAGCTTGGCACGCAAAACCTTGCTGATATTGGTCATTTCATCGAAGCTGGAGGCACCCTGCTGATGCAGCCACTTCAGTACCTGGGTGGCACGGAATCGTTTTTCACCCAACTGATCGAAGAAGGCTTCCAGCTTGGCCGGCGACAGTCCCAGAAGGTTGATTTTGGATGGGGTCTCAGACATATCGTCGCATTACTCATTCAGGATGGAAGGCTGCCCGGACGGGCAGCCCTGGGGGTATCGATCAAGCGCCGAAGAAGTAGGCGATTTCACGCTCTGCAGAAGCGGCAGAGTCGGAACCGTGAACGGCGTTGGCGTCGATGGATTCAGCGAAATCACGACGGATGGTGCCTTCAGCCGCTTCTTTCGGGTTGGTTGCGCCCATCAGATCGCGGTTCATGGCGATAGCGTTCTCGCCTTCCAGTACCTGAACAACAACCGGACCAGAAGTCATGAAGGCGACCAGGTCAGCGAAGAAGGGACGTTCTTTGTGCTCGGCGTAGAAACCTTCAGCGTCTTCCTTGCTCAGCTGCTTCATCTGCATAGCAACGACTTTCAGGCCGGCTTTTTCGAAGCGTGTTACGATTTCACCGATCACGTTCTTAGCAACGGCGTCCGGCTTGATGATGGAAAGAGTACGTTCAACTGCCATAGGTAAAATCCCCAATCTTAAATGCTATAGGTCAATAAGGCGCAACATTATACGCAAAGCACCGGGCAGTGAACAGACAACACACTGACGTAAAAAAGCCCGTCCGGGGACGGGCTTGCTCACGCACTTATTCAGCTTCCTCAATCCAGGCCATCTGAATGGCTTCCAGGATTTTTTCACCGCAGTGATCCGGGTCATCATCGAACTCATCCAGCGCCATCACCTTGGCATACAGGTCCGGAAAACTGATCTGTAACGGATTTACGTCCGGGTATGCCTCGCACAGTTCGATCGCAATATCGTTGACGTCTACCCATTTAAGGCTCATGGCCATCACCTCAATGCTGTTCGGATACCTGGTTAATCGTGTACTTCGGGATCTCGACCACCAGGTCTTGATCGCCGATCAGGGCCTGGCAGCTCAGGCGTGACTCCGGCTCCAGCCCCCAAGCCTTGTCGAGCATGTCATCTTCCAGCTCATCCGCTTCATTTAGCGAATCAAAGCCTTCACGAACGATCACATGACACGTCGTGCAGGCGCAGGACTTTTCACAGGCGTGTTCGATCTCGACCCCGTTTGCCAGCGCCAAGTCACAGATGGTGACACCGGCATCCGCTTCAATCACCTTGCCTTCTGGACAAAGCTCTTCATGTGGCAGAAAAATTACCTGGGGCATTAACGCGCCTCCTTATCTAGTTCATCAACCGAGTGGCCGGACAGGGCTCGAGAAATGCTCTGGTCCATGCGTCGCGAAGCAAAGAAATCGCTGGCCTTGGCCAATGCTTCGATGCCCGCCTCAATGCGGCGATAGTCCGCTTCCGCAACCAGTGACTCCATTGCCGCAATCGCCTGATCAAGCCCCTCGCGCTCATCAGCCGTGAGCAGCTCACCATCCTGCTCCATGGCCGCACGCAGGGCCGCCATGATCCGCTCGGCTTCCACCTGCTGCTCACGCAGATTGCGCGCTTCCAGGTCTTCGGCCGCATGACTGTAGGATTCCTTCAGCATGCGCGCGATTTCGTCATCGCCCAGACCGTAGGACGGTTTCACCTGAATGCTGCTGGTTACCCCGGTGGATAACTCCTCGGCCGCTACGCTGAGCAGTCCATCCGCATCCACCTGGAAACTGACTCGAATCTTGGCCGCACCGGCCGCCATCGGCGGGATATCACGCAACACAAAACGCGCCAGAGAGCGGCAATCCTGTACCAGCTCACGTTCGCCCTGGACCACATGGATCGCCATGGCAGTTTGACCATCCTGGTAAGTGGTAAACTCCTGCGCCCTTGCCACGGGAATCGCGGTGTTGCGGTGAATGATTTTTTCCACCAGGCCGCCCATGGTTTCCAGACCAAGCGACAGCGGGATCACGTCCAGCAGCAACATGTCGCTGTCCGGCTTGTTACCGACCAACACATCGGCCTGTAAAGCGGCACCAATGGCAACAACGCGGTCCGGGTCGATATCAATATGCGGTGCACGACCAAAGAAATCGGCAACAGAGTCACGCACCAGCGGCACACGCGTGGAGCCACCGACCATCACTACTTCACCGACTTCGTCCACCGCGACGCCGGCGTCCTTGAGGGTACGACGACAGGTGCGCAGCGTACGCTTGACCAGCGCCCCGGCAAGCGCATCAAACTGGTCGCGAGTAACCTCGACACTGAAGTCGCGCCCGTCCAGCTGCACCGTTTCGGTTACGACCGGCTCATCTGTCAAGCGCTCCTTGATGCGGCGCGCCATGCTGGTCAGCGTGCGTGCCGAGGATGCGTTCAAAGAGGCTCCCAGGCCGGAATGAACCAGCAGCTCTTCGGCCAGCAGACGGTCGAAGTCGTCGCCGCCCAGCGCCGTATCACCGCCGGTAGCCAACACTTCGAAAACGCCTCGATTCAGACGCAGAATGGAGATATCAAAAGTCCCACCACCCAGGTCATAGACCGCGATGACGCCTTCACCCTGCTGATCCAGACCATAAGCAACCGCCGCGGCAGTCGGCTCGTTCAGCAGGCGCAGTACCTTCAGGCCGGCCAGCTGCGCGGCATCCTTGGTGGCCTGGCGTTGGGCGTCATCGAAATACGCCGGCACAGTAATCACTGCCCCCTCCAGCTCGCCCCCCAAGGCCTCGCGGCCGCGGGCAGCCAGAGCACCCAAGATATCGGCCGATACCTCGACCGGACTCTTGTCCCCGGCGGCGGTCTGCAGGTAAGGCATGCCGGAGTCCGAAGCCCGAAAACGGTACGGCAGTGATTCGCCCAGCCCCTTGACGTCTTCCACGCCACGCCCCATAAGGCGCTTGACCGAAATGATGGTGTTGTACGGATCCTGCGAGGCCTGGGCCATCGCCTCCGCTCCAACCTGTGGTGCTTGATCCGATTGATAACGCACTACCGATGGCAGCAAGTGCTGCCCGGCGGCGTCGGCCAGCGTAACGGCGTCGCCGCTGCGAACCGAAGCGACCAGTGAGTTGGTGGTGCCCAGGTCAATCCCGACCGCCAGCTTACGCGCGTGCGGTTCGGGGCTCTGACCGGGTTCAGCAATTTGCAGTAGTGCCATAAAACTTCCGTTAGTCGTCGAACAATCTGTCTTCCAGCGCTTCGATATCACTTTGCAGCTTGGCGCTGAATTGCATTTTGCGAACCAGCAGTTCGGCCTGCTCCAGCTCTCCTGCCTCCCAAGCGACGGCGAAGCTCTGCTGCAGTTGCTTGAAGTCGCTACTGACGTAGGCTTGGAGCGCATCCAGCTCGGCCTCGGGATCGTCATGCTCGACCGCTTCAGCCGCACGCTCACGCAGCTCCATCTGCTCCATCAGGAACATGGGATCAAGCTGATTGCTGGAATCGGACAGGGTATCGATACCCTTGAGAGACAAGAGATACTGGGCACGTTTGAGTGGTGACTTCAGTGTCGCCAACGCTTCATTCAGGTAGGCCGTATACTGTACAGCAAGCCGCTGCTCCCGTTCGGACTGATGTGAATGACGGTCCGGGTGCAGTTGCTTCTGCAAGTCGCGGTAGCACTCGGCCAGCCGAGCCTGATCGACATCAAAGCTTACCGGCACACCGAGAAATTCAAAGTAGTTACGCGTGATGTCCATCTACCAGCCTCGCCTCAAATGTTGAAGCTTTCACCGCAACCACACTCATTACGCACGTTCGGGTTGTTGAACTTGAAACCTTCGTTCAACCCCTCGCGGACAAAGTCGAGTTCGGTGCCATCAAGGTAGGCCAGGCTTTTGGGGTCAACCACCACCTTGACACCACCAAAATCGAATACTTGGTCTTCAGGCTCGGTTGCGTCCACGAATTCCAGCACGTATGCCATACCAGAGCAGCCTGACGTGCGCACACCCAGACGGATGCCAGCGCCATGGCCACGCTTTTCAAGGTAGCCCGCGACATGATCAATCGCGGCCTGTGTCATGCTAATCGCCATAATTACCTCAAGCACGGAGGGCAGCGCCCTCCGTTACGGTGTCACGCGCCCTGTTTCTTGCGGTAGTCTTCAACCGCTGCCTTGATCGCATCCTCGGCCAGTACCGAGCAGTGAATCTTCACCGGCGGCAGTGCCAATTCTTCTGCGATCTGAGAGTTCTTCAGCTCAGATGCCTGATCCAGCGTCATGCCCTTGACCCACTCGGTCACCAGGGAGCTGGACGCGATGGCGGAACCGCAGCCATAAGTCTTGAAGCGCGCATCTTCAATCACGCCATCGTCACTGACGCGAATTTGCAGGCGCATGACGTCGCCACAGGCCGGAGCCCCGACCATGCCGGTACCGACATGAGCGTCTTCGGCGTCCATCTT
This sequence comes from Marinobacterium weihaiense, assembly GCF_019061305.1. GTDB lineage: Bacteria > Pseudomonadota > Gammaproteobacteria > Pseudomonadales > Balneatricaceae > Marinobacterium > Marinobacterium weihaiense. The sequence continues at coordinate 12,852 of NZ_JAHQZT010000016.1, forward strand.
GCCGACGTTGCGCGGATTTTCGTAATGATCAATAACCTGTTCACTGTAAGCCATGATAAACCTCCAAAAACGTCTTCGGGATCTTAGTGGTGGACCCACTCAACCTTGCTCAGATCAACACCATCCTTGAACATGTCCCACAACGGGGACAGCTCACGCAGCTTGTCCACTGCATGACGTACTTGCTCAACGGCGTAATCCACCTCTTCTTCAGTCGTGAAACGCCCCAGAGAAAAACGGATTGAGCTGTGAGCCAGTTCGTCATTCAATCCCAGCGCACGCAGTACGTAGGACGGCTCCAGGCTTGCCGAGGTACAGGCAGAGCCGGAAGAGACAGCCAGATCCTTGATGGACATCAGCAGTGATTCGCCTTCGACAAACGCAAAGCTGATGTTGAGAATGCCCGGCACGCGCAGCTCGGTAGAGCCATTAACGTGCACTTCTTCCATATCCTTGACGCCATCCCACAAACGCTGGCGCAGACTTTCAAGACGCTCGGTCTCGGCAGCCATCTCTTCACCGGCAACGCGGAAGGCTTCGCCCATGCCTACGATCTGGTGGGTCGGCAGCGTACCGGAACGCATACCACGCTCATGGCCACCACCGTGAATCAGGGCTTCCAGACGCACGCGCGGCTTGCGGCGTACGTACAGCGCACCGACACCTTTGGGGCCGTAGATTTTGTGCGCGCACACCGACAGCAGGTCGACCTTCATGGTGCTCATGTCGATCGGCAATTTACCAACGCTCTGCGCCGCATCCACATGAAAGAGCACACCCTTATCTCGGGTGATTTCCCCGATGGCAGCGATATCAGTAACCGTACCGATTTCATTGTTCACGTGCATCAGCGACACCAGAATGGTGTCGTCGCGCAGCGCATCGGCAACCTGTTGCGGCGTGATGATACCGTTACTGTCCGGCTCCAGGTACGTGACCTCAAAGCCCTCACGCTCCAACTGGCGGCAGGGATCCAGCACTGCTTTATGCTCAATCTTGGAGGTGATGATGTGTTTGCCTTTCTTGCTGTAGAAACGCGCCACGCCCTTGATCGCCAGGTTATCAGACTCGGTGGCACCAGAAGTCCAAACGATCTCGCGTGGATCAGCACCCAACAAATCGGCGACCTGACGGCGTGCGTTTTCCACTGCCTCCTCGGCCTTCCAGCCAAACAAGTGCGAACGCGATGCCGGATTACCGAAATTGCCATCCGGCGTCAGGCATTCAACCATTTTCTCCGCCACACGCGGATCGACCGGTGTGGTAGCAGCATAATCAAGGTAGATCGGCAGTTTCATCTTCATATCTCCAAAAAACTCTATACAGCGGTCTTACTGCGCACTGATTGTTCTTTACTGCTGGCGATCAGGTGTTCAACCTGGCGCTGCTGGCGGCCGGCCACTTCCTGTACGTCGCGACGGGCAACCAGATCAGCCAGACTAATGCTGCTCAGAAAGCCGTGGATCTGATCACTCAGGTCACACCACAGGTGATGTGTCAGACACACCTCCCCTCCTTGGCAGTTACCCTGGCTGTTGCAACCGGTGGCATCGACGGACTCATTGACGGCATCGATCACTTCGGCCACATTGATCAAACCCTGCTCACGCTTGAGCTGGTAGCCACCACCTGGGCCCCGTACGCTGCGCACCAGTTCATTGCGCCGCAGCTTGGCAAACAGCTGCTCCAGGTAAGACAGCGAGATCCCCTGACGCTCGGAAATATCGGCCAGACTGATTGGCCCTTTCCCTTCATGCAGTGCCAGGTCCAGCATCGCTGTCACGGCATACCGCCCTTTCGTTGTTAATCGCATAGTATTCCTCATACCCACGCTTTAGAGCATGTGGACCATTATGCGATTCCCTAGTAAAACAGTCAACTATTTAACCTACTTGCTCCCTTGGTCTTTCTCGGCAACGACTTCAGACCTGCTATCCTCCTCCGGTGCGGCCGAAGGCATGCCACTGGCATCATCGACCGCCGCCTCGAAATCCGACGATTTCAGTTCCGGCAGCTGCTCGTCGCAGTAGCTCGGCTTAATCTCGCACAGCGCCTTGCCCATGGTATCGACCTTGTGATCCATGGCCTGCATGTGGTCCAGCAGGCAGCGAATGGCATGCGCAACCGGGTCCGACACTTCTCTGGTTACGGCATAGGCATCAAACCCGACCTTGTCGGCCATCTGCCGGCGCTTCAACTCTTCGGGACTTTCTTCTTCCGGCTGACGCTTGATGATCCGCCCTGGAATACCAACCACGGTTGCATCACTGGGCACATCCCGGGTCACCACCGCATTGGAGCCGACCCGCGCACCGGCACCGATCGTAATAGGACCCAACACCTTGGCGCCGGCACCGCAGACCACGCCACTACCCAGGGTCGGATGACGCTTGCCCTTATTCCAACTGGTACCGCCCAACGTTACACCGTGATACAGCGTGACATCATCACCAATTTCAGCGGTCTCCCCGATCACCACACCCATGCCATGATCGATAAAGAAACGGCGTCCGATAGTGGCACCGGGGTGGATCTCGATCCCGGTCAACCAGCGAGCAATGTTGGACACCATGCGTGCCAGCCACTTGAAATTGCGGCGCCACAGGGCATTGGCAGCACGGTGACACCAGATCGCATGCAGCCCCGGGTAGGCCGTCAGCACTTCAAAGGCATTGCGCGCGGCCGGATCACGGTGGAATACCGACCGTATATCTTCACGGATCCGATCAAACATCATTACCCCCTTTTGAGGCTTGCAACTCCACCTTTCGCTCCACCGCCTTGAGAATGCCGCGCAGCACATTCACTTCAACCTTGTCCGGCACCGCCCGCTGCAACAGCCGGCGCAGACGCGGCATCAGCTGACGCGGATTATCAGGATCCAGGAAATCGATGCCGATCAATGTCCGCTCCAGGTGCTCGAACAACAATTCAAGCTCACGGTGCTCGGCCAGTTCGATATCCCAGTCGGTCCCCCACTGCGGCTTGCTGCCAGCCTCAGCGGCCACTTCCGCCATGCGCAGCTCGTAGGTGATTACCTGCACAGCTGCCGCAATATTGAGCGAGCTGAAGCTCTCAACTGCCGGAATATGCACGTGATGGTGACAGCGCTGCAACTCCTCATTGGTCAACCCGCGGTCTTCTCGACCAAACAGGATCGCGACCCGCGACTTGCCTTTCAGCGGCGCCGCAATGGCCGCCAGCTCACGCGGGTCAACCAGCGGCCAGGGGATATGGCGCTCGCGCGCGCTGGTGCCGAACACCAGTTCACAGTCGGCAATCGCCTCATCCAGCGAGTCGACCACGCGGGCAGATGCCAGCAGATCTGTCGCGCCGGAGGAGCGCGCCTCGGCATCCGGGTGCGGGAACAGTTTGGGGCTGACCAGACAGAGGTCGCTCAGGCCCATATTCTTCATGGCACGCGCCACACCGCCGATGTTGCCGGGGTGTGTCGTATTCACCAGTACAATGCGGATATGGTCAGACATGGAGTTACGCCGTTAAAAGCCGAATATTCTAACAGAACATGATTCAGTTGCGGACCACCTGTTCAGCGCAGCGCCGGTCTGAGCTACAATAGACCTTTGTCAACCCTGAACACTGGACACCCACACTGATGCAACCAATGGTTAATATTGCCCTGCGCGCGGCCCGGCTCGCAGGCGAACAGGTATCACGCGGTCTTGAACGGCTGGACCTGATCAAGTCCGAACAGGCCGATGTCGCAAAGTTCATCAGTGAGCTCTGCACCCAGGCCGAACGCACCATCGTCAATGGCATCCAGAAGGCTTATCCGCAGCACAGCCTGATCGGCGAGTATAGCGGCCACCACGCCCCGATCGGTGAAGGCCCCGGTAACTGCGAGTGGCATATCAGCCCGCTCGATAGCCTGACCAACTTCTCTAACGCTCTGCCGATGTTTGCACTGAGCCTGACCGGCTTTATTGATGGCAAGGCCGAGCACTGTGTCGTACTGAACCCGGTTTTCGGTGAAGAATTCACTGCCAGCCGCGGCAAGGGCGCTCAGCTCAACGGCAAGCGCCTGCGTGTCGGCAACCGCACATCCCTGGAAGGCGCCGTTATCGGTACCGGCTACCACGCCCGCAGCAGCGACAAGCCCTGGATGGAATCCCATGCCCGCATGATGCAGCAGGTCATGCAGTCTGGCGCCACCCTGCACAATAGCGGCTCTCCGGTTCTAAGCCTGGCCTACACCGCGGCCGGTCGCCTGGACGGCTTCTATCAGATCGGCCTGAGCCAGACTGAATTATCGGCAGGCCTGCTGCTGATTCGCGAAGCTGGCGGCCTGGTCGGCGATTTCTCCGGCGGCACCCGCTATAGCGACCACGGCAACCTGGTTGCCGGCAACACCAAGGTACTCAAGGCCTTGCTGCGCACACTACACCCGGTCACTGCGGAAGGCCTGCGCTGATACGCAGCCCCCTGACGCAGCGGCCCAGCGCCGATACAAAAAAGCCGCATCACGGGATGCGGCTTTTTTTATGTGCCCCTCACTCAAACTTCGAACGGGTGACGCAGCACGATGGTTTCATTGCGATCAGGACCGGTCGAAATAATATCGATCGGCGCTTCGACCAGCTCTTCCAGACGGGCAATGTAGGCACGAGCATTGGCCGGCAGCTCATCCAGACTCTTCACGCCAACGGTCGACTCGGTCCAGCCCGGCACCTGCTCATAGATCGGCTCGACCGCTTCATAATCTTCACTGCCATTCAGCGCGCTGACCGGGTTGCCGCTGGCATCCTTGTAGCCGGTGCAGATGTTAATCTGCTCCAGACCATCCAGCACGTCTAGCTTGGTCAGGCAGATACCGGAAACGGAGTTGATCTGAATCGCATGCTTGAGCGCAACCGCATCAAACCAGCCGCAGCGACGAGCACGCCCAGTGGTCGCACCAAACTCGTGACCGCGCTCAGCCAAGCGCTGACCCACGTCACAGTGCAGCTCGGTCGGGAAAGGACCGCCACCAACACGTGTCGTGTAAGCCTTGGTGATGCCCAGAATGTAATCCAGGTACAACGGACCAAAACCGCTGCCGGTGGACGTGCCGCCAGCCGTGGTGTTGGAGGAGGTAACATAGGGGTAGGTGCCGTGGTCGATATCCAGCAGCGAACCCTGCGCGCCCTCGAACATGATGCTGGCACCCAGCTTGCGCAGCTCGTGCAACTTGGCGGTCACATCGGTGATCATCGGTACCAGTGTCTTGGCCATCTCCATGCAGTCATCATAAGTCTGCTGGAAGTCGATCGGCTCGACCTTGTAGTAGTTCTGCAGCATGAAGTTGTGATATTCCAGCACTTCCTTCAGCTTGGTCGCGAAACGCTCGGGGTCCGCCATGTCACCCAGACGCAGACCACGACGCGCCACCTTGTCTTCATAGGCCGGGCCGATACCGCGACCGGTGGTACCGATCTTGGCATTGCCGCGCGCCAGCTCGCGCGCCTGGTCCAACGCCACGTGACTGGCTAGAATCAGCGGACAGGCCGGGCTCAACTGCAGGCGATCGCGCACCGGCACACCTTTCTCTTCCAGCTCGGCAATCTCTTTCAGCAGCGCCTCCGGCGACAGCACAACGCCGTTGCCGATCAGACACAGCACATTCTGACGCAGAATACCGGAAGGAATGAGATGAAGAACGGTTTTTTCCCCGTCGATCACCAGTGTGTGTCCCGCATTGTGCCCGCCCTGGAAGCGAACGACGGCAGCGACCTGCTCGGTCAACAGATCAACGATCTTACCCTTGCCTTCATCACCCCACTGGGTGCCCAGAACAACGACGTTTTTACCCATTGCTGTCTCGAATACTCGTTAATTATCAAAAAATTTTTGCGATCACAGATCAGTCAGGACCCAGTCGCCACCTTCATGCACCAACTGCTGACGGTAGCGACCGCCACAATTCGTTTCACCTTCCAGCTGCTGCACTACACGCGTGCCCGACTTGCGCAACTCGGCGATGGCGGCCTGCAGGCCTTCTGCCTCGCCGGCCGGCGCCAGCACCACGTCATCAGCCTGCTCGACCAGCTGGCCGGACAGGTCCATCAATGTTTTGAGATCGGCACTGAAACCGGTCGCCGGGCGCGCCCGACCAAAATCACGACCGATGTTGTCATAGCGCCCGCCCTTGGCCAGCGCCTGGCCGAAGCTCGGTGTATACGCGGCAAAAACAATGCCGGTATGGTAGTGGTAGCCGCGCAGCTCACTGAGATCAAAATAGGCATCGACCGAGGGGAAGCGCGCCGCAACACGCTGCGCCAGGTCGGACAGGTAATCCACGGCTGCCAACAGGGCATCATCACCTGCAAACAGGGTCCGGGCACGGGCCAGCGTCTGCGCACCGCCATTCAGGCGCGGTAACTCGCACAGCCAGCTGCGCTGGGTATCGGACAATACTTCGAGACCACCGATGAAGCGATCAATTTCAGGCAACGCCTTGCGTTGCAGCATGTCCTGATAATCCGCCTGCTGCTGGGCTTCGAGGCCACACAGCTCCATCAGGCGACTGAATACCCCCACATGCCCCAGATCCAGACTAATACTCCCCTGCACACCGACTTCGTCCAGAGTTGCCAACATCAATGCGATCACTTCCACATCGCTGTCGGGTCCGGCGTGACCATACAACTCGGCACCCAACTGCAGCGGGTTGCGCGAGGCCAGCATGTTGGCGGCGTGCGTGTGCAGCACCGAACCGCAATAGCACAGGCGGCTCGGACCCTCGGTGCGTAGGCGGTGGGCATCGATGCGCGCCACCTGAGGCGTCATGTCCGCACGCACCCCCAGGGTATGACCACTGAGACGGTCGGTCACCTTGAAAGTATTCAGGTCGAGGTCATGACCGACTCCGGTCAGCAGGGACTCAAGATGTTCCGCGATCGGGGGCATTACCAGCTCGTATCCCCAGCGGTGGTAGAGATCGAGCACCTTACGGCGCATCAGTTCAACCTGCCGCGCCTGCGGCGGCAGCAGCTCCATAATTCCGTCGGGCAGCAACCAGCGATCTGCCAAGGCCATGCGTTACTCCGGTGTCATCAGGTGGTCTGAATCACAAAAAAACCGGGCACAAACCCGGTTGATTAACTATATCACGAAACCGGGCGCCAAAGGCACCCGGTTTTCGTTGCACTATTGGGTAACAGAAGTACCGGTCGCGCTGTTGAGGTAGCGGAAAAATTCGCTCTTCGGATCCAGCACGAACAAGTCACCACCACTGGAAAAAGACTCGCGGTAGGCTGTCAGGCTGCGATAGAAAGCGTAGAACTCCGGGTCACGCTGGAAAGCTTCGGCATAGATGGATGCAGCCAGCGCATCACCTTCACCACGCAACGTTTCCGCTTCACGGAAGGCGTCCGCCAGGATCACTGTACGTTGACGATCAGCATCGGCCCGAATACCTTCTGCCAACTCCTTGCCGCGCGCGCGCAGTTCACGCGCCAGACGCAAACGCTCGGTGCGCATGCGCTCATACACAGAGGAGGATACTTCCTGCGGCAGATCGATACGCTTGACGCGCACATCAATGACTTCGATGCCCAGCTCGGACTGCGCCAGATCACTCAGGGCACGAATAACATCCCCCATCACCTCTTCACGAGCGCCGGACACCACTTCGGTCAGCGTGCGCTCACCAAACTGGTTACGCAGACTGGTTTCGATACGCGTCGACAGCAGGTCGGCTGCACGGAACTCGTCACCAGAGGTCGCCGTATAGAACTTCTGCACGTTATCGATGCGCCATTTGATAAAAGAGTCCACGATCAGACGCTTCTTCTCCAGCGTCAGGAATGCCTGCGGACGCGCATCCAGGGTCATGATACGCCCTTCAAAAGTACGCACCGTATTCACGAATGGAATCTTGAAGTGCAAACCCGGCTTGATATCAGCCTCGACCACTTCACCAAAGCGCAGCTTGATGGCGCGTTCCGTTTCCTTGACGATGTACACCGACTTGGAACCGATCATGACCACCAGCAGCAGCGCGATCAGCCCGAACATGGATGTAGGTTTCATTAACGTCCCTCCCTCAGGCCGGAAGTGGTCTGTGAACGCTGACGCGTCTCTTCGAGCACCTGGTCGGTAATCTGGCGCATGGTATTGTCATCCAGACTGATGCCACGACCACTGCTGTCACGTAGCGGCTGCTTCTCGGTCAGACGATCCAGCGGCAAATACATCATGTTATTGCCGCCCTCGACATCCACCATGACCTTGCCAGTGCGGGCCAGCACTTCCTGCAGCGTATCGATGTAAAGACGTTCACGCGTAACCCGGGGTGCTTTCTGATACTCGGCCAGCAGCGCCTTGAAGCGGCTTGCTTCACCGGTTGCCTTGGCAACCACCTCTTCACGATAGGCATTGGCCTCTTCCAGCAAGCGCTGAGCACGGCCACGCGCCTCGGGCACGATGCCGTTGGCATAAGCTTCGGCTTCGTTTTTGGCTCGCTGCTCATCTTCTCGCGCCTTGATCACATCATCGAAGGCGTCCTGCACCTGACGCGGCGCCTGAGCATTCTTGATGTTGACCTTGGAGATGGTCAGGCCCGTGGTGTAGTTTTCCATGTATCGCTGCAGACGTGCCTGCACCTGCAGGGCCAGCGTATCACGCCCTTCGGTCAGGATGCCGTGCATGTCGGAAGTACCCACCACATGACGCAATGCAGATTCGGATGACTGCGCCAAACTGTCACTTGGATCACGCACTTTCAGGGTAAACTGTGCAGGATCCGACACCACATACTGCACCGTCATGTCGACATCAACGATGTTTTCATCGGCCGTCAGCATCAGTGAACGATGATCATAAGTGCGCAGACGCGTGGTGTTAACCTTGGTCACTTCATCGATCAGCGGCGGATTCCACTGCAGACCCGGCTGCACAGTGTCGTGATACTTGCCAAGGCGCAGCACGATGCCGCGCTCCTGTTCATCGACGGTATAGAATCCCATACCGGCCCAGAACAGACCCGCCAACACGACCAGAACGACAAAGAAACCGCTGCCGCCGCCCTTGCCGCTGCCACCACCTGAACCGCCTCGCTTGCCGCCACCAAAGATGCCACCAAGGCGGTCCTGCAACTTGCGCAGCGCCTCATCGAGATCGGGCGGCCCCTGATCGTTGCCGCCGCGCTTGCCGCGGTTATCGCCGCCGCCACTCCAGGGGTCATGGTTGTTACCATTACCGCCAGGCTCATTCCAGGCCATAGTGCTCTCCGTTATAAACCGCTTGATTAACTTTTATTAGAGTCCAGCTTCGTCGCTGTCGAATGCCCAATCGACCTGTTCCCTCAGGTATCGTTCCCGAGGAATACTCAACCGACTGAGAATACGCTTGAAATCCTTCAACTGCAGGCGCACGTCCAGTGCCATGTTGCCCTGCTCATCCACTGTCTCTTGCACCACGGCTCCCTGCGCATACAACTGCGCCCTGAGGTTGCCATCCGAAGGTGCAAGCGTCAGCGTGTCATGAAACATCTCCTCACCCAGACGCTCACTGATGGCATCGAACAGCAAATCAATGCCCGCACCACTCACGGCCGACACCCAGACACGCCAAGGGGCGCCATGCTCGTCCCGATCGATCCGGGGCTCCATGTCCTCCAGCTGATCGATCTTGTTATACACCTGTAATACGGGAACCTCTGCCGCACCGATCTCCTCGAGCACGGTCTCGACCTGCTCGATGTGCCCCAGGCGCTCCTCATCGTAACAATCGATTACATGCAACAACAGGCCAGCATCAGTTGTTTCCTGCAGCGTAGCACGAAAGGCTTCGACCAGCTTGTGCGGCAGGTGACGAATGAAACCGACGGTATCCGCCAGAATCGCCTGCCCAACATCCTTAAGCTCGATCTTGCGCAGTGTCGGGTCCAGGGTCGCAAACAGCTGATCGGCAGCATACACCTCGGCTGTCGTCATGCGATTGAACAGCGTGGATTTACCGGCATTGGTGTACCCCACCAGCGATACCGTCGGCACTTCCGCACGCTGACGCGCACGCCGTCCCTGGTCACGCTGCTTGCGGACCTTGTCCAATCGCTTGAGAATGGATTTGATGCGAGCCCGCAACAGACGACGGTCGGTTTCCAACTGGGTTTCACCGGGACCGCGCAAGCCGATACCGCCCTTCTGGCGCTCAAGGTGGGTCCAGCCACGGACCAGGCGGGTCGACATGTGCTCGAGCTGAGCCAACTCCACCTGCAGCTTGCCCTCATGCGTGCGTGCACGCTGGGCAAAGATATCCAGAATCAGGCCGGTACGATCCAGCACTCGGCACTGAAGCTCGCGCTCCAGGTTGCGCTCCTGCGCCGGGCTCAAGGCATGATTGAAGATCACCAGCTCGGCCTCGTGCTCACGCACCAGACCCACTAGCTCCTCTACCTTGCCCTTGCCAAGAAAGAACTTCGGACTGGGGTCAGCGCGGCTACCGGTCAAAAACTCGATCGGATCGGCACCGGCCGACAACGCCAGCTCTTCCAGTTCTCGGGGGTTCTCGCGATCGGCCTCACTGGCCAGGTCGATATGGACGAGGATCGCGCGCTCGCCGGACTCGGGACGTTCGAAAAACAATTAATACCTCATTCAGCAGGCTTGTCGTCGGCCACAGGCAGCTTGACCGGACGGGCAGGCACTACTGTAGAAATCGCATGCTTATACACCATCTGGCTGACGGTATTTTTCAGCAGGATCACGAATTGGTCAAAGGACTCGATCTGGCCCTGCAGCTTGATGCCGTTGACCAGAAAGATGGATACCGGAACACGCTCTTTGCGCAGCACGTTAAGGTAAGGGTCTTGTAGTGATTGCCCTTTTGACATTGCAAACTCCTTCCAGGAATGGAAATCAATTTATAGTGTAGTTATGTTCGGAATATAAAGACTCGGCGTCATACAGCTGCATGAACAGAGTTTGCGCGCGATCATACCGGATTTCATTATATAACGGCAGGGTCAGAGAGTTTCAAGGCATCGGACACTAAATTCGAATCCGTGCTCTCGAGCCAATGCACGCCCTCACGCCCCCTCAGCCAGGTCAGCTGTCGCTTGGCCAGCTGACGGGTGGCAACGACTGCCTTGTCACGCATGGTGGCGCGATCATATTCCCCTTCGAACCAGGCCCACATCTGCCGATAGCCGACGCAGCGAATGGAGGGCATGCCAGCATGCAGATCACCACGTTCCCAGAGCGCCCGAACCTCCGCTTCGAACCCGCCCTTGAGCATAAGTTCAAAACGCTGTTCGATGCGGCGGTGCAACAACGAACGGTCGGCCGGAGCCAACGCCAGCGGAATAACGTCGAACGGCAGCTCAGCCTCGCGCTGCTCGCGCCAGTGCTCACTGATCGGCTTGCCGGTCAGCTCGACCACTTCCAGCGCCCGCTGCAGACGCTGTGCATCATTGGGCTTGAGCCGTTGCGCGCCTTCCGGATCCAGACGTGACAGGCGCGCATGAATCGCCGGCCAGCCTTCAGCGGCTGCCTGGGCTTCGATGCGAGCCCGCAGCGCCGGGTCGGCTTCCGGCAGCTCGGCCAGGCCCTGCTGCAGGGCGTTGAAATACAGCATGGTGCCGCCCACCAGTACCGGCACGCGCCCGGCCTGCTGGATGTCTGCGATTTCGGCCAGAGCATCGATACGAAACCGGGCCGCCGAATAGGCTTCGGCCGGATCCAGAATATCCACCAGCCGATGCGGGTAGGCGGCCAGCTCCTCGGCGTTCGGCTTGGCCGTGCCAATGTCCATACCCCTGTACACCATGGCCGAATCCACGCTGATCAGCTCACAGGGCAAATGATCACACAGGCGCATGGCCAAGTCGGTCTTGCCGGAGGCGGTGGGCCCCATCACGAAAATCACTTTGGGCTTGTCTGTCGCCACGAGGTGCCTCATTGTCCACGCAAAAAGAGTTTGTCCAGCTGGGCCAGCGACAGCTGGGTCCAGGTCGGACGTCCATGGTTACACTGACCGCTTCGCTCGGTCTGCTCCATGTCGCGCAGCAGAGCGTTCATTTCAGGCACGGTCAACTGCCGATTGGCACGCACCGCGCCGTGACAGGCCATAGTGGCCAGCAGTTCGTTCAGGTGGGCCTGAATGCGGTCACTGGTGCCCACCTGCAGCATATCCGCCAGCACGTCTCGCACCAGCTGCTCGACATTGGCTCTCGCCAGCGCCACCGGTACTTCGCGGATGACCAGCGACTCTTCGCTCATACGCTCCAACCGAAAACCCAGACGGTGAAACTCGTCAGGGCACTCCTCGGCCATGTCCCCTTCACGGGCACTGACGGCCAGGTTGACCGGCACCAGCAGCGGCTGACTGCGAATACGGTCCTGCTCGAAGGCAACCTTCATGCGTTCATAGACGATGCGCTCGTGCGCCGCGTGCATATCCACCAGCACCATGCCTTCGGCATTCTGCGCCAGAATATAGATACCGTGCAGCTGCGCCAGGGCATAACCCAGCGGCGGTACATCCTGCTCCTCCGACGGCACGGTGGACGGCGGGACAGTCAGGGGACGGTTTCCTGCCAGCATGCCGCTGGCCGCACCTCCGCCCGCAGCGGGAACAGGCCCGGCCGGGCGATGCAGCGCCGCGTAGCCCTGGATCTGCTCCTGCACCTGTCGTGCTTCAGGCGCCTGCCCGAACCCCAGCCCCATGGAGCTCTGGCGCAGTCCGGAAAGATCCTGACCGGGCACGGCCGCTTCCCCCGGCCCCGCACCGACCTCGGCTTCGGGCGCCCCCTGAACCGGCGCCACATCCTGCGGGCGCAGATCCGCGATAACACGGTAAAGCGTGCGGAAAATGAAGTCATGTACCAGCCGGCTTTCCCGGAAACGGACCTCATGCTTGGTCGGATGCACATTGACATCCACCAGTGACGGATCCAGCTCCAGATACAACACATAGGCCGGATGGCGCCCATGAAACAGCACGTCCTGGTAAGCCTGACGCACCGCGTGGGTCACGACCTTGTCGCGAATGACACGGCCATTGACGAAAAAGTACTGCTGATCGGCCTGCGCCCGTGAAAAGGTTGGCAGCCCCATCCAGCCCCAGAGCCGCAGCCCGGAGGCCTCGGCCACCACATCCAGCGCCACGGACTCGTTCACGAACGCCTTGCCCAGCAGTTGCCCCAGCCGCTGCTCCCGCGCCGCTTCGCTGTCAGCTGGTCGCAGCTGGTGTACTGCCTTGCCGTTGTGGCGCAGACCGAAGCCGACGTCATAGCAGCTCAATGCCAGCCGCTTCACCACCTCTTCCAGATGGCGAAACTCGGTTTTTTCGGTTTTGAGGAACTTGCGCCTCGCCGGAGTGTTGAAAAACAGATCGCGCACTTCAACCGTGGTACCCGGCGGGTGCGCCGCCGGTACCACATCCGCCATCATGTCACGCCCCTGGGCGGAGACAGCCCAGGCGTTATCCTGCTGCAGCGGCCGCGAAGTAAGCGTCAGGCGAGACACGGAGCTGATACTGGCCAAAGCTTCACCCCGGAAGCCCAGACTGCCGACCGCTTCCAGGTCTTCCAGCGCCGTAATCTTGGAAGTGGCATGACGGCTCAGCGCCAGCGGCAGGTCGCCCTTCTCGATGCCGCGCCCATTATCACGCAGCCGGATCAATTTGACGCCACCTTGCTCCACATCCAGCTCCACCCGGTCGGCACCGGAGTCCAGGCTGTTTTCCAGCAACTCCTTGACCACCGACGCGGGCCGCTCGACCACTTCGCCTGCCGCAATCTGGTTGGCCAGCTGCGGCGATAAAAGATGAATTCGTGACATGTTATCCTGAGGTTTAACCGGCGGGGATTCGCAATACTTGACCAACACGGATGCGGTCACCGTTGAGCTGATTAGCGCGGCGAAGCTTCTGCAGAGAAACGCCATTGCGCTGTGCTATGACCGACAGGGTATCACCCGAGACCACCTTGTACAGACGCTCGCCACTGGCGGGGGCCTTACCGGACTGTTTCTGCCAGGCCACGTAAGTGGCCGCCGGTGGCTTTTCCCAAAAGTGATCGATAATGCCCCGGTAGATCGCCTGCGCCATTTTGTTCTGATAGGCTGACGTACGCAGCTTTCGGGCCTCGCCAGGGTTAGAGATAAATCCGGTCTCAACCAGGATGGAAGGAATATCCGGCGATTTGAGCACGACAAACCCGGCCTGCTCGACATGCTTCTTATGCATGCGGGCAAAACGATCCATGTTGCCGTGAATGCGTGACGCAACCTGATGGCTGTCCTTGCGACTGGCGTTCATTGACATGTCCAGCAACACACTGGCCAGCACATCATCCTTGTCATCCAAGCTCAGGCTGCCGACTCCGCCGATCAGGTCTGCGCTGTTTTCGCTGCGTGCCAACCAACGGCCCATTTCCGAACTGGCGCCACGGCCGGACAGAACCCAGACGGACGCACCACGGGCACGGGGATCCTTGAAGGCATCCGCATGAATGGAAACAAACAGATCGGCGTTGCTCTTGCGCGCCTTGCCGGTCCGTCCGCGCAGGCTGATGTAGTAATCACCGGTACGTGTCATGACCGCCCGGTAGCCCTTGTGCGCATCAATCAGCCCTTTCAGCTTTTTGGCAATGGCCAGCACCACATCTTTTTCGCGCACACCGCCAGGGCCGAGGGCACCGGGGTCTTCACCACCATGACCGGCATCGATCATCACCACGATGTCGCGCTTGCCGCCTTCACCCGGCACCGGCACCACCGTCTTGGTGACGACCGCCTTCTCCCGCATGGCCAGATCCACCACCAGACGATGGCCATACTGATCGTTAGGCTTGAGATCAAAGCTCTTGGGACGCACCTTTTCCGTCAGGTCCAGCACGATGCGCACGCCCTGACCACGCTTACTGTGGCGGATGCTACCAATCGGACTCTTGTCCAGGTCCAGCGCATCCAGCGAGGCGTTCAGCCGCGTCTGCTCGATATCGATCACCACCCGATCCGGATTGGCCAGGGTGAACAACTTGTGCTGTACCGGGCCGGACAGGTCGAAGACCAGCCGAGTGTTGTCCGGCGCCAGCCAGGCACGCACATTGCGGATATCACCTGCTTGGGCAGTTAGCGTCATCAGGCACAGCAGCAATGGCCACAGACGTTGTATCAGTTTTCTCATCGGCCCTTTCATGTTCCTTCGGCGGTTACGGCCAGGCAGTCTTTCAATCGATCGACCATGACCTGTCCTTTTGGAGTTTGAGCGGTCAACGTCAATTCACGCCCCTGACCATGCAATGACAGCCGAATCTCCATATCCGCCGCGGGCAGCATGCCTGCCCCCTTGTCTGGCCACTCCACCAGACAGAGCGACTTTTCTGTGAAATAGTCGCGAATGCCTAAATATTCCAGCTCTTCCGGGTCGGACAAACGATAAAGATCAAAGTGAAACACCGGCCCCTGTGGGGTTTCATAGGGCTCTACCAGCGTATAAGTCGGGCTCTTGACCGAGCCGGCATGACCACAGCCGCGCAGAATACCTCGGCTAAGCGTGGTCTTGCCCATGCCCAGATCTCCCACCAGAAAGACCACACCGCCTCCGCGCAACGCCTGCGCCAGCTGAGCACCGAATACGGCCATCGCCTGTTCATCGGGAAGAATCTGTTTCATTCGCTGTTTCCTTCAATCAAGACTGCTGAGAACACGGCGCACCCGAGCGATCAAGTCGGTGGCCAGCAAACCGCGCTCTCCCTGATCCGCCGCGCACAGATCGGCGGCCCGCGCATGGGCGTATACCCCCGCACGCGCAGCATCCACGGCACTCAAGCGCTGGGCACGCAAGGCTCCGATAATACCGGAGAGCACATCCCCCATGCCACCGCAGGCCATGCCGGGATTACCCGCGCTGCACAGATGCACGGCATCGCCGTCACAACTCAGGCTGCCGGCTCCCTTGAGTACCACAGTGCCGCCGAACCGCGCCTGAAGCGCCCGCACGGCAGCGAAACGATCCTGCTGAACTTCATGTGTTTCCCAACCCAGCATCCGTGCCGCCTCGCCCGGGTGCGGCGTCAGGATCCAATCGTGCTCGCGCCCGGCCAGATTCCGGTGTGCCAGCAGATTTAACGCATCCGCATCCAGCACCAACGGCAAGCCGGTATTCAGGGCCTGCTGCAGCAGCTGGTCAGCCCAGGCGCTTTGACCCAGCCCAGGCCCCACCACCAGTACATCCGGCCGCGCCAGCAATGGCTGAATGTCCTGGCCGGAATTGACGCCGGCCACCATCACCTCGGGCGCGCGTGTCAGGGCAGCCGTCACGTGCTCGGGACGGGTCGCCAGCGAAACCAGGCCCGCACCGCTGCGCGCGGCCGCTTCAGCCGCCATCAGCGCAGCGCCTCCCATACCGTGATCGCCGCCCACCACCATGACATGACCGAACTGTCCCTTGTGTGACGAGCGTCGACGCGGTGGTAGCAGCTTGGCCAGATCATCACGGTCGGTACGAAAGGCGCTCATCGCCACCTCTTCATAGACCTCGTCCGGCAACATCAGGCTGTCAAACAGCACCTGGCCACAATGGTCCACCCCTTCATGCGTCAGCAGCCCCTGCTTGAGGGCAATGAACGTCAAGGTCAGATCAGCCCGCACCGCCACACCCAGCACCCGACCGGTGTCGCTGCACAGCCCGGAGGGAATATCGACCGCCAACACCGGCCGTGTTGACCGGTTCAGCTGAGCAATCAGTTCGGCGCTCTCACCCCGCACCGGCCCGGTCAGTCCAGTGCCCAGCAGCGCATCCACCAGCACCTCGCCCTGCAGTTTCAGCCCCGGCTGCCAGCGCGTCAGCTCTACACCGACCGCCTGTGCCCATTGCCAGGCCGACAGCGCTTCGCCCTGCAAGCCGTCTTCGAAATGATCCCGCACTACCAGAACCTGCACTTCCAGCCCCTGCTGCCGTGCCAGCCCCGCCATGATCAGCCCATCACCACCGTTGTTGCCACTGCCGACCGCCACAGTCAGGCGACGCAGGCCGGGCCAGTGCGCCATCAACTCGACGAAGGCGGCGTGGCCGGCACGCTGCATCAGCCGAAATCCAGGAATGCCGAACTGCTCGATAGCGGTTCTATCCAGGGCACGACTCTGCTCCGCCGTGTATAATGCCCCCGGTAGCTCTGCTCTGTTCAACATGGCTTTCTCCTTTCTTATCAGTTCATTATAGAAGATGGACTGACCCGTACACAGCCGGTTCCGTCTATGTCAGCACCCAATATCGAACAGCTTCATGATCTTGCGCAGGCTCTCAAGCAACAGGCACGTACCCTGGGCTTTGCCGACTGCGCCATCACCCTGCCGGATGCCTCACGAGAAGCCGAAAAACTCCAGGCATGGCTGGACAAGGGATACCACGGCAGCATGGACTATCTGGCCCAGAACGTCGACAAGCGCCTGGACCCGACCCTGCTGGTGCCGGGCACACAGCGCATCATCATGCTGCGCATGGATTACCTGCCGGCTGAAACCCCGATCACCGGCACCCTGCGCAATCCGGACAAGGCCTATGTGGCGCGCTACACCCTTGGCCGGGACTACCACAAGCTGATTCGCAAGCGCTTGAAGCAGCTAGGCCAGTGGCTGAACGAGCAGATTGACGATGCCACGGTGCAGTTTCGCCCGTTCACCGACAGCGCACCCGTACTGGAGCGGCCGCTGGCGCGCAATGCCGGGCTGGGCTGGGTCGGCAAGCATACCCTGCTGCTGAATCGCCAGGCCGGCTCCTGGTTTCTGCTCGGCGAACTGTTCATCGACCTGCCACTGCCGATCGACCCGCCGGAAACCGAATCCCACTGTGGTCGCTGTTCGGCCTGCATCGACATCTGTCCGACCCAGGCCTTTCCCGAGCCTGGCGTGCTCGACGCCCGACGCTGTATTTCCTACCTGACCATCGAATACCGTGGCAGCATTCCGCTGGAGTTGCGCCCGCTGATGGGCAACCGTATTTTCGGCTGTGATGACTGCCAGCTGATCTGCCCCTGGAACCGGTTTGCCAAACGCAGTGACGAACCGGACTTTCAGCCCCGTCATCGCCTGGACCAAGCCGACCTGCTGGAACTGTTTCTATGGGAGGAAGCCACCTTCCTTAAGCGTACTGAAGGCTCGGCCATCCGCCGCACCGGTTACGAAGGCTGGCAACGCAACCTGGCGGTGGCACTGGGCAACAGCCGAGGCGGTAATGCCGTCATCACCGCCCTGCGCGCACGCCGTGACGGCAGCAGCGCATTGGTACAGGAACATATCGATTGGGCGTTGGACCGACTGCAATCGGCAGAAGGCCCACGCCCACTGCCGATTCTGGCACACCCCGGCGCACGGCGACTGCCAGAGTAGCGATGGCCGGCACAACGTCAAAGGCGGAAGAAATGACGGCGGTAGTGACGCAGTTCCTCAATGGATTCGCGGATATCGTCCAGCGCCAAGTGCGTGCCCTGCTTCTTAAAGCCCTCCAGGGCTGACGGCTTCCAGCGTCGCGCCAGTTCCTTGATGGTACTCACATCCAGGTTGCGGTAGTGGAAAAAAGCCTCCAGCTCAGGCATATAGCGCCAGAGGAAGCGCCGATCCTGGCCAATACTGTTGCCGCACATGGGCGAGGCGCCCTGCTCGCTATGTTCACGCAAAAAGGCCAGCAGCGTTTGTTCGGCTTCGGCCTCCGAAATGGTGCTGCTGCGCACCCGGTCGGTCAAACCGGACTGGCCGTGAGTGCGCGTACACCACTCGTCCATGCGCGACAGCACCGTGTCCGGCTGATGTACGGCAATCACCGGGCCCTCGGCAATCAGATTCAAATCAGCATCGGTGACGATGGCGGCCATTTCAATGATACGGTCGGTGTCCGGGTTCAGCCCGGTCATTTCCAGGTCGACCCAGATCAGATTGTCCTTCAGTGCCATGCACCTTTTCTCCTCTGGCAAACTGTCAATTTAACTCGGATTCGAATACCTTAGCACGTCAACGACAATAGCCGTGAGCGAGTGATCCCGACGGGTATGGCAAAACGCAAGGTAAACCGGCGCCAAGCCTGGCGCATCAACAAGATTCAGGAAGAACGCGCCGCGCGCGCCGAGCGCCGTGACGCCCTGATCGAAGACAAACTCGAAGGCGGCGAACTGGGCCCGGAGCAGCAGGGACTGATCATTTCCCATTTCGGCCGCCAGGTCGACGTCGAAGTGCTGGAGGGCGAACACCAGGGCGAAATCCAGCGCTGCCACATGCGCACCCATCTGGGCCAACTGGTCACCGGGGATCGCGTCATCTGGCGCCGCTCGGCCGACAGCGGCGTCGTGGTCGCGGCCCAGGAGCGCCACAGCGAACTGCTGCGTCCGAACAATCACGGCGAACTCAAACCCGTAGCCGCCAACATCGACTTTATCGTCATCGTCATCGCGGTCGAGCCCTACGCCCATGCCAACCTGATCGACCGCTATCTGGTTGCGGCTGAAGCCAGCGGCATTGAACCGGTACTGCTGCTCAACAAGGCCGACCTGCTGGATGATAACAACCGCCAGCGCCTGGCCCCCCTGCTCGAACAGTATCGTTACCTGGGCTATCGCACCCTGCAGGCCTCCACAGCCAGCAGCCACGGTCTGGACGCGCTCAAGGCACTGCTGGCCGACCACATCAGCGTGTTCGTCGGCCAGTCCGGTGTCGGCAAATCATCGCTGATCAACAGCCTGCTGCCCGGAGCCGATCTGAAGACCGGCGCGCTGTCGGAACAGAGCCGCAAGGGGCGACATACGACCACCACAGCACGCCTGTTCCACTTCCCGGAGGGCGGCGACCTGATCGATTCGCCTGGAATCCGCGAGTTTGCGCTCTGGCACATGACTGAAGACCAAGTGCTGGAGGGCTTTCGTGAACTGGCCGCACTGCGCGGCTACTGCCGTTTCCGCGACTGCCGCCATGAGCACGAGCCCGGGTGCGCCTTCCTGCATGCGCTGGACGAGGGCCTCATTAGCGAAAGCCGCTTCAACAGTTATCAACAGATTTTGAACTCCATGCAGGACAGCCGCTGACCGATGGGACAGAGCCAGCCAACGCCCCCACAACCGCTCCATGGCATTGATGCCTGGGCCGATTACCTGGAGCACCGCCCTCTGCCGGTGCGGGCAAGCGTCCTGGCCCGTTTCAAGCGCCTGCTGGCCAGCGACCGCACCACCCTGCAGCAGCTGACCCAGCTGGTCAGTTCGGACCCGGTCCTGAGCTTGCATGTCACGCGTCTGGCCCAGCAGCGCCACGCCGAAAAAGGTACGTCCGTCACCGGCATCCAGCATGCGGTCGGCTCGATTGGGCTGGAAACCCTGATCAACCTGGGACACGAGCTGACCAGCCTTAAGGTTAACCCCACCAGCATGCAGCAGAAGATGTATTTTCGCGCCATCGCCGATAGCCTGCACGCGTCTTGGCAAAGTGCCGAACTGTGCCGCCAGCGCGGTCTGCCGTTTGTCGAAGAGGTGCGCCTGGCGGCCCTGCTGTACGGCTGCATTCACTGGCTGGCCTGGCTGCACGCGCCCTTGCACAAGCAACGTTACCAGGAGCGGGTACTGCTCAAGGGCGTTGATGTAGCTCTGGCTGAAGCGGATATCTTCGGCTGTACACTGCAGTCCCTGGGAGCCGAACTGAGCCGACGCTGGCGTCTGCCGCCATTGACCATCGAGGCACTGAACCATGCCACCTCGCCGGACCGCAAGGCATTGCAACAGCTGCACCGCCGCGCATTGCAGGACCCCAGTCTGGGCCACCTGGAACAGCGCGATATCAACCAGCTGACCCAACAGCGTTTTTTCCCGGTCAAGCTGGGCAACTGGCTGGCGCTGACAACAACGCGCAGCTGGCAAACCGACAAAGCCGCACGCCTGATCGATATTATCGCCGATTACCTGAGCAGTGATCCGGACCGCGTCCGCGCCGGCCTGCGCCGACACTGCGCTGAAGCTGCACGCTGCTACCATGTAGCCGGCACGCTGAGCCCAGCCAGCGAAATGATCATGCTGCCATCTGCCAGCCCCCGTCCGCTGACCGGCCTGATCTCGGATGCCGAGCTCAAGCAGTTGCTTCAGGGCCAGAGCCCGCGGCCGGAAGTGCCGCTGCCCAAAGCTAAAGCCAAACCGGAACCGGCACGCCCGGCGCCCGCTGCCCCTCCACGGCAAGAGCCCGCACCGGTCGAAACATTGCTGGATCCCCACTGCCATGCACGCCTGCTGGCGCGCCTGACCGACCCCGAACAGCGTTTCGACAAACCTGCCCAGGTACTGCATCTGCTGTTGCAGGCCATACAGCAGGGATTGGGGCTGGAGCGCCAGGCCCTGTTTCTGATCAAGCCCGGCCAGCAGACACTCTACTGCGCCCATGGCGTGGGATTGTCGGACAATCATCCGTTACGGGGTGTCAAGCTGAACCTGGCCGTGCCCAGCCTGTTCAAGCGCCTCAGCGAACGCCCGGCAGGCATTTGGTTGCACGCCCGCAACCGTAAGGCGCTGGGCAACACTCTGCCCGAGTCGTTTACAGCCTGCCTGGATGGCGGTGATTACGCGTTGATGTCGGTGTTTCAACGCAACCGTCCCCTGGCCGTGGTGTATGCGGATAGCCAGCCGGGCCATCCGCGGCTATCGAACGTCCAGTTCGAACATTTCAAGGCGCTCTGTGCCGCCGCCACTCAAGCCATGCGCCGAGTCGGCTAAGGCTTTGCGCCAACCGCCGGCTTCGCTATGATCCTGACATCATCGAACACCTGACGGATACTCTTATGCAGTCATTTCCCCTGGTTATTTCACCCACCGAGCTGCATGCCCGGCTCGACACACCTAACCTGCTGATTCTGGATCTGTCCAGCGCCGACCACTACGCCGCCGGCCATGTACCCGGAGCCGTTCATCTGGACCCGTCACGCCTGCTGCGCGGAGAAGGCCCGGTGCCGAATCTGATGCCGACATTGGCCCAGCTGCAAACACTGTTCAACGAACTGGGTCTGACCCCGGACACCCGGGTGGTTGCCTATGACGACCAGAAAGGCCCCTGGGCCGGACGCCTGATCTGGACCCTGCACAGTGTTGGCCACCGTGCGACCAGCTTCCTCGACGGCCAGTTCGAAGGTTGGAAGGCTGAGGGCCTGCCACTGGAGCAGACCACGAACCGGGCCACGCCGGGGAACGCGCAGCTGAACCCGGATCCGACACTGCGCATGAGCGCCGACGACATAGCGGCGGCCCTGCCGGATGGCCGGCTGTGCATCTGGGACGCCCGCTCGGCGGCCGAATACACTGGCGAAAAGGTCATCAATGCCCGTCGCGGCGGCCATATTCCGGGCGCCCGTCACCTGGAATGGACCGACCTGTTGCAGGACGGCCCGGTACCGGCACTGAAGCCCCGTGACGTCCTGCTCAAGCTGCTGGCCGCACACGGCATCACGCCCGACCGCCCGATTGTCACCCACTGCCAGACCCACCGCCGCTCCGGCCTGACCTGGCTGGTCGGCACTTGGCTGGGCCTGCCGCAGCTGGCCTGCTATGACGGCTCCTGGTTCGAATGGGGCAACCGTGACGACCTGCCGGTTGAAGCCGACTGATTTTCGATCACATGGGACACCAACTTAGGACATTGCCTTGAAAGACTCCCTGTTTATTCTGTTGCAACACCTGCTGCCCCAACACCTGCTGTCACGCCTGGTGGGCTGCCTGGCCGAGTGCCGCACGCCCTGGGTCAAGAACCTGTTCATCAACTGGTTTCGCAAGCGCTACCGCGTCGACATGAGCCAGGCACTGCAGCCGGACCCCGAGGCCTATGAGCATTTCAACGCCTTTTTCACCCGCGCACTGAAGGCGGATGCCCGGCCGCTGGACAGCACCCCCGGCGCTATTCTGTCACCGGCCGACGGCGCCATCAGCCAGCTGGGCCCCATCGAGCATGGCCGCATCTTTCAGGCCAAGGGCCACAGCTACGCCCTGAGCACCCTGCTGGGGGGCGACCTGGAACGTGCCGCGCCCTTCATCAACGGCCAGTTCGCCACCGTTTATCTGTCACCGCGTGACTATCATCGCGTACACATGCCGATTGCCGGCACCCTGCGCGAGAGCATTTACATCCCCGGCGACCTGTATTCGGTCAACCAGGTGACCGCTGCCGGCGTCGATAACCTGTTCGCCCGTAACGAGCGCCTGGTCGCCATTTTCGACACCGAGCTAGGCCCCATGGCCATGGTGCTGGTAGGCGCCATGATCGTAGCCGGTATTGAAACCGTATGGCAGGGCCAGGTCGCCCCGTTGCCGCGCCAGCCTCTGGTGCTGACCCCGCCACCGGGACAGGCACCGGTCGAACTGGCCGCCGGCGAGGAGATGGGGCGCTTCAAGCTGGGCTCCACTGTCATCCTGCTGTTCGGCCCCGACGTGATGGAGTGGGCTGACACTTTAGGCTCCGGGGACAGCGTGGTCATGGGACGCGGCATCGGCCACCTAAAAGCGCAATAACCCCTGCGAGCGCGGGCTGATAAAGCGACGCAGATTGTTTAGACTCAATGCCATCTGGCTTTGAATGGAGATTCACCATGCACGAACACTGGCTTGAATGGCTGCAGCAGCCGGGTATCCAGCTGGACAACGACGCTGTCAGCGCCGCCCCTACACATGACCGGCCAATGACGCTGGTCCCGCTGACGGATGCCGCCATCATCCGGGTGGCCGGTGCGGACGCCCAACGCTTTCTGCAGGGCCAGCTCAGCTGTGACCTGGCAGACGTTGACCGCCGCGGCAGCCTGCCCGGTGCGCATTGCAACATCAAGGGACACATGCACAGCCTGTATCAGGTGATCCATGCGGGCCCCGACTGCTACTGGCTGCGTACCCGCCGCGACATGACGGCCGATGCCCTGACACTGTTGAAAAAGTACATCATCTTTTCCAAAGCCGAAGCAGAACTGAGCAATGACCTGCTGGGCTTTGGCCTGATCGGTACCGGTGCGGCAGCGCTGGCCGAGCAGCTGAGCGAACACACGGACACCGCCGCCGTGGTTCATGCGGATGGCCTGGCCGAGGTCTGGTGTGGCGCCGAGGTGCTGGAAGCACTGCTGACACAGGTGAGCCAGCAGGCTGGCCTGGGCACTCGCAACGACTGGGAGCTGGCGAACGTCAACGCTGCCATTCCCGAGCTGTTCCCGGCGACCCGGGAAGCCTTCATTCCACAGATGGTTAACCTGCAGGTATTTGATGGCGTCAGCTTTACCAAGGGCTGCTACACCGGGCAGGAAATCGTGACCCGCCTACAGCACCGAGGTCAGCTTAAGCGCCCCATGTACCTGGCAGAAGTGGCAGCTGATACCTGTCCCGCTGCCGGCACCACACTGGCCAGCGGCAACAAGGACAATGTCGGTAAAATCGTGCGCAGCGCAACATGCGCAGCAGGCCGTTATCGCGTGCTGGCGGTGATCGTCAAGGATCAGGCCGAACAGCAGACCATTCGCCTGGAAACGTCAACAGGTCCGGTACTGACACTGGCCACGCTGCCCTATGAGCTGGACCCGCAGTTGTTTGAAAGCAAGCGCTGATAAAATGCCGCTCAATCGCGCATTTTATTGACCTTGATCGCACGACAGGCGTCATGGCTTTGCTACCCTGACGCCTGCAGAGTGACAGCGACTCAGGTCGTCGGCACCCGTTTTTTCACTCAACCGGACTTATTTTCCGAGCAGATTTTGCGCTATCCTCTGCTCTGGACCCACTTAACATGAAGGAACACACCATGCTTCGGAAGGTATGCCTCCTGGGCATCGGCAGCACATTGCTTGCAGGATGCTTCGCGACGAACACATCACAAGCTCCGATCGCCTCCACTTATCCCATCACTGAGCAGCAGAAGATGCAGGCTGCCCATCACTGGGATGTGCTGGCACAGCATCAGGCCGAACTGCTGACCCAGAACGACCTGCTGAAGAGCCAGCCGCTGTACATCAAGGGCGCCGACCAGGTGACTCCGTTCAGTACCGCCTTTGACAGCCTGCTGACCAGCCAGCTGGTCGAGAAAGGGGCTTACGTCAAGACCAGCGCGGCCCAAGCTGCGCAGATCAGCTACAAGGTACAGGTCGTCAAGCATGATGACCGTGGAGCCATCCGCCCGCCCAAGGGTGCACTGACAGCACTGGCCACCGGCATCGCCGTTGCCACCATTCCCTTCAATCACTGGGGTGAACCGGCACTGGCACTGCTGCCCGCAGCTGGTGCAGCGGATCTGTTCGGCGGCAATCTGACCAGCGAAACCGACCAGGAAGTGGTCATTACCACTCAGGTCACCATGGCTGACCAGGTGGTGTACTCCAACTCCAGCATCTACTACATCAACCCGGGTGACAACGGTCACTACAAGCCTGCTCCGGTGAAAAACGTCAACGTTAGCAATGAGTGGTAAGGAGTGCCCGTCATGATGAAGCATTGCAAGAAAGTTCTGGCCGCTTCCGTGGTGGCTGTCGCCCTGGCGGGCACGGCCGGTTGTAGCACAACGAAGCCGCAGTCTCCGATGTCCGTTCAGGTTGATCTGATTGCGGAAATCAAGACGGCTGCCACTCAGCTGATGGGTAACGCCCGCGGCTTGCACACCGACAGCCCGGTATTGGCCGCAACGTTTGCCGACATTGATGATTTACAGCAATCGTCCACGTTCGGTCGCACCCTGTCCGAACAGTTCACCAGTGCGCTGTCGAATCAGAACCTGCCGGTGATCGAGGTGAAGATGCGCGACAGCCTGTTCGTCAAGGAACGGACCGGTGAGCTGATCCTGTCTCGCAAGTTGCACAGCCTGGTGCAGGCGCATGATGCGCAGGCCGTATTGCTGGGCACCTATGCTATCGGCGGCCACAATGTCTACGTCAACGTACGCATTGTCCGCACCAGCGACAACATCATCCTGGGCTCTCACGACTTCAGCTTGCCACTGAACCGTGACATCAAGGCCATGCTGCCGCGCAAGCGCTAAGCGATCCGCGTCTTGCTCAGGTAGAAAAGCCGGCGTAATGCCGGCTTTTTGGTTTCTGTGGTTCAGCCACCATCAGCGGGATCAACCGGCAGCTGCCAGTCAATCTCTTCCCGCCCCTGCGCCTGTAGCCAGGCATTGGCCTGACTGAAGTGCCGGCAACCGAAAAAGCCGCGATAGGCCGCCAGCGGCGAAGGGTGCGGCGCTTTCAGCACACAGTGCCGCTGCTGATCGATACCGGCCCCCTTCTTCTGGGCATGACTGCCCCAGAGCATGAACACCACCGGCTCGCATTGCCGGTTGACCACATCGATGATCCGGTCGGTAAAGGTTTCCCAGCCACGCCCCTGATGCGCACCGGCGTTACCCTGTTCCACTGTCAGCACAGTATTCAACAGCAGTACTCCCTGCCGTGCCCAGTGCTCCAGATAGCCATGCCCCACCGGCGCAATGCCCAGATCGGTCTGCAACTCCTTGTAGATATTGACCAGCGAGGGCGGTACCTTGATGCCGGGCTGCACCGAAAAGCACAGCCCGTGCGCCTGTCCCGGCTGGTGGTAGGGGTCTTGCCCCAGAATCACGACCTTGACCTGCTCCAGCGGCGTTGCTTCCAGAGCATGGAACCAGTTCGACGAGTGTGGATAAATCACCTTGTGCGCCGCCTTTTCGGCCTGCAGAAACTGCTTCAGCGCCTGCATGTAGGGCTGATCGAACTCCGGTTGCAGCCAGGACTGCCAGCTGGGTGCCTTATCCAGTGCCATAGAGCCTCCTGAAAATAATCGCCGCAAGTAGCTGTTTCTGTACGTCCCTGCGCCCGCGGCATAAGTACGTTTTTACACAAACGCTGACTCTGCACCATCATGTACTCGCAGCATAAATACATGTACAAAAAGGGCCACTCGAAGTGGCCCTGTGGATAACTCGCTACGTTCTATCAGCGATCAGCCGCGCGGGCGCATGGCCGGGAACAGTAGCACATCGCGGATTGACGGCGAGTCGGTGAACAGCATCACCAGACGGTCGATGCCGATGCCTTCACCGGCCGTTGGCGGCAGGCCGTATTCCAGTGCCTGCACGTAGTCGGCGTCAAAGTGCATGGCTTCGTCGTCACCGGCGTCCTTCTCTTCCACCTGCTTCATGAAGCGTTCGGCCTGGTCTTCGGCGTCGTTCAACTCCGAGAAGCCGTTGGCCAGTTCACGGCCAGCGACGAAGAATTCGAAGCGGTCGGTGACATGCGGGTTGTCATCGCTGCGACGGGCCAGCGGGCTGACTTCGGTCGGGTACTCGGTGATGAAGGTCGGCTGCTGCAGACGATGCTCGACGGTCTTCTCGAAGATCTCGATCTGCACCTTGCCCAGACCCCAACCATCCTTGACATCGATGTCCATGCGCTCGGCGATCTGGCGCGCTGCGGTTTCATCGGCCAGGGCTTCAGCGGTGATATCCGGGTTGTAGTGCAGGATGGAATCAAACACGCTCATGCGGGTGAACGGCTTGCCCATGTCGTATTCAAAGGTTTCCAGCACTTCGCCGTCTTCGTTGCGCACGGTGTTGGTCACCACGGTGGTACCCAGCACGTTCTGCGCCACGGTCCGCAGCATGTCTTCGGTCAGATCCATCAGGTCATGGTAATCCGCATAGGCCTGGTAGAACTCGATCATGGTGAATTCCGGGTTATGACGAGTGGAAAGCCCCTCATTGCGGAAGTTGCGGTTGATTTCGAACACGCGCTCGAAGCCACCCACGACCAGACGCTTCAAGTACAGCTCCGGCGCAATACGCAGGTACATGTCCAGATCCAGCGCATTGTGATGGGTGACGAACGGACGCGCAGTTGCACCGCCGGGAATCGGGTGCAGCATCGGCGTTTCCGCTTCGATGAAGCGGCGCTCGATCAGGTACTGGCGGATACCGGACACGATCTTGGAGCGCATCTCGAACACCCTGCGCGACTGATCGTTCATGATCAGATCGACATAGCGTTGACGGTAACGCATCTCCATGTCCTGCAGGCCCTTGAACTTGTCCGGCAGCGGACGCAGGCTCTTGGTCAGCATTTCGAACTCGGCCATGTCGACGTAGAGGTCACCCTTGCCGGACTTGTGCAGCACACCGCTGACACCAATGATGTCGCCCAAGTCTACGGACTTGGCGAAGGGGCGCGCCGCCTTGTTGACATACAGCTGAATACGGCCGCTCATGTCCTGCAGCACCATGAAGGCACCACGGTTGAGCATCACTCGACCGGCGACGGAGACGCGAATAGCGGCGGCTTCCAGTTCTTCCTTGCTCTTGTCGCCATGGGCCTGCTGCAGGTCTTCGGCATAGCTGTCGCGACGGAAGGTATTGGGGAAGGCATTCCCCTCCTGACGCAGCGCGGCGAGTTTTTCACGACGCTCGGCGATCAGGCGGTTTTCATCTTGCTGCACGTTGTTGTCTGACATCGGGATTACCTTGAAACGAGTGCTTTACAGGCCGGCCTTGAGGCTGGCTTCGATAAACTGGTCCAGATCGCCGTCCAGAACGCGATCGCAGTTGGAAGTCTGCACGTGGGTACGCAGGTCCTTGATGCGCTGGTCATCCAGCACGTAGGAGCGGATCTGGCTGCCCCAGCCGATATCGGCCTTGGTGTCTTCCACTTCCTGTGCGGCTTCGCGGCGCTTCATCATTTCCATTTCATACAGCTTGGCGCGCAGCTGCTTCATACAGGTATCACGGTTCTGATGCTGGGAGCGCGCGGCCTGGCTCTGTACCACGATGCCGGAAGGCTCATGGGTGATACGTACCGCCGACTCGGTACGGTTGACGTGCTGACCACCGGCACCGGAGGCACGGTACACATCGACACGCAGGTCGGCCGGGTTGATTTCGATCTCGACGTTGTCATCGATTTCCGGTGACACGAAAACGGACGAGAAGGACGTGTGGCGGCGACCGCCGGAGTCGAACGGCGACTTGCGCACCAAACGATGCACGCCGGTTTCAGTCCGCAGCCAGCCAAAGGCATACTCGCCTTCGAAGCGGACCGTCGCCGACTTGATGCCGGCCACTTCACCACCGGAGACTTCCAGGATCTCGGTCTTAAAGCCCTTGCTTTCGCCCCAGCGCAGGTACATGCGCAGCAGGATTTCGGCCCAGTCCTGCGCTTCGGTACCGCCGGAGCCGGCCTGAATCTCCAGGAAGGCATTGTTGCCATCGGCTTCACCGGCAAACATGCGGCGGAATTCGAGCTGCTCCAGCATAGTCTTCAGTCGTGCCACGTCGGCTTCGACTTCCACAACGGTATCCTCGTCATCCTCCTCGACGGCCATGTCCAGCAGGTCGCCGGCGTCACTGATGCCGGTTTCCAGCTCGTCGATGGTCTTGACCACGTTCTCCAGTCCGGCCCGCTCCTTGCCCAGCTGCTGGGCGTTTTCCGGGTCGTTCCAGACATTGGGATCTTCCAGCTCACGCTCGACCTCTTCCAGGCGCTCGCGCTTGCCGTCGTAATCCAGGTAGGTGCGCAGCGCTTGAGTACGCTCGCTGAACTCTTTCAGACTGTTGAGAATCGGATTGATTTCCATCGTGGTACTTGGATACTCGCTGCTTGGAAAAAGGGAAACATTCTAACCGATACCGGCCGCTGTTTGAATGATTGTACCTCAGGTCGGCACCACTCGACTTGCCCCTTCCCCTAAGCGAGAATGCCCCCTGACGGGCAAAGGAACAGGATGATGAAACGGACGCTTGCACTCCCCGGCGCACTGGCTCTGCTGGCCACGCCTTCGGCCTGGGGAACCGGCCATGGTACCAGCACGCTGATCGACCTCAGCACCAGCGTATACGGGTATCTGGCCCTGCTGATCTTCCTGCTGGGCTACATGTTCGTGGTGCTGGAAGAGCACCTGGCCCTGCGCAAGTCCAAGCCGGTGATCGTCGCCGCCGGCCTGATCTGGATTCTGGTCGGCCTGGCCTACCGGCAGCACGGCGATCCACATACCGCCGGCATCGAGTTGCGCCGCTACATTCTCGATTATGCCGAGCTGTTCCTGTTCCTGCTGGCGGCGATGACGTTCGTGAACATGATGGAAGAGCGGCGCGTGTTCGTGGCGCTGCGCACCTGGCTGGTCTCGCGGGAGTACTCGCTGCGCACCATCTACTGGGTCACCGGCGGGCTAACCTTCATCATCTCGCCCATTGCCGACAACCTGTCCACTGCCCTGCTGATGGGCGCGGTGGTATTGGCCGTGGGCGACCACAACTATCGTTTCATCTCGGTGGGCTGCATCAACGTGGTGGTGGCCGCCAACGCCGGCGGCGCCTTCAGCCCGTTCGGTGACATCACGACGCTGATGGTCTGGCAGAAGGGTGCGGTACAGTTTGTCGAATTTTTCGAGCTGGTGCTGCCAGCACTGGTCAACTGGCTGGTACCGGCGCTGCTGATGAGCCTGACCGTCGAACGCTCACAACCTGTTGGCGAGCGTCGTCATCAACGCATGAAAAAGGGTGGCGTGACCATCATGCTGCTGTTTCTAGCCACCATCCTGCTGGCAGTCATGGTACACAGCCTGCTGCATCTGCCCCCTGTGCTGGGCATGATGACCGGCCTGGGGGTGCTCAAGATCTATGGCTATTACCTAAGCTACCATGATCCTGTGTTTCGTGAGCAGGGGCACATCACCCACCACCATGCCGAGAACACCACCAGCCACAGCATGCTGCGCGGCGACCATACCGGCGTTATCCGGCGCTTCGATATCTTCAAGGTCGTCGAGCGCGCCTCCTGGGACACGCTGATGTTCTTTTATGGTGTGGTACTCTGTGTCGGCGGACTGGCAACGCTGGGCTACCTCAGTAACCTGTCGGTACTGCTCTACGGCAGCTTGGGCGTGGACCTGGCCAATGCCATCATTGGCCTGTTGTCATCGCTGGTGGATAACATTCCCATCATGTTTGCCGTGCTGGCCATGGATCCGGGCATGAGCCTGGACCAGTGGCTACTGGCGACACTCGCCGTCGGTACCGGCGGCTCCCTGCTGTCGATCGGCTCCGCTGCCGGGGTTGCACTGATGGGGCAGGCTCAGGGAACCTATACCTTCATGAGCCATCTCAAGTGGAGCTGGGCGATCCTGCTAGGCTATATCGCCAGCCTTTTCTGTCACCTTTGGTTAAGTGGATTCTGACATGACCCGACAACCCGTCACTGTAGAAAGCAAACCGGTCTGGGACATTTTCGTGCGTCTGTTTCACTGGTCGCTGGCGGCCAGTATTCTGTTTGCCTGGTGGAGCGGCGAACAGGGCGGCAACTGGATGGAGTGGCATATGTACGCCGGTTACAGCGTGCTGGGGCTGGTACTCTTCCGCCTGATGTGGGGCTTTGCCGGTAGCCATTATGCCCGCTTTGCCGAGTTTGTTCGCTCACCGGTCCATACCCTGCGTTACGGCTTGAAGCTGGCACGCCATGAGGAGCCGCACTATACCGGCCACAACCCGCTGGGCGGCTGGATGGTGCTGGCCCTGCTGCTGCTCAGTGCAGCACAGGCTGGCACCGGTCTGTTTGCCAACGACGAGATTTTCACCGAAGGCCCGCTGGTGCACCTGGTGAGTTATGACCTAAGTGTTGAAATCACCCGCTGGCACAAGCTGATCTTTGACGGCCTGCTGATTGCCATCGGCCTGCATCTGCTCGGTGTGCTGGTACACCAGGTATTCAAGCGCGAGAAGCTCATCCAGGCGATGCTGCACGGCCGCAAGCCGGTCGGCATTTCGGAAGAGACCCATGCGTACGCTCCCCTTGTTCGCGGACTGGTACTGGCACTGGTCGCGGCGGCAGTCATCTGGGCCATGCTCAACCTGCTGTAAAACAGCATCAAAAAAGGGCGCCGCAGCGCCCTTTTCTACAGTCTGATGCAGATGCCGCGCATCAGTCCTTGAAGTTGTCGTGGCAGCCCTTACAGGTTTTGCCCACTTCACCGAAGGCCGGCTTGATCTGGTCCATGTCACCGGTTTTAGCCACTTCGGCCAGTTTAGCTGAACGCTCAACCAGTGCGTTCATGCCGCCCTCAAACTTGTCCCACTCGTCTTCGATTGCCGGCAGTGCATCGGTTTCACCGCTGTAAGTGCCGGGCATGAAGCCTTCCATCGGCAGCTTGCTCAGCTGGGAGACGATCTCGGCACGGCGACTGAAGTCTTCTGCATCATAGTCGACCTTGCCCTTGACCATTGCACCCATGGTGCCGAAGTGCCAGGCCATGGCGCTGAACGTTCCCTGACGGTAATTGATCGCGTCTTCCGGCTTGGCCGCAATTGCAGTGGTGCTGGCCGCCGCCAGCATGCCCGCCAATCCCAGTGCAGCAATTTTCTTCATGGTATGTCCCTTTCTCAGTGAGTGTGGCTGTATTTTATATTAGATTGCGCTAATTAGAAGATTTAATCTTGCCGTTGAATCAGCCCTTTGTGCTGTCAGGCCATGATAAAATCCGTTCTAATGTAGGCTTTCACTCTGGCCCTGACAAGGATGCAAAGTTCCATGCCGCTGACCCTCCGCCTGCTGATTCCCTTTGCACTGGGGTACTGGCTGTCCTACGTTTTTCGCGTGATCAACGCCGTTGTTGCACCGGATATCATGGCCGAAATGACACTGGACAGCGCGACTTTGGGACTGGTGTCCAGCGCCTACTTCCTGACCTTTGCCGCCTGCCAGATTCCGCTGGGCATTGCGCTGGACCGCTACCAGACCCGCACCGTGGCCGCCTTTCTGCTGTTATTTGCCGCCCTGGGCAGCCTGGTGTTTGCACTGGCGCAGAACAGCCTAGGCCTGTGGCTGGGGCGCGGCCTGATCGGCATTGGCGTCTCCGCCTGCCTGATGGCCGCTTTCAAGGCCTACGCCAGCTGGCTCAAGCAAGAGCAACTGCCGCTGATCAACGGCCTGCAACTGACCAGCGGGGGGCTGGGCGCACTGACGGCCACAGCCCCGGCACAGACCCTGCTCCAGCTGACTGACTGGCGCGGCCTGTTCCTGCTGTTGGCACTGGCCAGTCTGTTGATCGCAGTCCTGGTGCGCATCACGGTGCCGGCACGCCCCCTGCCAACCAAGCATGACCGCATTGGCGAACAGCTGCGCCAGACTCTGGCGGTCGTGCGCACGCCAGCGTTTTACCAGCTGGCACCAGCCAGCATGCTGTCGCAGTCGGTGTTTATTGCCACCCAGTCGCTCTGGGCCGGGCTATGGCTGCAGCAGGTCAACCAGCTGCCTGCACAGGCGGCCGCCGACATGCTGTTCGTCTCGGCCGCCAGCATGGTGGCCGGCTTTCTGGGGCTAGGGGTGATTGCAGCCCGGCTCAATAGGCTGGGCATCAGCACCGAACAGGTCAGCGCGGGGGGTATGGCGTGCTTTCTGCTGGCACTGCTGTGGATACAGTGGCATCCCGAACGGGCGCAAATCCTTGCCTGGGTGGCATTCGGCTTCTTCGGCACATCGGGCACGCTGATGTTTGCCGGGCTGGCACAGCGCTTCCCGGTCGGTATCAGCGCGCGGGTCAGTACGAGCCTGAATCTGGGCATTTTTCTGGGCGCATTCGGGGTGCAGTGGGGCATGGGATGGATCATCGGTACATGGCCGGCCATCAGCGAAGGCCTCTACCCGCCCGAGGCCTACCGCACGGCGCTGGCCGTTGCGACCGCCCTGCAGGCGAGCAGCCTGCTCTGGTACCTGGTCTGCCGGCTGCGGCCTCAGGCGTCGAAGGCTGCCAGTACCTGAGGCAGCCAGGCCTGCAACCGCTCTTCGGTCTCACCGTGCTGGCCGTCTTCATCCAGCGCCAGCCCGACGAAATGCCGGCCGTCGGCCGTCAGGGCACGCGAGGCCTCGAAGCTGTAACCCTCGATTGGCCAGGGCACCACTACCTCGGCACCAGCCGAGCGCACCTGCTGAGCCAGCAGGCCCATGGCATCCTGAAACCATTCGCCATAGCCCAGCTGATCCCCCAAGCCAAACAGGGCCACGCGCTTGCCACCCAGATCGAGCGCGGCCAGAGCGTCCCAATGCTCGTCCCAGTCTTCCTGCAGCTCACCGAAATCCCAGGTGGGGATACCCAGGATCAGACAGGTGTACTCCACCATGGCGCTCACGCCTTCCACGGCAATGTCATGCAGGCGGATGCGCTCCGGCAGCTGCGCCGCGATCTGGTCGGCAATCTGTTCCGTGTTGCCGGTGGTACTGGCGTAAAACAAACCGATGCTGACGGCCATAGTCTCCATCTCTTCAACAATAAAAAAGCAGCCTCCCGGGGCTGCTTCGTCTGGTCAGTGTATCAGTGGCGCACTTTACTGCTTGCCACTGAAAGCCTCAAGTGAGCCCTGCGCCAGTTGCTGCATTGCCTGCTGGGCTTCGGTCAACGCCTTCAGGTTCTGCTCATTGGCGGCTTTCAGAGTTGTTTCAAGTTCCTTGGCGTACGCCTGCTGCAGCTCGATCAGATCGTTCGGGTTCTTGCACTTCTGCAGCTCGCTGGACTGCTGCATGGTCGCTTCCAGACAGGCCTTGGTGCACTCCATCTGTTGACGAGTCAGCTCTTCCAGCATTTTGGTCTGAATGTTGACCAGTTCACGGAATGGCGCCATGGATTCGTTGAATTGCTTGGTCATGTCCTGAAACATCGGTCAGCCCCCCTTGGCTATTGTTATTAATACTTCCAATTAATCATTGTAGACTGAAAGCCGCAAGCAGATTCTGCTGCGTTCACGATGTAGATCACACACGATACACTGACGAGGTACTTTCATGCGCATGCTGCATACCATGTACCGGGTTTCCGACCTGGACAAATCCCTGGCGTTCTATACCGAAGTACTGGGCATGCGCCTGCTGCGGCGCAAGGACTACCCGGAAGGCAAATTCACCCTGGCCTTCGTCGGTTTCGGTGACGAAGCGGACAACACGGTGCTGGAGCTGACCCATAACTGGGAGACAGATGGCTATGATCTGGGCAACGGCTACGGCCACATTGCCATCGAGGTGGACGACGTCTACGCCGCCTGCGATCAGATCAAGGCACGCGGCGGCGATGTGGTGCGTGAAGCCGGGCCGATGAAGAACAGCAACTCGGGGACCATTCTCGCCTTCGTGCGTGACCCAGACGGCTACATGATCGAGCTGCTCAGCCCCGAACGCAAGGACTGAGCAGCGCAGGCCAGGGTTGCCTCAGACGCGAAAGCGTGTGGCAGCCGCCTGCAGGTCGGTGGCCAAGCGCGCCAGTTCATGGCTGGCGCTTTCCGCCTGGGAGGCACCGGCGGATGACTCCTGAGCCCCATCATTGATGGCCACCAGAGAACGGTTGATCTCTTCGGCCACACTGCTCTGCTCTTCCGAGGCACTGGCAATCTGCGCGTTGAGATCGGTAATGTGCTGCACCGCCGTGGAAATACGGCGCAGCGCATCACCGGCTTCTCGGGCCTCTTCCCCGGTCTGTTCGGCCCGCGTCTGGCTCAACGTCATCGCCTCCACCGCCGTGCGCGTGCCCTGCTGCAAACGTTCGATCACCGCCTGAATCTCGGTGGTGGACTCCTGGGTACGCTGTGCCAGCGAGCGCACTTCGTCCGCCACCACGGCAAAGCCACGCCCCTGATCCCCGGCACGCGCCGCCTCGATGGCCGCATTCAGCGCCAGCAAATTGGTCTGCTCGGCAATTTCGCGGATGACGTCCACCACGGTACCGATGTTTTCGCTATCCCGGCCCACCACGGCCACCTGCTCTGCAACCTGCGCAACCTGTTGCACCAGCTCCTCGGTTGAAGCCGCCGCACGCACCACAACGGCATCACCGGTACGGGATTCTTCCAGCGTTGCACGTGCTTCCCGATCCGCATTCTCGGCACTGCCGGCCACTTCCTGCACCGTCGACACCATTTCATTCATGGCGGCTGCCACCTGTTCAACCTCGGCCTGCTGCCGGTTGATGGTCTGGCTGGAATGGCTGCTGATGCTGCTCATCTCTTCCGCGGCAGTGGCCAGCTGGGTTGTCGCGTGGGTGATCTGTCCGACCAACTGCTGTACCTGTGCCAACATGTGGTTAAAGCTGGTGGCCATCCGGCCCAGCTCGTTATCCCCCTTGATCTCGGCACGTGCCCGCAGATCAGAATTGGACGCCACCTGATTCATCACACCCTGCAGGTGTTCCAGCGGCTGACGGATAGAGCGATAGTTGTACCAGCCCAACAACGCCAACAGGATCACCACCACAGCAGCCAGGCCAATCTGTAGCTGCCGGTTGTGCTCGTAATTGGCACGCATCTGCTGCCGCATCTGATCCGCTTCCGACAACTGCAAGCCAACCAGCTCGCTGACCTTGCTGCTGACCGGGTCAATGGTGCGGTATAGAGCGCCGTTGAACTCCGCCGTCAGCTCGCCCTTGCTGGTGCCGCTGAGCGTTTCCAGCTTGCGCGTGAGGCGCTCGATATCGGCATTGGCCGCTTCCAGCCGCTGTTCAACCTGGCTGACCAGTCGCGATTCCTCGGGCGTCAGGTCCGTCGAGCGATAGGTCTGCCAGTTGCGCGCGATCAGGCGCTCGGCCTCGCGCACCCCCTGCAGCGCCGCCTCCGCTGTCATCAGCCCCTTGTCGACCTTGTTGACGGCGTCGATAATATTGACGGCATAGAGATCGGAAACCTGTTTGAGTTGCTCCAGCGGTACCACGCGATCCCGGTATAAGCGGTCCACATTACTGTTGGCACCACTCAGCTCGCTCAGGGAGTTCAGCATCATCAGCAGCAGCGCCAGCACAGGCACAATGGATCCCAGCAGCAGCTTGTTGCGTATCGTCATGTTTGATAAGAGCATTTGAACGAGGCTCCGGCAGGCACAGGAGGTGCTTGGCCACGGGTGCCGTGACACACACTTTTCCTGTACAATAAATTAGATTCACCTTATTAACGCACAAGGTACTGAGTTACAAAAGAGTGTCGCAGGTGGGGATCAATATTATGGCATTCCCGGCTCCGTCACCACAATACTGTTCTGGCTGTAAACAATTTCGGCGGAAGCCGTCCTGAACGACTTCCTGAATGCATCACATGATGACGAAGGCATGGCTTTAATGAACAAATCCGCATTTTTTGCAGCGGCCGGGCTGCTGTTCACCCTGCATACCACCTCTGCTTTAGCAGCCAGTGTTGACGCCGCCAAGCGCGCGCTGGATGCCGGTGACTACACCAAGGCACAGGCAGAACTGGAAAGCCTGGTCAAGAACCAAGACCCGGCTGCCCTGAATCTGCAGGGCCAGATGTATGAAAATGGTTGGGGTGTCGAGCAGGACACCGAGCGTGCCCGCAAGCTGTATGAACAGGGGGCGCGCCAGGGCCACCTGGAAAGTGTCAACAGCCTGCGCGCATTGAAAAACAAGGAATACACGGTCGAATTTAACCGCCTCAAGCCACTGGCCGAACAGGGTGACGGCGAAGCCCAGAACCGCATTGGCGAGATGTACGAATTCGGCTATGGCGTTGAACGCGACAGTGATGCCGCCCTGCAGTGGTACCGTAAGGCCGCCGACAACAACGTCGTGGCCGCCTGGCACAACCTGGGACGCAGCTATAACTTCGGTACCGGTGTCCAGCAGGATTACGCCGAAGCCGAGCGCTGGTACCGCAAGGCCGCCGAGCAGGGTTACATGGAATCCATGTTCTTCCTGGGCACGCTCTACTCCAATGCACATGGCCAGGATAACAGTGTGGACACCAACATTGCAGCCTATGCCTGGATGCATAACGCGGCCCTTCTGGGCAACCGCACCGCTGCAACCATCGAAACCCGACTGTTGCTGAAGCTGGAAGACAGCCAGCTGAAAGAAGCCAAGGCGCTGGCCGAGCAATACAAGACGCAATATGTCACGCCCTTCCAGTAAGTCATGTCGGGAGAGCCTTCCACTCTCCCGCACCTATTTATAACCAATAGTAATATTGAAAGAGATTATATTCTTAGATCTCTTTTAACGGCTTCGTTAGACTCGCCTGCATTTGAGCCGACACGAGTGACACGATGACCGCCCAACAGCTCCCCGCCTCGACTTCTGCCACCGCTATCCAGAGCCCGCGCCAACCGATCGCACTGCTGGTATCGCTGCTGATGACAGCGGCTCTCGCCAGTTACCTCTATACCGTGCAGGACAGCCATGCCAGCCTGGTCATGCTGCTGGGCGCGGCACTGGGGGTGGCGCTATACCACGCCTCCTTCGGATTCACCACAGCCTGGCGGACGCTAGTGGTAACCGGACGGGGCCGTGCCCTGCGTGCCCAGATGCTGATGCTGGCCGTCGCGGTCTGCCTGTTCTTCCCCACCCTCGCCGCAGGTGAGCTGTTTGGCCAAAACGTTATCGGCTTCGTGCGCCCGCTGAGCATTTCCGTACTGGTCGGCGCCTTTATCTTCGGCATTGGCATGCAGATCGGCAACGGTTGTGCCTCGGGCAACCTCTACCATGCCGGTGGCGGACAACTGCGCGCCCTGCCCGGCATGGCCGGCTTTGCCGCCGGTGCCCTATGGGCCACGCGAGACTATGAATGGTGGACCACCCAGCCATCGCTGGCACCGGTCAACCTGATCGAACTGCTGGGCACCGGACCGGCCATCGCGTTGAATCTGCTGGTGTTCGCCGCCATCGCCCTGCTGACGCGGGTGGTGGAAAAGCGTCGCCACGGCGACCTCGAAGCCGACGATGCCGGCCAGGGGCAGCCTTGGTCACGGCGCTTGCTGCGCGGTCCCTGGCCGTTCATCTGGGGCGCCGTAGCCCTGGCGCTGCTGAACTTTGCCACTCTGGCCCTCATCGGCCGCCCCTGGGCCGTGGCGCTGGGCTATCCGCTGTGGGGCGCCAAGGCAGCCGAAGCCCTGAACCTGGGGCTGGATATCGACTTCTGGGGCTACTGGCTGCTGCCGGGACGGGATACCGCGCTGATGGGTAGCATTCTGGAAGACAGCGCCAGCCTGATGAACATCGGCGTCATTTTGGGCGCACTGGTCGCGGCCACGCTGGCCGGACGCTTCTCGCTGAGCTGGCGCATGCCGCTGATGCAGTGGCTGGCGGCACTGCTCGGCGGAGTGATGCTGGGATACGGTGCCACCATCGCCTTCGGCTGCAACATCGGCGCCTATTTCGGCGGCATCGCCTCCGGTAGCCTGCACGGCTGGCTCTGGCTGGTGGCGGCTTTTGCCGGCAGCTTTGTCGGCACTTGGCTGCGCCCGCTGTTTGGCATGTCACGCGGCTAAGACCTGCTCACGCCGGGCTTAGCCCGGCTCCGCCTGCGGTGCTACAATCGGCGGCGACATCAGCCGGATTCAGGAAACGACAGCATGCACCGCCCCTTCACACAGGAATTCACTCAGGTTACCCCCGCCGCCTTCATCAAGCGCCTGATGGCCATGGTATATGACGGTCTGCTGGTGATTGCACTCTGGATGGTCATCGGCGGCATCGGGGTGGCCCTGAACGATGGCGAAGCGATCAGCCTGGAGAGCAGTTCACGCATGGCCGTGGCGCTGTTCAATTCGGCCCTGTTTTGCGCCACGTTCCTGTTCTTCGGCTTTTTCTGGACCCGCAACGGCCAAACGCTGGGCATGCTGGCCTGGCGCCTGCGCATTCAGACCATGGCCGGTGGCCGCCTGAGCTGGGGACAAGCGCTGGTGCGCTTCATGCTGGCCATTCCGTCACTGGGGCTGTGTGGTTTGGGCTTTATGTGGATGCTGCTGACGGACGAGCGCCTGACGCTGCATGATCGCTGGTCGGGCAGCTGCATGGTACAGCTGCCCAAGCCGGAGAAGAAAAAGAAGTAAGCCGGCCGGCCTTAACCGGCGCGCCGCAGCAGCCAAACACCGGCCCCGCCGCAGAGCACGATCGGCACCACGATCGCAATCAGCGGCGGAAAACCGAACACGGTACTGGCCGGGCCCAGCAGATCCTGGGCAAACTTGAAGATCAGGCCGAAAATGACCCCCGCGATCACCCGCTGCCCCACCGTCACGCTGCGCAGCGGGCCAAAGATAAACGACACCCCGATCAGCACCAGTGCCAGTATCGCCAGCGGCTGCAGCAGCTTGCCCCAGAAGGCCAGCAGATAGGTGTCGGCATTGACACCCTGCGCCTGCAGATAATGGGAGTAGGACCAGAGTCCACTGATCGCCAGGTCCACCGGTTCCACCACGATCACCGACAGCAAGTCTGGCGTCAGGCCACTTTGCCAGGCTTCGCTCGGCAGATTGGCCACCTCCGTGGTGCCCTGCTCGGTAAAGCGGGTGCTGCGCACCTCTTCCAGCTGCCACTGGCCATCGGCATAATGCCCAACGCGGGCGTAACTGGCACGCTCCAGGCGGTTGTCGTCACTGAAACGGTAACGAGTCACACCGTGGATAACCCGTCCACCCTCGACCACATTGATGTGGATAAAACTGTTGCCTTCCCGGTGCCAGACGCCGTAGCGCGAGCTCATCGCGCTGCCGCCGGACTCCTCCAGCGCACGGAAACTCTGCGCCGCCTGCTCGGTCTTGGGCACCACGAACTGACCCATGGCCAGCGCAATCAGCGCCAGCAGCAGCACCGGCTTGAACACCGCCAGCAGAATACGCCCGGTACCGAAGCCAGCCGCTCGCATCACCGTCAACTCGCTGTGGCTGGCCAGCATACCCAGCCCGATCAGGCAGCCGACCAGGCTACTCAGCGGAATGAACTCGTAGATGCGCTTGGGGATGGTCATGAACAGGTAGATCAGCAGGTCGCCCAGGCTGTACTGGTCGGTCAGATCATCCAGCTGATCCAACAGCGCCGATACCAGATCCAGCCCGACCACCACCAGCAGCACACCGAAGACGGCCCCCATCACATGGCGCGTGATATACCACTCAAGACGCAACATCAGGCACCCCTCCGGCGCGGTTTGGGCAAGCGGGGCACACGGTGCCAGACATGCTGCCAGAAGCGATCGGCCAAAATCAGGTTGGCGGCAAACAACAGGAAGCCGCCGTGAATGGCCCAGAGCACCCACACGGACAGTTTGTCGTCCTCGATGGCTGAACGGGTACTGGTCAGCAGCGACAGATACAACAGATAGACCACGATCGACGGAATCAGCTTGGCAAAACGGCCATGACGCGGATTGGTGCGACTCATGGGCACGGCAATCAAAGTGACGATGAACGCCAGCACCGGCAGCGACAGGCGCCAGTGCAGCCGGGCCTGCTGTTCCGGGCTGTCACTGCCCAGCAGCTGCAGCGTCGGCAACGCATCCAGCTCGGTGATTTCACGGCTGATTTCTGCTTCCGGCAGGCTGATGCCGTAACTGTCATAGGTGGTCTGGCTGTAGGCGGCCTGTCCCGGCGTACCGTCGTAGCGATAGCCGTTCTGCAGCACCAGGAAACGCCCGCCGAACTCGGCCAGCTCCTGGCGCACGGCGCGCTCAGCCATCAGCACGATCGGTTCGCCGCTGGCGTTACGCTGGGCAATGAATACCTCCTGCAGCTGGTCACTGTCGGCATCGTAGGATTCAGCATAGGTGACCTGGCGGCCACGGGTCTGGGACTGGAAACGCCCCGGCGTCAACAGTTCCAGTTCGCTGCGCGCCTCCTGCTGGCTGAAGATCTCTTCCGACTTGGCGGCCCCCATCGGCGCCAGCCACAATGTCATCGACGCGACCAGCGCCGCCACCAGTGCCGCCGGCCCCATGGCATAGAGCGCCAGTCGCTTCTGGCTGATGCCACAGGCACGCAGCACGGCGATCTCGCTGTCCAGGTAGAGGCGTCCGAACGCCAGCAGGATGCCCAGAAACAGGCCCAACGGCAGCAGCAATTCCAGAAAGCCCGGAATGCGCCACAACATGACCCAGAACACGAAGTCGGCTTCCAACTTGCCGGTCGCGGCTTCGGCCAGATATTTAATCAGGCGCGCGCTGGTGATGATCAGCAGCAGAACAGAGGTGACAGCTGCCGTGGAGATCAGGGCTTCACGGGCCAGGTAACGGAAGATTATCAAAACGGATTCCCTTTCACCGCCATGGTTTCCAATCGGAGAAATGGTTTATAGTGCGCCCTACATCAACAAAAGATATCAGCAGTATAAGTGGCGCAAAGTCGATCGGCCCAGAGTGCCCGTGGCACCGAGGCGGCCGAGAATCGGCGCATTATCGCGCAATCAGTCTGTAATGTCTTGTACGGAGTCGTCATGGATTTTGAGATTATCAACGGCAGTGTTGAAGCACTGGAAAGCGAATGTATCGTGGTGGCACTGGATGCAGATGGCACGCTCTGCCCCTCCGCCGCCGCCGTGGACAAGGCCGCCAATGGCTATCTGACCGAGCTGGTCAACAGCGGTGACATCTCCGGCAAGGCAGGCGAGCAGCTGTTGCTGTTCAAGGTACCCGGCGTCGCGGCCAAGCGCGTGCTGCTGGTCGGCCTGGGCACCGCCAAGGAGCGCAAGGACCGCCACTACCGCAAGATGCTCAAGGGCGTTGTCGCTACACTGAAAAAATCCTCCATCACCTCGGTGGTGTTTGCCTTCGACGGCTGCGCCAGCTACCGCGATGACGTCTACCGCGCCACCCGTCAGCTGGTGGAGTGGGTCTCTGCCGAGTTCTACCAGTACGACGAAACCAAGAGCAAAAAGGCCGAACCGGCCAAGCTGGAAACCATCCAGATCCTGCTCGACGAAGACGATATCGAACTGGGTGAAGGCGCGCTGCTGGACGGCGTCGCCATCGCCAACGGCGTGGACACGGCCCGCGAGCTGGGCAACCTGCCGGGCAACATCTGCACCCCGACCTACCTGGCCGATCGTGCTCTGGCGCTGGGCGAAGAGTTCGACGACGTGGATGTCAAGATTCTCGATGAAGAGCAGATGGCCGAACTGGGCATGAATTCCCTGCTGTCCGTGGGCCGAGGCAGCGCCCAGCCGTCACGCCTGATCGTGATGGAATACAACGGCGGCGAAAGCGGCGACAAGCCGCATGTACTGGTCGGCAAGGGCATCACCTTCGACACCGGCGGCATCAGCCTCAAGCCGGGCGCGGGCATGGACGAGATGAAGTACGACATGTGCGGTGCCGCCAGCGTCTTCGGCGCCATGGAAGCTGTGGCCGAAATGCAGCTGCCGCTGAACGTGGTCGGCATTGTTGCCGCGGCCGAAAACATGCCGGGCAGCCAGGCCACCAAGCCGGGGGATATCGTCACCACCATGTCCGGCCAGACCGTCGAGATCCTCAACACCGACGCCGAAGGCCGTCTGGTGCTCTGCGATGCGCTGACCTATGCCGGCAAGCACTACACCCCGGAAACCATCGTTGATATCGCCACCCTGACCGGCGCCTGTATCATCGCCCTGGGCCACCATGCCACCGGCATTCTGGCCAACGACGACGAACTGGCCGGCGCCCTGCTGGATGCCGGTGACTACGCTTCCGACCGTGGCTGGCCGCTGCCGCTGTGGGACGAGT
Organism: Marinobacterium weihaiense; assembly: GCF_019061305.1. Classification (GTDB taxonomy): domain Bacteria; phylum Pseudomonadota; class Gammaproteobacteria; order Pseudomonadales; family Balneatricaceae; genus Marinobacterium; species Marinobacterium weihaiense. Next base: position 56,243 of record NZ_JAHQZT010000016.1, read on the forward strand.
TCCAGGAACAGCTGGACTCCAACTTCGCCGATATCGCCAACATCGGCGGTCGTCCGGCGGGCACCATCACCGCCGCCTGCTTCCTGTCCCGCTTTGCCGAAGAGCAGCGCTGGGCGCACCTGGACATCGCCGGTGTGGCCTGGAACAGCGGCGGCAAGGAGAAAGGCGCCACCGGTCGCTGCGTGCCCATGCTGAGCCAGTACCTGCTGGATCTGGCCGAGCAGGTTGAAGTGGACGAACACGACCACGCCCACGAGGACTGAGCCTTGTCCCGCGCAGACTACTACATTCTGCCGGACAGCGACGCCGACAGCCGGGCCGCCTTTCTGTGCCGTCTGTGCGACAAGATCCTGGGGCTCGGCCTCAGGGTCTTCATCAGCACCGAACACGAAAGCGCGGCCCGGCAGCTCGACCAGCAGCTGTGGAGCGCCAGGCCCGAGAGCTTTGTGCCCCACGTGCTGCTGGGACAGTCCCCCGACTCGCCCATCGAGATCGGCTGGGATGACCAGCTGCCGGACCACCGCCAGGTGTTCGTCAATCTGTCGGGACGCCTGCCCGATGCCGCCTTCGGGTTTGAGCGGGTGGTGGAGATTGTCGTCCAGACGCCCGAAGTACTGGCCAACCTGCGGCAGAACTACGCCCTGTGCCGCGAGCACGGCTTTGAAATCCACAACCACGACATGCGTCCGCGCGGTTGAGCCCGGCCTGACACCTCTGATCGGGCTGCTTACCTGAGCACCTCGCCTATACTGCATCCGAGACGCAAGGAGCCATCGGATGAAAAAGCTGTTCATCAGCCTGATTCTGCTACTGCTGATCGGTAGCGCCCTCTACTTTCTCAATCGCCCCGACCCGGTCGGCGTGCGCCTGTACAGCGTCGAGACCGGTACCGTCGAACAGATCGCCGCCAACAGCCGTGCCGGTACGGTCAAGGCCTGTCGCCGTTCTCGACTGTCGATGCCCCAGGGCGGGCGGGTCGAACGCCTGCTGGTGGACGAAGGCGACCACGTTGAGCAGGGCCAGCCGCTGCTGGAACTGTGGAACGCCGACCGCAAGGCACGGCTGGAAGAGGTCGCCGCCACCCTGAAAGCCCGCGAAATTCAGGCCGCAAGTGCCTGCCATACCGCGGCCCTGGCACAGCGTGAGGCCCGCCGCGCCGAATCACTGGCGAAAAACCGTCTGGCCTCGGAAGAACTGATCGACCAGCGCCAGACCGAAGCCCGTCGCTCGGCCCTGGCGTGTGAGCAGGCCCAGGCCATGACCGAACAGGCCCGCGCCACGCTGAAACTGCACCAGGTGCTGCTGGATGACACCATCCTCAAGGCGCCTTTTGCCGGCGTGGTCGCCGAAGTCAACGGCGAGATCGGCGAATATGTCACCCCCTCCCCGCCCGGCGTGGCCACCCCGCCCGCGGTCGACCTGATCGATGACGACTGCCTGTATGTCCGTGCGCCCATCGACGAAGTGGAAGCCGCCCGTCTGGCGGTGGGCCAGCCGGTGCGCATCACCCTGGATGCCTTTCGCGGTCGTAGTTTTGTCGGTGAGCTGATCCGCATCGCCCCCTTCGTCTCCGAGCTGGAAAAGCAGGCCCGCACCGTGGATGTGGATGTCCGCTTCACCCCGCCGCCGAACGACGCTCACCTTCTGGTGGGCTACAGCGCCGATATCGAGGTGATCATCGAGCGGCGCGATGCGGTGCTGCGCATTCCCACCGAGACCCTGCTGCAGGGCAACCGTGTATTGCACTTTGATGCCGCCGGCCAGACCCTGGAAGCGGTCGCAGTTGAAACCGGACTGGGCAACTGGAGCTGGACCCAGATCCAGGGTGGCCTGGACGCGGGGGATCGCATTCTGCAGTCACTGGATACCGAGGGCGCCGAGGCCGGTGCTCGGGTGGTGCCGCTGCCATGATCCGCCTTGAGCAGCTGTGCAAGCGCTACCAACTGGGCGATGAGCCGGTGATGGCGCTGGATCATGTCGACCTAGGCATCGATGCCGGGGAGTACCTGTCGGTGATGGGGCCGTCCGGCTCGGGCAAGTCGACCCTGCTCAACATGCTCGGGCTGCTCGACACCCCCGACAGCGGCCGCTACTGGCTCGGCGATACCGAGGTCAGCGCTCTGGGTGAAGAGGCCCGCGCTGCCCAGCGCAACCGCCAGATCGGGTTCGTGTTTCAGGCTTATCATCTGATCGACCGGCTCAGCGCCCGCGAGAACATCGAACTGCCGCTGGTGCTCACCGGCACCGCGCCGGAGCAGCGCCGTCCGCGGGTGAATGATCTGCTGCAACGGCTGGGGCTGGAGCGCCACGCCGATCACCTGCCCAATCAGCTCTCCGGCGGCCAGCGCCAGCGCGTCGCCATCGCCCGCGCGGTGATCCGCAAGCCCGCCCTGCTGCTGGCCGACGAGCCCACCGGCAACCTGGACAGCCATTCCGGCCAGGACGTGATCGAGCTGCTGGAAGAACTCAACGATGAGGGCATCACCCTGGTGATGGTGACCCACGACCCCAACATGGGCCAGCGGGCACGGCGGCGGCTGTGGATGCAGGATGGCCAGTTGCTGAAGGATGAGCGGGATGCGCAGCCCTGACCTGTTGCGCTTCAATTTGCGCCTGCTCACCGGCCAGTGGTTCCGCTCGCTGATGACCCTGCTGGCCACCGCCGTGGGTGTCGCCGCCGTACTGCTGCTCACCGGCATGGGCGAAGGCGCACGCCGTTTCGTGCTGGAGGAGTTCAACCTGCTCGGCAACGATGTGCTGATCATCCTGCCGGGGCGCAAGGAAACCACCGGAGGCATCCCGCCGCTGACCGGCGAAGGCACCCGCGACCTCACCCTGGGCGATGCCGAAGCCCTGCTGCGCTTGCCGGGGGTGCGAACGGTAGCGCCCCTGATCGTCGGCCTGGCCCAGGTCGAAGCCAACGGCCGCAATCGTGAACTGGTGGTGGTCGGCACCAGCCGCGAACTGTTCAACATGCGCCAGCTGCAGGCCGCCCAGGGCCAGGTCTTGCCCGACCTCCCCCTGGACCGTGCCGAAGCGGTCTGCGTCATCGGCCACGCGGTGCGCGGCATGCTCTACGACCAGCAGCCAGTGCTGGGCCGCTGGCTCAGAACCGGCGACCGCCGCTGCCGCGTGATCGGCGTGCTGGAAGATCGCGGCGTGTCGCTGGGCACCGACCTGAGCGAATCGGTGATCATCCCGGTAGCCAGCGCCCAGCAGCTGTTCAACACCCAGGGCCTGTTCCGCCTGTTCGTGCAGGTCCAGCATCTGGAACTGATCGAGCCGCTGAAACCGGCCATTCTCGATCTCATCCAACAGCGCCACCAAGGCGAGCGCGACATCACCCTGATTACCCAGGACAGCCTGCTGGGCGTGTTCGACGATGTGCTCCAGCTGCTCACCCTGGCCGTGGGCGCCATCGCTGCCATCAGCCTGATCGTGGCCGGTATCCTGATCATGAACATCACCCTGATCAGCGTCAGCCAGCGCACCGCCGAGATCGGCCTGCTCAAGGCGCTGGGCGCCAGCGAACGCCAGGTGCATCGCCTGTTTCTGAGCGAAGCGCTGATGATGACCCTGATCGGCGCGGCGCTGGGCATTTTGATCGGCTACGGCCTGCTCTGGGGCGGGCACTGGCTGTGGCCGCAGTTTCCGGTCTCCGTGCCCCTGTGGGCCCTGCTGGGCGCCGTGTTGCTGGCAGTCGGCGTGGCCCTGATCTTTGCCTGGCTGCCGGCGCGCAAGGCCGCGCGCCTGCCGCCGGTACTGGCCCTGAAGGGGATCACCCATGCGTAGCGCCGACTACCTGCGCCTGACCCTGACCAGCCTCAGGGCCAGCCGCCTGCGCAGCGCCCTGACCGTACTCGGCATCGCCATCGGCATCTGCGCCGTGGTCCTGCTCACCACTCTGGGCGAAGGCCTGCGCCTGTATGTACTGGAAAACTTCTCCCAGTTCGGCAGCCGCATCATCGCCATCAACCCCGGCAAATCCCAGACCGGCGGCACCGGCGGCCTGCTCGCCAGCACCCGCCCCCTGCTGGTGGAAGATGCCTGGAGCCTGGAGCAGCTGCCCTTTGTGGAATACGTGGTACCGGTGGTGCAAGGCAGCGGCGCTATCGAGTACGGCCGCCGCGTCCGCTATACCGACATCATCGGCGCCGGCAGCGACCTGGCCCCCGCCTGGCGCTTTGAACTGGCCCAGGGGCGCTCGCTGCCGGACGGTCGTAACGGTTATCCACAGCCCTGGGCGGTGCTGGGCCACAAGGTCAAACAGGAACTCTTTGCCGAGCAGAACGCTCTGGGGCAGTTCATCCGCGTGGGGGGCGAACGCTACCGCGTGGTCGGCGTGATGGCGGAAAAAGGCCAGATGCTGGGCTTTGATCTGGACGATATCGTCTACATCCCGGTGGAACGGGCCCTGAGCCTGTTCAACCGCCCCGGCGTCATGGAGATCGACGTCACCTACCGCCCCGGCATCAGCGCCCACGCCATGGCCGAACAGGTACGCCAGCGCCTGATCGCCCGCCACGGCGTGGAAGACTTCTCCCTGATCACCCAGGACGAGATGCTCAAAAGTCTGGACCGGATACTAGCCATTCTCACCGTCGCCATCGGCGGCCTGGGCGGCATCTCACTGGTGGTGGGCGCCATCGGCATCGTCACCATCATGGTCACCACCGTGCATGAACGCCGCGCCGAAATCGGCCTGCTACGGGCCATCGGCGCCACCCGCCAACAAGTGATGCGGCTATTCCTCGGCGAAGCGGTATTACTGGCACTGATCGGCGGTGTCGCCGGCATCCTGATCAGCGGCCTGGCCCTGGGCGTACTGGCCTTGGCCATGCCTGAACTGCCGATCCGGCTGGACCCCTTCTACCTGCTGCTGGCCCTGGCGCTTTCGGCACTGGTGGGACTGATCTCCGGCGTCCTGCCCGCCCGCCGCGCCGCCGGGCTGAACCCGGTGCTCGCGCTGCAGAGCGAGTAGGTTGGGAGGCTGGTTAGGGGCTGGTTAGGGGCTGCTTTTTGGCCCCGAAGCAGACATTAACGCCAACAGCACGCGCGGCTGCGAAATGGAGGCGAAGCCGCAATGTAGTAGACGTCGCCGTGACTGTGATTGTTAGGCTCAATTACCGGTTTTGCGCCGATGATTAATCGACAAAACCGAAATAGTGGCCAACACCCAGAACGGTTTCCACAAATTTCTTGGCTGTAGCACGAGCCATAATCACAGATTTGCCATCGACATTCAGATAAATACTATCCTCGTCATAGAATGAAGAGCGGCCAAACTCAATATCCATTTTTTCTTTCCCGCCCTGACATTTTACCGTTTCTTCAAAAACATGGTTGTCGCTATAACTCAAACCCTTCTTGTAAAGTGACGACTTTTGATCGTCAGATATGAACGTTGGGCTTCTTGCCTAACGCCAGCATCAGCCGGCGCGCTATTCGCGCGCGCGGCTGAATGCCATCGTTAGGCGATTGATCGTGTGTTGATTCTTTGCCTGGAAAAATAATTTCAACCAGCCCCCTTTAAGTCTTTAATTGCAGGGTGCGAAACGCCGCTTCGATGAATAACGCCTGGTTGAGAAACGGATTTTTACTGAATAGGTCGCCGGATGTCACTCGATCAATCAGTGACTGGCGCGGATTGCTAGTGTCTGTATTGGGTAAGTTAGCTGATGATTGGGGAATAAACTTGCCTGCATTCTCACTTGGCTCATGCACTAAATAGATTGTACCTGAAGCAATAGCGGCTTGGCGTCGTCGGTCACTGGCAAGTAACCCGGCTGCCAGTTCAACATCATCAGCATCGAGGTTGTTCTCTACAGCATAATCATACGCAGCTTCCAACGCTTCTCTGTCGCTTTCCGATAAAAAATCAAAGACATTTCCACTATCAGATGAAGGGTTAGGTCTTGGTATCGTTTCACGAATGTTGTGGTCTTGCTGCAAGGCATTTCTCAACGCTTGGCCATCTATATCAATTTCGGTATTGGCTGTTACCATGCTAACGGCTTGGTCAAGCAACGCTTGGCCTCTTGCTATGGGAAGGTAACTGGGCCCAAGTTCTTGGCGTAAAAACTCGTTCGCGCCTTGCATCAATAGGCTTATAGAATGACCTCGGGCGCTAATCTGCAGGGCTGGATTAGTAGTATTGCTGATCCGAGAGCCGGAGCTGCTTGTATTCTCTGAATTCGTTATATTCTTGGAATTAGCAACGGAGGTATCCGACTGCAATGCGCTTTGGGCTGAGCTGTTAATAAATCCAGTGATGATATTCATGCTGCATTTCCTCCTTATGACAAAGGGGGCAATCTGTCATATTCCTGACTCCGTGACTTAAAACTCAGCTCGCATCTCCACACACCTGTAACCACGCGGCCTGCGGCGGTAATATGGACGCCATTCTCGATTCACCCAGACAGTGATATCTTACTATGCGTACCTTCAAGCTGGAACAGTCCAAAACCGAGATTATCACACCCCACGGCGGTCTGGCGCTGGTTGGCCACAGTGTCAACAGAATGACCTCCCTGGCTAAGACCTCGCGCTCCATCGTCAAGCGCCATGGCATCGCCAACATCGATCTCATCCGCACCTACCTGGGGTTGATTTGCCTTGGCAAGAGCGACTTCGAAGCGGTCGAACACGCACGCCATGACCCCTTCTTTAAAGCGGCCATGGGCATCAAGCAATCACCCTCATCGGCCCGGCTGCGTCAGCGTTTCGATGAAGATGCCTGCGCACTGATCCCGTTGTTGGATCAAGCCAGTGTCGAGTTTCTGTGCAAGGCTTCGGTGCCTGTCGGCACACTTGCCACCGGTCACGCGCCGCTGGATATAGACGTCTTCCCCATGGACAACAGCAACAGTAAAAAAGAAGGCGTGGCCTATACCTACAAGGGGCATGACGGCTACGCCCCCATCGCGGCTTACCTGGGCACTGAGGGCTGGTGTCTGGGCTGTGAGCTGCGACCGGGTAACCAACACGCCAACAAGGAGTTTATCCACACCCTCGACAGAGTGCTGCCTCGGGTGCGTCAGCTGACCGATGCACCGCTACTGGTACGGCTTGACAGTGCCCATGATGCCGCCGAGAACCGCGCGTACTTCCGTGCGCACGGGGTGGACTACCTAATCAAGTGGAACCCTCGCTCGCAAGACGGTTTGGCCTGGGTCGACAAGGCGAATGCCGCCGGCGCACTCTGGTGCCATACCCGACCGGGAAAAATGGAAACGCTGGTGAGCGAACCGCTGGATGGCACCGATGACCGCCTGATCGTCAAGGTGACGGTGCGCCAGAGTGACAGTTCAGGGCAGCTGTTTCTGGAGCCTGAGGTGAGCCTGGAAGGCTGGACGACCTCGTTCAAGCCGGACACGGCGGATCATGCCAAGGTGATGGCGCTCTACCAGGATCACGCCACCAGCGAACAGTTCCACAGTGAGTTCAAGACTGATCTGGATCTCGAACGTTTGCCGTCAGGGAAGTTCGATACCAACGACCTGGTCATGGCGTTTGCTGTACTGGGCTACAACATATTGCGCTGGATGGGACAGCGCGCACTGCTGGGACCGGATGCGCCGGTACGTCATCCGGCCAAACGTCGGCGGCTGAAGACCGTCATGCAGGAGCTGATGTATATGGCCTGCCGCCTGGTCAGCAGCGGCCGCCGTCTTTACCTGCGTTTTGGCCAACATTGCCCCGGGTTCGGGGCATTCAGTCGTGTCTACGAGTCGGTCTGATCCACCCGGTCTGACTCACCTTGTCAATAGCCCAAGCCACGGAAAGCCATGATGCATGGCAGGATGCTCTGTGGTTCGCCGATAGAATTGGCGCAAAAAACGTCGAAGAAGAGGATGATTGATGCTGCAATAGCGCAGACGCGGCGGCAGAATCCGGATAAGATCGAGCGGTGTTAAAGGGCACGGTCATACTCAGGACAGTGGCGCCGCAACGACAGATGAAGTCACTGATTCAGGATATTGTATTACATCAGTAGCTGTAATCCACTCTTACTGTATCCGCTGTACGGATAGTTGAATACGCTGGATACGCTCCTCCGACTAAAGTAAATCGTAAATGGAAAGTGCCACGGGCAGGGCGAGAGCGTGAACAAAAAGTAATCAGTTCAGTCTTTGAGCTTTCCTCCACCAAGGCATTTGTGATCAGATACTGGCTTTTGTGATGAC
>NZ_JAHQZT010000017.1 GCF_019061305.1 Marinobacterium weihaiense
TGTCAACGCCACTATTAGCGTAACGTCCGACATGACGTAGCCTTTTCACCTCCCAATGCTCCGGCACCTGCCCAATCCACTCAACGCCGGAATCCCTGTACGCGGGATACACTTTGTACTGGCTCATTCGCTGGCCACCTCTGCCAGTAGCGCGGCAATCTCGGCTTCCACCTGCTTCAGGTCTTCATCAATATCGTGCACCTTGCGCGGCGGCTGATACTGGTAGAAGAAGCGGTTGAAGTTGATCTCGTAGCCGACACGGCCCAATTGACCGTCCCTGGCATCGGTGAAGCTCTCGTCCGGCCAGGCATCCGGTACATGGGGCAGCACTTCACGGGCGAAGTAGTTCTCAATATCCTCCAGATAGGGGATATTTTCGTAATCGGTCAGGTCAGTATCCGGCACCAGCTCGCCGTTGGCATCCGTGACCGGCTCGGCTTCCGGGTCTTTGTGACCAAAGGCGTTGATCAGCGCAGTGATCAAGGTCTTGTTGGCTTTAACCTTCAGTTTCTTGGCTTCGTCGGACTTGATCGCGCCCTTGGCAAAGGTTTCTGCCCAGCCATAGGGCTGCGTTTGCCCGATCAGCGGCTTGAGGGCGTCGCGCCAGAATGTCTGATGCGCGTCAGGGAGCTTTTCCCAGGCGGCTTCGGTTTCCAGCCGCTCCATGCCTGCCTTATCCAGTTCCAGGGTCATGCGCAGCGGGCGCAATACCTTGATGCGGCGATAGCCAAAGGTACGGTAGTCCAGCATCCGGGAAAGCGCATCGGTTTCCCCTGCGGCGTAGATGTCCAGAATCTGGCGGCGTTGCTCATCGCTGACAATACGGCGCTTGTTGCCTTCGTTGCGAATCGAAGTCCACAGGTCGGTGGCGTTGATCAACTGCACCTTGCCTTTACGCTCCTGCGGCTTTTTGTTGGACAGAATCCACAGGTAGGTGGCGATATTGGTTCGGAAGAACAGGTCCGTCGGCAGGGCTACAATGGCTTCGATCAGGTCGTTTTCCAGCAAATGGCGGCGGATTTCCGATTCGCCCGATCCCGCTCCGCCGTTGAACAGCGGCGAACCGGACAGCACGATAGCGGCGCGACCGCCGCCATTGCTCGGCATTTCCAGCTTGCTCGCCAGGTGTATCAAGAACAGCATGGAACCATCGCTGATTTTCGGCAGGCCCGGCCCAAAGCGGCCCAGCTCGCCTTTTTTGTGCTCCGCTTCAACGGCAGTTTTGTCCTTCTCCCATTTCTTGCCAAAAGGCGGATTGGACAGGCAGTAGTGGAAACGCTCACCGGCAAACTGGTCGTTGGAGAGCGTGCTGCCCTGGCGAATGTTTTTCGACAGATCGCGGCCAGGGTCGGACTCCAAACGGCGGATCAGCATACCGGCCACACAAACCGCATGGGTTTCCGGCTCCAACTCCTGCCCGTGCGGCACCAGTACCGGCGGGATCTTGTCGCGGCTACCGTAGTCGCCCACATGGTTCATGGCATCGGTGAGGAAGCCACCCGTGCCGCAAGTCGGGTCATACAGGGTGCGAATCAAACCGGGGCTGGCCTCAAACAGGGCATCATCCGGGTCAAGCAAAAGCGCGGTCGCCAGGTGAACGATGTCACGCGGCGTCATGAAGTCCTCGGCCCCTTCGTTGACCTCGGCCCCAAAGCGGCGAATCAGGTGTTCGTAGATGTTACTCATCACCCGATCCGGCACCACTTCTGGGTGCAGGTCGATCTTGGCGAAGTTCTGGCAAATCTTGTACAGCAAGCCCGCTTTTTCCAGCCGAATCACCGTATTGCCGAACTCGAACTCCTCGAAGATAGCGCGGGCGTTATCCGAAAACAGGGCGATGTAGTCTTCCAGATTGCGGCGCGTCTTGGTGCTGCCGAGGGTGCCAAGGGAGTATTCAGAGGTGTTGTAGAAGGGATATTCAGCGGTTGAGCGCAGAATGGTGTCCAGCTCAACATCGGCATCCCTGAAAGCGTCATGCGCTTCTCTCACCGCCTCGCGGGTCGGCTCCAGCGCACACTCCAGGCGGCGCAGCAAGGTAAATGGCAAAATGATCTTGCCAAAGTCCGTATGCTTGAAATCCCCCCACAGGTCTTCCGCGTTCTTCCAAATAAAGTCAGCCTGTGACGCTGCCGATCCCGTAAAGTCGTTCATTCTGTCCTCCAACCACCTTTTGCACGAAACAGTACTATTGCCGGTGAGCAATCGTCAACCATGTTTTGCACAAAAGGGGTTAGATTCCAATTCTGGGCTAAATCTGCGATCCTACCTCAGAATGCAAATAGAGCGAAATGAAGAAGTCTTTTGAGGATGTACCATTAAGCTCTTTGAACTGGCTATAGTTCACTTACATACTGGTAATCACCGAGCACAATGTTAGATGCGCTCAGATCGGACAACTCGACCCGCTGATCCGTGAATTGTAGGTACTCGACATTACGTAACCCTGACTCCGTGACTTAAAACTCAGCTCGCATCTCCACATGCCTGTAACCACGCGGCCTGCGGCGGTAAAATGGACGCCATTCTCGATTCACCCAGACAGTGATATCTGACTATGCGGGACTTGACACGTACCTTCAAGCTGGAACAGTCCACCCGAGTTCAACAGCTAGCGCGCTAACTGCTTGATTTACAAAGACTGATTTTGAAAACGCTCCACTACAAATAAAAACATTATGTAAATCATGCGGTTACATTACAGGGAATAAATTCAAACATCAAATATGCATGCCACTACAGAATTTATTAAACCCTTAAAAATCAATGGTTTAATGGCTTATCTGTCGAACTCGGGAGTCCAAAACCGAGATTATCACACCCCACGGCGGTCTGGCGCTGGTTGGCCACAGTGTCAACAGAATGACCTCCCTGGCTAAGACCTCGCGCACCATCGTCAAGCGCCATGGCATCGCCAACATCGATCTCATTCGCACCTACCTGGGGTTGATTTGCCTTGGCAAGAGCGACTTCGAAGCCGTCGAGCACGCACGCCATGATCCCTTCTTTAAAGCGGCCATGGGCATCAAGCAATCACCTTCATCCGCTCGGCTGCGTCAGCGTTTCGATGAAGATGCCAGGGCACTGGTCCCGTTGTTGGATGAAGCCAGTGTCGAGTTTCTGTGCAAGGCGTCTGTACCTGTCGGCACGCTTGCCACCGGTCACGCGCCGCTGGATATAGACGTATTCCCCATGGACAACACCTAATAACCTGTAGCAAATGCCAGAAGAACCAAAAACTCAAAAAAGTTGAAATCCATGCCAAAAAATGTAATAAATGAACTGCCATGAATTCTTGGTCGTTTTCATGGTCCTTTTGGTTATAGCCATACACATGGCTAACCCGATAACTTTAGTTTGGTCGCTAGAGTTATCAAGGGCCCCTTTAGTTTTATTACGAAAGGGGCCCCCTACTTATGAACCTATATATACATTTACAAGACACAAGCTACGTGTCTTGCTCATATGATGGGTAAGATCCAAATTGTCCGTTATCGCGAATATAATAGTCTATACCTACTTTTTCTCGATTAGATTTATTATCTTCAGAATATAAATTTTCCTTTTTTAACGGACGTGCAGGCGATATAACATCTCTATCTTTGACTTTATATTCTGCTGGCTCAGGAGAAAAATTCTTTACTGATATATCAACCGTTCTAGGAACTTCTAATTTCTCCAATTCCTTCAAAAGAAAATTAGTATCATCATTAGCAAACAAATTCATAACTCGAACAAAAATGGGATCTTTAGTATTTCTACGCTTAACTGGTAACACAATAGGGCCGGAGAATTCCGCCGAATTAAGCTTAAAAATATTAACTATCGATCTAATTGTGGAATCCACAGCTTTATGATCGAATGAAGAAATTCTAAACCTTGTCGTATCCCGATTTACGAGAATCTTGTTCTTATCCATTTTAACATCCATGCATAAAATTTATTAATGGTAAATATTACGTAAACTACTAGAGAATGAAAGCGCCCCAAATTACCTAGTCATCACTATACCTATACACCATACTTGACAATAACTCCCTGGCTAACCGCCATGTGCAAACTCCTTATGCTGATAGTCAGCGTTACTTACGCTCTCCTAACGCGGTAACTACACATTAAAGCGGGTACCCTTCACGCTTGAGCGATGCATTTAATGTTGTACGGCTTACTTGGAAGTGCTGAGCGACCTCAGCTTTGGTCATCATCGGATCGGACAACATAGCCGCCGCTTTTTTCACATCCGAGGTCGAAAGAGCAGGCCTGTGCCCCCCTTTGCGCCCACGTGCCCGTGCTGCTGCCAAACCGGCCTTGGTACGCTCCAATATCAGACTGTGCTCGAACTCAGCCAGCGCACCAAATATATGGAATACCAGCTTCCCACTGGCACTGGTTGTATCGATGGATTCAGTCAGCGACCGGAATCCGATTTCACGCTGATGCAGGTCTTCGATGATCTCTACCAAGTCCCTCAATGAGCGAGCCAGTCGATCCATCAGCCAAACCACCAGAGTATCACCCTTCCGGAGTATACGCAGGCATAGCGACAGTTCAGGTCGCTCACGAAGCGTACCAGTCATCTTTTCCTGAAAAATCTGTTCGCACCCAGCCTGGTTGAGCGCATCGAGCTGTAGTTCCGGATGCTGGTCATGGGTACTGACACGCACGTAGCCAATAATCATCAGAAAACGTACCTTTTGTGTTCATAGATTATTGAACGGGTTTGTGGTCACTAAATCAAGGCAAAAGGGAGGATTTCAGGGTGCAGGTTTAAGCGTCCAACAAACGGTCTAATTACACCGGTTTTAACGGTTCCACCACTCTGAAGGTCCCGGTTTTGGTCATCTTCCGCTGCAACTCAAATCGCTCCAATGCGGCAATCGGATCCACTTGATCCAGTTGTTCGAAATTCAGTCCAGCAAAGCGAGGCTTGTCTATTACCACTGAGAGCAGGTAATCGTCGTTGATATTCCCGGTGGCTGGGTCTAGCCGCTGGGAATATCCCGAAACCACTACTCGATCGATACCCGGGAACAAGCCTAGCACTACACCGGCCAGTCTCAATACGATGCCATGAATATGTTGAGCGTATTCCTCGCGGCGCTGACGCTCGGATTTGTCTTTGATCAGCAGACGGCGATTACGTGCACCAAATTCAGCGCTACGTGTCGGTATGTCTTCGATCTCGGGTAGATCCACATCCAGATACACACGCTGCTTGGCTAAATCGATGTCAAAATCCACTAGGGTTTCCCGTGGCCAGTCCAGCTCATTGAGCTCTGCTGTCAGAATATCGGCCACCAGGCTGTCATCGGTCTTGAGCCGCTCGGTGAACATCTGGGCCAGTTGTGTCTGCTCGTGCTGATGGGCTTCCCATGCTCGGTTCCATTCAACAACCTGTTGTTCATACTGTTGCAGTCGGTGTTCATAAGCCTTGTCGATCTGCAGGCACTTCTGTTTCCACGCTTCCAATTCGGAGGCCCACTGCTGCAGATCTTGCTCCTGCGCTTGAATCAGTCGCTGCTGTCGACCGGGGATCAGCCGGTCCCAGAAACTGACCTCCAACTCGGGTTTCACCGGTCGGGATGGACGGCGCTGGCGCTCGGGCTTGGTGGGAGCCGGTTGATTGAAGGCCTCGGGCTCGTAATCCGGGATGGCACTTCCCGGTGGCACGATATCCTGATGAATATCCAGCAGCAGCTCCATATCGCCGTTGATGGTGTCCATCTCGGACTGGAGCCAACTGGTAATGCGATCAGCGTAGTCTGACCACACCATCCTGCGCTGGGATGCACTCAGTGGCTGACCTTCCTGATTCACCAGAGTCACCTGCCCTTTATCATCCAGCATTGCTTTGAACGCACTCAGCTCTGGCGCTGAAGAGGCGGTGTGATTGCTTTGGCGTTGCTGTTCACGCTGCGCCCGCCGCTGGTGACTGGGCGAGCCGGACAGCCGGGTCCGATAGGACAACCCCGTGCCGGGAGCGCCAACATTGCCCCAGAGACCATTTTTACCCAACGTTACAGATGCACCTCGCACACCGGCAGACAAGCTGACGCCTCGTTTGCCAAGGTTGAGACGAATACCCGGTGCCAAACGAATGGTATTACGAAATCGAAAAGCCATATGGTTTTTTGCAGCAGTCCTTGTTAACTACCGTAGCGACGGTATGGACGTGAGAAAGACTTAGAACAACTGTGATACAGCTCTTCTCGCAAAACCGTGACGGATTTAGGCGCGTCTATGTTTAAGCGGACCTGGTTTCTCATCTGACCGGTGGAGAAGTCGTCACGATCGTAATTGTGGGCTTCGACCTGAATGACGACATCATCCCCAATGTGAAAGCAGTGACCTTCCTTGATCGTCAGTATCAGCATTTTGTGCTCCTTGCATGCTGCGGAAGTTATGGATGGGTATGCAGCACTGTTGCTCCGTTACCAGTGTCACCGGCGAGGTCATTGGATAGCCCTCCGAGATCTTCTCTTACTGTTGCATACCATACGCCACTATAGCGCATTTAACAGCCGTTAGAACCCCAGGAAGAAGAGTGCGGCCGCGCTGTGAAGGCTAGAGTGTTCAACGCTATCGTATGCTCTTGGGGACTACTTGAAGGGACTCACAGAAAAAACTGCTACTGAGAGCAACTAAGTGGTGCACCCTGACAGGAGTCGAACCTGCATCAATCACTACCGGTGCCAGACCGGAGTGACCGCATTACCGTTATGCGTACAGGGCGCATGATTGAGATGTCTGCCGTACCCCTTCCCCTACGTCCAAAGCGATTCGTGTTATGAGCACGACGGTCAGATGCACAAGCAGACTAGTGCCATTTTAGCACCTTGGTGCCGCAATGGTGTGCAGTCACTATGGAATCCGACCAGGCGTATCGACAGCTGACCACACACGAGATCGAAGACCTTGGTGTTGAAATGAAGGTCGCTTTGGTCTGGACTACAGCGCCGGAATTGACATCCTCACCGCCCTTAAGAGGCTGTGATTCCTCCTGCGAGACGCTCATGCCCGAGCGCGAGTATGTTCCTGGCCGCGTTGATGTCGCGGTCTTGAGTGACACCACACTCACAGGTCCAGACTCTTATTCCAAGGCCAGCTCTACCTTTCGGGCTGTGGGCGCTGATAGCGCCGCAACACGAGCAGGCCTGGGTGGTGTAGGCTTCATTCACCGCGTGAAACATGATCCCGGCGCCAGCGCTCTTATAGGACAGGAACTGTTTCAGCATCGCCCAACCGGCGTCGTACACCGACTTGGCATTATTCGTGCGGGTGAATGAGGATGATTTCACATCGCCGATAACAATCAGGCCGCAGCGGTTCACCAGCTGGCGGCTGAACTTGTGCAAGGCGTCTTTGCGCCGGTTGGCGATTTTGGCGTGGATCGCCTTCACACGGTGTTTCTTCCGTGCCCGCTGGGCCAGGCCCAGCGCCCGTTCCAGATCGCGGTAGAAACGACCGGCTTCCAGCTTCGCACCATCCGAACAGGTTGCGGTGTCGTTCAGGCCAAGATCGATCCCGATTTGGTCCTGACCGGCCGGAATCTCGGCCTCAACCTCAACGACCACATTGAGGTACCAGCGGCCACGAGCGTCTTCGGAGAAGCTGCCAGCACAAAATTGATACCGGGCCAGCCCGTAGCTGTCCCAGACCTTGAAGTAGTGGCCGTTGTGGTAGACCTGGCCGTTTTTCCATTTCACCGCGCCCGCCTTGAACGGAATCCAGCCAAGCGAGCGGCGCACGCCGCCGCTCTTGCGCCATTGCAGCCGGGTCTTTTTGAACTGCTGCCGGCGGGTGACGTACTCGCGGCCGACTTCCTGCACCGTATGGCTGTGCAATCCGAGGTCTTTTCCGGCACCGTTGGTATAGGGTTGGATATCGTAGGCGGAAAGAAACACACCGCGCTCACGGATGGAGCGTTGGCTCAGTTCGTTCACATAGTTCCAGACCTTGTTCACCGACCACGCCATCTGCTGAAGCCGAGACCGGTGGCGATCCTTGATCCGAACTTTGAGGGTTTTGGTGTGCTTCATACTGTGAAAGTATACAGCATTATCAAACCGGCTACGCCGGTTGCACTATTCTTCCCCGCACTAAAAGTTACGGGGCTTGCAACAGGCTATCCAGGTAGACGGGCTTAAGCTACCGAATTCCGGATGACCATCAGAATTTATAACAGACCGGCAAATGCATCCCTGTCTAACCTAACCGGCGCTCCGTAGAGCGCACGGCACAAGGATACATAAGCCCATATAAAGAAATGTAAGGTTACTTTAACCACAGTAGAATGGTTAAAAAATGATCAAATTCGAGGAATAACAGGCTTTAAAAAGCGGTTTGTCAGTGCCGGTCTGTTATAAATTTGCTATCATGACGGCCAATCGGTACGACTTCCCAGGTCTACGCAAGATAGGAAAACCAACATGGATACGATGTCTGAGCACATCACACGCCTGCGGGATGCCTGTCAGGCTTTGATCAAGCATACGGCTGTCACGAAAGATGCCATTCTCGATTACCGCCACGATATGTGGTGCGCGGTGCCCACTTTTGATGTACCCGTAGATCTACAAGCCCTTCAAAACACCGAACCTTCGTCAGAGGCTTGGTACCGCGTTGCCGATGAGATTACAAATATTTGGATGGACGCTGGCAGTGCACCGCAGAATCATGGCGTTCTGGTTTGCAGTGTGTCGGACGTGCTTGATACCTTAATCAAGCTCAACCATATCAAACAAGAGGTACAACACGCCTCACAGGCGCTGAAAGACAACATATACAAATCCCGTGAGCAAGAAGAGTTGCCACTGGATGATGAGCTCCTGGATGGCTTTGCCGTTGCCCGGGCAGAGTTCCTGAACAGAGGACGTGATTATAGCTTTCACCAAATATTGAAAGGCATGAAATTGCCTTCTTTGAACTTCATCCGTGCTCAAAAGAAAGTCCGTATGCTGGAAAATACGGTCGTCCGAATCGCCTACACTTGGAACAAGATCCAATACCGCAAACGACTGATCGATCGGAGAATCTTGCAAGCGTTGTCTGCACATTTTGAGCGCAGTGGTAACCACCTGCGAAGCGTCGAGATTTGCGAGGCTATTGAAAGCTATCAGGTTGATTCAAGCGCTCCTCTGTATTTGTTGGCGCATACACCACCGACGCTTCGTGCCAACTACAAATGGTGGAACGACGAACTCAGCCAATACCAGTGGTCGCATTGCTTGGCGACTGGAATGCTTGTGGTTCCACAGGTTAATCGGCCAGAAGTTCGTTGGAAACCTGCTCCATCGCCGTCTGAGATCAAGCAAGCCAAAGCGAAATGGCTGAGAAATACCAAACTTCAGCCAGTTGAAATTGCCACTCGACTGGAGTTGTTTCGTAATGCCGGATAAAAGCCTTCAAGCCCAGCCAAAACTTCATATCTATGGTGGAAGCGCTGCGCTTTGCCTGGAAGGTTCGTTCAGGGGGCAAGGCGAACCCACCGTGAATATCGATGTAGCTCCCAAGCCTGACGGCCGCAATGTTGATTGGAGTCGCAAAATAACTGTTCAGCTATCTCACAACGAGCTAACTGTCATAACAGGCATCATGCTTGGTTACGCGCAGACACTTCAATGCGGTCGGCCGGACAAAGGCATCAATCTGAGTCGACAGCCGGGTAAAGTGTATGTGTCGGCCAGTGCTGGATCGGGGCAGATCTATGGTGTCCCTCTCACCGTTGGTGATACAGCCAAGGCTGCTGACTTCTTGCTAGCACGCGTCACACTGGGTAGTTTTACTGGCTCTGTCGAAGCAAGTATTGCATCGGTAAGGGGTGCCTGTGCCCTATTGAGGAATCAATAGCCGATTATGCTGACGTTGATGTTTTTCACTGCTTGCAATGCCTGAGCTTCATACGTTTCCAGCTGCGCAATTGTTGCATTACCCCAGTCGCACCCAGGTAGCCGACTAAATCCAACGTATGCTCGAATCCGCTTCAGTTCCTCAAGCATAACGTTGTGGTCTGACGTTGCCTTGATCACTTCAATAGCGTCTTGCACAGCTATGATGGCATGCTGTTGTGTAGCAGCACTACCTTCTTTCCCCCAGTCGAACAACATCTGAGTCTACCCACATCAAATTCTTTTGGTTTCAGTGGTTTACGCTATAGACGTAAATTCCACCCACAAGCCTTTTATACCATATATTTGGTGTGGGATTGTATTGGGGTGTTTCCTACAGGTTCGCGCTGGATTCTGTCGCGGTGGCCACTACGTCAGATACGGGCTGGCCTGGTACCGGTTGCGGGTCGGTAGTTTCTCCGGAGGTGCTGGGGCCGCTGGTATCTCAATGTCGTTATCGTGGCTGAGGTCGAGATTCCTGGCGCCCAGTATGTGAACGGTGTCGATCTTGGCTTGAAAGAAACGGTTACCTGTTCGGATGGCAAACTAGATGCCGGTTGTTTCTAGCGTGATCTGGAACCGGCGTTAGCACGCGCCCGGTGTGCACTTAAGAAGAATCACTTGCGGGTGATTTCTGCGCCAAAGTCGCCAACCGGCGGAGAGATGCCTTGCACAAATCCAGTTGCCAGCTGGTGAGTCGAACTGGGTAATCAGCCTCGACGATTTGAATTACCTGCATTGCCCTGCATGAATAAAGCCAAGTCGGCCTACTATGCTGGCTGGGCGATGCTGAAACAGTTCCTATCTATGAGAGCGTTGTGCATGGATCGTGTTCCAGGCCGTAAGTGAAGCCTACCCCACCAAGGCCAGCTCGTTTTAGTGCGTTATCAGCACCAACTGTCTGAAAGGTAGAGTGGGTCTAGGAATAGGAGTCTGGACTTATGAGTGTGGTGCTATTCATAACTGCTGCATTAACGCCGCTAAGAACATACCTGCGTTGGTCACTCGGGCATGAGCATCGAGCAAAAGGAATCACCCCTTCTTTAGTGAGCTGAGGACGTCGATTGTCAGGCGTTCGATTGGCTGCTATCGAATGTTTGTTCTCTACTGTTGGCCATCCACCTTTTGGTATCAATGCAGCCCTCCTCTGTCGCCCTTTGTTCTTGAAGTCACTTGAGACTCTGGAGCATTCAAGGATGAGGTATTGTGTGTTGATAGCCTATTGCTTGTTTTCTAGTAATAGTTAAAAGCCTGTTAAAAGATAATTATCCCTCTGTTACAACCCTGTTACGAAGCCTGAAATTAGGCTAAAAGCTCATTGCTATCAGTATCTTATGGAAATTACTGGAGTACAGTTCCACGGATTAAGGAGTGAGAAAGCACGGTATGGGGAGTTAAGTATCACGGACTCTGGAGTAAGGTATCACGGCCTGAAGAGTAGGGTATCACGGGGCCACTCACAGGTTTTGTAATGGTTGTCTACCATTTACCAACAACTTGTCCACAGAAGACAGATTTGCGAGATTTTTTAAAGCGGGTTTTTTGCATCAGCAGCACGTAAATATACATTTTTTTGATAAAAAAAACACCTTTTTTATGGAAAGTGTCCCACGTGGGACACTTTTGTGACAGCGTAATTTTATTATCCAGGCTAAACCCATAACCTATTGTTTTTAAAGGTTAAAAATTTAGGAGTAGAGTCCCACGGATAGAAAAATGATTTTTTTTGGGTGAATATGGCAAAAAAAATCGTGTTTTTTTCCTTCGATAACATTGATAACGGGTCTATTTATACTCCTGGCTAACTTAAAAACCCCCTATTTTTCAAGCGTGAAGGTCAGTTTGGTGTAGGGATGCACGGATGAAGAGTAAGGTATCACGGATATAAATGCCGGATTTTTTGCCTATGGATTACCTGGTAGCCGCATAGCTACAGGTCTGCACGGGACGGATAGCGGTTGCCGTTCGCAAGCAAGAGCTACCATCCATGACAGTGCGCGCCGGTACTGTATGAGTCATGGGTTACGGCTTGGGTGATACTGAATCCAATCAGTGCTGACTGTTGTACCGGAACGGTGCGCATTGAAGCGTTGACAGGGATTCACTCAGAGATCGGTGTACGCTATCGCCCCTGCAGCTAGGAAAGCTTAAGAAGGGTGGGCGGTTCGGTTACGGGGACACATGTTTCGGAATGCGGGATTGAGGGCAAGGCATGACTGCCCTCCCCCCTTTTGGTAAACCTTTGAGTGACTGCTCACCGCCCTAGCGGGCTATGCTTCCAACATCACAGGCAGTAACCGGCGCGTAGCCGGATTTACACCGCCTCAATTGGCAGGCACCGACAGTCCTTCGGCGCGTAATTTCAAAAGTCCCTGCTGGCGGATATTGATCGCGGCATTGATGTCGCGGTCAATGCCGGTGGCACCGCACGCCGGGCAGTCCCAGCGGCGGATATTCAGCGGCATCGACTCGACCTTGTGGCCGCAACCGGCACAGGTCTTGGAGCTGGCATACCATGGGTCGATCTTGACCAGGTATTTACCGGCCCGTTCGGCCTTATACGCCAGCTTCGTGATCAGGCTGTGCCAACCGGCATCGGCGATATGCTTCGACAGCTTCCGATTTTTCAACAGGTTTTGGATCTTTAAGGTCTCGACAATCACCGCTTGGTTATCGTCAATGAGCCGTCGAGACAGCGTGTGCTGGAAATCAGCACGGGCGTTGGCCAGGCGCTCATGCGCCTTCGATACCAACAGCCGGGCTTTGGCTCGGCCCCGACTGCCTTTCTGGCAGCGGGACAGGGCTTTTTGCTTGCGCCGCAGGTTGGTAGCGGCGCGTTTCAGGAACCGAGGATTGGGTGTTTTCACCCCGTCCGAGGTAATGCACAAATCGGTCAAGCCCATATCGATACCCACGACCCGATCCAGGCTCTGGACCGGTGTCGGCGCATTGGAGCCGTCATCGGTGAGAATCGAGGCGTAGTATTTCCCGGTCAGGGTTCGACTCAGGGTAATGCTTTTGACCGTGCCGGTGAGTGCTCGGTGGATACGGGCCTTGATTCGATCCAACTTGGGGATTTTGATCCAGTTGTCACCAGTGCTGACGCTGGTGCAGTGGTAGCTGGATTGTTTTCCGCGCTTGGATTTAAAGCGTGGAAACCGTGCCCGCAGCTTCGGGTTGAAAAAGTTCGAAAACGCCGTGTCCAAATTAATCACGGCCTGTTGCAGCGCCATGGAATCGAAGTCTTTGAGCCAGTGGTATTTACGGGACTTCTTGGCCACCGCCAGTAACGGTTTGATATCACGCTTGGCGCGCAGCTTCAAACCGTGACGTGTGTACTGGGTTCGCATCAGCCACAGCGCCTTGTTATAACAAAAGCGCACAGCGCCAAACTGCTGGTTTAAGAAACCAGCTTGCTCCGGCGTTGGGTAAAGGCGAACTATAGTGGCTGACTGGCGGTAGGGTACGCCGCGAGAATCTCTTGTGGGATAGCGTTGCGGCCGCGCTTTTTCTTCACTTCAGCCCATTCTTTTCGGTACTTACCTGTCTCGTCGTACAGGAAGTAAAACATCCATTCATCGTCACGTGGCGAGGCTTTGCGCCTGATGGGCTTCGGGCCATACCAGAACGCATAATCAAGCAGTGGCTGTGTATTGCAGAGCTTACGCAGGTTCTTTCGTGTTGATTTTAAATCGAATCCGGCAGCATCTGGACTGCTTGCAAGCTGAAGAAGTGCCAGTACTGCCGCTTCGTTACGAATTTTTACGGATCTCTGCGTGCCACAATAGCTCCGTGCAAACTGCGTCAAAGCACGAATCTGAGCAGATCTGATACTGGTGATATCATCGTGTGCCTTCAAGCGAGCAGTCGTGCTGGCCAGGTGCATGAACACGTTTATGGGCATCTTGAGCAGGACATAGTCATTGAGTGATCTGATGATTTCGTTTCCAATTAACTTTTCACCCAAGTACCACCACTGATCGATCAGGCTGTATGACCCTGCATCAACCACACCTTTGCGTGGTCTACCCTCTTCATCCAGCTCAAATACGAGGCCTGTTGTCTTGTGCTTCTTGTCTCGGCTGTACTGCGCCCTGGTCGCCTCATCTTCTATCTGCTTGTAACTTTCGGCCAAGCGAATATTAGTGTGATATTGGGTCGATGACAGACATTCCAGTGTTGTTTGGAGACTCTTGTACAGAGTTCCTGCATCGGTGATACCACGCCAGGTTTTATAGTCTGAGGGTCGAAAGGCCACCCAATAGTTCTCATGACGCTGGTCGGCTTGTACCTGCACAAACTGGCTTGTCAGGAACATCATAAAGAGTCGTTCGCTGTCTGCCGGTCGCCCGAGATAACTTGGAATAACGGTCGTCTTGGCGTTCCCGATTATGGTTTCGTACTTCCCTTTTGGACGTTCCAGTGATGCTGCGAACAAAGGGATGTCAGACACAACCCTGAGCTCGTAGTTATCAGGATCTGGTGTATCTAAGAGCATGGGCCTTGGGCTGACATTAGCTCTTGGGATAGCTTCTTCCGTTGCTACGCTCTCTGACAGCTTTGATATGGTATCAGCATCATCTTCGGTGATATTCCGAGGTGAAGGGTGCAGATGGAAGTCCTCTTCCCCCTCAAAAGCAGGCAGAGGCTCACCGGTATGCCCTTCTATACTTGGACGATCCTCTTCGTACCAATCCTTGCTCATAGGGTTCGCCTTTTCTAAATCTCAAACAGCTGGTCATTGATCGCAATGCGCAGCAACGTCGAGATAGCTGGCGGATCTTTGGGTAACGGTGGCTCTTCGTCTGGTTCGAACAGGTAGTCGAACTCGTTTTCAGAGTATCGCCGCTGGACATCGGTGATCTT
The DNA here is from genome assembly GCF_019061305.1 of Marinobacterium weihaiense. Classification (GTDB taxonomy): domain Bacteria; phylum Pseudomonadota; class Gammaproteobacteria; order Pseudomonadales; family Balneatricaceae; genus Marinobacterium; species Marinobacterium weihaiense. Next base: position 14,751 of record NZ_JAHQZT010000017.1, read on the forward strand.
GGCCATGTTGTCAGCACTGACAATGACTTGAATCTGCTGTGCGTCGCTCTGCCCCGCGTCGGTATAGTCGAGCAACGCCAGCATGACGATATCCGGCAAGGATTTAGAGGTGAACAACGTATCCATGTATGAATTGATTAGCTGGCTACGTTGGCGTGAGTGCATGCCCTTCTCTTCCAACGTTGATTGAAGGAGATGGACCGTTCTGGAAGGCAGCATGACGCTTTTGCGTTCGCTCTTTTGCCCGGCTTTAGAGCCGACCTGGTTACTGATTTCCGATGCCGGTTGTGCGCGGGTTATTCTGCGTTTTTTCATATGTATCTAACGAGCCCTACTGGTTCTCATCCATATTGTTGGTCAGGTACTCAATGATCAGGTTGATACCTACTTGAACCTGATTTTTATCCTGGAATGACTCGTAGCCGTATCGCTCTTGGGCTTGTCTCTTAACCCACTTCTCCCCTTCTATTCCAAGACCTCTGGCCATAGTGTTCAGTACGGCTTGTTGAACCGGCAAATCCCGCTTAGCGCCATGTACTCGGAATATTGGTGCCTGACGGCCCCCTTTGCGTGAGGCAGGCTTCTGTTGCTCGATTTGCTTCCCGCTTGATTCTTCATCAGCCTGTTGTTCAGTAGCAAGGCTGTCTGAAGCTGTATCGACATCTTCGGTGGCTGCTCCAAGCAGTGAGGTTAACTCTTGGTCACTCAACTCGCAGTAATCGGCAGCTTCGTGGAGTTGGATGCGCTTCTCATCAATCAGCTTCCAAAAAAGCTCTGACCGTTCACTGGATAGGATCTTCCGAATTCTGTGTGCATTGCTTTTGTTACGAATGCCGTAGTTGAATGCAAACTTCCGTACAGAGTAGTTTTCCGTGCTGTCGCCTGAGGCTTCTAGTAAGCGCTTAACAGCCAAAAGCTGCTGAATCCCAGTCAGCTCTTTATGGGTGGCGTTGTCTATGAACTCACGCCGTAGGTTTTCAGCATCATCGATCCCCTCTTCCAAAGTTCCAGGGATGATTTCAAACCCACGGACAACGTAGGCAAGTACCCGGTGGTTACCTGAACATACTTGCTTTCGCTGTCGGTACCGGTCCAATGCTTTGTAGGTAATAGGGTTCCTCAGATCGTCAACCGATTTGATCGTCCTTGCCAAGACTACGAGGTCTTCAAACACAGCATATTCTGCATCGCTCAACATGGCTTTTACTTTGCGCATGTTCTGAGTGAAGGCTTCGCTGGTGTCTCGGTCAGTTTTCCCTATCTGCTGCTCTAACAGCTCGAAGTCCCACTGGGCCTCTTCGAGCAGTGTTTTGAGTTTCGGGATGGTAAACGTCAGCTCATCACGTGCGTTTGCTGGGTTTAACTCCAGATACTCATCAATCGGTATGTACTTGGACGTGCGAGCAATAGTGTTTACCAAGCCCTGTGTGCCAGCCGCCGCACTGCCCAGTGCACTCCCTAGTGATGTCTCTGCGATCTGGCTTGAGGTAATGCGTCTTCTCTTTGACATTACTTACGCCCCCGATTTTTGGCATAGGCTTCTATCTCGGGTGACAAGGCGTGGCCCGCAAAAACCTTACGAGCAATATGGATCATCATGTCTTCCCCTTTCTGCCTCTGCTTGTTTGAGCGAGGTAATTTGAAGAGGCTGTCAGGCTTCACCTTTTTGAAATCGCGCGCAGAAATTTCTGCGGTAAGTGGGAGCACAATGCCTTTTGGTGGCATCAGTCCACTGTGGTGAGGGTCTGCATACATGTAGGCAAGCACTTCCCTATGAGAGGAGACAACTGACCTGACCTTATTAGGTACAAGCCCCACAAGTTGAACATCACGGTCACCATTACGATATGAACGCTCATTACGAACAGCGCCATACATAGCCAGTAGTCCCTGCAGACTCTTTTGTTCAGGCTCAAATGGAATGACAACATGTGTTGCAGCACGCATCGCCGCTCTGAATAGAGGTGTACGTGTAGGGGCAGTATCGATAATGATCAGGTCATAGAAGTCGCCGTATTGTGGATCATGGAGGACTTCTTGAAGTCGGTTAACGATATTTTCAACCAGCTCTACTGAGTTATCAGCGTAACGCCCATTGACCTGCTCAAGCTTCGTTGGATGGCCTACCATCACGTCAATAATGCCTGGGATGGGATCATCTTCATTGTCCGGATTGAATGCGGTTTCACGAGGTTCGCAAACCAGACCATCGAAGATGTCGGCGATATTTGAATCAGGTCTGATATGGGTATCAACTTCGGGATCAAAGTCGGGCAGCAGTGTTGGTACAAAGCCAGCCTCATTGGTCGGGTCGTCTACCACAGGGGTCATTTCGACATAGCGCTCGGACGTGTTGCACTGCATGTCAGTATCTACGAGCAAAACTTTCTTGCCCAGGTTGACTGCCATGAACTCAGCGAACAGCTCAGCAGTTGTGCTTTTCCCGACGCCCCCCTTCTGGTTCATCACCGCCAGCACTTCGTTCCTGTAGTGAAGCATTTTCGGACCTCAGTAGTATTTTGAATGTGCTCACTATAAAGACACTTATACCGTAATGCAATGAACCGTAATGCGATGCCCTGTAATGCGATGGCTCATGGTGCTATTGGTCATGTATATCAATGGGTTATGGTTGTTTCGTTTCGTATAGCATGTGTAGTGAGGGAGGCTTTCAGGTGTCCCACGTGGGACAGTTAAGCAGTAAAGTGTCCCACGTGGGACACCTGTGACCGCTCTATGCCTTGCTAAAATGCGAAGCCGCTACGTCCATAAGCCAATTAATGTGTTCAAGTGCATCCGCTTTGGATCTCACAGAAATTCCATTGTTTTCGATGTGTGACTGGATGCGGCCAGCTAGATCTGGTTTGTGGTTCTGAAGTTGTCGAACGGTTGAGTTGAAGATAAACCTCGTTAGCTGCTCAAAGTCTTCAGGGAAATGAAGGGCTCTGTCATCGCTGTTCTCACCATTTGCTTCGTTGAAATCGGGGGGTGATGAGCCATTAGAGCCTTTGGTCGAGCCATCATGTTTGTCATCTTTTGAGCCTGATTCCGTGGCGGGTATGATTGTTTCACTTGTCTTGATGGGCGTTGTTCTGTGCTGCTTATGGGTGTTTGGAAATTCTGAGCGAACGTCATCGTATGCCTGGGCCAAGCTTCTAAACTCGCCGCTGAGTAGCTTGTTCTGGTAGGTCTTGTCTTCCAACGCTGCAACAAGGACAGAGCGCCATCGCAGTGCATGGGTGCGTGACAGTGATAATCGACTCATGACTTCCTTGCGGGTGATGGTTTCAATCGCTCCACTTTCGATAAGCAGGCTGAACAACCGGTAGTATCCATCGGCTGTTTCTGTGAAGGTCAGGTTCTCACGCTTTGTGTTTTCAGCAAGGTGTGCCATGAGCTTTGTGGTGCTATCTATGGCATCAGGCAACAGATGGATTTCAACTTCACGGTTCAGAAGTGAGCAAGCCATAACGCGCGTGGACCCCAGGATGACTCTGTAGCGTCCATCGACAGCAACTGCCCCGGCAGGTTGGAGTTGCCCGAGTTTTTGAATAGAAAGTGCCATCTCTACAATGCGCTTAAAGCTTGAAAGAGCATGTGTGTCAGTTGCTTTTGGGGCCGAATCAAGCCATTCCAATGGGTCATCAAGACCGCCATTTAATGCGTCACTGGGCCATTCTAATGTCGCTTTAAACTGCTCAATTTCTTCTAAAGTCTTGAATGTATTCCTAACGTTATCAGGATTGATATCTACCAAAGCTGTTGAAATAGATAGGAATTTTGGTTTTGTACCTGTGCCTGATTGCATGCTGGATAGCCGGTCAATAGATGTGGCGGGGCGTACCCCTGATCCAATTTTTACCTTGGGTTTCATAGGTCACTCATGGATGAATTTTGTTAAATTTCTTTTGTTCCTGTCTCACCCGTTGCTTGTGCTTATCAAGACGGTCGACTGCGCTCGGAAGGGCATGTAGGAGGGGGTGCAAAATTTCAATGCAGGCATGTTCAAGGGCCATTCGAAGCCGGAATTCAGCTTTTGATTTCTTGGTTATATCGAAAATACTGGCTGCGGTATGCTTGCCGGACAAGACCTTTTTAACGGCTTCTGCTTGTGGAATAAACGAATGCTCTGATAGGTAATGTGCATCGAAAAGGTCTTTTGTTTCCTCATAGTGGAGCTTGGATATGCCTGCAGAGCGTGTGCTGCCAGCTACGTAACGGTTGGGGAGTAGGCCGATCAAATTCAATAGTGGTAAGCCTGCCGATTGGCGAAAGGCATTTTCAGTCTCTATGGTGGATTGCACACTCATGATTCCGTCAATGGAATGGACATCGAACTCCATGGGAATGACCGCATGTGTCGAGGCTCTGAAAACGGAGCGAGACAGGATGTTTCGCGTAGGGTTCGTATCAAACACAACCAAGTCGTAATGACTGGCTATCGCTTCGCATTGGGCGACGTGGAGCAACGATGTGTAAATATCTGCATCGACGCTGACAAACTCACCTGTACCCGTGGAAATGACTTGCTCCAGCTTCGCGCCGTGTGCAGGCAAAATTTCAACACACCCTTCAATTCCGGGGATGTTTTCAGCATTGATCCATGTGGGATACGGCATCACAACTTCACCGAGAAAGGCACCCGCAACAGAGGGCCTTTCAACCTGGTCATTATCAGTCGGGTCATAGTCCGGGTGAGGGGGTGGTGCTTTGTAATGTGCGCCTTTAGTGCCATGTGGGATTTGTTCTAACCCCACCATGAGAGCGGTTAGGTTGCACTGAATGTCGGTGTCGATCAGCAGCACCCGGAGCCCAACAAATCGTGCCGCGTACTCAGCAAGACTTGCTGAAAGAAACGTCTTTCCAACGCCTCCCTTTTCGTTTGATATGGCAAGAGCGGGGGTGATGTACCGCATATCTTCGACCGCTTCTGTCATGATGCTTCCTCGCTGTTCATCAACTCAAGAATCGGGTTCTCTGACATGGTTGCCAGCTCAGGGAATAAGCTGCGATCTAAAAGGAAGGCGCTAACAGTGCTTTCTTTTCGTGGTCCGCGCACAGCGATCTTGTGAAAGTCTTCGCCGTTATTTTTGATATGCACGTTGAGGGATTTAACTTCGCGTTGTAGCTGCAGTAGCTGCCTGTCTCGGTTCTTCCCGTACACCACAGCCTTCGCCTTGTTATCGTCCAGATACAAGTCGAATACCTTGGGCGAGACTAATGCGACCTTCCCCTCAATGATGTGAACGGGAGCCCCGCTTTCATTCACGCGGATACGCCGGTATTTAATGCCGCTTAACAACCAAGCAAACAGCTCGCTTTGTGCCCGAAGAGGTGACGATTTAACACCTTGTTTCGACTTGTATGCAGGCTTTTGCTTAGGTGTGCGGCTGACAACTTTTACTGGCCTTGATCGTGTAGCTATATTGGATTCTTCAGAGGAAGATGACGCCGTATCGAGGGTTTTGTCCTCGTTGGATACGGAAAGCGTTTGTTCCGCGGATGCAGAAGGTGTGCTTGTACTGGCCTCATCCTTGGGTACATCAAGTGCGGATGAAGATAGTGCTACCGCTGAATCAGAGGCAGTGTCAGTCGTGTTGGAATCCGCATCGACATGTAGGGTTGATACCGCTGTGTGGGGTTCTGATGCAGTCTGAGTGAGTAGGGGGTCCGTGACGGACCCCCCTGGGGTGGAGCAATCCGCTCTCAATTGCACTTCTTCTCCCTTACTATCAACTGGCGTAATCGTGCCTGCGAATGTGTTGGGCGTGCCTGAAACCCAAAGCGTTTCATTTGGTATCACGACAAAGCTGAGCTTCTGGGTCCAGCTTCTCTGCTCATCATTGACGACAGCTTGCTGGCTATCCCCGCTATCAACAGGAGGAATAGTGACCTGGTGTTCGTTCAGGATCTGCATCAAACGCAATGGTGACTGGGGTATGGATTTGTGTCCTGCCGCCAGAAGGTACTCTCTAACTTTTTCCATAGTGGACTTGGCAACGATGTACGTGTGCTCATTCGTCACCCATAAACTTGCACCAGGCAAGTTGCGCTTGAGCTTTCCTTCGTTCGCAAGTGTTTGTAAGGCTTCAAGAATCTTGGCATGAAGGGGCTTTTCTGCACTGTCTTGCAGGCCGGTATCTGGCCCCAGGTTGTCTGCTGTTGATCCTCGGTCTGACTTGCGGATGAGTTCTCCAATGACGCCAGCACCGGTTGCTGATGCTGATAACGTGTTCATCATTTGACCCAGCAGCTTTCTATCACCGATCAGCCATTTAGATGTAGAAGGAGTTAGGAGAAAGGGAAGGAGGGTGATCCCCAGCTTCTCATGTAACCCGTGGATGTGTTCCCCATGAGTTTGGCGGTACCGATAGGCATACTCAGAGCCGACGGGAATTGGGCCGTGCCAGGCTTGCCAATGAACAAAGTTTCCGGATAGGTCCTTGTAGACTGTTTCCTGATCGCCAATGACCTTGCCGATATCGTGAAGTAGGGCGCAAATAAATATGCCGTACCGCCAGCGTTCTGCATTATGAAGTAGCTCTTCAGGCTCCGAACCAGGAGGAAGGATTACCCCGGAACTCAGGCGTAACGCTCTTAGCGTCACATCCAGTGTGTGACTCAGCAGACCGCCTGCTTGAGAGTGGTGATGCAGGCGTGAGGCTGGATGGTCTTGAACCAATTCGGCAAAGCGTTCCAATGCATAAAGGTAGTGCGCATCCCACACTTCCTGAGTCACGCTCAGCGAACGCTTTATAAGTAGAACGATCCTCTGTCGTTCATTGTCAGCCAGCAGCTCCCGTCCCGACTTAGACACGGGATATTTTTTGGAGCTTGACGATGTTGTTGGTTCAGATTCTGTTTCGGTGGAACCAATTAACCTAAGAAGTCTTTTCATTCGAACGATCTCAAATGGCCCCCTTTGGCTGAGACAGAATATGTTTCTCAGGTTGCTGTGGGTTCGAGAGGGGGTAGTACATGTTGAATGAAACCTGGACAGGCAGCGCTAGGGATTCTGGAGGATTTGAAGACGCTGTGTCGGAGTAAATAGATCATGGACCACTGACCTATTTCTTATGGAAGAAAGTGGGTTTCTGGTGAAAATGTGATCAGCAATTTAGGACGTAGGGTGCCGAGCTGGCATCAGGGAGAGAAAGGAATATGAGGGAACTACGGAGTAGAGCAGATCAGAGTGGGTTATCACACTCTGGTGATGCGTATATTCCGCAAAAAACATTGGATGGTGTACATAGCCTGGTTGTCAGGATCCTGCTGGATATCACGTTATCAGCCAAGAACGGTACAGCGCATCGATATCAAGCATTAGGCATGACGCAAGAACAAATTCAGCAAACCTCTCAGCTTTCGTCTGATGTAATGGACGAACTTGCACATGGTTACGCCCGCACTGTTGCATGCCGGGCGGCACAAGGGGGCGCCCTTAGCGTCAACTACTTTGAGATCGGTGAGCTTGTACATCGACGGCAAGAGGACGAGGGCTTGGCTCTGAGGTTCCTGAAGGCTGAGGCGTCTAACGAGCTTATGTACAAGCTGTTTGGTAAACGCTCAACCGAATGCACTAGTCTACGCCGGGAGCATAACATACAGGCCAAGAAGGGCCGGAAGTGTGATCCGAAAAATGTAGATGAAGCCCAGATGCAGATTCATCGGCTGTTCCAATCCGTGATGAAGGAAGCGCGATGCAGCCGTTTTGCGTTGCTGATTATTCATGAAAGAACGGGCTTCCCGATTAATTATGTCCACCGCGTTGTAACTGATAACGACCAGTTTCCGCTCTAATCGAAATGACAGGACGAACTCGATGGCCAATCAAGCGAACCAAAATCGCCGTGAGCTGGCAGGCTCATTCAAATATGTAGAAAACCCCACAATTCAACTTATCACGAATGTAGCACTGTTTCTCTGGAATGGCCGAGAGCGAACTGAGAACAAGGCGTACATCATGTCTATGCCGGAACTGCTACGTCGAGTTCGTAACATGGAATCCGCTATTCAGCAGGATGATCCATGGGCTGACAAAACGTACCTGGCGCTTCAGGAAGCGATTGATGAAGCTGAGCATGCATTTCAAGCCAAAAAAGAAGAGCTTGAAGCGGTAGTTGAACAGGGGCATTCCCGAATCAGTTTTCCAAGCGCTGTAACCAAAAGCCCAGTGGAACGTGAAATTGTTGATCATAGCCGCCTTGGATTCAGGGTGCTGGAAGTCTTGGCGTTAGCTGATGACACGGCACGACTGATCCTTGAGGCACAACATCGTGGCCGTATCGATGCGCGTGAGAAGGTTTTGCTCGTGAAGAGTGTTGAGTCCATATTCAGGGCGATGATGTCGCATGTGTCAAAGTGGCGCTATTTTGGTGTTACCCGTGATGATGTGGCGGCGAATACCCAGCCCGCTCAGAAAGCTAAGGCCGCGTTTGGTGAAATCGAGCAAGAGTATTTGGATGGTAGTTTGCGCAGTAAATTTGCCCCGGAGCTACCTAAAAAGCGCCAAAAGGTTTCGCAGACAGAAGCGCCGGTGACTGATGATGAGGTTGAGGCGGAAGTTGCAAAAATGACCGCTGCTGCCCAGGGCTAGTGGTGGTCAAAAGGGCCTGTGCCCCGTGGTCAAGTGGGCACAGAACCGGTGGTCAAATGGTATTTATGGCTGAATCCTGAAGATACACATAAGTTCCTGGTCAATGCGCTATTTCATGGGGGTGGTCACGAGAGGATCACCCCTTTTTTTGATTTAAAAACATTGACTTACAATAAACACTGAATGTGGAATAAGAGCAGTGAAGAAGGAAACCAAGCTGAGAAACCCCAATCCCTCTGAAGGGGACGAATCCCTATATAATATATATACCTTATCCTTTAATAATATTATGGGATCGGCCTCTGACGTAGTACGAGGACGATTCATGGTGAGCTTGAAGGGGCTTGAGGAAAGGGCCCAAGATCTTCTCGATGAATACCAGGTGTTCAAGCTTGATAGGCTGTCCTTGGTCCGCCGCAGCTTCGAAACTTACAGTGCATTGAGTTGGCGAATTTCACTGGATGGATCGAAGAGGCGGTTCACGTCTTTGGATGATGAGGCTGCAACCGCGCTACTGGGATCGGTGCAGGAATTTGAACGTGATCAGGTTGTGTGCCTGGATCGGGAGGTTCAGCTACTGAATGCGAATCTGAAGATCGAATGGATTACGTACCTTGAGCATTGCCGCCTCTCAAAGTTGCCAGAAGAGAAACGGCTCTCGCCCAAACAGATGCCCAGGGTCCTGGATGCGCTGAGTTGAAATTATCAGGTGTGAAATTTATAGTAATGCCATTGTTTGTTGATCGTTCGATCACGGCTCGGAGTAGAGGCCGAGGAGCCAAGACCTCTTCAGGCGATATGTATTCGCCCCTTACGAAACACCGCGATACCTCTCTGCATTTCACTACCTTTTCGAGCCAATGGCTCACTTCGAGGTGCGGTAAACAGGCATTCAATGAGTGTCTTTTTACAGCACCTTGACCCACGGAAGTCTGCTTGTCTCAAGCTGTGAGGGCGAAAGACAACATGAGCGCTCCGATTTCAAAACCACATCTAGCCCGTGCCCTGGATGGCGAAAGCCGAGTTAAAAATTGAGAATAGGCACGTTCCTTTGTTGGGCGAAGCCCAGCCTATCCTTGCCGGATTCCGGTGAGGGTCACGGATGAAAAAAGCCGCATTTAGAGAATCGCTCATAGTTCTCGATAGGAGATACTAACGGACCTCCTAGAGCATTTGGCTGTGCTGGCCACCTGGTTAAGCCCCCGCACGCGGGGGTAAACCATTTTCAACAATTGGGTCAATTTCGATGACCTAATTACCCCATATTCAGGTTCGGATTTTGGATAAGGTTGCCACGTAGTTCGACGCGTGTACCTACGAGGAAAATCCGATGCACCTGAAATCTTTGATCGGGGCGGTATTGCTGACAGCTTCCGGCACTAGTGTTGCTGGCCCAGCACCAGAGCAGAACCCAGTTACCACTCCAGACCCGATTATCCCCCAGGATTACATTGAGACCGGTCGTTACTCCCGAACCGTCAATGAGCCTTATTTGTCCCAGCGAAACCCTTTGAAAATCATCGTGAATACCCGGATTCCCAACTCCGTGGACACGGTCGAGCAAGCGGTGCAGTTCCTGTTACTGCGCTCTGGCTATCGTTTGGCGGATGCATCTGTTCGTACTCATGAGGCCAAGGTGTTACTGAACCATCCTTTGCCCCAGATACACCGTCAGCTTGGCCCTATTACCCTGGATAAAGCGTTACAGACTCTGGCAGGTGATGCGTTTGAGTTGGTGGTAGATCCGATTAACCGCAAGGTCACCTATGTGGCGTCACGCGACTTGGTGGGAGGGTAGGCATGAGTACCCAGAACACAGACGTAGATCCTTTTGAACAGGCCGCCAATGTGGAAGAGACCGATCGGGGAAAAGGGGAACAAAGCTCAAGCATGGCAGACCCTGTCCTGGTCGAGCCAATGGATGACGCACTTGATGCCACGCTGGAAGCTGAGGACATGAATCAGCCTGATCGAGATTCTTTGCCTCAGGCATCCACCGCACAACCACGTAGCGGGTTTCCTGTTGCTGGGGTACTCGCGTCAGTCGCTTTGATGCTATCGATGGGTACCGCTGCTGGTGTGGTGTATTCCCTTAATCAAACGGGTCAATTGCGTGCTGATACCAATGTTGCGCTCACTGATGTCGATGACAACATTGCTGCATTGGGTAACCGCCAATCTGAATCGGAAGTCTCGATCAGCCAGCTTCGTGAAACGGCTGGCCAAAACACCATTCGGATTCGGCAGCTCGATACTGACCAGCTGTCTGATGAGCTGGCAGCGATTAAGCGCGATATGGATCAGTTCAAATCATCGCTTTCGAATTCCAAAGTGGACTCTGAAGAAACTATGCAGTTACTGCTGCAGCGGATCTCAGACCTTGAGTCCATCACACAGTCTCTGCAGCAATCAGCAGCCCTTCGTGATTCCTCGTCGGCACCCAAACGAGTCGTTCGAGCGCCTAAGCCACAACCAAGGGTGTTCGACACGTTAGAAGGTAATACGGTCGTGTCAATCGATCAGTGGGGCTATGACTCCAGTGTGGTGCTACATGATCCCGTCACTGATGAATTTGTGTCCGTTGCAAAGGGTGGTGTTGTGAAAGGCTGGCGATATGAAGGTGCAAACGCCAAGGCCGAGACCGCCACGTTCGTTCGGGGTGGCAAGATCATCAATGTCAGAATCAAGGGGTAACGTATGGAGTACCTGATCATCGTGTTGTTCGGCGCTTTGATTATCAACGAGTCCTCCAAGGAAAGCAGCATTGCCCCCGAGTCGGTCGCTATTGGAACTCCTAAACCGATAGTGGAAGAGGGGCCCGTTTACAAGCCCAACCATTATTTCCTTGATCACGACACCGGTTATTACACCAGTGACCTTTCTGCACGATCTGCCCCCGACAAGTCCAGCACCACTATCCAAGAACAGGAGAAATAACCATGCGCAGAGCGCTTCTCTGGTTAGCCATTAGCGTAACCCTATCGTCGCCAGCTGTAGTTGCGGATAGCAGTCACGTTGAAGCCGCCGACTCAACAGCCGCGCCGTCAACATTCTCGGATAGTCGTGTTGTAGAGGCTCTGGATCGCCTGAGTGAAGACGAAAAGTCACAGGCAAAGCAGTGGATGCTGACTGAAAAAGACTGGGTTAAGTACAAGCGCATTATGGCTGGCCCACGCGGTATATGGTCGCCTGGTCTGGACCCGATCACAGCCCTTGGTGTGATGGAAACGGACCCAGCTGAACGCCGTCGCTACGCCGAAATTTGGATGAAAATGGAAGCGAAGCGTGCGGAGCTGGAGTTGGCCTTTGAAGTGGAGCGTATGGCCGCCAGCCAGCAGGTCCTGGGTGGGCGTCCGGTGGTCAACAATGAAAAATGGGTTCAAGAATGGAATGCTGAGCAAAGTCGTCGTACCCATGACGTGATGCTGTTTGTAGAGCCTGATTGCCTAGATGACTGCGGCCAACTGTTTGGGGAGGTGTTGGCCTCCACCGGTGAAGGTGACAGAACCCGTCTGAATGTATATTTCCCGGCCGGCACATCAGCCGAGGAAATTGGTGCTTGGGCGCAAGCCTTGAGTATCGATCCGGAGGTCGTGAAGTCACGGAAAGTCACCTTGAACTTCGATCGTGGTGAGTTCTCGCGCTACGACATTGTGCGTTCAGAATTGCCTGAAGTGCGCGTATTGAACCGCAAATCGGGTGACGTGAAGCGGACCTTCAAGCGCTGGTAATCCTTTATGGAATTCAGGAAGCAACTATGGAAGCTGGTTGTTGGCCTGTCGTGCCTGCTGGAGACAGCTACCGTGTGTGCGTCTGTACCGCCCATGGTGGAACGGGTAGCGGCTGAGCAAGGCGTCCCCGCACAGATCTTTTATGCCATCGTGCTGGCCGAATCCCGGTCACCTACACAGCAAGGCTCAAAGGCATGGCCATGGACGATCAACCTACAGGGACATCCGCACTTTTTTGCGACACGTGAGGAAGCCTACAGCTTTGCATCCACCTTGGTGGAACAGGGGACCAAGAACTTCGATGTCGGTATTGCGCAGGTGAACTGGTATTGGCATGGCGAACGGTTCGATTACAACCTCTGGTCAGCATTTGATCCCTACACCAACCTCACGGCCGCGGCAAAACACCTCCGAGAGCAGTATGCCCGTTCCGAATGTAACACCTGGGAACTGGCGGTTGGGTGCTACCACAGGCCCGCCAGACGCAAGTCTGATCGGGTAATCGCCGATGCCTACGCAAAGAGAGTATTCAAGATATGGTTCGACCTATAGCAACGCTTGCTGGTGTGATGCTGGCAGCGTCCGTGTATGCGCAACAGCCCCCTGTGGTGATTGCGGATCGGGGGGGCATACCCTTGGCTGATGTCATTAACGAAGGCGATGAACAAAAGCCTCAATTAGGTCAGTCCGTAGAAAGAGCAAGCGCAAACGCGCTAAGTCGGGGACTGCTGTCAGACGCCCTTTATCCGGTGATCAGCCGAAACCTGAGAGTGGGGCCTGTCGGGACCGATGAAGCGCGCAATATACCAGCGCACCTGCTGACCCAACCCATGTTTATTGTTGGCTATGACCGGGTAAGCGCGAACTGGCTCCAATCCAACGTGGATGTGCTTGAGGAAAAACGTGCGGTTGGTCTGGTCGTGAACGTTGATACAGCGCAGCAGATGGAGCGGCTGCTCGAACTCACCGACAGGCGCCTTGCGCTTACACCCATGTCGGGTGACCAATTGGCCAAGGCCATTAACCTGAAGCATTACCCGGTCTTCATTGATCGCTCGGGGGTGGTGCGATGAGCTTGATCGAAGCCAAACTAAGGCCTGCGGTTGAGGTCTGGTCTGGCCTGGTGGCGTTGGGTGCATCCAGCATCATTTTCACGATGCCCAGTTGGTTCATGATGACGGAATCGGTTGCCTATCTCTCTGCAGGCCTGCTGTTCGTGCTTGCGCTGATACGGTTTAAACAAGCCTTTGGGGTGATGCTCTATCGCATGCGCCTGCGGCGATTGCCGTACTACGGGCTATCGGCTGAACAAGTGCCCAAGTACCAGGACTCGCTGTTTTTCGGCCGTGGATTCAGATGGGGGCAGCGTCATACGCAGCGACTGAAAGACACCATGAATCCGGCTGTGCGTCACTATATCGAAGACAGAGGTCTGTACGTATGGGCACGTGACTTCGAGCGTAAGCACGGCGATCACTGGTTGACAAAATGGACGCGATGGAACTCACCGCTGAACCCCGTTCGGCCCTTGCCACCGATTGGTGGTAACCGTGTGCTGCATGCGGTTGGCATCGAGGACGAGAAAGATGTATTCATTGCCGGCTCTGACCGGCCTGGCAACACCTTGGTACTGGGCACCACGCGGCAGGGTAAATCGCGTTTGGCCGAGATCTTGCTGCTACAGGATATCCATCGAAACGATGGCCCTGTCATTCTGTTTGACCCAAAGTCCGATGCGGCATTGTTGACCCGAATGTACACAGCGGCCAAGCAAGCCGGTCGGGAAGATGAGTTTTACTGTTTTCACCTCGGATTCCCGGAGATGTCGGCGCGTTATAATGCGATTGCCAACTTTTCCCGTATCACGGAAATAGCCACACGGGTATCGAACCAGCTGGCGGGCGAGGGGAACTCTGCGGCGTTTAAGGAATTTAGCTGGCGGTTCATCAACGTTGTTGCGCGGGCATTGGTCGCGATCGGTGACAAGCCTGATTACAACAACATCCTGCATTATGTGACGGATATCGAGCCTCTTTTCAGGCGATTCGCTGAATATTGGTTACCGCGCAATGCGGATCTTTCCTGGCAAGCGGATGTGAACTTGTTCGAAGAAGAAGCCGCGATCCAGTACAAGAAGAATCCTCGCATTGCCAAGTACCAGTCACCTCGCACGGAAGCACTTCGCCGATATGTTGAAGGTATGGAGTTCAACGATGGTGTTATGCAAGGTCTGCTGGGGGCGTTGCGGTACGACAAGGAGTTCTACAGCAAACTGGTGGCCTCACTTATTCCACTGCTGGAAAAGGTCACCACGGGCAAAATAGGCAAGCTGTTGGCACCGGACTATGCCGATGCTGATGATGACCGTGCAATATTTGATTGGACCCAGATCATCCGGAAAAAAGGCGTGATTTATATCGGCCTGGATGCCCTGCAGGACCTGGAGATTGCCAGTGTTGTTGGCAACAGCATGTTTTCTGATCTGGTGAGCACAGCAGGCACCATCTACAAGCACGGGTACGAAGCGGGCATGGTCGATGCCGAAGAAGGCAAACTACCAAAAATCTATCTTCACGCGGATGAGCTGAATGAGCTGATTGGTCCCGAGTTCCTGCCGATGGTCAACAAGGCCGCTGGCTCAGGTGTCATCCTTACAGGTTACACCCAGGCACGTGCCGACTTGGAAGCAGCTTATGGTGACAAGGCCAAGGCTCAGGTGATTGAAGGCAACTTTAACAACCTGATTATGCTTCGTGTTCGAGACCGTTACACCGCCGAGCTGATGACTGATCAGCTTCCCGAGGTAGAAACCACAACAGTCATGCAGGTATCCGGTGCTACTGACTCTTCCAACGTGGATTCTGAATCCGATTTCACCAGTTCAACTCAGGACCGTATCTCGGTCAATGCAGCGCCCATGCTGGACCCCAGTGCGCTGATGTCATTGCCAAAAGGGCAGGCCTTCATGCTGGTGAACGGGGGCGAGTTGTACAAGATCCGCATCCCGCTGCCTGAAGATGATCACGTCTCCATTCCGGAAACGCTGCGGCAGATGACAGACCAGATGCAGCGAACCTATTCAACTGGCGAGCAATGGTGGGTGAATGCATGAGTAGTGCATCTGGGAGCGCACAATCGAATACTGGGCACCATCCTTCTGAGCGCCGAGGGTTGATACCGAAGCTCTTTGGCCTGATGGGGCGGATCTTCGGGGTGCTGTTATTTTCAGCTTTCATGTCGATCATCATGGAATGGGTTGGGATGGCGTGGTGGTTCGCGGACGATTACACCGGTTACAGCCATGCCCAGGAAATGTTCCAGCAGGAACTGACTTATCTGAACAGCGCTGCCAAAAGTGGTGCCTCGGACACATACGCTTCTGCAAAAGCGAACGAGTATGTGCAGGAGGCCATTGATGTAGCCTTCTTTCGATCAGGGGTTATGGATTGGATTCACGCATCCCATGTGGTGAAGCCGGGGGATCATGACATGGTGGTGTTCTTCAAGGATATTCAGGCCGCCATTTACGATTATCTGATTGCCATGGCGTATACGCTGATGACGTTCATGGTGCGCGTGACGATACTCACGCTGTCACTGCCGGTCTTCTTTTTATTTGGTCTGGTTGGCTTTGCTGATGGTCTGATGAAAAGGGATTTGCGCCGCTTCACGGGTGGGTATGAATCGTCCTTTGTTTACCATATAGCAAAGGGCTTTTCCGCACCCCTGATCATCACCGCCTGGATCATCTATTTAGCGATGCCGGTTAGCGTGCATCCCAACTATTTAATTACCCCATTTGCCGCCATGTTTGCTTTTGCAATTTTCATCACAGCGAGCAAATTCAAAAAGTACCTGTAAGCCAAATTGCTTATCTAAAAGCCGGACTTTTAGCCATGAATTAGGACATTACCGATGACCTAATTCAGGCCTTTTTTCGCCTAAATCTTGGTTAAAGTTCGCAAAAACCAAGGAGCCGAGCATGAAACCATCTTTCAGATACGGGGCGACTGTACTGGCTTTAGTGGGCGTAGCCATTGTGCCTGTATATGCCGATGTATGGAGCGAACGGGCAGCGCTCGCGCAGATTGCATCAGAACTGACCGCGCTTGAACGGCTGGTCAGTGACGCCCAAAAGCTGTCTGAAAACGATGCCCGGGTGAAATTCGATTACGACGTTTTGATGCGCGATTTGGAAGTTATTCGTTCGGGCATTAATACGCACCTGTCCCAGCCCATTAATCCTGTCATGCCATCCCGTGTCGATGCCCTGGGCGGTGAGTACACGGAGAAAAATAAATGAGTTGGGAAACTGACTTCAATACTGGGGCCAATGGTTTCCTGACAGCGGATAGCGTGCTCTTCGCGGCTCAGTCCATCGGCGCCACGTTGATGTTCATTTGGGTCGCGTGGGTCTGCCTTCAAGCCTATCAGGACTATGGCAACGAACAGATCAAAAGCTCCCAGATGATTTTTCTGTGGTTCCGCGCCGTCTTTGCTTTGTCGGTGGTGCTTTACCTTTTAGTCAATTAGGAGAATGACTCAATGAAACAACTCTGGTCCAAGACCAATGCCTTCATCGCGGCTGCGCCGTTTCTGTTGGCAGCGCGTGCTGAAGCGGCACTCCCCACAACCGCTGATCCCACCAATGCACCGTCTGACGGTAACTACATCGAGCTTCTGAAAGGTTACGCCTTTGATATTGGCATCGTCGTTGGCCTGATCGTTGGCACCATTGCGTTCCTGGTCGTCGCCAACAACTGCATCGGCGTTTACAAGGAAATCGGTACCGGTAAACGCACTTGGGGCGACCTGGGCTCCCACGGTGCCTTTGGTGTGCTCCTCTTGGTATTCGTGGTGTATCTGCTGACTGAAGCCGCCAGCATTATTTTTGACGGTGGTACGCCCTAGGCCTACATCGCCTGATGACATGGGGGCCACTTCACCCGGGCACCCATGTCGATTCGATACACCCCCACCTTGATCCAATTATTTCAGACATTCAAAGAGAGTTTTTTCATGGCGGATCTGGAAGGCATGAAAAATGGCGAGATTAACTACATACCTGACCGCTTGATTGCAGACCCTGTGGTGTTTCGCGGCATGACCGATAGTGAAGTGGTGTTCATTGTCATCACCTCCCTGATGTTTTGGATACCGGTATCTGTGCTGATCCTGATGCCATTTGGGTTTTCCATTTTCGGTGTCGCAATTGGATCAGGCCTCACGATCGGAACACTCATCTTGGCCGGCAAGCAGCTCACTCGGATTAAGCGGAAGCAGCCAGACGGTCTGCACATCGTGTTTTTCAAACGACAGCTCCAGCGCAAGGGGCTTGCCCGCTTTGGCTTCATCGATGAGTCGTCAAGCTGGGATATCCGTCGTTCCTCGCCTGTTGAACGGATCAAGGTCGCTACTGAAGAAGAGGACTCATATTCATGAGTAGGGTAAAGCGGGCGCTCGATGCCCGAGACGCACACCTCTGGTCGCTCCGATTTGTCATTGTTGTACTGGTGGGTGTGATTGCCTATGCCATGTACGGCTGGTCTCAGGCCCCCAAACGCATCAAGGTCGATATCCCTCCTGATCTGCGGACCGGTTCAAGCCGTGGGATTGAAGAGCGTCACCCGTACAACGTCTACGGATTTGGCTTGTACATCTGGCAGCAGCTCAACAATTGGCCGGTGGCCGGTGAGAAAGATTACCCCGTCAACATTGCCCGTTTGGCCTGCTATATCACCCCTCGGTTTCAGGCCGAGCTGAAGCGTGACCTGGACCAAAAGGGCCGTCGTGCTGAGCTGGCACGTACCCGTGCCTTACAGGAAATGTTTGACCGCCCCTATGAACCCAAGCGTGTGTGGGTCGAGTCGGGTGAGTCCTGGGTGGCTTATTACGACGTGTCCATCAAGGAAACGTATCGCGGTGAGACCGTGAAGGACATATTCGTGCGGTATCCGATCCGGATAGTGCGTTGGGATACCGACGCCGAGTGTAACCCTTGGGGGCTTGCGTTGGATGGGTTCTATGAGGAGCCGGTGCGCCTGGAGCAGCAGGCTAAAGAGCGGTTGGCTGCTCATCAGGAGGAAAATCTGTCATGAGATTCAAACTACTCGCCTTTATCGCAGCCTCCTGCCTGAGCCTCGCTGCGACCGCTACTGAAATCGTTCACTACAACAACAAGCCGGTGATCGTGCAGCTGCATGCAGGTGAAGAACGCAAAATCCAGTTTGGTGATCACGTCAAAGTTGGCGTAACCCGCAAGCAGGAAGTCGAGCAGCTATTCCGGGTCCAGTCCGCCCAAGGGGCTGTCCTTGTTCGTCCTGGCAAGCCTTTTGAGCGAGAGCGCGTCGTCATCAAGCGCATTACGGATGGCAAAGTCGTGTTGTTGGATCTGGTTGCCACCGATGCGCCTGCTAATGCGCAGCCTCTGGAAGACATGCGTATCTACTTGGAAAACGAAAACTCGATCGAGCAAGAGGTGAAGGCCAAAGAGGAGCAGGTGGCCAAGAAGGGGCCTCCGATTACACCGATCACCTTGACCCGTTATGCCGCTCAAAAGTTGTATGCCCCTACGCGGTTGCATAACGATATCCCCGGCATATCGGAAGCAAACTTGAATGCAGTGCTGAACAAGGAAGTACGAGCGTTCAAAGGGATTAACCGAGCGCAAACCCGTGTAAAGCCAGTACTCGCCTACCGTGCGAATGACCTCTACGTGGTGGCCTTGCTGGTACGTAATACCACCAATGAGTCGGTCACCCTGAACTACCTGGATATCAACCTGCCGTTCAGCCATGCCACCTACCAGCATCATCAACTGAGCCGCCGCGGAACTGCGGGGGACCGCACCATTTTGTACCTGGTGAATGACCGCCCGCTTGCCGAAACCCTGGTGCCCTGGACCTTCTATGGGGTGCAAGCCGAAGACGCGAAGGGAGGTAACACCCAATGAGTGTTATGAAGAGCAATCTCCTGGTCAAAATCATGGCCGTTGTGCTTGTTGGCGTAGGCATCATGATCATTTTTGCCAAAGTGAAAAGTGGCAGTGGGGGTGAGCTACAACCGATAGAGCAGGCACCGCCAGCGGCACATAACGGGTTGGCTGATAACCCGATGAGCAACGAGGAGCTTGAGAAAGAGTACGGCGTGGATTTTGACTCACCGGAGGAAACCATGCGCACCCTGACTCAGCAAATCAAGTCGCTGCGTTCGGAGAACGCGCGCATTGCGGGTGAGAACGAAACCCTGCGTCAGCAAACCAGCCGTTTGCTGAACATGGAAGAGAACATCTCGCAGCGTGTGGAACGTGAAATCCAGGATGCGAAGGGCCAGGTGGACGAGCAGGCTCAACAAGTCGAACACCAGCGTAAACGTTCGGAAACACTGCTGGGTAAGCTGGAGCAGCGCCTTGCCGATCTGGAACGCAGTCCCCAGGAGCAGGGCAGTGCCACCAATGCAGCAGGGTATGACATCGGTGCCGCGAATATACCTGATGGACTGGGGTATGACAGTGCTACCGGCGAGCCTCAGCTGATCTGGAAAAACCCGCTGGATGCGCACGTGGATCCCAAACGTGGCACGATCACCATGCCGGACTTTGAGGCCCCGGATTTAAGTTTTATGCCACGTGGCGAGGAAATCCGTACCGGCCAGAAGGACGATCCGAAAAAAAAGCCCCAGTCGGTTAAGGCCTACACCATGCCGGCCAACGCGACCCTCATGGGTTCAACCAGCATGACAGCCTTGCTGGGACGCATTCCGGTTGATGGTCAGATTCCTGACCCCTATCCGTTCAAAATCATTGTAGGGCCCGAAAACCTGTCCTCCAACGGTATCCACATTCCTGATGTTCAGGGCATCACGATGAGCGGTATTGCAAAGGGGGATTGGACCCTTTCGTGTGTTAGCGGCGAGATCCACAGCATGACCTTTACCTTCAAGGACGGCTCAATTTCGACCTACCCCCCGCAAGACAAGGGTTCAAACGGCAATAGCCGGACCATGATCGGTTGGTTCTCCGACCAATATGGCATTCCCTGTGTAACAGGCAAACGCATTACCAACGCACCAAGCTACCTGGCAACGCGCATTGGCATGGGAGCCGTCAGTGCCTATGCCGATGCCGTGGCCAGCTCTGAATACACCACAACCGTTAATGCCGAAGGCACGGAACGCCAAAGTCTGACGGGCGATGGCATGAAAGCGGCTGAAAATCAGGCCATATCCGGCGGTGCTGATGAAGTGACTCAGTGGCTGGATCAACGCCAGTCACAGAGTTTCGATGCCATCTATGTCGAACCGGGGACACCTGTGCATGTGCATCTGGAAAAGCAAATCGCCATCGACTATCCGATCAATGGCTTCGGGCGGAAGGTGCAGCATGAGGAATACATCGAGTACCAGAACCAGCAGAACTCAGCCTATCGAGCACTGGATTAAGAGGAACCAGACCATGCAGAACACACTGAAACTGACCGTAACATTGCTGGTCTTCGGGGTACTCGCAGGCTGTAGCTCCAAAGACTCAATGTTGCCTCAGCCCGATCAGACCATGCAGGACGTGTATAACACCACGATGGGTTCTACCGGTGAGGGCAAGCTGATGGATGAGCGCAGTGCGCTGCGTCGCAGCCTGACCGAATCCGACGTGGATTACAGCAGCTACGTGCGTACCGAAGCCACTCAGCTGCACTCAAAATTCAAGCTGCTGCCCAACCCAACGCTTTATATGTTCGTCGCCCCCCACCTGTCTACGGCCGATGGTGTGCCGGTGCCGGGCTATCTGACCGAATTCAAACTCTATACCCGCGACCACTATGCACTGCCGGGTGAGATCAATACCCCTGCACACTGAGCGCCTGGGAAGAGGAGATAGCAGATGGGCATTTTGAAGATGCTACGTGGTGGGAAATCCGAGCCCGAAATCACTGAAGGTAAGAAAGCGGCTGAAACAAAGCTTAACCCAGTTCATTCGGTCCCTGAGCCGGATGAACCCGAGGTCAAAAAGAGGCCCCTAAAAACTGCAGACGTGAAGCGCATGTACGGACGCCCAAGCAGCTTCATCGACAAGCTGCCCTGGTATGAGGCGCAGCCCGAATCCAACACGATTTTGCTGGATGACGGGATCTCCGTAGGCGCGGTATTTGAAGCGGTACCCATTTCAACAGAAGGGCGTTCACCTGAATGGCTGCAGGAAGCCCGTAACCGGGTGGAGGATGCGGTTGCTGACTCATTTGATGAAGACCCGGATTCACCGTGGATCATCCAGCACTATACGTTTGATGACAGTCAGATGATCGACTTCATCCACCAGTTGCGGACCTATCCGGATCAGCATTGTATCGATTCCGAGTACACCCAAACCTGGCTGGATACCATCGAACAACACCTGCACGGCATTTGTAAGGAAGGTGGATTGTTCTTCGATGAGGAAGTCATGGGGACCAGTTGGGGTGGCAAAATGCGGCGCACGATGGTGGTGGTGTATCGCCGACTGCCCAAAAACTGGAAGCACCCGCAAGACTTGAGCCCCGAAGAGGACTTAAACAACGTTTGTGACAAGTTCACCAGCAGTTTGCGAGACACCGGTGTTCAGCTGATCCGCGTGGGCGGCAAAGTGTTCTACGACTGGATGCTGGCCTGGTTTAACCCTAGACCCCCGATGACAGGGGGTAACCGGCGTGAGTTTTATGAGCTGGCAGGGTACCCCGGTGAAGAGGATCGTCCCTTCGGCGATGACTTTGCGGAATCATTGTTTTTCTCCATGCCAAAATCCGACAGGGATAAACAGGCGTGGATTTTCGATGGTATGTACCACCAGTGCATCCGCGTGAATAAGCTTCGTAGGTCGCCCAAGATTGGCCTGATTTCCGGTGAAATCAGCATGGCCGGCGATAAAGTCTCGTGTCTCATGGACAAGATGCCACCGGGCACGATTGTGGTGACCACGTTGGTCGTCACACCCCAAAGCGAAGTCGAACACCACATTGACCGCATTGCCGAAAAGTCACGAGGGGAGTCAAGTGAGGCGGTTTATGCCCGCCGTGACTGCAAGGTGGCCAAAGAACTACTGGCACACCGCAATAAGCTCTACCGCATGACGATGGCGGTCTACATCCGTGCTGAAACACCAAAACAGCTCAAGAAGCATAACAACCAAGCCTGTGCTCTGCTGACCGGTGCCCAGCTGCAGCCCTACCAAGCGGAGGATGACCCGGTTGGATTGGATGCTTACATCCTGAACCTGCCAATGGTGTATGAGCCCAAGATGGATCGTAACTTCCGAGCATCGCGCCCGGCATGGCTCCAGCACATTGCCAACCTGTCATCTCTGTTCGGTCGTCACCGGGGCACTCAACACCCAGGCACGATCATGTTCAACCGCGGTGGTGAGCCCCTGCTTGTCGATCCCTTCCATAAGGCGGACCGTCAGAAGAATGCTCATGGGGTCATTCTTGGACCCACCGGTGCCGGTAAATCGGCACTGCTCAACTATTTCTCGTCCCAGATCATGGCCATGCACCGTCCGCGCATGGTGATCGTGGAAGCCGGTAATTCCTTCGGGTTGCTGGGGGACTATTTTGCGGCCAATGGCCTGAGCGTGAACAAGCTGCAGATCAAGCCCGGTGCCGGGGTGTCACTGGCA
Source organism: Marinobacterium weihaiense (assembly GCF_019061305.1). Classification (GTDB taxonomy): domain Bacteria; phylum Pseudomonadota; class Gammaproteobacteria; order Pseudomonadales; family Balneatricaceae; genus Marinobacterium; species Marinobacterium weihaiense. The sequence goes on from NZ_JAHQZT010000017.1 coordinate 37,723, forward strand.
CCGTTTCAGGACGTACACCTGCTGATCGGCAGTGATGATGAATCCGACAAGGACTTTATCGATGCTGAGAGCATCCCCGAACGTGATTTAAACCGCTCAATCGTTCAGGTCATGACGGCAGAAGGGCTCAAGGTTCACTTTGACGATCTTGATCTGGACGAGCAGGCGCGTATCCGTGAAAAAGCCGTCATGGATTACCTCGCTGAGTCCAGCATGGATGACGACGATGATGATTTGGAAGACGACCAGCGTGACATCCTGGGTGAAGCCGAAATCATTGCCAAGCTGATGATTACAGGTGGGGAAGAAGAGGAATCCAAGCGTCTTCTTCGTGCCGATCGTCGAATGATTCGTGATGCCATCCTCAAGGGAGCTCGAAGGGCTGTTAGCAAGAATCGTACAACACTGACCGAAGACGTGGCCTGGGGGTTCTCCCAAATAGCACAGGACGATGCATACCCGGAAAAGCGCCAAGAGCGTGCCTTTGAGATGGGGGAAGCGATCCGGATGTATACGGATGGCTTTGAGGGTGAGCTGTTCAACAATGAAAAGTCCGCCTGGCCCGACGTGGATGTGACCATCGTGGATCTGGCAACGCTGGCCCGTGACGGATACGAGTCGCATTTAGCCCTAGCCTACACCTCGATCATGCAGAACACCAACGCGCTGGCCGAGAAGTACCAGCATTCTGGCCGGCAGATCGTCATGTTCACGGATGAGGCGCACTTGATCACCGTTAATCCGCTGTTGTCCTCCTTCTCGGTCAAGATTGTGAAGATGTGGCGTAAGTTGAACGCCTGGTACTGGCTGGCTACGCAAAACCTGGACGACTTCCCGAACGATTCCAAGAAAATCCTTAACATGTGTGAGTGGCTGATCTCCCTTGTAGCACCCCAGGAGGAAATTAATCAGCTGGCACGGTTCCGCCAATTGTCCGAAGAACAGCGCCATCTCATGCTGTCAGCCCGTAAAGAGCAGCACAAATATGTTGAAGGCACGATTCTGGCGGACAAGGTGGAAGCGCTGTTCCGTAATGTGCCGCCCAGCTTGTTCCTTTCCCTTGCAGGCACGGAGGGCTATGAGAAAGCCCAACGTGCAGAGTTGATGCAGGAGTATGGGATCACTGAAGTGGAAGCGGCTTACCATGTCGCAAAGATGATCGATCACTCCCGTGGCATAGGGCCAAAGCCGGAAGCACCTAAGTCGTCACGGAGGAAGCGGGCATGAAACGGATCTTCACGATGTTGCTATTTTCTTCCCTGGTTAGCGTTGTGTCTGCTGAAGAGATCCGATCGGTCATGGTGTGGCACGACTCTGATCTCGCTCCGGTAAAAGAAGACCACCGTTTCGATACCGACACCCAGGTGCATATGTTCGACATGGCGCTTCAACGCACAGTCGAAGGGCAGATCAATGAGGATCTCAAGGCTCAGGGCCTGACGTTTGGCTCGGATATGGGCAGTAACCGTGACCGTACCAAAGAGGCACTACGTGCTTATATGTCCAGCGAAGCCTTTGAAGCGGCCGGGCAGAGCCTGAAAGCCTTTGGCTATGGCCTGAGTGCTGCCATGCAATACCGCATCGAGCGTGTGCCATCCATCCTGTTAAACGATCGCTACCTGGTGGTTGGTGTGAACTCGTTGGATGAAGCCGTCAGCATCTTTCATCGGGAGGTGAACTGACATGAAACTCAAGCAGTTGTCAGTCGCACTTTTCACGGCTGCAACCCTAACGGCAGGCTCCAATTCAAAAGCCGATACCATCACGACGCCAGAGGTTATCACCAAAACCACATCGGCCTTCTTCAATTGTGCTGATTATGAAGTAGTGGGGGTGTGCTTCTGGCTCTACTGCACGATTACAGGCTGCACCGTTAAAACCTCCGCCAAGGTTGCTCATTACAACCCTGAAATCACCACACAGACCTATCGGAATGCTGAGAAACCACCTTGGGTGGAAACCCGGGTAATGCTCGATGCCATGCAGGCAGGCCATGATGGCTCTCTGATCGGCATCATATTAGAGACTATGGGGTCCGGGCTTGATGAGCTCGGCGGTGGGGCTGGCTCCGAGAATAAAGCGGCGTCCCATTCCAACATGACGTTCACGCTGACGGATTCCTTTGGAAACCCAGTGCTGCTGGCGTCTAAGGTCATTGGGTCGTCAGGGTATGTCTGTGACCCCCAGCTGACGCCCATGTATCCCTACTATGTGTCCAACCTGGACACGGTGGCGTGGCGTTTCAGCATCCCCGAGATGTTTTATCCGCAATCGCTAAACCCTTTCGGCAGTCTGCTTGGCAGCAATAGCTACAACTGGGGCGGTTACTACCCTCGAATCGGTCACGTGACCAACCATGATCTGGTCAAGGAAAGTGGCCTGATAGCGTTTCGCAGTGCCCATTTTCTTTCCCGCCGTGGCGAAAGCCACGTCTACACCACGATTGCTCAAAACAGCCGTGAGGGCTTCTGGCCACCGGGACCTCTGACCGAACACTCCGGTAAATGGCAGCAGTTGGCTCCGAAAGGTGAAACGAGCTGCAAAACCTTTCCGCTGAGTGCGGGGACAGGGCCATCGGATGGACTTTCGGGCTATCGAAGTGACGACGGCGCACACGTTTGGAACCTTTGGCGGCGATATAAATGCTGCAAGGACCGTGGCGACTTCTTATACGACATCGAGTGGTAAACGCTAACCAGAGGAAAAACACATGAGAAAACTGACCCTAGCCACCCTGATCGCGTCCCTGGTTGGTGCTCAGGCCATCGCTCAAACTGCCAGCCCGCGGATGATGACAGTCAACAACTATGAAATTGGTGGGAGCCTTCTGCCGGGTAGCCCGACCAGCACAAACTCAATGAATGTCTTCAGCCTGGGCGCCGAGTGGGAAGCCAACATGCAGTGTGGCAACTTCGACCCCAAAGTATCGGTGTCGAACCAGCTCAACGGCGTGACGGATGGCTTTAAATCCATGATGGGTAACATCGTGAACAATGCCACCTCAGCCGTCGCCTCATTGCCAGCCCTGGTGATTCAGCGTGCCAACCCGGGGCTTTATGACTTGCTTCAGCAAGGGGTTCTACAGGGCAAGCTGGATATGGAGTTTGCTGAAACCTCCTGTGAAGGCATTCAGGACATGGTTATGGGAGATACAGGTCTGCCATGGGAACAGGCCACCGTGGCCACTCGCCAGCAAACCTGGGCGGATAAAATCAGTAGCTCCGGTGGTGATGCCGTTGCCGCCAAGAACAGTTATGACGGCACCAATATTGGTGATGAAGGCCGTGAGTGGGTCTGTGGCGAGAAGCGAGGCGGTATCGGCCAACCCAAGGTCAACACGATTTACGATGTCGTCGTCGCAGGCTACAACCTCTACCACAACAAAACGGACCTGTGCAGCAATGGATCGCCTGCAGCTGGCCTACGCGATGACTCCATGATCTACAAATACTGGACCAGCGCCGATGCTGCTGCAGATTGGGTGGTCGAGACTGTGGGCGAAGTGCGGCTGGACACTTGTAGCAGCTGCCGGAAGATTGAAACAAAGCCCGGTGTGGCGCTGGAAGTAAAGCATGCTGATCTGACTGAGGTCCTGATCGAGCGCCTAAGCAACCTCGTTAATGGTACGACCCAAACCACGTGGCAGAACCTGAACCGCGTATCCGCACCACCTGCTGTTGTCATTACGCCTGCCGTTATTCGCAAAATTCAGTCTGCGCCGGCTGGTGGAGCAGAACGCATGATCGAAGATATTGGTCGTGAAGTGGCGTTTGCCCGGCTCACTGAACAAGCCCGTCTTGCCATCCGCATGCTGCGCACAGGGGCCAAAGAGCCGAATGTCCAGTCGTTCCCGAATGCACCTGAAACGGTTAATGCGGCGGTGATCCAAATGCGGGAAAACATGGCCCTGATCCAAGAGGCGGCTACTCAGGTGGCCCCTGTGGCCTCTAAAACTGTTCAGTCCATCATGGTGGGTGAAGAGAAGCGCTTGCAGCGTGCGCGAATGCTGGATCGCGCTACCCGTGATAACAATGAGCTGAGGCTGCAGGAATGATCAAGGATATCCGGACAGGCTTGGCCTTTGCTGGCACCTTGGTCGTTCTGATCGTGAGTGTGGCTCTGTTTACGCACTTCGGGGCTTTGGGGACCACGGACTTCAATATGACTGATTTAAAATCAACGTTGTTACCGTGGAGGGTAGCGATGTACGTGCTCGTGGTCGCAGCTTGGAAGCCGATCAGCCGCTTCCTGTCGCGGCCCCGGGTCTATCCCGAGGATCGTACTGAAGAGATGCTTGAAAAATGGGATCACCTCAGTGATTTGCTCGCTCGGTCCTGGTGGAAAGTAGCACTGTTTTTCGCAGCTTTTGAGGTCATCATCATTCAGCAAGTGGGGATGGGGGCATGATTGCGAATACTTTCCTGGATATCTACACGTCGATTGTTAGCTGGAAGATGTATGGCACGCTCTGGGACACGCTGAACGGAACGGGCCTGGCTTACATTCCGTTCGCAGTCGCAATTGTAAGTTCTCTTCAGCAAGCCTATGACCAGTCTGCCAGTCGCATTATCGCGACCTTGGAGATGCAAATACTGGGATTTATCATCATGCTCATGCTGGTGGTGATCCCCTACCAAAATAACGCTGTATCCATCGCAGATGTGCGCTATACGGTCACCAGCACGTCTTGTAACGTCGCGGATGTTTCAGGCTCCGGGGATGACACGGGAAAATCAGCTGATGATGTGTTCTCTGACCTCGGTGGATCAGGATCATCTGTTCGAGTGCCTGTAGCCTGGGGCTTGGTGGAATACCTGTCGAGCTCGATTACCTACACCGCGATCAAGTCTATCGGGTGTGCGGCCAGCTATGACGAAGTGCTCTATAAAATCTCGACGGCCTCTATCGATGATACACAAGTACTGGATCGTCTTGAGGAGTTCAATCAGCAGTGTTACCGACCAGCACTCGCTGACCTGCAGCAAAATGGATTGCCAGCTGGTCAGACGCGTGACCAGATGGAAGCGTGGGAAGATCCCAGCTATATCGGCTCCGATGTGTTGCTGAATACCCCTGACCGATATTTTCAGTCGGATCAGGCCTACATCCACCATGCTGAGCGGTATGGGTTTTCCTACACCCCGACACCGGGCTCGCTTGATGAGCAACACGATCAAGCTACCTTTGGCGCAACCGTTACCTGTAAAGAGCTTTGGGAGGGGCGCGGCGATGTGCCTGGCTTGAAAGATGCGGTCTTTGAATCCATTACGGATACAAGTGATGGTGAAGATGCCTGGAATGACTGGGATGAGTATGGATCAGAGCTATATGGCACTCTGACCGATGAAGAGCAGAAGGAAACGTTCCTGAAAGCGGTACTGGACGCGAATGCGGGTAACTACGCAGCGGTTGATAACATCAGTGTATCAGGTGGTGAGCCAGTGGAACGTAGCTGGACAGATCCACAAACCTATCTGGACGGGTTAACCAACCTTGTTGCCGGTGGTATTGCGGCTTGGGATGGTGCCAGCACTTGGGCCCAATTTGTTGTCATCAAAAATTCTATGAAAACGGCCGTTCCCATGCTGATTTCGATGGCACAGGCGTTGGTTGTGATCATAGCACCCTTGGCAATGGTCTGGTCCTGCTACAAATTCTCGACCTTTGTCACGTTGGCACTGTCATATTTTGCGCTGGAGTTCCTGAACGCCGTTATGGGGCTGGGGTATTACTTCGAGAACAAGATAGCGCTGATGTCCAACAAGGCCATCATTGACGGTGAAATCTACGCTTCTCTGACTGTCTACCTGGTGAGCTTCATCCAGCTGTTCTTACTACCAACGATTTGGCTTGCACTGGTATCAGCAACAGGAGCAATGGCTGTGAGGGGCATGAATGGTGTCGGCGGAAGTGCCAGAGGCACTTATGGATCAGGCGGATCTCAGGCAGCATCAAGCATGGCAGGACAAAAGGCTCTTCAAGGAGGCAAAGATTTTGTGAGCGGCTTTAAGTCGAAGTTCAAGTAAGATCACAAGGGGCCACCAGCAAGGAAGCTGTTGTGACCCTTTTGCTTTGCTTGAAAAGACTTCCAGCTCTCCCTTTCTTCTGATTTGCGCACAAAGCGGACTTCCAACGGGAGTCGACCTCATCAAATTGTGCCCGCGGGACACGCTCATCCCTGACGAAAAGATTAACAGTTAACTTCTATTTGCAATTACCCGCCTTCCGAAACCCGGCTGCACGAGCCTCAGCTACTGACTGAAACTCAACGATGTTTCGCTAACTGACACGGTCATAACTTGGGCAGCCTTCTGGCAAGTGGTAGACCTTGCTGTTTCTGTTACCACGGATAACGCCATTGACTGCAGACAACGTTCTACCTGAGCTTTCAGTGGGCAGCCAACTGACCACCCCTTCTGCTCCGTTCCTATGACCAAGCCTCCAGGATTTTTCACCAGTCACAAATGGATTGGAGTGCCCCATTCGTTGAGCAACACGACGATCGCGCTCACGCTCCCAGGCCGTAACCGGGTATTGGCGATCCCACGCTAATAACAGTTGCTGTTGCTGACGAGACATAGGCAGATCGTACCGATCGTGCATATAAAAATAGGTACGAGCAATCTGTCCCTTAACTTCAGCTCGGGGCTCAACTGTTCGTTGCTTGAAATCTACTTTAACTGGACAGGCTCCATGCTGGCCAAGGGTGGTCGACAGTATGCCAAAATTGAAATTCGACCGGTCCCCGTTCACCTCACCGATGGTGGGTGTCAGGTTATGAAGATCAGCCTCCATGGCATTAAACACGGGATCTGTCGCTTTGCAGTTCTTTCGACCACCATCCTGCCAGCATTGCCGTGCGCGTCCAAAATTTGAGGCTGGGACAACGTGCTCCCATTCGATTCGTTCAGCACGGTTTGGTTGCTTACGAATCTGGTAGCCACAGCCCTCAAGATCAACTCGACCGCCGGATCTGCCCATCCAACTCCATTCGCAGCCGCAGTAAAACGTTCCGATTGTGATACGATCATGATAGATATGTTGAGGTGCTTCCTCTTTTGCCTTATCAAAGCTGGTAGGTACCGCAAGTAGGTTAAGGGACAACAAAAAATCCAATAGAATGGAAGCAGAAATGAAAATTATAGGTGATTTCCGTATTTTCATATTCGTTCCTTAAGGTCTATATAAAGATCATAGCTGTTTTCTTTGTTTTATATAGTGTAAAATTTTTAAAATAAATTCATATTTATAGGGATATTAAATGAACATAATCGACGCATTGGTTTTAAAAAGCTTGGAAGGTGTCGGTGATAGTTCAATCACAAAAATTCTCGAGTTTACATCACAGCAATGCATAAATTCGCTTGAAGAATTAGCCCATTTTGGTGTTGAAAGTATACCTTTGAGAAGAGTTCCAAGTTCACTCAGAGAGTTCATAAAAACCGGCGAATTTAAAGACGTCCGGTTAAAGACTGAAAATGAGCTTAAAGCATGGGCCGATCAGGAAATTTTTGCTATTCACCGTAACTCAGTACAGTACCCTAAACAGCTTCTTGATTTAGTGGATCCGCCCCCCTTTTTGTTCTGCAAAGGTAACCTTGATCTTCTTAGTGATACTAGAGCAATAGCAGTCGTAGGTACACGTAACAATACATCGAAAGGGGCATTAATAGCAGCTAAAACAGTTGAGGCATTTCATACTCACAAATTCCTTATTGTGAGTGGTCTGGCATTAGGAATTGATGCCATAGCTCATAAAGCTGCTCTGGAGTGCGGTGCTCCAACAATTGCGGTTCTGGTTGATGTCATAAAGATATCCCCCACAACGAATAAAGGTTTGGCAGAGGAAATACTTCAGAAGGGTGGTTTGCTGATCTCAGAAAATAAACCAAGCATGCCCATAGTAGCTGCACTATTTGCAAAACGTGACCGAATCCAGGCTGGCCTTTCAACTGCTGTTTTTGCGATTGAAACCTCTAAAGATGGCGGTACGATGCATGCCGTGAGAGCGGCAAGGAAGATGGGTCGTCCAGTATTCGTTCCTGATGCTATCGCTGCAAAATACAATGATCTCACACTGGATGCGATTCGAGGTACTCAGTACCTAGTTGAAAGTGGAGAAGCGCGACCATACACAAGTCAGCTTTATGAGGGGATGGCTGAAGAACTAGAGGGTATATCACAGCGGCTCAAATCCATGGCCACGAACGAAGCTCAAGGAGGGTCGCTACTATGATCAAGGTAATTATACTGGATCTTGACGATACCCTTCTTGATACCAAAGCACTCGAACCGTTACGACAAGCTGGTCAGTGGAGAGAGGTAAGGTATTACCTCCGAGAGTGCAGTGTCCACGAGAATGTTCTTGGTATTCTTAATACCGCGCGATCATCAGGCGTCAAAATAGCCATCTTCACTAACGGTCCTTCAAGTTACGTAAAAACTCTTCTGGCACATTTTGATATATCGGTAGATTATATCGTTGCTTACCACGATGTTCAGGCGCACAAGCCTGCATCAGAAGGTGTGCAGAAAATCCTCGATTACTTCTCTGTGTCTGCTGATGAAGCTCTCTATTTAGGTGATAGTGAACTTGATCAAGGTTCTGCACAGAGTGCTGGTGTGGAGTTCTTTGCTGTCGAGTGGGGTACCGTCAAAAATATCGATTCAGGGCATTTCGGGGTAGCTAATCTCTCTGAGGCTATTGGCTCAAGACTGAGCAAAGAGAGTGGCGGGGCACCTCGCTCCGAATTGCTGGTTGACGGTAACAAACTCTATTTGGGTTATTATATTGAGGGTATTAAGCAGGAAGTCTGGTCGTTTAAGGATGGTGTCTTAGCTGCCATTAATCGATGGACTAATAAGGTTGTCGAACTGTCTGATTCATTCCCCGATATCAATTTTGTTGTTCGGGCATTGGGGCACGCAGAATTAGGTGCAGAGGAAATAGGAAAACCGTTGGATAAATTGGGTGATGCTTTGGCTGATGCTTTGCAGGCAGAGTATCAGCCGACCGCCCTTAAAAAGTCAAAAATACTAAAGAAGTCTACAGGTATATCAGCTGCTGAGCGAGCTGCACAGGTCGAAATGGCCTACTCATTTACAGCTCATGAAAACGTATTAAGCTTGGATCGGCCAAGGTTTCTGATCGTTGATGATGTATATACCTCGGGTGCTACAACCCGGGAAATTCAACGAGCGATAACTGAGGAATGCCCTAGTGCGCAAGTTTTCATATTCACGTTGGTTAAGACACTCTACCGATCAGAGGCGAACAAAGCCAGCCTCGAGATGCAACACAACAACCATCTTTTTTCGGATCTTTACAACCGGCTAAATTCGGAAGATGATGGACATGGTGATGCACTTCAAAAACAGAAGCGTATTAGCAAAAAACTTGTATCCAAGAAGGTTTCAGCCAATTACACGAATACCAATCACAATTTTGTCTTCCATAACTTACCTCTGTATTCGATCGCTTCAGAAGCGAAATCTGAACAGTTATACGGTGCTCTACAGATTCTGAAAAATATTTTACAGAGGGGGAAGCCTACGGTTGCATCCAGACGTCTGCGCTCCGCCTTTGGTTTAGACTTTGATGAGAGTGGTCTGGATTTCGATGTCCTACCGCTCATCTCAAGTAAGCCTGTAAGTTGGCAGCGTCTCATTAGAGGGGATCAGAAGAGAGGAAATTACCCTGCGCGCATATTCTTTGAAGAGTTAATGGAAAAGCATCTAGGCGAGTATGGATTCCTAAAACAGCTTACTGTACCTGAAGTTCAGATATTTGATATGACTCAGGTGTACGTTGATCAGTTTCAGAATCGACAAGTAGACTTTTTTATTCCTCACATTGGTGCGATAATTGAAATAGACGGTTTTCAACATACAAGCTCAGCTCATCTTGACCAACTTCGTGATGATTTCACGGAGACTTTAGGTCTTCGGACATTCAGATTTACTACAACTGAAATTTCGGCTGAAAACGAAGATTTTTTAAAAAAGATGGGCGCGCTACGTAACCATATCGCACGGATAGATGCTCTTGAACAAGAAGGAATATTGAGTCCACCTAATGGTTTGACCCTTCAAAAATATGCTGAGCAACTTGAGGCTGATGAAGCTTTTAATCTAGATCCTAGACTTCAACTGACAGCAGCATGTCGTTTTCAACTGTTATTGCTGGAATTAGTAGAGAGGGGCGTAATACGGCTCGGAGAGCTCACTAAGCTCACTCTAATCAATCATGATGAAATAGATTTTGTTTGGGACGCACTTGAAGACCTCAATGAACTACTCGCTAATCTTTTTTGTCTACAAGGAGTTGATCCAGGTCTGCTCAACCTAGAGATTGAAGAGCTCACAGAGTTATCCACTGATCGAGATGGTTCAACAGTAGTTGTTGATTTCAGTCTTTTTGAGCGTTTCGATGATCAACATCAAGTTAATCAGGATGTTATTTTCGTTCGAACTGATTACTTTGATTTCTATCGACATTTCCCAAGTGGAGATGCATCATCGATTGAAAACTATGTACTTGAAGATTACGACTATTTTAGACTGTCTTGTGCTAAACCAATTGAGTATGCCCTTGATTTAAGTCCTGCTAGTGCACAACGCGAGTCACTTAGATACTTCCTCAGTAACATCTTTCTTCCAACCATTGATCAAGTTGATTTCAGGGAAGGGCAAGTCGGGATTATTGGTTCTGCACTTTCCCGGCATAGCACCATTGGCTTGCTGCCAACAGGTTCTGGTAAATCCATTTGTTATCAGCTTTCTGCAATGCTTCAGCCCGCGGTAAGTTTTGTTGTATGTCCGATAAAGAGCTTGATGTACGACCAGAAGGCGGATCTCGATGCGATAGGCTTTAGCCGCAGTAATTATATTACTAGTGATCTTAAGCCTGAAGACAAGGTAAGGGTTCAGCGTGATTTTGGACGCGGGAAATATTTTTATGTCTTCATTTCGCCTGAGCGATTTCAGACACATACATTTAGACGGGAGATGTCAGCTATAGGCTTGGATCTAGCGTTCGCCTATGCAGTTATAGATGAAGTTCACTGTCTCTCTGAATGGGGACACGATTTTCGCATTTCTTATTTGAACTTGGCAAATACCATTGAAAAATTTGCGCCCAGTGCGAGTTACATTGGTCTTACTGCTACGGCATCAGTTTATGTGCTCAAGGATATCCAAACCGAGTTTAATATTCTTGATGAATATATACGAACACCTCTAAATTTTACCCGTGATGAGCTTTCTTTCCACATCATTGATGATAAAGGTCGGAAAAACGACGCTATCGTCGAACTTGTTTCACAGATGGAGAAAAAGTGGAACTCGGGTGAAAATGAAAGGCAGAAAGCGGGCATCATATTTACTCCCACTGTTAATGGCAATAAAGGCTGTCACAGTTTAGCTGGTCGCCTTTCAACGATTTTGGACATGGATGTACGATATTTTTCTGGTTCTCCACCTAAAATGGGTCGCCTTCAAGGCGATGCTTTTGATCGTTATAAGAGGCAGGTACAAGACGATTTTAAAGGCAACAAGTATCACTTACTGACAGCTACAAAAGCATTTGGTATGGGGGTTAACAAAGGGAATATCGCTTACACCATTCATTATGGTATTCCAGGCTCAATGGAAGCTCTCTATCAAGAGGCAGGGCGAGCTGGGCGAGACAAGCATCTATTTCAAGCTGTGCCAGCAGATTGCTATGTCTTACTAACTAAAGAGCCCAATAATCATATATTAGAAAAAATATGGGACCAAGCAACAAATGTTACTGATCTTAAAGACCATGTTAAAAAACTGAGTAGAGAGAGTGATCTTAATACCAACATGTTTTTAATGACAGCTAATCTGGATACGATAAATGATGAATTCAAGTTGATTTCAAATATATATAATTATCTAAAAAAATTTCAAGAGCATAAAACGATCACCATTAATGCTCGGCAGTTTCGAGTAGAGAAATCTAAGCTTGAGAAAGCAATCTATCGGCTCTTTCAACTAGGTATTGTTTCTGATTGGGTTATTGAAAACTTCTTTGATGGGGTGATTCAAGTTGAGTTTCAGTGTCCAGATATCGAGATACTGAAGATTAATCTTGAAAATACGATTCGGAAATATGAAGCCGAATTTAACTATAGGAAAATATGTTCTAGCGACAATAAGTATTACATGTTTATTTGTAATAAGCGAGAAAAGGGTGAAATTGACGAATCTCAGTTCATATTTTTATTTCTCTTGCTCTGGTCGTATGATCATTTTGTGTATAATCGACGTCAATCTCAAAAGAACGTTTACGAGCAGTGTATAGAAGTTTTAGGTAAAGATGCAGCTGCCGAGGCTGATTTCAAGGCTAATCTTGAGGGATACTTCAGGCATGACAAATCTAGCCAGAGATTGTTGCACCTGGCAGAGAACTCTACAGATACAAGCCTATGGTTATCAGTATTTCGTAAGGAAAGCCCAGACGATGAAAATTATGAACTGATATCAACTTCGGAGTTAATGATACTGAGTGCCCAAATATCTCGCTTTCTTGAATCCTACAAAGATAACCCATGCTTAGACTACTTGAGTGGTGTTACTCGACTGACATCGGATCAATTTGATGATACAGATGGAGAAATTCGAATGTCGTCGGCTTTCGATAAGCTCCTAGCTTCTAATAAAGGGAGTGCTCTGACTTTAGTTCGGGAAACCTTGGATCTCAAAGATTTCTTCTCAGAAGAGTCGCGAAGCCGCTTCGCTCGTTTGGTGCACAAGAAGTTTAATGACCTTACGTTGCTTGAAGAAGTAAACGCAAAGTTCAGAGATTCTTACTCTTATCACATATTGTTGTCTCCTCTGGCATCTCGCCTTGAGAGGCTAACTTCTAGCTATAAAGGAATTGACTGGTGAGTGATATTAAAAAACTCCAAGAGGTAATAAATTCTTTAGAAGAGCAATCTTCTAGAGTAAGTGAATTTAACGGTGTTTTGAGTGCCATTGATTCTGCAAAATCTGATATTTTTTTAGCAAAGACTGAATTTGAAGAACTTGCGGAGGAGCACAAGAAAGCTGTTGCAGAGAACTGCATACGGTTTGATGAGTTAGGAGATAGAATTAATGAACTCGAACAAAAAATTTCTACAATTGAAAGTAAAATGTTGACTGAGTCCCAGTATGATGTTGGTAGAGATAAAATTTTACTTAGGATTTCAGATCTTCGTTTTGTATCGACTGAGCAGTTTGATCGTGGTGTTAAAGAATCTGAAAAGTCTGTCATTTCTTCACTTAGTCAAACTAATTCAATGCTTGAGGGTTTGCTTGCAAAGCAAGAAAAATCGATACAGTCTCTTCGTATATTTGTTTTTTCAGGAATTATTTTATCCATAAGCACCTTTTTGTTACTTATAAAAGGGGTATTGCTTTGATTTTAATTTTTTGTTTTATAAAATTCACCTAATATTTCTTTAAAAAGATAAATGGATTTTCTATGTTTTTTTTTAGCAAGAGAAAAAGTAGCAGTTTAGATCAGCTTAAAAAAGATTTCGGTGAATATCCTCCTGCTCCACTAAAAGGGGTTATCAATAACAATTATTTTAGTATAGTTTCTGTTTTTGGTTTTGGTAATCTCTACTATACAGTATCTAGGATCATAAGGCTTTCTATAAATAATCAAGATTACCTAGAGAGAAATGGCCTGCCCAGTTTAAGGAATATTTATTCTCAAACTAAAGTTGATCGTGATAAAGTGATTTCATTGTACAGGGAAATGCGGCCGCATCAAAAAATCATATTTTTAAGTGGGATTTTGCTATTAGCACCATTTATTTTGGTTTTTTTCATTTTTTTTATGTTATATCAACTTGTGAAAATTTTAAGGAGGCCTGTTATAGGTGGTGATTCTTTTGGTTTCTTCTCTCCAATTCTTCACAATAAAGAAAAAGTGTATGAGCTAGTAATTAAGCCTTGGGAAATTTGGAGGCGATCTTTATCAAAAGAAGCAATAATCTCTCATGAACATATTCACCTTCTTCAGTTTGCGACATTTGATAGAGATCGCATTAATTATGCGAGCAATGAAAAATATAGATCTCACTTTGTCCAAAAAGAATTAAATATGAATCTCGATAGAGCTTTATATCTTTTTTCACTTGATGAAATTGAAGCAAGGCTGCATGAGGTGATATTGTCGTATTATGATTCCTATCACTATTTACCAAATAAACATGACGAATTCATCGAGTTGCTCTTTAAAAATAATGATTTAAACCCAGTATTGTTTTATCTCGTTGAATTCGATGAGGAGTACAATAAGTTTCTATTTGAAGAAAACTATAAAAGCCGAGATGAAAATATTGTAAAAGATATAGCCGTCATGTTTCTTTCCTTTAAGAATAAAGAAATGGGGATCAGGTTTGTTTTTGAGGTATTATCCGTTTTATATGCCAATCTTCTATACATGTATGGCGACTTTAAAATAGCAAGTGATTACTTCAAATCTATTGGTTCTCATGATTTATATAATGAGCTATACGGAGTATCTGTGTTCGAAAATGAAATTATTTAATGTCATAATAAAAATAATACATTAATTATCGCTGTAATGAAGAATGCAGCCTGGATTTTTATTATTTAAAAATGCAGGCTGCTAAGTTTAATCTTCAAGTTCAAAATTTATTAGGATTGGTTTTTGATGATTTTATTCTTTATCAGAACGGTATATATAAAGGGTCATCTGAATCAAGACTATTTTTAGATCGAGATTGGTTGTTTTCTTCTTCGATATATTGGTTTTTAATATATTTATCATCCGATGATATGCTAGTACTATTGTTATCTATATTGCCATACTGTTTTTTTTCTAAATTTCCTTGGTTAGAATCCAATATCTGCATTATTTTTGCTACAACTTCGGTCATGTAATGCTGATTACCGTTGTTATCAGTCCAAGACCGAGTTCTCAAGCTACCTTCTAAATAAATTTGCCGTCCTTTTTGAAGGTGTTGTGCAGCAATATCTGCAAGTTGGCCAAATATTACCACACGATGCCATTCAGTTCGTTCTTTTCGTTCATTAGTTTGGCGATCCATCCAGCTTTCACTTGTTGCCAGGCTAATATTAACAACTTTTTGACCACCCTGTAACGTCTTGATCTGAGGATCTTGTCCGCATCGGCCTATCAAAATTACCCTATTTACTCCTTGCGCCATCATTTTCTCCTTGTAGTAACTTTTTTTATCCGGTTAATTAAAATTATTTTTTTTTAGGTGTGTGTATGTATATAGTCTTTCGGCAAACAGCACTAGACAGTCTTTATTAATATTTGGATAAAATTATAAAAATTTCCTGCTCATTTTCATGATAAGCTTTATAGTAAGAATGCTACTTGTTATTTGATGTGTCAAATTTGAGTTATAACTAAGTCAACTCCTAAATTAGCCTTTACAAGTCAGATTCATGCAGCGGCAGCATACCTGATGAGGAAGCGCTCTTTTTTAGCAACACACACCCAGGCGAATCGAACCATTTTATTAGCATAGGCAACCACCGCTCGATTAAAGCCCCTATGCTCAACGAGGCGTTGAATCCAGCGACTCAATGGGTCATCTTTCTTGCTCGCTCTCGATACCACTGCACGCGCCCCGTGAATCACTGCGCTGCGCACCCCCTGTGTGCAGCGTGTTGACGTTCACACCCAGCTCCCGAGCGGTTTGAGCGACCGGTTGATCAGACTCCACCGCCAGCTTGACCGCGGCTTCTTTAAATTTAGCTGTATAGAAATTGCTCTTTTTCTGACTCATGACACACACCTTGATAGGCAGGTGATATTACCTGCGTCTGTGTGTCCGGGAAACTATAGCCAGTTCACTATATTACTCGACCTACCAGCCAGGTGGGTTCGCCATGTCATCCATATAAAGATTTTGGCGTGTGTCTTCGTCTAAGTTCTGACCGTCACTACCGATTGGATAGTGATCTGCGTCTTTAGAGGATGGTAGGCTGTTTGTATCACAAGTCTCTGGCCAACGATTCACTAGCCAGTCAATTGCAAGCAAAGCCCCGAATAGTGAGAAAAATATGCCTTTGACAAACCAGTTTTGCGAACGTCGCATCTCCCGTAGCGATGTCTCTGCACCTGGTCGCATGATCAAGTAAATCATGAGGATCAGAGCAGCCATTACTACATAGTAGAGTGGGTGGCTAAGTCCAAACTCACCAAATCTGGCCATCGACAGTAGCGGATCTGCTACCAGAGTCACGATGGAAACCTCCGTTACTACTTTGGCCGTGCGCTTCGCACGGCCAGTGAACTGACCATCTCGGATAGCATACTTTTCAAGCCATAGTGCTGGAGCTAGTAAAATACGCTTGAGCATACCCAAAAATTAACTCCAGACCCTCAGGGTTGCGGTTCCATAACCGCAGCTTCTAGCTCAGGGTGCGAGTCTTCCCAGCGATCACAAACCGGTCGTCCCTCATAACGACCAGGGAAGGATCCTTCCTCGTAATCGTACTTTGAAGCACCGCAGTGTGGGCATTTCCAGCGGATGATTTTACGATCCAGATATTTCTCAGCGTAACGATACTGTGTCTGTAGTGGCCGCCAAATGTCTTCCAGGCGATTAAATAAGTCATACCCGTTCTCAATGACGGTATGAGGCTCTCGGAATGTCTCAGCACGACCTCGAATCACATCGAGTGCTGCTCTGTATCCGGGCTCATCTAAGTTGCAAAGGTCAACCAATGCTGCATGGTAGTTGTAGCTGTTATAGGTTGAAAGCAACACTTGTGCTGCAGCTTTGGCGCCGCTCCCTGACTGATTGAGTGCATAATCCAGTAACAGCTTTACGCCTGCAGAGTAGGCTGTATCCATCGTGTAATCCCTTATTCGAGGTCATGGAAAGTAAGAGCATTGTAGCTCCTACACAGCATGATACCGAACTATGAGTGGCGTGCTAAAAAAAATGGGGCCAGGAGGCCCCAAAGCTCAACCAACCACGGATGAATACGCTTAATGTCTCACAGATAGTCGGACTTACAACCCCCAAAAAACACATAGTCTGTTCCGGCGCTGCAAATCCATCATTAAAGTACTACACTAGAGCTGTGGTACTTTAAATATGCCGCCATATGCCTTGATAGATATGGCTTTGCGGTCGCGAGCTGGACTCGTATCAGACCGATCCGAATAGGGAAGTCGCCTGATGACTGACGTACATCTGACAATTGGCTTGGATGAAAATAGTGAACCGGTCAGTATTCATGATGTGGCCAGCGGGAAAACGAAGTTGCATTGCCCATTCTGTGGTGGACCCTTGCTCGCCAAGAAAGGGCATGTGCTCCAGCATCACTTCGCACACTTGGGTGACACCTGCCATGGAGCATTAACCTCTGAATCTTTACCTGCGTTTGATGATTTCAACCTGCGGCTGGCGGCAAAAGAGTTAGAGGAACTCAGGGGTCTATGGGAAAGCAGCCAGCAAGGGAAGTACGCTGTGCCAGCAGTGACACCCAGGCTCAGTGCGATGGGTTTGTTCAAAGACAATCCGTTCCGTGCAGGAGGTCAATGGGAGTTTACCCATCGGGGAAAAATCCCGGTACGCGGGCTGAGCCTCAACTTGTTTGGCCAACTCCACCCACTGCTGCTGCTTGAGCCTCATGAAACGCTTCAGATTGCGGCAGCCCAAGAGCCCGGTAACACTCAAATACAAGCTGCTTTGCTCGTTTATCGCGCACAGCTGCGCCGCTTGTACAGCACTCATTTTTATTGTCTTCAGGTTGATGCTGATGGAGAGCGGCTTTACAAGATTGGCCTAACAAGCCGTCAACTGGAAGATCGCCTCCCTGAAATCCAGCGTGACCTGAGGGTGCACTTCGAATCGGTGAAGATCGAACCTTTGCTGTTCAAACTGAACCGTGGTCACTGTGAACGCTACTTCAAATTCCGTTATGCCGATCACAACCGCCCTGTTGGTCGATTAACTGAATATTTTACGTTCAGTGAGGCCGAATTCAAAAAGGTGTTGAGCGATCTAAAACGCATGCCCGAACGCCAGTTCAATGAAATCGAAACCAAGATCCAACGTGATTGGTGGGCAAAGGAAAAGCGTCGTATCTCTGCGGTACGTAGAGGCGTTGCTTTGGCTAAAGCAAATGGCCTGCGGCTGGGTCGACCAAAGGGGAGTACCGAGGACGTGCAAACATATCTGGCCAAGCCTGCGAACGCCAAAATTGTTCAGCTATTAAAAGCTGGACAAACAGTACGTGCTGCGGCGGTAACTGCGGGTGCTTCTACGCGGACCGTGCAGCGCGTGAAGCGTGCCTTGGCGACGCTCCTGGACGAGCCTGACAGCTGATTGCTTGAAGCGTTAAATTGCTCGGTCGCGGCATTCAAGCCGGTAAGCACAGGCGCGGCATTTTGGCTTAGAGGGGCTGGCTTCACCGTAACCGCCGTTCTGGATTGACCGTACTCTTTCCACGAAGGGGCGCACGATATTAAAAAGTGCGAGGTCTTCTTTTGGTAGATCAAAGGCCTTTTGCTCGCTCTTGGTTTTAACCACCACTTGGCGGACCTTGAAACCCGATCCACGTGCTGCCAGAGCAGCTGTAAACGCCTGCACCCAATCAGACTCGAAGACAGGCCCACGGCGTGATTTGTACTCGATGGCGGTGATCAAGCCGTTTTTGTTGTACATCGCGTCCGGCTTACCCACCACCTTGAATCCATTATGGAAAAAGGGCTTAACGTGGCGGCCCTCATCGACCCAGATAAGATCGCCTACCTCGGAGTCAGTCGAGTGACGGCGACCGCGGCGCGCGTTCAGAACAACAAGGTAGATGACAAAAACAGTCAAGAATATCAGCCAGATCTCCTGAAAGTCTCTGAACAGACGCACGAACTCTTTGAACAAATCCCACATGGTTATCGGTCCTGTTGATTCTGCAGGTGACTGAGTAACCAGGTAACCGTTTTACGAGCAACAGAGTCCAATTTGGCATTACGCTCACATGCACGGACTAACACCGGTGAAAGGGCATAGTAGATCCGCACAAACACTCGGCCAGGCCAGTGCGGCATCAGGTGTACATCGCGGAATTGACGCAAGGATTCAGTACGTGGGTCGCTTATACCAAATAGGTGCGAAGCGACAAAGCAGCGACGATCTTGCACAAGCGAGCCTGGGCTGAGTTACCAGTTATCTGTTAGAAGCTTTGTGGATGAGAGTGCTCAAGCTAGCAGTCTGTCGGACTAACGTGGCTCATCGGAGTGACAGAGCCCTGTATCGCTTTCAATGATCGCCAGACAGCCACCACGACTTGCGCATTCGCTTTACCGCTGCTCAGCCCCCATACGGCGGCCACAGGCGCTTATTTCCAGCAGTGTCCGTCAGCTGGCCACTAAGCGATGCATGCGCTTGATATTCCATGCCAAGGTGGCCAAACGCCACTCACCACTGACGTTGTCTAGCCCTCTGAGTGAGAACTGCCGGAACCCCATAACGTGTTTGATGATGCCGAACACGGGTTCCACGGTATGTTTGCGCAGCGCATAACGAGCTCGCCCCACCTGTGTTTTCAGGCGATAGGCCATCTGTTCAACGGGATCATCACTATCCGGGGCCATCGGCTCGGCTGCAAAGCGCTCGAAGAGCGGCAGGTGGTGAACGTCTCGTTTCATCGCAATAAGCGGTTCAATACCCTGCTGACCACACGCTTTCACATTATCCGCACTGAAGTAACCGGTATCCGCCAGCAGGTGGGTCACTTTACCCAATGAGGCTGGCAAGGCGGTCAATGCGTTCAGCAGTGGCATGACTTGTTGCTTGTCATTCGTCGCTTGCGTGACGTGGACAGAGGTGACCAGCATGCTCTCAGTATCCACCGCTGCCTGGGCGTTATAGCACTGATCAAAGCCCTTGCCCGTGACCGGCATGATGCGTGACTG
>NZ_JAHQZT010000018.1 GCF_019061305.1 Marinobacterium weihaiense
AGTGTTTCGCGAACCCTGTCGTCTCAAGCGAGGAGGCGTATTCTACGCATCCCCGATGCAGAGTCAACACCCGTGCGCGTAAAAGTTTCAAAAAAGCGATCGCACGCCAAAACCACCGCCCCTTAACGCAAACAGGCGCCCCTGAGACCAGGGGCGCCTGTTTCACACCGAATGGGCTGTGTTTACACCAGGTAGAACAGGTGATGTTTCTTCTTGCCCAGCTTTACCAGGAAGTACTTGCCGAAGCGGGCCGCCTCAGGTGCAAACAACTGCGCGGCATTCATGTTCTGCTCCATACCGCACGCTTGGTCATTGACCATGACGGCATTGCGCTGCAACGCATCCTTGACCTGCTTGCCGGACGTCGCCAGCCCCGCATCCGTGAACAGGGTGGTCAACGGCAGGTCTGCCAGTTCGGCCGGCACCTGAGTAGCGGGCAGGCCATCCTGCTCCAACTGAGCATAATCGTCCGCACTCAGTTCGGACAGATCACCCGAGAACAACGCATCGGTAATACGGCGGGCCGCCTGTAGTGCAGCCTCACCGTGTACCAACGCCGTCATCTGTTCAGCCAGAATACGCTGCGCTTCCGGACGACCCGCACGTTCACGGTCAGCCGCTTCAATGGCATCGATCTCACTGACCGGCAGGAAGGTAAAGAACTTCATGAAGCGGTACACGTCTGCATCCGGGGTCTGCAGCCAGAACTGATAGAAAGCATACGGCGACGTCTTCTTCGCATCGAGCCATACCGCACCGCCCTCAGTCTTGCCGAACTTGGTACCGTCCGACTTGGTGATCAGCGGCAGCGTCAGTGCATGTGTTGCAGCACCGTTGACGCGACGGGTCAGCTCGATCCCCCCAACGATGTTGCCCCACTGATCAGAGCCGCCGATCTGCATAGTGCAGCCGTACTTGCTGTTCAGTTGCTGGAAATCGTAGGACTGCAGAATCTGATAGGTGAATTCGGTAAACGAAAGACCCGAGCCTTCACGTTCGATACGCTGCTTGACCGACTCCTTGGCAATCATCTTGTTAACGGTAAAGTGCTTGCCAATGTCACGCAGGAAACTGAGCACATCGACATTGGCAGTCCAGTCATAGTTGTTGGCCAGAATCGCACCGCCTTCGCCATCGAAGGTGATAAAGCGACTGATCTGTGCCTTGAGACATTCACTCCACTGCTGCACAACCTCTTCTGAGTTGAGCTGACGTTCCTGGTCCTTGAAGCTGGGGTCCCCGATCAGGCCGGTTGCGCCACCGACCAGCGCAATCGGGCGATGGCCGGCATCCTGGAAACGCTTCAGCATCAACAGCGGCACCAGGTGCCCCAGGTGCAGGCTGTCGGCAGTCGGATCGAAGCCGCAATAGAGGGTCACCGGCCCCTGAGCCAGGTGCTCAGCCAGTTCCTCTTCATGCGTCATCTGTGCGATAAGACCTCGGGCCTTAAGATCTTCGATCAAACTGTTTGCGTTCATACCGCCGGAATCTCTCTATTGAGTTAAAGTAAGCCGATGCAGCATTCTAAACCTTCACTTGATCCTGAACAAACCCGGCCTCGGCCACCACTTCCCGGGGCTCCGGCCCGCCCTGCGTTTCGATATACTCCATCACTCAAGGGCTATTTTCACCTTCTGACACAGGTATCACCGTGACACCCCTGATTGACAAGTTTCGTACCCTGCCACGTCTTCATCGTCTGGCGGCCGGCAGCATTGCCCTGGCGAGTCTGGCCGCGCTCGCGTTCTGGCCAGCGCCTGCGCCCCGCACTGCCCTGCCGGAAACGGGCGCGGCCATTTCCACACCCCATGAAGCTATTGCCACCTCGACCGAGCGCATTCCTCTACCAGCGCAAACGACCAACCTCTTAACCGATACCCCCCCGGAGGCAAGCATCCATACGGTGACACCTGTGCCGGAGCGCATCGAGAACTGGGTGGAATACCCGGTTAAGTCCGGTGACAACCTGACTCGCCTGTTCAAACGTGCTGGACTGGGGCCACGCGAGGTGTACCGCATCTCTCAGGCCACCACCGGGCAGAACGCCTTTCACCATCTGTGCCCGGGGCAGACCTTTGCCTTTCTGATCGAAGACGGCGTGCTACGCAAGCTCAGGCATGTACGTACGCCTCTGGAAAGCACCCTGGTCGAGTTGACTGACCTCGGTTACCAGGCACGGGATATCGTGCGCCAGCCACAAGCGCGTCAGCGCTATGCCGAAGGTCAAATCCAGTCCTCACTATTCGCGGATGCATCCGCCGCAGGCCTGCCGCAGCGAACCATCATGCAGCTGGCTGAGATTTTCGGCTGGGACATCGACTTTGCCCTCGACCTGCGAGCAGGTGACAGCTTCCGCGTACTTTATGAACAGGACTACCTGGATGATAAGCCGCTGGACCGCAGCCGCATCCTGGCTGCCGAATTCATCAATCAAGGCATACGTCACCAGGCCGTGCGCTTCACCGGCCCGAACGGCGACAGCGATTATTTTTCGCCGGATGGCCGCAGCATGCGCAAGGCATTCCTGCGCTCTCCGGTGGACTTTCGCCGCATCAGTTCGCGCTTCAAGCCGGAACGTTACCACCCGGTATTGGGCAAGCGCCGACCGCACCGTGGCGTGGACTATGCCGCTGCCACCGGCACTCCGATTCGGGCGGCCGGAGATGGCAAAATCATCTGGCGCGGCACCAAGGGCGGCTACGGCCGTACCCTCATGCTGCAGCACGGCAGCAACATGACCACTCTGTATGCACATATGAGTCGCTATCAAAAAGGGCAACACAAGGGGGACAAGGTCAAGCAGGGAGAGATCATCGGCTACGTCGGTGCCTCCGGACTGGCAACGGGGCCGCACCTGCATTATGAATTCCGCATCGACAACGTACACCAGAACCCGCTGACCGTGGACCTGCCTGCGGCCGAACCGGTTCCGGGCCCGCAACGCGAAGCCTTTGCGACCCAGGCACGGACGCTGCTTGCAGCACTGGACGCCGCCTCCGGCACCCGACTGGCCATGACCGAACAGGAGAATAGGGATGAGTGACTGTTACATCGGCCTGATGTCCGGGACCAGCCTGGATGGCATTGACGCCGTCGCCGTCAGCTTCGAACCGACTTTCTGCCTGCACGCCAGCCACACCCATCCGCTACCCGCGGACCTGCGCCAGCTGATTCTGCAACTGAACCACAGCGGCAGCGATGAGATCGACCGACTGGGGCAACTGGACATTGCCCTGGGCCGCGTGTTTGCCGAAGCCGTACAGGGCCTGCTTGACAACAGCGGTCTGCTGCCTGAACAAATACGCGCCATCGGCAGCCATGGCCAGACCATCCGCCACCGGCCGGAGCTGGGCTTCAGCTTGCAAATCGGCGACCCGGCAACACTGGCCGAATACACTGGTATCACCACCGTGGCCGACTTTCGGCGCCGCGATCTGGCCGCCGGTGGCCAGGGGGCCCCTCTGGTTCCGGCCTTTCACCAGGCGCTGTTTCGTCAAGAGGGGCAGGACCGGGTTCTGGCCAATCTGGGGGGCATGGCCAACATCACCCTGCTGCCCGGTGACCGGGAGCGACCGGTGCTGGGCTATGACACCGGACCGGGCAATGTGCTGATGGATGCCTGGATTCGGCGCCACCGGGGACTCGCCTATGATGCGGACGGCCAGTGGGCCGCCAGTGGACGGGTGCATGCCGGTCTGTTGGAGCAGCTGCTCCGCCATCCCTACTTTGCCCGTACCCCGCCGAAAAGCACCGGACGCGAGCAGTTTGATCTG
Source organism: Marinobacterium weihaiense (assembly GCF_019061305.1). Classification (GTDB taxonomy): domain Bacteria; phylum Pseudomonadota; class Gammaproteobacteria; order Pseudomonadales; family Balneatricaceae; genus Marinobacterium; species Marinobacterium weihaiense. Next base: position 3,774 of record NZ_JAHQZT010000018.1, read on the forward strand.
CCCTGGCTGGATGACCAGCTGCAGCAATTGGCGGAACCGGTGGCCTCGGTCGACGTACAGACCACCCTGCTGGAGTTGACCGCCCTGTCACTGACCCGAGCGATTCAACATCATGCGCTGTCCCGACCCGAACTGCTATTGTGCGGCGGTGGCAGCCACAATCGGCAGCTGCAGCAACGCCTGCAATTGCACTTGCCACAGGCGCGTCTGACAACGTCAGCCGCCGGAGGTTTGGAACCCGATTGGGTCGAAGCCGCTGCCTTTGCCTGGTTTGCCATGCGCACCCTATCGCGCCAACCTTCAAGCCTGGCGGCGGTGACCGGTGCACGGGGAGACCGCATTCTCGGCGCCATCCACTATCCCTGAGCGCGACCCAAAAACAGAAACGCCGGCATCAAGCCGGCGTTTGCGCAACAGTATGACAGCGATCAGATCGAGAACGATGACCCGCAACCGCAGGTTGTGGTCGCGTTGGGGTTGTTGATCACGAACTGGGAGCCCTGCAGGCCTTCCTTATAGTCGACTTCAGAACCCGCCAGGTACTGGTAGCTCATGGGGTCGACCACCAGGGTCACGCCATCACGTTCAACAGCTGCGTCGTCGTCAGCCATGTTTTCATCAAACGTGAAGCCGTAGGAAAAGCCGGCACAACCGCCGCCGGTGATATACACCCGCAGTTTGAGGTTGTTGTTCTGCTCTTCTTCCAGCAGTGACTTCACTTTGTTGACCGCCGCATCGGTAAAGACCAGTTCGGCCGCTTGTGCAGTATCGCTCATAGTTACACTTAACCCTCTTGGATACAGCGCATTCTGCCTAACCCTAGTATTTCAGTCAAGTATTGACCGATCAGGGCATCAGGGCGACCTGTTGCAGACCAGTGGTCTCCGGCAGATCGAACATGATGTTCATGACCTGTACCGCCTGACCGGACGCCCCCTTGACCAGGTTATCGATGGCCGACAGCACCACCACCGTATCTTCACCCTGCGGCTGGTGCACACTGATGCGACACATATTAGAGCCCTTGACGCTGCGGGTTTCCGGGTGAGCACCGGCCGGCATCACATCCACGAACGGCTCATCACGGTAGAACTCTTCGAACAGCGTCTGGAGATCCGGTCCGACCGGATCCTTGAGCACCGAGTACAGGGTGGCATGAATGCCACGGATCATCGGCATCAGGTGCGGTGCGAACGTCAGGCCAACCGGACGACCGGCCATGCTGCTCAGGCCCTGCTTGATTTCCGGCAGATGACGATGGCCCGGCACGCCGTAAGCTTTGACGCTTTCGCTGGATTCCGCCTGTAGCATGGCTACATTGGCACCACGACCGGCCCCGGTAACACCGGACTTGCAGTCGGCAATCAGACGACGGTGATCGATCAGGCCCTTTTCCAGCAGCGGACGGAAGCCCAGCTGAACGGCCGTCGGGTAACAGCCGGCACAACCGATCAGCTGACCTTCACGAATCGCATCGCGGTTGACTTCAGGCAGACCATAGACCGCCTGCTGAGCCAGGTCCGGGCAAGTGTGTTCCAGGCCGTACCATTTCTCCCAGAGCTCGATATCCTTGATGCGGAAATCAGCCCCCAGGTCAATGATACGCACGCCACGCGCAACCAGCTCAGGTGCCATGCTCATGGCCACACCATGCGGCGTGGCAAAGAACACCACATCACAAGCGGCCAAACGGTCCACATCAGGCACGGTAAATGCGAGGTCGTAGTGGCCACGCAGGTTGGGGAACATGTCCGCGACCTGGATACCCTCCTCGGATCGCGAGGTGATAACCTCGACCTGAGCCTGTGGATGGTTTGCCAGAAGACGCAACAATTCTACACCGGTGTAGCCGGTGCCACCGACGATTCCTACCTTGACCACATCAACCTCTCATCAGTACGCAAAAACTGTTAGGGTATAATACTCAGCTGTTCAGCAGATGACCATGATCCCCTGAAGCCACCATCATGCCACACCGACTGCTTTCACTGGAACATTTCCGCCAACGTCTGGCCCACGCCGACGCCCTGCCGCAGCTGGTTGTGCTGGGGGTACTGTCCGGCCTCGCGGCAGGCGGTCTGATCAGCCTGTTTCGTCATCTTGATACCCTGCTGCAGTTCGAGCTGCTGCCCGGCGGTGCCGAACGCTTTGAGAACCTGTCGACGCAGGAGCGTCTACTGTGGCCGGTCGGCGGCAGCCTGATGCTGATCCTGCTGTTTCTGGTCATCCCCGCGCATGCCCGTTCGGTCGGGATCGTCCACCTGCTGGAACGCCTCAACAATCAGCAGGGGCGCATGCCGGGTCTGAACATGCTGATCCAGGGCCTGTCCGCGCTGATTGCCCTGGGCAGCGGTCACTCGGTGGGCCGCGAGGGCCCCGCCGTCCATATCGGCGCCGCCGCCAGCAGCCTGATCGGCCAGCGCATGCACCTGCCCAACAACTCCCTGCGGCTGCTGGTCGGCTGCGGCACGGCGGCCGGGATCGCGGCGGTCTTCAACACCCCGCTGGCCGGGGTGATCTTCGCCATGGAAGTGGTTCTGCTCGAATATACCCTGATCGGTTTCCTGCCTATTATGGTGGCAGCCGTGGTGGCCGACGTGGTGGTAAGGGCCACGGTGGGCGAGGCGATCGTCTTCAATGCGCCGGAGGCCAGCATCGGCGAGCTGACCGGGCTGCCACTGGTCGTACTGCTGGGGCTGCTGACCGGACTGTTGGCCGCCGGATTTCATCACCTGCAACTGCTGACCTTCCGCCTGCGTCACTGGCATTTCAGCGTGCGCTTTTTATTGGCCGGCGGACTGACCGGCGCCGTGGCCGCCTACTGGCCGGAAGTGATGGGCAGCGGCTACGACACCATCGAAGCCCTGTTTCACGGCCCGGCCCCGCTGCTGTTCCTGCTCGGCCTGCTATTGGCCAAGTGCCTGCTGACCCCCGTGATCATTGCGCTGGGCATTCCCGCCGGCCTGATCGCGCCAGCCCTGTTCATCGGCGCCGTCGCCGGTGCTCTGCTTGGCGGTGTCGGCGCCTGGCTGACCGGCCAGCCGCATACCGGCTTGTATGCCATGATCGGCATGGGCGCGATGATGGCCGCCCTGCTCAATGCGCCACTGGCTGCCCTGCTGGCACTGCTGGAGCTGACCCACAACACCGGCATCATCCTCCCCGGCATGCTGGCCATTCTGGTAGCCAATCTGACCACCCGCTTCGGTTTCGGCCTGCCCTCCATCTTTCACGCCTCCCTGCAGCAGCAAGGCCTGGATCTGCGCCAGGCACCGCTGGCACAGGTGCTGTCACGGGCAGCGGTGGGCAGTCTGATGCAGCGCGACCTCTGCCAGGCACCGGCGAGTCTGAACCGCACGGCGGCACGTGCGCTACTGGATGCCGCGCCCTACTGGATTCTGGTAGACAGTACACCACGCCGGTTCCTGCTGCCCCCGACCGATCTGCGCCAGTACCTGGACAGCTTGGCGCCCGAAGTGGACTCTGGCGACGACATCGACCTGCTCAGCATTCCAGCTCAACGGATCGACGTTGAACCTTTGCTCTACCGCGCCACTCTCAAGGAGGCACTGGAGCGCATGCAGCAACAACAGCTGCAGTACCTGCTGGTGGTCAGCAACCGGGAAGAACCCATGGGCCTGATCAGCCGCCAGCAGATCGAAGACTACTACCATCAGAAACAGAGCCTGACATGACCCGATTGCATGGCCTTTATGGCCTCACCGATGCCACCCTGATGCCCACCGATACCCTTATGCTGGAGCGGGTGGAAGCGGCCCTGCGCGGCGGCATGCGCCTGCTGCAGTACCGCGACAAGTCCACCGATGACGCTCGCCGTCTGCGCCAGGCACTGGCATTGCGTGACCTGTGCCGACAGTATGACTGCCCGCTGCTAATCAACGATGACGTGGAGCTGGCTCATGCCAGCGGTGCCGATGGCGTTCATCTGGGTCAGCAGGACGGCAGCGTGGCCGCCGCACGCGACCGCCTGGGCCCAGCGGCACTGATCGGCCAGACCTGCCACGACCGTATCGATCTGGCCCAGCGCGCCATTCAAGCCGGCGCCGATCATGTCGCCTTCGGGGCCTTCTTTGCCTCGCGCACCAAGCCCGAGGCTGAACTGGCGCCGCTGGCACTGCTACAGGAAGCCCGCGCCCGGCTCAACGTGCCGGTGGTGGCGATCGGCGGGATCAGCATGGATAATGTTGCCCGGGTCGTTGCAGCGGGCGCGGATCTGATAGCCGTGGTCAATGCACTGTTTGCCGCTGAGGATATTCAGCAACAGGCCGAGCGTCTGACCCAACCGTTTCACGTTTCGTAACTCATTCGTTTGAAGATAAAGGAAGTGTCCAATGTCACGTTCAGAATCCCTGTTCCAGGCCGCACAGGCCCACATCCCGGGCGGCGTCAATTCACCGGTGCGCGCCTTCAAGGGCGTTGGCGGCACCCCGATCTTCTTCAAGCGTGGCGAAGGTCCCTTCCTGTTCGATGAAGATGATCGCCGCTACATCGACTACATCGGCTCCTGGGGTCCCATGCTGCTGGGCCACTCCTACCCGCCGGTGATCAACGCCGTGCGCGAGGCACTGGACAACGGTCTGGGCTTTGGCGCGCCGACCGCCATCGAAACCGAAATGGCCGATCTGGTTTGCGAGCTGGTGCCCTCCATGGAGATGGTGCGCATGGTCAGCTCCGGCACCGAAGCCACCATGAGCGCCATTCGCCTGGCCCGCGGCTTCACCGGCCGTGACAAGATCGTCAAGTTCGAGGGCTGCTACCACGGCCACTCCGACTCCCTGCTGGTAAAGGCCGGCTCCGGTGCTCTGACCTTGGGCGAACCCAACTCGCCGGGGGTTCCGGCGGCGCTGGCTGAGCACACCATTACCCTGAACTTCAACGACATCGACAACGTGCGCCAAGCCTTTGCCGAGATCGGTCACCAGGTGGCCTGCATCATCGTCGAGCCGGTGGCCGGTAACATGAACTGCATCCTGCCCAAGGAAGGCTTCCTGGAAGGCCTGCGCGAGGTCTGCGACCAATACGGCAGCGTGCTGATCTTCGACGAAGTGATGACCGGCTTCCGCGTGGCCCTGGGCGGTGCCCAGGAGAAATTCAACGTCAAACCCGACCTGACCACGCTGGGCAAGGTGATCGGTGGCGGTCTGCCGGTGGGCGCCTTCGGCGGCAAGCGCGAAATCATGGAACACATCGCGCCGCTGGGCCCGGTCTACCAGGCCGGGACCCTGTCCGGCAACCCGCTGGCCATGGCCGCCGGCCTGACCATGCTCAAGGCGCTCAAGGCCGAAGGCATCCACGAAGCCCTGAGCGCCAAGACCGAGTACCTGACCCAAGGCCTGGAAGCCCTGGCCAGCAAACACGGTATTCCCTTCACCACCAGTTGCGTGGGCGGCATGTTCGGCATCTTCTTTACCGAGCAACCGCTGGTCAGCAGCTTTGCCGATGCCACGGCCTGTGACACCGAGCGTTTCGGCCGCTTCTTCCACGGCATGCTGGATGAAGGCATTTACCTGGCACCGTCCGCCTTCGAGGCCGGCTTCATCTCCAACGCCCACACCGAAGCGGAACTGGATGCCACGCTGGCCGCCGCGGATCGGGTGTTTGCCACGCTGGCGGAGTAAGCGGGCATGCTCGGACAAGGTCTGCTGCTCGCGGCCGCCCTCGGGGCGGCCATGCTGCTGTTCCGCCACGCGGACACCCAGCCCGAGGCCCCACGCTCACAGCTGCAGGTGGGTTGCCTGAGCCTGGTCTTCATCACGCTGGCGGCCATGGGACAATTGCTGCTGACGCCGCAGAACCAGGATGTTGCAACCCTACAGCGCCTGCTGGACAACCTGGCACTGTATGCCGGCTTGCCACTGCTGGTCACGGCTACGCTGGCACAGGCCATGGGCTGGTACTGGTCACGAGCTGGATGGGGCCGCTGGCTGCTGGCCCTGTTTGCACTGTTTGAGCTGTTTCGCCGCATGGGACGGGGCGAGGACTACACCCTGTGGCTCAGCTTTGCACTGGCCGCCGCCCTGCTGCTAACCGCCTGGCGTCAACAGCGCCTGCTGGCACGCCTGGCGACCGCCCTGTCCGCACCACTGCTGCTGGTCAGCCTCAGCGCGCCGGCGCTGATGGTGGCCGAGCTGCCTGAAAGTGCGCGCCTGCTGGCCCAGGCGGTCAGCCTGCTGCTGCTCTGTTGGGGCCTGCAGCAACAGACACCGAAACCGACAGCGGCTCAATAAGCCGCGGCCTTCTGGCGGGCCTGCCTGGCGCCCGCCGCATTTCCCGCCTCGGCTCGAATATCCGCGACCAACAGCCACAGGCGACGCAGCGCACCGGCTTGACCCGAGGCGACACTGACGCCTTTTAGCGCGACCTGCTCGGCCTGAAGAAACTGCCCCTGACGTCGCTGCACATCCGCCAGCTGGAAATAGACTTCGGGGTCTCGCGGCGCAATGCGCAAGGCCCGCTCCAGTCGACTCTGTGCCGTACGCAGGTTGCCACTGCCGGTATCACGACGTGCCGAGTCCAGCAATGCAACCACCGCCGGGCTCTGCGGCTGACGCACCGTCACCGGAGCCTGTGGTACTGGCGCCGGGGTATCTTCGGCACCACGCTGGGCACGAATGACCGGTGCCGTTTCGATCGGCGTCACCTTCACGCCCGGCGCCGGTTCGGCCGGCACCACCGTACCCGGCGCCCGGGGTGCATCCGTGCGCCCCCGCTCCTCGACCGGTGCCTTGTAATCATAGGGGCTGGTGCCGGCACAGCCGGTCATGGCCAGCGTCAGTGCCGTAATCAGATAAACCTTTTTCATAGCATCCTTCTAATATCAGTTGAACCAGTTACGGAACCAGTCCAGCGAACGCCGCACTGGGGTATCCAGACCACAATCGACCTTGTCCGTCGGCGCCGTGCCGGTCAGGAACGGCAGCTGTCGCGAGCCCTCGCAGCGCGCATCCGAACGCAGTCCCGTGGCTTCATCCACCCAGACATACTCGATACCGGCCGGGCGTGTGGCCACAAAGGGTTGCGGCTGCTCACGGCGCATGAACTCGGTCCATACTCGCAGCGCACCGCTGGCACCGGTAAAGGGCAACTGGGAGTTATCATCACGCCCCAGCCAAACCACCGCCAGACGGTCGCCGGTATAACCGGCAAACCAGCTGTCACGCTGATCATTGGAAGTCCCCGTCTTGCCGGCCAGATTCAGGTTTTGCGGCAGCGTGCGATAAGCACTGCGCGCTGTACCTTCCCGGCCGACTTCCTGTAACGCGTACTGCAACAAGTGCACCACCTCGGGCTTGACCTGCTGCTTCAGGGTAAAGGGATAGCGTGACAACTCTTCACCTTCGGCATCGGTCACCCGTCGAATGACCCGCAGTGGCATGCGGAATCCATTGGCGGCGATGGTCTGGTAGATGCTGGCCAGCTCCAGTGGTGACAGGGCCTGTGCCCCCAACAACAGGGATGGATAAGGCTTGAGCTCGCGTTCGGCCCCAAGCCGCTCCAGCATGTCGATTACCCGCTCGACGCCCACGTCCATGCCCAATCGCGCCGTGGACTGGTTGTAGGACAGCGCCAGTGAACGATGCAGCGGCACCAGACCGTGACTGCGCCGGTCGAAATTCTGCGGCTCCCAGGTCGAACCGTCCGGCAGCTTGACGCTCAACGGCTCGTCTTCAAGCATGGCGTTGAGGGTGTAGCCCTGCTCCAGGGCCGCCAGGTAGACCGCAGGTTTGACAAGAGAGCCGACAGGGCGTAGTGCATCCAGGGCACGGTTGAACCCTTGGTAACGGGTATCGCGGCCCCCGATCAACGCCAGCACCTCGCCGGTCTGTGGATCGGTCACCACCATGCTGGCTTCCAGGTTGTTGGCTCGCTGGCCATAGCGCTGCTCCAGCCGCTTCACGCTGCTCTCCAGCGCCGCTTCAGCATGGGTCTGCGCCAGCGGGTCCAGAGCCGTAAAGACGCGCAGACCTTCGGTGCTCAGATCTTCATCGCGGTATTCTTCACGCAGCTGACGCTTGACCAGGTCCAAATAAGCCGGAAACGCGCCCTTGTGCAGACTGCGCTGCTTGACCACGCCCAAAGTGCGCTCACGCGCGGCCGTGTAGTCTGCTTCCGTGATATGGCCCTGCTCATGCAGCATCCTCAGTACCAGGTTGCGGCGCTCCATGGCACGCTCGGGATGGCGGCGCGGGTCATACCAGGACGGCCCCTTGACCATGCCGGCCAGCAGCGCGACCTGATGCAGCTCCAACTCCTGTACCGGACGGGCAAAATAGTATTGACTGGCCAGACCGAAGCCGTGGATGGCACGGCTGCCGGACTGTCCCAGATAGACCTCGTTCAGGTAGGCTTCCAGTATCTCGTCTTTGTCGTAGTGCAGCTCCAGCAGCATCGCCATCGGCAGCTCCAGCAGCTTGCGGCTCAGGGTACGATCGGAGGTCAGGTAAAAGTTCTTGATCAACTGTTGGGTCAGAGTGCTGCCGCCCTGCACGAAACGTCCGGCACGCACGTTGACCCACATGGCACGGGCGATACCCTTGAAGGAAACGCCCCAGTGGTCATAGAAAGCGCGGTCCTCCACGGTCACCAGCGCCTGCGCCAGATAGGGCGGCGCCTCTTCCAGCTTGATCAGGTCGCGGTCTTCATTGGACTTGGGGTAGATGCCGCCGATCAGCATCGGTTCCAACCGTACCAGCGGCAAGTTCTGCCCCTGGGCATCCCGGATGCTCTCGAGCCGGTCACCGGAAAAGCTCAGCAGCAGATTGCGGGCCGGTTCGGCACCGTCCGGGAAATTGAAACCCCGAGTCTGAATGCGCGTACGGCTGCTGGCCCACTCCACAGCACCCGGCTGCTCGGCCCGGCGCACGAAGCGGTAGTTGAGGCTCTTCAATTCCTGCTTCAGGTCAGCCATGCTCAGGGTCTGGCCGGGATAGAGCTCCAGCGGTCGGGCGTAGACCTTCGCCGGCACGGCCCAGCGCTTGCCCTCGAATTTGGTGCGCACCTGAGCGTCCAGGTAGATCAGACCGACACCGGCAATGACGCTCATCACCAGCCCCAGCTTCAATAGCCAGCGCAGCAGGCGACCCAAGCGGGAAGGTTTGCGGGAACGGCGCGATTTGCGCCTCTTGGCAGGGGGAGTTCTCTTTTTACTCATCGGGTCAGTATAATCTCATGCCATCGCTGACAACAGCTGGAGCCTCATGTTACCCAAACTGATCGAATCATTGCGCGACCCGGCCTGTTATCCACACGCCGTGACCGACATCGACGTCATTGAAACCCATATTTCCTGGATTCTGCTGACCGGCGAGTTCGCCTACAAGGTTAAGAAACCGGTGAATTTCGGTTTCCTGGATTTCACCACGCTGGAACAGCGCCGCCACTGCTGTGAGGAAGAGGTGCGACTGAACCAACGCCTGGCACCGGACATCTATATCGGCCTGGTACCGATCGGCGGCCACAGCGAGGCCCCTGAACTGGGCGCAGAGGACGGCATCATCGAATATGCCGTCAAAATGTACCAGTTCGATCCTGAACTGCGCCTTGACCGCCTGCTTGAGCGCCACCTGTTCAAGCCCGAGTGGATCGACCTGCTGGCTGAACAGATTGCTGCCTTCCACCAGCGCATCCCCATCGTTGCTCAGGACAGCCCCTGGGGCGAGCCGGATACGCTATGGGAAGTGGTCGCGGACAACTACCGCTATATTCCGCCAGACCACCTGGGTGCCGAAGACTGGGCCCTGCTGCAGCAGCTGTCGGCGCGCACAGCAGAAAATTTCCGTGCACTGGAAGGCCTGATGCGCCAGCGCAAGCGCAACGGTCGAGTCCGTGAATGCCATGGCGACCTGCACCTGGCCAACGTCAACCTGTTCCATGACGAACTGCGTCTGTTCGACTGCATCGAATTCAATCTGGAATTTCGCTGGATCGACACCATTTCCGACCTGGCGTTCCTGCTGATGGATCTGGAAGCCAACCAGCAATTCCGCTGGGCCAACCGTTGCCTCAACCGCTACCTGGAGCTGACCGGCGACTATGGTGCGCTGCCGTTGCTCAATTTCTACAAGGCCTACCGTTCCATGGTCCGTGCCAAGGTGGCCATGCTAGGCCCCAACCCGGATGTGCCCACCTGTCGTCATTACCTCAAGCTGACCGAGCACTACTGCCGCCCGCGCACCCCCGCCGTGTTCCTGATGCACGGCGTCAGCGGCAGCGGCAAGAGCTATCTCAGCGAGCGCCTTGCTGAAGCCGTGGGTGTGATCCGCATCCGTTCCGACGTGGAGCGCAAGCGGCTGTACCGCGAACTGAGCCTGCAGGGTAATTCGCTGCAGCTGTATGGCGCCGAGATGAACAGCCGCACCTTCCAGCACCTGTTGGACACCACCCGCCTGATGCTCAAGGCCGGTTACTCCGTGGTGGTGGACGCCACCTTCATCCACCAGCGCACCCGCAATGCCTATGCAGAGCTGGCAGCCCTGCTGGACGTACCGGTACGCATCATCAGCTGCCATTGCGAGCAGAACCTGATCGAGGCCCGGCTCAAGCGACGCCAGCAAGAAGGCCTCGACCCGTCCGATGCCGATGTGGACGTGATGCGTGAACAGATGAGCGTCATGCAGCCGTTGAGCAGCGACGAACAACTGATCACCCTGCCGGTCGATACCCGCGATGACGAAGCCATCGAGCAGCTGATGGCCCAACTGCGCGCCCAGCGCCTGCTGGAGGAATAAGATGCCGAATATTCGCCTGTGCCATGTTGATGAGCTCGATCCCGTCGAAGGCCAGAGCTTCGAACTGGCCGACGGCAGCGCCGTGGTCGTGTTTAAGCGTGGCGCGCGCGTGCTGGCCTGGCACAACAACTGCCCCCACCGAGGCATCCGCCTGGAGTGGCAACCGAATCAGTTTCTCGATGACGAAAAGCAGTTCATTCAATGCGCCACCCACGGTGCCTTGTTCGGGGTCGAGGATGGGGTCTGCGTGGCTGGCCCCTGCCCCGGCGAGCAGCTGTCCCCCCTGCCGTGCCGGGTCGAGCAGGGAGTCGTCTACCTGCAGCAGAATCGATCATGAGGGTACGATCGAGCATGCTCGCAGCCGGTTCTACTTTGGTCGCGGCACACGCCCGCACCGCGTCTGCATGACATCAAACGGCTGGCAAAAAGGCCAAAGAGGTCTAGCCTAAACTCTGGGCTTCTGGTACTTTCACCGGCTTTCAAAACACCCTAGTGTTCCCATATCAGGGGCGCCGGGCCGGAGCAATCGGGCTTGAACAGGTCTGAGCCCCCAATGACGTGAGGCTGCGCCAATGCCAAAAACCAAAGATACCCAGTTCATGCATTTCGAACCCTATCCGCTGGATACCGGTGAGGAGTACATGAATGAAGCGCAGAGAGAGCATTTCCGCAAGATTCTGCTTGGCTGGAAACGCGAACTGATGGAAGAGGTGGACAGCACCATTACCCACCTGAAGGAAGAAGCGTCCAACTTTGCGGATCCCAGTGACCGCGCCAGCCAGGAGGAAGAGTTCAGCCTGGAACTGCGCACCCGTGATCGTGAGCGCAAGCTGATCCGCAAGATCGACGAAGCGATCGAAAGCATCGACGAAGACGACTACGGCTTCTGTGAGGCCTGCGGTGTCGAAATCGGCATTCGCCGCCTGGAAGCCCGTCCGACCGCCACCCTGTGCATCGACTGTAAGACGCTGGCCGAGATCAAGGAAAAACAGCTCGGCCGCTAAGCGGACGTGCCCCGGAGCCGTCGGTTCCGGGGCGATTCAGCTGTGAGTGCCCATTATGCCCTGTATTGGACGCTTTGCGCCCTCGCCCACCGGCCCTCTCCACTTTGGTTCCCTGCTGGCAGCACTGGCCAGCTATCTGGATATTCGCAGCCGTAACGGATTCTGGAAGGTCCGCGTGGAGGACCTCGATCCGCCCCGGGAACAGCCCGGCGCTGCCGACCACATCCTGCGCACCCTGGAGGCTTTCGGCCTGCACTGGGACGGCGAAGTTGTATACCAGAGCCAACGCCATGATCTCTACCAGGAGGCGCTACAGGTCCTGATCGATCAAGGCACCGCCTACCCCTGCAACTGCAGCCGCAAGCAGCTCCGTGCCCGTGGCGTTCAAGGCTATGACGGCCACTGTCTGCATCAGCCGCCACCGGCCTTGGCCAACGTGGCCTACCGGGTACGCCACCTGCAGCCGAGGCAACACTTCAACGACCGGATCCAGGGCCGACGCGACTACCACTGGCACGGCCATCAGGGTGATTTTGTGGTCTTCCGCCGCGACGGGCTCTTTGCCTATCAGCTGGCGGTGGTCGTGGATGACGCCGACCAGGGCATCACCGATATCCTGCGCGGCAGTGATCTGATCGACGAAACGCCGCATCAGCTGGAACTGCAACAACAGCTGGGCTACCCACCGCCCGACTACGCCCATATCCCGGTCATCACCCATGCCAACGGCCAGAAACTGAGCAAGCAGAACTTGGCACCGGCCATTGATCCACAGGACCGCCTGACCCTGCTGCGCCAGGCCCTGAGCCTGCTGGGCCAAGGGCCGAGCCCTGACCTGGCGGATGCCACACTCACCGAGCTGCTCGACTGGGGCTGCCTGAACTGGAACCCGGCGGCCATACCGGCCGTTCTCAGCCTGCCCGCCGCCAAACACCTTCCCGGGCAGGTGTATTGATGCACCGGCGCCTGCTACTGTTGCTGGCACTGGGCGCCCTGCTGTTGATGCCGTCGCTGGTCGAACAGCTGCTGTTTACCAACCGGCACTGGCTGCTTCCCTTTATTGTTTGGGCGCTGCTGATTCTGATCACAGCGGCCGCTGAATGGCGCCACCGTCACCATGAACTTTGATTTGACCACCCTGACACTGCTGGGCTGCGGCTACCTGCTGTCCCTGTTTGGTGCCGCCTGGCTGAGCGAGCGCAAGCGCCTGCCGGAACGGCTGGTACGCCACCCGCTGGTGCATGTGCTGGCCTTGGGTGTTTTTGCCAGCGCCTGGACCTTTTACGGCATCTTTGGCGTCGCCTACGCGTCCGGCTATGCCTATCTGATTTCCTATCTGGGGGCCTCGGCAGCCTTCATGCTGGCCCCTCTGATCATGGTCCCCATTTTGCGCATTACCCGGCGCCACCAGCTCAGCTCTCTGGCCGACCTCTTTGCCTTCCGCTTTCGCAGCGGGCGCGTCGGTACGCTGACCACCCTGTTGACCCTGTTCATCAGCCTGCCGCTGATTTCGATCCAGATTCAGGCCCTGGCCGACTCGCTGCCGATGCTGAACCAACAGATCTCATCGACCCAGGCCGCCGCCGGGTTCTGTACCGTAATCGCCCTGTTCACACTGCTGTTCGGAGCCCGCCACGCCTCGGTACGCAACAGCCATCAGGGTCTGCTGTTTGCTATTGCCACCGAATCGCTGGTGAAGCTGGTCGCTCTGCTGACCATCGCCGGTTATGCCCTGTTTGCCGTACTGGGCGGCCCATCCGGCCTGATCGACTGGCTGGCGGCCAATCCGACCGCCCTGGAACCACTGCAGCGGGCGCCGGATACCGATCACTGGCAGATACTGCTGCTGGCCTTCTTTGCCTGCGCCTTTGTCATGCCGCACATGTTCCATATCGCCTTTACCGAAAACCTGCCCACCGAAAGCCTGTATCGCGCCAGCTGGGGCGTGCCTCTGTTCCTGCTGCTGCTGGCTCTGTGTGTACCACCCATTCTATGGGCGGCGGTCAAAAGCGACGCCATCAGCAACCCAGAGTACATGGTGCTGCAGCTGGGGCAGGCATTGAAACTGCCCTGGCTGGGTGTGCTGGCGTTTATCGGCGGATTGTCGGCCGCCAGCGGCATCATTATTGTCGCCACCGTTGCCCTGGCATCCATGCTGCAGAACCACGTGGTGCTGCCACTGGTGCGGGTGCCGGACAACGTGCGCTTCTACGCCTGGCTGCTGTGGATCCGCCGCCTGATCATCCTCGGCGTGCTGCTGGGCAGCTTTCTGTTCTTTCAATTCATTGGTCATCGCTTCGATCTGAACCAGCTCGGCTTGCTGGCCTTTATCGCTTTTCTGCAGTTCCTGCCCGGTGTACTGGCCACCCTGTACTGGCCTGGTGCCAGCCGTCACGGTTTTCTGGCCGGTATCCTGGCCGGTTTCAGCGTCTGGGGGCTGGGCCTGCTGCTGCCGATGATGGGCCTGCTGGGCAGCGGTGAAACACCCGGTCTGCCGGCGTCCCAGGGCTATGCGATGGCGCTGCTGTCGCTGCTGGCCAATGCGCTGGCCCTGGTCAGCATCTCGATGCTGTTTCCCGGCAGTCGCGAAGAACGCCTGGCCGCCGATGCTTGCATGCTCAATGCCTTGCCACGCCCCAGCGGTCAGGGCATCCAGGTGCAAAGCGAAGCCGATTTTATCGACCGGTTGACGCCGCGCCTGGGCGAGCGCCCGGCCCGGCGTGAAGTGCGCCGCGCCCTGCGCGAACTGCAACTGCCGACCGGACGGCTGACACCGCTGGATACCCTGCGGCTGCGCTCGCAGCTGGAGCAGAACCTGTCCGGCCTGCTCGGGCCGGTGGAGGCCGCCGCCCTGCTGGCGCCATTGGATGCCCCCGCCGGGCATGACTTCAAAGGGCGGGATGTGCATCTGCTGGAACAGCAGCTTGAAACCTATGATCAGCGCCTGTCGGGGCTCGCGGCCGAGCTGGACCAATTACGCCGCTACCATCGTGCCACACTGCAACGCTTGCCGATTGGGGTCTGCACTCTGGACGCCAACCGGGAAATCCTGTTCTGGAATGCCGAGCTGGAAAGCTACACCGGCCTGAGTGCCGACAGCACCTTGGGCACGCCACTGGATCAGCTGCCCGCCCCCTGGACCGAGCTGCTGGTCCCCTTCGCCAGCACCCATACGCTGCACCAGAGTGCCCAGTGCATCGAACTGGATGGCGCACGGCGTTGGTTCAGCCTGCATAAGGCCTGGCTGGAAGACACGCCCTCGGCACAAGGCATGGTGTTGTTGATCGAGGAAGAAACCGAGCACCAGCTGATGGCGCGCAAACTGGCACACAGCGAACGCCTGGCGTCCATCGGCCGCTTTGCCGCCGGGGTAGCACACGAAATCGGTAACCCGGTCACCGGCATCGCCTGCCTGGCCCAGAACCTGAAGCTGGAAACCGACCTGCCTGAGGTGCTAGACACCGGCGACCAGATTGTCGATCAGACCCGTCGCATCACCCGTATCGTGCAGTCACTGGTGCGCTTTGCCCACACCGGGCGCCAGGAGGGCCCGGGGTCGCTGGAACCGGTCAACTTACATGCCTGTGCGGCTGAAGCCATTCACCTGGTCAGCCTCGACAGCCGCAGTCGCCAACAGAGCTTCATCAACGACATTGCACCGGACCTGATGATTCAGGGCGACCTGCAGCTGCTGCTACAGGTGTTCGTCAACCTGCTTAACAACGCCAGCGACGCCTCACCCGCCGACGGTGAAATCCGGCTGACCTCGGAACAGAATGAGCACAGCAGCCGCGTGCTGATCACCGACACCGGCACCGGCATTGCCCCCGAGCATCTGGAGCAGCTGTTCGAACCCTTCTTCACCACCAAGGAGCCCGGCAAGGGCACCGGGCTGGGCTTGCCTTTGGTCTACAACATCATTACGCAGCACTATGGTAATATCGAAATCTTGAGTCCGGCCGACAAGAAACAGAACAAAGGCACTCGGGTCGTTATCACCTTACCCCGGCTGCAGCAGAGCATGCTGTCTGCGCTGTCGGAGGCAGATGGAGAAGGTTTGTCCGGATGAGTCGAATTCTGATTGTTGAGGATGAAAGCATCATCCGCTCAGCACTTAAGCGCCTGTTGGAAAAGAACGGGCATGACGTCAGTGATGCCGAATCGGTCAGTGATGCTACCAGCCGCTACCCCCTCGACAGTTTCAACCTGATCATCTCGGACCTGCGTCTGCCTGGCGCCCCCGGCACCGACCTGATCGAACTGGCCGGCCAGGTGCCGGTGCTGATCATGACCAGCTATGCCAGCCTGCGTTCGGCCGTTGATGCCATGAAGCTGGGCGCCATCGACTACATTGCCAAGCCCTTCGACCACGACGAGATGCTGAAGACCGTGGCCGGCATTCTGGAACAGCGCCCGGCACCGGCGGCCACCGACACCACAGCGACCGAACCCGGCGACGGCCAGACCCATATCCTTGGCTCCTGCAACGCCATGCAGGAGCTGTACCGCCGCATCGCCAAGGTAGCCCGCACCGACGCAACCGTGCTTATTCTGGGCGAATCCGGCACCGGCAAGGAGCTGGCTGCCCGCGCCATTCACGAGCAAAGCGACCGTTCCGGCAAGCCGATGGTCTGCGTCAACTGCGCCGCCATCCCGGAAACCCTGATCGAATCCGAACTGTTCGGCCACGAGAAGGGCGCCTTTACCGGCGCCACCAGCAGCCGCAGCGGCCTGATCGAAGCGGCCGACGGCGGCACCCTGTTCCTCGACGAGATCGGCGAACTGCCGCTGGAAGCCCAGGCACGCCTGCTGCGCTTCCTGCAGGAAGGCGAGATCCGCCGTGTTGGCGCGGTGCAACCGCTCAAGGTCAACGTGCGTCTGATTGCCGCCACCCACCGGGATCTCAAGTCCCGCGCCCGTTCCGGCCAGTTCCGTGAAGATCTGTATTACCGTCTTTACGTGATGGAGCTGCGTATGCCGCCGCTGCGCGAGCGTGAGAACGACATTCTGGAGCTGGCCGAAGCCTTTCTCGACAAGCAAGGCCGCAAGATGGGCTGCGAGCCACTGCGCTTCAGTCCCGATGCACTCGACCTGCTGCGCCGTTACCACTGGCCCGGCAATGTCCGCGAGCTGGAAAACGCCATTGAACGCGCCGTGATCCTGGCCGACGGACAGCAGATCACGCCCGAGCTGCTGGGGCTCGACGTGGAACCGCACAGCCTCAGCGAACTGGAAAGCCAGTATCAGCAGACCCGCTCCACTCCATCGCCGGTACCCGATGCCGCCCCTGCAGCCCCGGCGCGAACGGACCTGTCACTGGACGATTACTTCCAGCGCTTTGTGCTGGAAAACCAGGACCAGATGAGCGAGACCGAGCTGGCCAAAACCCTGGGCATCAGCCGCAAGAGCCTGTGGGAGCGCCGTCAAAAACTGGGCATTCCGCGCAAGCCCAAAGGGTAACCTCAGGTAACACTCACAAGTGTTACCGAACTACCCAAGCCCGCACGAATAACGTGGTTTCAGGTAACACTCTGTTGTTTTTTTCATACCCTTATTCGGACTATAAAAACAAAAACCTTATAAAACATTAAGTTACATTTTTTGGCACGCGCCCTGCATTATATTTAGCAGAACAACAACAACGTACACCCTGAAGCTCGCTCGGCAATAAAAATAACAATAGAGCGAATGGATGAGTGACCTGCCTCGAATAAAAATAACAACGAGGCTTAGTCGGTCGATAAAGTGGCACTGCAGCGCTCCCCAATCAGTGCTCTTAGGAACAAAAACAACAAGCTAAGTTTTATGTTGCCACTTTTCGACCGACACCCCCCACTCTCGCTACCCCCCTTCTATATCTGTCAACGTTACGCCCCTGCTTCTTCATTCCACCTGCCTAAGGGCAACCTTATGCTCAGGATAGTCAGGTGTTATGATGCGCCATCCGTGAGCCGTTACAGACAGGGACACAGCACGACCCATGCCGAATATTCCAGTTATCATTATCGCCATTCTGGCCGCCGCCCTGGTTGCCTGGATACTGTTGCGCAAACGTACTGGCGCTGCCCGTCAGGCGGACGTCAGTGCGCCGAATGCTCCCAGCGAGACGCTTGAAAACGGTCGCCGCCGCATTCCAGAATCTGAACATCAGATCCCGCGCCGCTACCTCGACGACAATGCCATGAAAGTGGTGTATCGCCTGGAGGATGCCGATCACGAAGGCTATCTGGTCGGGGGCTGTATCCGCGACCTGCTGCGCGGTCTCAAACCGAAAGACTTCGATATCGCCACCTCGGCCCATCCCGAGGAAGCCGAGGAACTGTTCCGCCGCGGACGCCTGATCGGTCGCCGCTTCAAGCTGTTGCATGTACGCTTCGGTCGCGAAGTGATCGAAGTGGCCACCTTCCGCGCATCACACGACCAGGGAGAGGCCGGCCGCGAACAGGCCCGTACCGCCGATACCGGGATGATTCTGCGCGACAACGTTTACGGCACCATCGAAGAGGATGCCCTGCGCCGTGATTTCACCGTCAATGCGCTGTATTACGATGCCAAGGATCACAGCATCCTCGACTTCGCCGGCGGTTATGATGATCTCAAAAATAACCGCCTGCGCATGATCGGTGATGCCAACGCCCGTTACCGCGAAGATCCGGTACGGATGCTGCGCGCCGCCCGCTTTGCGGCCAAGCTGGGCTTCGAGATCGAGTCCGACACCGCCGAGCCGATTCGGGAACTGGCGCCATTGATGCGCAACGTGTCACCGGCGCGCCTGTTCGATGAAGTGCTCAAGCTGCTGCAAAGCGGCCACGGTGAAGCCTCCTACCGCCAGCTGCAGCGCTTCGGCCTGTTCCAGTACCTGTTCCCGCTGACCGACCAGGCACTGGAAAGCGACGACTATCCGGTCGAAACCCTGCTGATCAACGCCCTGTGCAACACCGATCGCCGCCTGGCCCAGAATAAGAGTGTTACCCCGGCTTTCCTGTTTGCAGCCCTGCTCTGGTACCCGCTGCAATTGCGCATGCGCGAACTAGAAGCCGCCGGCACCGACCTGCCACCGATTCCGCTGCTGCATGAGGCGGCCAACCAGGTGCTGGGCGAGCAGGTCAAGTGCACCGCCATTCCGCGCCGCTTCTCCACCCCGGTACGCGAGATCTGGGAACTGCAGCTGCGCCTGCCGCGCCGCCAGGGCAAGAAGGCCGACCAGCTGATGGAACACCCGCGTTTCCGTGCCGCCTACGACCTGCTGCTGTTGCGAGAAAACAGCGGTGAAGATCTGGGCGGGCTGAGCCAGTGGTGGACCGACTATCAGGTCGCCAACCCGGTCAGCCGTCGCGAAATGATGCCGGAAGAACAGAGCGACAGGCCCAAGCGCAAGCGCCGTCGCCGTCCGCGCAAGCGTCCGAACCAGCCGCCGCAGGGGGAGTAAGCGTGACCCGCGTATACATTGGCCTGGGCAGCAATCTGGAAGACCCGCGCCAGCAGGTCTCGGATGCACTGCTCGAGCTGGATGATATTCCGGCCAGCCGTGTGGTTGCCCGCTCCTCCCTGTACCGCTCGGACCCCGTCGGTCCGCCGGGGCAGCCGGACTATGTCAACGCCGTAGCCGCGCTGGAAACCGAGCTGGCGCCAGAAACGCTGCTGGATGCCCTGCAGGCGATCGAGCAGGCCCATCAACGGGTGCGCAAGATCCACTGGGGCCCGCGCACCCTGGATCTGGATATCCTGCTGTATGGTGACCACATCATCGACAGCGAACGCCTGATCATTCCCCACGCCTGGATGCTGGAGCGCAACTTCGTGCTCTGGCCGCTGGCCGAGATCGCGCCGGATCTGCACTTGCCCGACGGCAGCGAACTGCGCCGTCACCTAGTCCATTGTCCACTGGGCACGCTGGAACGGATCCCGCTATAATCGCCGCAAGCCGAACTGGATCGGCGTCTCATTGATAACAAAGAGAATGCTATGAGTAACATCACGCTGCATACCCTGAGCGCCCGTAAACAGGCGGGTGAAAAGTTTGCCGTACTGACCGCCTACGATGCCACCTTTGCCCATCAGGTCAGCAGTGCCGGTATCGAGATGATCCTCGTCGGTGACTCCCTCGGCATGGTATTGCAGGGCCAGGACAGCACCCTGCCCGTTACTGTTGAAGAGATGGCCTACCACACCGCCAGCGTTGCCCGCGGCAACCAGGGCGCCATGATCATGGCTGACCTGCCCTTCATGAGCTACGCCACGCCGGAACAGGCGATGGAGAGCGCCGCCACGCTAATGCAGGCCGGTGCGCACATCGTCAAGCTGGAAGGCGGTGACTGGCTGTGCGAAAGCGTCAGCCTGCTGGCCGAGCGTGGCGTGCCCGTGTGTGCCCACCTGGGCCTGACCCCGCAAGCGGTCAACAAGCTGGGCGGTTACCGGGTGCAGGGCCGCGACAAGCACAGCGCCCTGAAAATGCTGGAAGACGCCAAGCGCCTGGAACAGGCCGGTGCCAGCATGCTGCTGCTGGAATGCGTGCCCTCGCTGCTGGCCGAGGAAATCACCCGCAACGTCGACATCCCCGTGATCGGCATTGGCGCCGGCCCGCACACCGATGCCCAGGTTCTGGTCATGCATGACATGCTCGGCGTGACCACCGGCCGTATCCCGAAGTTCGTCAAGAACTTCATGGCCGACGCCGACAGTGTCCAGGAGGCCTTCCGCCAGTACGGCGAGCAGGTGCGCAACGGCCAATTCCCGGCTGAAGAACACGGATTCGAGTAATCATGCAAACGCTACACACCCTCGCGGAGCTGCGTGCGGCGGTCCAGCAACACCGCCGCAACGGCAAGCGCATCGCGCTGGTGCCCACCATGGGCAACCTGCACCGCGGTCACCTGCGGCTGGTCAAGACGGCACTGCAGCACGCGGATATCGTCATCACCAGTATCTTCGTCAACCCACTGCAGTTCGGGGCCAATGAGGATCTGGACAGCTACCCGCGCACCCTAGCCGAAGATCAGCAACAGCTGGCGGCCGAAGGCTGTCACCTGCTGTTCGCGCCCTCGGTCGCGGAAGTCTACCCCGACGGGCAGGACGCTCAGACCCTGGTGGAAGTGCCGGGTCTGTCCGACCTGTACTGCGGTGCCAGCCGTCCGGGCCACTTCCGCGGCGTCAGCACCGTCGTCTGCAAGCTGTTCAACATGGTACAGCCGGATGTGGCTGTGTTCGGGCTCAAGGATTATCAGCAGGTCGCGGTCATCCGCAAGATGGTGCGAGACCTGTGCATTCCCGTCGAGATCATCGGCGTGCCCACGGAACGCGCCGACAGCGGTCTGGCACTGAGCTCGCGCAACGGCTACCTCAGCGCCGAGGAACTGGCACGGGCACCCGCCCTGCAGCGTGTGCTGCAGCAGGTTGCCAGCGCCGTGCGCGGTGGCGAGCAGAACTTTGACCTGCTGGAGCAGCAGGCCCAGGCCGAGCTGGAAGCGGCCGGCTTCAGCCGCGACTACTTCCGCATCGTCAATCGCTACACCCTGCTGCCTGCCGAACCGAACGATGACAAGGTGATTCTGGCAGCGGCCCGCCTGGGACCCGCCCGCCTGATCGACAACCTCGAAATCTGACGCTTGCTGCATCGCACAAACCAGAAGGCCTGGCTATGTAAATAAAGCCCGGCCTTTTTTGTGCATTGCAACAACATGAGCGCTTGGTCTACTTGACACTTCCTTCCCGCATCGCGCAGACTCAAGTGAGCCCCGGCTGCGTTCAGCCCGGTCCCTACCTGTGTGCAGTATGCCATGCAACACGACGGTCACCTGATGCCGCTAGCATGGTCACAGGCTCAATAATGATATGAATGAAAGAGGCACACTTACTATGCGCGATGTTGTGATCGTTGCCGCCGGTCGTACGGCGGTGGGTGCATTCAATGGTTCGCTCTCCTCGCTGTCTGCTGCATCCCTGGGTACAACCGTTCTGCAAGGCCTGATCGAACAGACCGGCCTGAATCCGGCCGAGGTGGACGAAGTCATTCTGGGTCAGGTGCTGACCGCCGGCTGTGGCCAGAACCCGGCCCGCCAGGCCATGATCAACGCCGGCATCCCGCAGGAAGTGCCTGCCCTGACCATCAACAAGGTGTGCGGCTCCGGCCTCAAGGCCCTGCAGCTGGCCACCCAGGCGATTCGCTGCGGTGATGCTGACGTGATCATTGCCGGCGGCCAGGAAAGCATGTCCCAGTCACCGCATCTGCTGCCCAACTCCCGCAACGGCGCGCGCATGGGCGACTGGAAAATGGTCGATTCCATGATCAATGACGGTCTCTGGGATGCGTTCAACAACTACCACATGGGCATCACCACCGAGAACATCGTCGAGAAATACGGTTTCACCCGTGAAGAACAGGACGCCTTCGCCAGCGCGTCCCAGAACAAGGCCGAGGCGGCCGTGACCGCGGGCCGCTTCAAGGACGAGATCATTCCGGTCAGCATTCCGCAGCGCAAGGGCGACCCGGTGGTGTTCGACACCGATGAGCAGCCGCGCTTCGGCTGCACCGCCGAGGCACTGGGCAAGCTACGTCCGGCCTTCAAGAAAGACGGTACCGTGACCGCCGGCAACAGCTCCACCATCAATGACGGTGCCGCCGCCGTGATCCTCTGCTCCGCCGAAAAAGCCGCAGCCCTGGGGCTGAAGCCGCTGGCCCGGATCAAGGCCTACGCCTCGGCCGGGGTCGATCCGGCCATCATGGGCACCGGTCCAATCTGCGCCACCACCAAAGCACTGGAAAAGGCCGGCTGGGGCATCGATGACCTGGAACTGGTAGAAGCCAACGAAGCCTTCGCGGCGCAGGCCATGTCAGTCAACAAGGATCTGGGCTGGAATACCGATATCGTCAACGTCAATGGCGGTGCCATTGCCCTGGGCCACCCGATCGGCGCATCCGGCTGCCGCATCCTGGTCAGTCTGGTGCACGAGATGATCAAGCGCGACGCCAAGAAGGGCCTCGCCACGCTGTGCATCGGCGGTGGCATGGGCACGGCACTGGCCATCGAACGCGACTGATCAGCTGTTAGCCGCTCGCCTTAACACAACAGCCGCCCGAGGGCGGCTGTTGTGTTAATAGGGCACGACGTTCGGATCAGGCCGCGGCAATGGCGCCCTTGCCGATCCCCTCGAAGGCCCGTACCACCACATCCTCGTGTCCGTGCTCGGCCTTGATCTCGGTCGCCAGGTGCATGGCGATCTGCTCCACCGTAGTTTCGGTGTCCATGACATAGCAGCACTCTGCCGGCAGCACCAGCTCAAACGCGCCCTGGGGCGCCGTATAGGCGTAGTGATGCTCGCCATTGGCCTCGGCCTGCAAATGGGCACGGGTACCGATATAAATATCTCGAAAGCGCTCCGCCCAGATACCTTCCAGCGCCTGGTCACGCTGGCCGTTGCGGTAGATCTCGATGCGCGAGCGATGCCCGTGAGCAATACGCTGGCAGTTGCCATCGTGTTGCTGCAGGCCATGGCTGTAATGGTAGAAATGGCCGTCGATGCTTTCCGGCACGAATGCCAGCTCGACGCCACGCACCTGATCCGGGAACAGCGCCAGCAGCTGGTCACGGCACCAGTCGGCCAGCCCCAGGGGTTCGATTTCGGCCGTCGGCACAGCAGCAATGGCCTGCTCGGGTGCCCGACACCAGAAGCGGCGGCCGTCCGGGTACTGCCAACGGACTTCGGTCATGCCGTCCGCCGTGTCCAGCGCCAGCGACTGCAGACCCGTCGGCACCACCAGCTGATGATCGATATTGGCATCGAGCCACTGCTTGACGCGGCGCTTGACCACGCCGAAATCACAGATCATGCCCTGCGTATCCAGGCTGCCATCCAGTACCAACTGTACCGCCCAGGACTCTCCCAGCAGGCCGCGCTCCGGGTGCAGATAGGAAAAGTCCACATGCGTCAGGTTATCGACAAAAAGCTTCACAGCCACCTCAACAATCAGATTTAGAGCGACATTCTAGCGGATTCGGCCCGGGCTTTCACAACGCCCTGTGGTCGTCTGGACCGCTACTATATACTAGACGCTTTAACTGTTTTGCAGGTTCACATGCGACTCGATAAATACATTACTCAGGTTACGGATTTTTCGCGCAAAGAGGTCAAGCGCCTGCTGCATGCCGACGAGGTGACCGTTAACGGCGTACCTGAGCGGGATCCCGGGCGCAAGGTCGGCGAGCAGGACGACATCAGCCTGCAGGGCATGCCGCTTGAAATGCCGCGGACCCGCTACCTGATGCTCTACAAGCCCGAGGGCGTGGTCTGCTCGAACGATGACCCGGTCCACCCCACAGTGCTGGCCCTGCTGGAGCTGCCACGCGTCGAGCGCCTGAACATCTGCGGTCGACTCGATGTGGATACGACCGGCCTGGTGTTGCTGACCGACGATGGCCAGTGGGCGCATCGCGTGGCATCACCCAACCACAAGACCGGCAAGGTCTATCATGTCACCACGGCCGATCCCATTCCGAGCCGGGCCGTGCAACAGTTTGCCGAAGGCCTGATGCTCAACGGCGAGCGCGAGCGCACCAAACCGGCCGAACTTGAGATCCTGTCCGAGCATGAGGCCCGCGTCTGCCTGCACGAAGGCCGCTACCACCAGGTCAAGCGCATGTTTGCCGCCATCGGCAACCGGGTGGAGGCACTGCACCGGGAACAGATCGGTGCCATCGTGCTGGACGAAATGCTGGACCCCGGCGAATACCGCGAACTGACCGACGACGAGATAGCCAGTATCTGACATGGACCTGCTGACCACCGAACTCAACACCCGGCTGCACAACACCCGCGCCAGCACCCTGTGGCTGGTCGACGAGAACATTCAGCTGGACACGGCGGCCAACCCGACCGTGCACGTCGTGGGCAACCGCCTCGACGTGATCGAGCGCCTGCAGCAGCACGGCTGGCAGGCCGCGTTCAGCGATTTCGATCTATCTGGACTGGCGGCAGGCGGTTTCGACCAGATTCTGTATCGGGTTTCCAAGGAAAAGCCAGTCGTACATTACCTGATCAGCGAAGCCCAACGCCTGCTGCGCCCGGATGGCCAACTGGTTCTGCTGGGCGACAAGGGTGAAGGCATCCGCACCTATGCCAAGAAAGCGGCGGAGTGCCTGGGCGGCTCGCGCCAGGAACAAAAGCTGGGCAAGGAGAGCTGGTGTGCCGAGATCACGCGCGGCCTGACAGGGGGCAGCTGCCCCGAACACCAGTGCTATCCCGAGCTGCGTCCGGCCTGCGAGGATACCCGGCATACCTACTGGTCAAAGCCGGGGCTGTTTGGCTGGAACAAGATCGACCGCGGCAGCGCGCTGCTGATCGAGCACTTGCCGAACATGCTCGACACCACGCTGCCGCTGTCGGGTTCGGTGCTCGACCTGGGCTGTGGCTTTGGCTACCTGGCATTGAATGTTGCCGGTGGCGCCACGCGCCTGGTCTGCAGCGACAACAATGCCGCCGCCCTGCGCGCCTGCCGTCACAACCTGGATCAGGCCGGCCTGACACAGGCCGAGGTGCTGGCGGCCAATGCCGGCGACCGGCTGACACCGGGGTTTGATACCATCGTCTGCAACCCGCCTTTCCACAGCGGCTTCAGTGTCGATGGCGATCTGACCGATCGTTTTCTGGCGGCCAGCCAACGCCTGCTGGCCGTGAACGGAAGCGCCTGTTTCGTGGTCAACCAGCATATTCCACTGGAGCGCAAGGCAGCAGGCCTGTTCGCTGACATCCATACTTGCCTGGATAGCGGCCAGTTCAAGCTGGTCCGCCTGCGCCAACCGATCAACCTTCAGTCTCAGGGATACTCATGACCTTCGACTACCTTCGCCAAAGCCTGTACTTCTTTCGCAACCATGTGAACCGTCTGGCCATGATCCAGCTGCCGTTTCTGGCAATATTGGCTTTCGTGCAGTTTCAGCTGATTCAGCAGTTACCGGTCAACGGCGAAGAGCTGCCGATGGAGCTGGTACAGCGCAACATGTTCATCAGTTCGGCACTGGATCTGTCGCTTATGCCGGTCTACTGGGGGGCAACCCTGTTCTACCTGCAGTCCGTGCTGCAGGGGCAGCCCCTGGCCACCGGTCGCGCGCTGGCGCTGAGTCTGACCTGCTGGGGACGCCTGCTGATTACCTACATCATTTCAGTCCTGGCCATCTCCTTCGGACTGGTACTGCTGATTGTGCCGGGGATCTACATCGGCGTGCGCCTGGCCTTTGCCGAGTTTTACTGTGTCATGGAAGGCATGGGCCCCATGGAGGCCATCAAGGCCAGCTGGGAAAAAACCGGCGACTTCTTCTGGCCCCTGTTTCAGGGTATGGCACTGATTTTCGGCAGCCTGCTGCTGGCGGAGACGCTGATCAGTGAAGCGCTGAGCGATCAAAAGGCGACGCTGATGGTCGTGTCCATGCTGATCCAGTTCATGGGTGTGCTGCCCACCATCTTTGCCTACCGCATCTACTGCGTCATGAAAGCGGACGACGCGCCCGCCTGATGTCTGCGCGCCGCTGCCAATGGGAGCGGCGCCTTGCATCTCCCCCGCCTGTCGACAGACGGCCCTGATTCCACCTGGCGCACCGGCTCACGCCCGCCATCTGGTCTCCTCCTCAGCAAGGTCGCTCCTACCCCCTGTCGCCACGACATCCGTACCGCATTTAGCGCCCGTGCTAGCGTATGTCCGCATACAGGCCCGCTCTCGCACATCCATACACACGCAGCCCAGTGCATCTATATACAACGCCGCGCCTGGGCATCCATGCATACGCGACATAAGTACGTCCATGTACAGCGCCGCTCCTGCGCATCCATGCGCCCGCGGAAGGCCGCCCCGCGGCATACCGTTCATCCTGAACATAAAAAAGCCCCTGGCGGCGGACCGGCAGGGGCTGGGTGTTACGGCTAAGCTGTCAGCAGATCAGCTGAACTCAGGAAACGGCGTCGTCCGCTTCCAGGTCCTTCATGGACAGCTTGATGCGGCCGCGAACGTCCACATCCAGTACCTTCACCTTGATCACGTCATCCATGTTGACGTAATCGGTCACCTTGTTGACGCGCTCGCTGGCGATCTGGGAGATGTGCACCAGACCATCCTTGCCCGGCAGGATGTTCACGAACGCACCAAACTCTTCGATGCGCACAACTTTGCCTTCGTAGATCTTGCCAATTTCGGCTTCAGCGGTGATCGCAGTGACACGATCCAGCGCCGCCTTACCCTTGGCCTTGTCGTCAGCGTAGATGCGGACAGTACCGTCATCTTCGATGTCGATCATGGCACCGGTTTCTTCGGTCAGCGCACGGATGGTGGCGCCGCCCTTGCCGATCAGGTCACGGATTTTCTCCGGGTTGATCTTCAGCAGCTGCATGGCCGGAGCGTTATCCGGCAGTTCCGGACGTGCGTAGCCAATGACCTTGGCCATCTCTTTCAGGATGTGCTTGCGGGCTTCGTGCGCCTGCTCCAGCGCGATTTCCATGATCTCTTCGGTGATACCGGTGATCTTGATATCCATCTGCAGCGCAGTCACGCCTGCTTCGGTACCGGCAACCTTGAAGTCCATGTCGCCCAGATGATCTTCGTCACCCAGGATATCGGTCAGAACGGCAAAGCGATCGTTTTCCTTCACCAGACCCATGGCGATACCGGCAACCGGCGCCTTCAGCGGTACACCCGCGTCCATCATGGACAGGGAAGCACCACACACAGAGGCCATGGAGCTGGAACCGTTGGATTCAGTGATCTCGGATACGATACGGATGGTGTACGGGAATTCTTCCTGAGTCGGCAGAACTGCAGCAACACCACGACGCGCCAGACGACCGTGACCGATTTCACGACGGCCGGTCGCACCCATGCGGCCGGCTTCACCTACGGAGTACGGCGGGAAGTTGTAGTGCAGCATGAACGGATCTTTACGCTCGCCTTCCAGCGCATCGATGATCTGCTGATCACGGCTGGTACCCAGCGTACAGGTGGCGATGGACTGAGTCTCGCCACGGGTAAACAGCGCAGAGCCGTGCACGCCCTTCAGGATATCGATCTCAACATCGATACCACGCACGGTCTTGTTGTCACGACCGTCGATACGCGGCTGACCGTCGATGATACGGTTACGCACGATCTCTTTTTCCAGCGAGCTGAAGATACCGGCCACTTCCTTATCGGACGGCTGGCCTTCTTCCTTGCCGGACAGGGCTTCAACCGCCTTGCTGCGCAGGTCGGACAGTGCGCCCTGACGCTGCATTTTGTCAGCCACCTGGTAAGCCGCTGCAATGCCTTCGCCCACCAGCTCACGCACCTGAGCGATCAGGGCTTCGTTCTTCTCGGCCGGCTGCCATTCCCACTTCGGCTTGCCTGCTTCGACAACCAGTTCGTTGATGGCGTTGATGGCCACCTGCATCTCCTGGTGCGCAAACAGAACGGCGCCCAGCATTTCGTCTTCGGTCAGTTCCTGCGCTTCGGACTCAACCATCAGCACGGCATCGTTGGTACCGGCAACGACCATGTCCAGCTCGGACGCAGCCAGCTCTTCGAAGGTCGGGTTGAGGATATAACCCTGATCTTCGGTGAAACCAACGCGGGCAGCACCGATCGGACCCAGGAAGGGAATGCCGGAGATGGCCAGGGCAGCAGAGGTACCGATCATCGCCGCGATATCCGGGTCGTTCACCTTGTCGGCGGACATGACAGTACAGATGACCTGTACTTCGTTCATGTAACCTTTCGGGAACAGCGGACGGATCGGACGGTCGATCAGGCGAGAGGTCAGAGTTTCCTTCTCGGACGGACGCGCTTCACGCTTGAAGAAACCACCCGGAATACGGCCAACGGCGTAGTATTTTTCCTGGTAGTGAACAGACAGCGGGAAGAAGTCCTGGCCTTCTTTGGCTTCACGGGCACCGACAACGGTACACAGTACCTGGACACCGCCCATGGTAACCATGACCGCACCGCTTGCCTGACGGGCGACCTTACCGGTTTCGATGGTGACTTCATGCTTGCCAAACTGGAATGTTTTGCTAATCGCTTGCACGATAAAAACTCCTTGTTTTCGAGTTTGTCCCGCCAGCAGACCAATCATTCCTCTTTGTAAGCCGGTACTCAGTTATTCACTGACCATTATTGACTGACGACAGTGGATAAGTGAGTACAGGCTGGATGATTGTGTCGGCGGTTACGGGAGCTTTGACTAAAACGGACCGATTATGGGCCCGGATAAAACTGAGGCCATACAGTGTATGGCCTCAGTGGGGTACTGCTTAGCGACGCAGTCCGAGACGGCCGATCAGAGCCAGGTAACGGTCAGCATCTTTGCCTTTCAGGTAGTCCAGCAGCTTACGACGCTGGTTAACCATGCGGATCAGACCACGACGAGAGTGGTGATCCTGCTTGTGCGACTTGAAGTGACCCTGCAGGCCTTCGATGTTCGCAGTCAGCAGCGCAACCTGTACTTCGGTGGAACCGGTATCACCAGCGCCACGGCCGAATTCAGCTACGATAGCCGCTTTTTGTTCGTTAGAAAGAGCCATTGCAATCTCCTAAATTAATATGCACACAGCCAGGCGGCTGCGGATTGATAGTCGCGCTGCACCGAGCATATTTTCAGTACAGCGTCAGTCAGCCCTTATGGCCGAACCGTTCAGGCCGTGCTGACCAGCCGTTTGGCTCGCAACACGCCATCGGTACCGATCTCGCCGATACCCATAAAATCGCTTTGCCCAGCAGTAAAGAGACGCAGCTCGCCTTGCAACGAACCTGCGTTGGCGGCACGAAACCGCTGACCGACACGCATGCGCTCAACTTCTTCGGGCGTCAGCTCCAGGGCAGGCAGTTCCGCCACTGGGCTCCAAGCCGGTAATAATAGCGCATCCAGACGTTGATGTATGCTGTTTTCCGTCTCTTCCTGACGTGGCTCAGCCAGGCTTTGCAGCTGCTCCAGCGTCATCATCTGATCGGCATGGAAGGCACCGGTTTGCAGCCGCCGCAGCACACTCACATGAGCTCCGCAGCCGAGCAGCAGGCCCAGATCTTCAACGATGCTGCGGATATAGGTGCCCTTGGAGCAGAACACTTCCAGATCCACCTCATCCTCGCGCAGCGCCAGCAGCTTGATCTCGTGAATGCGCACCTGCCGCGGCTTGACCTCGACCTCGACGCCTTGACGCGCCAGCTTGTATAGCGGCTGACCGTTGAGCTTAAGCGCCGAATAGACCGGCGGTACCTGCTCGATCTCGCCGCTGAAGTGCTGCTCCAGCAAGGCGTCGATCTGTTCACGCGTCAGATCCTGAGGTACCGGTTTCTCTTCGGTGACCTCACCCTCCGCATCGCAGGTATCGGTGCGCTGACCCAGCTTGGCCGTGGTCAGGTAACGCTTGTCTGAGTCCAGCAGGTATTGGGAAAACTTGGTCGCCTCACCCAGGCAGATCGGCAGCAAACCGGTCGCCAGCGGATCAAGCGCACCGGTATGCCCGGCCTTGGCCGCACCATAGAGGCGCTTGACCCTTTGCAGGGCCGAGTTAGACGACAAGCCCTGAGGCTTGTCCAACAAAAAAAGGCCGCTGATCGGGCGGCCTTTAGGTTTACGGGCCATAGTAATCAGTTCCCGTTATTGTCTTCGTCATTGTCCGCGCGCTTGGCTTCCTGCTGCCAGGCCTTTTCGATCAGGCCATGCAGGTGACGGCCACGTTCCACACTTTCATCAAAGTGGAAACGCAGCTGCGGCATCACCCGCAGCTTGATGCCACGGGCCAGCTCGGTGCGCAGAAAACCGGCAGCGTTGTTCAGGATGCTGGTGGCGTTCTTGATCGCCTCCACCTGCGTCTCATCGGTCTGCTCACCAAAGGCCATCACGGTGAAATAGACATCGGCATAACCGAGGTCCTTGCTCACCTTGACATGGCTGATGGTCACCATCCCCAGACGTGGATCCTTGATATCACGCTGAATCAGGGAGGCCAGATCACGCTGGATCTGATCTCCCACCCGGTCGGTTCGTTTGAAATCGCGTGCCATAGTGCTCCGCTTACAGCGTACGCTGTACTTCGACGGTGTCGAACACTTCGATCTGGTCGCCGACCTTCACGTCGTTGTAGTTCTTCACACCGATACCACACTCCATGCCCTGGCGGACTTCGGCCACGGCATCCTTGAAGCGACGCAGGGATTCCAGCTCGCCTTCATAGATCACCACGTTGTCACGCAACACACGGATACGCTTGTTGCGGTAAACGGTACCTTCGGTGACCATGCAGCCGGCAATGGCGCCCAGCTTCGGCGAGCGGAAGACGTCACGCACTTCGGCAATACCGACAATATCTTCACGGTATTCCGGCGACAACAGACCGGTCATCGCCTGCTTGACATCATCAATGATGTCATAGATGACGCTGTAGTAACGCAACTCCAGCTCTTCGCGTTCCACCACGGCCTTGGCCTGGTTGTCGGCACGAACGTTAAAGCCGATCAGGATGGCGGAAGATGCCAATGCCAGGTTAGCGTCAGTCTCGGCAATACCGCCCACGCCGCTAGAGACGATGTTCACCTTCACTTCGTCGGTGGACAGATCTTCCAGCGACTGGATAATCGCTTCCAGAGAACCGCGCACGTCCGCTTTCAGGACGATGTTCAGCGACTTCACGTCACCCGCCTGCATGTTCTCAAACAGGTTTTCCAGCTTGGCCTTCTGCTGACGGGCCAGCTTGATCTCGCGGTACTTACCCTGACGGAACAGCGCCACTTCACGCGCTTTCTTCTCGCTGGAGACGACGGTGAACTCGTCACCGGCATCCGGTGTGCCGTCCAGGCCGAGGATCTCGACCGGAATGGCCGGACCGGCCGCATCGATGGGCTTGCCGTTCTCGTCCAGCATGGCACGTACACGGCCATAATGCAGACCCGCCAGCACGATGTCACCCTTGTTGAGGGTACCGTTCTGGATCAGCAGCGTGGAAACCGAACCGCGTCCCTTGTCGACACGGGACTCAACTACGACGCCCTGTGCCGGAGCATCCCTGACCGCTGTCAGTTCAAGCACTTCCGATTGCAACAGAATCGCTTCCAGCAGGCTGTCGATGCCTTCGCCGCTCTTGGCAGACACGTGCGTAAACTGGACGTCACCGCCCCACTCTTCCGGAATGACATCACGCTGAGCCAGCTCGTTTTTGACGCGGTCTGGATCGGCTTCTTCCTTGTCGATCTTGTTGACCGCTACCACCAGCGGTACACCGGCAGCCTTGGCATGCTGGACAGCCTCTTCCGTCTGCGGCATGACACCGTCATCGGCCGCTACCACCAGCACCACGATATCAGTCAGTTTCGCACCACGTGCACGCATGGCAGTAAAGGCCGCGTGCCCCGGTGTATCCAGGAAGGTGACCATGCCGTTTTCGGTTTCCACATGGTAGGCACCGATGTGCTGAGTAATGCCCCCCGCTTCACCCGTTGCCACCTTGGTGCGACGGATGTAATCCAGCAATGAGGTTTTACCGTGGTCAACGTGCCCCATGACGGTCACAACCGGTGCACGGTGTTCCTGCTCGCCCTGAACAGCGGCAACGCTTTCGAGCAGTTCATCCTCGATCGCGTTTTCCTGCATCGGCTTGGCCTTGTGGCCCATTTCTTCAACGACCAGTACCGCTGTGTCCTGGTCCAGGACCTGGTTGATGGTGGCCATGGCGCCCATTTTGAACATTGCCTTGATGACTTCCGCCGCCTTGACGGACATCTTCTTAGCCAGCTCGGCAACCGTTATGCTTTCCGGAACATTAACCTCGTGCACAACCGGCGCGGTCGGCTTTTCAAAACCGTGCTGATTCTGGCTACTGCCGGCACGGCCGCGACCTGCCGCTGCACCACGTTTGCCCCCCTTGCCGCGACGACCACGGCTATCCTGCTCCTGGCGGGCACTCTTACCACCCTTGCCTCGGCGCGGGCGGTCATCATCACTGCGGCGTGATTTTTCCTTGTCCTTGCGACGCGGATTTTCATGCACAGGCTCGGCAGCGGGCGCGTTGTCAGCCGCCACAGGGGCTGACGGCGCTGCGGAAGGCGCCTCAGGCTTCGCTTCCGCCTTGGCTTCGGCCTTGGTTTCCTCAACTGCCGGAGCAGCCGGGACCTCAGGTACTGCCGGCGCCTCGACCGGAGCCGGAGCGGCTTCAGCTTTCGCCTCCACGACCGGCTCTTCTGCCGACTTGTTCTCTTCTTCCAATACGGAACGCTTCACGTAGGTGCGCTTTTTGCGCACTTCAACACTAACGGTCTTGCGCTGCCCGGAGGCACTGGAAATCTTCAGTTGTGACTTGGTCTTGCGCTTCAAAGTAATCTTGCTCGGTTCAGCCGCATCGGCACTTTCGCCATGGCTGCGCTTCAGATGGCTGAGCAGCTTGAGACGTTCATCTTCCGATACATTGGATTCTATTTTTTTGCCCGTGATACCGGCTTCCTGCATTTGCGTCAGCAGACGCTCAGCGGATACCCCAACCACATCGGCAAGTTTTTTGACGGTTAATTCTGCCATGTATGTGTTCTCCTCTTCCGCTGGCGTTTACTGCTCTTGTGCAAACCAGGGCGCACGTGCTGTCATGATCAGCTCGGCTGCCTTTTCTTCGGTTAGCCCGTCGATGTCCAGCAGGTCCTCAACGGACTGCTCTGCCAGATCTTCCATGGTGACAACACCGCGAGCCGCCAGCTGGTATGCCAGGGTGCGCTCCATGCCATCCATAGTCAGCAGGTCTTCTGCCGGCTCGGTGTCGCCCAGCTGCTCTTCACTGGCAATCGCCAGGTTGATCAGCGCATCCTTGGCACGGGCACGAAGGGCTTCAATCAGCTCTTCATCAAATTCTTCAATCTCGAGCATTTCGTCGGCCGGTACGTAAGCCACCTCTTCCAGTGAGGTAAAGCCTTCACCTACCAATACTTCCGCCAGCTCTTCATCAACATCCAGGTGCTGGACGAACATGTCGACCACGGCACCCACTTCGGATTGCTGCTTGTCGGCAGCTTCTGCTTCCGACATGACATTCAGATCCCAGCCGGTCAGTTCGGCCGCCAGACGCACGTTCTGACCACTGCGACCGATGGCCATCGCCAGTGCTTCCTCCGCAACGGCAACATCCATGGCATGACTCTCTTCGTCGATGACGATAGAGGCCACTTCGGCCGGCGCCATGGCATTGATGACCAGTTGTGCGGGGTTGTCATCCCACAGGATGATATCAACCCGCTCACCCCCCAGTTCATTTGAAACCGCCTGCACACGGGATCCCCGCATGCCGACACAGGCGCCCACCGGGTCGATGCGGCCATCATTGGTTTTCACGGCGATCTTGGCGCGTGCACCGGCATCCCGCGCCGCCGCACGAATTTCGATAACCTCTTCGGCGATCTCCGGCACCTCGATGCTGAACAGCTCAATCAACATGGCGTTGGAAGTACGGCTCAGGATCAGCTGCGGACCACGACCTTCGCTGCGCACTTCTTCCAGCACCGCACGGACGCGATCCCCCATGCGGAAGCTTTCACGCGGAATCAGGTTTTCGCGCGGCAACAGAGCCTCGGCGTTGTTGCCCAGGTCGACAATGATGTTGTCGCGGGTCACCTTCTTCACGGTGCCGGCGACCAGTTCACCCTTGCGATCTTGGTACTGTTCGACAACCTTGGCACGCTCGGCTTCACGTACCTTCTGCACGATCACCTGTTTGGCGGTCTGGGCAGCGATACGGCCGAAGGCCACGGACTCGACTTTCTCTTCGTGAATGTCGCCCGGCTGCAGGTTGGTATCGATCTCGTGTGCTTCTTCCAGGGTCAGCTCGGTACCCAGAGCCGGCACGACTTCGTTGCTGACCACCAGCCAGCGGCGCCAGGTTTCATAGTCGCCGGTTGCACGATCAATTTCGACGCGGATATCCGCCTCTTCGTCATAGCGTTTCTTTGTAGCCGTGGCCAGAGCAACTTCTATCGCTTCAAAAATGACGCCCTTGGGCACATCCTTTTCATTAGAAACAGCTTCTGCAACCAGTAGAATCTCTTTATTCATACGACTGCCTCGCCAAACCTCAAACCGGTGTTAAAACTGGGGAATCACATTGGCACGGTCGATATAGTCGACCGGCAATAGATACTCTTCATCATCGACAACCAGCAGAACCTCGTCACCTTCGACGCCGTTCAGCAGGCCCTTGAATTTGCGACGCCCTTCAAAGGGAACGCGCAGGCGCAGCTGTACCATGTGGCCCGCGTACGCTTCGAAATGTTGCAGGGTGAACAACGGCCGATCCATGCCTGGGGAAGACACTTCCAACAGGTACTGCTCCTGAATGGGGTCTTCCACGTCAAGAATACCGCTGACCTGGTGGCTGACGCGGGCACAGTCATCCACATTGACACCCTCGGGCCCATCAATATAGATACGCAGCGTACTCTGGCGACCGGCGGAGTTGAACTCCAGCCCCCACAACTCAAGCCCCAGCGCGGTTACGGCCGGTTCTATCAATTCATGCAAGGCATTAAGTTTGGCTGACACTGACGAAGACCTCGTTGGATATGCCTGAAACAAAAAATGGGCCCCTAGGACCCATTTCTGACGCGGCACTTGGTGCCTGTTGTTCACCTACGAAAAAGCCCCTAAACAGGGGCTTTTTCGTAATAAAAGTGGTAGCGGGGGCTGGATTTGAACCAACGACCTTCGGGTTATGAGCCCGACGAGCTACCAGACTGCTCCACCCCGCATCAGAAACAGGTGCACAGTATACACAACACCTGCCGTACTTACAAATGGTGCCGAAGGCCGGACTCGAACCGGCACGAGCATAGCTCACCACCCCCTCAAGATGGCGTGTCTACCAATTTCACCACTTCGGCTTGAAACTTATTCTGCAACCGGAATATCGGAAGCAGGCTTTTCAGCACCAGCACCCTCGAGCGCCGGCAATTCCTGCTGAGCATCGGCTGCAGATTCAATCACTTCTGCCGCCGGAATACCAGCATCATTTACACTTTCTGCTTTCTGCTTCGCGAACACCGCCAGCGCAAAGCTGGTCGCGAACACACCTGCCGCCATGATTGCGGTCAGACGTCCCAGAAAACTTTTAGACCCCTGACTGCCAAAAACAGTCTGAGATGCGCCACCGCCAAAGGCAGCACCTGCTTCTGCGCCCTTACCCTGCTGCAGCAGCACCAAAGCAACAATTGCAGCAGCCAGCAGCACATGAACGATCAGAACAATACTTTCCATCATCGATACCGTTTAGCCGGCGACTGCCGCTGCACGGCAGATCGCGATAAAATCTTCAGCCTTCAATGATGCACCACCAATAAGGCCACCATCGATATCTGGCTGCGCAAACAGCGCCTCAGCATTGGCTGCATTGACACTGCCACCGTACAGGAGACGAACATTTGCGGCAACAGCAGCAGACTTGGCTTCAAGTGCCTTGCGCAGCAGATGATGGATTTCCTGCGCCTGCTCCGGCGATGCTGTCAGGCCAGTACCGATCGCCCAGACGGGCTCATAAGCTATCACCACCTTGGACAACTCGCTCGCATCAACACCCGCAAGCCCTTGATCAAGCTGCTCGCGCACCACATCCGCAGCCTTGCCGGCTTCACGCTGCTCAAGGGTCTCACCAACACAGACAACAGGCATCAAACCTGCCGCTAGCGCAGCCTTGACCTTTGCAGCTACCGCCACATTTGTTTCGGCAAACAATGCACGACGCTCGGAATGCCCAAGAATAACCAGCCCACAGCCGATATCCTTCAGCATTACAGCAGAAACTTCCCCCGTAAATGCGCCGCTATCGTGCTCACTCATGTTCTGAGCGCCGACAACAATATCAACACCACTCAGCTGCTCAATAACGGACTGAGCATAAACTGCGGGCGGACATACGCCAACATCGATACGCCCCAACAACTCATTTGCGACACCTGTTTTGATCTGTTCAACAAGGGACTTGTTCAGTACCTGCTGACCGTTCATCTTCCAGTTGCCGATAACCAGTGCTTTACGCATCGATATCCCCTTACGAAAGAGGCGCATATAGTAGCCGAGCCAATATCAGCTGGCAAGAGCACTCAGGGATTTTTCTACTGTCTGCGCCAGCTCGCCGCACAGGCGCTGAACCTCTGCGCTGTCTTCGCCTTCCACCATGACACGCACCACCGGCTCGGTCCCCGAGGGCCGCAGTAAAACACGCCCACGCTCACCCAGCTCTGCCTCGACGGCATGTACCGCTGCAGCCACTTCGCTGGACGCCATCGGATCCATCTTGCAGGGCATGGCCACATTGATCATGGTCTGCGGCATCTTGTGCATGCCGGTTTTCAATTCATGCAGCGTAAGCTCCGACTCGACAACGGCCTTGAGTACCTGCAGAGCCGCCACCAGTCCGTCCCCGGTGGTGGTCAGATGACCACAGACAATATGTCCCGAGCTTTCACCACCCAGCATCCAGCCGTGCTGCTGCATCTGCTCAATGACATAGCGATCCCCGACCTTGGCCCGTACAAAGGGAATATCTCGTTGCTTGAGCGCCTGCTCCAGACCGAAATTGGACATCAGTGTACCGACGACGCCCCCCTGAAAGGCGCCGGTCTGCTGCATGGCTGTCGCAATGATGAACAGAACTTCATCACCATCAACAACCTCCCCCTGGTGGTCCACCATCATCAGACGGTCGCCATCGCCATCCAGCGCTACTCCCAGATCAGCCGCTTCAGCCAGCACGACCGTTTGTAGACGCGCGGGGTCCGTTGCACCACAAGCATCGTTGATGTTGACACCGTCCGGAGATGACGCAATCTCGATAACCTCGGCCCCTAGCTCCCTCAATACCTTGGGAGCCACGTGGTAGGTAGCGCCATTGGCACAATCCAGCACGATGCGCATCCCCTTGAGGCTGAAGCGATTGTGCAACGTGCCCTTGCAAAACTCGATATAGCGACCGGCCGCATCTTCAACTCGACGCGCCTTGCCAAGCCGGGCTGAAGGCACCGTGGTCATTGCCAGATCCATCTGCGCTTCGATGGATTGCTCCACCTCGTCCGGCAGTTTGGTGCCATCGGCAGAGAAAAACTTGATACCGTTGTCCGAATAAACGTTGTGCGACGCACTGATCACGATGCCAGCATTGGCACGAAAGGTACGCGTGAGGTACGCCACAGCCGGTGTCGGCATAGGGCCGGTCAAGAGGACGTCGACACCGGCGGCCGATAAACCCGACTCCAGTGCCGACTCAAACATGTAGCCCGAAATGCGGGTATCCTTGCCGATCAGAATCTTGCTATAACCTTCACGGGCAAAAACACAACCCGCAGCCCAACCCAGCTTGAGCACAAAATCCGGCGTGATCGGAAACTGCCCGACTTCACCACGAATACCATCGGTACCAAAGTATTTACGGCTCACGCCTTACGCTCCTGTTGCTTCGTTAATAACAGCTTCGGTCATGCGCACCACATCCACGGTTGCCGCAACATCATGTGCCCGGATGACCTTGGCACCTCTCTCGACCGCCAGCGCCACTGTGGCCAAACTGCCGTACAAACGCTCATCGACCGGACGGTTCAGGGTCATGCCGATCATGGATTTGCGCGACGTGCCGACCAGCAGAGGGGCGCCCACCGTCTGTAACTGCTGCAGACGATTCAGCAGCTGCAGATTATGTTCCAGTGTCTTGCCAAAACCAAACCCGGGATCCAGCAACAGGCGATTATCCGCAATGCCAGCATCGCGACAGCGTTGCAGCTGGAACTGCAAGAAGTGCTCCACTTCTTCGGTCACCTCCTGATACTGAGGGCGCAGCTGCATGGTCGCCGGGCTGCTGCCCTGCATATGCATCACGCACAGCGCCAAGTCCGTGGCAACGGCCACTTCAAAGGCACCCGGACGCGAAAAGGAACGCACATCATTCAATAACCCCGCACCGGCATCGGCACAGGCCTGCATGACCTCGGGGGCACTGGTATCAATCGACAGCACGACATCCAGCTCACGGCTGAGCCGCTCGACCACCGGCACCACTCGTGCCAGTTCCTCTTCAACCGGGACAGGGGTGGCGCCAGGCCGCGTTGATTCACCGCCGATATCAATCAGCGTAGCCCCTTCATGCACCATCTGCTCAGCCTTGCGCAGCGCCATTTCCACCGACAGCCGGCGATCCTGGTACACGCTACCGCCATCTGAAAAGGAATCCGGCGTCACGTTCAAGATCCCCATCACCTGCACCTGCGAAAGGTCAAGCGCACGTCCGGCGCACTGCAGTATTGCCATCACATTATCCCCGCTGTTCCGCATAAACCCTCTACGCCGGACACAAAAAAGCCGGCCCCAAGGCCGGCTATGATAGCAGATCAGATTGACTCAGCGGCCATCAGGACGTTGCCAGGGATTGGAGTCGTCATCATCACGGCGCCCCTCTTCCCTATCGGCCTTGTCCTCATCGTCACCAGCAACCGGCACATCGGGGTCGGCCGGCGGAGTTTGATCTGCCTGCTGTTTCCGCTCATGCATTTCGCGCTCGGCCTGATCAGCACGGTCCTGGGCTTCAACCCAACCATCCGGCGGCGTCACGTCGGAACGCGCCATCAGCTGATCCAGCTGTTCAGAGCCGATGGTCTCGTACTTCATCAACGCTTCCGCCATGGCATCGAGGATATCGCGATTCTCGTGCAGAATCTGCGAAGCTTTCTGATAGCACTCGTCGATGATGCGCTTGACCTCGGCATCAATGCGCTTTTGTGTCTCTTCAGACATGGGCTTGGCACCCTGGCCCATGCCACGACCGAAGGGATCATCATCCTCATCGCCATACAGCAGCGGCCCCAGATCTTCACTCAGGCCCCACTTGGTCACCATGTTGCGTGCCAGAGAGGTCGCCTTCTGGATGTCATTGGAGGCCCCCGTGGTGACACCCTCCTTGCCCAGGGTCATTTCTTCCGCCAAGCGGCCACCGTACAGCGAGCAGATCTGGGAGATGATCCACTGGCGGCTGTGGCTGTAACGATCCTCTTCCGGCAGGAACATGGTCACGCCCAGGGCGCGGCCGCGCGGAATGATGGAGACTTTGTACACCGGGTCATGCTCGGGCATGACCCGACCAATGATCGCATGACCGGCTTCGTGGTAGGCCGTATTCAGGCGCTCCTTATAGGACATCACCATGGATTTGCGTTCGGCGCCCATCATGATCTTGTCCTTGGCTTGCTCGAACTGCTCCATGCTGACAGTACGACGGTTGTTGCGCGCCGCAAACAGCGCCGCCTCGTTGACCAGGTTGGCCAGATCCGCACCAGAGAAACCCGGGGTACCGCGCGCAATCAGCTCCGGCTTGACGTCATCGCCCAGCGGTACCTTGCGCATGTGCACCTTGAGAATCTGTTCACGGCCACGGATATCCGGCAGGCCAACATGGACCTGACGGTCGAAGCGACCAGGACGCAACAGCGCCGGGTCCAGCACATCCGGACGGTTAGTGGCCGCAATCACGATAATGCCTTCGGTACCTTCAAAGCCATCCATCTCGACCAGCAACTGGTTCAGCGTCTGCTCACGCTCATCGTTACCGCCGCCCATGCCGACACCACGATGACGACCGACCGCATCGATTTCGTCGATAAAAATGATGCAGGGCGCATGCTTCTTGGCCTGATCGAACATGTCACGAACACGGGAGGCGCCCACACCGACAAACATTTCGACAAAATCAGAGCCGGAAATACTGAAGAAGGGCACGCGCGCTTCGCCCGCAATCGCCTTCGCCAGCAGAGTTTTACCAGTACCCGGCGAGCCAGCCATCAGCACGCCACGGGGGATATGTCCGCCCAAACGCTGGAACTTGCCGGGATCACGCAGGTAATCCACCAGCTCCTTCACTTCTTCCTTGGCCTCTTCCACGCCGGCAACATCATCAAACGTGGTTTTGACCTGGTCTTCGCTCATCATCCGCGCCTTGGATTTGCCGAATGACATGGGGCCGCCCTTGCCGCCACCGCCGCCCTGCATCTGACGCATGAAGAACATGAACACGGCAATAATGACCAGAATCGGGAATGAAGCCACCAGCAGCTGGGTCCAGATGCTCTGGCGCTCCGGCTGCTTGCCCTCGATCACCACGTTGTGCTGCAACAAGTCGTCAATCAGCTTGGGATCCTGAACGGCCGGACGCACCGTCTCGAAGCGATCGCCATTGCTGCGCTGACCAATAATGGTATAACCGTCGATGGTAACCTTCTCCACCCGGTCTGCCTGCACCTCGGCCACAAAATCGGAGTAGCTCAACTTGCCACTCTCGGTTTCGGCACTGAAATTGTTGAAGACGGTCAGCAGCACCGCTGCTATCACCAGCCACAACACCAGATTTTTTGCCATATCGTTCAATGGACCACCCTCTGTTCACTCAATTCTGTCGGCCGCTTTTGATTGCCACTGTTACTGAATCAGCACCGCTTCGCAACCTGTTTTATCGTTGTTACGCACCCGAATGCACATCCGAGCAGGCACATTCACCTCAAGGCCACATGCCATGT
The DNA here is from genome assembly GCF_019061305.1 of Marinobacterium weihaiense. Taxonomy (GTDB): domain Bacteria; phylum Pseudomonadota; class Gammaproteobacteria; order Pseudomonadales; family Balneatricaceae; genus Marinobacterium; species Marinobacterium weihaiense. The sequence continues at coordinate 45,056 of NZ_JAHQZT010000018.1, forward strand.
TTGGATCCGTTGGCAGCTGAAATGTTCCAACCGGCATGGCTTTGTCGCCGTCTGTGAGCAAAAAACCTCGACCATGGAGCTGCCTGCTACTCACGCCTGCCGGAGTCAGGTAAAATAGCTGTTTATTTGATCAACGGGGCTATCCCCCCATCAAGAGGCACCATATTCTAGTATGAGCTTGACGCCTGAGCAAAAGAAGCACTTCCGCACCCTGGGCCATAACCTGAACCCGATTGTCATGGTTGCGGGCAACGGCCTGACCGAAAACATCCAGCTGGAAGTGGATCGCGCCCTCGAAGATCACGAACTGATCAAGGTAAAGTTCTCGGTTGGTGATCGCAGCGTAAAGAAGCAGATGATTCGCGAACTCTGCGCCATCGTTGAAGCCCAGCTGGTACAGGAAATCGGCAATATCGCCTTGCTGTACCGCGCTGCGCGCGAGCCCAATCCCAAACTGTCCAACCTGATGCGTTGATCAGGGCATAAAAAAACCGCCGATGATCTCGGCGGTTTTTTTTGCCTGCGGGTCGCTCAGAGATGAGCGACCTCGGCGATTTCATACTCGGTCATGCCGGAAGGTGTCTGCACGGCGGCAATGTCACCTTCTTCCTTGCCGACCAGAGCACGCGCGATCGGGGAGTTGACGGAGATCTTGCCGGCCTTGATGTCGGCCTCGTCATCACCCACGATCTGGTAACGCACTTCTTCATCGGTTTCGATATTGATCAGCTCAACCGTGGTGCCGAAAATCACCTTGCCCGTATGCGGAATTTCGGTGACATCGATCACCTGGGCCTGAGACAGCTTGTACTCCAGCTCACGGATGCGCCCTTCAATGAAACCCTGCTGCTCGCGGGCCGCGTGATACTCGGCATTTTCCTTGAGGTCGCCATGTTCACGCGCTTCAGCGATGGAAGCGATCACGGCGGGGCGCTGGACCGACTTGAGGTCGGCCAGCTCCTCGCGCAACAGCTTTTCGCCCGCGACGGTCATCGGGACTCGCTTCATGCTTCAACTCCTGCATGCAGATCCTGCAGACGGCGAACCGTCTTTTCTTCACCATACTTGAGCGCTTCGGCGGTTGCCGCTGCACCTGCCAGCGTGGTGGTGTAAGGCACCTTGTGCTGCAGCGCCGAACGACGGATCTCGGCCGAGTCGGCAATCGCCTTGCGTCCTTCGGTGGTGTTGATCACGTAGCTGATTTCACCATTCTTGATCATGTCGACGATGTTCGGACGCCCTTCGGCCACCTTGTTCACCTTGGTCACCGCCAGGCCGGATTCTTCCAACAGCGCCGCCGTACCGGCGGTCGCAACCAGAGCAAAGCCCAGCTCGGCCAGATCACGGGCGACCGGGACTACGGCCGCCTTGTCGACGTCGCGCACAGAGATAAACGCCTTGCCACTGGCAGACGGCATCTTCTCACCGGCACCGACCTGTGCCTTCATGAAGGCTTCGCCAAAGGTCGCGCCGGTACCCATGACTTCACCGGTGGACTTCATCTCCGGGCCTAGAATCGGGTCAACACCCTGGAACTTGTTGAACGGGAACACCGCTTCCTTGACGTTGAAGAACGTCGGCACGACTTCCTGAGTGAAGCCAACCTCTTCCAGCGTCTTGCCAGTCATGACACGCGCCGCCACGGCTGCCAGAGAGGTGCCGATACACTTGGACACGAAAGGTACGGTACGGGATGCACGCGGGTTCACCTCGATAACGTAGATTTCGCCATCCTGGTAGGCCAGCTGTACGTTCATCAGACCGACAACACCCAGCTCCAGGCCCATCTTGCGCACCATTTCGCGCATCTCGTCCTGTACATCCGCCGCCAGACTGTACGGCGGGAAGGAGCATGCCGAGTCACCGGAGTGCACGCCAGCCTGCTCGATATGCTGCATGATGGCACCGATCACCACGGTCTTGCCATCGCTGACCGCGTCGATATCGACTTCAACCGCCGCATTCAAGAAGTGGTCCAGCAGCACCGGTGCGTCATTGGACACCTGCACCGCCGTATTCATGTAGCGACGCAGTTCATCCTCTTTGTACACGATCTCCATGGCACGGCCACCCAATACGTAGGACGGGCGTACCACCAGCGGATAGCCAATCTCAGCCGCCTTGACGATGGCCTCTTCCAGGCTGCGTACGGTGGCGTTTTCCGGCTGTTTCAGCCCCAGACGCTTGAGCATCTGCAGGAACTGTTCACGGTCTTCGGCGCGATCGATCGCTTCCGGGCTGGTGCCGATCACTGGCACACCGGCCTGCTCCAGCGCCACGGCCAACTTCAGCGGGGTCTGGCCGCCGTACTGCACGATCACGCCCTTGGGCTGTTCGACATTGACGATTTCCAGCACGTCTTCCAGCGTGATCGGTTCGAAGTACAGACGATCGGACGTATCGTAGTCGGTAGACACGGTTTCCGGGTTGCAGTTGACCATGATGGTCTCGTACCCGTCCTCACGCGCAGCCAGCGCTGCATGAACACAGCAGTAATCGAATTCGATGCCCTGACCGATACGGTTCGGACCACCACCGATGACCATGATCTTGTCACGGTCGGACGGGCTGGCTTCACACTCTTCCTCATAAGAGGAGTACATGTAGGCGGTGTCAGTGGCAAATTCGGCGGCACAGGTATCCACACGCTTGAATACCGGACGCACACCCAGCGCCTGGCGGTGCTTGCGGAACTGCTTCTCGCTCACACCCAGCAACTGCGCCAAGCGGGTATCGGAGAAGCCCTTGCGCTTGAGGCGGAAGATCTGATCCTTGTCCAGTTCGCTCAGCGCCGTCTCGGACACGCGCTGTTCGTCCTTGATGATGTCTTCGATCTGCACCAGGAACCAGGGATCTACACCGCTGAGCTTGTAGATTTCGTCCACGCTCATGCCCAGACGGAAGGCGTCGCCGATGTACCAGATGCGCTCGGCACCCGGCTGAGTCAGCTCGGTCACGATGGTGTCACGGGCGTCTTCGGCAGTCAGATCCACGATGGGATCAAAGCCGTTGGCACCCACTTCTAGACCGCGCAGTGCCTTCTGCAGGGATTCCTGCTGAGAACGACCGATCGCCATCACCTCGCCTACGGACTTCATCTGCGTGGTCAGGCGACTGTTGGCCTGCGGGAACTTCTCGAAGGTGAAGCGCGGAATCTTGGTAACCACGTAGTCGATGGACGGCTCGAAGGACGCCGGGGTACGACCGCCTGTGATGTCATTCTGCAGCTCATCCAGGGTATAGCCCACGGCCAGCTTGGCCGCAATCTTGGCGATCGGGAAACCGGTCGCCTTGGAGGCCAATGCCGATGAACGGGAGACACGCGGGTTCATTTCGATGACCACCACGCGGCCGGTCTCGGGGTCGACGCCGAACTGCACGTTGGAGCCGCCGGTTTCCACGCCGATCTCGCGCAGTACCGCGATCGATGCATTACGCATGATCTGGTACTCCTTGTCGGTCAGGGTCTGGGCCGGCGCCACGGTGATGGAGTCACCGGTGTGCACGCCCATGGCGTCGAAGTTTTCGATCGAGCAGACGATGATGCAGTTGTCGTTCTTGTCGCGAACCACTTCCATCTCGTACTCTTTCCAGCCGATCAGAGACTCATCGATCAGCAGCTCGTTGGTCGGCGACAGGTCCAGACCACGTTCACAGATCTCGATGTACTCTTCACGGTTGTAGGCAATGCCGCCACCGGTGCCGCCCATGGTAAACGACGGACGGATGATGGCCGGGAAGCCGATGGAGTCCAGTACCTGCAGGGCCTCTTCCATGCTGTGCGCCAGTGCGGAGCGCGGGCACTCGAGGCCGATGTTTTTCATCGCCTTGTCAAAGCGGTCACGGTCTTCCGCCTTGTCGATGGCATCCTGAGTCGCACCGATCATTTCCACGCCGAATTCGGCCAGCACGCCTTCACGATCCAGGTCCAGCGCACAGTTCAGTGCAGTCTGGCCGCCCATGGTCGGCAGCAGCGCATCCGGGCGTTCCTTTTCGATGATCTTGGCAACGGTCTTCCAGTTGATCGGCTCGATGTAGGTCGCATCCGCCATGACCGGGTCGGTCATGATGGTCGCCGGGTTGGAGTTGACCAGGATGACGCGGTAACCCTCTTCACGCAGCGCCTTACACGCCTGGGCACCGGAATAGTCGAATTCGCAGGCCTGGCCGATTACGATCGGGCCTGCACCAAGGATGAGAATACTTTTAATGTCCGTACGTTTTGGCATCTGTCTTAACCGGTCGTCTCTGTTACTGTCACTGACTTGTCAGGAGGCTATCAGGCCTGACGGGCCTGCATCTGCTCGATAAAGCGATCGAACAGCGGCGCCACGTCATGCGGGCCTGGGCTGGCTTCCGGGTGTCCCTGGAAGCTGAACGCCGGAACGTCCGTACGCTCGATCCCCTGCAGTGAGCCGTCGAACAGGGATTTGTGGGTTGCACGCAGGTTGGCCGGCAGTGAATCCTCGTCAACCGCAAAACCGTGGTTCTGGCTGGTGATCATCACGTGTTTGCGATCCAGATCCTGTACCGGGTGGTTGGCACCATGGTGGCCAAACTTCATCTTAACGGTCTGCGCACCTGACGCCAGCGCCAGCAGCTGATGGCCCAGGCAGATACCGAAGACCGGAATGCCGGTAGTCAGGATTTCACGGATGGCCGTGATGGCGTAATCGCAGGGCTCGGGGTCACCGGGGCCGTTGGAGAGGAAAACACCATCCGGGTTCAGCGCCAGCACGTCAGCAGCGGGAGTCTGCGCCGGCACAACGGTCAGGCGACAGCCACGCTCGACCAGCATCCGCAGGATGTTGTGTTTCACACCAAAATCGTAGGCGACCACGTGGAACGGCAGCTCGCTGTCAGCCTTGTCCTGATGACCTTCGCCCAGCGTCCAGGTGCTGGAGCGCCAGTCGTAACCTTCGGTCACGCTGACTTCCTTGGCCAGATCCATGCCTTTGAGGCCCGGGAACGCGCGCGCAGCCGCCAGCGCCTTCTCTTCATCCAGTTCATTCCCCGCCAGAATGCAGCCGTTCTGCGAACCCTTCTCACGCAGGATACGGGTCAGGCGGCGGGTATCGATGTCGGCGATACCGACAATGTTGTTGTCCTTCAGGTACTGGTCCAGCGTCTGTTCACTGCGGAAGTTGCTGGCCAGCAGCGGCAGGTCGCGGATCACCAGGCCAGCGGCCCAGGTCTGTGCGGACTCTGCATCTTCGGCATTGACGCCGGTGTTGCCGATATGTGGATAGGTCAGGGTCACAATCTGGCGGCAGTAGGACGGGTCTGTCAGGATTTCCTGATAACCGGTCATCGAGGTGTTGAAAACCACCTCGCCACTGGACTCACCATCGGCGCCAATTGCTATCCCCCTGAAAATGCTGCCGTCCTCAAGGGCTAGAATGGCTGGTCGCGTCAATTGAACCTCCCCGCGCGTGCGCTGCTTTAATCTGGACAATTTTGGATGGAATACGTGCAAAAAAGCGAGGCAACACGGAATGCTTGCCTCGCTTTTGTCAATTCGGCTGTTATGCACCTGCACTGATAGCAGGCTAAACCCCTCTATTCTAGTCGATTCACTGCACCACGTCCACGCAGTATGTGCCGATCCGGTGTCACTGGGCTGTCATCAAACATTAATACCCTGTCGCCCATCGATAACACCTGATACGAGTCCATCATGAATATTTCCACTCTGGCACGCACCTCTCTGCTGGTACTGTTGCTATTGCTGGCCGGACTGAGTGCAGCGGTCATCTGGTCACTGATGCAACTTGGGGATGCCTTCACCAACAGCACCCGTTATCGGGACTACACGCTGCAGATTCAGCAGCACGTTGAAGCGCCCGCACGCCGCTATCTGGCGACCGGAAATGCCGCAGAATTGACCACCCTGAATCAGGGCATTGAAAACCTGATCAGTGCTAATCTCACGAACCTTTGGCTGCCGTTGCCGGTTCGAGAGCAGATTGATGCCTCCCTGCAGACCCTGCATGATACCGTGATTCCCAAACTCCGCTCGGCCGGCAAGCTGGCCGAACCTCAGGCGTTGCTGGTCAATAACGAACGCGAGCTGGCCTACGGCCTCAACAGCCTGCACGAGTATGCTTTCAAGGCACTCGATGCCCGACCGGGCATGACTCAACAGGCAATGAGATACCTGCAATTGAACACACGCTTGCTCAGCGAGCTGCATAACCTGACATTGCTGCGCCAACGCTACGTTGAAGTGCAGGACCCAGAGGCCTTGGCGTCTATCCACCAACAGCTGAGCCGGATGGATACCCTGACAGCAGAGCTCGCGGCCCTGCCAGCCTTGGGTATATTCAAAACCAGTGAACCCGACCCGATGGCCGAGCTGATGGGGTGGGACACCCGCGCGAGCCGCATCGAGCTGGGTGAGGAGGCACGCAGTCAGGTTCAAGACCTGATCAACCGCTATCCGAAGGAGTTGAGCAACGCGAGTAAGTTTCTCCAGCACAAGCTGCAAGGCGAGGCGATGGCCAGCAACTATCTGAGCACCCTCGCGGATGAGCTGACGCGGATTGAACGCAGTCTCAGCGAATCGTTTGAACAAACGCTGTTGCAAACTTATGCGTTGCTGGCCATCGCCATTGTGCTGGTACTGACCATGGTGCTGCTCCTGGGCCTGCTGTTGTACCGGCTTGCCGGCCTGATCGTCACCGCATGCCACCATATTACCCTGCTGGCTGCCGGTAAGCTGCATGAACCCCTGATACTCAACAGCCGCTTCAATGAAGCTCGACAGCTCAATGAAGCCCTGTTGCAATTACAAAACTATTTCAAACAGCTGATCGATCAGGTCTATCAGCAGACCCACAGGCTCGGCGCCCTGCAGGTGCGTGCCACCAACAGCTCGACACGGCTGGAAGCCGTGGTGCAGCAACAGCAACAGCAGACACACGCCTCTGCCCTAAAGATGGACCAGCTCAGCACCTCTTATCAGGAGGTCGCCGCCAGCGCCGTAACCGGCAGTGAGGCAACACTTCAGGTGCAAGCTCAAATCGATCAAGGAGGAGAGCGGATTCGCAGCACCAGCACCTTTGCCCGCCGGTTAAGCGAGGAAGCCAAGCGGACCGAATCCAGCATCAACCGTCTGCGCGAGGACACGTTGGCCATCAGCGAAGCCCTTGAGGTGATCCATGGATTTGCCGACCAAACCAACCTGCTCGCGTTGAACGCGGCCATTGAGGCAGCACGTGCCGGGGCTTCTGGCCGCGGCTTTGCCGTTGTGGCGGATGAAGTACGCAACCTGGCCAACAGCACCACGACATCAGCCGAGCAGATACAGGGCATTCTGAACCGCCTGGAACAGACTTCCCTTGATGCCATGGACTGCGTCAGCCAGCAGAAGCAATTGGTCAGCCAAACCGTTACCGCGGTTGAAGAGACTCGCAGCTCAATGGAAACCATCAATGTCGCCATGCGTGAAATCGCTGATATGAACGCCATGGTCGCTGCGTCGACCGAACAGCAGTCACAGACCACCGCCCAGATTCGCATCAGTATCAATGACAGTGCCGCCCTGGCATCAGACTCAGCACATGAAGCCAGCGGCAATCGACAGCTGGCATTGGAGCTGGAAACCATCAGCCAGTCACTGAACGGATTGGTATCGCGCTTTCAGCAGTGAGATAGCAGAATTACAATTAAATCAGCAAGATAGTTGACAACACGCGGCAAGGGTGAAAGAATGCACTCTCTTCGCCCAGATAGCTCAGTCGGTAGAGCAGGGGATTGAAAATCCCCGTGTCGGCGGTTCGATTCCGTCTCTGGGCACCAGAATTATTGAAGGCCTGCATTTCGATGCAGGCCTTTTTTGTTGCGACGACTATTATCCCACCCCCTTCCCTGATGCTCGATACCGAATATATTGGTGATTTAGGAATTATTCCTATAGCCGGCCACCAGCCGAGCCCCTATTATAATCATCGAGGTTCACAGGACGTGATTGGCTGACAGGATGAGCGCCACC
>NZ_JAHQZT010000019.1 GCF_019061305.1 Marinobacterium weihaiense
AGCGACTGCTGCCCTGGAATGTTGAACTGGAGCGGACTTCAAAAAAAGTGGCGCAGTACAGTTAAGGGCAAGTGGGTCGTTTTAACGGCGGTTACCGCACTTCAGTGATGTAAGCGCCTGTGTCAAAACCATCGCTGCCCGGCTGGTGGCGCGCCGGGACCAGGCGCCAGCCGGGCAGGGTGATGAACAGGATACAGACCAGGGCAACCGACAGGCCCACGGCGGTGAAATCGAACATGCTGAAGTGCTGGCCGAGGCTGTCATGGCGAAATCCGGACACAATCAGGTTGGGCGGTGTGCCGATCAGTGTGGTCATGCCCCCCAGAATAGTGCCGAAGGATAGTGGCATCAGTACCTGTCCGGGTGTCAGCCCAAGGCGGCTGGCCAGTTGAACCGCAACCGGCATCAGCAGCGCCATGGCTCCTACATTGTTCATGAAACCCGACAGGAAGGCCCCCAGCCCGGTCAAGGCGGCCAGACTGAGTGTGGTGCCGGCCTCTTTGGGCAGCACCTGACGGACGAGAATATCAACGGCGCCGGACACTTGCAGGCTGCGGCTGAGGACGAGCACGCAGGCCACGGTCACGACCGCAGGATGGGCAAAACCGGTGAAGGCGTCTTCGGCATCAATCAGGCCACCCAGTACACAGGCCAGCAGTGCACCACCGGCCACCATGTCATGACGCCATCGCCCCCAGATGAACAGCACCAAGGTGGCGAGCAGAATGAGCATGATCAGCAGCTGGTTGTAATCCATTATCCGTGTCTCGCAGGCTAAGACGTGCCATGAGGCACGTATGTTCTCAGGTTAGCACAGCGGGCGTGCGGTTCCGGGGGTCAACAGGCGCCATTGTGAACGTTTGGGCGCAGCCAGGCCCGCACGGCGGGCCAGCGGTTGACCAGCATCGCCATGAAGATCAGAGCGCAGCCGCTGAACTGAAGGGCTGTCATCGATTCACCCAGCCAGAGGGCGGCAAAGAGTGCGGTCCAGACCGGCTCCAAAGTCATGATAATGGCGGTATGGCTGGGTGGAGCCAGGCTCTGGCCACGGGTTTGCAACAGAAAGCGCAGGCTGGTGGCAATCAGTGCACTGGCAATCACCCAGCCCCAGATATTGGCCGGCTGGCTGAATGTCCATTCTTCCAGTACCAGCGAACACAGCCCCGTGACCAGACCGGTCACCAGCAACTGTACGGCGGTCAGCGGCAATACCGGCAGGCGTGCCGCAGCGCGGCTGTTGAGGATGAACATCAGGGCGATGAACAGCGCCGACAGCAGGAAGAATATTTCGGCCAGGCCGAGGTGGAACTCGCTGTCCAGCGACAGGCAGGCCAGCCCGGCGATAACAAAGGGAATCGACATAAATACGAACGGGCCAGGCCGGTCGCCGAACAGCAGGCTGATCAGCGGCACCATGACCACGCCCAGGCTGGTGAGAAAGGCGCCAACCCCCACATGCGTGGCCATTTCCAAGCCCAGGATCCAGAAGCTCATGGCGATTCCGAACAACAGACCCACCCATCCGGCGCTGAGCCATTGCCGGCGGGTAAAGGCGCGCATGGCCGACCAGCCGATCAGGGCCAGGATCAGTCCGGCGCTGATGAAGCGCAGAGCCATGAACAGTAATGGCGCCAGCCCCTGAACCGCCTCGCGGGAAAAAATCCAGCCGGCGGCCGCCAGCAGTGTGGTCAACAGCAGAAGCAGATCGGCTTTGTGATGTGTGGACAAGAGCGGCATCCTTTCCGGTGTGCTGGCAGGCATCATGACAAACGGCCATGTTAACAGATGGCAGCGCCGGACGGTCCCCGGGCCTGCATGAATCAGGCCCGAAGCGGAGGCCGGTTACCCGGTGGAGCGGCCGGGGGCTTACAGCGGCAGCGGTTGCGGTGCTGCGCCGCTGAGGCGCTCGCGGATGGCAGCCAGGGTTTCCGGGCGGCTGAAGTAGTAGCCCTGGAAACGGCGGCAGCCCATTGCGATCAGGCGGTCGGTCTGGTCTTTCAGTTCGACCCCTTCCACCACCACGTGCATATTGTGGCTACGGGCGATGTAGATGATGCTCTGAATCATGTTGGCGGCGCGTTCGTCCTCAAGCAGACTGTCGACGAAACTCTTGTCGATCTTGAGCTCATCCAGCGGCAGCCGGCGCAGCAGGCTGAGGGAGGAATAGCCGGTACCGAAGTCATCCATCGACAGGCGGATGCCCTGCTGGTGCAGGCGCTCGATGGTTTCAATGACCTGCTCTACGTTGTGCATCACCAGCGTTTCGGTGATCTCCAGCACCAGCTCCTGAGGTGGTACCTGATATCGCTCGAGCACGTTCAACACCTCCTCGACAAAACCGGGCTGCTCAAACTGGATCACGGAAATATTGATGCCCAAATCCAAGCGGATACCCAAAGCCTGGCGCAGCTCGCTGTATTCACGCAGGCTGGTATCCAGTACAAACTGCCCCAGGCTGTTCATCAGACCGCTTTGCTCGGCAATGGCGACAAACTCGGCAGGAGACACGAATCCGAGTTCGTCGTCTTCCCAGCGCACCAGTGCTTCCATACCCATCATGCGTCCTTGCTCATCCATCTGCGGCTGATACATCATGTACAGGCCACCGTTGACCAGCGCCAGGCGCAGGCGTTCTTCGATCGTCAAGCGCCGCAGATAGGTCATTTCCATCTCGGAACGATAGAGGCTGACACAAGCACGGTTCTGTTTGGCCTTGTACAGCGCCAGGTGTGCGCTGCGCAGCAGCTTGCTGCTGGAATCGCCATGGTCAGGGTAGGTGGCAATGCCTATGCTGGCGCTGATCTGCAGCTGCAACCGTCCCACCTGAAAGCTGTCGGTCAGGGCTTCAGCCAGACTGTGGCAAGCGGGCTCGAGGCGCTCCAGACGGGTGTTGGGGGTAATGATGACAAACTCGTCACCACCCAAGCGTGCCAGGGTGTCATCCGGGTCCAGCAGTTCTTGCAGGCGTCGACTGAATTCGACCAGCGTGGCATCACCGGTCTCTTGGCCGTAACGGTCGTTGATGCCCTGAAAGTTGTTGATATTGATGACCACCAGCCCGAAAGACTGGCGCTTGCGCATCCGCTGAGCCAAATGATTGAGCAGGCCGGAACGGTTGAGACGACCGGTCAGGTCGTCATGCGTGGAGTGATACAGCAGCTCTTCATTGCGCTGTCGCCCAGCCTGGTCAATGACCCGGCATAGCAGCAGAAGTACGCTGCTGATGCTGATGAAGACCAGTGCATACTGGATTGCCAGAGTACTGAAGGTTTGCCAGGCCGGTGTCAGGCGGGTCTCGGATATGACCCACAACTGATAGCGGGGGTTGAATACGGCGGCGGTCAGAAAGGACTCACCGTGCCGTTCGTTGAGCACGCTGACAGCTGATTCAATCAGCTTAACCTGCTCCACCGGCATGCCCAGCTGGGTTTCCAGGTCACGACGATTGCTTTCGATCTGTAGTGGAGGAATCTGGATCTTCGAGTAGTCGGCCGCGGTTACGCCCTCGGCGGACATGAACTGCATGTAACCATCGGCTTCACGGAACAGCATGACACTGTCATGAGAACCTTCATGCAAGCGCTCATCCAGCACAGTGCCGCCGGAGCCGATACGCAAGCCTGCTGTCATGACCGCGACGACCGCGCCCTGTTCGTTACGCAGTGCCTTGCGAATGGGCAGGACCCAGGTGTCAAGCGCCGGAACACGGTAGGTTCGCCCCAAAACCATGGCATCCGAGTCCAGTGTCTGCTGAAAGCTCTCGGCGGTGCTGGGATGGGTGAGCAGGTTGGGCAGTCGTTCCATGTCCATGTTGGAACTGACGCGCAGCAGGGAGCCATCGGGGCTGGCCAGGCCAAACGCCACCAGGGCTTGATCAACCGACAACACGCTGTCCAGCAGGGGCACTTGGCGACTGGCTTCCAGGTTCAGGCTATCGTCCAGCAGCTCACGGCCAACGACATCCAGTACCAACTCTTGGGTGCGCAGCAGGCTGTCCACCGCCTGGGCCACCAGTTCGACCCGGTTCTCATGGTGCGTTCTCTGGTATTGCAGAATGGATTGCCAGCGGTGATAGAGAATCACGCTGAGCAGGATCAGGCCGCCGATGAAAATCAGCCAGAACAGCGTCCACAAGTTACGCCTGAATACGGCCACCGAAGCCCCCTGTTAATCCTTGTGCCGAATACCCGATATCTGCGGACATGAAGGCGACTGCGTTGCCCGCTTGGGTTCAATTCCCGTTTTTTTGGAGGGAACCGGAGTGAAGCAAAGTCGGTATCATGACCGTACGAGCTAATATGACCACAACTGGCGGCCAAAGCCAATTGTTATAGCCTAAATATCTATTGACCCTGGGGGTTATATTAAACGAGGCTCAGGAGCACAGGGCAAACAGCTGAGCACGGCTGGAGATACCAAGCTTTTCATAGGCGCGTTTGCGATAGGTGATGACGCTGCTGACGGCTATTGCCAGCTCGGCGGCAATGACTTCGTTCTTCTTGCCGCGCAGGACGGCGCGGCACACTTCCCGCTCGCGCTCGGACAAAAACGCCAGCGGGCCTTCCTGGCGCAGATGGCTGTTCAGTTCGAAGTGCTTGCTGACCAGAATGCTGATCAGTGCACAGATGCTGCGGTTGAACGCGGGGTCGTCAAAGCGGCGGTCGAATCCGGGGGCGCGATGGTACAGGTTGATATAGTAGTTGCCATGCCCTGTGCCGCGAATGATGGCGGTCTTGTCGGTAAACCCGGGGGTTTCGAAGAACGCCTGACGGTAATGCAGGCCCATGCTGTCGCTGACCGAGTTGAAGCGCACGACTTCCACGTCACCTGTGGCAATGGTCTTGAGCCGTTTGAAATTGGGATCCTGCAGGTAGTGCCGTTCGCCGACGTAGGCTTCAGCCAGGCGCTTGCCCGAGGCGGCACGAACAAAGTCCTTGTAGATCAGGGTGGAAACCTGCTGGCCGTCGTCACAGTAGAACACCATGCATTGGTCGATACCGAACTCGCGCTGCAGCCAGTCTAGAAAGCCGTCGTAGAAGCCGGTTGTCCCCAGTTGCTCCAGCACGTTCAGAACCTGTTCGGAAGGGGTCCAGTCAGACATCGGGGCGGTATGTGTATGCAGTGCGGGCATGCGATCTCCAGTTGTTACCCACAGGTGATCTCAGGGCATGGATAACAGCATTATAACCCGGGAATGCCGCGCTTTTGTGCTCTCGGTCGCTGGTCATGATCAGAGGGTCACCCGGGCAGGCGTCGCGGGGCGGGGGCTGCAGGCTGCAGAGTCGTGGACTGACAAGGAAACGCAAGTAGGGGCCGGGATACCTTGGGTCCTGCACCGCCGTCTCTTTCGGTACAGGAGGTATCCCGGGTGACCGGCCGGTGAAGGCCGATCTAGTTGGAAGCGGAGTGGCTGATCAGCGGGCAGCCAGGGTGCCGAGCACCTTCTTGAAGGTAGCCAGCTCGTCTTCACTGAAGTCGCTGAACATCTTCTGCTGTTCTTCTTCGGCAATGCGCCACAGGGCATCCGCCTGCTCGATCCCCTTTTCGGTGATCGCGTAGCAGTCGTTTTCCAGTGCTACCAGGCCCTTGCGCTGCAGGATTTCGGCGGCTTCTGCCACTTCGATCTCAGGCATGTTGACCTCTTTGAGCAGGTCTTTCAGGCTCAGGTTGGGGGTCTGCTGCAGTACCATCAGCATGCGTGCTTCGCTGGTGCGCAGGCCGGTGGACAGCTGCTGCGGTGAGTAGTCGGCCTGGTAGCTGCGAACCGCCTGGGTCATCAGGTAGTACAGGTTGTCGTTCAGGCGGCTTTCCAGTTTTTCAACGGCAGCCGGCTGATCGTCGCGCTTGGCCGGGAAGCGGGAATGCGGCATGACCACGGAGTAGCTGCCCTGGTGATAGACCAGCGGTGCACGGCCGGAATCTTCGAACGCTACAACCTTGCCGATCAGAATCCAGTGGTCGCCACCGTCAACGGTTTCATAAGCTTCACACTGGAAGCAGGCCGCGGTGTCGTTCAGCAGCGGGGCGCCGCCGAAGCCTTCCTGGTAGTCCACGCCGGCGAACTTGTCGTCGCTCGGACGGGCAAAGTGGTTGGATACGTCGATCTGGTCAGCAGCCAGAATGTTGACGGCGAAGTGGCTGGCCTGCTGGAAGATCTGGTAGCTGCCGGAGCGTTTGTCGATGCTCCACAGAATCAGCGCCGGGTCCAGAGACACGGAGTTGAAGCTGTTGGCGGTCACACCGGTCTTTTCACCGGACGGCGTGGTCGCCGTGATCACGGTGATACCGGTGGCGAAGTTGCCCAGTGCACGACGGAAGGCTTTGGGGTCGAATTCAGTGACTTGATTGCTCATATCAGTACCTGGAAAATTGAGTTCTTATGGTTGTACCAAGACCGTTGGGACATGGGTAAAACAGACGCAAGTGCGTCTGTCGGTCCGGGTCACAGTCCCCGTAAAGCGGGGACGGGCGCACACCTTGGGTGTACGCCCGGGACATGCCGTGTCCAGGCAGGATCAGAGCAGGGCGGGATCCGGCTCCAGACCCAGCAGTTCGCGGCCGATGATCTGGGCGCAAACGTCATAGTCGGTGTAGGCGTGTGCCGCGGTCATGTTGGATTCACGCCACAGACGCTGGCCTTCGCGGTCGCTGTACCAGTTGGAGGCACCCATAACAGACCACAGACGGTTAACGGCTTCCACGCACATCTTGATGGCGTAAGCCTGGTTGGTACGCCAGTGCGCCAGGGTGTAGCGATCCGGGTACTCGTGACGCTCGCCGTATTCCTTGTGCTCGTTCCAGGTCTTTTCCAGGTAGGCACGTGCTGCGCACACCTGCTGGTAGGACTCGGCGATGCGCAGGATCGGCGGTACGGATTCCTTCACGTTGGCACCGGTGTAAGCACGTACACGGTTCTGGGTGATTTCCTTGTAAACATCAATCATGCGCTCGGCAACACCCAGGCTCATGGCCGCGAAGCCACAGGCGAAGTACGGACGATACGGAGTGTGGTAGATCTTGCTGTCTGGATACAGGGAGCGACCGACGTGACGGCCTTCCATCATGTCCTTGGCGGCCTGGATGCGGTGCTCGGGTACGAACACGCCCTTGATGCTGGCAGTCTTGGTGCCGCTGCCGCACATGCCAGCAGAGTGCCAGTCGTCGATGATGGTGAAGTCTTTCTTCGGAATCACCGCGAAGCTGTAGATCTTCTCGCCTTCGTCGTTGAAGCGGTTGAAGCCGACGATGATCCACTGGGCGTGGTCGACACCAGAGCTCCACTTCATGTCGCCAGTGAAGATGATACCGCCTTCTACTTCTTCATGCTTGCCGAACGGTGCGATGGAGCTGGACGCAACCACATCCGGGTTTTCGCCCCAGAACTCGTCCTGAGCTTCTTTGCTGAACATGGACATCTGATGATTGTGCGTGCACAGCAGGCTGTAGGCCCAGGCTGTGGAGCAGCAGGCACCGGCCAGTGCCGCGATGCATTCGGTGAACTCCGGCAGGCTCATTTCCAGGCCGCCGTAGGCCTTCGGCAGGAAGGCGCGGTTCAGACCGATGCCGTGCAGCATATCAATGTTTTCCTGCGGTACTTTGCGCAGCTCTTCCGCCTTGCTGGCGTTGGCGCGGATAGCCGGTAGGATCTCTTTGAGTTTCTCAAGCATCGGATTATGCATAGTCATCAGGATCGTCTCTCTTCTAGTATTCAGAATCAGCCGGGGCGGTCGCTTGGGGAGCTGAGATGACCGGCGCGGCGAAATATTGATCCGCTAGGATTGCACCGATTATGCGGAGTATCACCGATACAGGAAATGTAAAAACCTTGTTAAATGTTGCACTTTTCTGCAAAACAGCCTGTCCGAGGACAGGCCTATGCAGGTAAATTGGTTGAATTATAGTCAGCTCAGTCGCGAGTTGACGGGCGAGTCAAGGTCAGCGCCAGCAGGGAGCCGATGCCGGTCAGACCGATGATCAGAGTCATGGGCAGTGGTGAGCCGTCATGCAAGGCACTGGTGGTCGAGCTGGCCAGGGCGCCCAGGCCGAACTGGCAGGCCACCGCCAGGCCCGCTGCCGCGCCGGCCTGCTGGGGGTAGCGCGACAGCAGGCTGGCCATGCAGTTGGCTCCGAGCACGCCGGTGACGCTGACAAAGCCCAGCAGTCCGGCCACGATCAGCGGCAAACCGCCCCAGCCGGTGGTACCGGCCAACACCAGCACCCCCCCGGACAGGGCCGCCAGCGCCGCGCCGGCCACCAGCAGCTTCTGAGTGCCCAGGGTGCCGACATAGCGCGCGTTCAGGCTCACCAGCACGATGATGCCGCCGATGTTGAGGCTGAACAGCCAGGCAAAGTGCTGGGGCGCCACGCCGAAGTACTCGATATACACGAACGGCGAGGCGGTGATGTAGGCGAACATGCCGGCAAACGTCAGGCCCATGCACAGGATGTAGCCGATGGCGACCGGCTGCATACCGATCTGCAGGTAGGCCTTGAACACAGCCAGGATGCTGGCGTTACGGGAGTCGCCATGATGGGTTTCCGGGATCTTCCAGGCGCTGAACACCAGCATGATGGCAGCAAAGGCGAACAGCACCACGAACAGCGATCGCCAGCCGGAGACCAGAATCAGATAGCCGCCCAGCAGCGGTGCAATCAGAGTCGCGATCATGGTCACCAGATGCATCAACGACAGCACCCGAGCGGCCTCGTTGAGCGGGAAAAGATCACGCACGATGGCGCGGGCCAGCACCGAGGCAGCGGCCCCGCCCAGGGCCTGCATGAAGCGTGCGGCAATGAGCCACTCGGCACTGCCGGCCAGAATGCAGCCGATGCTGGCCATCAGGTAAAGACCAATGCCGCCCAGCAGCAGGCCGCGGCGGCCGAACTTGTCCGACAGCGGGCCATAGAACAGCATGCCGATGAACAGGCCGATCAGAAAGGCACTGATGGTGAGCTGAATGCTGGACTCCGGCGCCTGCAAGTCATCGGCAATCAGTGGCAGGCTCGGCAGGTACATGTCGATCGACAGCGGGCCAAAGGCGACGAGCGCGGCCAGCAGCACGATCAGGCGTTTGGGGTTGGCAACGGATGACATCGGTGACTCCCGGATTGAGGTTGGATTGCGCAGGTGATGGCGTTGGGCTCGAATCTTACCATCGCCCGGAATATATTTAACATGTTAAATACTTTTGAGCATCCGGTTGCTGACGCGTCGACAGCATCCGAACCGGTGTCCGGGTGCGTACAGTGTGGCAAAGACACGGCAGGAGGACATGCATGGATCTGTTTATGACTCCGGATGACAATCTGCTGGACCGTGATGGCGAGGCGGTGTATCTGGGGCCGGTACTGTCGCGGCCGCAGGCGGATGCCGCTCTGGCACAGCTGTTGCGGGAGATCGACTGGCAGGCGGACGAGGTGATCATGTTCGGCCGGCGTCGGCTGACCCGGCGCAAGACCGCCTGGCATGGCGAGGTCGCACTGGCCTATACCTATGCCGGCGTGACACGCCGGGCACGGCCCTGGACCCCGTTACTGCGGCGGCTCAAGGCCGAGGTTGAAGCGCACGCAGGCTGTCGCTTCAATGCCTGTCTGCTCAATCTCTATCACGACGGCAGCGAGGGGATGTCCTGGCACCGTGACAACGAACCCGACCTTGAGCCCGGTGCCGCCATTGCTTCTCTTAGTCTGGGCGCCGAGCGGCCTTTCATGTTTCGTCACCGGGAAACCGATGCGCGTGTCGAGGTGCTGCTGGAGCATGGCAGCCTGCTGGTGATGAAAGGGGCGACTCAAACCTTCTGGCAGCATGCGCTGCCGGTGCGCAAGCGGATCGAGGGCGTGCGCGTCAACCTGACGTTCAGGTGCATGCGAGAGAGCGGGCACTAAAACAAAAACAGCCTGCACATGGCAGGCTGTTGGGGGGAGATGAAGCAGTTATCAGACGCGGCTGGAGCCCGGTGCGAAGGTCTTGGTGACCGACGCCTGAGGTGCCGGAACCTGATCGCCGCTGACCGGAGATACTGGGAAGACGGCGTTGATCTGACCGGTGCCGGAGCTGCCGAAATAGGGCGTCAGCACTTCCACTTTCTGGTCGTACTCGGACCAGCCCAGCGCACCCAGCAGCATGGCGGTGTCGTGCATGAAGCCTTCGCCGTGACCCTTTACCGCGTACTCGGGCAGCATTTCACAGAAGTCTTCCCACTCGGCATTTTCCCACATGCGTACCACTTCGTGGTCCAGACGCTCCAGGAACGGTGACCAGGTCTTGGTGGCAAAGCCCGGTGCCTGGCCGTTTTGCGCGAAACGGTGCGACAGGGAGCCGGACGCCAGAATGGCCACGGTGCCGTCGTACTGCTCTTCGATGACCTTGCGCATGGCCCAGCCCAGGCGAGCACTGTCGTTCAGGTAGTGCACGGTGCACATGGCGGACACGGAGATCACCTTGAAGTGGCGGTCTTCGTTCATGTAGCGCATCGGCACCAGCGTACCGTATTCCGGGTCCAGCGTGGTGGAGTCGTGGGCCAGGGTTTCTACGCCCTGAGCGTTGCACTCTTCCGCCAGCAGGCGGCCCAGCTCCGGGTTGCCGTCGTATTCGAACGCCATGTTGGAGATGAAGTGCGGCAGCTCGTTGCTGGTGTAGTTGCCGGCCCAGTGTGCCGCGCAGTTGATGTGGTAGCTGGCATTGACCAGCCAGTGGGTGTCAAACACGATAATGGTGTCAACGCCCAGCTCGCGGCAGCGGCGACTGATCTCCTTGTGACCGTCGATGGCAGCCTGGCGGAAACCTTTCTGCGGGCCGTCCAGCTCGGACAGGTACATGGACGGTACGTGTGTGATTTTTGCAGCTAATGCGAGTTTACCCATAAGGCTTTCCTCTTCTGGTTAATCCGGGCGCCGTGCACCCGGCCAAGCTTGGGACGTCAGCGTTGTGACGCTGGCGCCGGATCAGGTTGGCGTCGACCGGCGCATCGGGCCTGCCAGTGGGCCAGTAGCGCGATGATCGGAGCCAGCAAAATACAGCTGAACAAGGTGGTGATGCCCTGGGCCAGCAGCCAGGGCACCAGCTGGGCAATGGCGGCCCCGGTCAGCAGCTGAATGAAGCCCATCAGCCCGGACGCGGTGCCGGCCGAGCCGGAGGCACAGCTGATGGCGGCGGACTGGGCGTTGGGCTGGCTCAGACCACGGCCGAAGGTCACCAGCGCCATAGGCACAAACAGGCCGACAAAGCTCAAGCCGGCGGCCAGCGCGCCATAGAGCAACAGAGCGGCACCGCCCAGGGACAGCAGGTTGCCCAGCAGCACCATGCGGTCGATGCTGAACCAGCGGGCCAGCTGGGTCGAGCTGAAGCTGCCCAGCATGAAGGCCAGCGAGACCGCCAGGAACCAGAGCCCGAAGTCGGCCGAGTTGCCGCCCAGCTGGTCGACGACCAGGTAGGGGGCACTGCCGACGAACAGGTAAAAGGCGCTGGCAATGGCGGTGGTCGAGACGGCGTAACCGAGGTACTGGCGGCAACGCATCACGTCACCGTAGCGACGGAAAATGCCGCCCAGGCGCAGGCTGTCACTGCGTTCGGTACAGGTTTCCGGCAGCCGCCACAGGGCCAGCAGCCAGACGGCCGCGCCCATCAGTACCGATACATAGAATACTGACTGCCAACCGCTCCACAGGTTCAGATAGCCCCCCAGTGCCGGCGCAATGGACTGGGCGATGGCAATCGCCATCACCACATAGCCCATGCGTCCGGCCGCCCCTTCGCGGCCGTGTACATCCAGAATTATGGTCCGGGCCAGCACCATGGCGGCACTGCCGCCCAGCGCCTGGAGTACACGCCCGGCAATCAGCCATTCCACCCCCACGGACAGTGCCGCCAGCAGACTGCCGGCGGCATGCAGCCCCAGGCCGGTGAGCAGCACCGGACGACGGCCGAAAAAGTCCGCCAGCGGCCCCGAGATCAGTTGACCGAATGCCAGTGTCAGCAGATAGGCCGTGAACGTGATCTGGATGGTGCCGATATCGGTCTGCAGCGCCTGGGCCGCATCCGGCATGGCCGGGACGAAGGCATTCAGCGCCAGGGGACTGGCCATGGCGATGAAAATCAGCAGGCTGAGGGAGGGCTGTGGCTTCAATCTTCACCTGTTCAGCTAGAGGGCAGGGGCAAGGCCCCTGCCGGACCCCGAGGGGTATCAGTTCGGGTTGCGAACCACCAGCATGCGCAGTTCGGTCATGTCTTCGATGGCATAGCGTACACCTTCACGACCCAGGCCGCTGTCCTTCACGCCGCCGTACGGCATGTGATCGACACGCCAGGAGGGTACGTCACCGATGACCACACCGCCGACTTCCAGCTCGTCCCAGGCTTTCTGGATCTTGTAGATGTCGCGGGTAAAGATGCCGGCCTGCAGGCCGAAATCGGAGTTGTTGACCTCCTCCAGAGCGGCGTCGAAGTCGCTGAACTTGGACAGGATCGCCACCGGGCCGAAGGCTTCCTGGGTGTTGACGTTCAGATCCGGTGCAACGTCGGCCAGCAGGGTTGCCTGCAGCATGGCACCGTCGCGCTCGCCGCCGGCCAGAACGGTGGCGCCGGCTGCTTTCGCTTCCAGTACCCAGTTGTGCAGACGGGTCGCTTCCTTCTCGGAGATCATCGGACCGATGAACGTGTTCTCGTCCTTCGGATCGCCGGAGACCAGTGCGTTGACGGCGGCGGCCAGCTTCTCGCGGACTTCGTCGTAATGGGCTTCGTGCACCATGATGCGCTGTACGCTGATGCAGCTCTGGCCGGACTGGTAGTAGGCGCCAAATACGATACGGGCTACGGCATCATCAATGTCGGTACCTTCATCGACGATACAGGCCGCGTTGCCGCCCAGTTCCAGGACTACCGGCTTCTTGCCGGCCTTGGCCTTCAGCTGCCAGCCCACATCCGGAGAGCCGGTGAAGCTCAGCAGCTTCAGGCGGTCGTCGGTGGTGAACAGGTCGGCACCGTCGCGGTGACACGGCAGCACGGAGAAGGCACCCTTGGGCAGGTCGGTCTCGGCCAGGATCTCACCGATGATGATCGCGCCGATCGGCGTCAGGCTGGCCGGCTTGAGAATGAACGGGCAGCCCGCCGCGATGGCCGGAGCCACCTTGTGCGCTGCCAGGTTCAGCGGGAAGTTGAACGGCGAAATGAAGGAGCAGGGGCCGATCGGCACGCGCTTCCACATGCCGGTGTAGCCTTCGGCACGCGGCGTGATGTCCATCGGTACCACTTCACCGCCGATGCGAACCGCTTCTTCGGCGGCGATGCGGAAGGTATCGATCAGGCGAACGACTTCACCGCGTGCATCCTTGATCGGCTTGCCGGCTTCGATGCACAGGGCAACGGCCAGTTCTTCGGCACGTTCTTCGAAGCGCTTGACGCAGTAGTTCAGGATTTCCTGACGCTTGTACGCCGGCATTTTGCGCATCGGCTCGGCGGCCGCGTCTGCGGCCGCGATGGCCTGGTCGATGGCCGCGGCGTCAGCCATGGCAACGCGGGTCGCGACTTCGCCGCTGAACTTGTCGGTTACCGCCAGGTCCTGGTTCGGGGCCTGAGCTTCGTTTGCCAGATAGTAGGGATAGGATGCTTGCAGCATGAGAAGGGTCTCCGCCTGCTTTGAGTTGGATTGGCGTTACTTACTGGTATCGGTCCCTGCGCCAGCGCAGGAACCGGGATATGGAGTTAACTTAGACCACCGGGAAGATGACGTTGGCCTGACCGGTGCCGGAACTGGGGAAATATTCGCCCAGCAGCTCGCCCTTGCCGGTGTAGGCATCCCAGCCCAGGGCGCCGAACAGCATCGCCGTGTCATGCATGCCGCCTTCGCCGCAGCAGTACTGGGCGTATTCCGGCAGCATCTTCAGGAAGGTGCTGATCTCGCCGTTCTGCCACAGCTCCAGCACCCGCAGATCGACCTGACGGTTGAACTCGCGCGAAATGGTGAAGGTGCCGTTGTTGGCTTCGTAAAGATCGTTTTCCCAGATCTTGTGCGACAGGGAGCCAGAGGCCAGCAGCAGTACCTTGGCGTCGCTTTCACGCACCGCTTCGGCAATGGCTTCGCCTAGCTTGCGCGACGCTTCCAGGCTGTGCACGGTGCACCAGGCGGCGATGGACACGATCGGCATGTCGCCCGGCTCCATGAAGTGCATGGGGACCAGGGTGCCATATTCCAAATCCAGGGTTTCCACCTGGTGTGACAGGGTGAACACGCCCTTTTCGGTTGCCTTGGCCGCGATCGCATCACCCAGCGCCGGGTTGCCGCGATAGTCATATTCCAGATTCTGGATGAAATGCGGGAACTCGTGGCTGGTGAAGCAGCCCTTGAAGCGGGCGTTGCTGTTGATGTGATAGCCGGCGTTGACCAGCCAGTGCGTATCCAGAACGATAACCGTATCGGCTCCGGCTTCACGCGCCCGGCGCATGATCTTGCGCTGGCCGTCGATCGCCTGCTGGCGGCAACCCTGCAGCTTGCCCGGCTGTTCGGACAGCAGCATGGTCGGTACATGAGTAATCTTTGCAGCTAAAACGATTTCGCCCATGGTCACACCTTCTTGTTCTTCGCGGGGACGTGGCATCTGGCCTGGCAGGCTGGAGGGACCGGCCCTCAAGGGGTAACAGGTCAGACACGGCACTTGGCCCGGTCATTTGTTAACATGTTAAGTAATGCTAGTTAACATAGTAACTAAAGTCAACGGCTGCCCAAAAGGGCGCCGTTCAACTAGACAGGGGATTCTTGACGGGGGTCAGGGTTTGATCTGGCACAGCTGGCTGAGCAGTTTGTCCAGCTGCTCCATGTTCTCGCGGGAGAACTGTTCGGTAATGTCCTGGTAACGGGCTTCGAGGGTCGGGCTGATTGTCTCGAACATTGTCTTGGCCTTGTCGGTCAGGCTGATCAGGACGCGGCGCTGATCTTCGGGTGAGCGACGGCGCTGGATGTAATCCTGCTGTTCCAGGCGGCTGATGATCCCGGTCAGGCTGGGGCTGAGGATGCAGCACATCTCGGCCAGCTGCTTGGACTCCAGTTCCTGGTATTCGTCCAGTGCGCGAATCACGCGCCACTGCTGCTCGGTCAGCGGAATTTCCTGCAGGACAGGACGAAAAAAGCCCATGGTGACCTCGCGGGCCTTGAGCAGTTTAAGCGGGATGGAGTCTTCGTATTTGCGCATGGGAGTCGTGTTACCGGGCGGGCCGGCCTGGTTGGTTATTATCAATGTATACCCGAGAGCTGCATCATATAGATCAGCAGCGATGCTGCAACCAGCATGATCAACGAGTAGGCCAGGTTGTTTCGCAGGATGGCACGGCCGGTACAATTGAACCGTGCCTGCAGAATAAAGTTTACACCACTGAACAGACTACCGGACATCGACACCGAGGTGGCGATGATATAAGCGATCGCCATCAGCGTCGGTGCGGTGGTCACATCGGCCAGCAGGCCGGCATAGGTCGCCACCAGTGCGAACTGATGAATGCCCAGGCTGGCCAGAATGACAATGCTCCACATGACGAAGATGGCAACCTGCGCATCGGTATGGGCAAAGGGCAGGCTGAACAATCCGGCCGCGATACAGGCCTTGACTCCGGCCGCCAGAAAACCGGCGCTCAGGAACAGACTGATCTCGCCGCGGGTATCAGCCAGGCGGGTCAGGGTATGTTCGACCAGGCGCCGGCTTGCCTGTACAGGCCCCTGCTGCAGCGTCAACAGCATCAAGGGCGTCAGCAGCGACAGCAGTGCCACCACGCCCACGGTGGGCAGGGTTGGCCAGACCCCGGATACCGCCAGAATGGCCGCGATCAGGCACAGTGGCATCATCAGGGTACGGGCGGTCATCGGGTAACCGGGATAGCGCGCCAGATCGCGCGGGTAGCGGTAGCGCACTTCCAGCAGGGTATACCCCAGGCCAAACAGGGCCAGGCCCAGGGTGAAGGGCAGAATGCTGTACAGTTCGGTGCCCGGCACCTGTTCCAGCACCAGGGGCAGAATGCTCAGGAAGGGCGACCAGAGCACCGCCAGGCTGAAGCCGCGGCCGAGGATTATGCGCGACAGCGACGACAGTGTATCCCGGCGCTTGAGCTGCTCGCCCACCAGCAGCATGGAGGAAAAGTTGGCCACCGAGGACAGCAGGTGCATGCCGCCGAGCGTGGTGACAAAGCTGCGTGGGCCGGGCCGGTCGTTAACCTGCTCCAGGCGTGTACTGAGGCGAATGAAGTTCACCGCTGCCAGCAGCATGGCTAGCTTCAGGTGTTCGCCCAGAATGGCCAGTGGATCGATGCGGGCACCGCTGCTCCAGGCCCAGGCGATGAAGCCGCAACCGATACCCAGCAGCAGGTAGATGGGCAGGCGCTGTTTGGCACTGAGGCGGCCGAACTCCAAGGCCACAAAGGCCCAGGCACACAGGGTGGCCGGCGTGGCCAGGTCGGCCAGTCCGAAGGTATCCAGCAGTGCCAGCAGCAGGGTCACAAAGATCAGCAGGCCGGAAACGGCATCACGGCGACCAAGCAGGGCCGCTTTGGCGGTAGTGGCAGAAAGAGTCATGCCGTCATTTTATTAATATGTTAAGTAGTAGTCCAGTTGTCGCGCTTGTGGTCGGTGCGAAAGCGCTGTGCGGTCACGCCGGTGTGGCGCTTGAAGAAGCGGGAGAAATAGGCGGGATCACTGAAACCGAGCTGGTAGCAGATATCGCTGCTGGACAGGTCGGTGAACACCAGCAGGCGTTTGGTTTCCTGCACGATGCGGTCGTGGATCAGTTTCTTCGGCGAGCGGTTGGACACCCGCTGGCAGATCTGGTGCAGGCGGCTTTCGGAAATGCCCAGTGCCGCGGTGTAGTCCGGCAGGTGCAGGTGCTCGCGGTAATGCTCCTCGATCAGGTCGGAGAAGCGCCGGAACACGCGCAGGTCATCGCTGTTGACGGTGGTGCTTTCGGCCTGCTTCGGTGACAGTCGGCTGATCTGAATCAGCAGCAGTCGCACCAGCGTGTGCAGCGTCAGGCGCTTGGCTGGACGTTCGCGGTACCATTCCAGCTTGAGGTTGCGCAGCGTTTGCGTGATCAGGGGCCATTGCAGGCGCTGTTCGTCGTCCAGTTCGTCGCGGACGATGCAGATGCCGCGGTTGAGTTCGGTATCCATCTCCTGTTGCAGGCCGTCCTTGAGCAGCTGCCAGGCAACCGACTGGTGTACGGTCAGCACATGGCCGCAGGCCTCGGGCTCGGTGAGAAAGGAGTGGGGGACGGACGGCGGAGTCATGATCAGGCTGGGGCCGGTGGTGCGATAGACTTTGTCGTCGATGTGAAAGCTGATGGTGCCACGGTCGATATAGTGAATCTGCAGGTACTGGGCGTGGCGGTGTACCGGCATGTCGCGGCCGTAGAAGGCGGCCAGGTTTTCCAGCACGTCATAGTGGATCGGGGCATCCAGATAGCGCCGATCGTAATCCTGTCCCAAGATGATGTTGGGGATCCATTCGTTGTGCCGGGTTTCGCTCATCAGGCGACTATAGCAGAATTCGGGCAGGACCGGAGTCCCGTGCGCAGGGCACGGGCTCCGGCAGTTGCGAAGGCGGGAACGGGATCAGTTCTTGCCCAGCTGAGGTACCTTGTGGGTACCGTGCGCGATGCACACGTTCTTGGTTTCCATGTAGAAGTCGAAGCTCCAGTCGCCACCGTCGCGACCGATACCGGACATCTTGATACCACCGAACGGAGACGGCAGGTTACGGTTGTTCTCGGAGTTCACCCACAGCATGCCGGCTTCGACGTGCTTGGCCATGCGCATGGCGCGACCGGTGCTCTCGGTCCAGATGTAACCGGACAGGCCGTACTGGGTATCGTTGGCGATGGCGATCGCTTCCTCTTCGGTATCGAAGGTGATGGCGGTCAGTACCGGGCCAAAGATCTCTTCCTGCGCAATGCGCATCTTGTTGTTGGCTTCGGTGAACAGGGTCGGCGTCAGGTAGTTGCCGGCCGGGTTCAGGTTGTCGCTGCCGTCAGTGATGCGCTGGCCGCCAACCGCGGTCTTGGCACCGTCTTCCTTGGCGATGTCGAAGTAGCTCAGCACCTTGTTGAAGTGCTCGGTGTGTACCAGCGGGCCCACTTCGGTGTTCGGGTCCAGCGAGTGACCGACCTTCAGGTTCTTGACGCGCTGTTCCAGTGCCGCGATGAACTTGTCGCGGATGCCGCTCTGGATCAGCAGACGGCTGGACGAGGTGCAGCGCTGACCATTCAGGCTGTAGATCATGAACACAACGGCATCCAGGGCGCGGTCGAAGGCGGCATCGTCGAACACGATAACCGGGTTCTTGCCGCCCAGCTCGAAGTGCATGCGCTTCAGGGTGTCGGCACCCTGACGCATGATGTGAGAACCGGTGGCGGACTCGCCGACCAGGGCTACGGCCTTGATCGCCGGGTGTTCGGTCAGGCGCTTGCCGGCGTCTTCGCCGAAGCCGTTGACCATGTTCCACACGCCCTTGGGCAGCACTTCATCGGCGATTTCCGCCAGGATGTAAGCGCTCAGCGGGGTCAGTTCCGCCGGCTTGTGTACTACGGTGCAGCCTGCCGCCAGGGCCGGAGCAATCTTCCAGGTGGACAGCATGAACGGCGTGTTCCACGGCGTGATGATGCCGACCGGACCGATCGCCTTGCGGATGGTGTAGTTGACGTGCTCGTCCTGGTGCAGGGCCAGACCGTTCTGCGCTTCCGGTGCCTTGTCGGCGAAGAAGCGGAAGTTGGCGGCACCACGCAGGGCCGCCTGCTTCATGAAGCGGATCGCCTGACCGCAGTCCATGGACTCGACCAGCGCGATTTCGTCGGCACGCTCAACCAGACGGTCGGCGAACTTGTGCAGCAGGCGCTTGCGTTCGGCACCCGGGGTGTTGGCCCAGGCTTCGAAGGCGTTTTCAGCCGCTTCGCAGGCCGCGTCCATGTCGGCGACGGAGCCGGCCATGACCTTGCCGATGCTGCTGTTGTCGGTCGGGGTAACGTTGTCGTATTCACGGCCGCCGTTGCCCAGGGTGAATTCACCGTTGATGTAGTGGCCGGTGGTGTTGTTCTTGAAGCGCTCCAGGTACTGCTGTGCGCGTTCCAGGTTGGTTGCCAGAGTATCGCTCATGGTGTGTCTCCCGTTGCCTTTGATCCCGGTGCCGACCCTGTGTCGGCTGCCGGGACGGGTCAATCTCAGTATTTGTCGCCGTAGTATTCCTGCTCGCTGACCATGCGGGTCTCCAGCGCGCACACATCTTCGATGCTGCACACGATGGTGTCACCCGGCTGGCAGTCAACGATGCCGTGCGGTGTGCCGGTGCAGATCATGTCGCCCGGGTTCAGGGTCATGACCTTGCTCAGGTATTCGATCACGAAGGGCACGTCAAAGATCATGTCCTTGGTGGAGCCATCCTGAGTCAGCTTGCCGTTGACCGTGGTGGTCAGTTTCAGCGCGTTGGCGTTGGGGATGTCCGCCGTGTCGACGATCCAGGGACCCATCGGCAGCAGGGAATCGCGGCTCTTCACGCGCAGATTCGGACGGTAGTAGTTTTCCAGGTAGTCGCGGATGGCAAAGTCGTTGCAGACGGTGTAGCCGGCGACGTAATCCAGCGCGTCTTCACGCTTGATGTTCTTGCCGGTCTTGCCGATCACGGCGACCAGTTCGCACTCGTAGTGCTGGTATTCGATACCGTCGGGACGGTAGCTGACCTGCTTGTGGCCGGTCAGGGTGTTGGCGTGCTTGATGAAGATCAGCGGCTCTTTCGGCGGCTCGAACGCCAGTTCGGTGGCGTGATCGGCATAGTTGATGCCCAGCGCGAAAATGGTGCCCGGCGCTTTCACCGGCGGCAGCCAGGTGATCTGATCGGAATCCAGTGCCACGTCCAGCACTTCACCTTCGGAGGTGGTGATGCGGTCGTTGGCGTCGATGTCGATGTCCAGCTCGCGGCCGTCAAATACGATACGTGCGTGTCTCATGGCTCAGGCACCTCCCAGCGTGTTTGTCAGGGTGCCGACACCCTCGATGCTTGCTTCAACCTTGTCGCCCTTGACCACGGCTACGCGGTCACCGGCGAAGCCGACGGCGATAATTTCACCGGCCTGCAGGGTCATGATGCGCGAAATGATGCTGATCAGTTCGGCAACGCCGCGCTCCAGGTCGGCCAGGGCCAGGCGGCTCTTCTGTTCGCCGTTGACGCTGACGGTCACGGTCAGGGCGTTCAGGTCGGTGATCTTGTCAGCGGCAACGATTTCCGGACCCACCGGTGCGGAGGTGTCCAGGCACTTGCCCTTGATGTCCGGGCGGTAGTAGCTCGCTTCCGGCAGGGAAAAGTCGCTGACGATGGTGTAGCCACCGACGTAATCCAGTGCATCTTCGGCAGACACGCGGCAGGTTTCCTTGCCGATGACCACACCCAGGCTGGCGCCCACAACCATTTCGGCAACATCGTTGCCGTCGAAATCTTTGGCCCACTCGACTTCAGCGCCGTCAACGCTCCAGGTGTTGCGCGGCTTGTAGTACAGCACCGGCTGAGTCGGCGGTTTCTTGTAAGGGGCTTCGTTGAACGTCCCCTCCAGGGCAGCCAGCTGTGCCTTGTCGTTCAGCGCGACGCAGACCAGCTTGCTGTTAACCAGAGTCTTTGCAGTCATTGTTAACCTTCTCGTGTTGATGACCGGCGATCAGTAGCCGGCCTGAGGTTTTTCGTCTTCAACCGGAGCGCCCTGTTTGAAGCGCTGCGCCAGCTTGCGGGTTTCGTTGGCCAGAATCATGGTGTCGACACCGACGCCGACGAAGTTGGCACCCTGCTGGACATAGTTCTCGGCCAGCGCTGGGTCCAGGCAGAGCAGACCGGCATACTTGCCGGCATCGCGGATCTTGTTCAGGCCGGCGTTGATGGTCTCGACCACCACCGGGTTGCCGGCATCGCCGATGTAACCCATGGAGGCGGACAGGTCGGACGGACCGATGAACACGCCGTCAACGCCGTCCACTTCCAGAATCGCGTCCAGGTTTTCCATGGCACTGGCGGTTTCCACCTGCACGATCAGGCAGATTTCGTCGTTGGCCTTTTTCAGATAACCCGGCACCTGATTCCAGCGCGCGGCACGGGCCAGGGAGGTGCCCAGGCCACGGATGCCCTGCGGCGGGTAGCGTACGGCCTGTACCAGCTGAGCGGCCTGTTCGGCGGTTTCCACCATCGGCACCAGCAGGGTCTGCACGCCGATATCCAGCAGCTGCTTGATCAGCGCGGTGTTGCCTTCCACGCAACGCACGATGGGCGCGGTGTCGTAGGGGGCGATCGCCTGCAGGTGGCTCATGATGGTGCGCAGATCAAAAGGTGCGTGTTCGCCATCGATCAGCAGCCAGTCAAAGCCGGCCACCGCGGCAATCTCGGCCGCGCTGTTGTCCGGCAGGCCGAGCCAGAGGCCATACTGGGTCTCGCCGGTGGCCAGGCCCTGTTTGAAACGGTTCTTTGGCAATTCCATGCTCATCTCCTGTTCATGGCCGGCGCCGACGCGCCGACCCTTGGCATGCCGGGCTTATGCGAAGTTCAGGGTGACGCCACCCAGGGAACCGAAGTCGGCGTGCACAGTGTCACCGGCCTTGACCGGTACCGGACGGGTAAAGGAGCCGGACAGGATCACCTGGCCCGGTTCCAGACCGACACCGTGCGGTGCGAAGCGCTTGCACACCCAAGTGATGCCCTTGAGCGGGTTGCCCAGTACGCCACCGGCCAGGCCGGTTTCCTCGATCTGGCCGTTCAGGTACAGCATGCAGCCGGCCCAGCGCAGGTCGATATCCATCGGCTTGATTGGACGGCCGCCCATAACGATGCCGGCGTTGGCCGCGTTGTCGGAGATGGTGTCGTACACCTTGCGGGTGTAACCGGTTTCCGGATCGGTGCGCAGGCAGCGTGCGGCGATCAGTTCCAGTGAGGGAATCACGTAGTCGGTGGCGTCGATGACGTCGAAGATGGTGACGTTTTCACCGAACAGCGGCTTTTTCAGCACGAAGGCCAGTTCCACTTCGATGCGCGGGTCCAGAAAGTCGGACGCCTTGATGGTGGCGCCGTCGTCAAACAGCATGTCGTCCAGCAGCACGCCGTAGTCCGGCTGGTCAATGTTAGACGCCATCTGCATGGCGCGAGAGGTCAGGCCGATCTTGTAGCCGATAACCTTACGGCCGTCTTCGATCTTGCGGTCAACCCAGGCTTTCTGCACGGCATAGGCGTCCGCCATGTCCATGTCTGGGAATTCCAGTGTCAGTGCCGGAATCTGCTTGCGGTTCACTTCGGCTTCGTACAGGCGATCGGCACAGGCCTTGATCTGCTCTTGGTTCAACATGCTCGACAGTACCTTCTTGTTGTCCGTTGAGGGTCTCTACTGTGCGCGTAAAACGCTCATCGGCCGCCGGTGGCGCCTCAGGGGCGAGGGCACAGATCATCTGAAATTCATTTTAGTTAACATCTTAACTAAGTCAATACCTCAATAACTCACTACAGTTATAGCTGCATTCCTGTTGCCCAAGCAGGAAAATGTTGCAAGTGCAATCTTGTTGACAACAGTTAACATGTTAATTAGATTTCGTTTGTTTGCATTTTGGCCAGAGCCCTCCGGCACGACCGGATCAAGGGTGCCATCCAACCGTTTAGGGGAGAACTGAGATGCCTCATTTTATTGTCGAATACTCAGGGAACTTGCACGATCGTCTTGATTTTCAAGCGCTTTTCAAGGACCTGCATGAGTATGTGGTATCCACGGGACACTTCCCGCTGGGTGGGGTGCGCAGCCGCGCCATCCGTTGCAATGACTTTCGCGTGGCGGATGGTCGAGAGGAGTTTGCTTTCCTTAACCTCAACCTGAAGATCGGCCATGGCCGTGATATGGCGTTGAAGCAAGAGGTGGCCGAGCAGGTATTCAAGATCCTCTGTGACTGGATGAAGCCGATTACCGATGAAAGCTATGTACAGATCTCGTTCGAGATGACCGAGCTGGACCCGGTACTCAAGTTCAACAAGAACAACATTCATCCCCTGTTTGCAGGCAAGTAAAAAGCTCCTGACAGGAGTTCAACGAGCCGGCGCTGCTGCCCCCAAGCATGCGGAGCCGGCCGTCTAAGCCGAGCATAACGGCATAAAACACGACCGTAGCAACAGACGTACAAGATCGGGAGACAAACCGTGAAGACATTTTTCAAGACCCTGGCCGGGGCTGCGGCACTGACCGCAGGCCTGACCGCTTCTGCAGCTGCATCGGCTGAAACCACGCTGATCGTGGGTACCTGGCAGCCGCCGGGCAACCCGATGAATGCCATCGTCTGGCCGACCTGGGCCGAGTGGGTGGAAGAAGCCACTGAAGGCCGTGTCAAAGTGAAGATCGAACAGGATGTCGGTCACCCGAAAACCTATTTTCAGCTGGTGGAAGATGGCGTCATCAATGCCGGCTGGAGCTACCATGGCTACGGTCCGGGTCGCTTCAAATTGCCGGTGGCGGTTGAGTTGCCGGGCCTTGACGTAAGCGCGGAAGCCGCATCCGTTGCCCTGTGGAAAGTGCAACAGAAGTACTTTGCGGATGCCAACGAATACGAAGGTTTGGAGCTGCTGGCAACGCTGACGCACGGTCCGGGTCAGCTGCACACCATCGAGCCGATTGAAGATCTGGAAGATCTCAAGGGCAAGAAGATCCGCATCGGTGGCGGCGTGCAGACCGAACTGGCCGAGCGCATGGAGCTGACCGGTGTGGCGGCACCAGGCTCCAAGGTATACGAAATGATGCAGCAGGGCGTTATCGACGGCGTGATGATGCCGGTCACCGAGCAGAAATCCCTGCGCCTGCATGAAGTGGCACCGAACCTGACCCTGTTCCCGGGTGGCATGTACTTGGGCAGCTTTTCCATGTTCATCGACCCGTACTTCATGGAAGACCTGGATCCGAAGGATGCCGAAGCCATCCGTCGCGTATCCGGTGAAAAACTGTCTGCGCTGGCCGGTCGTGCCTGGGATCAGGCCGATGTGGAAGGTCTGGAAGCAGCCAAGGCGGCTGGCGTGACCATCAAGCAGCTGGGTGCGAATGACCCGATTACGCTTGAGTTCCGTGAGCTGATCAAGGGTATGGATGACGCCTGGATTGAAAGTGTTTCCGACCGTGATGTCGATGCCCGTGCTGCTCTGGACGAGCTGCGCACCATCGCTCGCGAGTACGAAGCGCAGGAGTAATCCATGTCATTCAGTGTCTGGCTGAAAGAACACTATGACGAGAAGGGGCCGGCCCGTTGGCTGGCCTTCCTGCTCGAAGTGATGTCGGCAAGTGTTCTGTTTACTCTCATGGCGTTGACCTGTGTCGATGTTCTGGGTCGTTACCTGTTCAATAGCCCGCTGCACGGCGGTACTGAGCTGACCGAAATCGGGCTGGCGGTGATGGTGTTTGCCGCGATGCCGGTGATCACCTGGCGCGGCGGCCATATCGTGGTTGACCTGCTGGATCGCTTCCTGGGCGGTAAGGTCGTCAAGGCGTTGTCGCTGTTTGCGGCGCTGGTGATGTCCTCGTCGCTGTACTTCCTGGCACTGCGCATCTTCGAGCTGGGCGAGCGTTCCATTCGCCGTGGCGTCGTGACCGAGTTTCTCGGCATGCCCAGTGGCTACGTGGTGCAGTACATCGCGATCATGAGCTGGGCCACCGCGTTCGGCATGATTACCTACGGCGTCTATCGCATCCTGTTTCAGGATAAAGCCTAACCTCAACCGGACACAGGTACCTTGTTATGTCAGTTGTACTGATCGGCTTTGCCGTTCTCCTGTTCCTGATCATTGTGGTCCGGATGCCGATTGCATTCGCCATGGGGCTGGTCGGCTTCTTTGGCTTTGCGAGCCTGCAAGGGCTGGAATTCAGCAATATGGCGGATTTCCGCTGGACCGGGGCGCTGTCAATGGCGTCCAACCGTGTCATCGATACCGTGCAGGAATACAGCCTGTCGGTGATTCCGTTGTTCATTCTTATGGGCAACCTGGTGACGCGCTCCGGGCTGTCCCATGAACTTTATCGGGTTTCCCACGCCTTCCTCGGCCACCGCAAGGGCGGTTTGTCGATGGCGACCGTCGTAGCCTGCGGCGGTTTCTCCGCCATCTGTGGCTCCAGTCTGGCGACTTCGGCCACCATGTCCAAGGTGGCGATGCCGCCGATGCGCAAGTACGGCTATTCCGATGCGCTGGCGACTGCGTCCATCGCGGCCGGTGGTACCCTGGGAATCCTGATTCCGCCGAGCGTGATTCTGGTGATCTACGGTCTGCTGACCGAGTCGTCCATCCGTGAACTGTTTGCCGCCGGTTTCATTCCGGGCTTCCTTGGCATTCTGTTGTATCTGGTGGCGGTGCGCTACGTTGTCTGGCGTGATCCCAGTGCCGGTCCGGCCGGAGAAAAGACGCCCTGGAGTGAGCGCCTGGTTGCACTGCGCGGCGTTTGGGGCGTGTTGTTGCTGTTCACGATCGTGATGGGCGGCATTTATCTGGGTATCTTTACCCCGACCGAAGCGGCCGGTATCGGTGCTGGCGGTGCTTTCTTGATCACCCTGTTCCGTGGCCGTATTACCTTGCGCACACTGTTCGAAACCCTGACCGACACGGCACGCACCTCGGCAATGCTGTTCGCGGTGGTGATCGGTGCGCTGATCTTCTCCGACTTCATCAACCGTGCCGGTCTGCCGGATATGCTGCTGGAGTTTGTGACGGCACTGGACGTGGCGCCGATCGTGGTCATCCTGGCGATTCTAGGCATCTACATCGTATTGGGTATGGTGTTCGAGAGCCTGTCGATGATGCTGCTGACCGTGCCGGTGTTCTACCCGCTGGTCGCCAGCCTGGACTTCGACCTGGTCTGGTTTGGCATCGTGGTGGTAGTCGTGACTGAGATCAGTCTAATCACACCGCCGGTGGGTATGAACGTGTTCGTACTCAGTGCGGTATTGAGGGATGTGAAAACCGGCACTATCTTCAAGGGAGTGACCCCGTTCTGGTGTGCCGATATCGTGCGCCTGGCGATGATCGTGTTTGTCTCTCAGATTGCACTTTTCCTGCCGGAGCTGCTTTACCGCTAAGCTGTTTCAGGCCGTCTGTATGATGAATTGTGTCACATGCGGGCGGCCTGAATCACCGGTAAAAGAATGAAGACCAAACTCGTGCAATGGTATACATTAGTGGGGTATAGCCATTGCGCTGCTTGCTTGACGCGACAAAGTGATACACTATTAATCAGTGATGAATTTTTTAGGTATCGCAAAAAATAATTATACCAACGCAGGAGCAACACCATGATTAAAACAATAAAGATTGCCACTGGCGCGGCTGCCCTCGCGGCAGGCCTGTCCCTTTCCACCACTGCACTGGCGGCTGACACAACCCTGATCGTCGGCACCTGGCTGCCGCCGACCGCGGCACAGAACGCCGTGGTATGGCCGACCTGGGCCAAGTGGGTGGAAGAGGCCACCGAAGGCCGTGTCGAAGTCAAGATCGAATATGATGTCGGTCACCCCAAAACCTATTTCCAGCTGGTTGAAGACGGCGTTATCGATGCCGGTTTCAGCTATCACGGCTATGTGCCGGGCCGCTTCAAGCTGCCGCTGGCCGTTGAGCAGCCAGGCCTGGGTGTGGGTGCCGAAGCCGCATCCGTGGCGCTGTGGAAGACCCAGCAGAAATACTTCAATGACGCCAACGAATTCGTTGGTCTGGAACTGCTGGGCATGTTTACCCACGGTCCGGGTCAGCTGATGACCACCAAGCCGGTCGACAGCATTGCTGACCTCAAGGGTATGAAGATCCGCATCGGCGGTGGCGTTCAGGCTGAAATC
Organism: Marinobacterium weihaiense; assembly: GCF_019061305.1. Taxonomy (GTDB): domain Bacteria; phylum Pseudomonadota; class Gammaproteobacteria; order Pseudomonadales; family Balneatricaceae; genus Marinobacterium; species Marinobacterium weihaiense. Next base: position 26,831 of record NZ_JAHQZT010000019.1, read on the forward strand.
GGCGAGCGCACCGGCATGGCGCCGGTATCCGCACCGGCAACCAAGGTATACGAGATGATGCAGCAGGGCGTTATCGATGGTGCACTGTTGCCGCTGGGCGAGCAGAAGGCCCAGCGTCTGGCTGAAGTCACTGATACCCTGAACCTGATTCCGGGCGGTATGTACCTGGGCAGCTTCTCCATGTTCATCAACCCGGACTTCATGGAAGATTTGGACCCGAAGGATGCTGAAGCCATCCGTCGCGTATCCGGTGAAAAGCTGTCTGCACTGGCCGGCAAGGCCTGGCAGAAAGCGGATGAAGATGGCCTGGCGTTTGCCCGTGAAACCGGTGTGAACATTGTTGAGCACGGCGCTGATGCCACGTTCAACCAGGACTTTCTGAAGCTGGCCGACGGCATGGATGAGGCCTGGATCGAGAGCGTATCTGATCGTGATGTCGATGCCCGTGCTGCTCTGGACGAGCTGCGCACCATCGCTCGTGAGTACGAAGCGCAGGAGTAATCCATGTCATTCAGTGCCTGGTTCACAGCGCACTATGACGAGAAGGGGCCGGTCCGTTGGCTGGCCTTTTTTCTCGAACTGGTGTCCGCTTCAGTCCTTTTCTTCCTGATGGCACTGACCTGCGTTGATGTCGTGGGTCGCTATCTGTTCAACAGCCCGCTGCATGGCGGTACTGAAATGACCGAAATCGGTCTGGCGGTGATGGTGTTCGCGGCCATGCCGGTGATCACCTGGCGCGGTGGTCATATCGTGGTTGACCTGCTGGATCGCTTTCTGGGCGGCAAAATCGTCAAGGCGTTGTCGCTGTTTGCGGCACTGGTGATGTCCTCGTCGCTGTACTTTCTGGCTCTGCGCATCTTCGAGCTGGGCGAGCGTTCCATTCGCCGTGGCGTTGTGACCGAATTTCTCGGCATGCCCAGTGGCTACGTAGTACAGTACATCGCGATCATGAGCTGGGCCACGGCCTTTGGCATGATCACCTATGGCGTCTACCGGATCCTGTTCCAGGATAAACACTAACTTGAACCGGATGCAGGTACCTCGCTTATGTCTGTCATTCTGATCGGCTTTGCCGTTCTTCTGTTTCTGATCATCGTGGTCCGGATGCCGATCGCATTCGCCATGGGGATCGTCGGCTTTTTCGGCTTTGCGTTTCTGCAGGGCCTGGAACTGAGTAATATTGCCAACTTCCGCTGGACGGGTGCCTTGTCGATGGCATCCAATCGCGTGATTGATACTGTGCAGGAATACAGCCTGTCGGTGATCCCGCTGTTCATTCTCATGGGTAACCTGGTGACGCGCTCGGGTCTTTCACATGAGTTGTATGCGGTTTCTAATGCCTTTCTGGGCCATCGCAAGGGCGGTCTGTCGATGGCGACCGTGGTAGCCTGCGGTGGTTTCTCCGCCATCTGCGGCTCCAGTCTGGCGACTTCGGCCACCATGTCCAAGGTGGCGATGCCGCCGATGCGCAAGTACGGCTATTCCGATGCGCTGGCGACCGCGTCCATCGCGGCCGGCGGTACCCTCGGGATCCTGATTCCGCCCAGCGTAATTCTGGTGATCTACGGTCTGCTGACCGAGTCGTCCATCCGTGAACTGTTCGCCGCCGGTTTCATTCCGGGCATTCTCGGCATCCTGCTGTACCTGGTAGCAGTGCGCTACGTGGTCTGGCGCGACCCCAGTGCGGGACCGGCCGGTGAAAAGACTGAATGGCCCGAGCGCCTGCAGGCGCTGAAAGGGGTATGGGGTGTGCTGCTGCTGTTCACGATCGTGATGGGCGGTATTTATTTGGGTATCTTTACCCCGACTGAAGCGGCTGGCATCGGTGCCGGTGGTGCCTTCCTGATCACCCTGTTCCGTGTCCGCATGACGTTGCGTAATCTGTTCGAAACCCTGACTGATACGGCGCGTACCTCGGCGATGCTGTTTGCGGTGGTAATCGGGGCATTGATCTTCTCCGACTTCATCAACCGTGCCGGTCTGCCGGATATGCTGTTGGAGTTTGTGCAAGCGCTGGACGTGGCACCGATCGTGGTCATTCTGGCGATTCTGGGCATTTACATCGTGCTGGGCATGGTGTTCGAGAGCCTGTCGATGATGCTGCTGACCGTGCCGGTGTTCTACCCGCTGGTCGCCAGCCTGGACTTTGATCTGGTCTGGTTCGGCATAGTTGTCGTGGTCGTGACCGAGATCAGCCTGATTACGCCGCCGGTGGGTATGAACGTGTTCGTTCTCAGTGCAGTATTGAGAGACGTCAAGACCGGGACCATCTTCAAGGGTGTAACCCCGTTCTGGTGCGCCGATATTGTGCGTCTGGCGATGATCGTCTTCGTGGCCCAGATTGCATTGTTTTTGCCGGAGCTGCTGTACCGCTGAGCGCGGTACGGCCTTGCCTGTCCCGCGCGGATAGAGGAGTGGTTGTATGTTTCATGATGTAAAGAAAATCCTGTATGTGTCCGATCTCGAGAAGGGTTCGCGTCCCGCTTTCCGTGCTGCCGTCAGCCTGTGCGGTCACTACGCCGAGTCCCAGATCACTTACATGCATGTCATCGAATCTCTGTCCGGCACGACCCGCAGCGTGCTGGGGAACATGATGGAGAAGGAAGAGATCGACGAGATGCTGAAAAAGGGGGTTGAAGCCCTCAGCGTCAAGATCCGCGAGCGCATCGAACGCTTTTGTGCCGACGAGCTTGAAGAGCACGAAGTGCTGAGCCTGAAGAACATTGACGCCCGTGTCGAAGAAGGCACCCCCTGGCGCAAGATTCTGGAAGTCGCTGACGAGATCAACGCCGATGTCATTGTCATGGGAACACGCAAGCACAACGCGCTGGAACAAGCCTTGATAGGCTCTACCGCCACCAAGACACTGACGCATTCCAAGCGTCCGGTACTGATCGTACCGCTGGGCTGAGTAGCCGTTATTCGCTGCCCTCGGGATAACCGGGGGCAGCCCCGCTTTTTTCAGGCCAGGGACATGCGGCCGTTGTTGTTATCCATCGAGCTGTCCATGGTCAAATCCATCGAATCCCTTGCCCGCGGCCTTCGCGTTGTCGAAGCCATTCGCCATCATGCCCCCGTGTCGCTGTCCCTGCTGCACCAGCAAACCGGCATCAGTAAGGCGACCCTGCTGCGCATACTGAGAACTCTGCAGGAAGCCGGCTGGGTCTATCGCGCGCTGGGCGATTCCCGCTACCGGCTGTCGTTCACGGTCAGCCAGCAGATGCCGGAGCAGGCCCCCGGCGAGCAGCTGGCGGAGCTGGCCGCCCCGGCGGTTCCTGTATTTAAAGGGGATGAAGTGCAGGCCACGTTGGCGCTGTCCTGGCCCCAGGATGCCATTGCCGGGCCGGAACTGCAGCAGCATTACTACCCGTTGCTGAGGGCCGCTGCCGACCGGCTGGCAGCTCAGCTTCAGGCATAGGCATGAGCGTCGTGCCGCTTGCACTATGCCGCCTGTTTCATCTGGTGAAATGTCTTGTTTCGCTCGGGTCGTTCTCGATTAGTCTGACGGCAGACCAATAATAACCGTCGACCAGACCGGCAGTGATGCCGGGCGACCGAACACCCGATCAAAGGCAGTCACATGGCAACACAACCCAACATTCTGTTCATCATGGCCGACCAGCTGCGTGCCGATTATCTGGGCTGCACCGGCCATCCGACGATCAAGACCCCAACCATCGATGCGCTGGCCGCCCACGGCGTCAACTTCACCAGGGCCTACACTCAGGCGCCGGTCTGCGGCCCGTCACGCATGTCCTTCTACACCGGTCGCTATGCCTTTTCCCACGGCGCGACCTACAACAACGTGCCGCTGAAGCTGTCGGAAAAGACCATCGGTGACTACCTGCGCCCGCTGGGCTATCGCGTGGGGCTGGTGGGCAAGACCCACATGAAAAAGGATGTGGAAGGGATGCAGCGCCTGGGCGTAGACCCCGAGTCTTCCCGCGGTGTGTTGCTGAGTGAATGCGGCTTCGAGCCTTACGCGCGTGACGATGGTCTGCACCCGGACCAGACGGTGTCGCCGGATCTGGCCTACAACAACTACCTGCGTGCGCAGGGCTACGAAGGTCACAATCCCTGGCATGAATGGGCCAACTCCGGCGAGGGCGAAAACGGCGAGGTGCTGTCTGGCTGGTACATGCGCAATTGCCATCTGCCGGCACGCATTCCGGAAGCCCATTCTGAAACGGCTTACACCACCAACCGCGCCATGGAATTCATTCGTGAATCCGCCGATACACCCTGGTGCCTGCATCTGAGTTACATCAAGCCCCACTGGCCCTACATTGCCCCGGCGCCTTATCACGACATATACGGTCCCGAGGATGTGCTGCCGGTCAACGCCAGCGAGCAGGAAAAAGCCAACCTGCACCCGGTGATCGAAGCCTTCATGGGCCACGACGAGTCGATGAACTTCTCCCGCGAGGAGGTGCGCCAGCGCGTCATTCCCGCCTACATGGGCCTGATCACCCAGCTGGATGACCATCTGGCACGCCTGTTCGCCTTCCTCAAGGAGATCGGCCAGTACGACAACACCCTGGTGGTGCTCACCGCCGATCATGGCGATTACCTGGGCGATCACTGGCTGGGCGAGAAGGAACTCTTCCATGAAGCCAGTGCCCGCATTCCGATGATCATTCACGATCCGCGTCCCCAGGCCGATGCCACCCGCGGCCGTTGCGACGACCGCCTGGTCGAAGCGATCGACCTGGTGCCCACCTTTGTCGAGCTGGCGGGCGGCGATGTGCCGGACCACATTCTTGAAGGACGCTCACTGCTGCCGCTGTTGACCTCCGGCGAAGTCGCACAGTGGCGCGAATTCGCCATCAGCGAGGCGGACTATGCCTGGCGCAAGGCCCGTTTCGCGCTGGATCTGGCACCGGATCAGACCCGCGCCATCATGATCACCGACGGCCGCTGGAAGTATGTGCATTACGAGCATTTTCGTCCGCAGCTGTTCGATCTGGAGCAGGACCCGCAGGAACAGCAGGACCTGGGGCAGGACGAGGCCCATGCTGATCAGCGCCAGCGACTGCAGCGCGCGCTGTATGACTGGTATCGGCAGCGCAAGACCCGCGTCACCATCAGTAACGCAACCGTGGCCAACATGACCGGGAAGGCCCACGCGCGCGGTTATCTGTTCGGCCTCTGGTAAGGCGCGGACGGGACACACTATAAGAAAGGCGAAAAACTATGCTGACGAACACACTAGCCTGGATCAAGGCTCACCCGGCCAAGCTGCTCGGCGCCCCCCTCTTTTTGATGATGGTGGCATCGATCTTCTATACCGCCGGCTGGGGTATTTTTGATGACACCCTCCTGCGGTTGGGCACCTTTACCCTGTCGTGCGTGATCCTGCTCTATGCCAGCATGACCCGCCAAGAGCGACATTGGTGGGCACGGCTGATCGATCTGGGGCTGTTGCTGGCCGTGCTGGCAGCGGCCTACCGTTACTTTTGGGTTGCTGAAGAGTTGGAGACCGGGCTCTACGAGCTAGAGATGCCCGATATCCTGATGGCTTTGGCAGGCCTGGCGGTGCTGGGCGAGCTGATGCGCCGGATGATCGGCCTGACCCTGCTGCTGGTGTGCGGACTGGCCGCCTGTTACGCACTCTTCGGTCGCGAGCTGCCGGGTGGTCTGGCCCATGCGGGCATGGATCTGGCGCAGATGCTGACCACCGTCTGGTACAGCTTTGACGGCGTGTTCGGCAGTACCCTGGGCGTGGTGACCTCCACTATCCTGATCTTCATCCTCTTCGGGGCGCTGCTGGATGCGCTGGGGGTCGGCGTGGTGCTGCTCAAGCTGTCTTTCCGCCTTACCCGTCATCTGCCCGGCGGCGATGCCCACGCGGCGGTGCTGGCCAGTGGCCTGTTCGGCACCATCTCCGGCAGCTCGGTGGCCAACGTGGTCGGCACCGGGGTGATCACCATTCCGATGATCAAGAAGAGCGGCTTCTCCGGTCGTTTTGCCGGTGCGGTGGAAGCGGCTGCTTCCAGTGGCGGTCAGCTGATGCCGCCGATCATGGGCGCGGTAGCGTTCATCATGGCCGATGTGACCGGTATCAGCTATTTGAACATCACCCTGGCGGCGTTGATCCCGGCGATCTTTTACTACGCCAGCCTGTTTACCTTCATCTCCACCGAAGCCAAGCGTCTGGGCATGAAGGCCCAGGGCAAGGACGCGGTGGAGCCGCTGACCCGCCTGGAAAAACTCAAGGGGCTGGCCTTCGTGGTACCGCTGGGCCTGATCATCGTGCTGATGGTGCAGGGCAGCAGCCCGGCACAGGCCGGTTTCTGGGCGCTGATTGCCGCAGCCGCATTGGGCGTGGCGGTGGATCCCGGCCTGCTGAAAAAGCCGGCCCAGCTGTGGCAGATGGTGGTCAACGGGGCCAAGTCCGCCGCCACTATCATGGTTGCCGTGGCGGCGGTGGGCATCATTATCGCGGTGATGAACGCCACCGGCCTGGGCCTGCGCTTCTCCGAGGCGATCCAGATGGTGGCCGGTGACAGCCTCTTTGTGTCCCTGCTGCTGATGGCCGGTGGCTGTCTGGTGCTGGGCATGGGCATGCCGACGGTCCCGGCCTACCTGGTGATCATTCTGGTCATGGGGCCGGCCGTACAGGCGCTGGGCGTGGAATTGATCGCGGCGCACCTGTTCGTGGTCTACTATGCGGTCCTGTCCGCCGTGACCCCGCCGGTCGCTCTGGCAGCCTTTGCCGCTGCACCGATCGCCCAGGCCAACCCGCTGCGGGTGAGTGTTACCTCCCTGCGCCTGGCGGTGATCGGCTTCCTGATCCCCTTTGCCTTCGTCTATCAGCCCTCGATGCTGCTGATCAATGACAGCTTTAGCTGGGGCGGTCTGGCGATGGCGCTGCTGACCACCACGGCGGCGATCCTGCTGGTGGCGGCTGCTTTTTCCGCCCGCGGACTCAAGCAGGGCCTGTACCTGCTGGCCGGCTTTGCCGTCATCGCGCCGCTGTGGTGGGTTCAGCTGCTGGCGCTGGCACTGCTGCCGGTGCTCCTGCTGGAGCGTAAGGGCCAGGCCGGCACGACCTGGCAGCGTCTTTTCTGCAAACAACCCTGACTCACAACTATAAGAATCAACCCAAGGAATCCATCATGCTCACTTTCAAGATACGTACCTTCAAACAACTGACCACGTCCCTCTGTGTCGGCGCTCTGCTCAGCGCAGGCGCCGTCCAGGTACAGGCTGCGGAAAGTTTCCGCATGTCCACCCTGGGACCGGGCAGCAGCCCCTACATGGTGATGACCCACTTCGCCAACACCGTCAACAAGGAACTGCCGGAGTATTCCATCATCGTTAACGCCACCGGCGTGGCGCCCAAGCACGCCCTGGACACATCCAAGGGGCGCGGCGAGTTCTTCATGATGTCACCGTCGATTCACAGTTACATGAAGACCGGCGGCGGCATGTTCGGCAAGATCAAACAGGCGCCTGAGCTGTCGCAGAACCTGCGTGCCGTATTCATGTTCCCGATGGGCCTCTATCAGGGCGTCACCTATGCCGAGGACAACATTCAGAGCCTGAAGGACCTCAAGGGCAAGCGCGTATTTGCCGGTCCTCCGGGGGGCGTGTCGCGTCGTACCGTCGAAACCATGATCCGGGCCGCCACCGGTTATGAACCCGGCAAGGACTACACCTCGGTGAAGCTGGGCCATGAGTCCGCGTCCCAGGCGTTTCAGGATCACAACATTGATGTCTACTTCAACGCCACCGTGGCCCCCAGCCCGGTGATCAGCCAGATTGCGCTGACCAACCGGGTGCGTTTCATCGGTGTGGACATGGAAACGCTGCAAACCAACCCGGAGCTGCAAAAACTGCTCGGCACCCCGGGCTACAGCATCAAGCCGCTGGAGCCGGGTGTGTACGGTGAAAACCAGGTCAACACCGATCCGGTGTACACCATCGGCATCAATGTGGGCATTGCGACCCACAAGGATCTGGACGAAGAAACCATCTACAAGATGACCAAGGCCTACTGGGATGGTCTGGAAGCACAGAAAGCCAGCACACCCTGGTTGCGCAACCTGAGCCTGGAGGGTGTATTCGCCGACATGAACATGCCGATGCACCCGGGATCGGCGCGCTACTTCCAGGAAATCGGTCTGGACGTGCCTGACGTGAAGTAAGCACGACGCTCCGGTACTGGCTCGCCATACCCCCTTTCTGGTGGCAGACGGCCAGTCAGTACCGGTCGCATTATCATTTTGGCCCGCGGTTCTTTCGCGGGTCGTCTCTCGTTTTTGTCTCCGGCCCGCTAAGCTGCCAGTATAGGGCCCTTTCTGATACCGATCTGTGCGGATATTCTCTGATGTCGATCAGCACTTACAAGCTGTTTCCCTTTCTGCGCTGGCGTGACCGGGTCACCCGCGACAACCTCAAGGCCGACCTGATGGCCGGCCTGACCGGCATGGTACTGGTGCTGCCCCAGGCGGTGGCCTATGCCTTCATTGCCGGTCTGCCGCCGGTGTATGGCCTGTATACCGCTATGGTATCGGCGGTGATCGCTGCGCTGTTCGGCTCCTCCTGGCATCTGATCTCGGGACCGACGGCGGCGCTGTCCATCGTGGTGCTGAGCGTGATCAGCGGTTTGGGGGATTTTTCCGTCGAACAGTATGTCGGTCTGGTGATCAGTCTGACGTTGCTGACCGGCCTGATCCAGCTGGCGCTGGGGCTGTTCCGCATGGGCAGTCTGGTCAACTTCATCTCCCATACGGTGGTGATCGGCTTTACCGCCGGAGCGGCGATTCTGATCGCCGTCAGTCAGTTCAAGCATCTGCTGGGGGTGGAGGTGCCGGGGGGCTTGTCGATGCTGGCCACGCTGGAGCATCTGTTCGGGCAGCGTGCCGGCTTCAATGCGGTGGCGCTGGAAGCCGGACTGGTGACCCTGGTTGTGGCGGTGCTGGCGCGCAAGCTGAATCGCAAATTGCCGCATCTGCTGATCGGCATGGCGGCGGGCAGCCTGGCCTGTTACTTTCTCGATCCGACCGGTGAGGCCGTGGCCTATGTGGGCGCCTTGCCCGGTCAACTGCCGACGCCGGTGCTGCCGGAGTTCTCCTTTGCCACCCTCAAGGCGCTGGCACCGGGGGCGCTGGCGGTGGCGCTGCTGGGCCTGATCGAAGCGGTGTCCATCGCCCGCGCCATCGCCGTGCGCTCGCACCAACAGATCGACGGTAACCAGGAGTTTCTGGGACAGGGGTTGTCCAACGTGGTCGGCAGTTTCTTTGCCTGCTACGCCAGTACCGGCTCCTTCACTCGCTCCGGTGCCAACTACGATGCCGGCGCACGCACGCCGCTGGCGGCGGTGTTTGCCGCGCTGATGCTGGCGGTGGTGGTGCTGGTGGCACCGCAGATTACCGCCCGCCTGCCGCTGGCGGTGATGGCCGGTTCCATCCTGTTGATCGCCTGGAACCTGATCGACTTCGGCAGCATCCGTCACATCCTGTCCAACAGCCGCTCGGAAGCGGCGATCCTGCTGGTAACGCTGTTCTCGACTCTGCTGGTCGAGCTGGAGTTCGCCATCTACATCGGCGTCATGCTGTCGTTGGCGCTATACCTGCGCCGTACCTCCCAGCCGCGGGTGACCCAGGTAGCCCCGCTGCAGCAGAGCGAACGCCGCCATATCCGCAACATCGAGCGCTATGACCTGCAAGAGTGTCCGCAGCTGAAGATCATCCGTGTCGACGGCTCGCTGTTCTTCGGTGCCGTGGATCATGTACAGCAGGAGATCCGTCGCCTGACGGCCCCCGGCAGTGGAGTGAACCATATTCTGCTGATCGGCAAGGGCATCAACTTTATCGACGTGGCCGGGGTGGAGATGCTGCATCAGGAGATCAACCGGTTGCACATGATGAGCGGCGATATCCTGTTCAGCTCGCTCAAGGGTACGGTCATGGATGAACTCAAGCGCACCGGCGCGCTCACGCTGCTGGGCGAGCAGCGCTTTCACGATACCCCACGCTCGGCCATTGCCGAGCTGATTCCAAGGCTGGATCAGGACCGCTGTGCCAGCTGTACCAAACGGATCTTTGGGGATTGTCCGCCGCCGGCGGATGTCTAGTCGTATGCGTGCACTAGGGCCTGGCCGCCGAGTGGGCGTTGTGTGAAGAAGGGGAGCCGGGGATCCGGTGCCGCCCGAAGGGGTAGACGGCACCGGGTTGGGGATCAGAACGTCAGATTGACGCCCAGTGCAATGTTGTCGGCGCTGTTGTCGTACTGTCCGGTCTCGGCCCAGAGGGATACGTTCGGGTGCACCTGCTTTTTCAGCTGGACGACCACGCCGGTGTTGTCGGCGTCGTCGTTATCCGCATCCTTGTCGTAATAGCCCAGCGCGGCCGACAGGCCGGCCTGGAACTGATAGCGCGCGGCCACGCCGTAGGAATCGAAGTCGTTGTTATTGAAGGTGTCTTCGTTGATCTCGTAGGTGGCACCCAGGTGCAACTGGCCGACGTCATAGCCGGCGGTCAGGGCCGTCCGCGCGTAATCGTCACCTGCGCCGACCACGGTTTTCTCGGTCAGTACCCGGCTGATGCCCAGGTTCAACGCCGTGTTGTCGTAGATCAGGCGAGCGGTTTTGACATCCAGATCTTCGCTGTTGTCTTCGCTCAGGGAGAGAGTTGAGAACACCATACGCAGGTTGTTCCACCGAGGCGTGGCGTAGGCCAGCACATCCTGGCCTTCATCGGCCTGGTTGAAGATCGGATTGCCCGTCGGGGTGATGCGACCGTGGTGAGTTTCGTTGTATTCGAACAGGTTGATATTGGCGTACATGTCGCGCTGAACGCCGCTGCTGGAGCGGGGGGCCAGCACGAATACGCCGTAGTGGGTCGGGAAAATCAGCTTGGCTTCCTTGACGTGGATGTCGTCTTCGCCCTCGGTGCCGCCGGTATCACGGTTGTTGACCGCATCGGACACATCGGCCACAAACTGGTAACGCATCTTGAATGCATCGGCCTTGATCAGGCCGTTGACGCCGAATTCCAGCTCGAAGGCTTCAGGGTCGAAATCCCTGTCGTCGATATCCAGTGCACCCAGACTGGCGAACAGGGTGAAATCGGGCATCGGGGCCTCGATGGCCGGAGCGGCCTGAACGGCGCCCGAGATGGCGAGCGTGAGAGCAGAAGCCAGTACAGCGGTTGATGTTGTCGTTGTCATTATTATGCCCTTGTGAGGTGTTGAGTGTGGCTCCAAGGGTAAGGGGGGAACTCTGTCTCCGATGCAGGGCGTTTCCTTGGGTGAAACGCTCGGGGGCTGACAGTCCGCCAGGTTCCGCGTCAGGGAGCATGTCTGTTTCAGCGCGGTGACGGCCGGGCAGGTCATGTTTCACGTGTGAGGCGGCCAGGAGTGCGGGTGCGTCCTGAACCGGTCACTTCGTTCGAGCTTCTACTGCCTGTTGCGTGAAATATGCACTTCCGGCACAAACGCCGGTTCGATTAGTGTCTATAGTATTAGATGAACGGATCACCTGATCCGCAGTGTGCATTCGTTCGGGGGGTACAGAACAGGCAGGTTGTACCGGTTTCATGCTCTGAGTCTGCACGGGCAGGCGAGGAGGGATGAAATGAGTGATACATCACCTTCGCAGTCACTGGAACCTGAGGAGGTTTTCGCCCAGAGCCTGGTCAACGCCGGGCTTGTCAGCGCGGTTGACCTGGAACGTGCCGGTCAGATGCGCCAGACGCAGTCCGAACCGGCTTCCTGGCCCGGCCTGCTGGTCCGCCTCGGGTTGGTATCGGATCAGGACATGGCTCGGGCGCTGTCCGACCATCTGCAACAACCGCTGTTGTCCGTTGAGCAGCTGTACAGTCGCTGCGACAGCGAACCGGGCCTGACCGAGCGCTTCATGCGCGAGCAACTGGTACTGCCGCTGCAGCCGGAGAACGGCCGCCTGCCTCTGGCCATGGCCGATCCGTTCAACACCTATCTGCTGGACGCCGTTGCCATGGCGCGCAACCTGGAGGTTACGCCACAAGTGGCCAGCGGTGCTGCGATTCTCAAGGCACTGGAGCGCCTGCACGGTGAAGGGCAGAGCCAGATGGGCGATATTCTGGCGGATGTGGCACCGGCGGATGCGCCCGAGGAAAGCGTTGAAGAGCTGATGGACATGGCCAGCGGTGCGCCGGTCATCCGCCTGGTCAACCTGATCATCCAGCGCGCTGCCGAGGCGCGGGCCTCGGATATTCACATCGAACCGTTCGAAAACCGCCTCAAGGTGCGCTATCGCATCGATGGCGTGCTGCAGGAAGAGGAAGCGCCGCCGGTGCAGCTGTCCGCTGCGGTGATCTCGCGCATCAAGATCATGGCGCGGCTGAACATTGCCGAGCGCCGCCTGCCGCAGGACGGCCGCATCGAGATGCGGGTGCAGGGGCAGGATCTGGACATGCGCGTCTCCACGGTGCCCACCATGCACGGGGAAAGCGTGGTGCTGCGTCTGCTCAACCGGGACAGTATCAATTTTGAGTTTGCCGGGCTGGGCTTTACCGAACAGGCCCGTCAGCAGTTGGATCGTCTGCTGGCGCTGCCCAACGGCATGATTCTGGTCACCGGTCCCACCGGCAGCGGTAAGACCACCACCCTGTACACGGCGCTGCATCAGCTCAATACCCCGCAACGCAAAATGATCACCGTTGAAGACCCGGTTGAGTATCAGCTTGAGGGGATCAACCAGATTCAGGTCAAAAGCAGCATCGGGCTGACCTTTGCCGGCGCCCTGCGTGCCATCGTGCGTCAGGACCCGGATGTGATCATGGTGGGGGAGATGCGTGACCTGGAAACCGCTCGCATCTGTGTGCAGTCTGCCCTGACCGGTCACCTGGTGCTGTCGACGCTGCATACCAACGATGCGGCCAGCAGTGTTACCCGTCTGCTGGAAATGGGCGTGGAAGACTACCTGCTGACCTCAACCCTGCACGCGGTGCTGGCCCAACGCCTGGTTCGGCGCTTGTGCCGGCACTGCCGCGAGCCGTTCACGCCTCTGCCTGAACTGCTGCGTGAACTGGGGCTGGAACCGCAGGCGGATGTGCAGCTCTGGCGCGCACGGGGCTGTGAGCAGTGTGCCGACAGCGGCTTCAGGGGGCGGCTGGTGATTCATGAGCTGCTGCCGGTCAACGACGAGATTCGGCGTCTGATTCTGGATCATGCCGATGCCGGGCGGATTCAGGCGTCGGCTCGCCAGTCGGGTATGACCAGCATGTACGAGGATGGCTGTCGCAAGGTCCTTGCGGGGCTGACCACGGTGGAAGAGGTCCTGCGCGTGACCCAGGAGGGTGATTGAATGGCGACGTATCTGTACACCGCCATCACCCCGGAGGGAGACGAGCGCCGCGGAGAGGTGGAGGCGGCCAGTCCGGCAGCCGTGGTTCGTCAGCTGCAGGACAGTGGCCTGATTCCGTTGAGTGTGGACCCGGCGCCCGAGGCCTCCGCCTGGCGCGTCCGGGGACGCCCGGGGCTGCAGGTGCAGAACTTTTCGCGCGAGCTGGCCGAGCTGATGCAGGCCGGCATTGCGCTGGACCGCGCGCTGCAAATCATGCTCCGAACCGCCAGCGACAGCGAGCAACAGCGGCTGCTCAAGCGTATTCAGGACAGCGTTCAGCGCGGTCAGCCCCTGTCGACGGCCCTGCAGCAGCAGGGCCGCCTGTTTTCACCCTTCTACCTGAGCATGATGCGTGCCGCCGAGAGTGCCGGCAACCTCACCGCCGGACTTCGGGAGGCCGCCATCTATCTGGAGCGCAGCCGGGCGCTGCGCGAGAAGCTGCTGTCGGCGCTGATCTACCCGGTCATTCTGCTGGTGGTCGCGCTGCTGTCACTGGCCATCATTCTGACCTACGTCATTCCCCAGTTCGAGCAGCTGTTCGCCGACATGGGGGAGGCCTTGCCGCTGGCGACACGGGTGGTGATCGCCATTGCCGACGGGGTGCGCAACTTCGGTCCCTGGGTACTGCTGCTGCTGGTGCTCGGCTATCTGCTGGCGAAGCGTCAGCTGCGCGAGCCCGACGTGCGGCTCGCCTGGCACCGTCGCGTGTTGCTCTGGCCGCTGCTGGGCGGGCTGCTGGCCCGCATCGAAACCGCCCGTTTCAGCCGCAGCCTGGGGACGCTGCTCAAGGGCGGTGTGGCACTGGTGGCGGCACTGCAGCTGGCGCGGGACAGCCTGGGCAACGAAGCCTTCAGGGCCACGGTAGATGATGTGACCCGCCAGGTGCGCGAAGGGCGTCGGCTGGGCGAGCAGCTGCAGCACAGCGGCCTATTTCCGCTGCTGGCGGTGCAGATGATCCAGGTGGGGGAGGAGGCGGGTCAGCTCGATCAGGCGCTGTTGAACGTGGCCGATCGCTATGACCGTGAGGTCGAGGTGAGCCTGCAGCGCCTGCTGACCCTGCTGGAGCCGATTCTGATAGTCGGCCTCGGGGTGCTGATTGCCGGCATGATCATGTCGATTCTGGTGGCGATCATGTCGATAAACCAACTGCCACTGTAATGATAAGGGTGCGTCATGAAGCACAGAACAATGCGAGTCGATAGCGGCTTTACGCTGCTGGAGCTGCTGGTGGTACTGGTGATCCTGGGCCTGCTGGCCAGCCTGGTCGGACCACAGGTCTTGCGTCATGTCGGCAGCTCCAAGAGCCAGACCGCGGCGCTGCAGATCGCCGAACTCAGTGCGGCACTGGATCTGTACCGGCTGGAAGTGGGGCGTTACCCCAGTGAGCAGCAAGGACTGGATGCCCTGGTCAAGCGTCCCAGTGGCGTCAACAACTGGAACGGCCCTTACCTGAAGAAAAACGTGGTGCGCCAGGACCCCTGGGGCAACCCCTATATCTATGTGTACCCCGGCGAGCATGGAGCCTTTGATCTGTCCTCGCTGGGGGCGGATGCCCGTCCGGGCGGCGAGGGTGAAAACCGTGACCTGGTCAGCTGGGAATAACACGCCGGCCCCCGGCTTTACGTTGCTGGAGCTGCTGGTAGTGCTGGTGGTCGCCGCCCTCATGCTGACCCTTACCGGTCCCAATCTGGCCCGCCTGATACCTGGCAGCGAACTCAAGGCCTTTGCCCGCCAGAGTGCGGCGGTGCTGCGCGAATTGAGAAGCGAGGCGTTGAACATGGCGGAAGTGCGCACGCTGGGTCTGGACCATCAGGCACGCCGCTACCGGGCGGCCGCGCCGCTGGCGTTGCCCTGGCCGGAGGACGTGGAGGTCGGTCTGGAGGCGGGCACCTTGCCGGGGGCTCCGGCAACCGCCGAGCCGCAGCTGGTGTTCTACCCGGATGGCAGCAGCAACGGGGGGCAGCTGCAGCTGATGCGCGCGGGCCATCCGGGCTACCGGGTTCAGGTGAACCCCTTTACCGGGAGGGTCAGCATCGATGGCTGAAGGCTACCGTAACCGATCCGGCCGGCGGCAATCCGGCTTTACCCTGCTGGAAGTGCTGGTGGCCTTTGTCGTGCTGGCGGCTGTATTGGGCGTGGTCATGCGCCTGAATGCGCAGGCGCTGTCGATCAGTCAACGGGCTGGTGAGCGCCAGCAGGCACTGCTGCTGGCGCAGTCACAGCTGGATCGCGTACTGGCTCGGCCCGAGTTGCAGCCGGGACGCGAGGAGGGGCGGTTGGAATCCGACACCGGCTATCGCTGGATAGTCGAGGTCACACCCTTCGAATTCGAACAGCAGCGGGACGCCGTGCTGGAAAGCCGCATTCAGCCCTGGCGTATCGATGTGCGGATCTATCGCGAGGCCGGCCCTGAGGTACGGCTGACGACTCTGCGACTGGGGATACGGCCATGAAAGCGACGGCCGGCTTTACCCTGATCGAGCTGCTGATTGCACTGGTACTGATGGGGCTGCTGATGCTGCTGGTGCTGGGCGGACTGAGCGTGGGCGGACGCGGCTGGGAAGCCGGCGAGCGTTATCAGCAACAGCAGGCCGAGCAATACCAGCTGCAGCAGGTGCTGCGCGGGCTGCTGGCACAGGCGCAGAACCTGCGGGTACGCAGTACCGAGGGCGAGGTGCTGCTGGCGTTTCAGGGTGAGCCGGACCGGCTCACGTTCGTGGCGCCAGGGCGTGCCGGTGATGCTCGGACGGCGCTGTACTGGTACCGCCTGCAGCAGGATGAGCAGGCGGATGGCCATCGCCTGGTGTTGCTGGCCAGAGCCTATCGCGCTGGTGAACCGGTGGACTGGACGCGGCTATTCGAGGCCGAGTCGGCCGCATCCGGCGCGGAGCCGGTCGTGTCGGAACGCCATGAACTGATGGCATTGGCATCCCGCCAGCCGGTGCTGGGGTATCAGGCACCGAATGATGCAGCGGACGCGCTGCTGCGGTCGGAGTGGCGTAATGAGCCCCGCCTGCCGCGCCGGGTTGAAGTGGCATTGAGCGGCGAGTCGACAGCACCGGCCTGGCCGACGTTGGCCGTTGCGCTGGACGAATACAGCCATGCGTTGCGGCGCCGTCAGCCGTAAGCACCGGCCGCGCCGGTCCCGCGGCATCGTTCTGGTGACGGTGCTCTGGGTGCTGGTGCTGTTGGGGCTGATGGCGACCAACCTGTCGCTGGGCAGTCGCAGTTTCAGTCGCCAGGTATTCAACGCCGAACAGGGGACACAGGCCCGACTGGCGGCGGACGCGGGCATCAGCTGGGCGCTGTGGAGCCTGCAGCAGCCAGGACAGGCCGGGTGGCTGGCCGATGGGGGGGCACGGCAGATGCAACTGGATGACACCGACGTGACGGTACGGCTGCAGGATGAAAGCGGCAAGCTGGACCTGAATGCGGCGCCGAGCGAACTGCTGGACGCCTTGCTGCAGCCCTGGCTGGCCGACAGTCGCCAGCGTGCGGCGCTGGTGGCGGCCATCGAAGACTGGCGGGACAGCGATGACCTGGTCCGCCTCAACGGCGCCGAGGCCGAAGCCTATGAACAGGCCGGACGCATCACCGGCCCGGGCAACCGGCCCTTCGAGCGGCTCAGCGAGCTGCAGGGGGTATTGGGCATGACACCGGCGCTGTATCAGGCACTGTTGCCCAGCCTGACGCTGGCCACGCGGAGCCGCACGGTCAATCCGCAGGTGGCGCCCCATGCGGTGCTGATGGCCTTGCCCGGCGCCAGTGACGGGGTGGTCCGCGGTTACATCCGCCAGCGCCGTGAGGCCTGGCAGGAGGGCCTGCCGCAACCCGAACTGCCGTTCGACGCTTCGCCCTATGTCAGTGACCGGCGTGGCGGCGTGCACTACCGCGTCGATATTCAGGCCCGACGAGCGGGCCGCATCACGAGCTACCGGGCGGTGGCCCTGACCCGTCGGGGTGCACAGCTGCAGCTTGAAAGTCTGCCCGCCCTGGCAAGCTTCAATGCGCTGGATGCCCTCATGTCAGCCCATACCGAACAGCCAAAAGAGGAGGATGTCCAGCCATGAAGATGATCAACGGTGGCATCGCCTCCTGGGTCGGGCAGCTGCGCCTGTTCTGGAACTGGTGGGTAACCGAACTGGATGCGGCCATTCCCGAACGCTGGCGCCAGCAGTGGCAGGCGCGGGAGCGGCGCCTGATCTGGTCGGGCACCGGCTTTGTTCCGGTTCAGGCCGGCGCTGTGCCCATTGCGCCTGAACAGCTGGCAACGGACCCCGTGGTGCGCACCTGGCGGACCCGTGACCGGGGCCAGATCCGGCTGCTGGTGTTGTTGCCCAGTGCGCAACTGCTGCACAAGGTGATCCAGCTGCCGGCTGCGGCAGAACCCCGTTTGGCGGATGTGTTGGCGTTTGAGCTGGATCGGCATACGCCCTTTAGTGCGGAGGATGCCAGTTTTGGCTATAGGGTTGTGCGCCGTGACCGCGCTGAACGGCGAATCGATGTGGAGTTGTTTGTGCTGCCGGCGGCGCGGCGTGATGCCATGCTCAAGGCGCTGGCCGATGCTGGCTTGTCGCCGCAGTGGCTGCTGCCGGAAACCGCGCTGGCCGAGCCGGAGCGCGATCTGCACCTGCGCCAGACTCTGAACCTGCTGCCGGAACGGGTAAGACCGCATCGACGGGCCCGCTGGCGCTGGCCGCTGCTTGTGCTGGGTGCTATGGCACTGCTGCTGTTGGCGCTGTTTCAGTGGCAGCAGCATCACCGTGATCAACTGCAGGCCCGCCTGCAGCCTCTGCAGCAGCAGGCGGAACAGGCGCGTGCGGTGCAGGTTGCGGCGGATCGCCTGGAACAGGGGTGGCGTTTCCTGTCTCAGCGCCGCCAGGCCCAACCGGCCCGGCTGTTGCTGCTGGATGAGCTGACACGTCGCCTGCCGGACCATACCTGGGTCAGCCGGCTGGAGCTGGAGGGCAGCGATCTGCAGCTGCAGGGCGAGTCGAGTCAGGCATCGGAACTGATCGGGTTGCTGGAAGCTTCGCCCTGGCTGCAGGCGGTCAGTTTTACCTCGCCGGTCACCGTCAATCCGCGCTCCGGCAAGGAGCGTTTCAGCCTGCAGGCCCAGGTGCGCCTGGAGGTGACGCCATGAACCGCACAACGCGCAGCCGCTGGCTGGCGCTGGCGCTCCTGCTGATCGTGATACTGGTGCTGGTACGGCTGTTGCTGCTGCCGTTATGGCACCAGTGGGCCGCGCTGGCGACGGACGTGGATCAGCTCGAGACGCGACAAGCGGTGTACGAGCGTCTGATCAGCGCACTGCCTGAACAGCAGCAGCGCCTGGAGCAGCTTGAGGCGCAGGCCTCGCTGGAGCCCTTGACGTTGGATGAGAGTACGCCAGCACTGGCCGCGGCACGTCTACAGCAGCTGCTGCATGCCCGGGCGGGCCAGGAAGGGATGCAGGTCATCAGCACGCAAATCATCAATACCGAGGAGTCCGGCACCCTGCAGCCGGTAGCCATTCAGGCGCAGCTCAGAGGCAGTCTGGCCGAGCTGGTAGGGTTGCTGTATCAGCTGGAAGGCGGTCAGCCATTGCTGTTCATTGATACGCTGGTGGTGCTGTCGAACCCGCGGGCGCAGCGTCAGCCCGAACGCCGTGATCATCTGGATGTTCGCCTCAACCTGACCGGCTATACCCCGGAGGAGGCTGTGCCATGATCGCACTGCACAGAATTTTCAGTCGCTCCGGTCGGTTGCCGCCATGGCTGGTGCTGAGCATGGCTTTTGGACTTGCCGCGCCGTCGTCTGCGGTTGCTGAAGTGGACCTGCCGGCAATACCGGTACTGCCGCCGCTACAGCAGTTTGACGCCCTCCTGGAGCGACCGCTGTTCGTCGCCGACCGTCAGCCACATGAAGCGCAGGCAGAAAGTACGGCTGCTGCCACGGCAGCGGTCGTACGCGAGCGCTGGCGCCTGACCGGTATTCTGCTGGCCGGGCAGGCGCCGCGTGCGTTGCTGAGGCAACGCAACGGCACGTCTCATCGCGTGCTGGAGCCGGGCATGCACCTGGATGAAGGCTGGGTGCTGGCTGAGATTCGGGCCGGCAGTGTTGTGCTGCAGGCCGGTGAGCAACAGGTGGAAATTCCGTTGCGCGAGCCACGCGCTACGGCTCCCGCCAACCGTTCCGACAATGGCACCGGCGCTGCCGCATCGCAGCCGGATGCGCCGCAACCCAAGGAGGTGCCCAATGAATAATCGTGTCCATGCTGCTGGTGACAGCACTCAGGTGGGACGGCCACTGCCGCTACTGCTGGTATTGGCCATGAGTCTGGGGCTCGGGGCCTGTAGCCTGCAGGACACCCGTAATCCCAATGCGCTCGATAGCCCCTGGCGTGCCGGGGACACTGCCGTGGATGTGCCTGTCGGCGTGTCTCTACGCGGCCGTCGCACCGGTCAGGACGGCCGTGCTGAAGGGCGTTTCAGTGATGAAGCTACCCAGCCCCCGGGCAGTGATCGCCCCCGGGCCGAATATTACACCGGTACCGGTACTTTCATCGATGTCAGCAGTCGTGTGCCCGGCGAGCCCATCAGCGGTGATATCACCTTCAATTTTCAGGATGCCGAGATCGGCGAGATCGTACGCACGATCCTGGGAGATATCCTGCAGGTCAATTATATTCTGGATGACCGGGTACGCGGTGTTGCCAACATGCAGACGGTACGTCCCATCAATCGGGATGCACTGATTCCGACGTTGGAGAAACTGCTGCAGGTCAACGGGGCGGCGCTGATCGATCAGGGCGATTTCTACGAGGTACTGCCTATCGACAGCATCAACGGCGGTACGGTCAGCCTCAAGGCGAATCTCAGCGCCGATCGCGGCTATCAGATGCTGGTGGTGCCGCTGCAGTTCATCGGTGCGCAGGAAATGGTCAAGATTCTGGAGCCGATGAAACCGCGTCAGGGGCTCATGGAAGCGGATGTGCGGCGCAACATGCTGACTCTGGCCGGTACCCAGGCAGAATTGATCAACCTCAAGGACACCATCCGTGCCTTCGATGTGGACCAGCTGCGGGGCATGTCGGTGGGACTGTTTCGGCTGCAGTCGGTCGACCCGGAACAGCTGATGGCGGAACTGGAGGTGATCTTCGGTGATGCGGCCGAGGGTCCGCTGGCGGGGGTGGTGAGCTTCCTGCCGATCGAGCGTCTCAACGCGCTGCTGGTGATCACGCCACAGAAAAAGTACCTCAGTGATGCGGCGACCTGGATTCGGCGTCTGGACCGTACTGAGGGGGCACAGGGGCTGGGCATGTATGTGTATTACGTGCAGAACGGGCGTGCCGAAACGTTGTCTGAAATGCTGTCGGAACTCTTTGACAACCAGCGTCAGCGCCGGGAAGCGGGCGGAGAGGCTCGCCCTGCACCGGTCGATGAGACGACGGAAGAGGGCACGGCAACGACTGCCGCCCTGACCCGTGCGCAGGCCGGCGCGGCTCCGGCCAATCTGGATGTCGGCGACGTGGACATCATTGCTGATACCGAAAACAACGCCCTGCTGATCATGGCTTCACCCACCGATTACGACAAGGTGTACCGTGCGGTGCAGAAACTGGATGTGCTGCCGCTGCAGGTACTGGTAGAAGCAACCATTGTCGAGGTCAGCCTGGAAGACGAGCTGCGCTACGGCCTCAACTGGTTTTTCAAAAGCCATCTGGGCGGCTCCAGCAAGGGTGTGGGCACCATCGGCAGCAGCAGTTTTCCCAGTGCCTCGGAGCTGCTGGGTACAGCCAGCTTTGAAGTGTTCAAGTCAGGACAGACCCGTGCGCTGCTCAATGTGCTGGCATCGGACTCGCGGCTGAATGTGGTGTCCTCGCCCTCGCTGATGGTGCTGGATAACCATACGGCGGAAATTCGGGTCGGGGATCAGGTGCCGATTCGGACCTCGGCCACCACCAATACCGCCAGCGATGCCCTCAATACCACCAGCACCATTCAATATCGGGATACCGGGGTGCTGCTGGAAGTGACCCCCCGAGTGAACGCCGGCGGCATGGTCGTACTCGACATCACCCAGGAGGTGAACGATGTAGCCGACGAAACCACCAGTTCGGGGATCGATTCGCCCACCATCATCCAGCGGCGCATCAACACCAGTGTCGCCGTGCAAAGCGGTGAAACCCTGGTGCTGGGCGGCCTGATCAAGGAGAACAAGACCAATGGCGGTGATGGTGTTCCCTATCTGCGGCACATGCCGGTAGTAGGCTGGGCCTTTGGCAGCCGCGGCAAGAGTGTCAACCGCACGGAGCTGGTGGTGATGATCACGCCAACCGCCGTGACCGATACCGAGGATGCGCGCGAGGTCACGCGTGAATACCAGAATAAGCTGCGCGGTCTTGAGCTGCCCGGACGTGCGCTGGATCGGCGCTGACGACACGGCTCCCTGTTTGACCCGGGCCCGGCAATCGTCGGGCCTGTTCTATTGTTGCAACCCTGTTCAGCTTCCCTTACACCCCTCCATTCTGTTGCTTAACCCTTTGCTTTCATGCGGTTACCCCGTCCTGTCCTGACTCTGCACGCTCAAACCTGATAATACCGGCCCTTATAGTTGCATGAAGAACAAATAAGTCTTTGTTTATAAATATATTTTTTGTTTGGCACGGTATTTGTAACCAAAAGGTCACCATACGGCTTTGGCGTATGCGTGTTTCTGCTTCGGTGCGAATGGGGATGTGTCCGCAGCAGAGGAAAGAGGGGGAGGCCTGGCCTCGATACTCAACCATTCATCAAGCCATTGTGAGTAATACAGCAGCCCCCGTGGCATGCGGTAGACCGGTGCTGAAGAGTCAAGGCAGATAGCCGAAGCCGTGATCAGCAACCGGACACAAGGGGAGATGGAACCAATGCGGCAAGGGTACATAACAACAACACCCGAACCGAAGGAGGTGGGACATGTCGTCCCAATATTACCAAGCCGGCACCTGGCGCAAGTTGCTCTGGTTACCCCTGGCAGTGATGGCACTGCTGATGTCATGGGGTGCTCAGGCGGCTTTCCCGGTGCAGATCGGCTTTACGCTGGAAGGCTGCCGTCTGGAAACAGGCGCGACCTATGACCAGACAACCTTTACCTGTACCGACGAGGGCTATGTCACCGGTAACCTGGGCAAGCAGTGGAACGAGCTCGACTACGTTCCGCACCGGGTGACCCTGCATAACGGCAATGGGCCTCAAACCTTTGATTTCATCGTGGCCGGTGACTATACGCCGAACAGCGACAGTACCACCGGTTGGGATGACATCACCGCACTGACGCTGAATACGGCGCTGTCCGATGCCACCTGTAACGCCGTGGTATCAGGGCCGGTCAGCATCACCCCGCCCGGGGACGGTGCCGGTGGTGCCTTCGAGACCATCTACCGTGAGATCGAAGCCACCATGGCCGCCGATGAGACCTGTGTCTATGACTATGCACAGCGGCTGTCACTGGGGGCCAGCGAGTTCAGCGGTTCTTCTCTGCAGTCCAACCTCTGGAACGAGGTGTTCGAGAACTCCAACATTGGTCAGAAACGTATTCAGCTGCCGGTGGCCGATATTCTGCCGCAGGAACTGAACAAGGACATGAATGCACAGCAAGATACTGTGTACCTGTGGAATCTGACCAAAACCACCAACCCGTCTGACCTGTCATTCCAGAACAGCTGCGAACGTGACGATCCGATGACCGAAACCACCACCATCCGCATCGAGTGGGAACGTCTGCCCGGCGATCCCGGCAAGGTGACCGTGGTGACCAACATCTATGCCTACAACCCGGCACACCTGGATGTGACCGTCAGTGTCGAAGACATGATCTACGGCAATCTGGGCGCGGGTGAAGTGCTTTTGGGCACTGCCTTGGCTACGGATGTGGTGGTACCGGCCGGTTCAACCGTCAAGCTGCTGACACACAGCATTCCCGATGTGGATGAAGGTGTCTTCGGCCTGAATGACAAGGCAACCGCCACCTACAAGGTGGGTACCATCGAGGTGCCGGGGCAGACCGAGGCCTACGCCAGTGCCGATGTACAGCCCAGTGGCAACGAGATCGATGCTACTGCAGTGATCAGCGACGTGGAGGGTCCGATCAGCGGCGACGGCTACCTGTTCTCGGTTGACTCCGTCAACGGCAGCGGTGATTTCACTGATGGCTACAGCCTGGGCAGCATGACAGTCGGACCGGTCCACTGGTCGTCTACCGAGCAAAGCGGCAACGGTTTTGTCGAGTTCGAGAAAACCATCTATCTTGACCAGCCGCGCGACGGCAGCGGCGAGCTGCCGGATATTGCCACACTGCAGGCTTCGGATGGCTTCGCTGTCAGCAAGAATGCCAGTGTCACCTTTGCGGATTATCCGCTGGTGGAACTGACCATCCACAAAACCATCGATCTGGATCTGGATGAAGGCGAAAGTGCCACCTTCTACTTTGATGTCTATCGTGTCGATGACATCGATGAAATGGTGGCTGAAGGCGTCGAAATCAGCTTCGGTCCCGGCGAAACCGACAAGTCTGTCGTGATCGGCAACCTTGATCCGAACGAAACCTACCGCGTTGTGGAGGTGGGTGGCAGTGACGGCTTCCTGCTCGATGACGAGAAACAGACCAGCATCTTGCTGCCGATCTGTGGCGGTGATGTCTACTTTGCCAACGAGGCCGAGCCTGCATCCGCCAAGGCCATCAAGGTCACCGTGCCGGCAGGGCATGATCCGTCCGGCTTCGAGTTCCTGCTGAGCGGCCCGGGCCTGAACGGCGGCGTACAAGCCGTGTCCGACGGCGCCGGTAATGCGGTCTTCCCGGTTGAACTGTTCGAAGAGGGTGAATACACCATCACCGAACTGCCGCGCGAAGGCTGGGAGCTGACCGATGTCAGTGGCGGTGAAACCAACAGTGTCGAAAACGCCAACTGTACCTTTACCGTCAACCTGCCTGAAAGTGCCAATTACGAGTTCCAGTGCACCTTCGAGAACACCAAACTGGCCACCATCATCGTGACCAAGGTGATCGAAGGCAACAACGCGCTGAACCTCAGTGGCGACTTCGACTTCAACAGCGGCGTACCGGCATTTGACGCCCTGCTGGATGCGCAGACCTGGAGCTTCGGTGCTGCTGCACTGTCTGGCGACTCCGTCTCGCGCGAGTTCACTGATCTGTCTCCGGGCAGTTACGATGTCACCGAGGCGGACCCGTTCCTGGATCTGTTCAGCCTGACCGACATTACCTGTCTTGACCCGAGTGGTGACAGCCTGACCGGTGGCTTTACCGCCAATATCGAGCTGGCAGCCGGTGAAACCGTTGAGTGTATCTTCACCAACACCAAGCTGGCGGCACCGGGTAATCTGATCATCTACAAAACCACCATTGGTGATGTAGGTACATTCAACTACGACAGCAGCGATGGCACTCTGCCGCCGTTCAGCCTGACCACGTTGAGTGAAAATACGCCGACCACCAGTCCGCTGGCGACGTTCAACAACCTGGAAGCGGGCATCTACAAGGCCAATGAGCTGGTACCGGCCGGTTGGGATCTGACCGATCTGTACTGTGTCGATGCGGTCTCCATTGACGGCAGTCTGACCGAGGTGAACCAGGCCACGGCTGAAGTCAGCGTCAGCATCGATGATGGCGAAACCGTCTCTTGTTACTATGAAAACACCAAGCGCGGTTACATCATCGTCGACAAGGTGACTGATCCGGCAGGCGATCCGCAGCTGTTCGACTTCCTGTCCGACTTCTCGGGTCCGTT
>NZ_JAHQZT010000001.1 GCF_019061305.1 Marinobacterium weihaiense
GCATCTGGCCGGCATGAGTGATTCAAAAGTGATCGTCGCGATCAACAAGGACCCCGACGCGCCGATCTTCCAGGTGGCCGATTACGGCCTCGAAGCCGACCTGTTCGAAGCCATTCCGGCCCTGACCCAAACACTGGCCCGCTGAAACGGCCCCTGGCTGTCGATCACCCGTGCATGTGATGAAGCCGGCAGCCAAGCCGCCTGATTACTATAAAAACAAGGGACATGACATGAGCATGATTAGCGCCGACAGCCTCGATCAGTTTCTGTCTGAACTGTACGAGGCAACCATCGATAATGAACACTGGGGTGTTGCGCTGGAGATTATCAAGGATATCTTCAGTGCCAACTATGTCACGTTGATCATCCGCATGCCTCATGCTCAGGACGAGGATAATATCGGCCTGATGGTATCGGTCGGTGATCTGGACAACTCGGGTGAGATGATCTCCTTTCCCT
The DNA here is from genome assembly GCF_019061305.1 of Marinobacterium weihaiense. Lineage (GTDB taxonomy): Bacteria > Pseudomonadota > Gammaproteobacteria > Pseudomonadales > Balneatricaceae > Marinobacterium > Marinobacterium weihaiense. The sequence goes on from NZ_JAHQZT010000001.1 coordinate 460, forward strand.
ACCGTCACAACCTGACCCCCTTTCACAATCAGGAGCCGGATCAGGTCTTTACCGTGTTCGATATCATGAAAGAAGCCAACTGGCGTGAAAACGCCTTTCGGACCCATTGGCTTGCCCCTTCGGATGTCTATCACGTGATGGGGGTGGATATCACGACCCAGGATTCGGGCCTGTTGCGGCTCAGAATTACGCGCGGTGAAAATCAGCAGCCGTTTGCCTGTGATGACAAGCAGTTGTGTGAGCGGCTGCTGCCGCATATCCGTCGGGCCTTGAGAATCAACAAGCAGATCGATCACAGCCAGAAGATCGAATCGGTCTACTCCCGTGCCATCAGCAAGCTGTCGATCGCCACCTTGCTGATTGACGAGCAGGGCACGGTGCTGGATGAAAACATTTATGCCCGCAGCATCATTGACGCCTGCGACGGTCTGAAGATCATCGGCGGCCGGCTTGAGGCCGTGTATCCCTCGGACAACAAGGAGCTGAAACGGTTGGTCAAGGAAGCCTTTGATGCGGCCTTGAGCGGCGAATGCCAGGTGTTGCCGGGCGCCATGTCGATTACCCGGCCCTCGGGTGAGGTCAGCCTGGGGCTGGTGGTGGAGCCGATTCCGGTCAACAAATGGTCCGAGGGCAAAAGTACGCCAATCGCCATGATTTATATCCGTGACGCCGCCGGCAAGCTCAATGCCAATGTGGATGTGGCACGCAAGCTGTTCGGACTGACCACGGCGGAAAACGCACTGGCGTTCAAGCTGGCCGATGGCCTGTCACTGGAAGATGCCGCCGAGGCGCTGAGCATCAAGCGCAACACGGCCAGAGCCCACCTGAGATCCATCTTTTCGAAGACCGGTATTCGGCGCCAGACCGAGCTGGTGCGTGTCTATGTCAACAGTGTTGCGGCACTGGGCAGTGATGAATTGTAAGCATCAATACTCATCAAACTCCTCAAGAATAAAAGAGATGACATGAAAGAATTCAATATAGCGGTGATTCCCGGTGACGGAATCGGCATGGAAGTGATTCCGGAGGGGATCAAGGTACTCGATACCGTGGCCGAAATGCAGGGTATTCGGCTCAACTACACTCACTTTGACTGGTCCTGTGAAACCTACCATCGTACCGGGCGGATGATGCCTGAAGGCGGCCTGGAGCAGTTGCAAGCGTTCGATGCCATCTTCCTCGGGGCCGTGGGTTTTCCGGGCGTGCCCGACCATATCTCGCTCTGGGGGTTGTTGCTGCCGATCCGTCGTGCCTTTGATCAGTACGTGAACCTGCGACCGGTGCGTCTGTTCGAAGGCCTGCAATCACCGCTGGCGGGCAAGAAGGAAGGCGATATCGATTTCTATGTCGTACGCGAGAACGTCGAGGGGGAATACTCCAATATCGGCGGTATCCAGTATGAAGGCACCGATGATGAAATCGTTTCGCAGCAGAGCATTTTTACCCGCAAGGGCACGGATCGTATCCTCAGATACGCCTTTGAGTTGGCGCAATCACGTGACAAGAAACATCTGAGTTCGGCGACCAAGTCCAATGGCCTGTTCCACTCCATGCCGTATTGGGACAGCCGCGTCGAAGCCATGGCGCAGCAGTATCCCGAGGTCAAGGTCGATCAGTATCACATCGACATCTTTACCGCGAACCTGGTCCGCATGCCGGAGCATTACGACGTGATTGTCGGCTCCAACCTGTTTGGTGACATCCTCTCCGATCTCGGCCCGGCCTGTACCGGTACCATCGCCATTGCACCCTCGGCGAATATCAACCCGGACCATCGTTTCCCGTCGATGTTCGAGCCGGTACACGGTTCCGCGCCCGACATTGCCGGGCAGAACATTGCCAATCCCATCGGCACCGTATGGGCGGCGGCCATGATGATGCAACATTTGGGCTGTGACGACATGCATGACACCATCATGCAAGGCATCGAAGATGTCATCCGCAACGGGGACAGCCTGACCCGAGACATGGGCGGCACCGCCAGCACCCAGGCGCTGGGTGACGCCCTTGTAAAGGCGATTGCAGCGGCGCACTGAGCGTTTAAGCCGGGGCGTAGATGTCACGTCCCGGCGCTTTCCACTGGCGTGCGCACGGCTATCATCAATACCGCCATTCCGGCGACCCATTCGGGGTCCCGTCTCTCTGTTTATTCTGCTCCAGCGCCTTGAATAAGGCCTGCACGTCAATACGCGTGTGCCGTTTTAATAAACCGGCTTCCGGCATTTAAAGGTGTAATTGTATTAAACATTATCTTTTCATTCATTAACCCTCAAACACCGTCCATTTGGACGTAGATTGCAGGGCAAGACACTGCCTAGACTATATAAATGAGATGTCTGGAGGCATATATGACTGGAACAGATAATTTTGATTATACCGGTAAAGTGGTTCTGGTAACCGGTGGTACAAAAGGAATCGGTTACGGGATTGCAAAATCCTTTCTTGCGGCACAGGCGACCGTGATTATATGTGGTCGCAACGCTCCCGAGAAACTGCCTTCCGTCAATGGCCGCGAGGCTGTCTTCATGCCGCTGGATGTACGTGATTATGACGCGGCCGAGGTAGCGCTGCAGCAGATCATCAATGATTACGGCCGGCTGGATGTGCTGGTGAACAATGCCGGTGGTGCGCCCCATGCCCTGGCGGGCGAAGTATCCCCCCGTTTTCATGAAGGTATTCTGCGCCTCAATCTGATCGCCCCCCTGAACCTGGCCCAGCTGGCCAACCGCCACATGCAGGCGCAGGAAGAGGGCGGTTGCATCCTGTTCATCGGCAGTATCAGCGCGCTACGGGCCTCTCCCGGCTCGGCGGCCTATGGTGCGGCCAAGGCGGGCGTGCTGTCACTGGCGGCGTCACTGGCTGTTGAGTGGGCGCCGAAAGTGCGCGTGGCAGCGGTCAGTCCGGGGCTCATCGAAACCGAACAATCTCATCTTCACTACGGTGACAGCGCGGGCATTCAGGCGGTGGCTGACACCATCCCTGCAGGACGCCTGGGGCAGCCGGAGGATATCGGCAATGCCTGCCTGTACATGGCCTCGCCCATGGCGGCCTATGCCAGTGGCAGCAACCTGCTGCTCAACGGAGGGGGCGAGCGTCCCGCCTTCCTGCAAGCGAGTACAACAACACACTGAAATGACTCGGCGTCGCCTGCAACAGGTGACCTCAATGGCTTGAGGAGAAGCGTTTTGGCTGAATACGAATGGTTGTCAGAGGTTCATGCATTGGTCGGTCGAGAATATGGCCGCGTCTATGCGTGGGATGAAGTAAACCCGATGATGGTGCGCCACTGGTGTGAAGTCATGGGTATTGAAAACCCGCTGTATACCGACCCGGAGTATGCAAAAAATTCCGAATTCGGCGAACTGGTCGCCCCTCCGGCCATGCTGCAGCCCTGGTGCCTTGAAGGGCTGCACATGAATAACTATCCGCCGGGCTCCACGGATGAAAATCCGTATGAAGTGCTGGGGTTGCTGGAAAAACAGGGCTATGCATCAGTCGTCGCCGTCAATTCTGAACTGCAGTTTGACCGTTACCTGCGCATGGGTGAAAAGCTGTATTACACCACCATCATTAAAGAGGTGAGTGAAGAAAAAACCACTGCACTGGGAACCGGCTTTTTTGTGACTCAGGTCATGCCGTTTTATTCGGTCAAAGAGAGCGGCGACGAAAAAGTCGGTGAACTCCTGTTCCGCGTCTTCAAATTCAGGCCCGCGCGTTCAAAAGAGTCCTTCGACAATGCACAAGCGGCCGACACCCAGTCAGAGGCCAAGGCCGCCACGACCATCAAGCGTCCGCGTCCCGGCATCAGTGATGATACCCGCTTCTTCTGGGACGGTTGCGCCAACAGCGAGCTGCGCATCCAGCACTGCAAGCGCTGCAGCGGCCTGCAGCACCCGCCGGCACCGGTCTGCAGCCACTGCCAGAGTTTCGACCTGGACTATCGCGTCAGCAGCGGCAAGGGTCACCTGTATTCGCATGTCGTGATGCATTACCCGGAAGTGCCGCCATTCGATTATCCCAATCCGATCGGGCTGATCGAGCTGGATGAAGGCGTGCGCATGATTGCCGGGCTTTCCGGGATCGCCCCCGAGGCGCTTGAAATCGGTCAGCGGGTTGAGGTCGAGTTCAAAACCTTCGATGACGACCTGGTCCTTCCCGTGTTCCGTCCTGAATCAGGCTGAGGAGTTGCTATGGATTTTACGTTAACTGAAGATCAGCGTGCGATTGCTGAAATGGCCCAGGGCCTGTTTCAGGATTTCTGCACCGATGAACGCATGCGCGAATTCGACCAGTCCGGTGCGACGATCATGCAGGACTTGTGGCAAACCTGTATCGAAACCGGACTGCATTCGCTGTATATCCCGGAAGCCTTCGACGGCAGCGGGCTGGGCATGACCGAACTGATGCTGGTGCTGGAAGCCCAGGGGCAGGGCCTTGGTCTGGTGCCCTTGTGGCGTCATCAGCTGGCGGCGGCTGCCCTGGCGACCTTTGCCGGTGAGCAGCACGGTGAACTGCTGGCGGGTGCCGCAACGGCCGAGACCCTGCTGACCTTTGGCGGCGGTACCAACGAGATTCAGCGTGAGCTGATTGCCCAGTTTGGCCTGGGCATGCCGCGCGGGCGTTGAGGCAGGCAAAAGGAGACGCAATGATGAGCAGTATAGAGGCGTTTCGCGCCGACACTTGCGCCTGGCTGGAGGCCAACTGCCCTGCATCCCAGCGTGGACCAGCCAGGGACGGCGAACTGGTCTGGGGCGGTTCGCGGGTCGAGTTTCTCAACGAAGACCAGCGCCTGTGGTTCGAGCGCATGCGCGAACGGGGCTGGTTCTGCCCCGACTGGCCCACCGCCTATGGCGGTGGCGGCCTGAGCCCGGAAGAAGACGCCGTTCTGCAGCAGGAGATGAAGCGGCTGAAATGCCGCCCGCCCCAAATCAATCTGGGCATCTGGATGTTGGGACCGGTGCTGCTGGAATACGGCACCGAAGAGCAGAAGCAGCGACTGCTGCCGCCGATGGCGCGGGGCGAGGTGCGCTGGTGCCAGGGCTTCAGTGAACCCAATGCCGGCTCTGACCTGGCCAGCCTGCGCACGGCGGCGGTGGATGCCGGCGATCATTTTGTCGTGAACGGCAGCAAGATCTGGACCTCCTACGGCGACAAGTCCGACTGGATGTACTGCCTGGTGCGCACCGATCCACAGGCGGCCAAGAAGCAGGAAGGGATCAGCCTGGTGGTGCTGGACATGCACGCCGAGGGCGTCGAGGCACGCCCCATCGACTTGATCAGCGGCAAGTCGGCGTTCTGCGAAGTCTTCTTCGATAACGTGAAAGTGCCCAAGGACAACCTGATCGGGCCGCTCAACGGTGGCTGGACCCTGGCCAAGCGTCTGCTGCAGCACGAGCGCAGCGCCATGTCCAAGTTCGGCGATTTCTGCCTGCCGAACCATTTTGATCTGATGGAGATCGTCAACCGCTACCTGCCGCCGGATCGCCAGACACCCTCGGATATCGCGCTGCGGGCGCGGGCCCAATCGCTGGCGCTGGATGAGCAGGCCTATAACTTGACCGTGCAGCGCATGGGCCAACAGGCCCGCGCCGGTCAGGACGTGAGCGGGATCGCCGCCATCATGAAACTGGTGCATACCGAGCAGGAAAAGCAAAAATTCGAGCTGCTGGTGGATGTCATGGGGCACCGGGCACTGGGCTGGGAGGGCGATGAATTCGGTGAACAGGAGCTGGCCATCAGCAAGGCCTGGCTGCTGAGCTACACCCAGACCATTTCCGGCGGCTCGTCCGAAGTGCAGCTGAACGTGATTGCCAAGCGAGTGCTACAGCTGCCTGACGCGCCCAAAGGAGGCGCCCAATGAGCCTGATCTATAACGAAGAGCAGCGCATGCTGCTGGACACGGCGCAGGAGTTCTTTGCCGAACGCAGCCCGGTGTCCGCCCTGCGCGCCCTGCGTGACCGTGGTGATGAGCTGGGCTTTGAACCGGCCGTTTGGCAGGAGATGACCGAACTGGGCTGGAGTGCGATTCCGTTCCCGGAAAACCTGGGTGGGCTGGCGTTCGGCTATACCGGCATGGGTGCGGTGTTCGAGTCCGCCGGTCGTCACCTGAGCGCCTCGCCGCTGTTATCTTCCATCGTGCTCTGCGGCTCGGTGCTGGAACTGGGCGGCAGCGAACCCCAGCAGGAACAGTGGCTGGGTGAGCTGATCACCGGCAGCAAGCGTTTGGCGCTGGCGGTGGATGAAGGCGCGCGACATGCGCCCGATCAGGTCAGCCTGAGCGCCGTGCCCACCGATACCGGTTTTCAGCTCGATGGCCAGAAGGTGATGGTGGTGGACGGCCTGCAGGCCGACGGCTGGATTGTCGCCGCCTGCACCGGGCAGACAGCCGATGCCATCAGCCTGTTCATCGTGCCGGCGGGTACAGTCGGCGTTGAGGTGCAGCCGCAGCGCTTGATCGACGCACGCAACACGGCGCGGGTGAGCTTCACACATGTACAGGTGGCCCCTGAACAGCTGATCGGCGAGCTGGACCGGGGCGCTGCCATTCTGGAACGCGCACTGGACCGTGGCCGTGCCTGTCTCGCCGCCGAACTGCAGGGCGCTTGCGAAAGTCTGTTCCAGACCACGCTGGAATACCTGCGCACCCGCGTGCAGTTCGACGTGCCTATTGGCTCGTTTCAGGCGTTACAGCACCGTGCCGCCTGGATGCATGTGGAGCTGGAACTGGCCCGTTCCAGCCTGATGGCGGCACTGGCAGCCCTGGATGCCGATGATGCGCAGGCGGCGCAGCGAGTCAGCCTGGCCAAATGGAAGGTCGGTCAGATGGCGGACAGGGTCAGCGGTGAAGCGATTCAGATGCACGGTGGCATCGGTGTCACCGACGAGCTGGATGTGGGTCTGTACTTCAAGCGTATCCGTGTGCTCCAGGCCCTGCTGGGTGATGCCGATTACCACTTGGCGCGGGGCTATCAAGATAATCGCTCATCACACTAGGGAAGCATGGAAGGCAGGGGCCGATTGGAATCCAATAGGCGCCTGGCCCTTTCAATCAACTGGCGCTGGTGCTGCACCAGGGCCTCCACCCGTGCTTGACGGCTTTCAGCCTCAACCAGCGCCAGCACGGCCTCGTTGAAGTGGTGGAAGTTGAGGATGGCCGGTTGCCGTGCAGGGTCATGGTAATAACAAACCAGCCAATCCTTATGTTGATTAGCGACTGCGTTACCGTCCTTGAAATGCCCTTGAAACTGGTCGCGAGTACTAGCGCATGCCAAGGGCACTCCCGGTTTGGTTTCCAGCCGCAAGCCGTAGTGAATGGCATGATAGAGGTTGATATACAGACACAGCGTCTTCCCATCCTGGCGGCTGATCGGTATGCGCAGGCCGACATGCTTGCTATCCCGCTTACCATGGCAATATTCGTGGCACAGTGTTCTAAGGTTCTTGCTGTTGTATACCTCGGGCATGATGCCCAGGGTTTCAAATAGCTGTGTCTGCAACAGCTGCCAGAAATTCAGCATCACGCGGGTTTTGGCTTTTGGCAATGCCGCCGCGACCGCCAGTGCGGTGCCGAGGTCATCCTTGTCGTGTGCCAGCTGGTCGGCAAGCATGGAGGTCATGGTAAAGCCTGTTCCTGTAAGGGTTTCGATCAAGCGCCTATACTGCAGAATGCCGTGGGCCAGCTCCGGCTTGGGTTGGCTGCTTGCATGGCAGCTATTTAACCAGTGACGGATATCCCGGGCGAATGAAAGGCAGTGCACCTGTCGTGAATCCAGACCCTTCAGGCTGTCGGCCGAAGGCGCCTTGCCATCCAGCGTCAGGTACACCAGGGTGACGTGTTTTCGGCCCCGAGCCCGCTGCTCCAGTTCGGCATGGTAATCGGCTAGTTGCGCGGGCTGATCGGCCGCATCCACTTTGACTTCAATCCCGATCAGCCGATCCGGCATATCAACGACAATATCGATGCGTCGGCGCTCCTCGGTCGACAACTCCCGCGTTACGCGAACGGGTGAGCTGACGGGCGTGTTCAGTTGCAGCAGATCATTCTTGAACACCTGCAAAAAGCAGCTGCCCATGCCATGGCGTCCATTGGGGTCCAGCAGTTCGGCCAGAAAGCGGGAGTGGGTGCGCGCTTCATCCCGCTGCACGCCGAGAATGGCAAAGATATTGAATTGCTCACCCTGTCGATTGGCCTCTGTCCGGCACTGCTCGACGCGTCCACTCAGACGGGCGAAGGCAGGAGGGCAGGCGTGTCGGTTGGTGCTCATGCCGCCCCGGCCTTTGCGCTTTTGCAACGTGGTGCGCGGGCCGGTTTCAGCGCGTCGTGCTCGGCCAGAAAATGAAAGTTGGTGGTTTCGTTAGAAGTACCTGTTGCGCGCATAACCTGCAAAATCCCTTTCCCTGTAACCTGCAATGACCGCGGAGCCCCATTACGAGAGGCAACCCGCAACACGGGCTGTATTGTGTACGTAATAGCTTACGAAAACACAAGCGACCTGGCTATTGGCACAAGGACTCGGTGGGCAGGTCGGGAGCCGGCAGGGCTCCCGTGGGGGTAGGCATGCAGGGGTAATCAGACCGCCAGCGCCGCTTTCATGCCCGATGTGAGTGCGCCTTCGATGTAGGCCACCTCGTTGCCGTCGCCGATGTTGATGATCTCCAAACCGGGCCGGGACAAAGACCGGCTCAGGCAGGGGTTGGTTTCGGCGCCGATGGCCAGTACCACGGAGTCGGTGCTGATTGCGTGGCAGTTGCCCTCGGCATCGGAGTAGTTGACGCTCTTTTTGCCGATGGTGTGCACCTGGGTGTTTTTCTCCATCGCGACGCCGTGGCTTTCCAGGTTGTGCAGCACCTTCCAGCGGCGCACGATGGCCAGTTCGGCACCCAGGTCCGGGCCGGGTTCCAGTACGTGCACTTCTCGGCCACGTTCCACCAGAAATTCGGCCAGTTCCAGCCCGACCAGGCCGCCGCCGATAATGGTGACGCGCTTGCCCAGCGGCATCCACAGCTTGGACAGGCTTTGCATCGCTTCGGTGCTGTTGGTGACACCCACCAGCGAGCCGGATTTCATCATCATGCGCTGGGTCACGCTGAGCTTGCGTTTGGCGATGTCGTCACCTTCACCGGTCATCAGCTTGCGCAGCTCATCCCCCGACCAGACGTGTTTCTGATCGGCACCGGGAATATCCGGCGCATTGCGGCGCGCACCAACGGCGACGATCACCTGATCGGGCTGCAGGGCGTTGACCAGTGTGTCATCGGCGGTGGTATTCAGGCGCACGTCGATGGGCAGCTCGCGTACCTGTTTGATCAGGTAATCGAGCAGGGCACCGTTTTCCGGGTAGGCTAGAGCAGCGAAAAACAGGGTGCCGCCGAGACGGCCGCTGCGTTCGACCAGCGTGACCTGATGGCCGCGCAGGGCGCTGACGCGTGCGGCTTCAAGGCCCGCGGGGCCACCGCCCACCACCAGCACTTTGTGCGGGGCATCGCTGGCAATGATCTGCAGTTCGGATTCATGGCCGGTCTGCGGGTTGACCGCACACTTGACCCGTTCGTTGACGAAAATCTGGCTGACGCAGGCGTAGCAGTAGATGCAGGGGCGCACGTCGGCCGCGCGATTTTCCTTTAATTTGTTGGGCAGCTCGGGGTCGGCCAGCAGCTTGCGGCCCATGGCGACGAAATCGCACTGACCCTCGGCGATGGCGTGATCCGCAGCCTCAGGGTCCAGGCGACCGGCCGCGGTGACCGGGATATCCAGATGCGTGCGGAAATGGGCCGCCCATTCCAGGAAGCGTCCTTTGCCGTGTGGAATCGGCGCCTGGGTGAAGGCATTGCCGGTACTCAGGTTGGCATAGGCGGAGACACTGACCAGATCGATACCGGCCTGCTGGGCCATCTGCGCGGTGCGGGTGGCGTCGTCCAGGTTGATGCCACCGGGCAGATCCATTTCCACCGCGTCCATGCGCATCCAGACCGGAAACTCGGGGCCGACCCTGTCGCGGATGGCGTGGATCACATCCAGCAGCAGGCGGGCGCGGTTTTCCAGCGAGCCGCCATATTCATCATCGCGCTGGTTGTAATAGCCCGACAGGAAACCGGCCAGAATGTAATTGTGACCGGCATGAATTTCCACGCCGTCAAACCCTGCTTTCTGCGCACGCTCTGCCGCATCGGCGAACCAGGTGATCATTTGCCGGATATCATCCCGGTCCATGACGCGAATGCGTACGCCAGGCCGCTCACGGCCCTTGGACGAGCTGATGAAACGGCCCAGTTCCGATTGCGTCAGTGCATTGAACATGTCGGTTTTGGCGGCAGGCGGCATCGAAGGCACCCACAGCTCACGGCCTTCGGCCAGATCGCGGGTCGATGACTTGCCGGCATGCTGCAGCTGAATGGCGATCTTGGCGCCATGCCGGTGTACCCGGTCGGTCAGTTGTCGCAGCCCGGGAATGAAGTCATCCGATGAGATCCCCACCTGGTAGGGCTCGGCGGTGCCGCCGGGGTAGGCGATGGAACCTACGCCCATGGTCAGCAGCCCCGCTCCCCCCCTGGCGCGGGCCTCGTAAAAGGCTTGTATGCGTTCACCGCAATGGCCGTCCGCTTCGGCAAAGTTCGAGCCCATGGGGGCCAGCAGAATGCGGTTGGACAGCTCAAGTTTGCCGATCTTCCCGGGGGCGAGAAGGTGTTTGAAAGCGTTCACGGCCATACCTCCTGTTTATATCGATCGATCAACCGTGCTGGAGGAAGTCGATGCAGGTGCGGTTGAACAGGTCGGTATGCTCGACCTGAACCCAGTGGCCGCAGCGGTTCAGCATCAGGAAGCGGGCATTGGGCGCATGATCGAGAAACTTGAAGGTGCCCTCGACCGGGTTGAAGTTGTCGTTATTGCCCCAGAAGCCCAGCATGGGAACTTTGATCTCGTGCAGGCGCTCGGTCATGTTGGGCACCATCATGGTCGAGAACAGGTTGGCAGGCTGAGTGACCGCAACCGCTGCGCGCTCGATCAGCAGCTCCTCTTCCAGCTGAGACGGATCAAACAGCTGCAGCTGCATGACATGGCGCATCTCCTCGACGCCCATGGGGCCGCGGTTGAACACCTCCACCATGCGTACGATGCCTTCCATCTGGAAATAGGTTTCGCGCTCTTCCACGCCTCCCGGTGCCATCAGGATCAGACGCTCGACCGTGTCGGGATGCGCCAGGGTCTGGCCCAGTGCGATGGCACCGCCCAGTGAGTTGCCCAGCAGAGTGCAGGGCTTGAGGTCAACGGCTTCAATGAACTGGTTCAGACACTCGACAAAGAAGTCCAGGTCATAATTGCCGGTATCCGGCTTGTCGGAGCGGCCAAAGCCGGGCAGGTCGAGAATGATGTTTCTGAAGCCCTGCTCGGCAAACAGCGGGTAGTTGGTCTTGAAATTGCTGTGCCCGCTGGCGCCGGGACCGCTGCCGTGCAGCCAAATAACCGTGGGGCCCTGGCCTACGTCCAGGTAATGCAGAGTCAGTCCGTTTTCGAGTTCAACAAAATGGCCAACCGGAAGTGGAAAGTCTTGATGCTGCATGGTGATTCCTCTTTGTTTTTATAAGCCGGATATTCAACACACATTAATAGGCAAAACCCTGTTTTCAGGCATCGTCCAAATGGAGCAAACCTTTTCGTTAGTCCTGTTGAGGGATGCATGGCCCTGAAAATTGCAGCACCTTGTTAAGTGATGGATATCACTGCTGAACACGCCGTATCTGGCGTGTGCCGCAGATACCGGATTGGCCCGGTGGTCGCCGGTTCATGAGGCAGTGTTTGATCTTACCATACAGTCGCAAGCATCAACGGAAAGGGTCTTTTATTTATCCATTTTGAATGGCATGACTTTATATAAAAGGCCTTGCTTTAATCGTTGGTCTTAAAAGTTCACGCTTACTGAACCCTTATTATAAGAATGTAAGGTAACCTTTTATGAATATTGCACGCACCGCGCAGTCAATACCGCCCCGAGAGGAAACCCAGCGCAAGCTGGACCTTCGTGCAGCTGCGGCTGCTCTGATCAAGCCTTCTGACCACTACACGCTTGCCGACCGGCTGGAAGAACAGGTCGACCGCCTGGGGGAGCACGATTTTCTCGTTTATGGTGATCTCAGGCTCAGTTACGCGGCATTTGATCAGCGCGCCAACCGCGTGGCACAGGCTGCGCTGGCATCCGGGCTGCGTCCAGGCGATGTCTGTGCGTTTGCACTGGAAAACCGACCCGAGTTCTTCTCGGTCTGGTTTGGCCTGGCCAAGATCGGAGTCGTGGTCGCGTTCATCAATAACCAGATCAGCGGTCGGCCGCTGGTGCATGCGCTGGAATGCACCGATGCAAAGGCCGTGATCGTGGGGGAAGAGTGTGCGCAGAATTTTCATGAAACCGACGGTATCCGGGTACCGATGTGGCTGCTGCCCGATCCTGAAAAACCGGCCCCTGAAACGGTGCTGCAGGGCTTTGACCGCGGTTTCATGGACGCGCTGGAACAGGCATCGGACACGCGGGTAGAGCGCTCGCATCGAGCGCATATCACGGCCGAAACGCCTGCCCTGATGATCTTCACCTCCGGTACCACCGGGCTGCCCAAGGCTGCTATTTACAGCCATATGCGCTGGCTGTGCACGGGTGACGTGATGGGCGTGACCATTCACCCTACACCCGAGGACGTGTTCTACTGCTGCCTGCCCCTGTATCACGGCGCTGCGGCAACATCGGTGACCTCCACGGCCCTCAAGGCGGGGGCGTCTATCGTGCTGCGACGCAAGTTCAGTGTCAGTCGATTCTGGGACGATATCTGCAGCAATAACGTGACGATCTGCCAGTATATTGGGGAGATTTGCCGCTACCTGCTCAACCAGGATACACGCTGTACCGACCATACATTGCGGGTGATGATGGGCGCCGGCCTGTCTGAAAAGCTGTGGCGTCGCTGGATCGAGCGCTTTGGTGACATGGGCATTTTCGAAGGCTGGGGCTCTACCGAGTCCAATACCAATATCATTAATGTCGACAATCATGTCGGCGCCTGCGGGCGGATACCGGACTGGAGCAAAACCAATCTGCGCATTGTGCGCTATGACATCGAGTCCGATGAATATATCCGTGATGAGAATGGCTACCTGATGCTCTGTGAGCCGAATGAAGTTGGCGAAGGCATCGGCATGATCATCAACCATCCTGATACTGGTGGTGGCCGTTTCGAGGGTTATACCTCCAGGGAAGCCTCCGAACAGAAGATTCTGCGCAATGTCTTCAGCGAGGGCGACAGCTGGTGGCGCTCGGGTGACCTGCTGCGCTGTGATGAACATGGCTTCATCTACTTCATTGACCGTATCGGCGATACCTTCCGCTGGAAGAGCGAAAACGTGTCGACCCAGGAAGTCGCGGGGGCACTGTCCGACTTCAAGGGCGCCGAGCTGATCAATATCTATGGCGTCAAGGTGCCCGAGCATGAAGGCCGTGCCGGCATGGCCGCCATCGTGATGCAGAACGGGGCCACCTTTGATCCCAAGGCCTTTTATGACCTGACCACCGAACGGTTGCCAAGTTATGCCGTGCCGCTGTTTGTGCGCGTTGGTCAGGAAGCTGACCTGACCACCACCTTCAAGTTGAGGAAGGTCGATATTCAGCGCCAGGGTTACAGCCCCGAGTACTGTTCAGATCCGCTGTATGTCCGTAATGACAAGACCGGCACCTATGAACCCTATTCGCTGAGTCTGTTGAACAGTCTGGGCCTGCCCCCTTTCGAACACGAGTGAGGATCAATCGATGACGTATGGATTAAAGGGTGACGCGGCCATTGTGGGGGCCGCGCAGTATCGGCCCGAAAAATATGCCACGGCACCACAGATGTTCCACCTGGAGCAGGTGGCCGACTTGGCGGACCAGGCACTGGAAGACGCGGGCCTGAAAGCCAGTGATCTGGATGGCCTGGTGGTCAACGGTGCGCAGTTTCATGAAGCTTCGGTCTTCGTGCCGGCCATGGTCGCCGAATATCTGGGGATTGAGGTCAATTTTGCCGAAGCGGTCGATCTGGGCGGCTGCACCTCGGTTGGCATGATCTGGCGCGCGGCGGCGGCTATCGAGCTTGGTTTATGTGAAGCGGTGCTGTGTGTGATCCCGATGCGAATGGCGCCGCTGGCGCCTTCGGAAGATGCCGCCTGGATGGCGCGCGCCATGCGCTTTGGTGGTCACAGCACCGCGTACGGCGCACCCGAGGCCGAGTTCGACCTGCCGTACGGCCATATGGGCCAGAACACCGGTTACGCCATGATTGCCCAGCGCTACGCGGCGCAGTACGGCTATGATCAGGCGGCCATGGCCAAGCTCTGTGTGGCTCAGCGTACCAATGCTCAGGCCAACCCGGACGCCATGTTCTACGGCAAGCCGCTGACGGTGGAAGAGGTGCTCGGCTCCAAGATGGTGGCTGACCCGCTGCACGTGCTGGAGATCGTTATGCCGGTCGCCGGCGGTGCCGCCGTGATCGTCACCTCCAAAGAGCTGGCGGCGAAGACCAAGCACCGCCCGGCCTACGTGAAGGGCTTTGGCGAGCGCCTGTCGTTCAAGTCACCGTCCTATGCCAACGACATGACCGTAACCCCGGTCGCCGAGGCGGCCAAACGCGCCTTCGCCATGGCCGGCGTCAAGCCGCAGGACATGGATGCGGCGCAGATCTACGACTGCTACACCATCACCGTGTTGCTGTCGCTGGAGGATGCCGGCTTCTGCCCGAAAGGGGAGGGGATGCGTTTCCTCATGGAGAACGACCTCACCTTCAAGGGGAACTTCCCGCTCAACACCCACGGCGGCCAGCTCAGCTTCGGTCAGGCCGGTAGCGCCGGTGGCTTCTCACAGGTGATCGAAGCCTACACCCAGATCGCCGGGCGGGCCGGTGCGCGCCAGCTGAAACGCTGCGATCAGGTGTTCGTCTCCGGGACCGGCGGCGTGATGAGTGAACAGGGCGCATTGATTCTGCAGGGGGGCTAAGCCATGAGTCTGAAACCGATGCCAGAGATGACCGAGATCTCCAAGCCCTTCTGGCAGGGCCTCAATGAAGGCGAGATCCGTATCCAGCAATGTAACGCCTGTGAAGGTTGGGTGTTTTACCCACGCCGTCACTGCACCCACTGCCTGTCCCATGACCTGGCGTGGAAGCCGGTATCCGGCGAGGGCACGCTGTACAGCTACACCCTGACCCGCATCCCGACGCTGCCGGAATTTACCGACGAGATGCCGCAGGCCCTGGCGGTGGTGGAGCTGGCGCAGGGCGTGCGCGTCAACACTACCCTGGTGGGGCTGGCCGAAGACGAGATCCAAGTCGGCATGGCGCTCAAGCCGGTGCTGAATCAGGTGGATGCTAAGGGCAACACCCTGCTGCGCTTCACCGGTGCCGACAAGTCACTGGAGAGCCTGCCGTACGTGAACCCGCTGGGCAGCCTGCCGCGCAATGAGCAGGGCCAGGTGCAGGTCGGCGTCGATAACCCGGCCGCCCTGCAGGCGCTGGTCAGCGACGAGTACACCGAGTGGAGCAACCGCATTGTGGTCGATCAGGAACTGATCAACACCTTTGCCGAGCTTTCCGGTGACAGTTACTGGATCCACACCGACCCGGAACGTGCCGCCAAGGAGAGCCCCTTCGGCACCACCATCGCGCACGGCGCACTGGTGCAGATCCTGCAGTCGCGCCTGAACTTTGCGCTGCCGTTCGAAATTACGGGATTCCAGACCATGGTCAATTACGGCTCTGACCGTCTGCGCTTCCCGGCACCCGTTCCGGCCGGATCCGAGATCCACGCCCGGGCGCGGGTGAAGTCAGTGCAACAGTCCCGCAAGGGCACTGCGCTGACGCTTGAGGTCAATATCTACGTCGTGGGTAATGACCGTCCCTCGGTGGTCAATGAGCTGGTGATTCTGTATCGCTGATTGCCCAATCTGCCGTTTCGCCCCTGTACTTGTGTGTTCGCCCTGTTCCGGCAGGGCGCTTTTTACATACCCCGTCGTGCTTAAATCCAGCGTACCCCGCCCGCTCAAGGGGTATCCGCCGGGTACGTGAGCCGCGCATATCCAAGCCTGTTGAGGAATCCGTCATGATGACAGCCCGTCATGCCCGTGAAGAGCAACAATGTTCTGATCATTCGGCAGCCAACCCGCCCCCCGTCAAGCGCCTATCTGGACACCGAGTTGACCCGCCGTTTGGGATGCCGTTTTCCCATCGTTCAAACCGCCATGGGTTGGGTTGCGGACGCCAACCTGGTGATCGCGACCACCCGTGGCGGCGGATTCGGCTTTCTGGCCGGTGCCACCATCGAACCTCAGCACTTGGAAGCTGAAATCAATAAGGTGATCGAAGCAACCGGCGGCAGCAATTTCGGCCTCAATTTCCACATGTTCCAGGAAAACGCCATGCAATGCGTGGAGCTGGCGATCAAATACCGGCTCAAGGCTGTCAGCTATGGTCGCGGCCCTGATAAGGTCACCATTAGCCGTCTCAAGGCGGCCGGAGTGTTGTGTATCCCGACGGTGGGGGCGCTCAAGCACGCGCTCAAGGCCGTGGAGCTGGGGGCCGACATGATCACCATTCAGGGCAGTGAAGGCGGCGGCCACACCGGCGGAGTCCCGACCACGATCCTGCTGCCTCAGGTACTGGATGCCGTGGAGGTGCCGGTGATTGCGGCTGGCGGCTTTTCAACCGGTCGGGGGCTGGCATCGGCCCTGGCCGCGGGGGCAGCCGGCATTGCCATGGGCACTCGCTTCATGATGACCACCGATTCACCCACGCCAGCGCAGACGAAGGCACGTTATCTGGCGGTCCATGACCCTCAAAAGATTCGCGTGACCCGGTCGGTGGATGGCATGCGCCACCGTATTCTGGAAAATGCGTTCATTAAGAAGCTGGAAGCGGCAGGGCCGCTGAAAAAGCTGTTCATTGCCCTTGGCAGTGCCTACCGCTGGAAACGCGAGACCGGGATGACCTTCGGTCACATGATCAAGACCTTTTTCAAAGCGATCAAGGAAGATCCCGCCCAACTGTCACAGGTGGTGATGTCAACCAACCAGCCGGTTCTGCTGCAGCGCTCCATGGTCGATGGCGTGCCGGACGAGGGCATCCTGTCCGGCGGCCAAGTGGCGGCCTCGATTGACCAGCTGCTCAGCGCATCGGATCTGATTCATGGCATTGCCCGTGAGGCCGATGCCTGTTTGCAGCGCGTCTGTGCGTCGGGTGAGTCTCAGGCGCCCACACGCGAAGCATCCATGCCGCGCTGATTCACCCTGATCAGACTGTCGATTCTTCACCCGTCACCACCGGCAGGTTATGGCTGGAGGCAAACTGGTGCAGGTCGCGTCGTTCCAGTGCGGCGGCCATCAGGGGCGGGAAGAGATCGGGGGTACAGGCAAACGCCGGTGAGCCCAGCGCCGTGAACTGGCCGGCGATATGCCGGTTGGAGATCGGTGCACCATCATCGGACAGCGCCAGCAGGGTGACCAGATTGGTACCGCCCTCGATGATACGCTGGGCACTTTGCAGCAGGGCTTGCTTGTCACCGTTTTCATAGAGATCGCTGATCAGAATCAGCTGCGTCTCCGAGGGGTTGGTGATCAGCCCTTCGCAGTAGGTCAGGGCTTTGGCGATATCGGTTCCGCCCCCGAGCTGGATACCGAACAGCATATCAACCGGGTCCTGCAGCTGTTCGCTCAGATCAACCACCTCCGTATCAAACACCACCAGCTGCGTGTGCAGTGACGGCATGGAGCTGATCACGGCGGCGAAGATCGAGCTGTAAATGACGCTGTCCGCCATGGAGCCGGACTGGTCGACACACAGGATCACCTGCTTGGCCCGTCGCTGCCGACGTCCATAGCCCACTAGCCGTTCGGGGAAGATGATCTGTTCCTCGGGCTGCCAGTGCTTGAGGTTCTTGCGAATGGTGGCGTTCCAGTTCACCTCGGACGGACGCGGCCGGTTGCTGCGGCTGGCACGGTTGAGCGCCCCACGAATACTCTGCTCAGCCGCCGGACGATAATGCTGCATCAATTGCTCGACCAGCTGCTTAACCAGCTTGCGGGCATTGTCCTTGGCCTCGTCCGGGATGTAGTCCTTCATCATCAGCAGGCTGGCGACCAGATTGATATCCGGCTTGACCGCGTCCAGAAAGGCGGGGTCCTGCAGCAGTGATGACATGTCAAGCCGTTGCAGCGCATCGTTCTGGATGATGCTGGCGGCACTCTCCGGAAAGAGGGCACGAATATCCTTGAACCAGAGTGCGGCCTTGGGCAGCCGGCGGCCATAGTGGTGCCCGTAGCGCCCACCCTGGCTTTCACCCGGTATGTAGAGCTGTTCCATCAGTTGGTCGAGCCGAGTGTCCTGTTCAGACAGCGGCGTGTCCAGCTCGGCGTCGTTGCCCAGTACCAGGCGCCAGCGTCGTTGACGCTCGTCCTGCTGCAATTTTGGCTGATTGGGGTCCTTGATCGTCATTACGGCGTCTCCGTGGCCGGCAGGCCGAGGCCCAGCAAACGGCCCAATTGCTGGCGGGCCTGTTGGACCAGGCGCGCATCATGGGTATGGGGAGTATCGGCACGGCGATTGTGACCGTGGCGCACATGACGGCCGGTCAGCTGCAGATCCTGGGCGCTGAAAGACGAGAAGGCTCGGCGCAGCACCGGCAACACCTGCAGTAGATGATCTTCGCTCAGGCGGCACAGCCAATGATCCAGCAGCTGAAAAACTGCCGTGCCATAGATCAGGCCCGCAGCACTGCCGGCCAGCATCCCCTCGACCCAGTAGGCCGCGGCCATGGGGTCTTCGGGGTCGGAGAGTCGCAGGCTTAATTCGTGCTCCAGCGCTTCCGGCTCGACCCGATCGGTATCCAGCAGCATGCGGCCTACTCGGCCCTGAATCAGTGGGTGGATGCAGCGGTTGGCCCAGAGCGCCTGCAGGCTGGCATGCCAGCGCTCCAGCAGGTCATCGCGGCTGAGCATGCCGATGGCGCTGTGCGCGGCATCGACCGACTGCAACAATGCCCGTGCCGCGTCGTCATCAATGCCGGTACAGACTTGGGGGAGGCCGTTGCAGACACGGATGCTGATCACGTCCGTCAGCGGCATCAATTCGTCGGCCCTGAGCGCACGAACCGAGCCATAGCGAATGATCTGGGCAATTTTCAGCAAGGCCTGCATCAGCTCACCCAGGTCGGCTGAGACGGCAATGGCATCCCCCAGGCGCTGGATAGCCGGTGCCATCAGGCCGGGCAGGTGGCAGCGCAGCAGGGCGTCCACGGCGTCCAGCAACACCGGGGCGGAGTCTGCCGTATCCAGCCGTTCCTTGAGCCTGGCGGTGGCCGCGCTTTCCAGTGTGTTGCCATAGAGGCTGGCATCCAGCAAGGCGATGGCAAATTCAGGCTGCCAGTTAAGATCCCAGGTCTCCCGTGAGGTGCCGGTTCCGATGGACTCGCCTCCCGCAGCCCAGGGAATGCTCAGCAGGTCCAGGCGATTGAACAGCTGTGATTTGAGTAGAGCATTGGGCTGGCGCAGGTCCAGCTGCACCTGCTGCGGCTCCTGAGTGCGCTTGAGGCGCAGGCGCTTCAGGGTGGCGTTGAAATCCTGTTCCAGCGGCAGGATGGGGCTGTCGGCCGGGATGGAGCCGATACGTTCGCCGACCAGCAGCGACGGCCCGATACGTTCGATGGGCGCCTGGCGGCCCTCAGTCATCACGGATTGGGCCGCCTCCATCAGCTCGGCCAGTCCGGGCATATGCTGATCTCGCAGCCGGGCCAGGCTCAACGCCAGACGCACGGCGTCGATAACCTGGGCGCTGGAGGTGGCAAATCCCTGGCTGCGCAGGTTGGCGGCCACCCGGACCATCCAGGCGATGGCCAGCTGCTCCGGTGAGGCATCCTGATGCTGATAACGGTAAAGGTGCTCATACCAGCCAGGGGCCGCGATGCCCGCGTTGTAACCGGAATGGGTGCTCAGGCGCTGGTAGGTGTACGGAATCCAGGCCTGATCGATCTTGCGCTTGCGCAGGCCCTTGAGCAGTGCGTTGTCATCTTTGACCTTTGCCTTGGCGGCCAGTGCCGGCAGGTGCCAGGCGCCGCAAATGACCACGATGTTGTGGTATTGCTTGCGTGCGGCCCTTAGCTCGCGCCGCATCCAGGCCTCACGCAGGGCTTCGCGCGGATCGCCGGTCAATAGCGGGTCGGGGCGCGCACTGGATACCAGCTCGAAGATGGCTGCGAAGCTATCGAGGCCGCCGCGATGGTGCTCCACGTACTGATCCCACCAGACTTCAGCGTCCACAATGCCGCACCGGTGCAGAAACGTGTGGAGGGAGTCGGGCTCGGGCAGCGGGTGCGATGTGCCTGACTCTGCTTCAGGCTCGGTGCTGTCCGCCTCGATATCGGCTTCTGCAGATAGATTCCCGTTATCGCCCTGCTCATCCAGACTGAAGGTGATCGAGGCCGGCAGGTCGATCATCTGCAACGGAATGGAAGCCTGACCTGCGAAGTGCATGGCCTGCCATTCAGGCGTGAATTCGGCCCAGGGATAGATCATGCTGCAGCGGGGCTGGGCAGGATCATAGAGCAACTGCGCCACGGGGGGCTGCATGTCGGGCTTGAGCATGTCCTGCCAGCTGTCTTCCAGTTCCTTGGCACCTTCCAGCAGGATGACATCCGGCTGCAGGGCCTCCAGTGCCCGCTGCAGGGCGGCCGCACAGCCGGGGCCGTGGTGGCGTATACCCAGCAGGTGTACCTGATCGTCCAGTTTCATCGGTGCTCCCGGTTACAGAATCTGGCGCAGCGCTTCGTCCAGGTCGCGGTCGGCGGCCCGGTTCTTGAGGATGCGGTCGGCATAGTTGCGGAATACCAGTCGGTCTTCCGCCTCGCGTACCACGACCCCTTCCAGGCCGCTGGCGATATGGTCGGCCTGAATGGCATCGTCACCACCAAAATAGGCCGACATACTGATTGCCTGGCTGATGACGGAGATCGCTTCCGCCGGACTCAGCGTGGCGCTGGGTTTTTCGATCTTTTCACTGCCGGACTGGCCTTCACGCAGCTCGCGGAAAATGCGCACCACGCGCTGAATCTCTTCCGTCAGGTTGATCGGCAGCGGCAGGTCTTCAGCCTTGCACAGTTTGCCAACCTGATGCTCCACGATATTGATTTCGGTCTGTTCGTCGTCCGGCAGCTCAAGGCGCACAGTGTTGAAGCGGCGGGACAGGGCCTTGGACAGGTCGTTGACACCCTTGTCCTTGTCATTGGCAGTGGCGATGATGCTGAAACCGCGGCTGGCCATGACAGCGGTGTTCAACTCGGGGATCGGCATCATCTTTTCCGAGAGGATGGTGATCAGCGCATCCTGCACATCGGACGGAATACGCGTCAACTCTTCCACGCGAGCCAGCATGCCTGCTTCCATGGCGCGGAAAATCGGTGTTTTCACCAGTGCGCCGGTGTCGGTACCCTTGCTCAGGCGATAGGCGTAATCCCACTCGTACAGCACCTTTTCTTCGCTGATGCCGGCCGTACCCTGCACGATCAACTGGCTGTTGCCGCAGATGGCGGCGGCCAGCAGTTCGGACAGCGTGGACTTGCCGGTACCGGGCGGGCCGTACAGCAGCAGGGCGCGGTCGGTGGTCAGCGTGGCAACGGCGACCTGAACCGCCCGGTCGGCACCGAAGTACTTGGCACTGATCGGGGTATCGCCGGCCATGCCGCCGGTAATGAACAGCACAACCGCCTGTGGCGACAGCTGCCAGGCATAGGGGCGTGCGTGTCCGTTCTCGGCATCCCAGGCCTTGAGGATTTCGATTTCATCCTGAAAGCGGTCTTCGGCCAGTGGCTTGATCAATTCGTTCACGGGTGGTCTCCTTGCGATGTGCTGGCCTGTGAGTGCGTCAGGGATTGTCTGAACGCCATGGCCTCTCCAATTCGTTGACAGTGGTCGCGATACAGCGTGAGCTGGTCTTCGGTCAGTTTGTCCTTGTGTTCCGGCGGCCGATTGAGCTGCTCGGTCGTCAGGTTGAGCAGCAGCAGGGTGCAGGGGCCCGGCCCGTAGTCATCAATGAGTTCGGGTTGAAGCTGCTGCCACCAGCGCAGGCTGTCGGTCGGCGTGAGCTCAACACCCGCCAGGAGCAGGGCTTCGTCAAAACGTCCCAGCTGCAGCAGATGCCATGCATCCTGCTGCCGAATGCTGTCGACCAACGCGGTAGCGGCCTGGGGCTGGTTGACAACATGCCCCGCTGCCAGGCGCGCCAGGCTATGCTGCAGGTGGAAACGTTTGGGCTGGTCAGCCGCGTCATAGAGGATCGGCAGCAGGTGCAGCTGGCGGTGCCAGAAGAGGCTGTCCTGCATGAACGGCAGCAGCTCTTTGCAATAGCGGCTCTCAAGCAGCAGACGGCAGGCGTCTTCTTCGCAGGTGTCGAGCAGCTCCGCCCAGAGGCTGGGGCCGCTCAGACGAATCAGCTGTCCCAGGCGTGCGGCCGGCTTGCTGATGTCCAGATCTTCATGGCATCTGATATCGGCCACACCCAGGGTAATCAGTTCAGGTGTCAGTGCCTCCGGGGCCTGAAGGTCGAATCGGGCCTTTTTGGCTGTCGTGAAACAGGCCGCGGTAGCCTGTTTCAATCGATTAATGTGTTCATCAGCGGGCGCCGCAACCAGCTGCAGCCGCGTCTTCAACAGGGCCAGCAGCTGGCGTACTGATGTGGCGCGCTCGTCGGGCAGGTTATGTAGCCAGTCATGCATGTCTTGGCCGTCGGGTGACAATAACCAGTCGCTGATGCCGGCCAGCAAGTGAACCAGTGCCGTGCGCCCTTCTGCACGGGTACGCCCCCAGGCGGCACGAATGAAACCGGCCTGAACGGTCGCCGGCGTGCGTGCCAGAGCGCGCATCAGCCATCCGCGCAGGTTGGCACGGCCATCGTTGAAGATCTGAATCCAATGCTCCTGATCGGCATCGCTGACGGCCTGATCAGGGTGGCGCAGCAGGCGCTGGGCCGGGGCGATCCAGTCACTGCTGCCCGTCGACAGACGCTGGCTCCAAGCGGGCAGCAGCGAGAGCATCCAGCGCACACGGGGGCTGGCGCCCAGTCCACAGAGATCATCCAGGCCACGATAACCACCGCCAAACGCCTTGAGGGCCAACTCATCCGGCAAAGCGTAACCGGCGTTGAGCATGCAGCACAGCAGGGCCTGAACCCCGCTTTGGGTGAACCGCTCTTGCAGTTGGGCAAAGGCGGTCAGGCATTGTGGTGCAGGCGTCTGCAACACGACGCCGGGCTCGGGCGGCAGTGGCTCGATGGCGTCGGTGGCAGCGGGCAGGCGGGCAATGGAATGCTCAAGTTGCTGCAGGCTGAGCAGTTGCAGAAAACATTCGGCATCGGAGCGGAAATGCTCACGGACAAAGGTGTCGGTCAGATCGGCAGGGATCAGGCTATCCAGATCGGCGGCCTGGCTCAGGCCGGTCACAGCGGTTCTGACCAGCCGGTCCTGAAGCGTATCGGACATGTTCAGTCTCCAGTATTGTCGCTGGCCAGGCTGTGCCAGGTGTCGGCAAAATGTCCGCCCAGCGGCAGCAGTGTCTGCCCGTCACGGGTCGACATGAACAGCGTGCAAGGGGCAGGGCCTGCCAGGTGCATGAGCCTTAGAGTGGCCTTGAAATCAGGATCCAGCGCCATGGCATGGCCCCGGTTGTCAGCCAGTACCAGTGCGCCGGACAGTGACGCCAGGCGCATGCCGGAGACCATCAGTGGCCATTGCTCCGAAAACGGGTTCTGTGCCCGTTGCATCTGCACGCACTGGATGGCGTCCAGCAGGTTGTCATGGGCCGCCTGGGTCAATACATCCGGCGAGATCGGCGTCGGCTCAGTCAGCAGGTTGGTGGCTTCCAGTTCGGCACGCAAGGGTGACCAGGTGGAATCGAATCGGAGATGACCGTTCAGACTGCGGCCCGGGGCAAAGCCCCCGGGCAGTGAGGCGCCACCAGCGGCACTGGCAAAGTGCAGCAGATAGGCAAAGCGCTGGTGTTGCGGGTCCAGCAGCCAGATACGCTGCGAATTCAGGCCATCTTCGTAACGGCGTTCATTGCTGAGTACCAGCCAGTCACGGCACTCATCCGGCGGTGACGAGGTTGTGCGTGACCAGCCAATCTGTTGGCGCAGATAGGACAGTTCGCCTTCATCGAGGGTTTGACGATTGTGCCAGGCCTGACACAGCAGATTCAGCTGAGTAATCTCGACCAGTGCCTGCTCGGTGCTCTCGGCGCCCTGAGACACCAGACCACGCAGTGATTCGACCCGGTTGGCCAGTCCGCCCGCCTGAGCGTCGACCAGGCGCCGCCTCATATTGTCCCAGACATCATGGGTGCGCTTGCCGGATTCGGCCAGACCTGCAGTCAGAATATCTTCCAGGAACAGACGCAGCTCCTGAACCCCCTGATCCACATTGGCTTCTCGCTTTGCGGCACGCCGGGCTTGGGCTTCAGGGTCTTTGATTTCGCCGCTTGCACGGCTCTCTTTGGCCTTGGCGGCACCGTCACGCTTGGTGAGCCATTCCGTCAGAGGCTCAGGGCGCTCATCGGAGGTGGCCAGTGACGGATCATCCGCCACCAATAGCATCAGACCCATGATGTGCTTGCAGGGCAGTTTCTTGACCGGGCAGCTGCAGCGAAAGGCGGGACCATTCAGGTCCACGAGGGACAGGTATTCGCTGGAACCCAGGGCCGTGCCCCAGATGGCGCGGTCATCAGCACCGATATTGGTGTAGGCGGCGGGCTTGGCGATCTTGCGACCGCGGCTGAGGGTACCGCTGTCAGGCGCGAAGCTTTCGGCCTGATCCCTGGTCAGCTTGCTCATGCAATATCCTTATCGATCATGCTGTGTAAAACAGACGAGGCGAGAAGTCTCTTTGATTATGCCGCTCGGGGCAAGTGCGCTTTTTAAAATGCTGCTATAGGTCACCAAGGGCAAACCCTCGCAGGCAACGCAAGCCAGCCGAGTCTTCCAGAGGCCCCTTCAGACAGATCTGCCTGGCTTTGGGCTTCAATGCTACCGTGGGATCATCCGGATAATACGGATTGATCCAGTGACGTCCCGGGGCCGTTGGGGAGGGCGGGTTGATGGCATTGAACAGCTGAATCTTGCTGTCCAGGTCATGCAGCCTGGCGGCGTATACCCACATGTCAGGCGTGGCAACTCGGTTAAGCACTGTTCCCAGGGGGTTACGGACCCAATGCGCTTGTGGGCCAGGTCGGTTCTTGGCTGTTACAAATGCAACAAACTCGGCAGGGGATATTTCAGAGGCTGCAATGGGGTATTGGTAAACCGATAGCGCGGCATTGACAGTCAAGCCGGGTTTGAACAGTAATCTGGATAGCCAGGCTGGCATGGGGTGTTCGGAATCCAGCAGGTCCGGTTGACCGGACATGGTAAAAAGACCGTTGGATAACAGGGCAAATTCACGTGCCATGGCCATACGGAGACTTTTTTCTTTCAGACTGAGCGGGGCAAGTGGCTGGGCCGGAGATAGTTGAAAATGCTGCTGTAAAGCATTCAATAGATCGATCTGGTCGGACAGCAGACTGACGGCAACCATTTTGCCGATCATATGGCTTTCACGCGCAAGAAACTGTCGCATATGTTGCATATCGTCCAACACTGCAGCGCGTGCCCGGTGAGCTTGGCCATTTTGCGCCAGGCGGATAATGCTGCGAAGTGAAACTCTGCCAGCTGCCACCAGGTGCGGATAGGGCGGGAGAGGTTCTTCAAGGCTTGCGGTTGTCAGAACACGATAATCTCGTAGCGCATGGAACCGGCGCCAGCGAGACAACAGCTCGGATTCGGCAGGCGTCAGTGATGATTCGATAGCATGCAGCTCAAACAGGGATTTCAAGCAACCGGGGGTTTTAAAATGGCAAAACGCAGGTCCTTGTGGCAAGGGTATCCCGTCGTTAGGCAGTGCAGGTTGGAAAATGTCTGTTGTGTTTTCGGTTTGCTGTTCGTGCAGCTGCTCGCGCACGAGCACTTTCTGGCCGGCCACCTCCGGCGAATGATCCAAACGAGTATCAAAGCCCATCAGGTACACAAAAGCACGGCTTTGATCAGAGGGCTCTGCAAGCATCAGCAGCGATCGTGCGTCTGGTGAAAGATCGGGATCTTGGGTCAGGGTAGCGGCACTGATGACAAGCAGGCTTGCAACGAGCAATACCAGGAAAAACCGAGGCATATAAGGAACCGGGATGAACCGGCTGCTGGTAAACAGCCGGTTGCGGGTGTTAGAATAGGTTGATCAAACGTGCCCGGAAATCGCTTGCGGTGCGCGTCATGTACCAGCCATTTTCAATCGTCAGCGTGCTACCGTCCAGGCTAAACGCCGATTTATAGTCATCGAATTTCGGCTTGGGCTGTACCTGAATCATGCTGATCTCTGCAATGGCGGCTTTGTAGTCGGCATCATCGCTGCAGATTTTACCCAGCGCTTCCATGCTTGCAGCCGTACGATCACCCAGCTGAGCGTAAACCCAGTCGAGGCGCATGCCTTTGTCTTTGATAATGTCAGCATTCTGCTCCGCTGCGCCATCAACGCCCGCCCAGTCAACATTGACCGACAGCTCGGCGTTGCCGCATGCCGATTTCATGCTTTCCACGGCTGTGCTGATATTTTCTTCAGCTGCGCGCTGAGCCTTTTTTTCCTTGACGCCGGCCTGAGCGTTGGCGGCGAGAACGGCGAGACAGGCACAAGCAATTGCTTTTTTCATCTTTCCTCCATGAAGTGTATCTTAATTAAAACAAAAACAGGCATTATTACATCAGGTTGAATGGAATGTCCTGAATTCTGCTACAGAATTTCATATTCAACTTTAAAAATCAGGCAAACAATTACATGACTTGTCGTGAAAATCAATATTGAACAAAATTTTAATGGTTGTGTGTTACACCCATATTATGAACAGCGGCTTAACTTTTAAACCAATCGTTGGTAATTATTAAAAATTAAATTCTTTATTTTATTATGCGCAGATAGGTCGTTAAAAATTATATTTTGGCTGTTGAATTCATACTATCTATTTAATGGTTGTTGGCGTTCAAATTATATGCGGCTATCAGAGTGGAAATAAAAATGGCAGGGTTTTATATTGTTAATTGTGCGGTCAAGAATGATGAAGTTGAATTCGCGCATACCTTCTGATGGTTAAAAATGATAGTGGATATGAAAATAAAGCCACTAGGTGGCGAGTGATAAGTTGTGCGCCTTCAATAATTCAGGAAAGAGATAAGAGAGATGATTTGCTATAAATTATAGAAGTTGAGCATATAGATCCTATAGCTCTCAATAGAGGTACAGCGTAAACCTGAAGTAAAGGCTATTTTGTGCGATTCAAGAGGGCAGTGTTACGTCGCTGGTGAGGGCTGGGAAGAGGCCCCGGGGTTAGCGACACGCGCCTGCCAGCAAGCCCTGTTCCAGCAGGTTAAACAGGCGCATGTCACAGTCATGACCATGTATCGGGACCCCAAAGCCAAAGGCTGGTTCACGATAGGCTGGTCTACACAGCGGTGTGCGAATGCCCGTGTGCGTCCAGCGTAATGCCACTGCAAAGCTGGTGCGTCAGCGCCTGTGCTGAAACGGCCTTGCAGCCCTCGGTGTTTTGTCCGGCCCAGAGGGGAGTGAAATCCCCTTTTCCAAGACGTTCAGCTTGTGCTCTCAGGGAGGCAGATGCGGCGGTTGAAAGCGGGAAGGGTGGAGCATCGGGGGCGATCGGGCCCTGTTCGCGGATGATGCGATTGACGATGCCGCGAGCCGGTCGGCCGCTGAAGATGTTGGTCAAGGCCGTGTGCCGAGCAGCATCGCTTTGCAGGGCGGCACGATGCACCGCTGAGGTTTTGGCCTCGTGGCACAACAGATATGCCGTGCCGACCTGGACGCCGGCCGCACCCAGCAACAGGGCGGCTTTGACACCCCTGGCATCCGCAATGCCTCCTGCGGCAATGACCGGAACCGAAACAGCCGCAACGATTTGCGGCAGTAGCGCCAAGAGGCCCGTTTGAGTTGTGATGTCATCAGACAGAAACATGCCGCGATGCCCACCCGCTTCCAGTCCCTGGGCAATGATGGCGTCAACCCCCTGTTGTTCCAGCCAGAGCGCTTCCTCAACCGTCGTGGCCGATGAAAGCACCCTGGCACCACTGTCCCGCACTTGTTGCAATAGCTGCTGATCGGGCAATCCGAAGTGAAAGCTGACCACCTCCGGTTTCACCGCACTCACCACATCGGCCATGGCCTGGTTGAATGGCTGGCGGCCAGGCCCCGCAGGTGCGCCGGGTATCTCAACGCCGAGTTCATCATAATAGGGTCGAAACCGCTCAAGCCAGGTCTGCTGGATGACCGGATCAGTGTCGGGTTGCCGGTGGCTGAAGAAGTTCAGGTTGATGGGCCCGGAAGTGTGCTGACGAGCCTTGAGCACGGCATCTTGAACGCCTTCGGGCGTCAACATTGCGCAGGGAATGGAGCCCAGTCCCCCGGCCACGGACACGGCGGCGGCCAGTTCCCAATCCTGCACCCCGGCCATCGGGGCTTGGATAACGGGATATCGAACATTGAGCAGTGCAGTTATTGCGGTCATGTAAACTCCAAAATCAGGATGTTGCGCAGTTGAGGCGTTTTAGCCAGCAGGTTGTCAGGGTCAGCAGGCAGGATGCGATGATGCATCCCATTTCCAGTGCCGCTAGGCCGAAGGTGTTCAGATGTTCAAGCTGCTGGACCAGTATGGGTCCGGCAATCTGGCTCGATGCAAAGCCTGCGGTCATCAGGCCCAGCAAGGGGGTCGGGTTGTCCGGCTCCCGTTCACGTGCCAGCTGCAGCCCGGCCAAGGTTGCGAGCATGAACGTGCCGCCAACCAGCAAAGCCGAAAGGGCCAGGCATTCCAGCCGCTGGCCGAAGGCCGGGATCAGCACGCCAACGGCCATTACACCCTGTGCCGTTGCCCAGGTGCGTTGATGAGACCAGTGACGACATTTGAAAGCGACCAGGGCAACCGATAGCAATGCCGCCAGGCCAAAGATTGGCCAAGCAAGGCCAAATAGGTGCGGATTGTCGATTTGCTGCTGTGCCAGGGCAGGCAAGTAGGTTGCAGGGATGATATAGCCAAAGCCCGAGAGGGCGTAACAGCCGATCAGCGGCCAATGGCGCGCGTTTGGTGTCAGGTTACGCTGTACGTGGCGACCGGTTTCGCCGGACAGGTATCGGACCTCGGGCTGGCACAGGGGAAGCACGCTCAGTAACAGCGCCAGCAACCCCAGCATGATCCATGCATCGGTGGCAAACAGTGAGCCACTCAGCCATGTCAGCGTGCCGGTCAGCGCAATGCCTGCGCCAACACCGGTGTAGATCCAGCTGCCATGATGACGCTTATCGATGTGTGTCAGCGCATTCAGGCACCAACTGCTGGTGCAGACCAGCACCCAGGCGCTGAGCAGGCCACAGCCAAACCTCAGGGCGATGCCCGCCTGGGCGAGTTGCGGTATATCAAGTATCCCTGTACTCAGAGTCATCAGCGCGATGCCCAGCAAACCGGCCTTGAGTCCGATCAGGGGATGGCGCTGAAGCCAGAATGCGCTGAGGGCGCCCATCAGATAGCCCAGGTAATTGGCACTGGCCCAGCCGTATACGCTGGTGGTGTCCAGGAGGCCATCCCTGAGCATGAGCGGCAGCAGCGGCGTGAAAGCAAAACGGCCAACGCCCATGGCAACGGCCAGGGCCAGGGCGCCTGTCAGCACCAGTCGCAATGGCGTATAAGGGGGCGCAGCAAGTCGAGTCGTTTGATTCATGCTCGCCATTAGAAAGAATCCGGATATAATTAAAAAGTGAATAATATGTAGAGTCAATTCTCATAATGAGAACAATAACGATCGAAGATCTTGAAATATTTCAACGTGTTGCCCGTGGCGGGGGCATTCTGCGTGCCGCTGAAGCCCTGCACCGTGTGCTGTCCAACATCACCACCCGCATCAAGCGCTTCGAAGCCAGGCTGGGGCAGAAGCTGTTTCGGCGCCAGGGGCGCGGGCTGGTGCTCACCGAGGCCGGCCGGAAGCTGCTGGTGCATGCGGATGCTTTGCTGCAGTTGGCCGATGAAGTGGAAGCGGACATGTGTGGTGGACGTGTATCCGGGCGGTTGAGTCTGGGCTCGCTTGAAAGTGCGGCGGCGGCCTATCATGGCCGTTTCGATGATATTGCCGTTGAATTGAAGACCGGCAGTACCGGTGTGCTGCTGGATCTGTTGTACCGGAGTGAAATCGAAGCGGCGTTCGTGTCTGAGCCGTTTGATGGCGCAGGGCTGGATGGCCAACCGGTATTCGAGGAAAAACTTGTGTTGATCACGGGGTTGGGCTGGCCGCCGGTGTCAACGCCTGATGATTTAAGCGGACGGGCGCTGGTGGCTTTTCCACACGGTTGCTCCTACCGCCGTCGCTTGACTGAATGGCTGGCCTCGGCCGGCGTATCACCGCCGCGTTTCATGGATCTGAGTTCCTATCATGCCATCATCGCCTGTGTGGCTGCCGGTGCAGGGGCGGCCATTGTGCCGGAATCCGTATTGGCACTGGCCGATAGTACCGGCGTGCAGTGTCATGAACTACCGCATGAAGTGGCTCGAAACCACACGCATCTGGTTTGGCGCGGGGCGCCGAGTCGTTCGCTGCAAGCGCTGATATCCATGGTGTCCGGCACCTGAAAGCGTGCCGGGCAACAACAGCACCTGTGAAGCGCCGTGTGTTGTTGCCCTCGGCCGAGAGGGATCATTCAACCTGGATAGTGATCACCTCGGACATGACGGGCGGGTGATGCGGTGCATGTCCCATATCCCCCAGAATCAGCTGCAGGGTATGTTGACCCGCTGGCAGCGTTACCATGGTTTCCGTTTGTCCACCGCCAAAGTGCATCACTTCTTGCCCCATGGCCTTGCCAGACATCGGCATCTCTTTGCCATCGATCATCAGGTGATGGTGGCCGGTGTTGGCCTTGTCCATCCCGGCGGGCGCAACGCCCATGCCACTGAGTCCAAACTGGACCTTGAACGTTTGCGGGACAGTAGCACCGTCCTCGGGGGTAATAAAATAGACTTTGGCATCGGCAGGAGCGGGTGTGGCGGTTTCAGCAGCGAATACACCTTGCGCAAGCAGGGCGCTGAAACAGAACACTAATATTGACTTGAGCATCTGAATTCCCCTTTCGGTTGAGGGCCAGTGCCGCGGGCGTGCAGGACGCGCTAATTCCGTAACAGCAGGCCAATACACCCAACAGCATAGTTGATCCATTCGGAAAGGCCTTTTATCGGCCAGATGCCGATTGCTTGGCGCCGGAGGCCAATCGCCTCATTCGACTGCTTTCACCCAGGCCGGCAAGCGGATCTGGGCCAGATGCTGACGCAGGGTCTGCAGCAGTGCCGCAGCGGCGGGACTCAGCGCACGGCCCCGGCGGGTAATGATGCAGATTTCGCGCTCGATCACCGGTGTCTCCAGCGGGATAAAGCTCAGTCCGGCAAAGGAATGCACATCGGCGGCCAGCGCCGGCAGCAGAGTCACCCCCAGCCCCTGACTGATCAGCGCCGCCATGCCGGCGGGATTGGATACCTCGATCTGGACCTGGTCCAGCCGTGTCGGGATCTGCCCGCGTTGACTGAAACGGGTCAATTGGGCACGAATGCCGGTGTCGTCCGACAGTAATAGCAGATTGTCTTCCGGTACCTGCTGCCAGAGAACCGACTCGCGTCCGGCTAGGGGGTGATCGCTGGGCACCACCAGTCCATAGCGATCACGCAGCAGCGGGGCATAGGCCAGTTCCGGCTGCTGAGAGTGGTTGCCGGCCAGGGCGAAATCGACCTCGTTGTTCAACACCCGCTGCTCCAGGCTGCCGGCACTTTCATCCCGAATGGTCACCTGCATCGAGGGATACTGGTGCCGAAACTCGGCCAGGGCGCTGGGCAGCAGGCGGGTCACTACCGAGGGTGAACCGGCCACGCTGACATGGCCCTGCTGCAGCTGGGCGCGGGCGCGCAGATCGGTCATGGCGGCAGTAAAGTCGGAGTGCAGTCGTTCGGCCACCGGCAGGAAGCGTTCGCCTTCGGTGCTGAGCACGACGCTGCGCGTGGTGCGGTCAAACAGGGTCAGGCCGGCATCCTGCTCCAGCTGCTTGATGGTGGTGGTCAGGGCCGACTGTGTCAGATGCAGCCGCTCGGCGGCCCGGGTGAAACTGCCGCAACGAGCGACTTCTATAAAGGCTTGCAGGTGGCGAATGCCAATGGCGCTGCTCATAATTTATCAGTATTTATTGTTAATTAATAGAATTTAATCATTTGAATGATAAATGCGTTTTGCGCATCATTACTAGTCAAAATACACGTGTATAGATTTGCACCCTGAGCCGCCACGGTCAGCCAGCATCGGAGAGCCTATGATCCCGCGCATTGATACCATCGACGCTACCCAAAGCCTGTATCTGGATTTTATCGAAACCCTCAAGCAGCAGGGCTTCAAGGGCGATTTGAACCCGGATTATGCCAACCGCGTGGTGCTGGCCACCGATAACAGCATTTACCAGGTGCTGCCGCAGGGCGTGTTGTACCCGCGCAACACCGATGACCTGGTGATGATCGCCAAACTGTCCGACGAGCCGCGCTTCCGCGACATCGTGCTCAGCGCCCGGGGGGGCGGCACCGGCACCAACGGCCAGTCGCTGACCGACGGCCTGATCGTGGACGTGTCCAAGCACATGAACCATATTCTGGAAATCAACCCGGACGAGCGCTGGGTGCGGGTGCAGGGCGGCGTGGTCAAGGATCAGCTCAACGCGGCGCTCAAGCCCTATTGCCTGTTCTTTGCGCCGGAGCTGTCCACCAGCAACCGCGCTACCGTGGGCGGCATGATCAACACCGATGCCAGCGGCCAGGGCTCGGTACTGTACGGCAAGACCCGCGATCACGTGCTGGAGCTGACCAGCGTGTGGCTGGACGGGACGGTGTGGCAGTCCGGTGCCATCGATGATGAGGCCTTGGAAGATGCCAAGGAACGTACCGACCGGGTCGGTGAAGCCCACCGTCTGCTGGATTCCATCCAGAAGGAGAAGCAGGCCGAGATCGATGCCTGCTTCCCCAAGCTGAACCGCTGTCTGACCGGCTACGATCTGGCCCATATCCGGGATGAGTCCGGTCGTTTCAATCTCAACTCCGTGCTGTGTGGGGCCGAGGGGTCGCTGGCGTTTATCGCCGAAGCCAAGCTCAACGTGCTGCCGATTCCGAAATACGCCGCTCTGGTCAACATCAAGTACGACAGCTTTGAAACCTCGCTGCGTGACGCCAAGGCCCTGATGGAGTGGCAGCCGACCTCCATCGAGACCATCGACTCCAAGGTGCTCAACCTGGCCATGGGCGATATCGTTTGGGATACGGTGCGCGACTACTTCCCCGAGAAGGAAGGCGATCCGGCGATCCAGGGCATCAACCTGGTGGAGTACACCGGTGACGACGAAGCCGAGCTGCGCGCCAAGGTAGACAAGCTCTGCCAGCATCTGGAGAGCGTGAACGGCAAAGCGGGCAAGAGCTTTGGTTACAGCGTGGTGTATGGTGCCGCCGAGATCAACAAGGTCTGGGGCATGCGCAAGAAGGCGGTGGGCCTGTTGGGCAACGCCCAGGGCCAGAAACGACCGATCCCGTTTGTGGAAGACACCGCCGTGCCGCCGGAAAACCTGGCCGATTTCATCATGGCGTTCCGCAAGGTGTTGGATGACCGTGGCCTGGCCTACGGCATGTTCGGCCACGTCGACGCTGGTGTGCTGCATGTACGTCCGGCCATCGACATGAAAGATCCGGCGCAGGAAACGCTCATTCGTGAAATCACCGATGAGGTGGTGCGCCTGACCCAGGAATACAAGGGCCTGCTCTGGGGCGAACACGGCAAGGGCGTGCGTTCCGAGTACGCCCCCGAGTTCTTCGGTCCTCTGTATCCGGTATTGCAGCAGATCAAGGGTGTGTTCGACCCGCGCAACCAGCTCAACCCGGGCAAGATTGCCACGCCGATGATTGATGGCGCTGAGCTGCTCAAGATCGATAGCGTGCCCACCCGTGGCCAGCAGGATCGTCAGATCGATGCGCCCGTGCGTGAGCAGTACGACTCGGCCATGAACTGTAACGGCAACGGTGCCTGCTACAACTACGACCCCAACGATGCCATGTGCCCGAGCTGGAAGGGCACCCGTGAGCGGATCCATTCACCGAAAGGGCGTGCCTCTCTGATCCGTGAATGGCTGCGCCTGATGGCCAATCGAGGCGTGGATGTGACTGCCGAGGCGGAGCAGGTGCGTGAGCGTGGCTTTATCCGCTCGCTGCCCAGCCGTATCCGCAACACCCTCGACAAGCGCAAGGGCGAATACGATTTCTCCAACGAAGTGCATGAAGCGATGATGGCCTGCCTGGCGTGCAAGTCCTGTGTCGGCCAGTGTCCGATCAAGGTCAACGTGCCGGACTTCCGCGCCCGCTTCCTGGAAGTGTATTACGGTCGCTACCTGCGCCCGATGAAGGATTATCTGGTGGGCAGTCTGGAATACATGATTCCGACCCTGTCCAAGTTCCCGGCGCCGTACAACTGGGCCATGCGCAACACCCTGGTGAAAAGCTTCATGCGCCGCGTGGGCGGCATGGTCGACAGCCCGGTGATCTGCACCAACAGTCTCAAGCAGGGTCTGGACCAGCGCGGCATCGAGCTGGCCACCCCTGAGATCATTCGTGGCCTGACCGTGGCTCAGCGCGAGCGCACCGTGGTGATCGTGCAGGATGCCTTTACCAGCTATTTCGAAACCCGTCTGGTGCTGGACTTGGTGGATCTGCTGGGCAAACTGGGTTTCTACGTGCTGGTGGCACCGTTCATGCCCAACGGCAAGCCGCTGCACGTTCACGGCTTCATGAAGGCATTTGACACGGCTGCCAAGCGCAATGCGCAGATGCTGCAGCAAATTGCCGAGTTCGAGGTGCCGCTGATCGGTATCGACCCGTCCATGACCCTGACCTACCGCCAGGAGTACAAGGACGTGGTCGAAGGCGAACTGCCGCCGGTGCAGCTGATTCAGGAGTGGCTGAGCACGCGCCTGGCGACGGCCGAGCTGCCTGAAGTGGTGTCATCCAATGTTTACCATCTGATGGCGCACTGCACCGAGAAAACCTCCGCGGCGCCGTCCATTCGTCAGTGGCAGCAGATCTTCGAAGCGCTGGGCCAGAAACTGGAAGTGATCTCGACCGGCTGCTGCGGCATGTCCGGTACCTTCGGCCATGAAAGCGACAATCTGCAACGCTCCAAGGATATCTACGAGCTGAGCTGGCGCGGTATCGTCAACCAGCCTGACAACAAGGGCAAGCTGGTGGCGACCGGTTATTCCTGCCGTTCTCAGGTGAAGCGCTTTGATGATCAGCAGCTGCCGCACCCGGTGCAGGCATTGCTGGACGCGTTGCAGGCCAACTGAGCACAGGGTCCCTACTGCATAAGTTGTAGTGCAAATGCAGCAGGGATCGGCCATCATGCGCGCCAATATTCACTGAGTCTGGAAGGAGTACGCAATGGAAGATCTGCTGCCTGATCTGTGTGATCACTTTGAAGCACTGGTGCAGGTTGTCGAGCCGATGTTCGGCAACTTTGGCGGTCGCGAAACCTTTGGTGGCGAAATTGTGACCATCAAGGCGTTTGAAGACAACTCACTGGTCCGTGAGCAGGTGGCTCAGCCAGGCAAGGGCAAGGTGCTGGTGGTTGATGGTGGTGGCTCCATGCGTCGCGCCATGCTGGGTGACATGCTGGCGGAAAAGGCACAGGACAACGGCTGGGAAGGGATCATCATCTACGGCTGCATCCGTGATGTGAATGCCATTGCTGATCTGGACCAATTGGGCGTTCAGGCGTTGGGTGCGCACCCGATGAAAACCGAAAAGCTGGGCGTGGGTCAGCTGAACGTGCCGGTCACCTTTGGTGGCGTGACCTTCCGTCCGGGTGAATACGTGTATGCCGACAATAACGGCGTGTTGGTATCACCGCAGAAACTGGAATTGCCGGAAGGCTGATTCCTGTCGGGTGCGCACTCGCGCATCCGCTCTCATTCTACGTTGCCTGTGCTTTCAGGCTTATTCGTACATCGCCTGCATGGATTCCTTGGTCCATTTGAGACTGTGACGGTAGGCCGCTTCATACAGCGAAATGTTGAAGTTGCTGGGCAATAGATCCCAGTCGCCGGACTCATAGGCCATGACCTGCTTGAGTACCTGGCCCATGTTACCACCGCCGTTGCTAAGCGCATCCTTGATGTCTTCACCCAGTGGCAACTGTTCCAGCAGGGTTGGCTGGTCGAGATCCAGCATGGCATGCAGACCGGACATCATGCCCACCATGAAAAAGCCCGAAGGGTTGGGCAAATTTTGGCTTTGGGCGATCATTTCGCACATGTGGCCGCGGGTCAGCAGAATCCGGGTCAGTTCTTCGGGCTTGTCCTTGTTGGCTGAAATGGCAATCAGCGTGGCCCACTTGCGTACCTGCTCCATCCCCAGCAGAACCACGGCTTCCGCCACGGATTCCACCTCACGTACCAGGGAGTAGGCAGCTGAGTTGACAATTCTCAGCAGTTTATAGGTGAGAATCGGGTCGCGAATGATCATGTCTTCCAGCCGTTCAGGCGTGGTGGACGGCTTCTGCAGCTCCTGAATCAGCTGCATCAGCGCGATCTGGTTGGCGCTGACCTTGCGGCCTTTTACGACCTTGGGCTTGCTGAGGAAACTGCCCTGGAACAGCTTGTAACCGCTTTCGATGCAGTCTTCCAGGGTTTGAAAGCTGTGAATGTTGCCGGCCAGCAGGGTGGACTTGAAGGGGGCAAGCTGGCGGGCCTGTTCGGCGATGGCGGCAGCGTCCAGGTTGCTGACATCAATATGCACGATCTTGGCCAGCTTCAGTGCTGTATCGCAGGCCGGCGTGTAAGTGAAGTCATACAGGGCAAACCGGTAGCCATCCTTTACCATGGCGTGCATGGCGCGCAGCAGTTCCATGTTGTCCGGCTGGGTCAGGCGAATGAAGATGACAACCTGTTTGGAAGGCAGGGCCGGCATGCTGCCGTCCAGAATCATCTTCTGGCTGACGCGGATGAAAGCCGGTACGCGCTTGATCTCTCCCTGATCGGAAATGCTGGTATATGCATGAAGCAGCAGCTCCGAGCTGGATTCAGCCTCGGGATCGACCTCCAGCATGGCGCCAAGGTGTCCTTCATCGCTTCCGACCAATTCATACGCGATCACACGCTGTTGATGGTCGAAGATGGGCTGACGTGCCAGCAGTGGCTGGCCCTGTTCGGTCGTACTGTCCATTAATGTCCCCGAATCGAGCAATACAAAAAACTGATTTTATCATCTCTTCGCGCTTCATCGGTATGGCTCAAGCCTTTGCAGGGGTATAATGTGCGCCCTTCCAAGCAACGTACTGGATTTAGTATGACCCGTATCAACTGGTTTCCCGGCCATATGCACAAGGCGCGCAAGGAAATTGCTCAAGTCATGGACGAGATCGATGTTGTGATCGAAGTCCTCGATGCCCGTTTGCCGATGTCGAGTGAGAACCCGTTGGTGGATCAGCTGCGCAAGGGCAAGCCAGTATTGAAACTGCTTAACAAGCAGGATTTGGCTGATCCCGAACGTACCCGACAGTGGTTGGACTATTTTAACGCGCGCGAGGATATCACGGCTGTGGCGCTGGATATTCAGCAGAAAGCCGTGATCAAGCGCATCCCCGAGATGTGCAAGCAGATGGTTCCGGCCCGTACCCGCCAGGAGCGTCCGGTACGGGCCATGATTATGGGCATTCCCAATGTCGGCAAGTCAACGCTGATCAACGCATTGCTCGGGCGCAAGATCGCCAAGGTGGGCAATGAGCCCGCCGTGACCAAGGCGCAGAAGCGCTACAGTGTACACAACGGTATGGCGCTGTCGGACACACCCGGCATCCTGTGGCCGAAGATCGAGGATGAGGATTCAGGCTATCGGCTGGCCGCCAGTGGCGCCATCAAGGACACTGCCATCGAGCATGAAATGGTGGCTGCCTACGCGGCAGGGTTCATGCTCAGCGACTATCCTCAGCGCCTGCAGGAGCGTTACAAGCTCAAGGCGTTGCCGGAGGGGCAGGATGCCCTGTTGGATGAAATCGGTCGCAAACGTGGTTGTTTGCGACCGGGCGGCGTGGTCGACCGCCACAAGGCGTCCGAAATTCTGCTGACGGAATTGCGCGCTGGCAAGCTGGGCACCATCACCTTCGAAACGGTCGAAGAGTGGGAACGTAAACGAATTGAAGCTGAACAGGCAGCGGCGGAGGCGGCGGCAGAAGCAGCTGCGGCAGAAGCCGAGGAGAACAAGTCATGAGTCGTAACAAAAAATCACGCAAAACCGGTGCCTTTATGACGGTGCTGGAGCGCAAGCCGACCAAGCAGGAGCGTCTGGCCGACCCAACCAGCAAAGAAAGCCGCCGCAAGCGTTCGCTGGAGCAGCGCAAGAAGCACAAGTCCGTACTGGAGAAGACCCGTGCAACCCAGTCCGCTACCGAGCGTGACACTAAGGCCGGACGCAAGGGGACGCGCCATGGGGGGCCGCTGGCTGCCAAAATCCGTCGTTTGAATGCAGAAAAGCGTGAACAATCTGCTGCGGCAGATGAATAACCGGTGTAGCGGGCGGAGTAATTTGTGACATACGATGTTGTCGTCATTGGCGGGGGCGCGTCCGGCCTGATGTGTGCCGCCACGGCCGCCTACCGTGGGCGCAGAGTGCTGGTGCTGGAGCACACCAAAAAATTGGGACGCAAGATTCTGATGTCCGGTGGAGGGCGATGCAACTTCACCCACATGCATAATACGCCGGCCAACTTTCTGGGCGCCAATCCGCACTTCTGCAAATCCGCGCTGAGCCGTTACAAACCGCTGGATTTTGTCGAGCTGGTGGATCGTCATGGCGTTGAATACCACGAGAAAACCCCCGGACAGCTGTTCTGCAATGAGTCCAGCAAGGAAATATTGCAGCTGTTGTTGACCGAGTGCGATTGGGCCGGGGTCGAACTAATGACCGAAACCAGTGTGTTTTCAGTGACTCAGGCAACCACCGGCTACTACATCAAGACATCACGGGGGCAGTTCGTGGCGCCGTCAGTGGTGATTGCCACGGGAGGGCTATCGATTCCCAATGGTGGCGCGACCGGGTTTGCCTATGAGATTGCCGAGCAGTTTGGCCTGGCTGTCACATCGCGTCAGGCGGCACTGGTTCCCTTTACCCTGCAGCCGGACCTGCTGGAGCATCTCAAGCCGCTCTCGGGTGTGTCTCAGCCAGTGAGTGTCAGCTGCAACGGCATGACGTTCAGCGAGAACATGCTGCTGACACACCGAGGCCTTAGTGGTCCTGCGATGCTGCAGATATCGTCCTATTGGTGTGCAGGTGACATGATTGAAATCGATCTTGTACCGCAGCTGGCGTTGGACGAGTGGCTGCGTGAACAACGCCATGACCGACCCAAGGCTGAGTTGCGCACGCTCATGGCTCAGCACATGACCAAGCGTCTGGCGCAAACACTGTGTGATCTTTGGGGGTTTGAAGGGGAGCTTGGCCAGTACAGCAACGTGCGTCTGCAGGAAGCTGCACGGCAGTTCAAGCGCTGGCAGATCAAGCCGTCGGGGACGGAAGGCTACCGAACCGCTGAAGTTACCCTCGGCGGCATCGAAACCGATGAGGTCTCGCAGAAAACGTTTGAGGCCAAAAAGGCGCCCGGCCTGTATTTCATTGGTGAGTGTCTGGATGTGACCGGTCATTTAGGTGGGCACAACTTCCAGTGGGCCTGGGCATCGGGGCATTGCGCCGGTCAGCATGTCTGACACGGCGCTTAGTACGTAATACGTATTGAGTATTTTTAGTACAAAATACTACTTGCCACGATAGACACCTTCGCGGCGCTCCACAAAAGCATTGACCGCTTCGACATGGTCATCGGTGTTATGCAGCATGCCTTGCCAAGCGGCACAAAGCTCCAGAAAATCGGGCAGCTCCTGTCGCTGGGCCTGCTTCATCAGGCGCTTGCCCATACGCAGCGCCTGGGGCGGCTTGGCAGCCATTTGGCTGGCCAATGTCAGGGCGCGAGACATCAATTGCTCAGCCGGGATCTGTTCCATCATCAATCCGAGTTGTACCGCTTCTTCCGCATGCACCAGACGGCCGGTCAGCGTCATTTCGGCCGCACGTTGGTAGCCGATGAGTCGCTGCAGGAACCAGGCGCCGCCATCACCTGGAATAATGCCCAGATTGACGAAGGTTTCGCCAAAAGTGGCACGTTCGGAGCCGATCCGAATATCACACATGCAGGCCAGATCACATCCGGCACCGATCGCGGGACCGTTGATGGCAGCAATGATCGGTATTTCAGCCCGGTGCAGGGCAAGCGGGATGCGCTGTATGCCCTCGCGGTATTTGCGTTCCAGTTCCAGTGCCGTGCCACCAAAGGGGCCTTCCCGGTGATCGCCGTCACGAAATTGCATCTCCTTAATATTGCCTCCGGCACAGAAGGCCTTGCCGTTGCCGGTGATGATCAAAACTGATACATCAACACTGCGATTCGCCCACTCAACGGTATCAACAATATCATCGATTAGAGCCGTGCCGGTGAGGGCATTGCGCAGATCATCCCGGTCAAGGGTCAGGATGGCAACACGGTTTTCGAGGTCGATGTGGGCGTCTTGTAAATAAGGGATATTCGCCATGGTCTGTCGCTCCCTGTTCATTATTGTTATCGGTTCAGGCTGGTGCAAAGAGTTTCAAGAATATCAGAAGTGATACGCCAATGGGCTTGCGTATCCATCAAAATGCCGTAATGATGCCGCCCTGGCAAAGGACGCACGTGCATTCAAGGATGAGTTTGTACCTCTTTGCATACGGTAGTTGAAATGCGCCTGATGTTTGCCCTGTTCGCCACCCTGGTGGCGACACCCGTGGTTGCCGATACACCATCGTCGTTTTATTCCGCCAAGAAAATACTGTCACGTGAAGTC
The DNA here is from genome assembly GCF_019061305.1 of Marinobacterium weihaiense. Classification (GTDB taxonomy): domain Bacteria; phylum Pseudomonadota; class Gammaproteobacteria; order Pseudomonadales; family Balneatricaceae; genus Marinobacterium; species Marinobacterium weihaiense. Next base: position 41,552 of record NZ_JAHQZT010000001.1, read on the forward strand.
TATCAGTCTGATGATCGCGTCACCTTTTACTGTGGCTGCCGCTTTGATGAGCAGCCGATTCCCGGCAAACCGGAGCGAACACGCCTGGCACCGGATGCTGCCAGTTGCGGCTTGCTGCCGCGCAAGAATGCCAATCGTGCGGCTCGTATCGAGTGGGAGCATGTCATGCCGGCCTGGGAGTTCGGCCACCAGCTGCAATGCTGGCAGCAGGGCGGGCGCAAGGCCTGCCGCAAGGATCCGGTATTCAAAAAGATGGAGGCGGATCTGTATAACCTTGTGCCTGCCGTGGGAGAACTCAATGGTGATCGTTCGAACTTCCGTTTTGGCATGATTCCGGGCGAGCCAAGGCTCTATGGCCGTTGTGACTTTGAAGTGGATTTTCAGGGCCGGGTAGCAGAGCCGCCGCCGCATGTCAGGGGCGACGTTGCACGCACTTACTTCTACATGGCAGATCGATACGGTGTTCGTCTGAGTCGTAAGCAGTTACAACTGTTTCGAGCCTGGGCGGCGGAAGATCCGGTGGATGCAGTTGAGCAGCGTCGTGCCCGCCGTATCCAGGCCATACAGGGGCACGCTAATCCGTTTGTTGAATAGGAACGAAGCACGCAGGCGGTTCGCCTGAACCCCTTCGCTGCCGTTTCAGCTCCCGGTAAAGAAACCGCGTGCGGAATTTTCCATCGCGTCCGCGCTTTTGCGTCCGACGCCTACCTTGATGATCAATTTGGGTGGCTTGTCGGTGCTGGTGTCGGCGGTAACGTGTGAAATTTCCTTGACCTGATAACGGTCGCCGGCATGTTCAATGTATTCTCCGGCAAAGGGGCGGGTCTGCAGGTAGACCTGCTTGCGTGTGCCGTCTTGAAAGGCAATGAGGGCTGTCAGCATGGGGGCTATCCTCGTTCATTCCTTGGGTCGTTGAGGGGGGGGGCAGAAAACTGATACATGAGTATACACAAAAACAAATGTTTGATTATCGCGTTGTGTGTATTTAGCTTCGGTTCGCTGCGCCTGATCAGGCAAGTGCTTTCATGCGACACTTCCTGCATTGGCACCGGCCGCTGAATACGATGTATATCGACTCGGCCCTGCATGGTCGCCGTTTGCCTTGATCAGGTGCCATGATGCTGTGTTTACTGCCGGTCAGTCATTGCTGATAACAATGAAATTGTTAACCGCTTTCGCAACAAGGTCTCTCGGAATGCCGGTATCGGCGACCGGCCGTTCAAACCAGAATCCCATTGGCTCTTCATAGCCGACGCCATGCATGTAGTTGTAGACGGCTTTTCTGAGACCGGCGCCCAGCATGTCATGGTCAGTACCGGTAGGATCGATGAAATCCACATCGTTCTCGGCAAACAGGATTTCGTCAGGCTCTACCAGCGTGATGCCATATTCCTCGGGATTCATGCCGATCGGGCTGTGCACCGTAGCCACAAAACGGTGCCAGAATGCCGACTGGAAACATCCCTCCTGCATCAGCTGGCGCACCATTTCGAGCGAATCGACGGTCTCCTGCTCGGTTTGCGTGGGGAAACCATACATGAGGTAGGCGTGAACCAGAACGCCTGCATCGCTGAAAGCCTTGGTGACACGGGCGACCTGCTCAACGCTGACGCCTTTTTTCATCAGCTTCAATAGCCGGTCGGATGCTACTTCCAGTCCGCCACTGACAGCGATGCAACCCGAGTCGGCCAGCAACTGGCAGCGCTCGGGGGTGAAGGTTTTTTCAAAGCGGATATTGCCCCACCAGCTAATCATCACCTTACGTTCAATCAGCCGCGTTGCCAGTGCAAACAGCAGTTTGGGTGGCAGAGCTTCATCGACAAAATGGAAGCCGGTCTCACCGGTTTCTTCGATCAGCTGCTCGATACGGTCCACCAGTACATCGGCGCTGGCCGCATCATAGCGGTCGATATAATCCAGGCTGACGTCGCAGAAGCTGCATTTGCGCCAATAGCAGCCGTGCGCGATGGTGAGCTTGTTCCAGCGGCCATCGCTCCAGATGCGGTGCATCGGGTTCAGCATTTCACACAGCGAAAGGTACTCACCCAGTGGCAGGCCGTCGTAGACCGGTGCCCCCACATCAGACTGCGGAATATCGTGCAGCTCCGCGTTGTTGTTGAAATGTACGAAGATTTCGCCATCTTCATCTTCGGCCAGAAAGTAGGTCCGTACCAGCTCATCGACGCCACGCTCGCCGTTAAGGTACTCCAGCAGGGTCAAAAAGGGGCGTTCACCGTCATCCAGGCAGATGAAATCGACAAATTCGAAGACGCGAGGGTCCTTCAGTGCGCGCAGTTCGGTATTGATGAACCCGCCCCCCATGACAACCGGTAGGTCTGGATTGACGGCCTTGCAGGTTTGAGCGATACGCAGGGCACCCAGCATGTTGCCGGGAAAGGGAACCGTGAGCGCCACCACATCCGGCTGTGTTTCTTCCAGGTATTGCTCGACCAGCTGCTCCAGAATTTCGGCGCTGAAACTTGGCTCGCCCATCAAGGTATCGTAGAGATTGTCGAAGCTAGGGTTGGCGGCGGCCAGCTGCTCGCCGTAACGACTAACCTCAAAATAGGGGTCAACGCCCTGGGTAATGACGGCTGACAGATCGTTGATAAACAGAGTGGTCAGATACTTGGCTTTATCCTGCACACCCAAGCTGCCAAAAGCCGCTTTCAGCACATCACCGGATACGGCTTCCATCTGGGCAATGGCGTCAAATGCGGGACCCTCGGGCAGGAAACGACGAGAATTGATACGCAACGCGAGACTTGGGTCCTTACCCTGCAAAAAGCGAATCGCCGCTTCGACTGTCTGCTGGTAGCGATCAAACTCGGCCAGAAAATTGAAGATCACCTCCGGCAGTTCGTCATCTTCAAACTGTTCGTAGTTGGCTTCTACATGCTGACGAATGATGTCCAGTGCAGGGGCGGTCATCATCTCCAGAAACAGCTCGATGGCCGGATCACGCTGGACCGCCTTATAACCGCGTGAGCGTAAAAAGCCCGTCAAATACGCAGTCGCCGGGTAGGGCGTATTCAACTGAGTCATCGGGGGGGTCATGAGAAGAACGGTCATAGTCAGCCTTGGAGTAGTAAGCCGTTAAGCTCGATGCCAAATCGAGCGCGGCAACTGGAACAGTTGCCAAAACAGGACGCGATTCTAACAAATGAACCGGGTGGGTACTAAGGAAGATATATGGCTGAGTAACGCAGGGGGCGAACAGGAAGGAGGCCACACATAAAAAAACCGCACCATCTCGGGGAAGAATGGTGCGGTTTCTCAACACGTCCGGGTGCGGGGGGCACCCGGAGGAAACAGTTCTTAGAACTGGTTCATGGTGTTGTCTTTACCAGAAGCCTTCAGTGCAGCATCACCAGAGAAGTACTCTTTGTGATCGTCGCCCATGTCAGAACCAGCCATGTTCTGGTGCTTGACACATGCGATGCCCTGACGGATCTCTTTGCGCTGTACACCTTCAACGTAGCCCAGCATGCCGGCATCACCGAAGTACTCTTTGGCCAGGTTGTCGGTAGACAGGGCCGCAGTGTGGTAAGTCGGCAGTGTGATCAGGTGGTGGAAGATACCAGCTTCGCGGGCAGCATCAGCCTGGAAGGTACGGATCTTCTCGTCTGCAGCGGCAGCCAGCTCGGTCTGATCGTATTCAGCAGACATCAGGTTGGCGCGGTCGTAGGCAGATACGTCCTTACCTTCTTCAGTCCAGGCATCGAATACCTGCTGACGGAAGTTCAGCGTCCAGTTGAAGGACGGGCTGTTGTTGTACACCAGCTTGGCATTCGGTACTGCTTCACGGATGCGGTTAACCATGCCAGCGATCTGACCAACGTGCGGCTTCTCGGTTTCGATCCACAGCAGGTCGGCGCCGTTCTGCAGAGACGTGATGCAGTCCAGAACAACACGGTCTTCGCCAGAGCCTTTCTTGAACTGGAACAGGCCAGAGGCCAGACGCTTCGGCTTCAGCAGCTTGCCGTTAGCCTTCACAACGACATCGCCGTTGTCGATGTCGTCAGCGCTTTCGATGTAGTCACCGTCCAGGAAGCTGTTGTACTGGTCGCCAAGGTCGCCCGGTTCGTTAGTAACAGCGATCTGCTTGGTCAGGCCAGCCCCCAGGGAGTCGGTACGGGCAACGATAACACCGTCTTCAACACCCAGCTCCAGGAACGCGTAGCGTACGGCGCGGATCTTGGCCAGGAAGTCAGCGTGCGGAACGGTTACTTTACCGTCCTGGTGGCCACACTGCTTCTCGTCAGATACCTGGTTTTCGATCTGGATCGCACAGGCACCGGCTTCAATCATCTTCTTAGCCAGCAGGTAAGTGGCTTCTTCGTTACCGAAACCAGCGTCGATGTCAGCGATGATCGGCACTACGTGAGTCTGGAAGTTGTCAATCTGACCCTGCAGTTCAGCTTCTTTAGCTGTGTCGCCGGCTTCACGAGCGTCGTCCAGCTGACGGAACAGGCCGCCCAGTTCACGAGCGTCAGCCTGACGCAAGAAGGTGTACAGCTCTTCGATCAGAGACGGTACAGATGTTTTTTCGTGCATGGACTGGTCGGGCAGCGGACCAAACTCAGAACGCAGTGCAGCGATCATCCAGCCTGACAGGTAGAGGTAACGCTTGTTGGTGTTACCGAAGTGCTTCTTGATCGCGATCAGTTTCTGCTGACCGATGAAACCATGCCAGCAGCCCAGAGACTGAGTGTACTGAGCAGTGTCTGCGTCGTAGTCGGCCATGTCCTGGCGCATGATCTTGGCAGTGTAGCGTGCGATATCCAGACCGGTCTTGAAACGGTTCTGCAAGCGCATGCGAGCAGCGTATTCAGGGTTGATCGCTTCCCAGGTTTCACCCGCTGCTGCACGAGCAGTAGAGATAGCATCGATCTCGGTTTTGTATGCTGACATGGTCATTCCTTCACAGTGTTTGTGTTTAGGTAATGCTGGAAGCGGAGGCGTTGAGTCACCGTTTCCAAATTAAGCGCCGGATCCGTTTGGGGTCGTCCCGGCGTTGTTGAAGCAAATGATGGTCTCACCGGCACGGCGAGTCAAAGCGATTTTGTGCAGAGCAGCAAGGATGTAGTCAGACTACACTGCCGGAGATGACAGAACTGTAAAAACACTACAGCTGGCAATGTGGGGCAAGATGGCTGCAGGCAAGTAACCATGCAGTTTTGAGGGGCTAAAACTTAAGGCTGAGCCACTTTGGTATTAGATGGTAAAACAGCGTTTTACATGATTTTGTGGTTATATAGGGATGATTTTTTATTCTTAATTAATCTATAGTGTTTTCACTACATTTTATGAAAAATTCACTATTTCAAAGGGTTATGGTGGTTTTCCTTACGACCAAAGTCGATCAAGAAACAAAGCCACCCCGTGCGGAGTGGCTTTTTGTAGTCGAGCCCAACGTGTCTACTACATATGAAGGTAGACGCTACCCTGGTTAATCAGCTGCAACAGTAGTATGCGCGACTCGCGGTCATCCAGGCAGGTATCGACCTGGTTGGCACAGAGCTGTTTGGCTAGCGCGATGGCCGCGGGTGCACAAAGCGCGAATACCTGCCCATCGGCAAACAGCGTAAAGTGTTCATTATCGTCATGGAATGCCAAGCGGGCACCTTCGGTCACGACTGGCTGAGCGCCGCCTGTCAGCGTCTCGCTCAACTCGGCCTCGGTCAGTGCCGCGTCCGGTACGTTGAGCTCGGGATATTTGGGTTCGGTCATGAACTGGCCCAGCCAGCCGGCCAGCTGTGCGGGGTCATCAAGATACTGGCGCAGAATACCCTGCACTCGAGCGATGGCATCCTGGCCAATTTCGCCGGGATGGGGCTGCATTTCAAGGTCAGGATCCTCGTAACGCAGGTCTGAGCTGAGCCCGTCACAGAGTCGCGAGGTCAAGCCTTGCAGAATTTCGGCATGAGAGGGCGCCCGGAAACCGATGGACCAGGTCATGCAGCCATCTCCCACGCCAACGCCGTTGTGCCCCACGCGCGGGGGCAGATACAGCATGTCGCCGGGCTGCAGCTCCACGCTGTGCTCAGCGTGCCACTGCGGCAGGATCATGACCGGCGTATTTTCCCGGCGGGGCGAGTCCTCCCCGTACAGTCCGCCAAATTCCCAGCAACGCACACCCTCGGCTTGCAGCAGGAACACATCATAGTTGTCGTAATGCGGGCCGACCCCTCCTTGATCGCTGGCGTAGCTAATCATCAGGTCATCACGGCGCCATTGTGGGATGAAGTCAAAAGCCTGCAACAGGGGAGCAACATCCGGCACCCAGTGATCAACGGCCTGTACCAGCAGTGTCCAGGGCTTGTGCCCCAAAGTGGCAAAGCGGTCTTCGTCAAAGGGGCCGTGCTCCAGCGACCAGTCGCCGCTGTCGGGGTCGGTTTCGATCAAACGCGATTCCACGTCTTCTTCGCAGGCCAGCCCCGCCAGCTCGTCGGCACTGATGCACGGTTCGAAGTCGGGAAAGGCATTGCGGATCAGCAGGGGCTTTTTCTGCCAGTATTCGCGCAGGAACTGCTCGGCGCTAAGGTCGCCCCAGTGTATTTCAGTCATTGATATTCAAAAGCTCCGCCATTTCTGTGATGGCATCCTCTAATTCGGCCATGACCTTGCGGGTGTCACGTGCCGAGAGGGCTGCCTTGCGGTCATTACCGACCATGCGCATGCATTTACGAATCCGTTTCATGCAGTCCTGAACCCCGTTGACGTTCAGCTCGAACTGTTCGAAGTCCCGTGCGGTTGCCTGCAGGCTATTGCGAAGGGCTTCAGCCTGAGCGGCCAGTTGGTTCAAAGAGTGTGCGTGGCTCATGTTCTCTCCTTGCTTATTGTTGTGTCCACTGTACATGCAGGCTGCGGATGGCAGCCTTTTAATGCTTGTCTGTCGTGGGCGTATCCAGAACCTCTTCGACCGAGGTCAGGATGCCACGCAGCATGCCCAGTTCGGCCTTTTCCGGCCGAGTGCGATTGAAGTAGCGTCGCAGCTTGTCCATCACCCGCCCTTCATGCTGAGGAATGATGAAACGGGTCCGTCGCAGTACTTTTTCCAAGTGCTCATAAAACAATACCATTTCCTGCTGGCGCGGATAGGGGGCAGGCTCCGGCAGTGTATCGATCTGCCTGGATGCGCGACGCAATTCGTAGCACACCAGTTGAATGGCCTGGGCAATATTCAGTACCGGATAGTCTTCATTGGCGTCGATGAAGAGGTGGCGGTGACACAGCATCATCTCCTCGTTGGTCAGCCCCATGGTCTCGCGGCCGAACAGGATTGCCACCTGACCATTACGGGCCTCGTCCGCTACCATGAGGGCCGCCTGTTCGGCATCCATCAGTGGCTGATCGAAACTGCGCTGGCGGGCACTGGTACCAATGACCAGCTGGCAGTCGGCAATGGCCTCTTCGACCGTACTGACCACGCGAGCACTGTCCAGCAGATCTTTAGCCCCGGCGGCACGGGATTCCGCCTCATCGTGAGGGTACTCGACCGGGTCGACCAGCCAAAGCTGACTCAGGCCCATATTCTTCAATGCCCGGGCGGCCGCGCCGATGTTGCCGGGGTGGAAGGTGTTAATCATGACAATGCGGATGTTTTCGAGCATAACGGCCTCGCAGGTTGGAATGCAGCGCATTATAAGGGGGCAACCGGGGGTAGTGAAACGTTGTTCGCGAGTTGGCCCGCACGTATATGGAGACAGTTGTGGGGCGGGGCAATGCCGGTTACTCTTTAGCCGTTTTTTATGGATGAATGACTCAAGCATGAGGGCATGCCATGTCAGCCAAGGATGACACTCACACCTTGCACAGTCTTAGTGACTTGCTGGGTTCCGACAGACTCCCGGATACCCCCCGCAGCGACCTGTTTGAAAGGGTGGCTCATGCCGATGACGGCATTGACTGTACGCCAGGCGTGGGCTTTGATGAAGAAGCGTTCCATGGTTCGCGTTCGCTGGTGATGCCGACCAGTCAAGCGCGTGAAATCTGCCTGGCTCGGGTGCGCGATTACGCGCTGGCGGCACACAAGGGGCAGGTACGCCGTTATACCCGTGAACCCTACTGGAAGCACCTGGCCGATGTCGCTGGCCTGGTGACCACATCAAGGTGCAGTACGCCAAGGGCTCTGGCGCTGGCTTGGTTGCATGATATCGTCGAAGACACGGCCGTTACCCTGCGTGAAATCGAGCGTGATTTCGGCGCCAGTATCGCTGATGGCGTGCGCTGCCTGACCGGCTCGGCCAATACCATGATTTCCCGAGAGGCGCGCAAACGCCGTGATAGAGAGCGGTTGGCTGCCGGTGATGCCGACGTGCACACCGTCAAGTTGGCCGATATGGCGTCCAACCTGTCGTCAATTGGCCTGTTTGATCCTGACTTTGCACTGGGCGGTTATCTGGAGGAAAAGCGTCTGGAGATGGGCGTGCTGACGCAGGGAGACGAAGGGCTGAGAAAGCTCGTTAGAGCTTTATGGCTTGAGGCCCGGCAAGTCGCCGAGCGGGCTGTTCCTACCATGGGGGATCCGTTCTGAGTGCCTGCGTGACCCGATCAGAGTTTGTGCATCCAGCGGCGCAGGTCATGGGCAAACTTCTCCTTGTGCCACAGATGCGGCGAGTGGTCTGACTGCGGATAGACATGGAGTTCCGGAAAAGGCAGCCGGGACTCTATCCACTCGGCCACTTCGTGCGTGTAGAACTGGCTACTGTCCCCGTAGACCATCAATACCGGGCAGTTGATGCGCGGCAACAGGTCGCGGTAGTCCTGCTGCGTCAACGATTCCCAGCAGTGACGCAGCGCCGTGCCGTTCAGGCCGTTCAGGTATTCGCGCATCTGCTGAAAGCCCCGGCTGTTCTGCACATAATTCTGGTGGCTGCGGGCATTCAGGCCATTGGCGGCCAGTTCCAGCACGCCTTCGGCAAAGTCTTCATCCAGCCGTTCAAGGAAAGCCTGATTGCGGTCATGATCGAAGTCGCCGTAAATGCCCAGTGACCATTCACCGTCTGTCAACAGCCTGGGTGACTGGTCAACAATGCAGATACCCGCCAGGCGTCTCAGTCCATGGTTGCGGATATATTCCCAACTGATCAGCGCGCCCATTGAGTGCCCCACCAGGACGGCGTCGTGGATGCCGTGGTGGTCCATCAGCCGTTCAAGGTCGTCGGCCATTTGACTGATCTGCATCTGCTGCGGCAGGGGAGGCGGGTGCTGCCCGTGGCCTCGGGCATCCCAGCAGAATGTGTGATGGCAATCGCTGAGTTCGTTGGCGAACGGCAGCCATTCACGGGCGCCGGAGGTCCAGCCGTGGAGAAAGAAAACGGCCTGGCCACGCCCGAGGCTGACAAAACGGATGGGGTGTCGATCGGTACCGAGCAGAGTTTCCATACAGCTCACCTGACGAGTAAAGATACAAAAACGGGGCCTTCAGGCCCCGTAATGTGCATTAGATACGCTTGGCCTGGTCGGCGGCGTTGCCGATGTACAGCGCCGGCGTCAGTGCCTTGAGTTCAGCCTTGGCCGCTTCCGGCATGTCCAGAGAGTCGATGAAGTTCTGGATGGTCTCCTGATTCATCTCCTTGCCGCGGGTCAGATCCTTCAGCTTTTCGTACGGCTTCTCGATGCCGTAACGACGCATGACGGTCTGGATCGGCTCGGCCAGGACTTCCCAGGCGTTGTTCAGATCTTCCGCCAGACGCGCAGCATTGATCTCCAGCTTGCCGATGCCTTTCAGGCTGGCCTGGTAGGCGATCAGGCTGTGGCCGAAGCCGACACCCAGGTTACGCAGCACGGTAGAGTCGGTCAGGTCGCGCTGCCAGCGGGAGATCGGCAGTTTGGCGGCCAGATGCTGCATGATGGCGTTGGCAATACCCAGGTTGCCTTCGGAGTTTTCGAAGTCGATCGGGTTGACCTTGTGCGGCATGGTGGAGGAGCCTACTTCGCCGGCAACAGTCTTCTGCTTGAAGAAGCCCAAGGAGATGTAGCCCCACACATCACGATCGAAGTCGATCAGGATGGTGTTGAAACGGCATACGACATCAAACAGTTCTGCGATGTAGTCGTGCGGCTCGATCTGGGTGGTGTACGGGTTCCAGGTCAGGCCCAGGCTTTCAACGAAAGACTTGGCGTTGGCTTCCCAGTCGATATCGGCATAGGCGGACAGGTGAGCGTTGTAGTTGCCTACGGCACCGTTGATCTTGCCCAGGTACTCGATTTGATCCAGCTGCTTGAGCTGACGCTGCAGACGGTAGGCAACGTTGGCCATCTCCTTGCCCATGGTGCTGGGGGAGGCGGTCTGGCCGTGGGTGCGGCACAGCATCGGCTGGTCAGCGTGCTCACGACCCAGTGCGGCGATGGCATCGGTGACCTGCTGCATCTGGCTGCGCGTTACTTCAACACCGTGGCGCAGCATCAGCGCGTGAGACAGGTTGTTGATGTCTTCAGAGGTGCAGGCGAAGTGAACGAATTCGTTGACCGCCATCAGCTCGGCGTTATCGGCGATCTGCTCCTTGATGAAGTACTCAACCGCCTTCACGTCGTGGTTGGTGGTACGTTCGATCTCCTTGATCCGCTCGGCGTGCTCGACACTGAAGTTGTCGACCAGGTTGTCCAGCAGTGCGTTGGCTTCTGCGCTCAGGGCCGGTACTTCCTGGATCTGCGGGTGGGAAGCCAGCTGCTGCAGCCAGCGGACCTCGACCTGTACGCGGAAACGGATCAAACCGAATTCACTGAATACAGCGCGCAGATCAGCAGTTTTGCTGCCGTAGCGGCCATCAACCGGGGATACGGCGGTAAGGGCGGAAAGCTCCATGTTACACAGTCTCACTTGTCAGCTTGTGTCATTAAAGGGGCGATTATACGGAAAATGGCCGCTACTGGGTATGCCGTTGGCGAGGTTTGCGGCGCCTTGGACACCTGCCGGGGAAAAAGCTGCTACGCTCAAATGCGAGAGACTGCCGGACGGGTGCAGGGTGCCCGTCTATCCGGATAGACCAATAAGAACAGTCTGGTCGCGCCGACCGCCGCATAGAAGGAGTCGGTGAACGGTCAGGCCCGAAGGAGTTCTCGCCATGAGTCACAAGAACAAAGACGCGGTGGGGCAGGGCCCCGATACCCGTGGTATTCATGAATTGTATGCAGAAGATCCGGCTGAAGCCGACCGCAAACTCTGGGGGCGGCAGGTGGATCCGGCGTCCCGGCGCGGTTTTCTGAAACGCTCCAGCCTGCTGGCGATGGCCTCGGCGCTGGGTGCCAGTGCCATCCCCTTTGGAGATAAGATGCCCGGTGGGTTGATTCCGGCGGCGCTGGCCAATACCACCGAGCCTTTTGCACTGGCAGGCAAGGATGGTCTACGTGTCTTGAACGATCGTCCCATCAATGCGGAAACACCGGCCCACCTGCTGGATGACCGTGTTACACCCAATAATCGTATGTTTGTGCGCAACAACGGCTTGCCGCCGGAGATGAATGCCATTGATACGGCGACCTGGACGCTGGAAATTGCGGGCGAATCCTGCGAGAACCCCATGACATTCACTCTGGCGGAATTGAAGGAACGATTCAAGCATCACACCTATCAGCTGCAGGTGGAGTGTGGCGGCAATGGCCGCTCCGAGTTTGTCCCTTCGGCCAGTGGCAACCAGTGGACACTGGGAGCGGTTGCCTGCCCGCGGTTTACCGGCGTGCGCGTGCGTGATGTGCTTGAAGCCTGTGGTGTCAAATCGGATGCTGTGTATATCGGCTATTACGGTGCCGATCAGCACCTGAGCCGGGATCCGTCCAAGGAGGCCATTTCACGCGGTGTACCCATTGAAAAGGCGATGGAAGACGAATCGCTGATTGCCTGGGCGATGAATGATGAAGACATTCCCCTGCTGAACGGCCACCCATTGCGACTGGTCTGTGGTGGCTGGCCAGGTTCGGTATCCGGTAAATGGCTTAAGAAAATCGTCATTCGCAACCAGGTACATGACGGTGCCAAGATGTCACCGCCTTCCTATGCGGTACCCAAATATCCGGTCGCCCCCGGCACGGAGGTGCCCAAGGCGGATATGAAAATCATCGGTTCCATGCCGGTGAAATCACTGGTTACCTTTCCCAAATCGGGCCTGACCCATGCGCTGGATGTGCCCCTGGCTATCCGTGGCCACGCCTGGGCCGGTGATCTGGCGGTCAGTGAAGTTCACGTCTCGATCGACTTTGGTGCCACCTGGCAGAAGGCCACGCTGGAAGCGCCTGCAAATCGGCTGGCCTGGCAGCATTGGTCTGCCGAACTGCGCTTTCCGGAAAAGGGATACTACGAAGTATGGGCGCGCGCGGTGGATACCGAAGGGCATTCGCAACCCATGGTTGTGCCGGGCTGGAACCCGAGAGGCTATCTCAACAATGCTTGCCACCGCATTGCGGTTCAGGTGGCATAAGGAGGGCGTATGAAAATCCTGCCCGTGGCCAGCCTGGCGCTGGCCCTGTTGATGCCACTGCCGGCAGCGGCTGAAAAAGATCCTGCTACGGGGCTTGTACTGGCCGATGGCTGGGAAGCAGTACGCAACAACTGCACCGCCTGTCATTCTGCCGGGCTGGTGACCCAAAACAGCGGCTCACGCAACTACTGGCTCAACCTGATCCGCTGGATGCAGGCGACACAAAACCTGTGGCAGTTTGACCCGGCAACCGAGAAAACCATTCTGGATTATCTGTCGACGCACTATGGCGTGAAGGAGGGCGCGCGGCGTGAAGCACTCCCGCGCGACCTGATGCCCGTTAATCCGTACAAGGCTGACAGTAACTCATGACGATATAATCTGCGGGCCATCAGGCCCGCATGATGCGTCGCAGTGAAGGCTTGAGGCGCGAGCGGAAAAACAGCATGTGCCAGCGCTTGCCGCCGACCTGACGCCACAACAGCGTGGCACGGATGCCGGCCAGCAGTAGCGCGCGAATGCGTGCAGCGTTTTCGGTGTTCTGCAGATGTCGCGGATCCCCTCCGACCTGAATGCGGAAGCTGAACTGGCTGATGGTTTCCTGGTACAGGTTATCCAGCGCCGCGATGACATTGCGATGTGTATACGCCACCGGCGCCAACGGTACGCTGGAAGCAGCATCCTGGTCGTTGAAGTAGCGTGCCTTATCGGCAATCGCATCAATGCCCTTGCCCAGCTTTGACATGACGTCAGGATGCTTGTCGAGTTGGCGTTCCAGCATGATCATGCCCAGTACATACTGGATGATCTGCTTGTTCTGCCCACTTTCCTTTTTTTCCACCATGTCCTGCAGGTGACGCAGGCCAAGACTCAAGCCATAGGGCACTTCCTTGACGCCGCCGAAGACATCCTCGGTTAGCTTCGGGTTAGTGGCAAACAGGCTGGCAATACAGGTTTCATAGTTGTTCTGCGGCACCATGCCGCGTTGCGCAACCTGATCCACCAGGCTTGCAGCCTGAAACATGCCGGCCAGGGCTATGGTCTGTTCATCGTGTTGGCGTGACATCAGGCCTCCTTGGCTGAAGCGGCTACCGAGTGACGGGAAGTGGATTCAATGACGCCCCCCCCCAGGCAAAGGTCATCGCGGTACAGTACCACGGACTGGCCTGGCGTCACCGCACGCTGAGGCGTGTCAAAGATGACGCGATAGCCGCCCTCGGGTGCGGCCTCAAGGGTGCAATCCTGGTCCGATTGGCGGTAACGTACCTTGGCCTTGCAGCGCAGCGGCAGAGCAGGGGCTTCGCCGCTGATCCAGAAGATATCGCCGGCATGCAACCAGTCCGCATACAACAGCGGGTGCTGGCCTTGCACGGCAATCAACACATTACGGTCCAGGTCCTTGGCCGCGGCAAACCAGGGCTCTTCCGGATAGTCCTTGAGGCCACCGATGCCAAGCCCCTGACGCTGGCCAATGGTGTAGTACATCAGGCCCTGGTGGTCGCCGATCACGTCGCCATCGGGTGTTTCAATCTTGCCGGGCTGAGCCGGCAGGTACTGCTTCAAAAAGTCGCTGAAACGGCGCTCGCCAATGAAGCAGATGCCGGTGCTGTCTTTCTTGTCATGCGTGACCAGACCGTGCTCTTCCGCCAGTCGGCGCACTTCCGGCTTTTCCAATTCTCCCACCGGGAACAGGGTCAGCTTCAGCTCCTCTTCGCCCACCTGATGCAGGAAGTAGCTCTGGTCCTTGTTGGCGTCCAGTCCCTTGAGCAAAACGGTATGTCCGTCACGCTCGCCGCGGCGCACGTAATGCCCGGTGGCAATCATGTCCGCACCCAGCATGCGGGCGTATTCCAGAAATGCCTTGAACTTGATTTCCCGGTTGCACAGGATATCGGGGTTTGGCGTGCGGCCTGCCTTGTATTCTTCCAGGAAGTGCTCGAATACGTTATCCCAGTATTCAGCGGCAAAGTTGGCACTGTGCAGGTGAATGCCAAGCTTGTCGCAGACTGCCTGGGCATCGGCCATGTCTTCCTTGGCGGTACAGTATTCAGTGCCGTCATCCTCGTCCCAGTTCTTCATGAACAACCCTTCCACCTGATACCCCTGTTGCAGCAGGATCAGAGCGGATACGGAGGAGTCCACGCCGCCGGACATGCCGACGATCACTTTGGTCTGGGCGTTGGTTGCAGGTGCAGTCATGTTCAAGCGGTTTCCTGAATAAATTCGAGCGGATAGCGCATGCCGCTCAGGTAGTCATCGATACAGCGGGTTACCAGTTCACTGCGCAGGTCGTTACGGCGCGCCTCCAGTTCTTCCCGCGTGAGCCACAGCGGTCCGATGATGCCGTCATCGAGTACCGCGCCATCCACCGGTGCAAGCGGGCGTGCAATGAAGCAGAAACGGTGGTAAGTCACGCCGTTGGAGGGCGCGCGATAGGTGTACAGCCCCAGCAGCGCCTCGGGCTCAACGTGCCAGCCGGTTTCTTCCAGTGTTTCCCGGCAGGCAGCCGCCACAAAACTTTCACCCTCTTCGAGGTGTCCAGCCGGCTGATTGATCACGGCGCGTCCGCCGGCCATCTCCTCCACCAGCAGGAAGCGCCCGTCCTGCTCAATAATACAGGCAACCGTTGCGTGGGGTGTCCAGCGCATCACATCTCCATCATACTCTGTTGTACTGGATCCAATGATAACAGTTTGCCGTGATGTTTGTCGGGTATCCCCTTGGCGAGGACAGGTGTAATGAATGATTTAATACGGGTGCAGGTCGAGGATTTCAACCCCGGGCAGTATCAGGAATGGCTGCGCGAGGGCGGCGTCGAGGCTGGCGCCATTGTCACCTTTACCGGTCTGGTCCGCGATCAGCTTCAGGGAGCGCTGGAAGGGCTCTATTTGGAGCATTATCCGGGCATGACAGAACGGGCGCTGGCGGATATTGTCCGGCAGGCACGGCGGCGCTGGCCGCTGGGCCGTGTACTGGTATGCCATCGCATCGGGTGGCTGCAGCCCGGAGATAATATCGTCTTCGTCGGCGTTGCCAGCGCGCATCGAGCCGAAGCCTTCGAGGCCGCAGCTTTTCTGATGGACTACCTCAAACGTGACGCGCCTTTCTGGAAAAAGGAACGCATCCGTGGTGACGAGCAGTGGGTTGAGCAGAAGGACACCGACCTGCAGGCTGCAAAGCGCTGGTTAACCGATTGAAGAGTTAGCGCGCACGTGCCGGTCGCCTGGTCGTGTTGGCATGGCCTCGCTTGATGGGCTTGGTCGGACGTTGCCGCGGCAGGTTGACGCTTTCTTGCCGCCATTCACCGGGTGCCAGTGTATCCAGTGACCAGGGGCCAATCGACCAGCGAATCAGGCGCAAGGTGGGGAAGCCAACGTCTGCCGTCATGCGCCGTACCTGGCGGTTACGGCCTTCGGTAATAGTCAGTTTCAGCCAGCTGGTGGGCTGTTCCTTGCGGTAACGCACCGGGGGCGTGCGCGGCCACAGCCATTCCGGCTCATCAATGCGCTTGGCTTTGGCAGGGCGCGTAGGACCGTCCTTCAAGGTTATACCATTGCGCAACCGCTCCAGTGCTGCATCTGAAATCAGGCCATCAACCTGCGCATAGTAGGTTTTGGGCATTTTGAAGGCGGGATTGGCCAGCTGGTGTTGAAGCTGCCCATCGCCCGTCAGAATGAGCAGGCCCTCGGAGTCATAGTCCAACCGCCCCGCAGCATAGACTCCGGGGACCTTGATGTAATCGGCGAGTGTCGCGCGCGCACCCTGGTCGGTAAACTGGGTCAGTACCCTGAAGGGCTTGTTGAAGAGCAGGATGGTCGACATGTATAACGCTGATTACTCCGCGGGCTGAATATTGATGGCGTGCAGCCCCTTGGGGCCTTCCTGAGTTTCGAATTTAACGGCTTGGCCGGCCTTGAGGCTTTTATAACCGTCCATGGCAATGGCCGAAAAATGGGCAAACAGTTCTTCGTCATGCGCTTCGGACAAAATGAATCCGTACCCTTTTGCATTGTTGAACCATTTAACTGTCCCTATCTGCATCACTACTTCCTCCTGCGACATTCGGAGCCTTGCTCCTTCGGTCATGTCCCGCACACGGCTGTGTATCGGGGTTCCTTTTAAAAAAGCTAGAGTCAGGGACTGCAGGCGGGCAACCGTGGAAGTCAGCCACGAACGGCGTAGACTTATGGGCAGGCTGCCTTTAACCTCTCCTTGTATGAGGCCGAGTATAGCATTTGCAGTCCATGACACTAGATGGCGCAGGGCTTTTCCGGCGGGATTTAGACTAATATCGAAGGTAGAGATGTTGCTGCAAAAGGTGCAAGAGTTCAGATTGATGGGAGCCGACCATAATGCTGATGAAGACCATCCGGGAGAGGGCGGTCTGGCAACAGCTGAAGCCAAACCGGCACTCAAGCGGCCGCCGATGTATCGCGTCGTGTTAATGAATGATGACTACACGCCGATGGATTTTGTGGTTGAAGTGCTGATGATTTTTTTCAGTATGGATCAGGAAAAAGCGACACAGGTGATGCTTGCGGTCCATACTCAGGGTAAGGGCGTATGCGGTGTATACACCCGTGACGTTGCCGAAACCAAGGCAGCTCAGGTGAATCAGTACGCCCGGGAAAACAAACACCCTCTGCTGTGTGAAGTGGAAACGGTCTGACGGAGGCGAATGCCATGCTGAACCGAGAGCTTGAAGATACCCTGAGCGTTGCATTCCGGTCTGCCCGGGACAAGCGACATGAATTCATGACGGTCGAGCACCTGCTGCTGGCATTGCTCGATAACCGCCAGGCAGCGGAGGTGTTGAATGCCTGTGGTGTTGATTTGGACCGGCTGCGTCAGCAGCTGACCCAGTTCATCGAAGAAACTACTCCCCTGTTGCCGGACAACATTCCCAACATGGAAACTCAGCCGACACTGGGCTTTCAGCGCGTGCTACAGCGGGCCGTCTTCCACGTCCAGTCATCCGGCAAGACCGAAGTCAGTGGTGCCAACGTGCTGGTGGCCATTTTCAGCGAACAGGAAAGCCATGCCGTATTTGTGTTGCAGCAGCAGGGCATCGAGCGTGTTGACGTCGTCAATTACATCTCGCACGGTATTTCCCGTATCAATGAAAGCGAGTCAGACGACCCGGAAGCTGCCGTTGAGGGCGAGGAAAGCAGCGAGAAGGGCAAAAGTCCGCTGGCGCAGTATGCCGTTAACCTGAATCAGCAGGCGGCACAGGGGCGGATCGATCCGCTGGTGGGCCGCGACGCTGAAGTCGAACGCGTGGTGCAGATTTTGTCCCGTCGCCGCAAGAACAACCCCTTGCTGGTCGGTGAGGCGGGCGTGGGCAAGACGGCCATTGCCGAAGGTCTGGCCAAGCTGATAATCGAGGACAAGGTGCCTGATATCATTGCGGAAAGCGTGGTGTATGCCTTGGACCTGGGGGCCTTGCTGGCCGGCACCAAGTACCGTGGCGACTTCGAAAAGCGCTTGAAAGCGCTGCTGAACGAGATTCGCCAGCAGTCCAAGGCCATTCTGTTCATCGATGAGATTCATACCATCATCGGTGCCGGTGCGGCGTCCGGAGGCTCCATGGATGCGTCCAACCTGCTCAAACCATTGCTCAGCTCCGGCGAGATTCGCTGCATTGGTTCGACAACGTTCCAGGAGTTCCGTGGCATTTTCGAGAAGGATCGTGCCCTGGCGCGCCGATTCCAGAAAATTGATGTTCTGGAGCCCAGTGTCGAAGATACTTACCACATCCTGCGAGGACTCAAATCGCGCTTTGAAGAACATCATGATCTGGAATACACCGACGCGGCCCTGCGTGCGGCCTCCGAACTGGCGGATCGTTACATCAACGACAAGCACATGCCGGACAAGGCCATCGATGTGATCGATGAAGCCGGGGCCTACCAGCGCTTGATGCCGGAAGAGCAACGCAAGCGCGTGATTGACGTGGTAGACGTTGAAAGCGTGGTCGCCAAGATTGCGCGCATTCCGCCGAAAAGCGTGTCGACTTCCGACAAGGATCAGCTGCGCAAGCTGGAGAACAACCTCAAAATGGTGGTTTTGGGGCAGGATGAGGCAATCGATTCTCTGGCCTCGGCCATCAAGCTGTCGCGCGCTGGCCTGAAAGAGCCCAACAAGCCTGTAGGCAGCTTCCTGTTCGCCGGTCCCACCGGGGTCGGTAAGACCGAAGTGACTCAGCAGCTGGCCCGTATTCTGGGAATCGAGCTGGTGCGTTTCGATATGTCCGAGTACATGGAGCGGCACACCGTGTCACGCCTGATCGGCGCACCTCCGGGCTATGTCGGTTTTGATCAAGGTGGTTTGTTGACAGAGGCGATTACCAAGTCACCGCACTGTGTACTATTGCTGGATGAGATCGAGAAGGCGCATCCGGAAGTCTTTAACCTGCTCTTGCAGGTCATGGATAACGGTACCCTGACCGACAATAACGGCCGCAAGGCGGATTTCCGCAACGTGATTCTGGTCATGACCACCAACGCCGGTGCCGAGGCCCAGAGCCGTCCGTCGATCGGCTTTACGCGTCAGGATCACAGCTCCGACGCAATGGAGGCGCTCAAGCGCCTGTTCACGCCGGAATTCCGTAACCGTCTGGATGCCGTGATTCAGTTCAAGGCGCTGACGCTGGATATCGTCAAGGGTGTGGTCGACAAGTTCCTCACCGAACTACAGGCGCAGCTGGACGAGAAACATGTGGTTCTGCATGTTGATGAAAGCGCACGCGCCTGGCTGGCCGAGCATGGTTACGACGTCAAGATGGGCGCGCGCCCTATGCAGCGTCTGATTCAGGAAAAACTGAAGAAACCGCTGGCTGAAATGATTCTGTTCGGGGAGCTGGCAGAGTCGGGTGGCGACGTGGATATAAGTGTGGGTGAAGACGGGGAGATCAGCGTGGAGGTCGCAGCGGTGGCAGCCTAACGGCTGCCATCCACCGGAACCGCGCCTGGTAAATTAACGGGCGCGGTAGACGATGCGACCTTTGCTCAGGTCGTACGGAGTCAGCTCAACCTTAACCTTGTCGCCGGTCAGGATGCGGATGTAATTTTTACGCATCTTGCCGGAAATGTGAGCCGTTACAACATGACCGTTCTCGAGCTCTACTCGGAACATGGTGTTGGGCAGGGTATCAACAACAACCCCTTCCATTTCAAATGAATCTTCTTTAGCCATTCACTACCTACCTTTGAGGCTGGATTGCCTGTTTGGAAAGCGCAATATTCTGCCTGAAATTGCGCTTGAATTCAAAATCTATCCTTGAGTTATGCCTTATCCATCAGTTTCCACTCGCCATTATGGAGCATTTCCAGTGGCGAATAGGCCGTTTTATAGTTCATTTTCCTGCACGACTTGACCCAATACCCAAGATATAGAAAAGACAGACCCAGCCGGCATGCCTGGCGTATTTGCCAAAGTACCGCATAAACACCCAGGCTGCGTCTATATTCATCCGGATCGTAGAAGGTGTACAGGGCGGACAAGCCCTGATCCAGCCGGTCGGAAACCGCGATGGCCAGCAGGTGACCGTCGGTATTTCTGAACTCGTAAAAGCAGCTGTCGGCACAGCCTTCCGTCAGAAAGTTGCTGAATTGATCTTCACTGGGCGGGTACATGTCACCGTCGGCATGACGTTGACGAATATAGCGCTCATAGAGCGCGTAATATTCATCCGTCAGACGGCAAGGCGCCGATTGCACGACAAGATCCGCGTTGCGGTTTTCGATGCGACGCTGGGTTTTTGACGGGCGAAAGCGGTCAACCGGAATACGCACCGAGATACAGGCCTGGCAGCCTTCGCAATGGGGACGGTATATATGGCCGCCACTGCGGCGAAAACCTAAATCGGACAACTGGCTGTACAGGTTGCGGTCAATACTGGTGCGGGGGTCTACGAACAGCGTTCGGGCCTGGCGGTCTGGTAGGTAACTGCAACCGTGCTCGGGTGTGGCGTAAAACCTCAGCGTGCGCAGATTACTCATGACGGGCTCCAGTGATGTCGTCACGGCTGATTGCAAACGACCACGCATGGCATACGGGAGTATCACGCAACTGTTCCAGCCGGCGCGTGAAATCCTGACGCGGAATTTCGGTCGCCCCCAGACTGGCCAGGTGGTCGTTGTATACCTGACAGTCAATCAGCTCATACCCCCAGTATTGCAGCTGATGGGCCAGCCAGGCAAAGGCGATTTTGGATGCATCCCGCTGGCGGGAAAACATGGACTCGCCAAAGAACACTCGACCGATCGCCAGTCCGTACAGGCCACCGACCAGCTCGTCGCCTATCCAGACCTCGACAGAGTGCGCATGCCCCTGATGGTGCAGGTTGAGATAGGCGCCGAAGATGTCGTCACTGATCCAGGTGCCTTCCTGACCACGCCGGGGCGCGGCACAGGCTGCCACGACCTTGGCGAAGGCCTGATCGAAGGTAACCCGGTAATCCTGCTTGCGCAGCCGCTTGCGCAGACTGCGTGACAGGTACAGTTCATTCGGAAAGAGCACACAGCGGGGGTCCGGGCTCCACCAGAGAATGGGTTCACCCGGGTTGTACCAGGGGAAAATACCGTTGCGATAGGCGTGCAACAGCCGTGCCTCGCTGAGATCCCCCCCGGCTGCAAGCAGTCCATCCGGCTCGACCAGTGCCTGCTCGAGGGGAGGGAATTCCAGACTGTCATCGGCCAGCCAGAGAATCATCAGCTGTCGAGGTTATCCAGGAATTTTTCGGCATCCAGCGCCGCCATGCAGCCGAAACCGGCCGAGGTAATTGCCTGACGGTAGTTATGATCACACACATCACCGGCGGCAAATACGCCCTCGATGCTGGTCTGAGTGGCATTGCCCTCCAGACCGGAGCGAATCTTGAGATACCCGTCCTCCATGTCAAGTTGGCCGACAAACAGGTCGGTATTCGGTTTATGACCGATAGCAACAAATACGCCCTGCAGGTCCAATTCTTGGGTGCTGTCATCCGTTGTGCTGCGCACACGCATGCCCGTGACGCCGCTGTCATCGCCCAGCACTTCGTCGAGCTGATGGTTCCACAGAATATTAATGTTGCCGTTTTCGGCCCGTTCGAGAATCTTGTCCTGCAAAATCTTCTCGGCGCGCAGGCTGTCGCGGCGGTGTACCAGTGTCACTTCTGCTGCGATATTGGACAGATACAGCGCTTCCTCGACCGCGGTATTGCCCCCGCCAATGACGGCAACCTTCTGACCACGGTAGAAAAAACCATCACAGGTTGCACAGGCACTGACGCCCTTGCCCATAAAGGCTTCTTCAGACTCAAGCCCGAGATACTGTGCCGATGCACCGGTGGCAATGATCAAAGCGTCACAGGTGTACTCGCCCATGTCGCCCTTGAGGCGGAAAGGACGGTTGCCCAGGTCGGTTTCGTTGATATGATCGAAGATGACCTGAGTATTGAAACGCTCGGCATGAGCCTGCATGCGCTGCATGAGTTCAGGGCCCTGAACGCCGTCCACATCACCCGGCCAGTTATCGACATCCGTGGTAGTAGTCAACTGGCCGCCGGCCTGCATGCCGGTAATCACGACCGGTTCAAGGTTGGCGCGGGCTGCGTAGACGGCAGCAGTGTAACCGGCGGGGCCCGAACCCAGAATAATCAGGCGATGATGCTGTACTTCGCTCATGAGTGTTCCAATTCCACGTTAAGATGTTCGTAAGCTGGCTCATGCGATCATGAGCCCTCGGCAGATTGACGCTGACTCTAAACCTGCGGGCATGGATTGTCTATTCCGAGGCCTGTCGCGATAGCGCGCCTGTCACGCGATTCCCTTTTAGAACAGGGCAATAGTCTGCTTCTGTGAGCGTATTATGGTATTTTTGCGGCAGCTAGATGATCTGTTGAGTGTAAGGATAACCGGATTGAGTGATAACCACCCCAAAAGCCCGCATTCGCTGGCAGAGCAGCTGATTACCGTCGCTCGCGAAAGCGCTCTGATTCTGTTGATCGGTGCCAACCTGTTCCTGCTGCTATCGCTGATTGGGTATGACCCGCGTGACCCCGGCTGGTCGCACTTGGGTTACCAGCCTAAGGTGGAGAACTTTACCGGTGCGGCAGGCGCCTGGCTGGCTGATGGCGTTATTTCATCGATCGGGATCGGGGCCTATCTGTTGCCGGGGCTGTTGCTATGGCCTGCTTGGCGCTTTCTGCGCCGCCCCAGGCATAGTTTGCTCGACACCCTGCCACTGGTGATGCTGAGGGTCACGGGCGCGGCCGTTTTCATGTTGAGCCTCTGTGCACTGGCATCAATTCACTTGTCAAATGAGGGGCTGCATTACCCGTTCTCCGTTGGTGGTCTGCTGGGGCAGGCGCTTTCAGACTGGAGCGTCAGCTGGTTCAGCGTCACTGGCAGCTCGGTCGTTTTGTGGACCCTGCTGCTGCTGGGACTCACGCTATTTATGGAAATTTCATGGCGTGATGCGCTTGAGTATGTGGGTGACAGGATCCTGTTGGCTGTCGAGTGTACTCGCGACCGCATGAGTAACGGCTGGTGGCAGGGAGCTCACACCGAGCCGGAATGGGACGATACGTCGCCTGAAGCACGAAAGCCGCTCTCGGAGCCGCTGCGCAGGCAGGCCCAGCACGAGCTGCCGGTTGCCCCGCCTGCTCGCGGTCAGACGTCTTCGCGTGTCGAGCCTTCACTGTCGGGTATGGCTGATGACCCCGTGCCGTTTGAGTTTGCGCCCGCCTCAGGTACGGCAGCTCCGATGACAGCGACACGGGACGAGCCACAGGCACTCGTCGACAATGCAATCGCTGCCGTAACCACTCAGGCCTCTCCAGTTGAACAAGCTGAAGCCATGCGCAGCGAGCAACCGGCTCCAGCGCGCCGATCTGCACCGCCTGTTGAACCGGCCCCCACTGGGGCAGCAGAAGCGGCACAGGCCAAAAAGAATCTGAAAATCGTCCCCCTGTCCGAGACGCATCAGCCACTGGCGGCCGAGGCCGATCAAGAGCCCACGCAGAAACGCAAGCAGCTGCCGCGACTGCCGTCTCTGGACCTGCTGGACCCGCCGTCCGAGCATCATGAAAACGGCTATAGCGAAGACGATCTAGAGCAGATGTCGCGCTTGCTGGAAACCAAGCTCAATGACTTCGGTGTGAAAGCGGAAGTAGTTGAGGTTAACCCCGGCCCCGTGATTACCCGGTTCGAACTGCAACCTGCACCTGGCGTCAAGGCGAGCAAGATCTCGAACCTGTCGCGTGATCTGGCCCGTTCCATGGCCGTGACCAGTGTACGAGTGGTTGAAGTCATCCCCGGCAAATCCGTGGTCGGTGTGGAAATTCCCAACGAGGTGCGCCAGACCGTGCATCTGAGCGAAGTGCTCAATGCCAAGCCTTACCTGGAGGCTTCTTCACGCCTGACGCTGGCGCTGGGCAACGACATTGCCGGTAATCCAGTGGTCGCCAACCTGGCCAAGATGCCGCACCTGCTGGTAGCCGGTACAACCGGCTCGGGCAAGTCGGTAGGCGTCAATGCCATGCTGCTGAGCCTGCTGCTCAAGGCGACACCGGACGAAGTAAGGCTCATTCTGGTCGATCCGAAAATGCTGGAGCTGTCGATTTACGAAGGTGTGCCGCACCTGCTGACACCGGTTATCACCGACATGAAGGAGGCCGCCGGTGGCCTGCGCTGGTGCGTGGCCGAAATGGAACGTCGCTACAAGTTAATGGCCAAGATGGGCGTGCGTAACCTGGCCGGCTTCAATGACAAGGTCATCAATGCGCAGGAAGCCGGCCAACCGCTGGCGGATCCACTGTGGAATCCTCAGGAACACGGTTTGCCGGATAACGAGCCGGCCCCCGCATTGGAAACGCTGCCGTACATCGTGGTGGTGATCGACGAGTTCGCCGACATGATGATGATGGTCGGCAAGAAAGTTGAAGAACTGATCGCCCGTATCGCGCAAAAGGCACGCGCGGCGGGCATCCACCTGATTCTGGCCACACAGCGTCCTTCCGTGGATGTGATTACTGGCCTGATCAAGGCCAACGTGCCGACGCGCATCGCCTTCCAAGTGTCGTCCAAGATCGACTCGCGTACCATTCTGGATCAGGGCGGTGCGGAGAGTCTGCTGGGCTACGGTGACATGCTGTACGTGCCGGCCGGCACCAGTATTCCGAACCGTGTTCACGGTGCGTTCGTCAGTGACGACGAGGTACACCGTGTCGTCGAACAGTGGAAGCTGCTGGGTACGCCGAACTACATCGACGTGAACTTGTCCGAAGGAGGGAGTGAGTCCGGCGGCAGTGGTGGCGGCTTCGACGACGAGCAGGATCCGCTGTATGACGAAGCGGTCGCTTTTGTTACTGAGTCTCGCAAGGCCTCGATTTCCAGTGTTCAGCGCAAGCTGAAGATCGGCTACAACCGTGCCGCACGGATGATTGAATCCATGGAAGCCGCCGGTGTCGTGTCCGAAGCCGGCAGCAACGGTCAGCGTGAAGTGCTGGCCCCACCACCCCCGAGGGATTAACAATGATCAAATCCATACTGACCAAGGTAGTGGTACATGTGGTAGCAACGGCCACATTGGTACTAGGTGCCACTGTAACCCAGGCCAGCCCCGTCACTGAACTTGACGCTCTGCTGTCGGGACATGAGGCCGCCCGGGCTAACTTTACCCAGTTTGCCCTTAACAGTGACGGCAACCGGGCCGAGGATTCCAGTGGCCATTTCGTGGTTGCCCGCCCGAATCGCTTTCGCTGGGTGACGGAAACCCCCTTTGTGCAGGAAATTGTCAGCGACGGCGATTTCATCTGGATTCATGACCCCGATCTGGAGCAGGTGACACGCAAGCCGGCCAACGGCCAGAACAACAGTGCTCCGGCGATGATTCTCAATGGCCAGATCGAACAGCTGAGCGAACGCTTCGACATCGCCCGCATCAACGCCAGTGAAAACGGCGTAGCGCTCTATGAGCTCAAGCCACTGGATGCCGAGAACGCCACCTTTACCCGCATCCGGCTGCTATTCGAGGGTGAACGGATCAGCGAGCTGTCCATGGAAGACAGTCTTGGCCAGCGCAGCATGCTGGTCCTGGATGATCTTGAATACGACCCCGAACTGGAAGAGGGCGTGTTCGCGTTCATTCCTCCAGAAGGCGCGGATGTCATTCTGGACCCGGGTCAGTAATGCAGGATCTGTTCAGCAACCAGCCGCGAGGGTATCAGCCACTGGCAGCACGCATGCGCCCCGATTCTCTGACGCGTTACATAGGTCAAAGTCATCTGCTGGCGCCAGGCAAACCGCTGCGCCAGGCGC
Organism: Marinobacterium weihaiense; assembly: GCF_019061305.1. GTDB lineage: Bacteria > Pseudomonadota > Gammaproteobacteria > Pseudomonadales > Balneatricaceae > Marinobacterium > Marinobacterium weihaiense. The sequence goes on from NZ_JAHQZT010000001.1 coordinate 67,278, forward strand.
TGGAACAGGGTGCCATACACTCGATGATTCTCTGGGGACCGCCGGGAGTCGGCAAGACCACCCTCGCGCAATTGGTGGCGCACCAGGTGGATGCCCATTTCATGACCGTTTCGGCGGTGCTTGCCGGGGTCAAGGAAATTCGTCAAGCCGTGGATGAGGCGCGCCAGGTCAAGGCGCAAAGCGGACGCAAGACCATTTTGTTCGTGGACGAGGTTCACCGTTTCAACAAGTCGCAGCAGGATGCTTTCCTGCCCTATGTGGAAGATGGCACGGTCATCTTCATTGGTGCCACGACGGAAAACCCCTCGTTTGAACTCAACAACGCGTTGTTGTCACGGGCCAGAGTATATCTGCTGCGCTCGCTGACCCATGACGAACTCATGCAGGTGGTAGAGCAGGCGCTGCAGGATGAGGAGCGTGGGCTGGGAGCTCTATGCCTGCAGATGTCGGCCGAGATGCGCGAGCAGGTGGTGCGGGCAGCCGATGGTGATGCACGCACCGCGCTGAATCTGCTCGAAATCGCCGCCGATCTGGCGCAGGAGCAGGCTGATGGCAGTCGCCAGGTAACCCCGGACGTGCTGACTGAAGTGCTGCAGGCCGGTGGACGCCGGTTCGACAAGGGCGGTGATCATTTTTACGACATGCTGTCAGCGTTTCACAAGTCGGTGCGCGGCTCATCCCCCGACGGCGCACTCTACTGGTACTGCCGCATGCTGGACGGCGGTGCCGATCCGTTGACAGTGGCGCGGCGGCTGGTTGCCATCGCCTCGGAGGATATCGGCAATGCCGACCCCCGTGCCATGCAGGTCGCGCTGTCGGCCTGGGATGCCTTTGAGCGGGTCGGCCCTGCAGAAGGGGAGCGCGCCATTGCCCAGGCGGCGGTGTACTGTGCCTGTGCGCCCAAGAGCAACGCCGTGTATCGCGCCTTCAACCAGTGTCGGGCCGAAATACGCGAGCAGGGATCGCTGCCGGTTCCGGAGCACCTGCGCAACGCACCCACCAGCCTGATGAAAGACCTGGGGCATGGCGCCGAATATCGCTATGCCCATGATGAACCCGACGCTTATGCAGCGGGCGAGAACTATCTTCCGGAGGCCATCGCCGACCGACAGTGGTATCGGCCGGAACCGCGCGGACTGGAAATCAAGATTCGCGACAAGCTTCAACACCTGCGCCAGCAGGATGCGCACAGCCCCAGGCAGCGTTACCGGAGGCAGCGATGATGCACCTGTTGGCCGTGGCGCTGGGGGGCGCTTTGGGTGCGCTGGGGCGCTACTGGGTCAGCGGTATGCTGAACAACGCCGAACATCGCCTCCCTTTGGGCACCCTGACGGTGAATATTCTGGGCTCCTTCCTGATGGGCGTCTGCTTTGTACTGATTCTGGAGCGTGCCAGGTTGTCGCCCGAGTTGCGGCCGCTGTTGATGGTCGGTTTTCTCGGTGCCTTTACTACCTTTTCCACTTTTTCGCTGGAAACCGTGGCCATGATCGGGGAAGGGCATGTCATGTCGGCGCTGATTTATATATTATTGAGCGTTTCATTGTGCATTACGGCACTGGGTGCCGGATTGTGGTTGACCCGCTTGTTCTGACAACACGTGTTCCGAAGACAAGTGTTCTGACAACTGTTCTGACAACAAGGTAAGTTTGATCTCATGCTGGATCCGAAATATGTACGCGCCAACCCGGAAGAGGTGGCCAATCTGCTGAAGAAGAAGGGCTACGAGTTTCCGGTGGAGCAATTTGTCGAGCTGGATAACCAGCGCAAGGCTATCCAGACCGAAACCGAAACCCTGCAGAACGAGCGCAACACCCGATCGAAAGGCATCGGCAAGGCCAAGGCGGCCGGTGAAGACATCCAGCCGTTGCTGGCGGAAGTACAGAATCTGGGTGATCAGTTGGACGCGGCCAAGGAGCGCCTGAATGATGTTCAGGCCCAGTTGGATGACTTGCTGCTGGGCGTGCCCAACATTCCGCACGACTCCGTGCCTGAAGGTGCCGACGAAGATGATAACGTGGAAGTGCGCACCTGGGGCACGCCTGCCGCGTTCGACTTCGAGCCGCTGGATCATGTTGCCCTGGGCGAGAAAAACGGCGAGCTGGACTTCGAAACGGCTGCCAAGTTGACTGGTTCACGTTTTGCCGTGATGAAGGGCAAAATGGCACGCCTGCACCGTGCTTTGACTCAGCTGATGCTGGACACCCATATCGGTGAGCACGGTTACGAAGAGATCTATGTGCCGTACATGGTCAACGCAGACTCCCTGCAGGGGACTGGTCAGCTGCCGAAATTCGAGGAAGACCTGTTCCGTATCCCGTTCGGCGAGCGCGATTACTACCTGATCCCGACCGCAGAAGTGCCGGTAACCAATACCGTGCGTGACGAGATTGTCGATGCTGCCAATCTGCCGCTGCAATACACCTGCCACACGCCGTGCTTCCGCTCTGAAGCGGGTGCCTCTGGTCGTGATACCCGTGGCATGATTCGTCAGCACCAGTTCGATAAAGTCGAGCTGGTACATGTGGTGGAGCCGAGTAAATCCTGGGATGCGCTGGAGGCTCTGACAGGTCACGCTGAAGCGATCCTGCAGAAGCTGGAGCTGCCGTACCGTGTGGTCGCGCTCTGCGGTGGCGACCTGGGCTTCAGTGCGGCCAAGACCTACGACATCGAAGTCTGGCTGCCGGGCCAGGGCAAGTTCCGTGAAATCTCGTCCTGCTCCAACATGGGAGATTTCCAGGCACGTCGCATGAAGGCCCGCTGGCGCAACCCGGAAACCGGCAAGCCGGAATTGGTCCACACCCTCAACGGATCAGGCCTGGCGGTGGGCCGTACACTTGTGGCCGTGCTGGAGAACTATCAGACAGCCGACGGCAAGGTGCGCGTACCTGAAGCACTGCAGCCCTACATGGGCGGCGTGACCGAACTCTGAAACCGTCTCAGAGACAGGTTCGCCACTGAGCCCCGCCCAAGCGGGGCTTTTTTATGGCAGAACTGACCTCGGGCAAGCGTGCGTATCAGGCATCGAGTATACTGGCCTGCACCACGGAGGCATTGGGAGTGAGGAGCGCAGCGATGAAAACGCGGTATGATGTTCTGATTGTAGGGGGAGGGATGGTCGGCTCTGCACTGGCCTGTGCCTTGGGTAACACAGGGTTGTCGGTCGCTGTTCTCGAGCGTCAACTGCCGGAGCCCTTTGTGGCCAGCCAGCCACATGATCTGCGTGTCTCCGCGCTCAGTATTGCCTCCGAACGTTTCCTGCAGAATATCGGTGCTTGGGATGGCATTCGTTCTCGTCGCAGCTGCCCTTACAAGCGCATGAAAGTCTGGGAGCGTAGCTCTGACAAGGGTGCGACCGAGTTTGATGCCGCCGACAGCGGTTACAGCCATCTGGGTCACATTGTCGAAAACCGCATCGTGCAACTGGCACTGCTGGAGCGGCTGGGCGAACTGGACAATGTAGACCTGATCTCGCCGGCGCGCACCCTGCGCATCGATTATTCGCCCGGCGCAACGCTGGTCGAGCTGGAGGGCGGTGAGCAGGTTGTGGGGCGCCTCGTAGTTGCAGCCGATGGCGGTGATTCCATGGTGCGTCAGGCTGCAGGCATTGGTGTGACCAAGTGGGACTACCATCAGCATGCCCTGGTCGCCGGCGTGACTACTGCTTACGGACAGGAAGACATCACTTGGCAGCAGTTTCAGCCCAGCGGTCCGTTGGCCTTTTTGCCGTTGAGCGGACACAACGCCTCGGTGGTCTGGTACAACACGCCTAACGAGGTGAAGCGTCTGCGCGCCTTGCCGGACGATGCCTTTCTGCAGCAGCTGCACGCCAACTTTCCGCCTGAACTGGGCACCATTACAGAAATTCAGGGGCGCAGCAGTTTTCCGCTGCGCCGTCAGCATGCACAACAGTATGCGCTTGAAGGGCTGGTACTGGTGGGTGACGCGGCACACATGATTCATCCATTGGCCGGGCAGGGCGTCAATATCGGCATGCTCGATGCGGCCGCCTTGGCTGAAGTGCTGCTGCAGGCACACGCCCAAGGTGAAGCACATGAATCCATGCCGGTGCTGTCACGTTACGAAAAGCAGCGTCGACACCACAATCTGCTGATGATGCAGATCATGGATGGCTTTTATCATGTGTTCACCAATGATATCGGCCCGCTGAAACTGGTTCGCAACCTGGGGCTTGGGTTGGCAGGACGTATTCCACTGGCCCGTCGCCAGGTAATGGAATTTGCAATGGGTATACGGGGCAGCCTGCCAGGCTTGGCACGCTGACCATGGCGCGAAACTTACGCACGTAAATACGAAAAAGACCGCCCGGGGGCGGTCTTTACATGTATCAATTCGGTGTGTCAGGGCAATTCAAGCCGTAGCAGCGGCTGAGGCCGAGTTTGACTTGCGAGTAGCAGGCTTGGCATTGGTAGCGGCCGGCTTTTTGCTCTCGTCGTCGGTTTTGGGCATGAAGGAGCTGAAGTCGAGGCCCTTCATGTCGAAGGACGGCATTTCGAACTTGGTCATGTACGACATGTCACCCAGAGAGCTCAGGCTTTGCTCGAACAGGGCGGAGGCCTCCTCGCGCACTTCATTCAGTGCGGCCAGTTCCTGCTCGGCCGTATCGGTCCACTTGGCTTCTTGAGATTTGATGAAGCTCATCTGCAGCTCGAACACTTCCTTCGGCTCTTTCACTTCAGACAGCGCTTTGACCTGAGCCAGGCCGGCATTGACAGAATCCGTGAAAAACGCGGACTGGAGTGCAAAGATCTTTTCGGCAGCCTTGCGGTTGGCTTCGGCCAGATCAGCGACGGGTTTCATTTTGTCCTGCATCTCTTTCAGCATGTTGTCATACATGATCGCTCACCTTTGTGTAATGCAAATATGTGCAAGTTCCCTGTGATTACTGCAGTGCAGCAATCGGTATCCTATTGGGCTTCGATCAGTATTGCAAACCTGTCCATGCGCCCCTGTCATGTCGAAGCCGGGCATTCCAGGGATGCCCCGGAGCAAAAGCTCCGGGAGGCCTTTTTACTTGGCGTTCTTGCCGGTCATGTCCATCGGCTTCATGAACTTCTGCAGTTCAGCCATGAACGGCATGTTCTGAACGTCGCCCATGTCAGTGACACTTTTCTCGACCAGCTCGGTCAGCTGCTCCTTGGCTTCGGCCAATGCTGCCATTTCCTTCTCAGCAACATCGGTCAGCTTAGACTCGACTTCTTTCAGGTACTTGACCTGGAGTTCGACCGCAGCCTTCGGCTCGCGCACTTCGGCCAGGGTCTTCATCTGGTTCAGGCTGGCATTAACGAACTCGGACACGTAACCGGACTGCAGAGCGATCAGCTTCTCGGTGGTTTTCTTGTTGATTTCGGCCATATCCATAACCGGCTTCATGGAATCTTTCATCTTGTCGTACATGCGGGTCACCTCTTGACTGACGTTTATCAATGACGATTACAGTGATTTACTGCGTTTTGTGCATTGCAACATAGCCACCACTCTATTGGTTACAATTTGTACTGTCAAGCGTTATTTGTGCGCTGCACAAAAAATATGGGTGCCATAAAATTCGAGGGTTGGGAGCAGAAAGATGGCAGCGTCCCTTCAAGCAGTTCCAGGTATTGCGCTGCAGTATTAATACCCCAGGCAGAAAGACACGCTCAGCACTGACCACTCCGGCTGCTGTCGTACACTGCAATGATGATCCGGAATGGTTACAATGCGATAAAATGTTTATCGACAGTCAACGGAAAAGGCTTCTCATGCAAGCAGAACAGAGTCATCCCGCATTTCGTTTCCTGCAGAGCAGGGTTGTAGAGGCCCTGAATATAGAAGTAGCCGAGTACGAGCATGTCGCGACAGGTGCGCGCCACTATCATATGGCGTCCGATCACGATGAAAACGTGTTCCTGGTTGCCTTCCGTACCGTCCCTGAGGATTCACGCGGTGTAGCACATATTCTCGAGCACACGGCTTTGTGCGGCAGTGAACGCTATCCGGTTCGCGACCCCTTCTTCATGATGACCCGGCGTTCACTCAACACCTTTATGAATGCATTTACCAGCAGCGACTGGACGGCCTATCCTTTTGCCAGCCAGAACCGCAAGGATTACTTCAATTTGCTCGATGTCTACCTGGATGCGACTTTCTTTTCGCGCCTTGATTCACTCGATTTTGCCCAGGAAGGGCACCGGGTAGAGTTTGTCGAACCGAACAATCCGGATACCGAGCTGGTGTACAAGGGCGTGGTTTACAATGAGATGAAGGGCGCCATGAGTTCGCCGGTGTCTACCCTGTGGCAGACGCTGACACGTTACCTGTTTCCAACGACTACTTATCATCACAACAGTGGTGGTGAGCCAGATTGCATTCCGGATCTGACTTACGATGATCTGCTCGAGTTCTACCGCAGCCATTATCATCCGAGCAACGCCGTTTTCATGACCTTCGGCGATATCCCGGTGGCCGAGCTGCAGCAGCGCTTTGAAGACAACGCGCTGTCGCGCTTCGAGCGGCGTGATGATGTCATCGCGGTAGAAGACGAGAAACGCTACTTTGCACCGGTTCGAGTTGAGGAAGCTTATGCATTGACGCAGGACGACTTGAGCCGCTCAACGCATCACGTCATGGGGTGGCTGCTACCACGCTCCATTGATCTGGATGACCTGATGCAGGCTCACCTGCTGAGCCGCGTCCTACTGGACAACTCCAGCTCTCCGCTGCGGGCAGCACTGGAATCCACCGACCTGGGCAGCGCACCCTCACCACTCTGTGGCTTGGAAGACTCCAACCGCGAAATGAGCTTCCTGTGCGGCCTTGAAGGCAGCGAGCCCGAACATGCCGCTGCATTTGAGTCGCTGGTGATGGAGACGCTGGAAAGTGTGGCACGTGATGGCATTCCCATGGATATGGTAGAAGCCCAGCTGCACCAGTTGGAATTGACCCAGCGCGAGATTACCGGCGACGGCTATCCGTTCGGCCTTCAGCTGATCATGGCATCCATGTCGGCCGCCATTCATCGCGGTCATCCGATCGATGTACTGGATATCGACCCGGCATTGGAAAAACTGCGTGAACAGATCAAGGATCCGGAATTCATTCCGGGATTGATCCGCCGCTGGTTGCTCGACAACCCGCACCGGGTACGTCTGACCCTGCGACCGGATGCCGAGCTGGCTGAACGTCGCGATGCTGCTGAAGCTGCACGCCTGGCGCAGATCAAGGCAGGCCTGAATGATGAGCAGAAGCAGCAGATCATTCAGCAGGCCCAGGCTCTGGAGGCGCGTCAACAACAGGTGGATGACGACAGCATTCTGCCAACGGTGACACTGGAGGATGTGCCGGCGGAACTGAAACTGCCGACGGCCACGGAGCTGGCACAGGGCGTCCTCAACACGACCCTGTTCCATGCCGGTACCAATGGTCTGGTATACCAGCAGGTGATCATTGACCTGCCAAATCTGAACGAAGATCAGCAGGCCCTGTTGCCGCTCTATACCTACTGTCTAACCGAGCTGGGCTGTGGTGAACGTGACTACCGGGCCAATCAGGCCTACCAGAGTCAGGTGACCGGCGGTCTGCATGCCTACACAAGCCTGCGCGGCAGCGTTGGTGATGAGCAAAAGGTCAACGGTTTTCTGGTGATGTCCGGCAAAGCCCTGAGCGTCAATAGCGACAAGCTGACAGCCTTGATGGCCGAAACACTAGACCACGCGCGTTTTGACGAGCACGGCCGCATTCGAGAAATCGTTGCTCAGCAGCGTGCCCGTCGCGAGCAGAGTATTACCGGTTCCGGCCATGCCCTGGCGATGATGGCTGCCAGCGCAGGCTTTGCCCCCGTGGCCCGATTCAGCCACTATACCCGTGGCTTGGAAGGTGTACGCCGCGTCAAGGCATTGGACAAGCAGCTGGAGCAGGCCGATGCCCTGCAGCAACTGTCCCGTGAGTTGACCGCGCTGCACGGTCTGATCCGTCAGGCTCCCCGACGCTTCCTGCTAGTGGCCGAAGAGGAACACCAGCAGGCGGTTCTCAATCAGCTGGAGCAATACTGGCAGCCAGCCGAGTCGTCCGACTTTGCTCCGTTGGCCTTGCCAAGTACGCGTGAACCGGTGAAGCAGCTATGGCTAACCAGCACCCAAGTCAATTTCTGTGCCTGCGCCTTCCCGACAGTTGCCACTGGCCATCAGGATGCGGCGGCTTTGACAGTGCTGGGCGACTTTCTGCGCAACGGTTATCTGCACCGTGCCATTCGCGAGCAGGGTGGTGCTTATGGTGCCGGTGCCGGACAGGATAACGGTGATGCCATCTTTCGCTTCTTCTCCTACCGCGACCCGCGTGTGGAAGGTACTCTGAACGACTTCCAGCAGGCCGTTGATTGGCTCAACGCCTGTGAAGACGAACAGCAGCGCCTGGAAGAGGCCGTGCTTGGAGTAATCAGTTCAATGGACAAACCGGGGTCTCCGGCGGGCGAGGCAAAATCGACCTACCACAGCTCTCTGTTTGGTCGCACGCCGGAGGTGCGTCAGGCCTTGCGTGAACAGATCTTGGCGGTAACGCTGGATGATCTCAAGCGCGTTGCCCAAACCTATTTGGTGCCAGAAAAGGCCAGTGTGGCGGTGGTCACCAGCCAAAAAACGGCCGAAGCACTGCCGGCCGATTACGAACGCATCAGCATCTGATACGCCGTTCCTACCTGTCATGGCTGCCTGATTGTCTCGGGCAGCCATTTTCATTTCTGGAGTCTTGTTTTTGAATGCCAACCCCTTGTTGCAGGGGGCATTGCTGATTCTGCTGTCTGAATGGATGCTGGTGGCCAGCGGTATTATCATCCGTCAGCTCAGTGATAGCCTGCCCACTGAAGTTCTGGTGTTTCTGCGCAACAGCCTTGGTCTGCTGTGGCTGCTGCCCTGGATCATTCGCCGAGGGCGTCGTGAACTGCCCACGCAGCGTCTGCATCTGCACCTGCTGCGGGCGCTGGTCGGCATAACCGCCATGTCCTGTCTGTATTACTCCTGGGCCAACCTGCCACTGGCTCAGGCGGCGCTGCTGAAACAGACGTCGCCTTTCTTCGTTCCGGTGATTGCCTTCTTTTGGCTGGGCGAGCGCATTAATGCAGCCGTGCGCTGGGCGATATTGGTCGGTTTCATGGGGGTGCTGCTGATTCTGCAGCCGGGTTCGGGGGCGCTGGAATGGGCCATGATGGCAGCCCTGGCGGGTGCCGCACTGGGTGCCACCGCCAAGGTGTGTATTCGGTCGATGCGTTCTACCGAATCACCCCAGCAGATCGTGTTTTATTTTGCCCTGTTCGGATCCTGTCTGGCTGCCGTGCCGGCCTGGCAGAACTGGGTCATGCCGATGGGCACGGATTGGTTATGGCTGCTGGCCCTGGCCGCCGCCTCGACTCTTGCACAACTGCTGCTCAGTCGTGCCTATGGTTTGGCGGGTGCCGGTACTCTCGGACCCTTCACCTATGCCTCCATTCCATTTGCGGCATTGGCAGGATGGTGGATATGGGACGAAGCTATGGGTCTTTGGACGCTGGCCGGTATGGGACTGGTGTTCATGGGAGGCATGCTGGCACTTAAGGGGCAGAGCAGGGCGTAGATCCCCTGTGATACCCTGATCAGTACACATGGGTACAAATAAAAAAGCCCGGTCACTTGACCGGGCTTTTTACTTTCTGCAAGAGCTGGCTTACTGTTTGAAGCTATCCAGAATCTGGTTGAAGGTGGCGCTCGGACGCATCACCTTAGCAACGGTTTCCAGACTGGCATGGTAGTAGCCATCCAGTTCAGCCGGCTTGCCCTGTACAGCATTCAGTTCGTCAACGATCTTCTGCTCGTTTTCGGTCAGTGCATCTGCCAGCGGCTTGAATTCGGCGGCCAGTTCAGCATTCTCGGTCTGAGCGGCTACTTCCTGTGCCCAGTACATGGCCAGATAGAAGTGGCTGCCACGGTTGTCCAGCTCACCCGCCTTGCGTGACGGAGACTTGCCGTTTTCCAGCAGACGTTCGGTTGCTTTGTCCAGCGCCTTGGCCAGAATCTGAGCGCGCGGGTTGCCTTCCTTCAGGCCCAGCTCGTCCAGAGAAACGCCCAATGCCAGGAACTCGCCCAGGGAGTCCCAACGCAGATGGTTCTCCTGCTCGACCTGCTGTACGTGCTTGGGCGCAGAGCCGCCGGCACCGGTTTCGTACATGCCGCCACCGGCCAGCATCGGTACGATGGACAGCATCTTGGCAGACGTACCCAGCTCCATGATCGGGAACAGGTCGGTCAGGTAGTCACGCAGTACGTTACCGGTTACGGAGATGGTGTCCTGACCACGGATCATACGCTCCATGGAAACACGGATAGCTTCGTTGTAGGACATGATGCGGATGTCCAGACCTTCGGTGTCGTGCTCCTTCAGGTACTCTTCAACCTTCTTGGTCAGCTCCAGGTCGTGGGCACGTTCTTGGTCCAGCCAGAAGATGGCCGGCGTGTCGGACTGACGAGAGCGGGTAACGGCCAGCTTGACCCAATCGCGGATCGCCGCGTCCTTGGTCTGGCAAGCGCGCCAGATGTCGCCTTTCTCGACGTCGTGCTGCATCAGCACGTTGCCGTTGGCATCAACCACACGCATGGTGCCGTCCGCTTCGATTTCGTAGGTCTTGTCGTGAGAACCGTATTCTTCGGCTTTCATCGCCATCAGACCAACGTTCGGTACGCTGCCCATTGTGGTCGGATCGAACGCGCCGTTGGTCTTGCAGAAGTTGATCATTTCCTGGTAGATACGTGCGTAAGTGGACTCCGGCATAACCGCTTTGGCGTCCTTGGTCTTGCCGTCGCGGCCCCACATTTTGCCTGAGCTGCGGATCATGGCCGGCATGGACGCATCGACGATAACGTCAGACGGTACGTGCAGGTTGGTGATGCCCTTGACGGAATCAACCATTGCCATTTCCGGACGATGCTCGTAGCAGGCGTGGATCGCTTCTTCGATCTCGTCCTGAGTGGACTGCGGCAGGGTCTTGATCTTCTCGTAGACGCTGCTCATGCCGTTGTTCGGGTTAACACCGATTTCGTTGAACAGATCGCCGTACTTGTCAAACACTTCACGGTAGAACACACGTACCGCGTGGCCAAATACGATCGGGTGGGATACCTTCATCATGGTCGCTTTAACGTGCAGGGACCACATGATGCCGGCTTCTTTACAATCCTGCAGCGTGTCTTCAAAGAACGCGTCCAGTGCCTTGGCGCTCATGAACATGCTGTCCAGAACTTCACCCTTTTCCAGGGGCAGTTCCTTCTTGACGACCGTCTCACCACCCTTGGGTGTGAATTCGATGCGTACATTGCCGGCTTCCGGCATAGTGATGGACTGTTCGCTGGAGAAGAAATCACCTTCGCGCATGTAATCGGCGTGAGAGCGAGACGCCTTGCTCCATTTGCCCATGGAGTGCGGGAACTTGCGGGCGAACGCCTTGACAGCTGCCGGCGCACGGCGGTCGGAATTGCCCTGACGCAGAACCGGGTTTACCGCGCTGCCCAGGATCTTGGCGTAACGGTCGTTGGCATCCTTTTCCTCATCAGTCTGCGGGTTATCAACAAATTCGGGTACATCGTAACCCTGACCCTGCAGTTCCTTGATGGCAGCACGCAGCTGCGGCACGGACGCACTGATGTTCGGCAGTTTGATGATGTTGGCGTGCGGGTCCTTGGTCAGCTCACCCAGGGAAGCAAGGCCATCGACGACGCGCTGTTCTTCGCTCAGGCGCTCGGGGAAGGCGGCCAGAATACGGCCGGCCAGAGAGATATCGCTCAAGTCAACTTCGATGTCTGCAGAAGACGCGAAGGCACGTACAATCGGCAGCAGCGAAGAGGTCGCCAGTGCCGGTGCTTCATCAGTAAGGGTATAGATGATTTTTGATTTTGTAGGCATGTTTTTCCCCGAAATGATTTATGGCTGGATTGCCAAAGGCTCGTTCGGGCGATGGATAATCACCCTGCGCTGTCCAGATGTAGAGCCTGGCGCTTGTAAATCGGCTACAAATTATAATGCCTGAAAGGGTGATTTCATACCCGGGAAGTATCGACTTAGGGCTAAGTTTGCCTCAATTCATGACTGGGCCTTGCAACGCTGTGTTGTATTGCAATTACAGTTTCAGGTCACATCCCTTATACGAAAGGTGCATTTTTGCACAATTTTTTGTAGCAAAATAAACTGATGATTCTGCGACGAAAATGATCGCACACCAGGGTCAGGCCGGAACGAGCGTTAAACCAGAATATGAAAAGGGGCTTACCCTAAGGACAGCCCCTGTACTGTACGGTGTGCGGCTTGGTATTGCAGAGCCGTCGTCGGTTTACCCCTGTTCCGGCTCGTAACCCAGATTGGGCGCCAGCCAGCGTTCGGCTTCGTCCATGCTCATGCCTTTGCGCTTGGCATAGCTTTCCACCTGATCTTCGCTGATCTTGGCCACACCGAAGTAACGCGCATCCGGATGGCTGAAGTACCAGCCGCTGACCGCGGCGGTCGGCAGCATGGCAAAGCTGTCTGTCAGCGTCATGCCGGCATTATGCTCCACGTCCAGCAATTCCCACAGCAATGCCTTTTCGGTGTGATCCGGGCAGGCCGGGTAGCCCGGTGCCGGACGAATACCCTGGTACTGTTCGCGAATCAGCGCGTCGTTATCCAGATTCTCATCGGCGGCATACCCCCAGAACTCGGTACGCACACGCTGATGCAGACGCTCGGCAAAGGCTTCCGCCAGACGGTCAGCCAGTGCTTTGATCATGATGCTGTTGTAATCATCATGATCGGCTTCGTACTGCTCGACCCACTTGTCGATACCGATACCCGCGGTGACCGCGAAAGCACCCACGTAATCCTGCACGCCGCTGTCCTTAGGCGCCACGTAGTCACTCAGGCAATGGTTATAGCGACCTTCCACCTTCTGGGTCTGCTGGCGCAGGTGGTGCACCTTCATGCGCACTTGGTCACGAGTCTCATCGGCATAGATTTCGATATCGTCATGGCCCACACAGTTGGCCGGGAAAAGGCCGAAGACGCCGCGTGCCTTCAGTTTCTTGTTGTCGATGATGTCACGCAGCATCAGCTTGGCATCTTCATACAACTTGCGCGCTTCTTCGCCCACCACTTCGTCATCCAGGATGCGCGGGAAGCGACCGGCCAGCTCCCAGGACTGGAAGAAGGGCGTCCAGTCGATGCACTGGGCCAGCTCTTCCAGATCGTAGTCTTCGAGCACATGGATGCCCGGCTGCAGCGGTACCGGCGCCTGATAGCCTTCCCATTCGATCGGTTGACGATTGGCGCGGGCGGCTTCGAGTGTTACGCGGCGCTGGTCATGCTGACGCGCGGCATGACGCTCGCGCACCGCTTCATATTCGGCTTTGATCTCCTTGATATAGCTGTCTTTCTTGGTTGCCGACAGCAGGGAGGACGCAACCCCTACAGAACGGGAAGCGTTGGTGACGTGTACCACCTGGTTGTTCTTGTAGTTGGGCTCGATCTTCACCGCGGTGTGGGCCTTGGAAGTGGTGGCGCCACCGATCAGCAGCGGGATATCGAAGCCCTGACGCTGCATCTCCTTGGCCACATGCACCATCTCGTCCAGTGACGGGGTGATCAGGCCGGACAGACCGATAATATCGGCATTGGTTTCGCGCGCGGTCTGCAGGATCTTCTCGGCCGGGACCATGACACCCAGGTCGATGATCTCGAAGTTGTTGCACTGTAGCACCACGCCGACGATGTTTTTACCGATGTCATGCACGTCGCCCTTGACGGTCGCCATGACGACCTTGCCGGCGGAGCTGCTTTCATTGCCCTGCTTTTCTTCTTCAATGAAGGGCATCAGGTAGGCCACGGCCTTCTTCATCACACGGGCGGATTTGACCACCTGAGGCAGGAACATTTTGCCGGCACCGAAGAGGTCACCGACGATGCCCATGCCATCCATCAGCGGGCCTTCGATCACCTGTAGCGGGCGTTCGTAGTTGTGGCGGCACTCTTCCACGTCTTCATCGACGTAGTCGGCAATGCCTTTCACCAGCGCATGGGCCAGGCGCTTGTTTACGTCCCACTCACGCCATTCCAGATCCTGCTTGACCGAAGACTCGGACGCGCCGCCGCGGTATTTCTCGGCCAGTTCCAGCATGCGCTCGGTACCGTCTTCACGGCGGTTGAGCACGATATCTTCCACGTGTTCACGCAGTTCTTCCGGCAAGTCATCGTAGATCGCCAGCTGACCGGCGTTGACGATGCCCATGTCCATGCCTTTCTGGATGGCATGGTAGAGGAACACGCAGTGAATGGCTTCACGCACTTTGTCGTTGCCGCGGAAGGAAAAAGACACGTTGGACACGCCGCCGGACACCTTGGCGTAGGGCAGGTGCTGTTTGATCCAGCCGGTGGCATTGATGAAGTCGTTGGCGTAGTTGTCGTGCTCTTCGATACCGGTGGCGATGGCGAAGATATTGGGGTCGAAGATGATGTCTTCCGGCGGGAAGCCGACCTTGTCCACCAGCACGCGGTAGGAGCGTTCACAGATCTCGATCTTGCGCTCGTAGGTGTCGGCCTGACCGGTTTCGTCAAAGGCCATGACCACGACAGCCGCACCATAGTGACGGATCTTGCGTGCCTGGGCGATGAAGTTCTCTTCACCTTCCTTCAAGGAAATGGAGTTGACCACGCCCTTGCCCTGGATGCGTTTGAGACCTTCTTCCATCACGTGCCACTTGGAGGAGTCAAGCATGATCGGCACACGGGAGATATCCGGCTCGGAGGCGATCAGGTTAAGGAAGCGGTTCATCGCCGCTTCGGCATCCAGCATGCCTTCGTCCATGTTGATATCAATGATCTGGGCGCCGTTTTCCACCTGCTGACGGGCTACTTCCAATGCGGTCTCGTAGTCGCCTTCCTTGATCAGGCGGCGAAACTTGGCGGAACCGGTGACGTTGGTACGCTCGCCCACGTTGACGAACAAAGTATCGGCGCCGATGTTCATCGGTTCCAGGCCGGACAGGCGACATTCGACGGCGACCTCGGGAATCTGACGCGGCGCCTGGTCCAGCAGCGCCTCTCGGATCACCTGGATGTGGTCCGGGCGGGTACCACAACAGCCGCCCACGATATTGACGAAGCCTGACTGGGCCCATTCGCGGATCTCTTCCGCCATCTGCTCTGGGGTCTCATCATAACCACCAAAGGCGTTGGGCAGACCGGCATTGGGGTGCACGGATACATAGGTATCGGCCACGCGGGACAGCTCTTCCACGTACTGGCGCAGTTCCTTCGGCCCCAGGGCACAGTTCAAGCCAATGCTCAGCGGGCGCGCATGGCGCACCGAGTTCCAGAACGCCTCGGTGGTTTGGCCGGAAAGGGTGCGGCCGGAAGCATCGGTAATGGTACCGGAAATCATCACCGGCACGCGGATGCCGTGCTGCTCGAAGTAGTGTTCGAGGGCATAGATGGCAGCCTTGGCGTTCAGAGTGTCGAAAATGGTCTCGATCAGAATGATCTGGGCGCCACCTTCCAGTAGACCGTCAATTGACTCGGTGTACGCTTCAAACAGCTCGTCGAAGGTCACGTTGCGGTAGCCCGGGTCATTCACGTCCGGTGAAATGGAGCAGGTACGGTTGGTTGGGCCCAGCACACCGGCCACGTAACGTGGGCGATCCGGTGTTTTCGCGGTCATGGCATTGGCGGCTTCGCGGGCTAGGCGGGCGGCGGCCACGTTGATCTCGCGGCTCAACGCCTCCATCTCGTAATCGGCCATTGCGATACGGGTGGCGTTGAAGGTGTTGGTTTCGATGATATCGGCGCCACCTTCAAGGTAGGCGGTATGGATGTCACGGATCATATCCGGCTGAGTCAGCACCAGCATGTCGTTATTGCCTTTGACATCCAAGTGCCAGTCGGCAAAACGTTCACCACGAAAATCCGCTTCGGTCAGCTGGCGCTCCTGGATCATGGTGCCCATGCCGCCGTCGAGCATCAAAATACGTTGGTTCAGAGAGTGACTGAGTTGCGCATGCAGATTATTGTCGTTCACGTGTACATCCATTATGTGACCTGTATAGAGAGGACGCATTGTAGTCCAAAGACGAGGCAAATTGCCTGAGTGCTGGTCATACAGGATTGAAAATATTTAAAGATTGTTGCGAGGCCGATACTTTTCCAGCGTTTTTCAGGGAGCGGCAGGGCGTCAGCGGAAATCCGATTGCGCCTACTGCTGTATACGGCGGCATGCTGCGCGTCGACAAAGGGCACCGCATTCTGGATACATGAACACCCTTAGATTAACGAATCATGTCGACACTTTGTGCATTTCAGTGTTGCCACTCGACTGATGTCATCATACTAAAGTTGCGTTTTTTACTCACAAACCACTGTTTACGTTCTATTTGCCGGGATTTGCCCCCTCATGCTAAGCCTTTTGTCGTAGTTTCCTCAGCGATAACTTTCGCTAGAGTTCCTGACCAATGACCTAAAGTGTCAACAATAAAAAAGATCTGGTTCGAACACCCACCGAGAGTTAGAGGATGCTGCAATGACGTATCATGCAGAATACACCAAGTCTGTTGAAGCCCCCGAAACGTTCTGGGCCGAGAAGGCAGCTGAGCTGCCCTGGTTCAAACAGCCGGAGCAGATTCTGTCCAAGGATGAGAATGGTATCGATCGCTGGTTTGCCGATGGCGAGATGAATACCGCCTATATGGCACTGGACTACCATGTCGAAAATGGACGTGCCGATCAGGCCGCCATTATCTACGACTCTCCGGTCGCCGATACCAAGCGCGTTATCACCTACCGTGAAATGCGTGATCAGGTGGCCAGCTTTGCAGGCGTACTCAAAGCTCAGGGCGTTGCGAAGGGCGACCGCGTGGTCATTTACATGCCAATGGTACCGGAAGCGCTGATCGCCATGTATGCCGTTGCCCGTCTGGGTGCGATCCACTCGGTGGTATTCGGTGGCTTTGCACCGCATGAACTGGCTGTACGTATCGAAGATGCCGAGCCCAAGGTCATTGTGACGGCTTCCTGCGGTATCGAAGTGTCCAAGGTAATCGAATACAAGCCGATGCTCGACGAAGCCATCGAGCAATCCGTGCACAAGCCGGATGCCTGCGTGGTGCTGCAGCGTCCCCAGGCCAAGGCCGAGCTGGTTGCAGGCCGTGATCTCGATTGGGAAGAGGCCATTGCCCAGGCCGAGCCGGCCGACTGCGTTCCGGTCAAGGGTACCGATCCGCTGTACATCCTCTATACCTCCGGCACGACCGGCAAGCCCAAGGGTGTGGTACGTGATAACGGCGGCCATGCCGCTGCGCTCAAGTACTCCATGAAGGCAATCTACAATATCGAGCCGGGCGATGTCTTCCTGGCCGCGTCTGATGTGGGCTGGGTTGTGGGTCATTCCTACATCGTCTATGCGCCGCTTCTGGCTGGCGCGACCACCATCGTGTACGAAGGCAAACCGGTTCGCACTCCGGACGCCGGTGCCTTCTGGCGCCTGTGTGAAGAGTACAAGATCAAGGCACTGTTTGCGGCACCGACGGCCTTCCGTGCCATCAAGAAGGAAGACCCGGAGGGCAAGCTGGTTGGCAACTATGATCTGTCCAACCTGGAAATCATCTTCATGGCCGGCGAGCGTTTGGACCCGCCGACCTACCACTGGACCATCGAGAAAACCGGCAAGCCGGTCATCGACCACTGGTGGCAGACCGAAACTGGCTGGGCCATCTGCGGTAATCTGATGGGCATCGAAGCCAAAGAACCCAAACCGGGCTCCGCATCCTTGCCGATTCCGGGCTTCAACGTCCAGATTCTTGATTCTGACGGCAATGAGCTGCCGGCCGGCGAGCAGGGTGCCATTGCCATCAAGCTGCCGCTGCCGCCCAGCTGCCTGCCGACCGTCTGGAACAACCACGAACGTTTCAAGAGCGGCTATCTGACAGACTATCCGGGTTATTACACCTCTGGTGACGGCGGCTACAAGGATGAAGATGGTTACGTTTTCATCATGGGACGCACCGATGATGTCATCAACGTGGCCGGCCACCGTCTCTCGACCGGTGAAATGGAAGAGATCATTGCCGACCATCCGGCAGTGGCCGAATGTGCCGTCATCGGCATCAACGACAACCTCAAGGGTCAGGCTCCGGTAGGCCTGGTCCTGCTGAAGGACGGTGTTGATATTGATGAAGAGGAACTGGAGAAGGAATTGATCGCCATGGTGCGCAAGGAGATCGGTCCGATCGCCTGCTTCAACAAGGCAATGGTGGTACAGCGCCTGCCGAAGACGCGTTCTGGCAAGATCCTGCGCAAGCTGATGCGCCAGATTGCGGATGGTCAGGAGTATACCGTGCCGTCCACGATCGATGATCCGAGCAGCCTGGCAGAAATCGAAGCGCTGATGGATGAGCGCGGCCTGGTCCAGCACGCCTGATTAGCTGAACGGTATCGAATGACAAAGGCAGCCTCAAGGCTGCCTTTTTTACGTTTATAAGCATTGGTGCCCGCGGACACACGAAACGGACTCGGTGTGCTGGCTGGCGCCGAAAACCGGCAGACAGCAGGTTTCAGCCCTTATCAGGCCGCCGCAGCGAGTGCGACGTCCTGATAAGGGCTGATGCCCTTGTGCTTTACCTTGCCACGCTTGAGCGCTTTCTTGCGATCTTCAAATTTGGCTGCCTTGTTGAAACAGCGAGCGTGTTTGGCAACGTAGTTACGAGTGTCTGGTTCCACTGTGCCGTGTTCCCGTTTTTTCATCGTTTTCTCCTGGGCAAGAAGCCCGCGATGGGTATGAATGTGCGCACCAACGCAAGGCACGCATTTTGTGGTCTAGTCCGGCGTTTCCACACCTGCACAGCAGTAACCGGCTCGGCATCCTTGTTGACGCTTCCTTGAAGCAAGGGTCTGGCTCAGAGGGCATGGAGTGCCACGCGGCAGGCATGGAATTGAACAGGCAGCAGATTAGAAAACAAACACGCCCGCTGCAAGCATTTATGGCCCCAGATCCACAATATAGGCTGGCGCACGCTGGCATGCACCGGACACCAAGAACCCGTTCCAATGTCCGATGCTCGCGCCGATGTCCTATTGGCGGTCCTGGCCATGAGTGGGCCGGTGTGCCAGATGCCAGCGGGTGGCAAAGGTGCCGACAACAAAGGCAGCCACAACGGTCAGAATGTCGCTATCGGCAAAGCTCAGGGACGTCAGCATGGGGCCCGGGCAATAACCGGCCAGTCCCCAGCCGATTCCGAAAATGGCCCCGCCCATTACGATGCGTTTATCGACCTGCTGGCGCGTAGGCAATTGGAAGTACTCAGCCAGCAGCGGCTTGTTGCGCTTGAGAATCAGCGGGGTCGCGATCATGTTGATCAACAGGCCTCCGGCCATGACAAAAGCCAGCGACGGATCCCATTGTCCGGTAATATCCAGGAAGTTGATGACCTTGGCCGGATCAATCATTTGTGCCACCGAGAGGCCAAAGCCGAACAGGGTGCCGGCCAGCAGGGCGGCGATAATACGTTTGCCATGTGTCATATCAGGCGGCTCCCAGCAGATGACGGGTGACAAAAACGGTCAGCAGCGCGCTGCCCATGAAGCAGAGCGTCGCCACAAGCGAGCGAGGACTGCGTCGAGCCAAGCCACAAATGCCGTGACCACTGGTGCAACCGCTCCCGATCTGAGTGCCGATGCCCACCAACAGCCCCCCCGCAATCAGCCACGGCTTGCTGACAACCGCTTGAATATGCTCGACGCCGGCACCGAAACCCGTGAGCTGATACAGCAGTCCGCCCAATACCAAGCCGACGAGAAACACGATCCGCCAGCCGATATCACCCTTTGACTCGGGATAGATCACGCCGCCGGCGATACCGGAAATGCCGGCGATGCGTCCCTTGGCATAGAGCAGAAAAGCGGCAGCCAGCCCGATCAGAGCACCGCCGATCAAGGCGGGCCATGGCGTAAAGTTCACGATGGTCATAAGCGAAGCACCCTATTTATTAGATTGTTCTTATATATTAGCCAGTCCTGCATGGCCGCTCAAGCATAGCGTGACACGGATATCTGGTGAATGGGGCGACCAATTGTTAAAGTGGTCTTATACATTAAGCATTTAAGTACTTGTATATGAATGAAATATCTGCAGCCATCCCGCTGTTTGATGCCGTTGATCACCTTGAAGACGGCAATGCACAGGTCAACGAATATCTGGCACGCGTAACACTTGGTCGGGTCGATGATGCGGCACTGGTCTATGAGTACTCGGTGGACTGGCTGCTGGAACAGCGCGCCAGTGAAAACAACTACAAGACCTACAGGTCCGAGCTGACCACCTTTCTGTACTGGTGCTTCGAGATCGAACAGGCGAGTCCGCTGGCGATTACCCGGCGCAGCCTGTTTCGTTACGTCGAGTTCTGCCGCCAGCCCCCGGATGTTTTGATTGGCTATTTCAACACCGCCCAGTTCAAAACCCATAAGGAAACCGGTGAGCGGCTGCCGAACCCTGCCTGGCGGCTGTTTCTGGGCCGGCGCCGCGACGGGGAAATACTGCCGTATCGACTCAGCGAACCGGCCTTACGGACCAAGCTGGCAATTCTGTCAGCCTACTACAGTTATCTAATCGACGAGGAGCTGACCGAACGCAACCCCGCGCGACAAATCCTCAAAAGCGGCGTTTTCAAGGCCGGTGACCAGTTTCGCGCCAGTGGCGAAGATAACGAAAACCTCAAGGCATTCAGCGAGCTGCAATGGTCCTATGTGATGGGAACCGCCCTGAAGCTGGCACAGACCGATCCGGAGCTGCACGAACGCACACTGTTCCTGGTCAGCCTCATGTACGGCTGTTATCTGCGCATATCGGAAGTTTCGGCGCGGCCGGGGTTTGCCCCAATGATGGGACAGTTCCGGCGTGACAGCCAGACCGGCATCTGGAGCTATCACATTCCACGCAGTAAGGGCGGCAAGCAGCGCAGTGTTGCCGTGTCCCATGCACTGCTGACAGCCCTGAAGCGTTACCGCCGCTACCTGGGGCTGAGTGATTTGCCGCCCCCGGGAGATGAAACTCCGCTGTTTGTCCGCCATCGGGCAGCGGGGCACGGCCGCGATGCGGGCATTCAAAATGCCAACCTGGGCATTCGTCAGATACGCGAGTTGCTGGATGAGCTTTTCAGCCAGGCCGCCGTGAGCGCGGAAGAGGACGGTTTTATCGAAGATGCCAACGAGATCCGACAAATGACACCTCACAGTCTGCGTCACACGGGCATCACCCATGATATCAACCTGAACGGCCGCCCCTTGTCACATGTTCAGGCTGATGCCGGCCATGACAGTATCGACACGACCTCGCGCTACCTCCATACCAGTCGTGTCGAACGGCATGAGTCGGCGGCAGGCAAAAAGCTGGATCGCCTGCAGGAAGCGGAATGACAGCCGGTACCGGGCTACGCTTATGGCAGTGCTCACGTAAGGGGCAGGGCATGTGATCCAAGATACGTACCGGTGTGCTGATGGCGGTTCCAACCCGGCGGATACCGAGGAGCCTCCTTTGATTTATGCCGTGTCCTGGCGCGGCGGTGAGGAATCGTGCCAGGTTGTAAGGGTGATCTCGACAAACACCCTGAGCGCGTCAATATCCATGCCATCGCAGTGGGTATCACACTCCGGGAGGCCTGGCTTACAGAGCAGCGGGTGAACTTTCTGTATCCGGGCTCAAATTCGTTACTGGATATGTGGCACAGGCTGCAGTTACCACTGTACAGCCCGTACAAGTGCCTGGGCGTGAGTCCGGCGCCCGATGTCTCGGGTCGGTTGGCAGGCAGAACGACCACACACGCAACCGAACATGACACGGCTGATCAAAAAGCCATCGAGTTCATGTAGCCAGCCGGTTTGTGGCTATCAGGCAATTGTACCGACATCTTGGCCATAGCGCCGGAACTAACGCCACAGGTGTAGCGGCAACGTTCATGCCGACACGCGACTGTGCGGAAATACCCATGAGTCAGACATGAGGTGCATGCCGATCATAGTAACGGGCATTTTCAAGCGCTTCCTGACCATTGCACAGCGCGCAGCATTGCAAGCGGCAAACCGATCTCAACCGTGCGCTGAAAGTGACTGACCGACGACTGCGTGACAACGAAAAACCACTGTGATCAGACACGCAGACATGGTACGTGCTGAAGGCTGATCAGCACGACCAGAGTGCAGAGCACGGAACAAGCTCAAGACTGTCAGGATACTCAGCCAGCGACGCCAGATAACCGGCATACAGGGGTCAGTGATTGATTCGATGCACAGGCAATACAGGATGGACTGCAAGATTCATGCGAAGCCAGCCTGAGCAGGACTTCAAGCATGGTATGAAAGATGAATCTGGCGAGTCAAAAGTCAGCGATGGCCGAATGCCAAAATGGCCTGATATGGATATGCCGATAAATCAGGTTATCGGTATTGAGGTGCATGATAGCCATCGAGGCTGCCACCCCGATAAGACCGCCTCACCAAAGCACCGAAATGCCACAATATTACACTTCGTATAATGTATATTATGTTAAATTAACTATTATTTCAGGCTCATGGTTTCTGGGCTTGTGACGCTTCCAACCACGTTGGGATTACGTACCGGCAATTTGGTATTCATCTTGGTGCCCTTACACTCCGGGCGTCATCCTGATTTTGTGGCTACCTCAAAGTGCCTGCGCCCTGAACCTGAGTCGTCAGTGCTTCCCTGTGCTAACTAACGCTCTGCTGACTTATCAGTCGATTAAGCCCCCTGAATTTGGTGCGGAGAGTCGCGAAGATTTGAGTTTTGCGGGCTGAAAGCCGTTCCGTGCAAGCTGGTGACGACTGTACGCGATTAGTGCATGGCCTCGCGTGGGTCTGGTAGCTGCTTCAGCAGATTGTGCATCTCTGCAGCTGGCCAAATGAACTCTCGCTTCTTCATGCCTTTGATCCCGCATGGTCGCTCACACAGCTTCGCCGACACTGAGTATGGTCCCAGTTCCATGATGTCACGGCCATCCCAGGTAAATGCATCCAGATCAAGCATCATGTTTTTCAATGTGCCTTGTACTGATCGGCTGCACACTGTGTCGAAGCTCAGTTCATCGACCAAGCCAATGGCTCGTTCCATCAACTCTGCGGGATAACCCAGCTTGAGCATGGTGTTGGCCAGCATATCCCTGAACCAGAACGTCAGTGCCTTGAGCTCTTTTTGCGTCACGCCGATCAACGCCAATGAGAACCGCGTCTGGTCGTGGGTAAACACCAGACACTGACGACGCTGAATCGTGGTGATATTGGCATGCCATTCACCCAATGCAGATGGGCTTTCCTCAGGCGCATCTGCAATCTCAAAACCTGCCTTTTTGAGCTTGTCGGCCAACTTCTTGGTAACGTGGATTCTCATGTTTTTACCATAATCCCTTGATACCTATGCATTTCCCTTGTTCAGCAGCATGTCAAATACCACTCGCGCAAACCCTTGAGCGACCTGCGGATTACTGAGAATCTGCAGCATCTGGTTCTGGTGTGCTTCCGAGCTTCCCATGACTGCATCATCGACCGCCTGCGGAAAGTCACCGAGAAATGCCTGCTCAGGTGTGTTGTTCCTCAGCTGGTGCATCACACGATCATTCTCCCCTACTTTATCCGCTACGGTGCGGGCGTAATTGAGCATATCGGCATCGGCCAGGTTGTCGGTCAATTGGTATGTCCGTTGCCAGTTGTATCGTTCCATCAAGTAGAAGCTGATATCCCGTTGGGCTTCACTGGCTGAAATATATCCTTATATCCTGATGTCGCGGTGCGTGAGGACACCTGCAGACATCCGCCGGGGCCACACGGTGGCCAATAATCTGGCTACACTGCGCCTGTCGCCTTCAACCAGTTAACGTCGAGAAACGACCAAGAAAGCCAGCACCCGCCTGGAACAACGGCTGGCGGCTATGAATATCAGCCATCTGGAGAACGTGATACATACTTAAAAATGTTCACGCTCTCACCCCGGCCTTGCAGGTGTTAAAGAGACTGAATACTTCGATTACCCCACAAGGTTCTGAGCATCACGGATCCATGCTTCAAACGTGCTCGTGGTAGATGGATGCCGGCGTCCAATCTTGAACTCATTGAACAGCCAGTCAACGGGGTCTTCTGGTTGTGCCGCCAATGCTGCACGAGCAATACCTATCTGCTCCTGGTAACACAATCCCTTCCAGTCACGCTCCTGACCAAAAGCGTTCAAACCTCGCCACGGGATCTCATCACACACGTCCTCTGGCGACAGCCAAACCGTCGTATTCTCATCTTCACCATCCCAGAAACCGGCCCAACCGGCAATTACGTCGCGCAGGTGCTGTCGCTGCTTGCGAGAACTTCGATTCAAATCGTGCTTCTGGGCAATATCTAGAGTGAGCTCGTGAAGCGAAATGCCATTTTTCCGTTGAAGCACGGCACGCGCCAATGCACTCAAATTATCCCGATGTTCCACCTGGAAGTAGCACTCCTTGTCATATGCAGGAAGGTCTGCCAGAACATCACCATCGACGGGATGCATCGTATCAGCGGACGTCGGGGACAAAACAGCACGATTTTGTACGGTCTCATCAAAGGCTTCAGGTTGATGAGCACTTAGCTCCGGAGCCTCATGACGCTGACCGATCTCCGCTCTGCCAGCTACTTTCTGCGGCGCATCAACCCATTCAGGTTCCTGTTCCTGTTCCTGCTCGGTCTTGGTCTCGGCTGATTCGAGTATTTCCGCTTCAGCAGATGCGGCACACTCGGCAGCTTGTCGGTCTTCCGCCAAGAGGTTTTCCAGACGCTCGTGCAAGCGCTTCATTGCGTACTCCGGCTCCTGGAAATAGTCGGTCGACCACAGTCGAAGAATACGCCAACCAAGATTTTCCAGAATAACCTGGCGCACCCGGTCACGATCCCGTGCCGAGGGTGAACCATGATAGGTTGCCCCATCACACTCAACACCAGCAAGGTACTCACCCGGTTTATCCGGATGCACAACCCCCAGATCCACTCGGAATTTGGATACCCCAACCTGGGTTTGGACCTTCCAACCCCTTTCGCGCAATGTCATCGCGACAGCCTGCTCAAACGGTGAGTCGAACTGGTCCACACCATAATTGGCCGTACTAAATTCAGCGAGAGCGATAGGCCCACGCTCTGCGAATTCGAGATAGTTTTTCAAATGCTCCACGGCCGTCGCTTTGGTTCGCGACAGATCCACCATGGAAGAGTCAAAACTGGTGAATAACAACACTTCAGTTGTTGCACGCGTTACCGCAACATTGAGTCTGCGCTCGCCTCCCGTCTTGTTCAACGGTCCAAAGTTCATGCTCATGGTGCGGCCTCCAGGTTCAGTGGGGCCATACGTCAGAGAAAGAATGATGATATCCCTCTCATCACCCTGAACCGATTCCAGGTTCTTCACAAACAGCGGATCGTAGGTATCGGTTGCAGTAAAGAAGCGCTCCAGTTCAGGGTTATTCCGACGTGCTTCATCCATTAGGTCTTCAATCATGCGCTGCTGTTGCGAGTTAATGGTCACGATACCCATCGTTCGCACTGGCGCACCCTGCAACGTTGCCGTCAGCAGTTTGACGACTTCCGCGACCACGGCCTGCGCCTCAATGACATTCGTCTGTCCACGGCCCTTGGCATAGACCCCGTCAACACGGTGTAACGTCACCGCACTCTCTTTGGTCTCCGCCGACGGGAAAGTCCTTAATTGGTTTTCGTAGTAATGCGAGTTAGAGAATGCGATCAACGTTTCATGACGACTGCGGTAGTGGCCCGTCAAGCGCAGATGGGGCAAGCGTGCGGCCAGAGCCTGATCAAGGATGGACTCCAGGTCACCTTCATCCGAATCCTCTTCTTCCTTACGCCCGAAGGTATTGCTGGGCGGCATCTGTTTGGGGTCACCAACCACGATGACGTTCTTGCCACGCGCAATCGCACCAACGGCATCCCAAGTGGTGATCTGTGAGGCCTCGTCAAATACCACAAGATCGAAGAGTGCAAAATCTGCCGGCAGGAATTGCGCCACGGATAGCGGAGACATCATGAAACAGGGCGTCAGATCCGTCAGTGCCGCTCCCATTTCCTTGACCAGCGCCCTCACCGGCTTGTGGCGGGTTTTCTTGGTGAGTTCACGTGCCAGCACGCCGTACTCCGCCGGCGCATTGGGTGCGTTACGATCGGGCACAGCACCCGCTGTTTTCGCCAGGATATAATCAGCAGTTGTCTCGGCGACCTCCGCATCAAGCTCCCTGAACATCTCGATGGTTGATTCATGCGAAGCGCCTGCGAACTGCACCAGTGAAGGACTCTGGTCGATTAATTTCGGAGCCAGCCAAATGCAGAGCGCCGTCATTGCATTATCTTCACATGCATGAGGGACAATGACGCGATTTTCTAGGGCCTGTGACAGTGGCTCAAGCTGATACTGAGCCGCTTTTTGTTTCGCTCCCAGCCATCGACACCATCGGTTCAAGCGTTCGCTCTGCTGCTCAATCACTGCGAAGTCTGCTGCGATTGTAGCCAAGTCATCTCCCTGACGGATGGTGACTTGCAACTGTGCCGCTTCTTCCACCAGCTCGGCCAGCTGCGCTGCATCATCAGCCACCGTCCGAGACAATTTGACCAGCGGTGTATTTTCGGTGAGGTAGTCTCGCCCTTCCACGAGCACTGAACGTAGCTTGCGCAATGGAATGGCAGGATCATCAAAGGTGCTAATGAATGCCTTGAACAGCTCCATCGCTTTGATGCCATTGGCCAGAGTTCGCTCTAATTCTTCTGCCTCTGAATCTACCCCTGCCCAAATACTGCTACCCTCAAGTTCAGCTGCACTCTTTTTGAGCGTTTGCAACGTCTCACGAGCGGCAAGTGCCTTCTCCAGAATGCTGAAGTCCGAGATCTTCTCGAGACCCTGTGCGCACATTTGCTGACGCAGACTCCGACGTTTAAAAAACCCGAACAGGCCTGTTGCGTCATTGCGCTGTTGGATCCATTGATCCCAGGCGCAGTCCTCCAGCATGTTCCACTTGAGACCATGCCCAAAATCCCGGATCTGTTCTTGCAACCGAGCATGTAAGGGCACGCATTCTTTTAACGCTTTGACACGTGCGAGCCCTCCTTGTTGGAGCGCAAAAACAACATCAAAACGCATCACAAACTCGCACAACTCTGCCAAACGGGCCAACTGCACATGCTTATCTGGTGAAATGTGATCTAGGGGAACCCCCAAGGCCTCCAATAACGTCTCTGCATTGGAACGAGCCTGCTTGGCGATCGCACTGATGCGCCTTGCAAAGGTCACCAGAGAGGTACGCCACTGGTTGGAAAATTCCTGTTGAGTAACCGATTCAAAGTGATCCGGCTCCAGGTCTTCAATTTCACCAAAAGCGATCCCCAGTTCTCGTGCGGTCTCCAAATAAGGATCGAGCTCAGCTTCAGTTGTGATGGGTGCCTGAAGCAGGTCTTCAGGCCAATCCAGGCGTAACGGATGCTCATAGGAAAAACGGACCACCCTCGCCATCGCATCACGGGCAGACAAGCCAAGTGCATGGGGGCGGTGCAATTCAACAACGTAGCTATTCAGCCCGTGCCTAACCTGTTCCAGCTTCTGCGCCTTGGCGACCCAGTCACTCTGGGAGGCACTTTGACGCCGCGTCCAGGCTCCGCCCAGCTGGTCCAACACCGATTTCTTGTTGGCCTTGTTGGAGTGCAATTCCAGACACAGGTGGGCCAGTCCTATCTTCTCCATGCGACGGTATACCACTTGGAGCGCCGCCATTTTTTCAGCCACAAACAGGACCTTTCGCCCTTGCGCCAGGTTGTGGCAAATGATGTTGGCAATGGTTTCCGACTTGCCTGTTCCGGGTGGGCCTTCCAGGACAAAGTCTTGAGGGTGAGATGAAGCCTCAACCGCCACCATTTGAGAAGAGTCGCAGTTCAGGGGTGCATAGAAGTCTTCCGGCGAAATTTTCTCATCCACACGATCACGTTCGATGAAGCGATGATCCTGATTGAACGCAGCCGTTGGGCGCTCAATCAGATGCTCCACAAACGGGCTTCTTTTGAGCAGCTCCGTGCGGTCACGCAAGTCTTTCCACATCAGGTACTTGGCAAAGGAAAATGAGCCGAGAACAATTTCCTCCACCACGATAAATCCAGGTTGTTCCTGGATGGCCGCACGAACGATATTCCAGATCGCCTCGACATCGACACCGGATTCATCTTTAGGGAGGTCATTGCGTAGCTGATCCAGCGTGATGTCGTAATCCGCCTGAAGCATCTCGATCAGCGTCAAGTTGAAGATCGGCTCTTCGTCAGCCAGCTGAGAGAGCTTGACCGGTGCCTGCGCGCTGCGGCGCTCAAGCTTCACCGGCAACAAGATCAGCGGGGCACGGAACGATTTGTCACTTTCAGGAGTTTCCTTCCAGCGCAGCATCCCGATTGCCAAAAACAGCGTATTGCTGCCCCCCTCTTCCAGGTCGTTCTTGGCTTTACGCAGCAGTTCGATCAGCTTGGTTTCGGCTCGTTTTGCCGTCTCATTCACAATGAGCTTTTTGTTATCAAGCTGTTGCAGCGCAAATTCCCGATGCAAGTCCTCGCCTGTCGATAACCGAAATGCTTCGGCACTGCGTTCTTCATCCACGAGCGGTGTATCTTCGGCTGACACAAATCCGAATATTTGATCAGCGGCCAGCATGTCCTCCAACTTGCCCAAGTCTGGACAAAAGAGCTTCAGCGCCGATTGTTTTACATTCAGCAGCGGGTTGCGTTTGGTCAAATCCAGCAGCTTACGCTGCCACATGTCAATCCGTGTCTCTGGTGTTTCTTCATAAACCCGCTCGTCCCCGCGCACCGGTGGCAGTGGCGGTGGACCGTCTATACCGATCGACACCACACGCGCAACGGTTTTACTGTCTGTTTCGGGTGCGTCTTTAGGGCGTTCTTCAATGATACCGATGGGTTTGATTCGACGTGCCCGTGCCTGCTTGATATCAATCAGCATGACAAAGTCGGATTCCTTGTCTTCTTCCAACAAGGTTTTCGCGTGATCAATAGCTTGCTTAAACGTAACGGGTGAATCGTTGGTGACCAGCGTCGTCTCGAACATGACAAGGTCAGACGTATCCATGCGCTTCCTCAAATCGATGGGGTCATCGTTGGTTAGCACCGGAAAGCATTCATCAATCAACCAGAAACCGGCAAACGCATGGGTCTTGGTTAGCGCAATAACGGGGTTCAACCCCATATTTTCGAGGCAACTCGCAAACAGGACAGACGTATCCAGGCACGCAGCGGTTTTATGCTCCAGGATATCCTTGGCCGGGCGGATGCGCTGCCCCTGTTTTGCCCAACCATTCGGTGGCGACAGGTACATCAAACGTTCGTTGAAAAGCGTGGCCCACAACGCAGCACCGAACAAGAATGGCCGCTCGCGGGTATTCGACTGGTAACCATCGATAGCACTGTTCTGACCATCATCACGCAATCCTTGTGCGACTTTTGCGGTCAACGCTTCAACGGCATGGACATTAGGCTGCACAAAAGCACCCAACAACTCAGCTTGACGAGACTCACCGCCCCAATAATCGCCTGGCAGCACACTCACTTCATAATGAGAAGTCAGCTCCCGTGACTGCCCTTCTGCATCGATATAGGATGCGGCAAATGTCAGCTGAACCTGCATCTCCTCTGTCAGGCCCGTCAGCTTCTCGAACTGGGGCTTTAGTGGTCGTTCTTGCAGTTTTGCAGACTGTCCCGCAGCCAAGCGGTCTATTAACCACTCTTCCGGTTCAAAGAAGACGGGATCACTGGTGAGCCGTATCCGAATATCAGTGATACTCCCAGAAGGCTCGCCTTCAGTGGCCTCAGGTGCTGAAACCAGCGCACGCTTGAGCAACGGATAGGCGTTCTGTTGCGCCGCCAAAGAGAAGGTGGAGGCCAATTCGCAATTGAGGTGCAACTCCATGTTAACGTCCTTTTTGATCCTTGAAACATCGTATCGGCTTACGAAATATGCTCCCAAGCCAAGCAATCAGCCTGCCAGGTTAAGGCGTAGTCGCCTGACCCTCAACTCTCAAGTTCAGCCTGGTTAAATCGTGTTGAATTCAGCGGCATATAGCAGTGAAGAATAGTTGTTCATGTTTTCCCTGTTCCTCCCATCAGGATAAATACACGCGCCGAGCAGCCTACCCCACCGTTAATGAAAATTCGCGGGAGGTTGGGCGGCAATGCTGTCCAGGTAGTTGCAAATCAAGCCGGGATGAAGCTCTACCAACTCACTGGTGAGTTCTGACTGGACAACAAACATCTGGTGGCACGGGGACGGGTCGGTTTTGGCCAACACTTCGTACAGGCGCCCTTTCGTGAGCACCTTGTGGTTGTGGTCAATCAGATCCGCTTCAATCTGGACCAAGGTTCCGACGGGGATGACCATCCATAGCTGATGTGATTCCAGAATCATCTCCGTACCGATATCACGCACTTCAGATACGGTCATGGCTTCACCTGCTGCTGAATGTATCTCTCCTAGTATAGACCCCAGTCAGGCCTGAATGATTCCGGAACGCAGGGCCAGGTGAATGATTTCTGAGCCATTACTGAGCTTGAGCTTGCGCAAAATGTTGGCACGGTGGGCATGGACGGTCTTGGGGCTGAGAAAAACGCTTTCGGCAATCGCATTGACGCTACGCCCTTCGGCCAGCAGGGTGAAAATCTCCAGTTCACGGCGCGTCAATTGCGCGATCGGAGAGCAATCGGCACCGCCGGCAGCATCCTGGTTGATCTGCTGACTGATCGCCGATGAAAAATACTCGCGCCCCGCATTGACTTCACGCACAGCGTGAACGAGTTCATTCTGCGCACAACGCTTGGTGACGTAACCCTTAACGCCGGCTTCGGCAACACGTGAGGGATAAGGGCTGGCCTCCCAGATGGTGAGCACCAGAATGCGCGCATCCGGGTCGCCGAGCATGATACGCTTGATCGCATCCAGCCCCCCGGATGTCGAGGACGCCTCGGTATTGTCATGGTCCGCGGGCATGGCCAGGTCCATCACGACCACATCAGGTTTGACTTCACGATACAGCTCAACGGCCTGACTGCCGTTTTCTGCCTCCGCGACGATCTCCATATCCGCCTCTTTAAGCAACATGTGCTGAAAGCCTGCACGTACAATTGAGTGATCATCAACCAGCAGGATACGGATTTTTTTGCTCATTCTCGGGTTCCTTCAAAATCTGAATGCAGCATAACAGATTGGTGTCGCCCACTCATGCAGGAGCACTTCCCCTTTGGTCTAGGTCAAGTGACTTTCGGCACCACGATAGACACCCGAAGTATCCAGGTCGATCGCTTCCGCCGAAAGACCGGTACCGTCATCAAGGTGCGCCGGAATGGCAACAAGATCATCACTGAAACCGATCAAATGAATCCCTTCCTTTTCACAGTGTGCCAGTACTTTTTCAAGCGCCTTGAGAACGGTCTCCTGACGGTCGGTAAAACGGTCCTGCTGCTCCTGGCGACGCTTGCGGCTTGTCACTGAACGGATGACATAGTCACCTTGGTCCAGCAACTGAATGGTCAACCCCGGCAGTTTTTCACGCACCAGGACCGCTTTGGCAACTTCAAACAAGGCGGCATCACGGCAGCTGATTGAATCACCATAACAGCATGACTTGAGGCGCTCTTTGACCTGTTCCACTCGCATGTCGGCTTCCAGGAAAAACTCCATATTTCAGCACCTTACAGGGTAATCATAGAGTAATACATGCGGTTATAGCCCGGCCTTTAGAGACGCATTCTCGCCACTCAGACGATCGTTCTGACGACGCAGACGCTCGATTTCTTCTTCCTGAATACGCGAACGCACGCGGAGCTCAATCATGGCCTCATCATTTAACCCCTGACGATCGCCAAGCTTTTCCAGCTGTCGTACTTCGTGCATAGCTTGATCACGCTCCATTGTCAGTCGAATTTGAGCTTCCTCGAGCTCAAGAATGCGCTTCTCAAGCTGGTGCTTTTCATCTGCCAGCTGCTCGCACCGCTCCAGCAGTCGTGCATTTTGCTGCTGAGCGGCCAGCAAGGCTGATTCGCCGTCATACCGTCGTGCATCAGAAGCCTGCCGAAGTTCTGCCTGCTTCTGCTCCAGCTCAATACGCTGTTGGTTGAAGCGATGCTCGGCATAGGCCAGTGCTCGATTCCAGGTTTTATCCGCTAGCTGGATAACGGGCTCAGGGAGCTCTGGATGCTCATTACGGCGCTGAATGCGCGCAGCGAGTGTGTGCCACCAGTCATTCAGGGCGCG
This sequence comes from Marinobacterium weihaiense, assembly GCF_019061305.1. GTDB lineage: Bacteria > Pseudomonadota > Gammaproteobacteria > Pseudomonadales > Balneatricaceae > Marinobacterium > Marinobacterium weihaiense. Next base: position 99,622 of record NZ_JAHQZT010000001.1, read on the forward strand.
ATTGATGGTTGTCAGGCTACCGCTGCCAAGGCGCTCGCGCACGTTCTGCTGAGTCGGCCGGATACCCTCCGACAGCAGCTGATCCGCCACTTCAATGGCGCGGCTATGTGTATCGTTTTTCTTGGCCATAAAGTACTCAATATGTACTAATGATATGTATCAATTGTGATGCGTATTAAACGCGCTTGCTCGCCCGGGTGCAAGCAATTCCCTGCATACCACCACAGCAAATTCATTTATGATGACAACAGATTGAGAAAAGGAGTAACTCTAATGCCCATTAAAATTGCAATAAACGGCTATGGCCGCATTGGCCGCAACATTCTGCGCGCACTGTTTGAAAGCGGTCGTCAGGACGAATTCCAGGTGGTCGCCATCAATGATCTTGGTGACGCCTCTATCAGCGCCCACCTGACCGAGTTCGACTCCGTACACGGGCGATTCATGTGGCCGGTAAAGGCCATTGACGGGCATCTGCAGGTTGGTGAATACGCAATCCCCATGCTGCAACAGGCTGATCCGCATGCCCTGCCCTGGAGGGATTATGACGTTGATATCGTCCTTGAATGCACCGGCCGATTCACCGCGCGCGAACAAGCTGAAATTCATCTGCAGCAAGGCGCCCGCAAGGTACTGGTATCCGCACCCGCCAAGGGTGCCGATGCCACCATCGTATTCGGCGTGAACGAGGAGAGCCTTGGCGCGGATGATCGGATCGTATCCAATGCATCCTGCACCACCAATTGCCTGGCACCGATGGCCAAGGTATTGAATGACGGGCTCGGCATTCAACAGGGACTGATGACAACCATCCACGCCTATACCAACGACCAGCACCTGACGGACGTATATCATACCGACCTGTACCGCGCCCGCGCCGCTGCACTGTCGATGATCCCGACCAAAACCGGTGCTGCCAGCGCGGCTGGCCTGGTCCTGCCGGAACTGGATGGCCGCCTGTCCGGCCTAGCCGTTCGCGTACCGACGGCCAACGTTTCCCTGGTAGATCTGACCTTCACCGCCGCACGTGAAACCTCGCGGGATGAAGTCAACCAATTGATGCTCAATGCCGCCCGCGGCAACATGAGCAATATCATCGAGTTTAACGAAACACCTCTGGTCTCGATCGATTTCAACCATCACAGCGCCTCTTGCGTATTCGATAGCCTGCAAACCCAGGTTATGGGCAGCATGGTAAAAGTCTTTGCTTGGTATGATAACGAGTGGGGCTTCTCCAACCGAATGCTGGATACCGCCGCACGCATGGCGCAGCTATAAGTCAAATGCGCATTGTCGATTGACATTTGTCGATTTCAACGCGACAATGCGCCCTTAACGCATTGATTAAAAAGGCACATGCTTTTTAACGGCGTATCCCCCCAGCCCGGATGGTGAAATTGGTAGACACAAGGGATTTAAAATCCCTCGGCCTTAGGCTGTACCGGTTCGAGTCCGGTTCCGGGCACCACATCCATACGCCGCCATGCCTTCCTGTATTAATGTGACGTCCTGATCCTCATTGGCATGTGTATTGCCCAGGTTTACTCCATCATGATAGATACTTGTGAAGTTTCTGCTTTTCTGATGAGCCTTAGCCTCGAGCAGCTGGAAAAGATAAAGCTAGACCTTGAAAAAAAAGTCGAGCAGAAAAAGCAACAACAGAACCTGGAAACACAAAAGCCCCGCTCCCGCATACCGCCAACCTACAACGACCTCGATGCCCTGGCCGCCAACACGGGGCTGGACCTTAGCGGACTCATAAAGGACATCAAGCGTCGCAGTTGATACTCAAGTCTATTGGAGTATTACACTCAGTCAGCCTATAATCCCCTCCTCGCAGGAGAGAGGGCGGAATTCAGTCGCCCCGCCGAAGGCGCAAACTCCCATAATCGCTCAGGCACATGTACTGCGACCGCAACTGGATAACGTCGACTGGAGAGAGGCCATCAAGGCCCACCGAAGGGGCAACGCAGTCATCGCTGCGCAAACTCTCAGGTAACCGGACAGAGGGAGAGGCGAAAACAACACCCGATCGGGAGGTATTTTCGTGCTCACCTACATCTATATTATTGCCATTACCGCCGAAGGCATGTCCGGCGCGCTCGCCGCAGGCCGTCGCAATATGGACATCTTTGGCGTTGGCGTCATTGCATTTATCACCGCACTTGGCGGTGGCACCATTCGCGACATTTTACTGGGCAACTTTCCAGTTTCCTGGACGCAACACCCGCCCTACATTTATCTAACCGTTTCGGCCGGCCTGCTGACGATCGTCATCGCACGCTTCATGCACCATCTGCACAAGCTGTTTCTGCTGCTGGACGCCATGGGACTTATCGCCTTCACGATCATTGGCTGCAACGTCGCCCTGGAGCTGGAATACAATATGGCTGTTGTGGTCATGGCGGGGATGATTACCGGCATATTTGGCGGCATCCTGCGTGACATCCTATGCCAGCGCGTTCCTGTTGTATTCAGGCACGAACTATACGCCAGCGTCTCCCTGCTGGTCGCCCTGCTCTACCTGAAGCTAAATGCACTGGGGATTGATCAGGATATCAATCTTGCAGCATCATTCGCCTTTGGCCTCAGCCTCCGCCTATCCGCTCTGTATTGGCATTGGTCATTGCCGACCTTCTGCTATGAGCCCGAGCGCTGGAAGTGACTCCACAGAATCAGTCAACCATAGGGTGCCTACGGCGCCCTTTTTAACGCGCATTTGCTTGAGACATGGAGTGACTAAGAGGCCAGTAGAAAAGCAGCGACTCTTCTTGCGAGCAAAAAAGCGAGTAGGACTGATAATCAATTGATGGAGGCTGGAGTCGGAATCGAACCGGCGTACACGGAGTTGCAGTCCGCTGCATGACCACTCTGCCATCCAGCCATCATAAAAAGGTTGATTCAGGCTATTCAGCCTTTATACAACCAATTGCTCGGTCGAGCATATTCGGTAGGTTAAACGTGCATTCACACTCATAGAGTTGAATGGAGGCTGGAGTCGGAATCGAACCGGCGTACACGGAGTTGCAGTCCGCTGCATGACCACTCTGCCATCCAGCCATCACGTTTATTGTTGAGTGGAGCGGGAAACGAGACTCGAACTCGCGACCCCAACCTTGGCAAGGTTGTGCTCTACCAACTGAGCTATTCCCGCGTCTCAACAATGGTGCGTATTATAGAGACCTCAGCTTGAGTGTCAACTGTATTAAGAAAAAAAAGTTCAAAAAAGCGCTTAATAATTAACCACTTACTTAAATATCATCACTGAGGTGGGGCCAGGCGGCTCGAAGATACACCACCATCGACCACAGTGTCAGCACTGCGGCGCCGTACAAAGCGACTATTCCAACCCAGGACAGTATCGAGTCCAAGGGTGCCGCAATCAACACCAGAATGGACACCATCTGTAACGTGGTTTTAAGCTTCCCGATCATGGATACCGCAACACTGGCGCGCTGCCCCAGCTCCGCCATCCATTCACGCAAGGCTGAAATCACGATTTCACGACCAACGATGATCGTGGCGGGCACTGTGACAAGCGGACTTTCAAAGGCCTCTACCAGCAAAATCAGAGCAGCGGCAACCATCAATTTGTCAGCCACCGGATCCAGAAAGGCTCCGAAAGGAGAGCTTTGATCAAGGCGCCGTGCAAGATAGCCGTCAAACCAATCCGTAATGGCTGCCAGACCGAAAATGGCAGAGGCCATCCAGGGTGCCCAGGCATAGGGCAGATAAAAGACCAGTATGAACACCGGTATCAAAACAATGCGCAGCAACGTCAGCAAGTTGGGTATTTTAATCGTGAGCAAGTGAATATCCCGTTACATCAAGGTCAACTTTCGGGGTGGAGGGTTGCATAGATTTCCTGTGCAAGCGTCCGGCTTATACTAGAGACTTTAGCGATTTCTTCAATACTGGCACTCTCCACTTCCTTCAGACTGCCAAAATAACGCAGCAGTTCGCGCCGCCTTTTCGGCCCGACGCCGGGAATATCTTCCAGTCGAGACTGTCGGCGCGCCTTGTTTCGCTTCGCCCGGTGACCCACAATGGCAAAGCGGTGCGACTCATCACGAATATGCTGTAGCAGGTGCAATGCAGGAGAGTCAGAAGCCAAAATAGCCTCATCCCCTGTTTGGCCATCTATGAGGATTTCAAATCCGGCCTTGCGAGTAGGCCCCTTGGCAATACCCACCACCCGCACATGCCTTATTTCAAGACCGCGCAACACATCCATAGCCTGCGCTACCTGCCCTTTGCCACCATCAATAATCAGCAGATCCGGCAAAACCCCTTCATCACGAATAACACCGGCATAACGCTTTTCCAGTGCTTGATGCATGGCCGCATAGTCATCGCCCGGCGTGATACCGTCAATATTGAAGCGACGATAGTCCTGCTTCCTGGGGCCTTCGCGATCAAATACCACACAGGAAGCCACCGTTGCTTCACCCGAGCTATGACTGATATCGAAGCACTCAAGCCGGGAAGGCGTATCCGCAAGCCCAAGCTCCTTCTGCAGTGCCAGAAAACGGTTGTGCATGTTCTGTTTACTGGCCAAGTAGCTGCTGAGCTGCTGCTCGGCATTGGTCAATGCCAGGCGCTGCCAGCCAGCGCGGTCACCACGAACATTATGCTGCAGGCTGACCTTGCGGCCACGGTGTTGCTCAAGCGCCTGCTGCAAGCATTCGCGATCGGCAAGTTCAGCAGTCGTAATGATCAGCGAAGGAATCTCACGAGGGCCCGAAAGATAAAACTGTGCAACAAATGCAGACAGCACCTCATCCGCCGCATCCTCTACCGACACTCGAGGGTGATAAGCCTTGCTGCCAATCACGCGACCGCCTCGCACGAACAGCGCATGCACCGACGTTCCGCCAGGCTTTACAACACATCCGAAAACGTCGGCCTCTCCTGCCTGCCCGGATACGTACTGCTGCTCCTGCACCTGTCGCAACGCAGTAATCTGATCGCGTAGCTGAGCGGCACGCTCAAAGTCCAGCGCCCTGGATGCATCGTCCATATCAACCGCCAACTGCTGCATGATTTCAGGACTGCGCCCCTCCAGAAACAGCATGGCATTACGCACATCCTGTCGGTACTCGACATCTGAAATCATGCCGACGCAGGGCGCCGTACAACGCTGAATCTGATATTGAAGACAAGGGCGTGACCGATTACGAAAAAAGCTGTCTTCACATGAGCGTATGCGAAAGACCTTTTGCAAAAGGTTGAGGCTTTCCTTGACCGCGTTGGAGCTGGGGTACGGGCCGAAGTAACGCCCTTGCTTTTTGCCTGCGCCACGCCGAAACCGAATGGCAGGGTAAACATCCCGATCAGATACAAAAATATAGGGGTAAGATTTGTCGTCTCGCAGCAGAATGTTGTACGGCGGCCGCTGCTGTTTAATCAGATTCTGCTCCAACAGCAACGCTTCCGTCTCGCTGCCGGTCACAGTAACCTCGATATGGCATATTCTAGCCACGAGCGCCTGAGTCTTGGGGCTTAGACCGCTGCTACGGAAATAGCTACTGACGCGATTGCGCAGATTTTTAGCTTTACCGACGTACAGAATTTTTCCTTCGGCATCATACATCTGATAGATGCCAGGCCGGCGAGTCAAATCCTTGAGGAAAGCCTTGCTGTCAAACGCGTTTTCAGACAAGTGGATATCAACCTACGGCATTGAGCGTCTTGTTGGCATCCATATGCAGGTGCGTTGCTTCGGTATGAATGCGCTCAAGCTGCTCACGCGTAGCATCTAGGATACCCGCGCCACGCGACAGGGAAACCTCGAGATATACACCGATTTCGGCATAATAATAAAGTCGCGCATCAAAGGAGCGTGCACGCTTTAATTTGCTAAGTGAAATCTGTGCGCCGTTAACCAGAATGGTATTGATGTCATTATCCGACAACAGCGGGTGACGCTCTCGTTCGCCGGGCGACGGGACCGGGTTGGTTCTGGGGCGAGTATTGATGGTCATGATGACTCCTTGGGCGCAGACAGGGTGGAAAACGCCCGGTAAACCGGGCGCAAGACAGCATGTTACTTCTGCTGAGCCTTGGCGGCATCCTTGGCCATTTCACGCTTCATGAAGCGAATGCCAAAGAAAGTGATAACCAGCATGGACGCAACGATCATGATGCTGGGAGCAAAAGACATCAGGCTGTACTTGTCGATATCGAGCATGGAACTACCTCAGTTGTAATCATTCTGATAGGTGGGCATAAAACTCGGCATTATCGGAGCTTTATTGCCCTTTCTCAAGCCTTTTGAGCAGGCTGGAAGTGTCGAGTCGACCACCACCCTCGGCCTGCACATCGGCGTAGAACTGGTCAACCAGTGCGGTCACTGGCAGACGCGCGCCATTGCGGCGTGCCTCATTGAGCGCAATTTGCAAATCCTTGCGCATCCAGTCCACCGCAAAGCCGAAGTCGTAGCTATCAGCCAGCATGGTCTGGTGACGGTTCACCATCTGCCAGGAACCTGCTGCTCCGTGTTGAATGACATCAAAGACAGCCTCGCCATCCAGTCCGGAACGCCGCACAAAATGTACCGCCTCCGCCAACCCCTGAACAAGGCCGGCAATGGCAATCTGATTGACCATTTTGGCAAGCTGACCGCTTCCCACTTCACCGAGCAGTCGCTGAGACTTAGCATAGGCACCCAGCACAGGTCTCACCCGCGCGTAGTCCGTCTCGGTACCACCAATCATTACACTCAAGGCACCGCTTTCGGCACCGGCCTGGCCACCGGAAACCGGCGCGTCCAGAAAAGCCAATCCACGCGTACGCGCAGCCTGGTCCAGCTCTCGCGCAACTTCTGCCGAGGCTGTGGTATGATCCACCAAAATAGCGCCCGGCTTCATTTCGTGCAGCACCCCCTTATCTCCAAGGGTGACTTCACGCAGGTCTTCATCATTGCCGACACACGTGAAAACGATATCGACTCCCTTGGCAGCCTCGGCCGGAGTTGCTGCGTGGCAGCCTGAGTGCGCACGCACCCAAGCTTCTGCCTTGGCAATCGTGCGGTTGTAAACACACACCTGATGACCGGCTGCTGCCAAGTAACCTGCCATGGGAAATCCCATGACGCCCAGACCGATAAATGCAATATTCATGACGCTTCCTCCCTGTTAGGTCACGCGGTTCAGGCCACGCTCTCGGCATAGCAGGCAGCCGCTGCAGCAGCTGCACGACCGGCGGTAACATCCGCGCCCTGCTCTACCAGTGCATTTTCCAACGCATCCAGGCACAACATGACGTGACGGCGAGAGCAGCTACTGCCCATCAGGCCGATACGCCAAACCTTGCCAGCCAGGGCACCGAGCCCTGCACCGATTTCCAGGCTGTAATCGGATAGCAGGCGCCCGCGCAGAGCAGCATCATCGACTCCATCGGGAATCATGACCGAGTTCAGCTGCGGCAAGCGCACGTCCGCAGCCACGGCCATTTCCAGACCCATGGCCTCCAGCCCCGAACGCAGGGCGGTATGATGATGCATGTGACGCTGCCAGGATGCTTCAATTCCTTCTTCTTGCAGCATCACCAGCGACTCATGCAGACCGTAAAGCGCATTTACTGGTGCCGTATGGTGATAAGCGCGCTTTTGCCCGCCACCCCAATAACCCATCACTAGGTTCTTGTCCAGAAACCAACTGGGGGAACGGGTCTTGCGATTGCGCACAGCCTCAAGCGCACGCTCACTGAATGTCACCGGCGAGATCCCGGGGGGAGCCGACAGGCATTTTTGTGTTCCGGAGTACAGGGCATCAACACCCCAGGCATCCACTTCTAGCTCGATACCTGCTAGCGATGTAACAGCGTCCACAATGCTCAGACAGCCATAATCACGCGCTAAAGCACACAATGCCTTGGCATTGGATTGAACGCCGGTTGAGGTTTCAGCATGCACGAAGGCCAATGCCTTGATGTTGTCATGCTGCTCAAGCAATGCTCTCACTTTGTCGACGCTGACCGCCTCCCCCCAGGGGTCTTCTACCATAAGGGCGACACCACCAAAGCGTTCGACATTTTCCTTCATGCGACCACCGAACACGCCGTTTTGGCAGACGATAACCTTGTCGCCAGGCTCGACCAGGTTAACAAAGCAGGCCTCCATGCCGGCCGAGCCAGGCGCGGATACCGGCAGTGTCAGCGCATTCTCGGTGCGCAACGCGTACTGCAGCAGCTGCTTGATCTCATCCATCATCCCAATGAAGGCCGGATCCAGGTGGCCAATGGTCGGTCGAGCCATGGCGGCGAGCACACGTGGGTGCACATCCGAGGGCCCTGGACCCATGAGTGTACGCAATGGAGGATGAAAGGATTTGATCATTTTTATTCCCTTATATTTCAAAAGATTGCATTACAGACTTAGCGTGACTTTTTATATTCGGTAATGCGTGCGACGATGGCCATGACCATCTCGGCAGAGTGTTTTGCCGCCGTTTCCAGGAACTGTGAAAACGACAGATTGGACTCCTTACCGGCAATATCAGATAACGCGCGAATGACAATAAAAGGTGTATTGAACTGATAGCAGGTCTGCGCAATGGCTGCAGCCTCCATTTCAACCGCTTGCATGGTCGGGAACAGAGTACGCGTATGCGCAACACGATCCGGACAGCTCATGAAGCTATCACCTGTCGCAATCAATCCACGCACGGTACGAGTATGTGGCAGCAGCGCAATGCACTCCTCAGCCAGACGAGCCAATAGCGGATCTGCCGCAAAAGCGGGCGGCAAGCCCGGCACCTGCCCCGGCTCGTAGCCAAAGGCTGTTACGTCCACATCATGATGGCGCACCTCATCCGAAATGACGACATCGCCGACATTTAGCGAGCAATCAAAGCCCCCGGCAGAGCCGGTATTGATCACGCAGTCCGGCGCGAAGGTTTGCAGCAAAAGCGTTGTGCCGATGGCAGCGTTTACCTTGCCGATACCGGATTTGAGCAACACCACCTCTGCTCCATGGAGGCGTCCCGTATAGAAGTCAAAGCCTGACAGGTTCTGGGCCTCAAGCTCATCCAGGCTGTTTTTCAGCAGCTCGACTTCTTGATCCATGGCACCGATAAGGGCGATGCGAGGTGGGCGTGAAAGTGAAGCAAGAGAATCGGCAAAAAAGGTTTTTTTGGTCATCGGATACGACTAGTGTTGGCGTGATTGTGGGCAAAAACGCATGCTACCACGGCTGTCTGAATTGGCAATTGTTTACGACGTAATGGGCACACATCCCTTTCATGCATCAAAACCCGAGTGACACCGGATCAGCACGCTGTGCAGAAAGCTAATCACAACACCAAGCGTACCATTAATATCGGGTACGTATCGTGTACCCTATACCAAAGCGAGCATCAATAAAGATTGACACGCATGTTGATCTCTATAGAATGAAATCGCTTGAAAGTTAAGACGATATTTACCGGGACCTATTTTGAAATCACGCCTCGTCGTTTTATTCTTCATGGGTCTACTGAAGTAGATAGCATCACTTTTTAGCGCTTTATATCGGGCCCGAGCCCGAAAATATTTGAATTATAGGAAAGATAGCATGTCTACTACTACCGGCACTGTAAAATGGTTCAACGAAACTAAGGGCTTCGGCTTCATCGAGCAGGAAAACGGCCCGGACGTTTTCGCACACTTCAGTGCCATTCAGGGATCTGGCTTCAAGACTCTGCAGGAAGGCCAGAAAGTCGAATTCACAGTGACTCAGGGCCAGAAAGGTCCTCAGGCTGAAAACATCGTCGCTCTGTAATCCATACAGAGTCGAGATAAAAAAAGCGACCCAAGGTCGCTTTTTTTGTGCATGTCCTTTGTGCTCCAAGTACAAGTACAGCCCCCTGTCAGAAACTCTGACAGGGGACTGTAGAGTAAATTCAGCTGACAGCCGCAGCAGGCTGAGTACTGCGCGGACGACGGGAGCGACGGCGCGCCTGCGCACTGCCCGCAGGCCGCTGACCATCCTTATGCTCCTTGTGCGGGCGCGACTGGCCGCGGTTACTGCCACTGCGACGCCCCGGTTTTTTGGCACCCTTGCTCTCCGGTAGCGGATGCACCGGCTCAAAGCCCTCTATTGTCCGACGCTCAACAGTCTGGCGAATCAAACGCTCAATCCCGATCAAAAACTCGAGCTCTTCCTCACACACCAGGGAAACCGCTTGCCCCTTTGCGCCGGCACGCCCGGTACGACCAATACGGTGCACGTAATCTTCAGACACATTGGGCAGCTCGAAATTCACGACCTGCGGCAACTGGTCAATATCCAGTCCGCGCGCCGCAATATCGGTCGCAACCAGCGTGGTGATGGCGCCGGATTTGAAATCAGCCAAGGCACGCGTCCGCGCACCCTGACTCTTGTTGCCGTGAATGGCTGCTGCCTTGACGCCAAAGCCTTCCAGATAGCGTGTCAGCTTGTTGGCACCATGCTTGGTTTTGGTGAAAACCAGTACCTGCTCCCACTGATTTTCGCCAATCAGCTTCAACAGCAACTCCGGCTTGCGCTTCTTGTCGACCGGACACAGCCACTGCGTAACGGTATCTGCTGTGCTGTTCCCTGGATTCACAGAGACCTCAACTGGATCGTTCACAATACCTTGGGCCAGCTTGCGAATCGGATCGGAGAACGTAGCCGAAAACATCAGGTTCTGACGTCGCTTGGGCATCAGATTTAGAATCTTGCGGATATCGTTGATGAACCCCATATCCAGCATTCGATCCGCTTCATCCAGCACCAGGATCTCAAGCTGATCAAAACGCACGGCATTTTGCTGATACAGATCCAGCAAGCGCCCCGGCGTAGCGACCAGCACATCGACGCCGCCCCGCAAACGCATCATCTGCGGATTGATCTTGACCCCGCCAAACACCACTGCAGAGCGCAGCTTGAGGTTCTGGCCATAAATGGACACGCTTTCGCCCACCTGTGCGGCCAGTTCACGCGTTGGCGTCAACACCAGCGCACGCACCTGGTTGCCCCGAGCAGGCTTGCCTGCCATCAGGCGTTCCAGCATGGGCAACGTGAAACCGGCGGTCTTACCCGTACCCGTCTGTGCGGCCGCCATGACATCCCGTCCGGCCAGAACAGCCGGAATCGCCTGCTCCTGAATCGGTGAAGGGGTACTGTAGCCCTGATCAGCTACTGCTTTCAGCAAAGGAGCAGACAGCCCCAGAGAAGCAAAACTCATGCAACAATAATCTCTTGATTTACAACAGAAATATCCGACAGACCGTCGAGAGGCGACGCAGAGGTGAGAAATGTCCGGGATATCGAGGACTGCAAGCTTACAGGAGAGCAGCGCCGCCCGCCATCTCAATCTGGGAACCTGTCAGCCTCCTCGCGCTCTGTTATGATATGCACCGACAGACGTGTCGACGCGGTGATTGATCCGGGCTTCCGGCTTCAAAACACGTTAAGCGATTATCATAACCAATTGTTTTTAAAGGACTCCACATGAACGTCGAAAGCTTTAACTTCAACCACACCAAAGTTGTGGCACCCTATGTCCGCCTGGTCGGTGTGACCGAAGGCAAGCAGGACCGGGTCCACAAATATGATGTCCGTTTTTGCCAGCCCAATCAGGCACACATGCCGATGCCCTCGCTGCACTCGCTGGAGCACATGATTGCCGAGCTGATTCGTAACCACCTGGATTGTGTGCTGGATTTCAGCCCGATGGGCTGCCAGACCGGCTTCTACCTCTCGGTACTGAATCACGACGACTACAACGAAATTCTGGATGTATTCGCACGCACACTGGAAGATGTGCTGGTTGCCACTGAAGTACCCGCCTGCAACGAATTACAGTGTGGCTGGGCTGCGAGCCACGACCTTGAAGGCGCCAAGGCCGTTGCGCGCGACATGCTAAGTCGACGCGAAGATTGGCCACAGGTTTTTGCTGACGAAAACGATCCGGACAACTGGCTGTCCTGATTCGTTTCCGGTTACCGCTGCGCGACGGCAGCGGTAACCGGATATCCCTTTTTTGCTGACGAAAACGATCCGGACAACTGGCTGTCCTGATTCGTTTCCGGTTACCGCTGCGCGACGGCAGCGGTAACCGGATATCCCTCTCTCCAACCCAGACGCTCGAACAACTCCCGCACGTCATCCCCCACTCCCGCCTGAATATTGAGGCGACAACCGCTGACAGGATGCTCGAACTCGATGCCCACGGCCATCAGCAACAGCCGATGACTATCGAGATGCTCGCGAAACAGTCGGTTATGACGCCCCTCTCCATGCTTGGTATCGCCCACGATCGGATGCAAGATATGCTTCATGTGGCGTCGGATTTGATGTTTTCGCCCGGTTGTGGGCTTGACTTCAACCAGCGAATAGCGCGCTTCGGGATAGCGGCCGACCGGAATCGGCAGCGCAACCTTGGCAATGCGCCGGTAAGCTGAAACTGCGTCCTGCGCTTCCTTGTCGGGGTTAGCGTGGGGCTCGGCGATCTTGTCGTGAATCGGCTTGAGCGCATAGTCAATCACGCCTTCCTCATCGGCCCATCCACGCACCACACACAGATAAGTTTTCTGCACCTGCCGCTCGGCAAATTGCTGCTGAAGACTGTGAGCAACGGCCTTGTTGCGAGCAAATAGAATGACGCCAGACGTGGCGCGGTCCAACCGATGCACCGTGTGAACCGTCTCGTTCGGGTAGCGCAGTTTCAGCTGAGCAGCCAGGTTGGGCGTGCGGGCCGGCGCAATCCAGCTGGGATGAACCAGCAAGCCGGCAGGTTTATTGACGGCAACAAGGTATTCATCCTCGTAGAGAATTTCCAGGCTAGCAGTATCGGACACGGGGAACTCGCAGACGGCAGGCATGTCAGAGAAAAGAATGGCGGAGGGACAGGGATTCGAACCCTGGGAGCCTCTCGACTCGTCGGTTTTCAAGACCGGTGCTTTCGACCACTCAGCCATCCCTCCGCACAAATAGAAATTCTACTGGGAATCTTTTTGATGTCAAATCATCAAAACTATTGAAAATCACCAACAAACCCTCATCATTGCAAACAAGAAGGAAATCAATAAGAGGTTCATGATGGATAACACTCGTACGCTTGAAGCCCGCTCTTCACAGGCGGTATTGGAGACCAACAAGGTCATCCGCAACACCTATATGCTGCTGTCGATGACACTGGTATTCAGTGCCGTCACGGCGGGTATCTCCATGGCGATCAACCCTCCGTTCATGGTGTATCTGGGCAGCGTATTGCTCAGCTTTGTACTGCTGTTCGTCATCAACCGCAAGCAGAACAGTGCCGCCGCACTGCCGCTGACCTTTGCCTTTACCGGTCTGCTGGGCTTTGGCCTGGGTCCGATTCTGAACCACTACCTGGCCATGGCCAACGGTAGTGAAATTGTGCTGACCGCCATGGGTATGACCGCAGCTACTTTCCTGGGTCTGTCGGCATACGTCCTGAGCTCGCGCAAGAACTTCAGCTTCATGGGCGGTTTCCTGGCCGCCGGCTCTATGATTCTGATCATTGCCATGATCGCGCTGTTCATCCTGCCACTATTCGGTGTTGATATTTCCGGCATTCAGCTGGCCTTCTCCGCCGCCGTGGTACTGCTGATGTCCGGTTTCATCCTGTATGACACCAGCAACATCGTGAACGGGCACTACACCAACTACGTCATAGCCACTGTTGGCCTTTACCTGAGCATCTATAACCTGTTTGTACACCTGCTCAGCCTGGTTGGCGCCTTCAGCGACGACTGATCGCGCCTGCTAAACCAGCCCCGCAATCTGCTAGGATAGCGGGGCTTTTTTATTTCGGATTGAAGCCACCGATGATCTTTACCCTCGTGATTCATACTGCACCCTATCAGGCACCCGCCGCCGGTACGGCACTGCGCTTTGCCCGCGCCGCCCTGGACGCGGGACACAGCATTTACCGCGTGTTTTTCTATCGTGACGGTGTTCACAACGCGACAAGCCTCGCAGCCCCGCCGCGCGATGAGCAGCATATCCCGCAACAATGGCAGGCCTTGGCGGAGCAGCATGATCTCGACCTGGTTGTCTGCATTGCCGCTGCCGTGCGCCGAGGCATCATGGATGACAACGAAGCCAAGCGGCATGAAAAAAATGCGGCCAACCTGGCAACCGGCTTCGAGTTGTCGGGACTGGGTCAGCTGATTGAAGCGACACAGGCGTCCGACCGAGTGATTACCTTTGGAGGCATGCGATGAGCCAAAAGCCCGTTCTGATTATCTCGCGGTCCGCTCCTTTCGCCTCATCGTCAGCGCGCGATGCAATAGATATCGCGCTCAGCGCAGCCATCTTCGATCTCCCGGTGAGCCTATTGCTGCTGGATGATGCCGTGCTGCAGCTGCTGCCGGGCCAGGATGGTACGCCGATCAGCGAGAAAACCTCTCACGCCATGCTCGGGGCACTGCCGATGTATGACATCGAAACGCTCTACACGAGTGAAGACAGTCTTGCCCTGCACGGCCTGAGCGCTGCCGAGCTGTTACCTGAGCCGGAAGTCCTGAACACGCAGCAACTACAACAGCTGATCAGTCATCACCCGGTGGTATTGACGCTATGACGCTCCATATTCTCAATCGCTCGCCCAGCGACAAGGGCATTTTCAACAGCTACCAAGCAGCATTGACCGCTGACGATACTCTCCTGTTGATCGAGGAAGCCGTCTACTGGATACTGCCACACCATTCTGCATCCCTGTCCGGGCTGCCGGCACGGGTTGTGGTGCTGGCACCTGACAGGGCCGCCAGAGGGGTTACCAAAGGTGAATACGAAGAAGTCGACGATGCCGGCTTCGTCATGCTCACCCTTGAACACGAACGTACTCTGAGCTGGTTTTGATATGCACCTGATTGTAAACGACGTTGAAATCCTTCTGGATGATGAGGGCTATCTCTACGATCTTGAACAGTGGAGCCCGGATGTCGCGCTTCAGCTGGCGAAAGACGATGGCCTGACGCTCACGGAGGCCCATTGGGAAGTGATTCATGTGTTGCGCGACTTCTACCGCCAGTATCAGCTTTCCCCCGCCATGCGCCCGCTAGTAAAGGCGGTGGGTATCGCCCTGGGCAAGGACAAAGGGCGCAGTATTTACCTGATGCAGCTGTTTCCGGGCAGTCCGGCCAAGGTTGCGGCCCGCCTGGCCGGCCTGCCCAAACCGGAAAATTGCCTGTGACTCACGCTTTGAAATTTGCCGCTAATCTAAGCCTGCTGTTCACCGAATACCCGCTGCCGGAGCGCTTCGCGGCCGCCCGCAAAGCCGGGTTTGATGCTGTGGAAGTCCAGTTTCCGTACTCCTTGCCACTGGATGATATTGCCGCTGCACTGGCGCGATACCGGTTGCAGCTGGTTTTGATCAACATCCCTGCAGGGAATTGGGCCCAGGGTGAGCGCGGGCTGGCCTGCCTGCCCGAGCGTGAAGCGGAGTTTGCAGCGGGTCTGGAGCAGGCCCTGCACTGGGCACGCGCACTGGGGGTTGGCAAACTTAACTGCCTGGCCGGCGTACCGCCCGAGGAGGCCGATACCGACCAGGTGCAAGCAACACTTGAAGCGAATCTACAGCTGGCCGCTCGACACTGCCATGACAACGGTATCCAGCTGATGATCGAAGCCATCAACACCGAGGATATTCCCGGTTTCTGGCTGCATTCCAGCCACCAGGTGCTCGAGCTGATCGAACGCTTGAAGCTGCCCTCAACGGCGCTGCAGTATGACGTGTATCACATGCAGATCATGGAAGGCAATCTGATCTCGACTTTGAAGCAAAATGCAGACAAAATCGGTCACATACAAATTGCCGATGTGCCCGGCCGCCATGAGCCCGGCAGCGGTGAAATCAATTACCCCAATCTATTCAAGGCGCTTGAGCAAATGGGCTACAGCGGCCATATTAGCCTTGAGTACAACCCGCAAACGACCACTGAAGCCGGTCTAGGCTGGTTGAAACACTGGACGATACAGGACAGAACGCCATGAGCTTGAATTCAGCGGCTGAATATTTAAAAACCCTTCAGGATGGTCAACAGGCCGAATCGGATCACTCGCGACGCTCACAACAGGAAGAAGTCGTTTATCACCAGTGGGCGACCTTCCGTGTCGATAACGAGCTGTATGGCATCGACGTCATGCAGGTCAAGGAAGTGCTTCGCTTCAGCGAGATCACGCCGGTACCCGGCGCCGACAGCTCCATCCTGGGCATTATCAACCTGCGCGGCAATGTGGTCACGGTCATTGATACTCGCCAGATGTTCGGACTGCCGCTGGTGCCCTACGATGACGAAACTCGCGTGATCGTGGTGGAGTTCAATGAGCAGGAAGTGATCGGCCTGGTGGTGGACAGTGTCGATGAGGTCATTAATCTGCCGCACAACGACGTGGACCGTGCGCCCAGCGTCAGTGGCGACGACTCCACCAAGCGCTTTGTGCAGGGCGTGTGCTACTACAACAACATCCTGATCATTCTGCTTGATCTGACCAAGATGCTGCTCAGCATTACGCCATTGACCGAAGAAGAGCTACTCAGCGGCAATTATTGAGCCGTAGGTGATTCGGCCTCAGCGGGCAAGCAATGCCACTGAGGCCCGGCCCCGAAATCTCGTCTTTTGCCTGCTTCAGGCTTAGAAGCGGCCCTGATACAGCGGTATATCCCTTGATTGGGCGTACTCGATCGCCTGGTCGATCTCGGTCAGCATGCGGGCCTTGTCCTTGCCCAGCACCCCCTTCAATACCAGGCGATTGGACACATGGTCGCTGCGAAAGATGGTTTGTGATAGCTCGGTCGCCGCAATCAGCGTGCGCATTTCCTGAAACAGCCCCTGAGCATCCAACGGCTGGAACTGACCGCCATAGCCATCCTGCACGCGCTGCTCGGCGTCACGACGGAAAAACAAAACCAGCGTCGCCAGATATTCAGGCTGTACCAGGTTCACAAGACGGGCGGACTCGCGTGCATGTGATTCCGAATGCATACGACCACCTGCACCGTTGATCAGCATGACAGAACGCTTCATCCCCGCCTCTTTCGCTTTCAACAGGGCTTCGGCCGTGGAGTCAAAGGTCTCACCCTTGTCGAACGCTTCCAGAACCCGGTTGCAGCCGCTTTCGGCACCCATGTACATCAGACTCAAACCCAATTCACGCAACTGTGCGAGTTCTGCAACCGTTTTGTTTTTCAGGTTGGACGGCAGGCAGTAGGCCGACACGCGGCGCACATTTGGCAGGTAAGTTTTGATCGCCTGCAGTATTGTGCTCAATCTTCGCACGGACAGCGCCATGGCATCGCCATCGGCCAGAAACACGCGCCGGACCCAGGGCATGGATGCGCCACAGCGCTGAATCTCGGCAATGACGTCGGCCTCGGCCTTGGGACGAAAGCGCTTGTGCTCATCCGTGTACATGTCACAGAAGGTACAGCGGTTCCAGCTGCAGCCATTGGTGACCTGCAGGATGAGTGAATCCGCCTCGCTGGGCGGGCGGAAGACCGGCTCGATGTAGTCAAAGGGGGGCTGATGATACATAAGACTCAGCGGGTACGCTTGAAGAGCCGATAAAAGTTGGCAGTAGTCTGCTCCGCCACGGCTTCGACGGGGACGCCTTTGAGTTCAGCCACGCAGGCGGCCACATCCGCCACGTAGGCAGGCTGGTTCTGCTTGCCACGAAACGGCACCGGGGCCAGATAGGGTGAATCCGTCTCAACCAGCATGCGATCCAGGGGTACCGCCTTGACCACTTCACGCAGCTCGGCCGCGTTGCGGAAGCTGATGATGCCGGAGAACGAAATCATGTAACCCAGATCCAACGCCGCCTTGGCCATTTCAAGCGACTCGGTGAAGCAGTGCAACACCCCTGCCGAGTTGGTGTTACCGTGTTCACGAATCAGTTTCAGCGTATCTTCTCGAGCGTCACGTGTGTGCACGATAACCGGCAGATCCAGCTCACCGGCCAGTTCCAGATGACCGGCAAAGCTGGCCTGCTGCTGTTCACGCGTTTCCTGCGAATAATGGTAGTCAAGGCCCGTCTCGCCCAATGCCACTACGCGCGGATCGGCCGCCAGCTGCCGCAGACGACTGGCGTCGAACGGGCACTCTTCGATATGAAGCGGATGAATACCGGCCGAAAACCATACATTATCGAAGTGACTGGCACTGGCACGCATGCTGTCGTACCGGTTCAAATCGACACAGACACACAGCATCTGCTCAACGTTACGCGCACGCGCGGCGCTGATCACGTTGTCCATGCTGTCGTCATGCTTGCTCAGGTCCAGCATATCCAGGTGACAGTGCGAATCTATTAACATGGTGCCTCTACTAACGTTGTCTTGATGGGTTACAGCGTGTTGGTACGGCGACCAGATCCATCCATGCCGGCCAGATAGGTTTCAATCTTGCGTACCAGGGCCGAGTCATCGCCTGACAGCTGAATGCCGATACCGGGGGTACGTCCGCCCTGCGCCGCTTTCGGCGTTACCCAGATCACCTTGCCGGTTACCGGCACCTTGTCCGGCTCGTCCATCAGCATCAGCAGCATGAACACCTCTTCCCCCAACTGATAGGTACGCGTTGTGGGAATGAACAGGCCACCGTTGGTCACGAAAGGCATGTACGCCTTGTACAGGCTTTCCTTGTTATCGATCGTCAGCGACAGTATGCCGTGGCTGATCCGCGGGATGATGGACATGGGCTCAACACTCCTATGTTTTTCGTGCCAGGCCAGACCATTGCAGCAGCAAACGCTCAAGCAGCAACTGCCGATTGGGGTTCTGGCGCAACATCAGGCTGACCCTCTCCTCCTGGATTCGGTCAGCCAATGCAAAGATTTTAATACTGCTGGCCTGCTTGGCAAGCGCCTGCAGCATGCGCTTCATATCTGGATTGACTGCCGGTTCCGAGAGACCGGCCAGCTGCATGCGCACAATGTCGCTGAGCAGGCTGTTTAACCAGTCGAGGCATTGTAGCAGGTCGAACTTGCTCATCTGTAGAGCCAGATCAGTAACTGAGACACGGTCTCGCAGCAGATCCGCAAGCCCGGTCATCAGCTTCTTGCGCTGCTCCAGCAGATCACCCTCATAAAGCTGACGCGCCCTCAAGGGGGCGCCATGACACAGACGCAACAGCTGCTCTGCCCGATCAGCTTCCAGGCCCAGAGTTTCGGCCAACCAGGCAGACGCATCGGCCGGGGATGGCGTTGCAAAATCGATGCGCTGGCAACGGCTGCGAATGGTTGCCATCAACTGCCCCGGCTGATGACACACCAGCAATAGCAGCGTTCTGTCACCCGGCTCTTCCAGGATTTTCAGCAACGCATTGGCTGATGAGGTATTCAGCGCTTCCGCCGGCTCCATGATCACCACGCGGTAACCACCCTGTTGTGCGGTACTGTGCAGGTGATCGATCAGCGTACGCACCTGATCGACCTTGATCGGCTTGCCGACTCCCTCGGGGCCGATTCTGATCAGGTCCGGGTGATGACCCGCCTGACGCAGCTCACAGCTGTGACACTGCCCGCAGGGTGCTGACCCTAGAGGCGCATGACACAACAGCAGATTGGCCAGTCGTTCGGCAAAATCATATTTGCCCACACCCGCAGGGCCCGACAGCAACAGCGCATGCGGCAGACGATCGGCCTGCTGCTGTGCAATCAAGCGCTGCCACTGACGCTCGAACCAGGGGTACAGCTCGGCACTCATGCCGGTACCTCCAACACCCGTAGCAACGCCTGGCTGATCTGCTGTTGTACGTCCGGCAACGCCGGCGCGGCATCAATGACGGCAAAGCGGCCCGGGTCGGCGGCAGCACGCTGCAGGTAATGCTGCCTGACCGCCTCGAAGAAACGGCTTTTTTCCGACTCGAAACGGTCCGGTGCGCTGCGTGCACGCGCACGCTCAAGCCCGACACTGACCGGCAGGTCCAGCAACAGGGTAAGGTCGGGCTGCAGGCCGTCCTGAACCAGGTTTTCCAACACCTGGATCTGCGCGGTGTCCATGCCACGACCGCCACCCTGGTAGGCATAGGTTGCATCGGTAAAGCGATCGCATAATACCCACTTGCCCGCCGCAAGGGCCGGCTTGATGACCTGCTCAAGGTGCTGCGCTCGAGCAGCGAACATCAGCAACAACTCGGTCAGATCAGCAACTGGCTCTGCACGCGGCGTTAACAGCAGCGTACGTATGTCTTCAGCCAGAGGCGTACCGCCCGGCTCTCGGGTACGCAGCACCTCCAGCCCGGCGCTTTCCAGTGTCTGCTGCACGAAGTCAAGGTTGGTCGTTTTGCCAACGCCTTCGGTGCCTTCAACCGTGACAAAGCATCCTCTTGGCATCTGGTCAGTTCTCCGGTGATGAGCGATAGTCGGCTCGCCGCTGCAGCTGATAGCGGCGTACGGCTCGATTATGCTCTTGCAGCGAGCGTGAAAAATGGTGCGAACCGTCCCCCTTGGCCACAAAATACAGCGTCTTGCCGTCTGCCGGGTTCAAGGCCGCTGTAATGGCTTCACGCCCCACCAGTGCAATGGGGGTCGGCGGCAGTCCGTCGATGACATAGGTATTCCAAGGGGTCGGGCGGCGCAGGTCGGCACGGGTAATGTTGCCCTTGTAGCGCTCGCCCATGCCGTAAATGACCGTCGGATCCGTCTGCAGGCGCATGCCCCGCTGCAGGCGGCGGACAAACACACCGGCAATTTCACTGCGTTCAGAGGGCACCCCGGTTTCCTTTTCGATGATCGATGCCATGATCAGCGCTTCATAGGGACGCTTGTAGGGCAACGCTTTGTCACGCGCTTGCCAGGCAGCCTCGAGAACCTCTTTGAGGTCGTCGTGCGCTCGTTTGAGCAGCTGAAGGTCGGTCATGCCCCGCTGAAAATGGTAGGTCTCTGCCAGAAAAAGCCCCTCAACAGCCTCGGCATCACTCCCCAGCACTTTCAGCAGCTGGTCTTCACTCATGTCATCCAGCTCGTGCTTAAGGCGATCATTATCCAGCAGAGCGGCCTTGAGCTGCTTGAATGTAGACCCTTCGACCAGGGTAAAGGTGTAGTTGATGGTGTCCCCGTTGACGACCTTCTCCAACAGCTGCTGCAGGGTCAAGCCGGGCTCAAGCTGATACTCCCCCGCTTTAATGCCGGTAACCCAGGGTGTGCGGTAGGCTTCGGCCCGCAGCCACATGTGATGGTCGACCAGACCTTCCTCTTCCAGCTGTAGAGCAAAGCGACGAAACCAGGTACCTGGTTCGACTGTCAGCACACGCTCCTCAGCAAGTGGCAGCGGTGCACTCAGTACCTGTTGCAACTGCTGTAATGCAGCCCAGGCCGCTCCCATCAGCACTAAAGCCAATAGCAGACAGAAGAGAATGAATTTTTTCAGCATGAGGACATCCGTTGTTTAAGGGCTGACTGTAGATTTCGGGTATGCGGACCAACGGGATAGCGCACATCCCCAAGGCGCACGATCGGCCAGATACCGATCAGGCTGTTGCAGACCATCACTTCATCGGCCGACTCGACGCTGTCACGATCATACTGCCCGACTTCAACCTCGAGCCCAAGCTCCGGTGCCATGCTCAACAGTTGGGCACGGACAATCCCGGAGACACCCGCTTCGCTCAAGTCAGGCGTGCACAAGTGCTGCCCACGCACGAACAGCAAGTTGCTCATGGTCCCCTCGACCACTCGTCCAAGGGTGTCCAGAACCAGCCCCTCGCGGATGCCGGGGTCTCGCCACTCGTTGCGTGCCAGGACCTGTTCAAGGCGGTTAAGATGCTTGATGCCGCTCAAAAGGGGCTGACAGGCCAGGCGTGTCTGACACCAGCGCGCATGAATGCCGTCTTCGGGCATATCCGGATACACCGGCATCGGTGACAAGGACAGAATGCGACAGGGCTCGACAGGATCTGGCCTCAGGTAGCCACGGCCGCCCGAACCGGAGGTCACCATGATCTTAAGAACCGCCATGCCGGCGGGAAACTTCAACCGACCCAGATCCTGCTGCAACTGAGCCATGAGGTTATCGGTTGGAATGCCCAGACGAGCACAGCCGTCCAACAGGCGTTGCTGGTGCTGGGATAGGAAAATCGGCTTGCCATCCTGTACGGGCAGAGTCTCGAACAGGCCGTGGCCATAGGCAAGACCCCGATCGGTCGGAGCGACACACTCGGCAACCTGCCCGTTGATCAGCGTTTGTACCTGCATCCATCGCGGGAGGCCTGCGCCTCCCGTCTCCTCAGATACGGTTGAAGATCAGGGTACCGTTGGTACCGCCGAAACCGAAGGAGTTGGACATTGCGGCATCAATCGCGCACTCCTGCGCACTGTGAGCAACGTAGTTCAGGTCGCAGCCTTCAGACGGGTTATCCAAGTTGATGGTCGGAGGTGCCACCTGATCACGCAATGCCAGCACGCAAAAGGCTGCCTCAACGGCACCGGCCGCCCCCAGCAGGTGACCGATCATCGACTTGGTGGAGCTCATACGCACCTGCTCGGCAGCACTGCCCAGCACGCGCTTGGCCGCATTTGACTCGGCAATATCACCCGCCGGCGTGGACGTGCCGTGGGCGTTGATGTAGTTGATGCGTTCGACTGCAATCGCGGCATCATTGACCGCATTCTGCATGGACAATGCGGCACCGGCACCATCTTCCGGCGGCGCGGTCATGTGGAAGGCATCATCGGACATGCCAAAACCGGCCAGCTCGCAATAGATATGCGCACCGCGTGCCTTGGCATGCTCGTACTCTTCCAGAATCAGCACACCGGCGCCGTCACCGAGGACAAAACCATCACGGTCACGATCCCAGGGGCGGCTCGCAGCCGTCGGGTCATCGTTGCGCGTAGACAGTGCACGAGCAGCCGAGAAACCAGCCAGACCCAGCGGTGTGGTTGCCATCTCAGCACCACCGGCCACCATGACATCGGCATCACCGTACTGAATCATGCGCATGGCATGGCCGATGTTGTGCGTACCACTGGTACAGGCTGTGGTGATGGCAATGTTAGGGCCGCGGAAGCCGTACTTGATCGCCACATTACCGGAAATCATGTTGATGATGCTGCCCGGTACAAAGAACGGGGAAACACGACGTGCCCCGCTGGCATTCAGCGTGTCATGGGTTTTTTCGATCATCGGCAGACCGCCGATACCGGAACCGATGGCACAGCCGATACGATGCGAGTTGGCCTCAGTGGCTTCAATGCCGGAATCATCGATGGCCTGGGCTGCAGCGACCATTCCGTACTGAATGAACAGATCCATCTTGCGCGCTTCCTTCGCGCTCATGTAGGGATCCAGGTTGAAATCCTTTACCGATGCAGAGAAGCGTGTTGCGAACTGAGACGCGTCAAAAAACTCAATTGGCGCCACACCGCTTTTACCGGCCAGGATATTGTCCCAGGTGTCCTTCACGGCATTGCCTACGGGTGTCAGCAAACCGATACCGGTCACAACAACTTTTCTGCGAGACATCCTACTCCTCCAGCCTCCAAGGGCCTTACAAAAGAAAAGCCGCACTATATTCGCATATAGATGCGGCTTTTCGGCTAATTCTGTGGGGATTGATTACTGATGAGCGTTGATGTAATCGATCGCCAGCTGAACAGTTGTGATCTTCTCAGCTTCTTCGTCGGGAATTTCGGTTTCGAATTCCTCTTCCAGCGCCATAACCAGTTCAACCGTGTCCAGGGAGTCAGCGCCCAGGTCTTCGACGAAGGAAGCAGAGTTAACAACTTCTTCTTCTTTGACGCCCAGCTGTTCAGCGATGATCTTCTTTACGCGCTCTTCAATGTTACTCATATCTCTTCCTATTTTTTCTCAATACCATCACATCGCAGGATGCGACATGGAATTTTAGAAAACCCATTACGCTCTGGCAACTAGCGTGACGGTGTGAAATTTAATAACCCGTCAGCTGACGGCCAATTATCAACAAATCCGCGAAAAAAACAAATTTTTATGCCACTGATGCTGTTCCGCATCAGGACATATACATTCCGCCATTCACGTGAATCGTATCACCGGTGACATAAGCACCGCCATCACTCGCCAAAAAGCCGACAACGGCCGCGATCTCTTCCGGCTGACCAAGACGGTTCATCGGAATCTGAGCCTGCAGACTCTGCTTGTGCTCGTCAGCCAAGCCAGCGGTCATATCGGTATCGATGAAACCTGGTGCCACGCAGTTGACGGTAATGTTGCGTGAACCGACTTCACGGGCCAGCGCACGTGTAAAACCTTCCATGCCCGACTTTGCTGCCGCGTAGTTGGTTTGACCCGCATTTCCCATAGAGGCCACGACGGAGCTCACATTGACAATGCGCCCCCAGCGCGCTTTGGTCATACCACGCAGACAACCCTTAACGAGGCGATAGATGGAGTTGAGGTTGGTGTTGATTACACCGTCCCACTCGTCATCTTTCATGCGCATCAGGATGTTGTCCTTGGTGATACCAGCATTATTGACCAAAATCTCGATGGTACCGAAATCGGCTTGAATACCCTTCAACACCGCTTCGACAGACGCGGTATCCGCCACATCCAGCACCATGCCGATACCCTTGTTGCCGACTTCAGCCAGATAAGACGAGATGGCCTCCGCGCCCTTCTCGCTAGTGGCTGTTCCGACCACAATCGCGCCCTGCGCCGCCAGATTGGTGGCAATTGCCTTGCCGATACCCCGTGTTGCACCCGTCACCAGGGCAACCTTGCCTTCAATACTCATGATAGTTTCCTGATATCCGTTGAATTCAGCCCAGGGACTTTTCCAGACCGGCCGGATCGCTGATGGAAACGCCCACCAATGCGCGATCGATCTTCTTGTTCAGACCGGTCAGCACCTTGCCCGGACCACACTCAACCAGAGTTTCAACACCCTGAGCCGCCATAGACTGAACGGACGCCGTCCACAGTACCGGACTATACAGCTGAGCCAGCAGGTTGTTCTTCAGTTCTTCCAGGTCAGCCGCCACGGCCGCAGATACGTTCTGAACTACCGGCACTTCAGGCTGCTGCAGCGTGATGGAGGCCAGAACCTCTGCCAGCTGCTCCGCCGCAGGCTTCATCAACGCGCAGTGAGACGGTACGCTGACAGGCAAGGGAACGGCACGCTTGGCACCGGCAGCCTTGCAGGCCTCAATACCGCGTTCAACCGCCGCCTTTTCGCCCGCAATGACAACCTGTCCGGGACAGTTGTAATTGACAGGAGAAACAACGTCGCCCTGAGCGGCTTCTTTGCACGCCTTGGCAACGGCATCATCATCCAGGCCCAGAATGGCAGCCATTGCACCGCTGCCCGCGGGTACCGCCTGCTGCATGAACTCACCACGCGCCTTGACCAGGCGCACGCCGTCCGCCAGTGACAAGGCACCGGCACACACCAGCGCCGTGTACTCACCCAGGCTGTGGCCAGCCATGACGCAGGGCTTTTCGCCACCCTGCTCCTGCCACAAGCGCCACAGCGCAACACCTGCCGCCAAAAGCGCCGGCTGCGTGTTTTCAGTGCTGTTCAGAGCCTCTTCCGGCCCCTCCTGAGTCATCTGCCAGAGATCAAACCCGAGCACCTCGGAGGCTTCGGCAAAAGTCTGCTGAATGACCGGGTGTGCGGCGGCAAGCTCTGAGAGCATCCCCAGCTGCTGCGAACCCTGGCCGGGAAAAACGAAAGCAAGCGTTTGCGACATGGCTTCCCCATACTGTACTAGTGACATTCATACTGCGATTCATGCAAGCGAAACGCAGCCAATAAAGGCCGTAAGTGTACAACATTCGGGAATAATTAGAACGCCCCGCAACCCTCAGGTGCCGGACGGATCGTGCAGGTAGCGCTCCAGCCGCTCGCTGATGCGGGCGGGTATATTCATCTCGGCTTCTGAGACAGCCTGATCAATGGCGTGACCAAAGCAGTGACTGCCGGCACTGCCATGACTCTTGACGACAATGCCCTGCAACCCTAAAAGACTGGCCCCATTGCGACGCCCCGGGTCGAGCTGCTGCTGCAGCTCTTTCAACACCGGACGAGCCAGCAATGCCAGGGCGCGCCGATATAAGCTGCGAGTAAAACTTTGCTTGAGTTTGCTGCTGACCAGTCGCGACAAACCTTCGCAACTTTTCAGGGCAATATTGCCCACGAAGCCGTCGCACACCACCAGGTCGGCCTCACCACTAAACACCCCGTCTCCCTCGATGAAACCGATATAATTGAGTTCGGGCTGCTCTTTCAGAAGGCGTGACGCCAGTTTGACCTGCTCGTTACCCTTGATCTCCTCAGCACCGATATTCAACAAGGCCACACGCGGAGAGTTGATGCGTTCGACCGCACGCACCATGACCGACCCCATGATGGCAAACTGCAGCAGATGCTCCGCTGAACAGTCAACATTGGCCCCAAGGTCCAGCATATGGCTATGACCTGTTACGGTCGGAATGGCAGATGTAATCGCCGGCCGGTCAATACCGGGCAGCATCTGCAGAATACCACGACCCAATACCATCAACGCTCCCGTATTGCCGGCGCTGACACAGGCCCGGGCACGGCCCTCAGCAACACTCTGCAAAGCGATATACATGGATGAGTCCTGGCGACGACGCAGGGCAAAAGTGGGACGCTCATCCATAGCCACGACCGAGTCGGCATGAACAAGTTCAATGCGCTCAAGGATGCCATGGTCACAGCGCACTATTAGAGGGGAAATGATGTGGCTATCGCCGACCAACAGAATACTCAAGGAGGGGTGACGCTTGAGAGCGTCCAGTGCAGCAGGCACTGTAACGCGGGGACCGAAGTCCCCGCCCATTGCATCAACAGCGATGCAATAACGAACCGTCAAGCTTACTCGTCGCCTTTGGCAACAACCTGACGACCGCGGTAGAAACCGTCAGCGCTGACGTGGTGACGACGGTGAGTTTCACCGGTAGTTGCGTCTACAGCCAGAGTCGGGTTGCTCAGCGCATCGTGGGAACGGCGCATATCACGCTTTGAACGAGACTTTTTGTTCTGCTGTACTGCCATGGTATATAGCTCCTGGTTTAACTCTTATCGGCCTTTTCTTTAAGCTGGGCCAATACACTGAAGGGGTTGGGTTTTTCTTCCTGCGTCCGGGCCGTTTCCACGTCGCCGAACGAGGTCTGAATACTGCAGTCATCATGATACGGGACCAGCGGCAGACTCAGCATCAGCTCGTCCTCAATGACTGGCAGCAGTTCAATCTCGTCCGTTTCCAAGATCAGCGGATCATAGTAACGGGGCAAATTCTGTGCCTGCTCTTCGGTCAATGCAACCGCAAGATTCAGTGTGGCATCAAGCTCGACACTGACGGGCTCAAGGCAGCGCTGGCACGTCATGCTGACGACACCGTGCATCTCACCACTGAGCACCCGCAGGCCCTGTTCATCCTTGGCAAACCCGACTTCGACGTCGATGTTACCGCTGTCATCGCACAGGAAGGAGGTAAGGCGCGGCATGTCAGAAACAGCGGCTGGGCCTTTGAATACTACTTCCCGCTCGGCGAGTTTGCGAGGGTCAACTTTTTTCGGTAATGGACCGTACGACATAAGCGCGCAATTCTATGGTCAGAACCCCTTGCTGTCAAAGAAAATAGGGGTTTAAGTAATTTAAATCAGGGTTAATATGATACCAGAAACATTTAACAGTCGTGGTCCAAAAGGAAAAATCATGTTACCCACCCTTGTACTCGCCTCCAGTTCTCCCTGGCGAAGGGAAATTCTGGACAAACTGGGCCTGCCCTATCGCACCAAACACCCGGAAATAGACGAGACGGCACTGGCGAACGAGAGCGCCGCAGTGCTAGTGTCGCGCCTGGCCGAAGAAAAAGCCAGAGCTGTGGGCAGAAGCTTCCCGGACGCGCTGGTTATCGGCTCCGACCAAGTCGCTGTATTGGACGACCAGATCATCGGCAAGCCCGGCACACATGACCGTGCGACCGAACAGCTGAAGGCTGCCTCGGGGCGCTCGGTCACCTTCCTGACCGGCCTGTGTCTGCTCAATACGCGCACCGGCCACTGCCAAGTCGATACCGTGCCGTATCAGGTGCATTTCAGGCCGCTGGACGATGATCTGATTGAAGGTTACCTGCAGCATGAACAGCCCTATAACTGCGCAGGCAGCTTTCGCTCCGAAGGCAGCGGTATTGTCCTGTTCGAGCGTCTGGAAGGCGACGACCCGAACACCCTGGTTGGCCTGCCCCTGATTCGCTTGGTACGAATGCTGGAAGCCGAGGGTGTTCGTCCGTTCTAGTTGCGATCAGCGCAGCTGATACTCATCCTGCAGACCCAACTGCAGAGACAACTCCTTGGCAACACCGATACCGAGGCGCTCGACCAGGCGATCAAGCGCCTGCGGTCGCGCCGTGTAATCCACCAGCTTTTCGGCACCGACGATCTCGCGTGCAACCATGGAACTGCTGCCAAGCCCATCAATCAGGCCCAGTTCCAGCGCCTGCTCACCCGTCCAAACCAGACCGGAAAACACTTCGTCACCGCCCTTGAGGCGATCACCGCGCCCTTTTCTGACCTGATCGATAAACTGCTGATGAGTAGTATTCAGCACCGTTTGCCAGAATTCACGATCATCGTCCTTGAGTGGCGAGAAGGGATCCAGAAAGGCCTTGTTATCCCCGGCCGTCAGCGTGCGACGCTCCACACCCAGCTTGTCGATCAAATCAACAAAGCCGAAACTGGATGAAATCACACCAATGGAGCCCACCAGACTGGCCTTGTCCGCATAAATTTCGTCAGCGGCAGCCGCGATATAATAGGCACCGGATGCACCAATATCCGCAATGACCGCATATACCTTCTTTTCAGGGTGCAGCGCACGCAGGCGCTTGATCTCGTCATACACGTAACCGGACTGAACCGGGCTACCGCCGGGGCTATTGATGCGAAGAATGACCGCCTGGCTTTTTTCGGCCTCGAAGGCATTGCGCAAGGCCCGGATGATGCCGTCAGCACTGGCCTCCTCGTCATCCATGATCGGCCCCTTGACTTCAACAATGGCGGTATGTGCCTGAGGCACCATTTTATCGGCGTCCAGCTGCTTGCCGAACCAGAAGATCCCCAACAGGCTGAACAGGTATACAAACGTCAGCAACTTGAAGAATATGCCCCAGCGTCGTGCGCGACGATGCTCGACATGCAGGCTGCTGACCACCTTTTCGATAAGGCGCCACTCTTTCTGCGTGGATGGCCGTTGCAGCGACGCCTCGCCCGACTCCCGCTGACGCTCCGGCTCGCGAGAGCCGGCCGCACCTTCTTCACCCCAATGATTCTCGCTCACGATATTCCCTCACTTCAGATAGTTTGCGCTGAAAGACCGTCGAGCCAGGCTTCCAGTTCCGCAAAATGATGAATCTCACAGGCCGGCTCAAGCACCTTGAGACGGTCAATGTGATGGGCGCCATAACTGACCGCGACGGTATCCATACCCGCGCGCCGCCCCATTTCCAGATCGTATTCGGTATCCCCGATCATGAGCGCATGACGGCGGTCGACACCGGTTTCGACCAGCAGCTCGTGCAGCATGTGCGGATCCGGCTTGGACGTCGTCTCATCGGCGCAGCGGCTGGTTTCGAACAGCGCGCCGATACCGGTCTCGGCAAATACATGCTCCAGCCCCTTGCGACTCTTGCCGGTAGCCACGGCCAGTCGATACCCCTTGGCCTTGAGGCTTTCAAGTGTATGCTGCACTCCCGGAAACAGGGCTGTCGGTGTCTCATCAGCGCCCAGGTAATAATGCCCATAGCGCTCGCGCATCGGCTCGATAATGTGATCACCCTCGCCCGGGAACAGCGCCTGGATCGCCTCCGGAAGGCCAAGGCCGATGATATCCCTGGAGGCTTCCCAGGTCGGTACCGGAAGATCGAGATCTTTGGCAGCAGCACGGATGCTGGATGCAATTCGCTGGGTCGAATCAATAATGGTACCGTCCCAATCGAAAATCAGTAGCTTATACAAGCTTAGCTCCTTTGCGGTTCAGCCGCGTGATCAGTTTTCCTGACGGGTTGGCCAGATCAGCAACTCGCCTACATCCACATGCGCCGGCTGCTCGAGTGCGTAGACAACCGCATTGGCAATGTCATCCGGCTTGAGCATGGCCGCTTCATCGCCGTACATGTTGCTTTTGACAATACCGCGAATCTTGTCATGGCCAATACTGTCTGGCAGCTCGGTATCGACTGAGCCGGGCTGAATATCGGTCACGCGCACCCCGAAGCGAATCGCTTCTTTGCGCAAGGTTTCGGAAATGGCCCGCACCGCATGCTTGGTACCGGCATAGACACCGGCACTCGGGTAGGTGACACGTGCCGCAATGGAGCTGACATTGATGATATGACCCTGCTTGCGCTCGGCCATGCCGGAATAGACGGCATGAATGGCATAGAGCACACCCTTGATGTTCACATCGATCATCTGATCCCACTCGTCCACTCGGCCATTGATGATAGGGCTGATCGGCATGGTACCCGCGTTATTGATCAGGATATCAATACCGCCCTGCTCGGCCAGTGTCACAGCCAGTGCTTCCATGGCCGCACGATCACTGACATCCACCGGTGCCACATGCACGTTGACCCCCAGCTCACGCAGCTCTGCAGCCAATTCATGCAAGCGCTCGGCACGGCGCGCAGAGATCACCACATCCGCGCCCTGCTGAGCCAAGCGACGCGCAACCGACTGACCGATACCCGAGCTTGCCCCGGTAATCCAGGCCCGCTTTCCTTTGAATTTCATTACTGTACCCAATACTGTTGAATGGATTTCATGATGGCAATGGCGCCTATTCTGACCCATGCCGCCCGGCAGCGTCCACTGACGCCAGAATGCAAAAAACCGCTGACGCGAGCGGCAGCGGCTTGAGGATCGGCGATTCAGACAACCTTAACGGTGCTTGAAGTCCGGCTTGCGTTTCTCGGCAAAGGCATTCATGCCCTCGGCACAGTCCTCGAAGGCAAACGTGGACTGGAACGCATGACGCTCGTGACGCAGACCATCCGCCAAATGCGCACTGACCGCCATGTTGACCGACTGCTTGATCATGGCCACGGCGGGCGCCGAGTTGGACGCGATCTTGCGTGCGGTCTTGAATGCCGCTTCCAACAACGTCTCGGCCGGCACAATCCGTGATACCAGACCGCTGCGTTCGGCTTCCTCGGCATCCATCATGCGCCCGGTCAGGCACATTTCCATCGCCTTCGCTTTGCCCACCGCCTTGGTCAGGCGCTGAGTGCCACCGGCACCGGGCATGGTGCCGATGCCGATTTCGGGCTGACCGAACTTCGCCGTGTCAGCTGCGATGATGAAGTCGCAGGCCATGGCCATTTCACAGCCGCCGCCCAGGGCAAAACCCGCCACGGCCGCAATCACCGGCTTGCGGGCTTCGTCGATGGCTCGCCAGCAGTCACGCTTTACATACGGAAAATCAAGGCCGTACAGAGAGGCGAAGTCATGTTCCTTCATCTCCTTGATATCGGCCCCTGCTGCAAACACCTGCTCACCGCCGGTGAGCAGGATGCAGCGAACACCTGCATCCGCTTCCAGCGCATCGATGGCCTGACCCAGCTCGGACGTCAGCTGCAGGTTGAGCGCATTCATCGCCTTGGGGCGGTTGAGCGTAACGATGCCAACACCGTCACGCTGCTCCACCTGTATGGTTTCAAATTCCATTACCGGCTCCTGACTCACTTCGGGTGACGACGGCTCTGCACGAAGCGGAAACGGTTGGCCACGAACGCATAATCCGACAGCGACGCATTCGCAGCCGGGTTGCCGCCGGTAGCATGGAAGTCACTGAAGGCCGCACTCTGGTTGACGAACACACCACCGGTCAGGTTGGTGCTCAGTGCAACGCAGGCATCCAGTGCGGCTTCTTCGATCTTCTCAATCTGAGCTTCGTCGCTGCTGTAGCAACCCATGGTGATGGCACCGTGCTTCTTGACGATATCGCGTGCCAGTTCGATGCTGTGATCGCGGCTATCAGAGCGCACGATGAAGCTGATCGGGCCAAACAACTCCTGACCCCATACATCTTCTTTCTCGGCATCGATGGTCATGATCAGCGGGCTGCGGACACGCGCATTTTCAAACTGCGGGTGAGTCAGCTTTTCGGAATCACGTACAACAGTACCCAGACCTTTGCTGTCTTCGATGCGCTGTGCCGTCGCTTCAGACTGGATGGCACCCAGTACCATGGCGGCACGATCGGGATCGGACAGGAACTTGGTGACACCGGTCGCAATAGCTTCAGCCACTTCATCAAAGGACTTGTGACCCTGGTCGGTATCGATACCATCCTTGGGCACAAAAATATCCTGAGTCGTGGTGCACATCTGGCCGGAATACAGACTCAGTGTGAACGCCAAGTTGCGAACCATGCCTTTAAAGTCATCGGTAGAGTCGATAACAATCGTGTTGGCACCGGCTTTTTCGGTGTAAACCTGGGCCTGCGGGCAGTTCTGCTCCAGCCAGTCACCGAAAGCCGTGTTACCGGTGAAGTCGATCAGCTTCACTTCTGGGCGCTGCGCCAGTTCCATGGTTTCAGGCTTGGCCGGATCGGCATCGACATACAGCGATACGATGTGCGGCGGCAGGCCCTGCTCTTTCAACACGTCCTGTGCAACCTGAACACTGATAGCCGCCGGCAGTGCCGCTGCCGGGTGCGCCTTGACAACAACCGGGTTGCCGGTAACCAGAGAGGCGAACAGGCCAGGATACGTGTTCCAGGTCGGGAATGTGGAGCAACCGATCACCAAACCTACACCACGACCACAGGCAGTGAATTTCTTCTCCATCACCAGTGGGTCATGTTTGCCCTGCGGCTTGGTCCAGGTTGCCTGCGCCGGAACGCCTGCCATGGTTTCGTAACCGTAGGCAACCGCTTCAAGGCCACGGTCCTGCGCGTGAGGACCGCCCGCCTGGAAGGCCATCATGAAGCCCTGGCCAGACGTGTGCATGACAGCGTGGGCAATTTCGAAACTGCGCTTGTTCAGGCGATCCAGGATTTCCAGGCAAATGCCGGTACGCCCCTCGACACCCTGGTCACGCCAGACCTTGCGGGTTGCATCCATGGCCGGGAGCAGCTTATCCATATCAACAGTCGGGTACTGCACATTCAGCTCAATACCGTAGGGAGAGACTTCAGCCCCCGTGCGACCGCTGACACCCGGCATATCCAGTTCGAAGGGTTTGTTCAGGTGAGCCTTGAATGCCGCTTCCCCATCAGCCGCCGCTGTTTCGCCATAGGCGCGCGGGCTGGGGTTTTCTGACCAGGGGCTGTAGTAGTCACGACTATGAATTGCTGCCAGTGCACCATCCAACGTTGCCTTGTGCTTGGCAAAAAGATTCTCGCTCATCAGGGGTCTCCCATCTGCTTTGCGCCTGAAATGATACGACGCGGGTATGTTCTGGTTATTTGGTCAGCGCCTGAAGCACTGCCGGACAGGCGATCGTCTATTGACGTTCCAGCCCTCGCCACACAGCGCTCCTGTGCATTCTTTTACTGGAGCAATGATGCTTGGAGCAACACGATACAACAAAGAATGTGATACTAAAAGAACAATGAGTTCTTCAAATATTGTATCTCTTTTATCTTTTGGGGTAATCTTGGATGACATCGGGGTGGCCCTGCTGCACCACTATAGCGGATTTGCACTTGGCTGCACCCGCAAAAATAAGTGCCCCGGCCGGCATACGCCAAGCGCACTCCGCTGACGCGACGCCGGGCACAATAACAATAGACAGATGACGGTATTTCTATGCAACACGAATATCAGGATATCCTGGTGTCAGATGTTTCCAGCGGTGTACTGACCATCACCCTGAACCGCCCGGAAGCCTACAACGCTCTGCGCACTCAGCTGCTGAGCGAAATCGCCAGCGTGCTTCAGCAGGTCACACATGATGACGCCGTGCGGGCCGTGGTCGTGACCGGTAGTGAGAAGGTATTTGCCGCGGGTGCCGACATCAAGGAAATGGCCGCGCTGGACACCGTCGGCGTTCTCAACGACCCCCGCGTTCTGCACTGGCGCACCATCGCCCAGTTCCCCAAACCGCTGATTGCCGCGGTTAACGGTTTCGCGCTCGGCGGCGGCTGCGAGCTGGTCATGCATGCCGATATCGTGATTGCCGGCGACAACGCCCAGTTCGGGCAGCCCGAGATCAACCTCGGCATCATTCCGGGTGCCGGCGGCACCCAGCGCCTGCTGCGTACCGTGGGCAAGTCCATGGCGATGCAACTGGTACTGTCCGGCGAGTTTATCTCGGCACAGCAGGCGCGCGACTTCGGCCTGATCAGCGAGGTCACGATTCCCGAACGCACGCTTGAACGCGCCACGGCCTTGGCACGCAAGATTGCCACCAAACCGCCCATCGCCGTTCGCCAGGCCAAGGAAGTACTGCTCAAGGCCTACGACACGACGCTGGAAAGCGGCCTCACTCTTGAGCGCAAGGCCTTCACCCTGCTGGCAGCCACCGAAGACCGTAATGAAGGCATTGCCGCCTTCATGGAAAAACGCAAACCGAACTTCACAGGAAAATGACCCATGGCTTACGAAACGATTGAATTCGCGATTACCGACGGGGTTGCGGTACTGACCCTGAACCGTCCGGACCGGATGAACAGTTTCAACACCCAGATGCATGCTGAAGTTCGGGACGCGCTGAAACAGGTCAAGAAAAGCGACGAGGCCCGCTGCCTGCTGATCACCGGCAACGGCCGCGGCTTCTGTGCCGGTCAGGACCTGAGCGACCGCAATGTCGCACCGGGCGCAGAGATGCCGAACCTGGGCGAGTCCATCGAACAGAACTACAACCCGCTGATCCGCAGCCTGCAGGCACTGGAAATGCCAGTCATCTGTGCCGTCAACGGCGTGGCGGCTGGCGCCGGTGCCAACATCGCCTTCGCCTGTGACATCGTATTGGCCGCTCGCTCCGCTTCCTTTATTCAGGCCTTCTGCAAGATTGGTTTGGTACCGGATTCCGGCGGTACCTGGACCCTGCCGCGTCTGGTCGGCCATGCCCGCGCAACCGCACTGACCATGCTGGGTGACAAGATCAGTGCCGAGCAGGCGATGGCCTGGGGCATGATCTGGAAGTGCGTTGACGATGAGGCGCTGCAAGCAGAAGCACAGAGCATGGCCCGTCATCTGGCCACCCAGCCCACCAAGGGCCTGGCCTTCATCAAGCGTGCCCTGCAAGCCAGCTGGAACAACAGTTTTGACGAGCAGCTGGACCTGGAACGTGACCTGCAAACGTTGGCCGGTCGCACGGAAGACTATCGCGAAGGCGTCTCCGCCTTCATGGATAAACGTCAGCCCACTTTCAAAGGCAAATGATCATGAGCATGTTTACGACTGATTCCGTAATCGGTGTTATCGGTGCCGGCACCATGGGCGCCGGCATTGCCCAGGTTGCCGCCAAGGCCGGCCATCCGGTACTGCTGTTTGATGCTGCTGAAGGGGCCGCTGCGCGCGGACGCGAAGGCGTGGCCAAGGGCCTGGAGAAACTGGTCAGCCGCGGCAAGATGACAGCCGATGAAGTTGAAGCGCTGGTTGGCCGCATTCAGGTCATTACGTCACTTGAAGAGATGGCACCGGCGGCGCTGGTCATCGAGGCGATCGTCGAGCGTCTGGACGTCAAGCAGAGTGTTTTCGGTCAGCTGGAAGAGATCTGCTCCGAACAGACCGTACTGGCCACCAACACCTCCTCCATTTCCGTAACTGCCATCGGCAGCACGCTGAAGCGCCCGCAGAACCTGGTCGGCATGCACTTCTTCAATCCGGCGCCGATCATGAAACTGGTCGAAGTCATCAGTGGCCTGGATACACGCCCGGAAATTGCCCGCGACATCTATGACCTGTCTGCCAGCTGGGGCAAGAAGCCTGTCCACGCCAAGTCGACACCGGGCTTCATCGTCAACCGGGTGGCACGTCCCTTCTACGCGGAAGGCCTGCGCATCTACCAGGAAGGCGGTGCCGACAATGCGACTATCGATGCCGTAATCCGCGAAGCCGGTGGTTTCCGCATGGGGCCGTTCGAACTGACGGACCTGATCGGTCATGACGTCAACTATGCCGTCACCTGTTCCGTATTTGACGCCTATTACAACGACCCGCGCTTCCTGCCATCTCTGGTGCAGCAGGAACTGGTCAATGCCGGCCACTTCGGCCGCAAGTCCGGCAAGGGCTTCTATGATTACAGCGAGGGTGCCGAAAAGCCCCTGCCCCATACAGTCGATGCCGCTGCCAAACCGAACACGGTGACCATCGAGGGCGACCTGGGGGTTGCCGAACCACTGGTGGAGCTGTTCCAGAACGCAGGTATCGAAGTCACGCGCACGGATGGCGACGGCCGTATT
This sequence comes from Marinobacterium weihaiense, assembly GCF_019061305.1. GTDB lineage: Bacteria > Pseudomonadota > Gammaproteobacteria > Pseudomonadales > Balneatricaceae > Marinobacterium > Marinobacterium weihaiense. Next base: position 135,955 of record NZ_JAHQZT010000001.1, read on the forward strand.
CAGGTCGGTGATGCCACTCTGATGCTGACCAACGGCCAGTTCACCACGGTACGTGCGGCGGAAGTCAGCAACCGCAACCTGATTCACTTCGACCTGGCACTGGATTACGCACAATCCGGTCGCATTGCGCTCGCTCCGGCGGACAAGGCCGACACCAAGGCCATTGCACAGGCGGTGGGCCTGTTCCAGGCTGCAGGCAAGGCGGTCAGCATCATTGACGACATTCCGGGCATGATTGTCATGCGTACGGTTGCCATGCTGGCAAATGAAGGCTTTGATGCCGTCAACCAACGGGTCTGCAATGAGGAAGCCGTCGATATCGCCATGCAGGGCGGCGTCAACTATCCTCGCGGCCCCATCAGCTGGGCAACGGCGGTTGGCCTGTCCCGCATTCTGAATGTACTGCGCAATCTGGGCGCGAGTTACGGCGAAGACCGCTACCGTCCGTCTCCGCTGCTGCTGCGCAAGGTTGCCGGAGGTCGTCAGGCGTGAACGTCACTGATATGACTCCTGAACAACTGGCCGTGGCCTCCAGCAATGCCATGCATGCCAACGATCACGCGGCCAAGGGGCTGAACATTCAGATCGATGAAATTCGCCCGGGCTATGCCCGCCTGAGCATGAAAGTCCGCAAGGATATGCTCAACGGCCATGACATCTGCCACGGCGGCTTCATTTTTACGCTGTCTGATACAGCGTTTGCACACGCTTGCAACAGCTACAACAAGGTGACCGTTGCCAGCGGCTGCAGTATCGAATTTGTTGCCCCCGGCTTCCTGGACGACACCCTGACTGCAGTGGCGCAGGAACGCCAGCGCAAGGGCCGTACCGGGGTATACGACATCACCGTTTATAACCAGAACAATGAAGAGCTGGCCTTTTTCCGCGGCAAGTCCTACCAGATCAAAGGGACACTGCTGCCGGAAGACGAGACCAACGCCTGAGGAGAAACCCGATGAAAGACGCCTTTATCTGTGATGCGATCCGTACCCCGATCGGTCGCTATGCCGGTACTCTGGCCAGCGTGCGAGCCGATGACCTGGGTGCGATCCCGATGAAAGCGCTGATGGAGCGCAACCCGGAAGTCGACTGGAGCCAGGTGGACGATGTCATCTACGGCTGCGCCAACCAGGCCGGTGAAGACAACCGTAACGTAGCCCACATGTCCACGCTGCTGGCCGGCCTGCCGGTTGCCGTGCCCGGCACCACAGTCAACCGCCTGTGCGGTTCCGGCATGGATGCCGTCGGTCTGGCGGCCCGTTCCATCAAGTCCGGCGATACCGAACTGATGATTGCCGGCGGCGTCGAGTCCATGTCCCGCGCGCCGTTCGTGATGGGCAAGGCTGAATCCGCCTTCACCCGCAACCCCAACGGTCTGTTCGATACCACCATCGGCTGGCGTTTCATCAACCCGCTGATGAAGGCCCAGTACGGCGTGGAAACCATGCCCGAAACCGCCGAGAACGTGGCCGCCGACTTCAACATCAGCCGTGAAGATCAGGATGCCTTTGCCCTGCGCAGCCAGCAGCGTACCGCTGCCGCCCAGCAGAACGGCAAACTGGCAGAAGAGATCGTGCCGGTGACCATTCCGCAGCGCAAGGCCGACCCCATCGTCTTTGACACGGATGAACACCCGCGTGCCAGCACCACGCTCGAAGCCCTTGCCAAGCTGAAGGCTCCCTTCCGCGAGGGCGGCTCGGTGACTGCGGGGAACGCCTCAGGTGTCAACGATGGCGCCTGTGCCCTGCTGATCGCATCTGCCGAGGCGGCCAAGGCCAACGGCCTGACCCCGAAGGCCCGTATCGTCGCCATGGCCACGGCCGGTGTCGAACCCCGCATCATGGGCTTTGGTCCGGCTCCGGCTGCCCGTAAGGTACTGGCGAAAGCCGGGCTGAGCATTGATGATATGGATGTCATCGAGCTGAACGAAGCCTTTGCCGCTCAGGCACTGGCCGTCACCCGTGACCTGGGACTGGCCGATGATGCCGCACACGTCAACCCCAATGGCGGTGCCATCTCCCTGGGCCACCCGCTGGGCATGAGCGGTGCTCGCCTGATCACCACGGCCATGTACGAGCTGCACCGCACCGGCGGCCGCTACGCACTGTGCATGATGTGCATCGGTGTCGGCCAGGGCATTGCCACCATCATTGAGCGCGTCTGATCCCCAATCGGGCGCCAATAACCATAATTACGACAAACAACGGGATAATAATAAGCATGAACACTCAACAGCCTTTAATGCGCGGATCCCTTGAAGAAATCGAAACTGCCAGCATCGACGAGCTGCGTGCGCTTCAGTTGCGCCGCCTGCGCTGGAGTCTGGCCCACACTTACAACAACGTCCCCCACTTCAAGCAGAAGTGTGACGAGAAAGGCGTTCACCCCTTTGAGCTGAAAACGCTTGAAGACCTGAAGCATTTCCCGTTCACCACCAAGCAGGACCTGCGCGACACCTACCCGTACGGCATGTTCGCGGTACCGATGGATGAAGTAGTCCGTATCCATGCGTCTTCCGGCACCACCGGCAAGCCGACCGTTGTAGGCTACTCACAGAACGACATCGATACCTGGGCCGATGTGGTGGCGCGTTCCATCCGTGCCGCCGGTGGTCATCGCGGCGACAAGGTACATGTGGCATATGGCTATGGCCTGTTCACCGGCGGCCTGGGTGCGCACTACGGTGCCGAGCGCCTGGGCTGCACCGTCATCCCCATGTCCGGCGGTCAGACCGAGAAGCAGGTGCAGCTGATTCAGGACTTTGCGCCTGACATCATCATGGTCACGCCGTCCTACTTCCTGAACATTCTGGACGAGATGGAGCGCCAGGGTATCGACCCGCGTGAACTGCCGCTGCGTACCGGCATCTTCGGTGCGGAGCCTTGGACTGACGAGATGCGCAAGAACATCGAGCAGCGTGCCGGCATCAACGCCGTCGACATTTACGGTTTGTCTGAAGTCATGGGACCGGGTGTTGCCATGGAGTGCATCGAAACCAAGGACGGCCCCACCATCTGGGAAGATCACTTCTATCCGGAAATCATCGACCCCAATACCGGTGAAGTTCTGCCGGACGGTGAATACGGTGAGTTGGTATTCACCTCACTGACCAAGGAAGCACTGCCGATCATTCGTTACCGTACCCGCGATCTGACTCGACTGCTGCCGGGCACTGCCCGCCCGATGCGCCGCATCGACAAGATTACCGGCCGTTCAGATGACATGCTGATCATTCGTGGCGTGAACGTGTTTCCGACCCAGATCGAGGAACAGATTCTGAAGGTACCGGCACTGGCGCCGCACTACGAGATCGTCATCAGCAAGAACGGCAACCTGGATATGGTTGACGTCAAGGTCGAGCTGACGCCGGAAGCCAGCGGAGCCGACGAGAGTGCCGTAATCAAGGAGCTGCAGCACCATATCAAGTCTTACATCGGCATCAGCACTCGCATTCATATCGTGCCGGTCGGCAGCATTCCGCGTTCGGAAGGCAAGGCCAAGCGCGTGTTCGACGAACGCAAGGGCTGAATCTTTCGGGCACAAAAAAGGCCGGTCATATGACCGGCCTTTTTCGTTGCGATGTGCACGGCTCAGGCGTGCTCCACCTCGATGATCTTCACATGGCTGTGCTTGCCGTCCGGCAGGCGCCAATCGATGGTCTGCCCCACTTCCAGGCCCAGCAGAGCCGAGCCAATGGGGGCCACGATGGAGATGGCATCTTCCTTACCCGCCATCTGGTGCGGGTAATACAGCGTTCGATGAAAACGCTGGCCGCTCTCCTCCACTTCAAAGGTGACCGTCGAATTCATGCGAACCACATCGTCGGACAGCTCATTCTCAGCCACGACATCGGCACGCTCAAGCTCTGCACGCAGGCCATCCAGTGCCTCGTTGTCGCGATATTCCTTGCGCTCCAGCATGGATTCGAGTTGATCGATATCTTTCTCAGATACCTTGATACCGGGCATATCAGCCATTTTCTACTCCATTGATAGTACATAGCGCCCTCCTACCGGGAAGGCAGCAAACAATACTTAAGTTTTGGGAATTCCCGTAAGCCCGCACCGATCCGGCACGGGAAAGTGCGGATTCAGAGGCGGGCAAACGGGCCTGCAACACTGCAGGCCAGAAAGATGTGTAATCCGTACGGGTTTAACATGGTGTCTTTAAAACTCAAGAAGGCGCCCACATGGGCGCCTTCTGCGTGTTAATTCAATACGACTATTGTTAGCCTTTTGATACCCAAAAGGCAAGCACCTGTCGATCTATTTCACGTATTATTGACGTATCAAGCCTGTACTCATGGAAGGTGCTGTAATGGGTACGACCACCGCAAGATCAACAAGGGCCCCCGCCATGCAATTGAGCCGTTTCACCGATTATTCCCTTCGCGTTCTGTTTTATGTGGCGACCAACCGAGAGCGCCTTGCAACACTTGGCGAAATAGCGGGGTTCTACGGAATTTCCCTGGAGCATCTGCGCAAGGTTGTACATGCGCTGGGCAAAAGCGGTCACCTGGAAACCTTTCGCGGCAAAAAAGGTGGCATTCGCCTTGCGATTGCGCCCTCGAGCATCAACTTGGGTGCGCTGATAAAGCAGACGGAAGGCGAATACCCGCTGATCGACTGCAGTATCGGCCCTTGCTGCCTGGTTACGTCCTGCTCACTGCAAACGGTGTTGGCCGAAGCGCAGCGAGCCTTTTTCAGCTGCCTGTCAGGCTATACACTCGACGACCTTTTGGATAACCCTGTCATGCAACAGCAGCTAATTGCGACTGATGAACCCTAATCACTCACTTCAGGTAACCCCCTTGCCAGCCACACGCCGGCCAGCCCCATAAACGACATCAGCAGCACGATATCAATCAGCTCTACCACCGAGGTCAGCGCTCCCAAGCTACCGGCCAGCAGCAGCACAACACCGATCAGGGTGTTGCTGAGGGCAACGTAGTCCGTGCGCCGGTTGCCTTCCGCCAAGTCGGTTACGTAGGTCTTACGCCCGATACGTACCCCCTGATGGGCAATGCTCAACACGAAATAAGCCAGCGGCAACAGCCAGACCAGCTCCAACCAGGCCGGGTTGAGCCAGTCCAGCAACCACAGACCGACTCCCAGCAAGGCAGCCAACAGCCCCGAGCACGCCATCACCTGCCGACTCGACAGATCCGCAAAATGCCCCCATACAGGCCCGGATATCAAACTGGCGGCACCGCTCGACAGCAAAAAAAGTCCCAGCAAACCGCTGCTACCATCACTCTGCTGTTGAGCCAGCACAACATAATAAGGCGCGGTCAGGGCCGAACAGAGAAACAGTGCTCGCGCTATCACGAAGCGCCGAAAGGCAGCGTCGGTACGCAGGATACCCAAGCGCTTAAGCGCTTCAGACAGGGCATTCACACCACCTTCAGTCGCTCCGGGATATTCCTTCACACCGGCATACAGCAGGGCTGCCAGCAGCCATATCAGCCCTGCCGCGACCAGCAATATCGCGTACTCTGGGGGTGTCTGCAGCCACCCCTGACCGGTCACCAGTATGACACCACCTGCCAGCGTCACCAGCCCGGCCAGGCTCGCCGACCAGCCGTTCAGTTTGCCGCGCCGCTGCTTGGGAATGGTCTTACCGGTCACATCCTTGGCTGCTACCGAACAAAGCCCACGTGCAAGGCTGAAAACAACGAGCAAGCCGACAAGCACCCAGCCTGCCGTCAAACCACTCAATTGCCAGGCGGCAAGCCCCATGAGCATGATCGTCACCCCCTGAATGACACTGCCCAACACCCAGCTCCATTTGCGCACGTTCTGACGACGCACATGACTGGCGATCACTAACTGTGGAATCAGAGAGCCCGACTCGCGAATCGGGACCAGCAGGCCCAACAAATAAAGCGGTGCACCCAGGGCTTCCAGAACCCAGGGCAGCACAATCTTGGGGTTGGCAATGGCATCTCCAAGTTTGGTCAAAAACTGCGAGCACAACTGGCGCAGGAAATTGCCGGGCACTGCCTGGCAGGCATCATCATCAATCGCCTTGCAGGCACGCGCATCTTCCTCGTTCATCAATTTGGCATAAAGGTTTTCCGTCAATGAACTGCGCGACATCTGCCCCTCCCTTGTCGAAATATTGCGTCCAAGCCTAACAGGTGACTCGCTACAGGCAAAAGTACCGCTACCATTGCCCGCCTGTTAGACTTGCATGTTTTTTTGTGAGCAGACTCATGTTCAAGGAACGACACCCATCACTCACGGCAGCTTTCTGGATGACTGGCGCCCTGTTTTCTTTCATGGCCATGGCCATTTCGGGACGTGAGCTCTCCGCTGACTTTACCACTTATCAAATCCTGTTCTTCCGCAGCCTGGTCGGTGTGCTGCTGATAGCGGCTCTGATCAGCACAAGCCGCCCGGGGTGGCTGCAGGTACATACCCAGCGTAGGGGCGCTCATTTGCTGCGTAATATTGCTCACTTTGGGGGGCAGTACGGCTGGTTTTACGGTTTGGCCTTCATTCCGCTGGCCGAGGTGATCGCAATCGAGTTCACCACCCCGGTCTGGACAGCCTTGCTGGCCTGCCTACTGCTGGGAGAACGCCTGACAGCGCCGAGACTGGCTGCGCTGGTGCTAGGAGTGGCCGGTTTGCTGCTGATTCTACGGCCGGGCAGCGGCACGCTGCAGCCGGCTGCACTGGCCGTCATGGCTGGCGCCATTGGCTATGCACTGTCATACATTCAGACCAAGTCGCTGTCGGCCACCGAAACGCCACTGTGTATTCTGTTTTACATGACGCTGATCCAGTTGCCTTTCGGCATGGTGCCTTCGCTGCTGCACTGGCAGACCCCGCCACTGCATGCCCTGCCCTGGATTGTGCTTGTCTCGATCACTGCCATGAGTGCGCATTACTGCATGGCACGCGCATTCAGGCTGGCCGATGCCACCGTCGTGGTACCCATGGACTTCATGCGCCTGCCCTTGATCGCCCTGGTCGGATACCTGTTTTATGATGAGTTGATTGACTGGCCCGTGGCCTTGGGGGCGTTGATGATGCTGGCGGGCAATCTGATTAATATTCGTGCCGAGCAGCGCAAGTCAGGCCTGCGCCAAGAGGTCTTCAAAGCACCTCGGTCACCAGAATAAGTTCGCAGGCACCGTTGCCTGTATCTTCTCGGCTGAGCGAGCTGCGCCAGCGCCAGCCATCTTCTGCACGGGCCTCCACCAGAAAGCCCTTGAAACGCAGCTTGTCCGCTTCACCGACCGCTTCGAGCTGCTCCCGTACCTGGTCGCTGGCTGGAATCAGGTGCATGTTGGCACTGCTGACCGAGACTTCACGTTTGGGAATCGGCAACTGCTGGCTACGCCAGTAATACCAGCGCCCGGACTGACGAATCTTGAACTGCTCGATCACGTCAGGGTCAGACATGCGCCCCCACCCCAGGGCAAAATCCCAGGGTGACAGCTCGGCCTCGCGGCCCAAGCTGTAATTCTCGCGCCCCAGCACACGGGCATCCAGAGTGAATTCCGCCAGCAATTTAAGCTGGTAGTCATCGATCTGCACCGTCGCCACAGCATCCAGATTGCGCTGTGAGGGCTGATTGGGACTCAACGACAGGCTAACCAACGGCGCATCAACCGGAGGTGTGGGTGACGAGAACGGGTTGGTGAGCCAGAAGCCTGCCAACAGCGCCAGCCCCAGAGCAAGGTGCAGAGGTCTCATGATATTACCGATTAGTTCAGACGCGCGGATACGAAGGTGTCGATGTCCTGCAGCGCCTGCTCATCGGTTGACACGATATGCAGCCCCAAACCGATACAGTCATGAGCCGTGCGACGCTTGTAGACAATGCGGCAGTGACAGTGCAGTGCACTGGTGCTCAATCCGAAGTGCAGCCAGATTTCGGTTGCACCCAGGCCTTCCGGTGGCTGCAGGTCGGACAACATGTCACCACCTTCGACATGGAAGCCACTGCGACTTATGTTGACCACCCGTACATCGATCATTCTCCCGTCGGCCGTTTCCAGTTCGGCGGCCACATCGCAGGGAATACGGGGATAGATACGTCGTTCCTGAAACATCACATCTCTCATTTCGAAAACCGTCGCTTAATCATAGGCAGTGTTTGCATGCTCAACAATGCCCTCGATCATGCCTCGGGCCCATGGGGTGGCGATATCAGCAGATTCACTTACTACTTCAGTACACGTTCATTGGCGCCAACGTCGCATTCAGTCCAACTGCTGCCCAAGGTGTAATGAGAATAATGGAGAGATGCTCATGAATGTGTTGCCGTACTGGACAGGAGTAGTTCTGGCACTGATTGCCGCCCCACACGCCATCGAGTCGGCGCAGGCTGATGCCTGGCCGGACAATGCCGAATATTTCTCATGGGACGGTTATCGTGTTCTGCACTACCGCAGCCCAACGCCGAATCATGCTGAAGGTGGCCAACGCATCAATACCGCTCAAGTGCGCACATTGATGAAAAACCGTTCGCCTGCACTGCTGAATGTGCAGCCTGTGGCTTGGCAACATGGTATCTTTCTGCAGACGGCACCCCATTATCAGCTGCCCGGCAGTACCTGGCTTCCCAATGTGGGCCAGGGCGAGTTGACTGATCGCTGGCGCGAGTATTTTCAGCGCGGCCTACATGACCTCAGCCAGGGCAATCGCCACCACCCCATTGTCGTTTATTGCACTGCAGACTGCTGGATGTCCTGGAATGCAGTCAAGCGTGCGGCAACTTGGGGTTACACGCAGCTGTACTGGTATGCCGAAGGGATTGATGGCTGGCAGCAGGCCGGATACACACTGGATGTGGCCGTGCCGGTTGCGCTTGAAAAATAAAGCCGTAACGAATACGCCTAGCAAGGATGACACGCTGGCATCAGCATAATAACGATAACGGGGAATCCAACGTGTACAAAATTCTCATCGCTGACGACCATCCGCTTTTCCGTGAAGCGATCACTAACGTCATTCAAACCGGCTTCCCGGATGCACAGACCCTGGAGACTGAAGACCTGGACAACGCCCTGACGCTAGCACAGGAGCAGGACGATCTGGATCTCGTACTGCTGGACCTGAACATGCCGGGCATGAGTGGCCTAAATGGACTGATTTCGATGCGCAATGAGGCGCCGACCATACCAGTGGTGATTGTGTCTGCAGAAGACGACAAGCAGATCGTATTGCAGGCGATTACTTGCGGCGCGGTCGGTTTCATCTCCAAATCCTCACCGCGCACGCAAATGACCGAAGCCTTGCAGCAGATTTTAGACGGTAACGTCTACCTGCCTTCAGACATCATTCGTCAAAGCGGTCAGGACACCAGCCGTCGCAACCGCCGCAACAACGAACACCCCCAGCTAGCGCCCGAGCTGCTCTCCTCCCTCACCCGGCGCCAGCTGCTGGTACTGGAACGCATGGCCAAGGGCGAATCCAACAAGCAGATTGCGTACAACCTGCACATTGCCGAAACCACGGTGAAAGCGCACGTGTCTGCCATTCTGCGCAAGCTGGGTGTCCACAACCGCGTACAAGCGATACTATCTGCCAGCGATATCGATTTTGCCCAATACCTGCGCCGTTGACTCCAGCCTTCAATACAGCACTCGCCTGCCCGCTTGCATCTCTCAACGTTGCAATAAGTGGGCAAGGGTTGCTTTCAGTTTAAGTGGCCTTACCGGCTTGTTCATCAATAGATAGCCCTCGTCCTTCACGGCCTGTTTCAGTTCATTACTGTAGTTGGCCGTGATCATCAGTACCGGTGGCTGATCACTGCGCCGCTGCAGAATCTGAGCAACCAGCTCGACACCGGTTACGCCGTCATCAAGATGATAATCGGCAATCAGCAGATCCAGCGGTGCACTGCCCACGGCAAGCTGCTGTTGCAGGTCTTCCATGCCCAACGCCGTCACGACATCACATCCCCAGCCTTCCAAAAGCGTGGCCATGCCAGCACAAATGGACGCATCGTTATCCACCATCCAGATACGTGCGCCCTGCAGCTGATCGTCGAAAGCGGGGTTACGAAACACTGGGGCAAAGGCTTCGGGATTAAGATAGCCCAGCGGCAGCTCGACCGAAAATACGGAGCCGATGCCTTCGCGTGAGCGGACCCGCACCGGATGTTCCAGCATCTGGCTGATCTTATCTACAATCGCCAGTCCAAGCCCCAGCCCCTTGTCATGCTGGTGCTGGCGACTGGGAATACGGCGAAACTCCTGAAAGATTTCTGTTAGCTTGTCTTCTGGAATGCCCGATCCTGTATCCCAGACTTCAACCAACACCCGTCCACACCGCCGCCGACATCCCAGCAGCACTTCGCCACCGGCATCGGTATAGCGCAAAGCATTGGTCAGGAAATTGCGCAGAATACGCGCCAGCAGCGTGGCATCGCTCACCACAACGGCATCACTGCCGCGGAATCGGAACCTGAGGCCTTCTGCAGCCGCCACCTGGGTATATTCGGCCGCCAGTGTGGTCAGCAACTCGTTGAGACGGAACGGCGCCACATCCGGCTTAATCACACCCGCATCCAACTTGGAAATGTCCACCAGCGTGCCCAGCAGCGTCTCCACGTCCTGCAGCGAATTGCTGATGGATCCGATCAACGTGCCGATCCGTTCGGGCATGGCCTGCTCTAACAACGCACCGGTAAAGAGCCGGGCCGCATTCAGAGGCTGAAGCAGGTCATGGCTTACCGCGGCCAGAAACTTGGTTTTGGACAGGTTGGCCTGCTCCGCATCCTGTTTCGCTTCCAGCAGGCGCGCCTCGATAGCCAGGCGCTCATCGATCTCCTGGCGCAGCTGCTGATTTACCTCCGTCAGTTCGGAGGTGCGTTCCTTTACCCGCTGCTCCAGGTTCTGGTATGCCTGCTGCAGCGCCAGCGCCGTGCGCTTGCGTTCGGTAATATCGCGAATCAGCACGAAAAAGCCGATGGTGCGTCCCTGGGCATCCAGATTGGGTACATAGGACTTGAGCATGTGCCGGTTCTCACCGGCCGCATTGTATTCGTCAATCTCGAAGGTGGTGTTCTCGCCCCCCAGTGCACGCTGTATGTAGGGCTCCAGACGGGCATAGAGCTGATCACCATGCACCTGGCGAATGCTCTGTCCCAGCAATGTGCCCCGTGGCCAACCATACCAGTCGTCATACACCTGATTGGTGAACTGAAAGTGACCGTTCTCGCCGACGTAGGCGATCAGAGCCGGGATATGGTCGGTAATCAGCCTGAGCCAATGTTCGTTTTCACGCAGGGTTTCGGCATAACGGTAGCGCTCGGTGATATCGGTATAGGTATTGACGAACCCACCAGTCGGCATGGGATGGGTACGTACCTCGATCACCCGGCCATCCGGCAGCCGCTGCTCCAGCTCGTGCAGCGGCTGGCCTCGACCATCCAGAATGGCGGGCGTCAGCAGATCCACCGGCGACGGCTGCATCAGGCGATCGAAGGGACGACCGGCCACGGCCTGCACCCCCGTCAGCTCGACAAAACGATCATTCCAGACTTCCAACTCGCCCTGCGGGTTGATCAGGGCAACCCCCTGGGAAAGGTTGTCCACGGTACGCTGCAACAGGCGGCTTTTCTGTGCCAGTGCCTGCTCCCGCTGAGCGGCTTCACTGGCTTTCAGATCGGTGATGTCGGTATAGAGTATGACCAGACCGCCTTCACCGGTATGACGCTCGCTAACCTGTACCCAGCGCCCGTTGGCAAGCCTGTAGACAGTCGCTTCGTCTTCTCCACCGACATGCTCTTCGACAATGACGCCTCTCTCCAGCGCCAGGCGCCGCACATCCTGAATGGTGGCACCGCGCTCGATTTCGGTCCCCGTCCCTGCCCAGTATTCACGGAAGCGACGGTTGAACACCAGAATGCGGCGCTGTTCGTCAAAGAGCACAAAGGCATCCGAGATGCTTTCAATGGCATCGGTCAGACGCTGATGCGCCATCGCCGCTTCCTGATTGGCCTGTATCAGAGCGAAGTTGCTGCGCTTGAGCTCCGCCAGGGCCGCATTGAGCGCCTCGGTCCGCTCACGCACCTGTTCAGCCAGTACCACGGAATGCTCAAAGGCGGCATAGGGCGCCGTTCGCACCGTGCTACTGGATTCAACCCGCTCGATCAGCGCATCCTTCATGCGGGTCAGCTTGTCGTTGTCCTGTTCCAACTCAGCAATGCGCGCCAGCAGCGCTTCACGAGACAGGTCGGCAACCGATTCAGTAGTCATGCGCACTCCTGCCGATAACGACACCGGTGAAAGTCTGGTTGAGGTGCATGCCGTCGTATTGTTCGCCGTAGGTGTTGAAACCGATGACATTATGCTTCACCAGAAAGTCGGAGGTTTCATCGGTACGGCGGGTATATTCGGCCTCCAGCCGGCGCAGGAAACAGTCACAGCCGATGGTGATCATCGGTTCCCCAAGGGTCTGCTCGATGCGCTCAAAACGGTGTGCCAGGTTATCCAGCATGGCATCCGGCTGCATGGCCGTCAGCACGATGCCGTTTTCAACGGCGCAGTAGAACGTCAGGCTGAGGTCGGGATTGACCTTCTGGATCGAGCGCACGTAATACTCCTGGCCAATCCGCACCGCCAGCGGATTGAGGGCAAAGACACGGTAATCGAGCTGATCCGGGTCCAGGCCCAGTTGTCGGGCGTATTCGAGTGCGGCAGGTTCAGCATTGAGCTCATAGACGGTGCGTGTTGCCGGGTCGGCATCGGTCACGATCAGCTTCTGTTCCAGGCTGCGCATGTGATGCGTGGTGAAGACTTCGAAATCCAGTGGCGTATTGACCATAATCACCACCGCCGCACGGGTACGAAACTGGCCTGCGTGATAGACATGCGTACCGGTCAGATGGATATCGTCTCCGGCAGACCCGCCGAAGTGCGGAATGCTGCCCAGTACCGAATCCAGGTTCAACAGCACCAGCTCTTCCTGACTGGACAAACCGTCCAGCAGGGTCAGCGCAAAGGTATGTCCCTTGGTCGGGGCAACATGAAGGTCACGACAACCGGCCACCAGCCCGTCGATCAACGTTTGCGCCTGAGTCAGACTGAAGTCATCCAACGCCTCCACCAGCCCGACCTCGATCGCAAACAGGTTGCGATCAAACCCGAGCGCCGTGATCGTGCCCTGATCATAGCCGCGCGGCGTCAACTCACCGGCCGTGGTGCAACCGGCCAGGCGAATGCCATCAAAGGCGGCTTCCAGGCTCAGTGACAATGCCTCAAGGTCATATTCGGCAGAGCAGAAGAACAGAACAAAACCCAGCTCAGAATGAACCAGAGTGTCGGCCAGCTCACGAGCGGCAACATCGGGGTCCCGTGAAGAGGACATGGCGGATCGAATCGGTTGTGCGAACAAGGGCGCGTTCATCAAGGGGTACTCGCGCTGAAAAAATATGGCAGCTTTCAGTTTAATCCGCCTCCGCGACGCTGGTAATGCTACTTCAGTACCTGAATCCCGCCCCGGCAATAACCTTTAGACTATTGATTTAAAAATGAAAAATACTTGAATGACCAATCACGTGTCATCGGGTGGCAAAAAATACGACCAAAGCAGTAGCCGCTGGACAGCAGGCATAAAAAAACCGCACAACCGGTGAAGGGGTCCAGTCGTGCGGCCAGATGATGTGCAACAGGTCTTTTTTACCAGGTCAGAACAGCACCCAGGGCAACAGTATCGTTCTCTTCCTCGCCGAGGGTTGTGCCCTTGATTTCAGTCTGGTCGTATTCAGCGACCAGCTTCAGGTTACTGTTGACGCTGTAGAACCAGGCCACGGCGGTGTTTTCATACGTGAAATCGACCGCTTCATCACCCTCGTTTTCACCATAGGACAGCGCGACTCGGTTTTTGCCGAACGAGTAGGAGCCCTGTAACAGGTAACCGTCCATTTCAAAGCTTTCATCCGCCACGAAGTTGTCGATCGATGCCGGGTGGATGCCCTCGCTCTGGAAGCCGGATGCGGTCAGAGACAAGCCGCCAAACTTGACATTGGCACCATAGGACACGCCGGTAGAATCGATGGTTTCGACATCATCACCTTCCGGATTGTCAGAGCTCTGATACAAGCCGCCCAGCCAAGCCTTGAAGGAGCCCTGACTGAAATCGGTACCATAGGTCAGTTCGGCTTCGAAACGCGGTGTTTCTTCAGATGAGTCGGTATCGGATTTGCTCGGGTCGAAGATGCCCGCAGCCGCCTGAAAGCCGCTCTTGACCGGGCTGCGGTAGGTGATCTGTGCTTTCGGGAACGGGTAGGTATAACCGCTGCCGATGTTGCCAAAGGAAACGTTGCCACCGTCGATCAGGCCGAGGGTGTCGGATGACTGGCCGTAGCCCATCAACAGCTCGTCGGACATGATGTTAGTACGATTGAACAGGCCGAAGTCCTTGCCGATCAGTACTTGGCCCCAGTCGCCATCGACCGTGCCGTAGAACTGACGTACATCGATACCGGTGTCCGTACCCAGCGACTCACCGCGCCCCTGATTTGCAGCCCTAACCACATCGGAGTCGTTAATGCTGACCCAAAAGGATGAACGCGCACCCAGTTGCAGGTCGCCGGTATCTTTGCCGAAGTTGAAGCCGATCCAGTTGGGCAAGAAGCCCATCTTGACGCGTGATTGGGTGCGCTCGTCATTATCACTATGAACATAAAAGGCGTTGATCATGCCATCAGTACTGAAGGTGGTGCCATCCTGGTCATACAGCTTGATTTCGGCCTGTGCCTGTGCCGCCATGCCCAGTGCGACCAGCGCAGGCAGAAGTTTAATGGTCATTTTCTTATTTTTCATGGTTTCTCCCAGATAGGTCCGTCAGTCATGACATCGTGATTACGATGGCTTGATGATCGCGTCTGGAAGCAGGCAAACCCATGCTGCGCAAGATTTGTTTACATGGCACTTTGGCGGCTCAACCCGGGCAGTAATCCGAGTCTGTATACCCCGGTATTACGACCCTGACCCAATGTCGCAGAAGCAGGTGCAATATTAGAAAAAGCTCATAGCATACTGATTCAATTAGATGATTCCGAACAGAAAAGTTCAACGCAAAAAGCCCCGCCGAGCAACTCGACGAGGCTTTGATTGACGCTGAGAGTCAGGTCAGGGGCGCTGGATCAGCCCTGCTTGGGCAGCTTGAAGGTCCACACCGAACCACCCTGGTTCAGATGCTTGACACGCTTGGCGACTTCACCGCCCCACAGCGGCACCGCACCACCCCAACCGGAGACGACGGAGACATATTGCTCGCCATCCATCTCCCAGGTAATCGGTGAGCCGACAATGCCGGAGCCGGTCTGGAACTTGTACAGCATCTCACCGGTCTTCGCGTCAAAGGCCATCAGGTAGCCTTCGGGGTTGCCGGTGAAAACCAGGTTGCCTTTGGTGGCCAGTACTCCGCCCCACAGCGGCGCATAGTTTTCATAGCGCCAGACTTCCTGACCGTTTTTCGGGTCGATCGCGCGCAGAACGCCGATATAGTCCTCGTTCAGCGGCTTGATGGTGAAGCCGGCCCCCAGGTACGCCGCCCCTTTCTTGTAGGAGACTGGCTCGTTCCAGATATCCATGGCCCACTCGTTGGACGGTACGTAGAACAGACCGGTGTCCTGACTGAAGGCCATCGGCATCCAGTTCTTGCCGCCCAGGAAGGAAGGCGCGGATAGCACCGGCTCGCCCTTGTTGCCCTCTTTGGCATCGGCCGGATTGCCCGGGCGACCGCCTTCTTTGAAGATCGGGCGACCCTTGTCGTCCAAGCCTTCCGCCCAGGTGATCTTGTCCACGAACGGGAAGCCGCGAATGAAATCACCGTTTTCACGGTTGAGAACGTAGAAGAAACCGTTGCGGTCCGCCGTGGCTGCAGCCTTAACGGTCTTGCCGCCATCCTTGTAATCGAACGCGATCAGCTCATTGACGCCGTCGAAATCCCAGCCATCGTGCGGTGTGGTCTGGAAGTGCCAGACGATCTTACCGGTGTCCGGATCGACCGCCAGGCGTGACGAGGAGAACAGGTTGTCACCGGGGCGCAGATGCGAGTTCCAGGGTGCCGGGTTACCGGTACCGAAGAACATCAGATCGGTTTCAGGATCGTAGGTACCGCCCAGCCAGGTGGCCGCGCCACCGGTCTTCCACAGATCGCCGGTCCAGGTCAGCCCGGCTTCGCCACCGGAAATGCCGTTTTCGATCTTCTTGCCATTTTTCCAGATGTAGCCCATGTGGCCTTCAACCGTCGGACGGCTCCAGACGATGTCACCGGTCACGGCGTCATACGCCTCAACCTTGCCGACCACGCCAAACTCACCCCCGGAAACACCGGTGATGATCTTGCCCTTGACCACCAGCGGTGCGGCGGTCAAAGAGTAGCCTTCCTTGTAATCAGCCACTTTCTTCTTCCACACGACCTTGCCGGTATCCTTGTTCAGGGCCACCAGCTTGGCGTCGAGGGTACCGAAGATCACCAGATCGCCATAGAGTGCGACACCACGGTTAATCACGTCACAGCAGGGCATGATGCCGTCCGGCAGACGGGCGTTGTATTCCCAGAGTTCCTCACCGGTTTTGACATCGATGGCAAACACGCGGGAGTAGGAACCGGTGACGTACATGACGCCATCCTTCACCATCGGCTGGGATTCCTGACCACGCTGCTTTTCGCCCCCGAAGGAGAACGACCAGACCGGGCGCAGCTCCTTGACGGTTTCGGTGTTCAGCGTATCCAGCGGGCTGTAACGCTGAGCGCGCGGCCCAAGTCCATTGGAGACCACATCATCCGTGGTCATCTGGTCGGCAAGAATATCCTTGTCGGTAATACCGGCCTGTGCCACACCGGCACAGGACATGGCAGCCACCAGTGCGGTCAAGGCAAAGCCTTTGCTGCGGCCAAATTTCTTCATCGCTGTCCCCTTTCAGGTTTTTTGTTGTCCGGGAGCAGTCGGGAAAATGTCCCGACCCGTATGGGCATTTTTGAATCTGCCCCCTGATCCAGCAATTGCACTGGCGGACCGGTTTTCTCCTCACTTGGTCGTAATACTCGTCGCAAAGCCCCATGAAGCGGGGCTTTTGCTCTCGGCGTCAAGGCTCGAAAACCGCCTGTTCATAGTCGGGATAGAGATGAAAGACCGTGCGTTCAAACTCGGCCCGGCGCAGAGCGATGCTGTCAAAAGTCGCGGGAATGGGCAGCGCCATGGTTTCGGTCATACTCAGGCCCTGCTCGGCAGCATCGGTCAGCACCCGGTCCAGCCATTCCAGGTAGGCCTGCATCTGGTCCAGCGCGCGCCCATCCTCCACACGCGGCCCGTGCCCCGGCAACATCAACGTGAAGGGTATGGCACGCAATTGCTCCAGCTCCTGATGCCATTGCATCAGGCCCGGCGTGTGTGGCGTGGTCAGCGCGCGCTGGTAGAACACCATGTCAAAGGGAAAGAGCACACCCGTGGTGTGATCGAACAGCACCAGATCGGCGCCGCTGTGACCGCTCAGCGCCAGCCATTCCAATCGATGCCCGCCGATATCGATAATGCCGGGCGTCAGCGTTTGCGAGGGCACCACCACGTCAGTGCCCCGCATCCAGTCCCCGACCAGCCGATACATGTTCTCCGCAAAGGCATCCCCGTTGCGCCGAATCTGCTCACGGGTCTGCTCCAGCGCCGCAATGGGCACATCCGCGAAGGCCTGGTTGCCCAGAAAATGATCCGGATGCTGATGGGTATTGATGATCAGACGCATGGGCTGATCAGTCGTAGACTCAATCAGTTGACGCAGGGCTTCACCGTACCGTTTCGAGACACCTGTATCCAGCACGATGACGCCTTCCGCCGTCACTATGAACGCCGTATTGACGATATTGCCGCCGTTTTCCTGACTGAAGTCTTCCGTCTTGCCCTCCACGAACCAGGTATTGCGCGCCACCTGCTCCGCCTGAAGGTCGTATTCCAGCGCCGCCTGAACCGGCAGCGCCAGCCACAGCAGTATCCATCCGCTCAGGTATTTCATCGGACCTCCTCACAGTGCCTGTTCGAATTCATTACCGCCATTGTCACGCAGCCACAGCGAATACCCCTTTCGGTCATCCGTCAGGTCGAAGGTGATAACCGGATTCTCCGCAACCGGCGGTGACAGTTCCATGCGGACAACGGTCTCGCCTTCAGGCGACTTCAAGTGAACCTGCTGCAGATAGAATTCCGGTATGGCATCCACCAGCCCCGTATCCATGGGATGGATGACGCGGAACTTGTAACGTGCCCCCTCACCGGTATCGGTAGCAAAGCGTCGCGCCTTCACCTCCCCCAGATGACTCTGCCAGTAAGGGTCCGCGTTACCCATGCTGGGGGTAGTACAGCCGCCACCGGCCGCATCCAGATTGGCATACCCCACATGCCACTCCCCCGCGTGAGTCAGCACCGCCGCCCGAACCGCCGTGCTTTGCTGTACCTTGATGCGCAGCGAAACCTTGGGGCTGGCACCCGCACTGGGATAATAATTGAAGATATGCTGAATGGGATTGAGATCGGCCCAGACCACCATGCGCTGAATGCGACCCTGAAAGGCGCGTGCATCGATGGTAATGGGGACTTGGGTGGGGTCTTCGGCAAAAGCGGGCACATCCACCTTGATCGCCTGACTGAAGCGGTAATCGGCATCGCCGATAAAAATGTTACGGGTATAGTCCCACATGACCGAGTTCAGCGGATCCGGCGGCTGTGCCGCCTGCGCTTTCGGAAAGATCAGCAGGGCCAGCAGCCCTGCTCCACACAATGACGCACACAGGCGCCAACGCTGTTGATTCATCCTTGCCTACCTCTTTTTGTTATTGTGCAGGTGCCGGGTCAGTGCTGTTCGGTCAGTGCCTCCTTGGCCACCTGATAGAATTCAGGCTGGGTATAGCGCAGGCCATAGTCGGCGAAGAGCTGCTCCATCTCGCCGGAGCGAATCATGCGATCCAGCACCTCTTCGACGGCATAGCCCAGCTGGCGATCGGTCTGGCGAATGGCGATGCCGATATCCCAGGTCTGCTTGCCCATAGTAGGAAAACCATTCTCGGCCAGGCGGTATTGATCAGAGCCGGCCTGTGCCAGCAGCCAGTCGATTTCGGACTGCATCGCCATCACCGCCGCCACTTCACCGTCCTGCATGGCGGCAAAGGCTTCACGTGGATGGGTATAGTGACGCGTCATCTTGCGCATGCGCCCCTGCAGGGCCGACGTGAAATAGAACGCGGGCACGCTATCGACTTCCACGCCGATGGGTTCGTATTGAAACACCGCTACCGTGCGCACCGCATCCAGACGCTCACTGTCATAGGCGACCTGCCAGCGTTCCTGTTGGTAGGGCGCCTTCATCACCACATGCTCATTGATCAGGTAACCGAGCGAATCCTGCTTGTAGGCATAGGCCTTGTCATAGGGCACACGCAGCATCACGTCAGCCAGCTTTTTCATCGCCAGCGGATTGTCCTCGTCCTTGTCCAGGTAATGCCCCTTCCAGACATTGTTGCGCAGGTCATCTTCCAGGTTTTCATCCGGAATGATCCAGTGCAGCTGCAGTTCAAGATCAAATGCCGCGGCAACACGCTTGGCGATTTCCACATCGACACCGGCCGGCTGACCATCCTGCATGAATGAGTAGGGAGGGAAATCCTGATAGATACCCATGCGAATATACCCGGACGCCATGACATCATCATATAAACGCGCAAAGGCCTGCTCGCACGCGAGCAGGCCCATCACCAGAGAGATAAGCGCGTTGGGCAGCTTATTCCTCAACATACTTGGTCTCCAGCCAGCTGCGGATGGCCCAGAGCGCCTCCTGGCTCAGCGTATCGGCCATCTTCGGCATGTAGACGGCACCGTCACGTACCGCACCATTGATGACACGGTACTTGTACCATTCGTCACCGTCATAATCCGCGGTCAGGTAACGCAGGTCAGGGGCGATACCGCCGGAAATGGCGTCCAGACCATGGCAACGGGCACAGTTCTGATTGTATGCTGATGCACCGATTTCAACGGCACGGTCGAAGTCGTCGGAATCGCGGTAGGGGTTGGTATCGGCCCACTCTTCACCCAGCGGCGTCAGCCCCTCGGTATCTACCGCTTGAGGCACTACATCACCGTGGGCCAGAACTGTGCCGGAAAATGTGCTTGCCAGTGCTGCAGCGGCCACCAGGCCTGTGATCGTGTTCAGCTTGGACATGCGGGTCACCCTTTATTGTTATCGGATAAACGAAATGCCGGACACGGTCGTCCGACCTTGATGACTCCATGATGAATCAGTGCCCGCAGGGTCAGAATTACACCTTGGCACCCAAAATATGGTCCCTTGGTAGTAAATTCTGCGCATGAACGGGCCCAAGGTTTGACAAACCGCTACTCAAGTCGTAAAACTAACGCATAACTTATTGATATTTTGGGAATTTTTCCCGACCTTTCGGGTTTTAACCCCAACCGTACCAGCCTGCATTCCCCGCATCCACGGGCGCTAATCCGTGGCCCCCTCCCCGCCTTGCTCCGCACAATGCCCATGAATCGCACGGCACCGGTCTTTCACCGGGCCACCTTACTCACCAACAGGGTATTGCAATGATGAAAACAACAATAACAGCCCCACGCCGTTCCATGCTGGCTCAGCGGGTTCAGGCCGTCATCCTGGGCGCAGCCATCGGCCTTGGCAGCGCCAGCGTGCAAGCGGCGACGTCGGACGTGACCTGGAACGATATTCTCAACGACCAGGCAACACCTGAAGATGTGCTGGGCTACGGTATCGGTCCCAAGGCGCAGCGCTACAGCCCGCTGACCACGGTCAACACCGACAATATCGAAATGCTGACCCCGGCCTGGTCGTTCTCCTTCGGTGACGAGAAACAGCGTGGCCAGGAATCCCAGGCACTGGTGCACGATGGCGTCATCTACGTCACCGCCTCTTATTCGCGCATCTTTGCCATCGATGCCAAGACCGGCAAGAAACTCTGGGATTACACGGCTCGCCTGCCGGACGATATCCGTCCCTGCTGTGACGTCGTTAACCGCGGTGCGGCCATCTATGGTGACAAGGTCTTCTTCGGTACGCTGGATGCCGCCATGGTGGCGCTGGACAAGGACACCGGCAAGGTGGTCTGGAAGAAGAAGTTCGGTGATCACTCCGCCGGCTACACCATGACCGGCGCACCGACCCTGATCAAGGATCAGAAAACCGGCAAGGTAATGCTGATTCACGGTTCTTCCGGTGACGAATTCGGCGTGGTCGGCAAGCTGTTCGCCCGTGACCCGGATACCGGTGAAGAACTCTGGATGCGTCCATTCGTGGAAGGCCACATGGGTCGCCTTAACGGCAAGGACAGCACCCCGACCGGTGATCCGCGTGCCCCGAGCTGGCCGGACGATCCCAACACCGAAACCGGCAAGGTTGAAGCCTGGAGCCATGGCGGCGGCGCCCCCTGGCAGAGCGCCAGCTTCGATGTTGAAAACAACCGCATCATCGTGGGTGCCGGCAACCCTGCCCCCTGGAATACCTGGAAGCGCACATCCAAGGGCGGCAACCCCCAGGATTACGATAACCTCTACACCTCCGGTCAGATCGCGGTTGACCCGACCACCGGTGAAGTGGACTGGTTCTATCAGCACACGCCGAACGATGCCTGGGATTTCTCCGGCAACAACGAGCTGGTACTGTTCGAATATGACGATAAAGGCAAAACCGTCAAGGCCACGGCTCATGCCGACCGTAACGGTTTCTTCTATGTCGTGAACCGCGAGAACGGCGACTTCATCCGCGCCTTCCCGTTCGTGGACAACATCACCTGGGCCACGCATATCGACCCCAAGACCGGCCGTCCGGTTGAAGTGGAAGGTCAGCGTCCGCCTCCCCCGAAGCCGGGCGAGAAAAAAGGCGAGTCCATCGAGGTATCGCCGCCCTTCCTCGGCGGCAAGAACTGGAACCCGATGGCTTACAGCCAGGATACCGGCCTGTTCTATGTACCGGGCAACCACTGGAAAGAGGATTACTGGACCGAAGAAGTCACCTACCAGAAAGGCGCCGCTTATCTGGGCCAGGGCTTCCGTATCCGTGAAATGTATGACGACCATGTCGGCATTCTGCGCGCCATGAACCCGCTGACCGGTGATATCGAGTGGGAACACAAGGAAAAACTGCCGCTATGGGCCGGCGTCCTGACCACCAAGGGTGGGCTGGTCTTCACCGGTACCGGTGACGGTTACCTGAAAGCCTTTGATGCCAAGAGCGGTGAAGAGTTGTGGAAGTTCCAGACCGGCTCCGGCATCGTCTCCAGCCCGATCACCTGGGAAATGGATGGCGAGCAGTACATCGGCATCGTGTCCGGTTACGGCGGTGCGGTACCGCTGTGGGGTGGTGACATGGCCAAGCTGACCAAGCCTGTTCCGCAGGGCGGTTCATTCTGGGCTTTCAAGCTGCCGAAGTGGGCTGACAAGGTCGCCAGCAAGTAAGGCTAAGTTTTCGCTGCTGTCTCCTGGGCCTGCCGATGGCAGGCCCTTTTTCCAGACCGCCCAGAACCCCTCGTGGATGAAGGAGTTCCTCATGTACAAGTCATTGCTGATCACCTCTGCACTGCTCTTCACCGGCATCAGCCTGCCGGCACAGGCCGGTTGTGAACCGGGGGAAAGCGCTCAATGTGCCGGTGCCGACCTGTCCGGTCAGGTCCTGTCGGGACGCCAGCTGGACAATATCAATCTCCAGGGCGCCAACCTGCGCCATGCCGATCTGCGTCATGCTGACCTGCGCGGTGCCAATCTGCAGGGCGCGGACCTGAGCCATGCCCTGCTGACCCGTGCCAATCTGGAAAAAGCCAACCTCAAGGGCGCCACCCTGGATCATGCCAACATGGTCGCTGTTTCAGGCTGGGCCATGCATGCCCAGGGCGCACAATTCCACGCGACCCGGCTGGATGGTGCCGACCTGTCCTTTGCACGCCTGAGCAACGCCCGTTTCAATGAGGCCGTGCTGTACGGAGCCAATCTCGAGATGGTCTGGGCCACCAAGACCCGGTTTGTGGGCAGCAATCTGCGTGATGCCAATCTGCAGGAAGCCAAGTTCAACTATGCCAACCTGCAAGAGGCTGACCTGCGCGGCGCCAGCATCCGCTTCGCCACCTTTCAGGGCACTCACATGCAAGACTGTCAGGCTTGCCCTCTGGACTGGGATCAGCCCAAGCACCCGATCAAGCCCTGATATCCTGCAACGGCGGCCCACTGGCACTCACGCCAGTGGCCAACCCTATTCCCCGCACCGGCATCTGCCGCACACCTCCACTCAACCCGCCGCTTTAGTGCTCCACGGCAATGAACCATCTGGGTTTCATGCGGTAAAAATCCCGTCGAACGTTATGCTTCAGGGCCTTTTTGGAATCCAGCACACGCGCGTCACCTCCATCCCTGACAAACACCGTCCAGTGCCAGAACGGCTGCCCGTTTTCGAGTCGCCACTTGATCGCCAACAGCGCCCGATCCGGCAGAGCGTCCCAGTCGGTAAACGGCGTTTCGCCGCTAGCGGCCCTGATCCCGAATGCCTGCAGCAGCCTGCGGACATGATCGGTCTGTGACCAGAGTCGTTGATCCCAGGCATGGATACCCAGCGCATTAGCCCTGGCGCGGGCCTCGGCATAGCTCACACCGGCCAGTGCAGCACAGGCCGCAATGCCACAGCCACTGACTTCTTCCTGAATGACGGCATCCACGTTGCCACCCTCCCTTCCGGTTGATGTGGTGCTTGCTTGACGGGGTTCGCCCTCAGGCGCGAACGTAGCTCCAGCCCTGCTGCTGCTGATGCACCAAGTGCTGGATCGCCGCCGGCACTACACGGGCGTTGTCCTGGGCACTGAGGCCCTGCTTGTCGAGGCTGTTGCGGCACAGCACCAGACGACTCAAAATTTCGTTATCGGTGATGCCAACCGCAATGGCAGCGGCCGGTCCATTGACCACCAGTTCCACCCGGGCATCGGGCTCGAGCTTGAGCAGGTTACGCAGATTGGCCTGCCCGCGCTGCAGCGCCTCGGGAGTCGGCGCATGAATCATGACCTTGAGAGTGTCCACGGTTAAAGCTCCTGTGCAATGGCATGTGCCAGCTGTTGCAAATCTTCGGCATTGCGTCCGCGCGGGCGTGCCAGCTCGACCGGCTGGTCCAACTGCACCCGTGCCGGACTGCCCGACAATACCACAACCCGATCCGCCAGGTAGACGGCCTCCTCGATGTCATGGGTGATGAACAGCACCGCGGCACCGGTTTTCTGCCAGATGTTGAGCAGCTCATCCTGCAGGTGCTGGCGGGTAATGGCATCCACGGCACTGAAGGGTTCATCCATCAACAGCAGGTCCGGGTGAACCGCTAGCGCGCGAGCGATACCGGCCCGCTGGGCCTGCCCTCCCGAGAGCTGATGCGGCCAACGATCGGCCAGTTCGGTCAAGCGGGTCAGTGCCAGCACCTCATCGATACGGGCTTGCTGGTCCGTCTTGCTCAAATTCAAGCCCTTGAGGCCATAGGCGATATTGCCGCGCAGGCGGCGCCAGGGCAGCAGGCGTCCGTCTTGAAAGACCGTGGCCCGACGGCGGCTGGCGTGGCGCTCGGGGATATCCAGGGTAATGCGGCCGCTACTGCTGTGCGCAAGATCGGCCACGCATTTGAGCAGCGTTGACTTGCCCACCCCGGACCCGCCCACCACGGCCACGAACTCGCCCTTCTCCACGCTCAGGTCAAGATTGGCAAACACCGGTGCAGGGTTATCGCCATAATGAAAGCTCAGCTGTTCAATCTTCAGGATGGGCGCCATTGCAGTACTCGCTTTTCGAATCGGGCAAACAGGGTGTCACTGAGCGTGTACACCAGCGAAATGACCAGCATGTAAATGACTACCGCTTCATAGGCACCAACACCGGCCGCGGCATTCATCTCCTGGCCCATGCCGGGCACGCCCAGCAGTTCGGCCGCAATCAGTGTCATCCAGGCCTGGCCGATGCCGGTTCTCATACCTGCCAGAATACCGGGGGCCGAAGCGGGCAGCGTCACGTTCAATGCCCGGTTCAGGTGGCCCTGCTGACCGAATGCTTGGGCCAGCTCATAGTACTTCGGGTCCACGTTGCGCACGGCCGACCAGGTGGCAAAATAATTCACCCAGAACACGCCAATGGCAATCACGAACGCGGCACCGGCATGGCTGACCTTGAACCAGGCGATGGCAAACACCACCCAGGCCAGCGGCGGTATGGGTCTGAGAATGCGGGCCAGCCAGGCATGCAGGGCATCCGTCCAGCGCGATGAGGCCGCCAGCGCTCCCACCAGAAAGCCCAGCAGCGTGCCCAGCCCCAGACCCCATACATAATGCACCAGGCTTGACAGAATGGCCGGCAGCAGGCGCTCGGAGCGCCATTCATCCAGCAGCGTCTGCGGCAGCCTGAAAGGATCGGGAATGGTACCGGCCCGTGCCCAACCGGTCACCTGCGCCAGCTTCCAGATCGCCACGAACGCCACCACGCCGGCCAGTCCCAGCAGTGCGCGACCGACAGGGTGTGCGACCCAGAACGAGGCCTTGGATGTGTGCATGGACAGCTCCTTAGGGGGTCAGGCTCTGGTAAAACCGGGTATCGAACAGCTGCTCAAGATCCACATCGGCTTTCAACGTGCCAATTTCGGCCTGAAAGTCACGCATGGCGCGCGTGCCCTCGATAATGCGGCGCGGATCATCAACAAAATTGGGACTGGCATTAGTCAATGCCTGCTGCACGATGGCCGCCGGCAAACGGCCACCACCGACATAGCGTTGAACGGCCACAACCGCCTGCTCCGGCTGTTCACGCAACAGGCGGGATACCTCCGCATGGACGCGCACCAGGGCCTGAACGGTGTCGGGAGCGTCATTGATCAGCGCCTCGCGTACCACCAGCACGGCCCCCGGCTGGTGCGGGAACATCTGTGAGCCGGCCGCGACCACCCGCGCATCGGGCAAACGATCCAGGCTGATGCTGACCACCGGCTCAAGAATAGCAGCGCCATCCACGGCCCCGGTCAACAGCGACTGCTGGATCTGGGCCGCACCCTGATGAATGATCTCCACCTGGGACGGGTCGATGTTCAGCTGTTTGCTCAGCCAATACTGGAGCACGGTTTCGGGTACGGAACCGGTTGGGAAGGTCGCGATCACCGGCTTGCGTCCCTTATCCGCCGCAAAGCGGCGGAAGGCCGTGGCGGGGTCACCGGAGGCAAAGTAAGGCGCCAGTTCACCCAGGGCCACCAGGCTGATC
Organism: Marinobacterium weihaiense; assembly: GCF_019061305.1. Taxonomy (GTDB): domain Bacteria; phylum Pseudomonadota; class Gammaproteobacteria; order Pseudomonadales; family Balneatricaceae; genus Marinobacterium; species Marinobacterium weihaiense. The sequence goes on from NZ_JAHQZT010000001.1 coordinate 162,205, forward strand.
TGTTCGACAATATTCGACGCCACCACCTTGATGTCGGCGCCCTTGGCACGGGCTACCATGGCCGGGCCTATACCCAGATAGGCAATATCCAGCTGACCGGCCAGCAGTGCCTGTACCATGGCCGGGCCGTTCTGGAACTGGATCAACTCGGGGTCGGCAATGCCGATTCGGGCCAGCCGTTCGTCTTCAAGGGTCAGAAACGCCTGAGAGACCGGGATGATCGGCATGTAACCAATTTCGATCGTATCGGCCGCCGAGGCCGTGAGTGACCAGGCCGACAAGCAGAGCACGAGGGTAGAGAGCAGTTTGCGCATGACGGATCACTCCTTCATTGGGTAGACCCTCATGCTATATAATCATTTCAAAGTTAAAAATATATTTTTTATAACATTTTAAAATATAAATAGTTGATCTGATGACTGGGTTTTAACCGGATGGCCCCAGCTTCAGAACGCCGCATTGAATGGCCAGGTGAACCAGCTCGGCCGTGGAGGCAACCTGCAGCTTGTTTTTCAGCAGTGCGCTGTGGTTGGACACCGTTTTGACGCTGATACACAGCTGCTCGGCAATCGACTTGGGCGTCAGGCCCCGGGCCAGCATGACAAAAATCTCGAATTCGCGCTGCGTCATGCCATCCAGGCGCGGGTCCAGTCCGCCGTTGCGCTGCATTGCCAGACGCGTGGCCAGATCATGCTCCACGTAGGGCTGCCCGGCCAGCACCTTACGCACCGCTTCCAGCAGCACTTCCGGGCTGCTGCTTTTGGTGATGTACCCCAAGGCACCGGTATCCAGCGCCTGCTGCACCATCGGCAGTTCATCGTACATGCTGAAGAACAGAATGCGCGCCTCGGGGTCACGCTGCAGAATGCGCCGTGCCGCCTCCATGCCACTGATATCCGGCAGGTTGATATCCAGAATCACCGCATCGGGGCGGTGCTGCTGCCAGAGCGTCACGCTGTCCCAGCCATTGCTGGCCTCCACAATTTCACAGGACTCCAGCATTGCTGCCAGCAGGCTGGCATACCCCTGGCGCACCACGGCATGATCATCGGTCAACAGTATCTTCATCACGTCATCCTGTAGGGCTGGCAGCGGTTCCCAGGGGGATCGTCAGGCTCAAGGCCAGTCCCTGCCCCCTGGCCGAGGCCAGATCAAGTTCTGCGTTCATGTAGCGGGCCCGTTCATGCATGGAGCGCAGCCCGACGCCCGGACGCACCCCTTCAGCAAGCCCGCAGCCATCATCCAGCACCTGGACCCGGAGCTGTGCGCCATCGGATTGGAGGCGTATATCGACTCGACTGGCGTCGGCATGCCGGGCCACGTTGTTCAGGGCTTCCTGCAACAACCGGTAGAGGTGGGTCGAGGTTTCATGGTCGAGCACCGGAAGCCCATCAATCGACAGCTGACAGTTGACGCCACTGCTGTGCTGCCACTGTTCGGCCAGGCTGCGCAGCGACTCCTCCAGCCCCAGCGGTTCCATGATCACCGGATGCAGACTGCGGATCAGGCGTCGAAATCCCTGCTGCATCGCCTCACAGTCCGAGACGATCAATGGCGCCGTTTGTGCGACCAACACACTGTTGTCAGCGGTGTGGGTCATCAGGTAGGCACGGGCGCGAATGCCGGTGAGATACTGCCCCAGATCGTCATGAAGCTCGCGTGCCAGGTAGGACCGCTCCTTCTCCTGCAGTGCCATGAGTTCACGGGTCAGGCGACGATTGTCGGCCTGCTCCCGCTCCAACGCTTCGGCCATGCGATTGAAGTGGCTGGCCAGACGGTTGGCTTCAGGCACCACACAGGGTTGCAGGCGTGCGGTGAACTGGCCCTGCTGAATCTGATCCAGTGCGCTCAGCAGCTCACCGAAAGGACGCAAGCCACGGGATACGCCCCAGCTGATCGCGCCCGTTGACAACAGCGCCGCCACGGCAAACAGGATAAGCACCTGCAGTGCCGATTCCCACACCTCTTCCAGTTCGTCACCGGGGTCCGCCGTCAGCACCAGCATGCTGCCATCCGGGAGCGGCTGTCGACGCTCGATCAATGGCATGTCATCCGGCCAGACCCGAGCGGCAAACCAGGCCGGCACCTGATCCTGAATCACCGGTGACGGTGATACCCCCGGCGCCAGGCGCACCAGCTGCAAGTGACGCAATTCGGTGGCCAGCAGCCGCTCCAATTGCGCCGGTGTGCCCTCGGCCTGCGCCAGCATCTGATCGGCCATGGCCATGCCCGCTTCCAGTTCACGGGCAATATCCGTCTTGGCCTGGCGCAACAGCCCGGACAGACTCAGTACCAGCGCCACCACAAAGGCACCGGCCACCAGCAGATTCAGACGGACAACCGCACCCATACCGACTGCGCCACTCAGCGTACGCTGAACAGGCCCTGCATGCCCTTGTGCTCGAGCCCCTTCATGTAGAACTCGAACTCACCGGGCTTGATCGGCACAAAGTAAATCTCGGCTTCGCCAGCCTGTTCAAATTCCAGTTCAGTCAGCGCCACCGCCTTGATCTCCATGCCACCGGCTTCCACCTTACGCAGGAAAATGGACTCGAAGAACCCCGGTGCCTGCAGGGCATATTCCTTTAATCCGCTGGACACCACTTTCAGCTTGTAGGCCTGGCCGGTTTCGAGCTCATAGCGCGCCTGAGACATGGCATAGTCCGTCACCTCGCTCCCCAGCACCAGGTCGGGCAGGCGCTCGGGGCGTGTGGTCAGATCACCTTCGGCCACAGCCGGCAGACTGGTCAGGGTCATGGCACTGGCTGCCAGAGACAGCATCAGGGAACGCATCGGGGAAGGCATGGCATTTATCCTGTTCTTGTTCTGAATTTGTCCCACCATCCTAGTGACCTCAGCCCGGCGCAACATACTACTTCGGTACTGAATGTTTCCGACTTTCTGAATATTTCAACCACCGGGTATCGTCCCTAAGCTGATGGCATAACAACGATAACGATCGGAAAGGTGCCATGAATCTGCTGCCCACGCCCCCTCTGCCCCGTCTGATACTCGCCACCGCGCTGACGTTGCCCTTGACGGCAGTGGCGGCCATCACTCCCCTGGATGTCAATATCAGCTATATCGGCCTGGAACCGGATCACGGCGCCGTGCTGTCGAACATTCTCCCCGAACCTGCCGATGCGGGCCTGCCTGGCGCCCAACTGGGCATCGATGACAGCAACACCACCGGCCGTTTTCTGAAGCAGAAGTATCATCTGCATGCCCTGAGCACTGATGACACCGATCAGGTGCTGCCCCAGGTACTGGAGCAATATCAGCAGGGTATTCGCCTGTTTGTGCTCAACCTCCCGCGCGAGGTATTGGCCGAGGTCGCAAGCCAGTTGCCCGGGGATGTCGTGCTGATCAATGCCGGCAGCGCCGATGACGTGCTGCGGACCGAGCAATGCCTGCCGCGCATGTTGCATACGCTGCCGTCGCGGGCCATGTTGACCGACGCCCTGGCCCAGTGGCTGTCCAGTCGACGCTGGAATCGCTGGCTGCTGCTGGAGGGCAACCGCTCCGAAGACAAGGCTTATGCCGATGCGCTGGAACGCAGCGCCAAGCGCATGGGAGGACATATTATTGAGCGCAAGGCCTGGGACTATGACACCGACCTGCGCCGTACCGCCCAGAAGGAACTGCCCCCCTTCACTCAGACCGATGAATATGATGTGGTGCTGGTTGCGGATGAGCGTGGCGATTTCGGTGAGTATGTGCCCTACAACACCTGGTACCCGCGCCCGGTGGCCGGCACTCAGGGCATGTCGCCCGTTGCCTGGCATCGTGTGGTGGAAGCCTGGGGAGCCGCGCAGCTGCAAAGCCGCTTTGAAAAGCTCAGTGGCCGCTGGATGAACAGCCGTGACTACGCCAGCTGGGCCGGTGTGCGCACGCTGGCGGAAGCGGTGACGCAGACCCGTTCCACCGACCCTCAGGTACTGCTGACATTCATTTTGTCCGACCGGTTCCAGCTCGGCGCCTTCAAGGGCCGCAAGCTGACCTATCGCCCCTGGAGCGGCCAGCTGCGCCAGCCCATTCCGCTGGTGCACCCGCGCGCACTGGTATCGCAATCACCCCAAGAAGGCTTTCTTCATCCGGTCACCGACCTCGACACCCTCGGCTTTGATGCCGTTGAAAGCCGCTGTTCCCTGCAAGGAGACCTCTGATGCGCAAGCCCCCTTTCGTCCAAACCCTGCTGCTGAGCGCGCTGCTCGCCAGTCCTGCGGCACACGCCGCCAAGGCCTATGTATCCAATGAAAAGGACAACACGCTGTCGGTCATCGATCTGGCGTCGCTGACCGTTACCGACACCATTGATGTCGGTGAGCGCCCGCGCGGTATTGCGCTGTCCAAGGATCACAGCAAGCTGTTTATCTGCGCCAGCGACTCCGACACCGTGCAGGTGATGGACCTGGCCACCCACCGCATCATCGCCAACCTGCCGTCAGGCGAAGACCCAGAGCAGTTCTCGCTGCACCCGGACAATCGGCGCTTGTACATCGCCAACGAGGATGACGCGCTGGTGACCGTGGTCGATACCGAAAGCCATGAAGTCCTGGCGCAAATCGAAGTCGGCGTTGAGCCCGAAGGCATGGCCGTGAGCCCGGACGGACGCTGGGCGGTGAACACCAGCGAAACCACCAGCATGCTGCACTGGATCGATACCGAAACTCACCAACTGATCGACAATACGCTGGTGGACCAGCGTCCGCGCCACGTCGAATTCAGCCGTGACGGTGCTGTGCTCTGGGCTTCGTCCGAGATCGGCGGTACCGTTTCGGTCATCGATGTGGCCAGCCGTGAAATCATGCAAAAACTCACGTTCAAGATCCGCGGCATTCACCCGGACAAGATCCAGCCGGTCGGGGTCAAGCTGTCGGCGGATGGGCGCTATGCCTTCGTTGCCCTGGGCCCGGCCAACCATGTCGCCGTGGTGGATGCCAAGACCTACGAGGTGCTTGATTACCTGCTGGTGGGCAGCCGTGTCTGGCACATGGAGTTCACCCCCGATCAGCAGTACCTGCTGACCACCAATGGTGTCAGCGGCGATGTATCAGTCATCGATGTGGACGCGTTGAAGGTGGTCAAGTCGATCAAGGTCGGCCGCTACCCCTGGGGCGTAGTCACGCTGGACTGATATCATCTGTCCCCACCACAGACGCCAAGAGGGCTGCCATGGGCCTAGACGTACACCACATCAGCTTTCGCTACGGCGCCCGCACGGCGCTGGATGATGTCAGCTTTAGCCTGGCTGAAGGCCGGCTCAACGCGCTGCTTGGCCCCAACGGGGCTGGCAAAAGCACCCTCTATGCCCTGCTCACCCAGCTGTTCCGGCTGCAGAGCGGGGAGATTCGGCTCGACGGACACAGCATCCGCGGCCCTTCCCGCGTGCTCAAGCAGCAGCTCGGCGTCGTGTTTCAGCAAAGTACGCTGGACCTGGACCTGAGCGTCATGCAAAACCTGGAATACCACGGAGCCCTGCACGGCCTGTCCCGGCGTCAGGTGCGCCAGGAGGCCGGCAGCCTGCTGGAGCGCCTGGGGCTAGGTGATCGCCACCGGGACAGCATTCGCAGCCTCAATGGCGGCCATCGTCGGCGCGTGGAAATTGCACGCGCCCTGTTGCACCGCCCGTCCATTCTGCTGCTGGACGAAGCCACGGTCGGGCTCGATACGGCCGCGCGTCAGGCCATCAACCGGCATGTGCGCGAACTGTGTCGCGAGCAGTCTCTGACCGTGCTTTGGGCGACTCACCTGATCGAAGAGATTGCCCCCGACGATCCGGTGCTGGTGCTGCATCAGGGTCGGCTGCAGGCCGATACGACCGCCGAGCGTCTGTGTCGTCAACAGCAGGTGCCCACGCTGGGGGCAGCGTTTGAGCAACTGACCGGTTTGAGGGCCCCCACCCCATGCAGCTGAACGCTTATCTGATCGCCCTCAAGGGCATTTTGACCCGCGAATTTCTGCGTTTCGTCCAGCAGCGCACCCGCTTTTTCAGCGCTCTGGTACGCCCGCTGTTGTGGCTGGTGGTTTTTGCCGCAGGCTTTCGTGCCGCCCTGGGTGTCTCGATCATCCCGCCCTACCAGACCTACATCACCTACGAAACCTATATTCTGCCCGGACTGTGTTGCATGATTCTGCTGTTCAACGGCATGCAAAGCTCGTTATCGATGGTCTATGACCGCGAGATGGGCAGCATGAAAGTGCTGCTGATGAGCCCGCTGCCGCGCAGCTGGCTGCTGCTGTGCAAGCTGATTGCCATTGCGCTGCTGTCACTGGCACAGGTGTATGCCTTTATCGGGCTGGGCTTTCTGGTGGATGTGGAACCGCCACTGATTGGCCTGTTGACCGTACTGCCGGCGCTGTTGCTGACCGCCGTGATGCTGGGCGCCATCGGGCTGTTCCTGTCGGCGCGGATCCGTCAGCTGGAGAACTTTGCCGGCGTGATGAACTTCGTGATCTTTCCGATGTTCTTTCTTTCTTCGGCGCTCTACCCGTTGTGGAAGATGCGCGAGTCCAGTGAGTGGTTGTACTGGGTTTGCAGTTTCAACCCCTTCACCCATGCTGTCGAACTGGTGCGGTTCGCACTCTATGCCGAGCTGAACCTGACCGCATTGCTGGTGACCGGGGGCACCGCACTGGTGTTCACGGCACTGGCCTTGCTGGGCTTCAATCCTGAACAGACCGCGGGCGGCAAGAGGCGTTGAGCGCCCTGCGGCTTCAGTGACTTAACAGGTGTGTCATCAGCGCTCGGAGCTTGCCGGGCTTGACCGGCTTGTGCAGCACCTGCACGCTGGCCTCCCGGAAGGCACGGCGCGTATCATCGCTGCGATCGGCGGTCAGCATCACCATGGGCACTCGCTCCAGCCCCGCCGCGTTCATGTCATAGCGCAACGACAGGCCGGTCTGATCCGCTTCCAAGTGGTAATCGGCCAAAACCAGATCTGGCACTTGCGTCAGACAGTGTGCCTGCGCCGCTGCCAGGGTATCGACGGTCCTGACCCGACAGCCCCATCCTGCAAGCAACGCCTCCATACTAACCAGTATGTTCGGGTCATTATCCAGTACCAGGACGTTCAGCCCTTCCAGTGCATCCGACGGCCGCACCGGGGCGACAAGGGCCTCGTGTTTCAGAGACTGAGGCGCATGCGCCGCCAGCGGCACCTGTAGTGAAAAACAGGAACCACGCCCCACGCGAGACCCAAGTCGAATGGGATGGTCCAGCATGCGGGCAATGCGTTCGACGATCGCCAAGCCAAGCCCGACCCCCGCCGGCTGGCGCCGTGCCGACTGCAAACGGCAGAACTCTTGAAAAATGGCTTCCTGTTGATCACCAGGAATGCCCGGCCCGGTGTCCCACACCTGAATCAATAGCCAGTCACCCTGCTTGCGAAAGCCCAACAACACCCCTCCGTGCTCGGTGTAGCGAAAGGCATTACTGAGCAGGTTGCGCAGAATGCGCGTCAACAGACGAATATCACTGGCAATCCAGGCATCACGGCTGACAATACGAAACCCCAGCCCCGCCGCATCGGCGACCGGCTCGAATTCAGCCTGCAGGCTTTCGATCAGTCGCCTGACCGGAAAGCTCTGCAACTCCGGCTGAACAGCGTTCTGGTCCAGCTTGGAAATTTCCAGCAGATCGGTCAACAGGTGCTCGGCACCATCAAGCGCCAGATGTACCCGGTCCACCAGACCCGCTTCGGTCGCTGGCAGATCTCGCTCCTGCAGTGCCGCCACCAGCAGACGCGCGGCATTCAGGGGCTGAAGCAGGTCATGGCTGGCCGCTGCCAGGTACTTGTCCTTGCTCAGGTTAGCCGCTTCGGCCACCTCTTTGGCTTCGAGCATTTCCTGTTCGGCCTGTTGACGGGTATGCACTTCTCGCCAGAGCCGATCATTGAGGTCGACCAGTTCACGGGTACGCTCGTCTACCCGCTGCTCCAGCTCTTCATTCAGTGAGCGCATACGCTGCTGAACCCGCTGACGCTCGGTAATGTCAGCCACAAAGGCGACAAACACGGCTCGATCAGCCTGCCTGCGAAACAGGATGTTCATGGACACTTCCACCGCACTGCCATCGGCACGACGCAGCCGGGTTTCATACAGAAACAGCTGGCCATCCTGTACCAGACGTGCTGTCATCAAACGAAACTCCTGCTCGCTGAACAGCAGGTCGGTGGCAAAGTTGAGGCCCTCGGCCATGACCTCTGGGCTGTCATAACCACAGATGCGCGCCAGGGCACGGTTGGCCTTGCCGATATGGCCACTGAGGTCGGCCTGAAAGATGCCGTGCAAGGCATTCTCGAACAGCCACTTGTAGCGATTGCGTTCGGCTTCAAGTTCTTCGATCTTGCTCAGCAGCTCCGGGTAGTAACTCTTGCGTGCCGACTGTCCGCCCAGGCCGATCAGGTCTTCAAAGGTCGCTTCGCTGCCGTCAGAGGGCTTCTTCATACACGGCCTCAACATCACGGCGATTGGACTTGCGCGGGTTGGTCAGCAGGCAAGGGTCACGCAGTGCATTGACACTGAGATGCGGGATATCGGTCAGGTGCACGCCCTGTTCGGCCAGCTTTTGATACAGACCGACCTCGCGTTTCAAGGCGATCACATGTTGCATGAGGCGGCGCTTGATCTGTGACTGACTGAGCCCGCGCGGATCGATCCCCATGGTTTCCGCAACCACCCGGAAACGGTCGGTGGCCGCGTTATAGTTGAAGTCGATCACGTGCTCCAGCAGCATGGCGTTGCAAAGCCCATGAGGCAGATCCAGATAGCCACCCAGGCTGTGCGACATGGCATGCACGGCTCCGAGGATGGCGTTGGAAAAGGCCAGCCCGGCCCGCATGGAGCCCAGCATGACCTGTTCACGCAGATGACTGTCTTCCGGCTGTTCCACCAGCAGGGCCAAGTGGGTGTTAATCAGGCGAATGGCATCCAGGGCATGCATGTCGGTCAGCGGGCCACTGCCGGTCGAGACAAAGGCTTCGATCGCATGCACCAGTGCATCCACCCCGGTACAGGCGGTCAGGAAGGGATCCATGGTCCGCGTGGTGTCCGGATCGATCAATGCCACGTCCGGCACCACCGATTTGCTAACGATGGAGAACTTGAATTTCTCCTGCTGGTTGGAAATGATCGCGAACTGCGAGACATCGGCTGAGGTGCCGGCGGTGGTCGGGATGAAAATCAGCGGTGGAATCGGGCTTTCGATCCGGTCGATGCCTTCGAATTCCAGAATGCTGCGGCCATGGGCGCTAACGATGCCGATCCCCTTGGCACAGTCCATCGGGCTGCCGCCGCCGATCGCCACGATGACGTTACAGCCCTGCTCCCGGTAGGTGTCGGCCCCGCGCATGACCTGCTCGACACGGGGGTTGGGCGAGACATCCGTAAAGCGCACGCAAGGAATATCCTGGTCCTCCAGAACCTGCTCGATATCCTCTACCCAACCGGCTTGTTCCACCCCCGGGTCTGACACCAGCAAAACCTTTCGCGCACCAAAAGTTATGGCATAGTTGGCCACAGACTTGCGAGCACCGCTGCCGAAAATGATTTCGGGAGAAACAAACTTGCGCAGGCGGGCAATTTCACTCATGTACTGTACCTGTTTTGCCGCATCGGTCATGGCCGATACCTGATAATTATTATTGGACCGCTGGCATTATACGCAGCCACTCAACGACAGATACTGTACAAACGGCTACAAAAAATAACAAAGTTGCACAAAATGCCGCAATCCTGAGACTTTGGTATTAGCTACCATAGATGCTGAAAAATCTCGCCAAGGCAGCAGATTCAGGCTGCCGAAACAACAGGATAATGGCTGGCATGGACAAGACATCTCCCCTTTACCAACATGTCGTTGTGGTCGGTGGCGGCGCCGGTGGACTGGAACTGGCAACTCGGCTGGCACGTAAGTATCGGCGCAAGGGCCTCAAGGTAACCCTGGTTGATCGCGAGCCAACGCACATCTGGAAGCCGCTGCTGCACGAAGTCGCAACAGGCTCGCTGGACGCCGGCATCGATGAGCTGAGCTACAGCGCCCAGGCACGCAGTGCTGGGTTTACGTTCCAGGTCGGTCAGATGGAATCCATCGACCGTGACCAGCGCTGCATCTACCTGGCGGCCGTGAAAGGCCAAGACGGCCGGACGCTACTGCCGGTGCGCTCCCTGTACTATGACTACCTGGTGATGGCCGTGGGCAGTGTCACCAATGATTTCGGCGTTGATGGCGTGGCCCAGCACTGTACATTCCTTGATAGCCGCCACCAGGCCGAGCAGTTTCGTCGCACGTTGCTTGAATCCTGCTTGAAAACCAGCAACAGCAAGGATCAGCGCTTGCGCATCGCGATCGTTGGTGCCGGTGCTACAGGTGTCGAGTTATCGGCAGAGCTCTTCAATACGGCTCGGGAACTGGCCGCGTATGGTATTTCACGCCTTGATCGCAACCGTCTGGAAGTGGTGCTGATCGAAGCCGGCCCCCGTATCCTGCCCGCGTTGCCCGACCGCATCTCTCTGGCCGCCCGTCAGGAACTGGAAAAGCTTGGTGTTCAGGTACGACAGGACACGCGCATTGTCTCGGTCGATGCGGCCGGCCTGAACACCGATACCGGCGAGGTAATCGAAGCCGACCTCAAGGTGTGGGCGGCCGGCATTCGCGCTCCCGAGTTCGTCACCCGTTTGGACGGCCTCGAAACCAACCGCCTGAACCAGCTGGTAGTCCGGCCTGACCTGAGCACAACGCTGGATGAGCGCATCTTCGCCTTGGGCGACTGTGCAGCCTGTGCCCGAACGGATGGTGAAGGCAATGTGCCGCCTCGCGCCCAGGCCGCACATCAGATGGCTTCCTTCCTGTGCAAGCATTTTGGCCGGATCATCAAGGGTGACAGCCTGCCAGCTTATGAATACAAGGACTACGGATCACTGGTATCACTCAGCCGGTTCAGCACGGTGGGCAGCCTTATGGGCAATCTTACCAGCGGCAGCATGATGATCGAGGGTCGTATGGCCCGGCTGGTCTATGTATCCCTGTATCGTCTACACCAGCTGGCCATTTACGGCTATACCAAAACCTGCCTCATTGCCCTGGTTGACCGTATCAACAAGGTCATCCGCCCCAGACTCAAGTTGCACTGATCCAGCGGGAGCCCCGGTTTTCCGGGTTGCAGCACTGAGCTTTACCGGCCTCTGGCCGGTTTTTTTTTGCTCCGTTGTCCGTCCTGGCACGTACACTGAACGCATATACTCGGCTCAGGAAACGTTCATGCCCAATCGTCCAATACTGTTTTATGATGGCCAGTGTCCGCTGTGTCGCAAGGAAATCGCGCACTACCGGCGCCTCGATAGCCAGCAGCGAGTGGACTGGCGTGACCTGTTTGACCCGGATCTTGACCTGGCGGCTTATGGCATCACACACGAGGATGCCATGCGGGTCATTCATGGCGTGGATACACAAGGGCAGTTGCAGCGCGGCATTGCCGCTTTCATGCCGATCTGGGATGCCTTGCCCGGTTATCGGCACCTGGCGCGCATGATTCGGATCCTGCACCTGCAACGCCCACTGGACAGGATTTACCACTGGTTTGCCAAGCGCCGCTACTGCAGCCGCTGCCATGATGGCCAGTGCCGTATCGACTGAAGCAGCTAAGCAAGGATCTGCTAAGCTTGAGTGCACCCACGAGAGTTCATGTGCAGGTATAGTGACATGATTGACCGTCAACTCGCCGCCCAGCTGATCGAATCAGCCTTGATCGCTGACAGTTACTGCTTGGGGCTGCACTGGATATATGATCATGACCTATTGGACAGCACGCCCCTCAAGCTGGATCAGCTTAATGCCCCCATGAGTCATTGGCACGCCACCAAGTCCGCGGGGGATCTGACCCATTACGGTGATCAGCTGTGGCAGCTCTATCAGCACCTGCTGCAGGCACCAGCCTTTGATATCGACGCTTGCTCGCGTGCCTGGGTGGAGTTCATGCGGCATTATCACGGCTACCGTGACAAGGCCTCGGCCATTACACTGGACAGGCTCGACAAGGGAGAAAACCCGGCGGCCTCGTCCTCCACCGAGCTGTCGGTTTCGTCACGCATCGCCTGCGCACTGCTACACCCCTGTGATGAAACCGAATACCTGGCGCGTGTGGCCGCATTGACGCGCATGACGCACAACTCGCCATTGACACTGGAAACCACGGGATTCCTGGCACGATCACTCTGGTACACTCTGTCGGGATACCCCTTGCAACAGGCATTGGATACAGCCGGCTCGGGCTTGTCCGACCCTCTAAAGGCACTTGTCCAAGCCGGGCGTGAGACTGAACACCAGGACTCGGTTGCCGCCTTGCGGCATTTCGGCATCGCCTGCGATATTCGCCATGGACTACCCGGCGTCATACACCTGCTACAACATTTCAGTAATCCGCTGGAACTTTCCCGTGTTAATGTCAGTGCCGGAGGTGACAGCAGTGCCCGCGCCATGATCAGCCTGATGTTGCTTGTTGCCGAAGATCCGGATCGCTTTCAGCAACTGCCGGCAGACTGGCACCCTGGCTGTCTGCAAAGCAGCGGACCATCCATCATGAAGTCATGAAGTCATGAAGTCATGAAGAAAGACACATAATAGTGACTGGGTGTCTCTTTTTATGAGACACTTCAGCACCTTGGAGCTTCTTGTGTGTCGCTGATATGAAACTAGTGTTTCGTTGACAGCAGCTCCCCAGTCCATAGAATGCGCCCAAGACTCATCAAATACTGGCACGGTTGGCCTCTCGGCACTACCTTTAACCTGTATTGAAGCTGATGTGTGTCTGCTGATCTCCCCCCCCACCCGTGGTCATGCAGTCCGGGTACCAACCACGAACCACGTCAACACGGGTTCCCAAGGCTACAAAACATACAATGAAAAGAAACTTGCCCGTCACGGATACGGAAAAGCGCTTTCCCGACGATCAAAAACTGATTTCCACCACCGACACACGTGGAAATATAACCCATTGCAATGATGTATTCGTGGACATCAGTGGTTACACTCGGGAAGAACTTATAGGCCAGCCGCACAACCTGGTGCGTCATCCCGACATGCCCGAAGCAGCTTTCAAAGTGATGTGGGATCACCTGAAAGCCAATCGCCCCTGGATGGGCCTGGTCAAGAACCGCTGCAAGAACGGTGATTACTACTGGGTCAACGCTTACGTCACACCAATCACCGAAAACGGCAAAACCGTGGGCTATGAATCCGTACGCGTCTGCCCCAAGCGCAGTGATGTGGAACGCGCCGAGCGTGTCTATGCCAGCATCAACAATGGTAGCAAGCGCCTCGAGCGCCCGCGCCTACCACTTGCATGGATCGCGCTTGCGGCACTGCTCGCACTGTCACTGGGGCTGTTCGTCAGCGATTTGCAGTGGCCCGGGATGATACTGGCCGTATTGACTGCCGCTGGCAGCCTGGCCACATGCCAGCTGCATCAGCGCAAATTGCTCACCCGCGTACTGGGTTATATGCCATCCGCGTTCACGCACCCTGTTGCCGCGGCTACCTATACCGATGACCGTGGCCTGACCGCCGAACTTGAAGTAGCCATTCTCAGTGAGCAGTCACACCTGAATACCGTCCTGACACGCATCGAGGATGCGGCCCAACATGTCTCTAGCCGTGCAGCAACCAGCCTTGCAGTCTCCGAGCATTCTTGTGATGCCATGCGCCAGCAGCAGAGCGAAACCGACATGGTTGCAACCGCCATGCACGAAATGGCCGCAACCATCGCCGAGGTCTCGGGCCATATCCAGCAGACCGCCCAAAAAGCTGAAGCATCCAACAACACGGCCATCGAAGGCTGCGACCGAGCCTCAACCACGAGCAGTGCCATTACTCAGCTGGGTGACACAGTCAATCATATCGCCGAATCCGTCACCGGACTGGCCGAGCAGACCGGGCAGATTGCCCAGGCGGCCGAAACCATCGAGCAGATCGCCGACCAGACTAATCTGCTGGCACTCAATGCCGCAATCGAGGCAGCACGGGCCGGTGAACATGGTCGCGGCTTTGCGGTGGTCGCCGATGAAGTCCGCCAGCTTGCCCTACGTACGCAGACATCAACACAAGACATACACCGGATCGTTCAAGATCTGAAACAGCGCACTGAAACCTCCGTCGACATTGCCCACGCGGGTCAGCAGGAGGCCCATAACGGCATTGTTCAGGTCAATGAAACGGTTGACATGCTCAAGGACATTTCAGCGATGATGAGCACCATCGCCAATATGTCGATTCAGATGGCAGCAGCGGTTGAAGAACAAGCCCAGGTATCCGAAGAGATCAACGGTCAGATCGTTAACATCTCCGACCTGTCTCGCCAGAGTCTGGAACAGGCAGAAGAATCAGCCAACACCACCCGTGCACTACAATCGGTTGCGGCTGAGATGCACGAGCTGGTGTCCGGCTTCAAACGCTGATCTTAAACCAGAATCAGCGCTACGCAGGCGGCTGTCAGCCCCCCCATGGAAAGATTGAACAGGCGCCAGTGACGGGCGGTTTTCAGCAGCCGCCCGACTGCCACACCAAATCCCGCCCACAATGAAATGGCCGGTACCGTCACCAGCGCCATCAAGCCAATCAGCATCAGGGCCGAGGCCAGAAAGCCATCCCCTGCCAGTGTAAAGGACGCCACGCCTGAAATGGCCATGATCCAGGCTTTAGGATTGGCGAACTGAAAGGCCGCGGCCTGCAGAACCGACAGGGGGTGACTCGCCTGCTCCGCTTCCAGACTCGGCGGTGCCGCCGTGGCAATCTTCCACGCCAGCCACAACAGGTAAAGGCTGCCCACTACCTTGAGCACATTCTGCAGTACCGGCCAGGTCTTGAAAATGCCACCCAGCCCCAGGGCTACCGCTGCCATTAGACCAACACACCCGAGTGTGACCCCGATGATGTGAGGCAGGGTTCGCCTGAAGCCGAAGTTGGCTCCGGATGCGGTCAGCATCATGTTATTGGGACCTGGTGTCGCGGTCATACTGAGGGTAAAAATCATGACAGGAACAACCAGCGCAAGCAGTTCGCCCGTTGGCGTTTGCATTCGGTTCACCGTAAATTGTAAGGGTTCAATACAGGATTGAATTGAGTTCATAGTGGATACAATTAACGGTATTACGCAGCCTTCCCCTGAGCAATCCTTACTTTGTTACTGCTACAATCAATTGTACCCATGACAAACCAAGGATGAACCGATGAACGTGCAACAACGGGCTCGCGAGCGCTGTCAATGGCTGCCTGATCTGGAACAGGCATCAGGGCCTCGCTACAAGGCGCTGGTTGAACTGATGGCGGCCGATATCGCCCTCGGTGTACTTGAACCCGGTGCTCGCCTGCCCCCACAGCGATTGCTGGCCGATGCGCTGGGCGTTACGGTGGGAACCATTACCCGTGCATACCGGGAAGCGGAACGACGTGGCCTGGTCGAGGCCCGTGTCGGCAGCGGCACCCGTGTCAGGAGCCAGACGGACAACCGCCCTCACTTTCATCACCTGACCCGTGCCGGTGATGACAGTATCGACCTGTCATTGAGTATCCCCATCCCGACCTTTCGGCGGGAACAGCAACTGGCTCTCAGCCTGCAGCAGATTGCAACACAACCTCAGGCCATCAATACCGCGCTCTCCTACCAACCCGAACAGGGCTGCCTTGACCAGCGCCAGCAGCTGTGTCGCTGGCTCGAAACCCAGGGCCTGGCGCTGTCACCCGAGGAGCTGATCCTGACGGAAGGCGGTCAGCACGCGGACTTTCTTGCGCTTCAGGCCTTGATCAAGCCCGGTGAGGCTGTGGCTTCGGCTGCCCTGACCTACCCGGGCATGATCGCAGCTGCCCGCCAGCTGGGGCTCAAACACCTGGGAGTCGGCACCGACGCCGAGGGGATCCGACCGGATCTGCTGGAGCGCCTGTGCCAGCAACAGCGCATTCGCCTGCTCTACCTGATGCCTGAATACAACAACCCCACGGGCCATTCGATGAGCGAGGCACGCCGCCAGGCCATTGTCGAGGTTGCCCGTCGTCACGACATGCTGCTGCTGGAAGATGGGGTCCAGTTTGTACCGCCTCAAGCGCGTGGCACCCCCATGCATGAGCTCGCCCCGGAGCGGGCGATGTACATTTTTAGTGTCTCCAAGCTACTGGCGGGCGGTCTCAGATTCGGCGCCCTGCGCGCCCCCGCCAACCTGCTGCCACAGCTGCGCGCGGCCTTGCGCGCGCAGTGCTGGTCATCACCCGCACTGATGGGCGCCGTGACCTGCCAGTGGTTGACCAGCGGTGAAGCTGATGAGTTGCTGGCCTGGCAATGGGATGAGATCCGGCACCGTCAGGCACTGGTGCGAGAACTCCTGGCACCCTACGAAGTTTCGGCACATGCCTGCGGTTTTCATGCCTGGCTGCGCCTGCCAGAGGGCCGACGTGCAGCTGAATTCGTGCAACTGGCTGACACCCAGGGGGTGACGCTCATCGCCGCCGAGCCTTTCTGCGTCGGCAGCCAACCGGCGCCACAGGCCGTGCGCCTGTGCGTGACCCCTCCCCCCACACGGGAAGCTTTGGCGGAAGGACTCAAGCGAGTACGCCGTCTGCTGGATGATGAACCGCCCGTGCCCGCACCACTGCTGTAGCATGCAGAGCATTGACGGCATGTTATAGTCGAACGGTCGGCAATACAGAGTTCAGGGAGATACACGCATGTTGAGTGTTGAAGTTTCAGGTCTGTTCGGCCTGGTTATACTGGTGCTGGATGTGATGGCCATCATCAAGACCGTTCAAAGCCGCGCCAGCACCTCCACGAAAGTACTTTGGGTCGTCGCGATTCTGCTGCTGCCGGTACTCGGATTGATCCTCTGGTTCCTGTTTGGTCCACGTGACTAAACGCTAGCAGATGCGCGGCAACAACTCTCCGGTTGGCAAATCCAGCAGGCGCTCCGAGCCCATACCGGTCAGAATCTGCACCTGTCCGGCCGGCCCCGCCAGCACCTCACCAATGATGCAGGCTTCATGTCCAGCCGGATGAGCCTGCATCGCTGCCAGCAATGCTTGAGCCTGTTCCGCAGCCACCACTGCCACCAGCTTACCCTCGTTGGCAAAATGCAGTGCATCCAGACCCAGCAGTTCACACACGCCTCGCACCTCAGGCCGAACCGGTAACGCCGCTTCAAACAGTCGCATGCTACAGGCCGATGCTTGGGCGAACTCGTGCAACACCGCCGCAACCCCGCCTCGCGTGGCATCCCGCAGCGCACGAACCTGTGAACAGCGTGCCAGCATCTGTTCCACCAGCCCGTGCAACGGCTGACAATCACTGCTCCACTGACTTTCCAGCCCCAGTTCGCCACGCGCATTCAGTATTGCCGCGCCATGATCCCCCAGTGTGCCACTGACCAACACCGCGTCACCGGGACGGCACCGCGTGGCTGCAAGCTCGCACCCCTTCGGTATGACACCCACCCCGCTGGTATTGATGAACAGTCCGTCCGCCTGACCGCGAGGCACCACTTTGGTATCCCCTGTCACGATCTTTACACCGGCCTCACGGGCCGCGTCGGCCATGGAGCGAACAATGCGCTGCAGCAGCGGCAACGGCAGCCCTTCCTCAATGATGAAGGCACAGGACAGAAACAGCGGACGCGCTCCGCCCACGGCCAGATCGTTGACCGTACCGTTGACAGCCAGCCGGCCGATATCGCCGCCCGGGAATTCAAGCGGCTGAATAACATAACTGTCGGTGGCAAATGCAAGACGGTCCCCGACTGCCTGCAGGGCCGACAGGTCAAGCCGCGCCTGATCTTCCATCTTGGCCAGATAGGGGTTGTCGAAAGCTTCGGCAAAGAGTGTTTCGACCAGCTGGCGCATGGCGGCGCCTCCTGCTCCCTGTGCCAGGGTGATGCAAGGAACTGTGTCTGATTCCGACATTCAAGTGCCCTCCATGGGCGTTATCAGCGACGGTATTGATAGCAGGCGGCACAGGCGCCTTCGGACGATACCATCAAGGCACCCACCGGATGCTCCGGGATACATTCACTCCCAAACAGCGGGCATTGCTTTGGCTGACAGCAGCCTTTCAACACTTGATCACAACAGGCGGACGCCGGCTCAGGAGCGACACTTTCTGCCATGTCGAAAAGCCCGAAACGGCGCTCGGCATCAAAGGCCGCATAGGTCTGGCGCAGCCGCATGCCCGAGCGCGGAATATCACCCAGGCCACGCCAGAGCGCATGCTCCCGCAACTCAAACACCTCACTGACGGCGGCCAGTGCCTGGCGGTTGCCCCCCTCAGCCACCACTCGGGCATACTGGTTTTCCACACAAGCCTCGCCTGCCGCCAGCTGTGACAGCAGCATCAGCACAGACTGCAGGATGTCCACCGGCTCGAATCCGGCAATAACGAAAGGCTTTTGATACCGATGGGCAATGAACTCGTAGGGATGACTGCCAATGACCATGCTGACATGCCCGGGGCCTATAAAGCCATCCAGCTGTACATCCTTATCCTCCAGCAATGCCTGCAGCGTCGGCACGATGCTGATGTGGTGGCACAGCAGGCTGAAATTGGCAATCCGCTCACGACTGGCCTGCAATACCGTCAGCGCGGTTGCTGGCATGGTTGTTTCAAAACCGAGCGCAAAAAACACCACCTCACGCTGCGGATGAGCACGTGCCAGCGCCAGCGCATCCAGCGGCGAGTAAACAATTCGGACATCAGCGCCTTCTGCGCGCGCCTGCTGCAGGCTGGCACGGGTCCCCGGCACCCGCAGCGCATCACCGAAGGTTGCCAGTATGACGCCGGGGTGGGCGGCGACGGCCACACAGTCGTCGATACGCTCCCGCGGCAGCACGCAGACAGGACAGCCAGGGCCATGAACCAGCTCAAGCCCTGCTGGCAGCAGTGCCTCAAGCCCGTGCCTAAAAATCGTGTGCGTATGGCCGCCGCACACTTCCATAATCCTCACCGGGTGTCGTTGCCGCAGTGCCGGCAGTGCCATTCGTTCACGCACCCGTTGCAGCAACACCCTGGCATGAGCAGGGTCACGAAACTCATCCACGTATCGCATGGTACCGTTCCCCTTGGCAGGTCTGTTCATGCTGAACCGTGTTCTTGCGACAACTCGGACAGCAGGGCCAGTGTGGCCTTGGCAGCGTCCGCATCCATCAGCGCCATGGCAAACCCGACATGTATCAGCACCCATTGCCCCAACAGATCATGCGGATCGGTATCCTCGGCGAGCACACAGGCCAGATTCACGCGGCGACGCACCCCCGAAACCTCAACGGTAGCGCTCATGGGATCCGAGGGGTCAACGGCCACTATTTCAGCGGGAATACCCAGGCACATGGCAAACTCCTGTCAGCAGGGTGCTTGTTGATCGGAGGCACATGCACACTGTCTGGATATTCGTTCGCGATAACGCTGTTCAACCCATGCCTGCCAGTCCTGCAGGCCTTCACCTGTACGTGCCGATAACGCTATCACCTCGATATCCGGATTGATGCGCCGTGCATTGGCGATGCATTGTGCCTGATCGAAGTCCACGTAGGGGGCCAGATCGATCTTGTTAATGACCATCAGCTGTGCCGAGTGGAAGATATCTGGATACTTTAGCGGCTTGTCGTCACCTTCAGTCACGGACAGAATCACCACCCTTGCCGCCTCTCCAAGATCAAAGCCGGCCGGGCAGACCAGGTTGCCCACGTTCTCGATATACAGCACACCGCGTTCGAAATCTTCCAGCTCATCTACCGCGTGCCCCACCAGGTGTGCATCCAGGTGACAGAGCTTACCAGTGTTGATCTGAACGGCACGAACCCCGGTGGCTCGTATGCGTTCAGCATCGTTCTGGGTCTGCTGATCGCCCTCTATCACCGCCACCGGCCACTTTGCCTGCTGGGCCGGCAGGGTTTCACTCAGCAGCGCCGTTTTACCCGATCCCGGGCTCGACATCAGGTTAAGCACCAGCACCTGCTGCGAGGCAAAGCGTTCACGGTTGGCTTGAGCATGCCGGTCATTCAGGCTGAACAGGTCCAGCTCCACCTGCAACCGCCGAGCATGGGCAGGTCCATGCCGTTGCGCATCGCCGTCATGATCCGTCTGGTTACACCCACAAATTCCACACATCACTCCACCTCCAGCTCCCTGATTGTCAGCGTTTGGCCCGACAGTATCTGCAGCCGGGTCGAACCGCATTCACTGCACACCATCTCCCAGCTTTGAATCTCCATGCAGTGGCCGCAGGCCCGACACCGTGCCCGCGCCGGACAGGGTACAAGGTGCAACCGGGCCCCTTGTGCCAGGGTACCAAGACTGGCAGCCCGAAACCCGAACGCCATGGCTGCGGGCTCGACTGCCGCCAAGGGCCCCACTTCCAGCCAAACTGCTGTTACCCGACGAAAATCCTGCTGCTGAGCCTGTTCCTGCAACAGCTGAATCAACCCGCGACACAGGGACAGTTCATGCATGTTGCTTGTCCTGATGGCGCGCCAGAGCAACTGCGGCCTGACCCACGCTAAGGCCGGCATCATTGCAGGGCACCCGATGATGACATAACGCCTCAAAGCCCGCCGCAGCCAGTGCCTGCCGCAGCCAGGTCCGCAACAACCGGTTTTGCATCACGCCGCCGGTCAATACCACCTTTTCGAAGGGCTGTTCAGTGCCAATCGTCTGCACCAGCTGCAACAACCCTGCCACCAGGCTACGGTGAAACCTCAGCGCCACCTCGCGTCGGTCACACCCCGCACGAAGGTCCTCGATCAACAGTGGCCAGAGCGGACTTGCATCGAGTTGCCACCCCCCCTCTGTCATAGTCAGCTGCATGGCATAGCGACCACCCGTGTGATGCACATCATCCGATTGCATCTCCAGCGCCTCCCAGGCCAGGGCCTCCAAAGCCATGGCCGCCTGTCCTTCATGACTGATACCCTCAGCATAGCAGCCCAACGCCGCCGCCACGGCATCAAACAGACGTCCTGCCGACGAGCACAGCGGAGACTGAATGCCGGTTTCTATCATCCGCTGCAGTGCTTGCGTTCGTGCCGTACCCATCCAGGGCCAAAGTGCCTTCAAGGACTCGATCTCAATCTGCGCCTGATACAGACAGGCCACTAGCATGCGCCAGGGCTGGCGCGCCGCCGCATCTGCACCCGGCATCGGCATCGGTCTGAGCCCACCCAACCGCCTGACGTGAGAATAACTGCCATACAGGCACTCTCCGCCCCACAGCGTTCCCGTCTGACCATACCCCAGGCCATCAAGGCACAGGGCAAGCACCGGTTCGGCATGCAGCGGATGGCCGTGTTCAAACAGACAGGCGGCCATATGGGCATGATGGTGCTGCACCGAATGCATCGATTCCCCGGCAAGACCATCTGCCAGCCGGGTGGAGTGATAATCCGGGTGGCAATCTCGGCTAACACCGACAGGACGCAACCGCAGCAGTCCCATCCAGTCCCGGCCGCTCGATGCCGCTGCTCGGTAGGCTGCAAGCGCTTGCATATCGCCCTGATGCGTACCCAGTACCAGCTGCCCGCCCTGTACAAAGCTGAACGTATTTTTCAGGTCCCCACCGACGGCCAGCCAGGGCAGATCGGTGCGGAAGCCGGGAGGCAAGGGCAGAATGACCGGCACCATGCCCCGCCCCGGCCGAATCAGCTCGACAGCCCCGTCATCCTGATA
This sequence comes from Marinobacterium weihaiense, assembly GCF_019061305.1. Taxonomy (GTDB): domain Bacteria; phylum Pseudomonadota; class Gammaproteobacteria; order Pseudomonadales; family Balneatricaceae; genus Marinobacterium; species Marinobacterium weihaiense. The sequence continues at coordinate 183,894 of NZ_JAHQZT010000001.1, forward strand.
CACGACAGCATCGTCCAGACGGTGAACAATCGGGCGGTCATGCAATACCAGCAGGTCGACCCAGGGCAACAGCAGCGCGCGTGCCGCGTCATTATCAATGAGGGTCGGTGCCCCTGACACATTACCACTGGTCATAACCAGTGGCCTTTGCACGGCGACCATCAACAACAGATGCACTGGCGTGGATGGCAGCATGCAACCCAGCCAGGCTACATCCGCTGCGACATTGCGGGCCAAAGGACTGTCAGGGCGCGCCCGGCATAACACAACGGGCGCTTCGGCCGCAGACATTGTCTCAGCCTGCTGCGTCGTTATGTGCGCACAGGCCCTGGCCTGTTCGATATCCTCAAACATGACAGCCAACGGTTTGTGAGGCCGCTGTTTGCCCGTACGCAAGCGGGCGACCGCATTGGCTCGCCGTGCATCACAGCAAAGATGAAATCCTCCGGCCCCCTTGATCGCCACGATGCCGCCGGCAGCAATAACGCGCGCCATGTCTTCAAACGGGTCCTGTGCAGCTGCAACTTGTCCACGAGCATCCTCCAGCCATAATTCAGGCCCACAGGCGACACAGGCATTGGTCTCGGCATGGAAGCGGCGATCCGCCGGATTTTCATACTCCCCGGCACAGTTGCGGCACAGCGGAAACATCGACATGGCTGTGCGTGCACGATCATACGGCAAGGCGTGAAGGATGCTCAGGCGTGGTCCACATTGAGTGCAGCTGATAAAGGGATAGCGATAACGACGACTGTCGGGGTCAAAGAGCTCAGCACGACAGCTGTCGCAGGGGGCCAGGTCCGCCGGCACACTTATCCGGTTGTCAGACGATTGCACAGGCGAGGGCTCGATCAGGAATCCACCTGCCTTGGCAACCCTCCCCCTCTTCAAGGCAAGAGTCGTGATCTTATCCACGCAAGCGAGCGGCGGCAAGGACAGCAGCAGACGCTGACAGAATTCATGTTGCTTCGACTCACTGCAGAACAGGTCGATCTGTACGCCGTTACCGGTATTGCTGACACGGCCGGAGACACCCAGAGCGACCGCTGTTCGCCAGACATGGGGACGAAAGCCGACTCCCTGCACCCGCCCGCTGATTTCAATCCGCCAGCCCGCATCACTGCTCATGTACACCTGCTCCGGGTATCTGCTGCATACCATTTCACTGTAGCACTCGGGGTGATATCGGGTAAGACCGGCAGGTCATTGCCTTGATGACTGGAAGAACATTGCCGCCCGGGAAAGGAACGCTCCCACTGCGAACGGGCTACCCAACCGAATTGTCTGTACGGCATACATTTTGCTTATAGCCATGTATGACCACGGGCAACCTGGAAGCCGAACCATGAAAATCACCCACGACACCCCAAGTACACCGCACATCAGCCAACGCATTCGTGACGAAGCCGAAACCTCGGCCCGTTTCAGCCAGATCCTGGCACGCCAGGAAACAAGCCTACGCGCTGATACCGAACAGGCACGCCCAGAGGAGCCTGAACCGGCCATTCGGGACACCCTGATGGAACTGCTGCACATGAGCCCGGCTGAACGGATCCGCTACACGCTTCTGCGCCAAATGGGGCTGACAGAGGAATCGTTGCGTCAACTCCCGCCGCAAGAGCGCATGAAGGTCGAAGCCCTGATTCAGGAGGAGACCAAGCGCCAGCTGGCCGGCCAGGACGGCGCCTTGGACACAGGGGCGTGATGCATCTCCACAAGACCAGGACCTGCTGAGCAGCGTTACTTGGCCCTGCGCCGCACACAAAAAAGGCGCCACCAGGCGCCTTGAATGAATAATTGTAGACCGATTACTCAATCAGAGTATCGATCAGGTCGATCATGAATTCGGTTTCTTCCTCATCCATGACATCCCAGCCATCGAGCCCCATGCTTTTCAGCACTTCACGCCCCTTGGGGTCTTCTTCCATGCCAAGAAGACGCTCGCGGAGCAGCTCAGCATGTTCCTGCATGCGCGGACCAATAACCAGTGTGTGATGAACCACACTGATCTGGCTGCTGACCAGAGACTTGGTCTTGTTGCGCACCAGCTCGGACAATTCATCATAGCCTGCCTTGAGGAAAAAGCCGGCATCGGCCTGGCCATTCAACAGCGCCTTGGCAACCAGTACATAGCTGTCATATTCCTGGAAGCTGACATTGTCCTTATCAAGGTCAGCCGACTCCAGCATGATCATGCCCATGGTGTGAACGTCGGGATCAGCGGTTGTAGCAATCTTTACACCGGGCTCCAGATCTTCAACACAGTTGCGCGGATCATCGGCACGCGCCGCAATAACCGTTTCGTCGGCACGGTTGCGAGGACGTACCAGTACCTTAAAACCCAATTCGCGCACCAGCATGGATGCATCATAAGGGTTGGCGTAAATCAGGTCGATCTTGCCGTTGCGAATGTCTTCACGCTGGGCGTCGAAACTATCGTACAACTCCAGGTGCACACCTGTATCCAACTGTCGCTGCAGCCAGGTGTTGAAGATAAACCAACCTGAAAGATGAGTGGGGGGAAAGTCCGGACTCACCGATAAATTCAATGTCATTGCAGCACCTCACCTATCGCAGCGTTGCGTACAGAGCTTCGCTCTCCTTGATTTTGCTGCGTGATGGCTTGCGTCGGACAGAGGTATATCCTACCAGCTCACCATTGCGAATATTCGGAATCACAGTTGCCTTGACCCAGTAGTAAGAGCCGTCCTTGCGCAGGTTTTTAACATATCCCTGCCATTTCTTGCCCTGGGCAACGGTATCCCATAGATCCTTGAACGCCACTGCGGGCATGTCAGGATGTCTGAGGATGTAGTGATTGACACCCAGCAGCTCTTCCCGCGTGTAACCGGACATTTCAACAAAGGCACGGTTGGCATGCGTAATAATGCCCTTGGGATCAGTACGTGAAACGATCAGCTTACCGTCAGGGTAAGGCACCTCACGGTCAACGACTTTAGCCAGCCGTTCTGTGCCATCATAATATTTGATCAGCACTTCCTCGACTGAGCCGGTATCATGTTCGGACATAGACACTCCAGACCAGGAAAAAAGCGTGCACGCGCTTATCGGCTACTATGCACGCCGGGCACTAGCAAGGCTTCAAAGAATCTTGCCGATAGCGTCTGCTGCACGCTTGACGTCCAGGAAAATCAGACCCAGACGAGCATTGGTTTTCGCAACAACAGTCAGTACGGATTCCTGGTTGGCATGGGTCATCAGGATATAGCCATCCTTACCCTTAACCAGTACCTGCTCAAGCTCACCACGAGCCAGCTCCTGAGAAGTACGCTCACCCAGGGACAGCATGGCGGCACTCATGGCGCCTACACGGTCTTCATCCATGCCAGCCGGCAGAAGCGCATCAATCACCAGACCATCGGTTGAAATGACGGCTGATGCTTCGATCTCTGCAGATGTACCGTTGAGATCGTTAAGAATGGAAGTCAACATATCTGAGCGCATGGTAGTCTCCTTTTAGGCCATTAGCGCTGGTTGTAATCCTGTATAAAACGGCCAGCCCGTTTCATCAGTAATCCAGGTAGCGTCGGATCAGAACCGACATCAAATCCACAAAAGGCTGCCGATTCAGATGAGGCATCCCTTCCAAAATCAAAAGGAACTTCTGTTCGCCTACATGCAGGGTCCAGAAGCCCAGCTCACTCTGCCCGACCGCATCAATCAGCGCCCAGGAAGAACCATCAATACCCAGGTGGCGTCCCAGCAAAGCCTGGTGACGTTCATGCATGGATACCAAGTCCGCTGCCATGCCTGCAATGGCTTCGGCTTCTTCGTTTTCGAAACCGGACTGGCCAAGACAAAAACCTTGGTCATCGGCCAACAGCACTCGACCGTCAGCGAGGCTTGGCAGCAATTTGGGAAGCAGATCCTCGATCGTACCCGACGGAATGGGCTCAGGTGCTTCCGGCAGATCAACAAAGCCGTGCTGTACGGCCTTGTCCAGCAGGGTTTCTGCTTCTGCCTCAGGCAGCCCGGTCAATTTCTGCAGCAGAGACCCTAGATATGGGATGTGCGTATCAGCACTCAATAACTGCAGCAATAACGCCCGCAGCGTTTCTGCTTCGGTATTCAGCGTCGCATAGTACGCCCCGCTGGGCGTAACCTGAAAATACCGCGGGGTATCATTTTGCTCTTGATTCACGGTTTAGCTCCGAAAGATCCATGGTGTGAAACACACGTTTCCGGTCAGGGACAGTACAGACCGATGGCGTCCGCTGCCACAAAGAACGAGAACACGAAACGCTGTGGCACTTTCAACATTGACGCTATGTTCTGTGCCGACAGCCGCTGACTTTGCCAAAGCTCGGCAATACTGCGAGCATGAGGCGTCTCCAGCAGTCGTTCAAAATCCGGTGCCGCATTCAGCAGTCGCGGCTCCTCGGCCGATAAAGAATCGGGGATACGGCCACGTGCCGTAAACAAGGCCAGTTGCCACATCAGTTCGTCTGATGCCACACGGCGCCCCTGCGGGAGTTCTGAGTCAGCTTCACGTTCCTGCAACGATATCTCGTCAAAGCCAAAACGGGTGCGCGTCAGCTGCAACAACAGATCCGAATCCAACCCGACAAGAAACACCCTATCCTTGGGCAGATAGAAAAAAGCCCCCGGCACACCAACGATCTGCTGAACCTTTCCACTCTCGTCACCCTGACGCACACAACGCTGCACCCAGGGCAGCAGCAAGCCGTCAAGACTGAAATAGGCACGACGTCGCTCGTGGGCCGAATCCAGATTCACATCCGGGAGGCTGCCGCAGCACTGCTGAATCATCTCGGCAGACAGCTTGGGTGTCTGCGGTGCCTGAGGCTCCTCAACCGGTTCGGGCTTTTTCGGTTTGGGACGACTAGCCTGCTGCTTCTTGAGTTCACTTTGTGCCTCAAGAATCAAACTATTAAGTTCATTGCGTTCAAGGCTGAAGCGGCTACGTAACGCATTGCCTTCACGCTTTTCGCCCTCGCCCTTCCAGGCGGAAAGCGCTTCATTGCTACGCTGCTTGCGCGCCTCCCACTCGGCAAATACGGCTTCACGCTCAGATTCATCATGCGTTTGCACCGGCTCGGAACTAGCCTTGGCAACCGGCGTGGGTGCACCCGATTCAATGTGTTGATGAAGCTTGCCCAGCCCGTCCTGCAGAGCTTTCATGCTAAATGGGCGGTTTACCAGTGCAACTGCATCTTCGACCAGAGCGCAATCTGCAGGATCCACAACTGCAGCGAATGGAATATCCCCCTTGCTGCGCGCCCACTTCAAGCCTGATTCGGCAGAGGCACGATCACTGAAACCGAACAAAAGGCTTTCAGCTTTTTCAGCCGGAACAAGTGAGAAGCCCCCGGCTTTCCCCCCCTTGAAGAAGATCTCCAGCATGGCGACTTCGTTGGCTGCAAAGCCGATAATGCCTATAGAGTGGTTGCCACCAACCGACATGTCTTAATCCTTCTATGAAGCGCTCAATGAAGTTTATGCCTGGAAAGCTGCATGCAGCGTCCATTGCTCAAGACAGCATATTCCAGCGGTAAATCAGCCAGGCGTGTCAGGTCGCGCGTATCCACGGCCTTGTTCATGGCAATACGATAATCACTTTTGAGCAGAGGTCCCGACTGCTGAATGAGGCGATTAACTAGAAACTGCCCTCGCCCGCGCAACACAAGCAACAGATCTATAAGCGCGCCGGTTACCATGTCGCTATCTGCACACTGAATGGCCAAATAGATGCGGCGGATGTGATTGCGCAAGATGCGCGGTCGAGCAGCAACGAGTCGAGTCAGATAGCGCAGTGCCACGGTAGGTTGGGTGCCTACATAGATCAAACGCTTGTCAGCCTGCAAGTTGAACATGATTTGCAATTTACAGAGTTGCAGATCTGCTTTCAAAGAGCGCTCGTCCTGTGCGATTTCAGCCTGGCTGTGTGCTGAACCCATCAAGGCTACCTCCTGCCTGAGATAATGTATTCGCTTGTTATACGTAGCTTTTAATACGATTTCAAACACAGCTAATTTAAAATTGACCCGCATCAACAGCTTCAGGCCAATATCGCTTTGAAATCAGTCAATTTGGTCGAAAGTCTAAGGATCAGATTGTCGACACAATCTTAACTTTGTCACGACCTTCCGCTAGAATTCGCTCGCCAATCACCATTCGATACCTAGTCGATACGCCGTCGGTGGGGTTTTACCACTCCGGCGTCCGGCGGTGAAAACAGATGAGGGCCATATCGTGCTTGAAGCTTATCGTAAACATGTAGAAGAACGCGCTGCTGAAGGCGTACCGCCGAAGCCGCTTGATCCGGAACAGACTTCCGCGCTGGTTGAACTGCTCAAGAACCCGCCGGCGGGCGAGGAAGAATTCCTGCTTGAGCTGATCACCAACCGTGTACCGGCGGGTGTGGACCAGGCAGCTTATGTCAAGGCCGGTTTCCTGGCAGCCATTGCTAAAGGTGAGGCCTCCTCTCCCCTGATCGACAAGGTCAAGGCTGTAGAACTCTTGGGCACCATGCTGGGCGGTTACAACATTGCTCCGCTGATCGAGTGCCTGGACATTGCTGAACTGGCCCCGACATCTGCCAAGGCACTGTCTCATACCCTGCTGATGTTCGACGCTTTCCACGACGTGCAGGAAAAGGCCGAGGCTGGCAACGAGTTTGCCAAGCAGGTCATGCAGTCCTGGGCTGAAGGTGAGTGGTTCACCGCCAAGCCGGAAGTGGCTGAAAAAATCACCGTGACCGTATTCAAGGTTCCGGGCGAAACCAACACCGACGATCTGTCTCCGGCACCGGATGCTTGGTCACGTCCTGATATCCCGCTGCATGCCAACGCCATGCTGAAGATGGAACGTGAAGGCATCAACCCGGAAGAGCCGGGCGTCAAGGGCCCGCTGGCCCAGATTGAAGAAGTCAAAGCCAAAGGCTTCCCGGTTGCCTATGTCGGTGATGTTGTCGGTACCGGTTCTTCCCGCAAGTCCGCAACCAACTCCGTACTCTGGTTCTTCGGCGACGACATCCCGCACGTGCCGAACAAGCGTGCTGGCGGCTACTGCTTCGGTAGCAAGATCGCGCCGATCTTCTACAACACTATGGAAGATGCCGGTGCCCTGCCGATCGAAATGCCGGTCGACGACCTGAACATGGGCGACGTGATCGACGTGTACCCGTACGAAGGCAAAGTGTGCAAGCACGGTACTGATGAAGTCATCTGCACCTTCGGCCTGAAAACACAGGTCCTGCTGGACGAAGTACGTGCTGGCGGTCGTATCCCGCTGATCATCGGTCGCGGTCTGACTGAAAAGGCTCGTGAAGCACTGGGCCTGGCTCCGTCCGATCTGTTCCGCAAGCCGGAGCAGCCGGCCGATACCGGCAAGGGCTACACTCTGGCTCAGAAGATGGTCGGCAAGGCCTGCGGCATGGACGGCGTACGTCCGGGCATGTACTGCGAGCCGAAGATGACCACCGTTGGCTCTCAGGACACTACTGGTCCGATGACCCGTGACGAACTGAAAGATCTGGCGTGCCTGGGCTTCTCCGCCGATCTGACCATGCAGTCGTTCTGTCACACTGCGGCTTATCCTAAGCCGGTTGACGTGAACACTCACCACACCCTGCCGGACTTCATCATGAACCGCGGCGGTGTTTCCCTGCGCCCGGGCGACGGTGTTATCCACTCTTGGCTGAACCGCATGCTGTTGCCGGATACCGTGGGTACTGGTGGTGACTCCCACACCCGCTTCCCGCTGGGTATCTCCTTCCCGGCCGGTTCCGGCCTGGTTGCCTTCGCAGCCGCTACCGGCGTTATGCCGCTGGACATGCCGGAATCCGTTCTGGTTCGCTTCAAGGGCAAGCGCAACCCGGGCATCACCCTGCGTGACCTGGTACACGCCATTCCTTATTACGCGATCAAGCAGGGCCTGCTGACCGTTGAAAAGGCTGGCAAGAAGAACGCTTTCTCCGGTCGCGTACTGGAAATCGAAGGCTTGGAAGAGCTGACCGTCGAACAGGCGTTCGAACTGTCTGACGCGTCTGCCGAGCGTTCTGCTGCAGGTTGCACCATCACCCTGTCCGAAGACTCCGTTGCCGAATACCTGCGCTCCAACATCGTCATGCTGAAGTGGATGATCGCGGAAGGCTACGGCGATGCGCGCACTATCGAGCGTCGCATCAAGGGCATGGAAGAGTGGCTGGCTAACCCGAGCCTGATGCGTGCCGACGCGGATGCCGAATACGCTGAAGTGATCGAAATCGATCTGTCCGAAATCAAGGAGCCGATCCTGTGTGCTCCGAACGATCCGGACGACGCGCGTCTGCTGTCTGAAGTCCAGGGCGAGAACATTGATGAAGTATTCATCGGTTCCTGCATGACCAACATCGGCCACTTCCGTGCGGCGGGCAAACTGCTGGAAACTTCCGGCAAGTCCATCCCGACACGCATGTGGATCGCACCGCCGACTAAGATGGACCAGGCTCAGCTGAGCGACGAAGGTTACTACAACGTGTTCGGTAAGGCCGGTGCACGCATGGAGATGCCGGGCTGCTCTTTGTGTATGGGTAACCAGGCACGTGTAGCCGCGAAGTCTACTGTCGTATCCACCTCTACCCGTAACTTCCCGAACCGTCTGGGTGATGGCGCCAACGTATACCTGGCGTCTGCCGAACTGGCAGCTGTAGCGGCCCTGGAAGGGAAACTGCCGACTCCGGCCGAGTACATGGAATACGCCAGCAAGATCGACAGCATGTCAGGTGAAATCTACCGTTACCTGAACTTCGATCAGATGGAAAACTATGTAGCCAAGGCTGCAACCGTTATCCCGACCGTTGAAGCCTAACCTGCTACAGCTCTGAGACTGTAAGCTGGTATCCAAGCCCCGAGCCGCCTTCCCGGCGCTCGGGGCTTTTTGCATCCGACACGCACCGGCTGCTGTTTCTGTTGGTGGCGGGCAAACTGTTATACTGGCGCACACGTAGCAGAATTGAATTCCGTGATAAGGCAGACATTGATGAAATCACCGACACCCGATCAACCATTGACCGACGAGCAGGAAACAGCCCAAACCAAAAACGGCTTTCTGGCACTGGTTTCACGCCTGCTGCTTGAAGAGAAACTGCCCATCCGTTTCATGTACAAGACGGTTCCCGAGCATCTTAATGACACCGGCTGGCGCATGTACACCGGCTACGAGACTGAGGATTTCCTTGAGAATGAGCTGGTCAACATGATGCCGGTACCGCTGGAGCGCATTTGTCAGCTCGACCCGTCACTCACCGAACTGGTCGAGTATAATGCCGGCACGGTATGGGAACGCACGCCCGAGTCAGATGGCTGGGAACGTGTACACGACTTCCGCATTCCCGCACCGCGCGTTGATGTGGATATCACCAATGATGTCGACCGTTTCGAACAGCAGCACGAGCGTAGCTGACCCTTCGAGGCCGGCTCTACTCACATGCCGGCCGCTCTTCTGTCTCGGCAAAGCTGACGCTGCTATAGCGCCAGACCCGGACCTGATCCGACCAAAAATCATCCGCCAGCCCTGCCTTGCGTTTCAGCGCCTGCACGAACTCATCGGGCTGCGAAAAACTTTCCCATACCTGCGGCAAAAAGGTGGCTCGATGCTGCCCCGCCTGCAGCAACAAGCCATCTCGACCCGGCACCAGCTGACGCAGTAGGTCCGCCTCATCGCTGAAGGTGAAAACCTCCAGCGGCGAAAGCACCGACAGCGTAATCAGAATAGGCTCGGGTGTATTCAGCGGCGCAAAACGATAATCGTGCAGCGCCGCGCCACAGGCGTTATGCAGCACATCGTGCGCCAGCGGACGCGATGCCTCCAGTGAACCGATACATCCGCGCAAGCGCCCCTGCTCCGTCAGGCTGACAAAACAGGCCCCCCAGTGGCGCAGGAATGCGGGCAGTGACGTGATGTCCGGCATGTCGACGGAGCCCACCAACACCGATTGGCACACGCCGCGGCGCGCCAACGCTAGCAGGTACTGCTGCTGATCAGTTGAATACTCAATAACAGACATAAGACCCGTACCCCACGACCTGCGATTTGTCTCCGGCCGTGTCACCGGAGTTCATGCGCCCCAGACACTCCATGTGCAGGGAAGCCTCCGAGGCCGCCGCCAGCAACGCATTGAGGGCATGACAACCACAGGCCTGTTCCGAACCCAGACGGTTGTCCAGGTGTATGATCATGCGATCCGTAACGGCATCAAGGCGTCGCGCCTCGGCCCAAGAGTGATAGTGACTCAGATCGGTGCTGACCAGCACCAGAGTATCCGTCTGCTGCCAGCAGAATCGAATCAGCTTTCGGGCCTCCTCCTCGCCGCCCGGACCGACCAGCAAGGGGACAAGACTCACCTGAGGTGCTACCAGCTGCAGGAACGGCAGCTGCACTTCCAGCGAATGCTCAGGCCGGTGGGCTTCGGCATTGTGCGCAATATCAAACCGCGCACACACAACATTCAGAAACGGCCGATCGATTTCCATGACGCCCAGCGGCGTCTGCCAGTGTTCTTCCGTAGTTGCGGCAAGCCCAACCAGGGGCACACGATGATTGGGACCAAGCAGAATGATGCGCCGCATCTGCGCTGCGGCACAGGCTTGCCCCAGCAACAGATAGGCACGTGCAGCCACAGGCCCGGAATAGACCAGCCCGGCATGAGGCACGACAAAAGCACGGGGCGGCCGCGAGGGCATCGAGAGAGGAAGGGCATCGGCGAGCTGTGTTTCAACCAACTGTTGCAGCCCATCTGCCGATGCAGGATAAAACAGCCCGGCCACCGCTGGCGGCCTCACCTGATACTGCATATGCCTACCTCGCACATTGGCTATACTTACAAGTATAGATCCACTGGCGAGGACTGATGCATGCACATCGCTCATAGTGTTCCCACCCGCTACTGGCACCGGCTGGACAACGGCAAGCTGCAGTGCGATCTATGCCCCCGCTTTTGCAAGCTTGGCCCAGGCCAGCGCGGACTTTGCTTCGTGCGAGGGCGTGTCGGTGATGAGGTTCGGCTGTTGAGTTACGGCCTGTCCAGCGGCTTTTGCATCGACCCCGTCGAGAAGAAGCCTCTGAACCACTTTCTGCCCGGTACACCGGTCATGTCATTCGGCACCGCCGGCTGCAACCTGGCGTGCCGCTTTTGTCAAAACTGGGACATCAGCCGCTCCAGGCAAACGGAACGCCTCTGCGATAGCGCATCACCGGATCAACTGGCGCGTGCGGCCGTGGCCCACGACTGCCGCAGCATTGCGTTTACCTACAATGACCCGGTGATCTTTCATGAATATGCCATCGACGTGGCCAAGTCATGCCATCAGTATGGTCTACGCAGCATCGCCGTCAGTGCCGGCTACGTATGCCCCGCCCCCAGGGAAGAGTTTTATCAGTATATGGATGCCGCCAACATCGACTTAAAGGCTTTCACCGAGCGGTTCTATCACAGGATCTGTGGCGGCAGTCTGGCGCCGGTGCTGGACACATTGGAGTACATCTGCCACCAGACCGATACTTGGCTGGAAATCACGACACTGCTCATACCGGGGGAAAATGACAGCGATCGCGAAATTGCTCAGCTGTCACGCTGGATCAGCACACACTTGGGGGAGGAAGTTCCCCTGCACTTCACCGCCTTTCACCCTGACTGGAAGATGCTGGATCACCCGCCGACGCCACTGACAACACTCGAACGTGCGCGGATGATTGCCATGGAGGAAGGACTCAAATACGTCTATACCGGCAATCTGCCGGACGACACAGGCAACTCAACCTGCTGCCCAGAGTGCCGAACGCCGGTAATAGAGCGTTCCGGCTATATGATTACTGGATGGGCCGTAACATCTGAAGGCTGCTGCCAACACTGCGGTCACCGTATCGCCGGACACTTTGAAGCCAACCCTGGTCACTGGGGCTCACGGCGGCTAGCGATTGATATCAATCGCTGAGATTTCAACCGCCTGCTGCAGATACTCGGTCACCCGATGCGGATCCCGTTCGGTACGAATCGTCATGAACAGTGTTTCCGCCTGGGGGTAGTGCCGCTGCATCATGCGCAACCATTGCTTGGCACGGCCAGCCACATGCTTCGTCTCCAGACGATCCAGCACCATCAGATGGTAGGCCAACAGCAGTTCACATATCCGCGGCCAGGTCTCCACGGCCGCGAGCCCCTCACTGCCCTCACGCACCGCTTGGGCCAGAAACGGGTTGGCGATCAAACCACGCCCGATCATGACATCGTCACAACCACTGACTTCACGGCAGCGGTGGTAATCGTCGACTGTCCAGATATCACCATTGGCCACGACCGGCACCTTCACCGCTTCGCGAATGCGATCTATCCATTCCCAGTGTGCAGGCGGCTTGTAGCCTTCCACCTTGGTACGCGCGTGAACAGTAAGGCGCATGGCCCCGGCAGCTTCCATCGCCTGTGCGTTTTCAAGTGCCAGCGACTTGTCCTGAAACCCCAGACGCATCTTGGCACTCAGGGGCACCTGGTCCGGCAGTGCACGCCGCACCCCCGCCACAATGTCATGAACCTCTTCCGGGTCTTTCAGAAGAATGGCTCCCCCGCGGCTCTTGTTCACCGTTTTGGCAGGGCAGCCAAAATTCAGATCAATACCCGGCGCCCCCATCTCCACGGCTCGCACGGCATTTTCGCCCATTGCAACCGGGTCGTTGCCCAGTAGTTGCACCAGTACCGGTGTCCCCGACGGCGTCTGACTGCCGGCTCCGAGTTCAGGCGCCAGGCGACGAAACACCGATTCCGGCAGCAATTGATCCGTTACGCGAATGAATTCGGTAACGCACACGTCCACTCCCTGAATCCGCGTCAGCACATCACGCAGGGAATGATCCAAGACGCCCTCCATCGGGGCCAGGTATATCTTCATAGTGGGAATATCAGCATGAGGCCACTCCTGCGGAGTGGCCAGACAGGATCAGGCGCGCAGTGCATCAAGGCCGCGCTGGAGGTCGGCCTTGAGGTCATCAATGGATTCAAGACCGACCGAGAAACGAATCAGCCCTTCACGAATGCCGGCAGCTTCACGCTCCTCGGCACTCATTCGCCCATGCGTCGTGGTGGCCGGATGCGTAATGGTGGTTTTGACGTCGCCCAGATTGCCCGTGATGGACACCATGCGGGTCGCATCGATGAAGCGCCAAGCTTCATCTCGCTCGCCTTCCACCTCGAACGACAGTACGCCGCCGAACGCTGACTGCTGCTTGCAGGCCAGTGCGTATTGGGGGTGATCCGGCAGGCCGGAATAATACACCTTGCGAATACCCGGCTGCTGCTGCAGCCAGGTGGCAATGGCCAATGCACTTTCGCTCTGGGCACGCATGCGCAGCGGCAGAGTCTCCAGCCCCTTGAGAAAGACCCAAGCATTGAACGGGCTCATGCAGGCACCACCGGTACGGATGAGACCGAACACCTCTTCCATCTCGGCGCTGCGTCCGACCAGCACGCCGCCCACGCAGCGCCCCTGGCCATCCAGATACTTGGTCGCGGAATGCATGACGATATCCGCTCCGAGCGACAGCGGACGCTGCAAGGCAGGCGTCAGGAAGCAATTGTCCACGGTCAGCAGTGCATCATGACGATGAGCAATGGCTGCCACAGCCTCGATATCAGTCAACTCGGCCAGCGGATTGGACGGGGTTTCCATGAAAAACAGGCGGGTCGAAGGCGTCACGGCTGCTTCCCAGGCTTCCAGGTCCGTCGGATCGACGAATGTGGTGCTGATCCCCGCACGGCTGAGGTACTTGGTGAACAGCGATACCGTAGAGCCGAACACGCTGCGTGAACAAACCACATGATCGCCATGCGTCAATAGCGCCAGACCGAGATTGAGAATGGCCGCCATGCCGGAGGATGTTGCCACGGCGCGCTCTCCCCCTTCCAATGCGGCAATGCGCTGCTCAAAGGCCTCGACCGTAGGGTTGGTAAAGCGGGAATAGATATTCCCCGCTTCGTCTCCGCCAAAGCGAGCCGCCGCTTCCCGTGCACTGGAAAAAACAAAGCTTGATGTTGCGAAAATGGCATCCGAATGCTCGCCCTCGGCGGTACGGCTTTGGCCGGCACGCACCGACAGCGTATCGATGTCATAGTTTGCATCAGCTTCAAACTGAATACGCTGAGCGCGTTCATACGTGGATTGACTCATGCGTCGCCTCAATCGATCTTGTTGTGCAAGTCAGCCGACTCGTTGCCGTCATCGGAAGCCGGCTCAGAGGCAGCCTTGGCGTCATCGTTACGCTTGGCATCAATACGTGCCAGGTAATCCTCATCCACCGTGCCAGTCACATAGCGACCATCGAAGACGCAGGTATCAAACTCCTTGATCTCCGGGTTGAAGCAGGTCACGGACGCCTTGAGGTCGTCCAGGTCCTGATACAACATCCAGTCACAGCCAATGTACTCACCCACTTCGTCAGCGGTACGGCCGTGGGCAATCAGCTCACTGGCAGACGGCATGTCGATACCATAGACATTGGGGAAGCGCACTTCCGGTGCTGCGGAGGCAAAATAGACCTTCCGTGCGCCCGCATCACGGGCCATCTGCACGATCTGCTTGGAGGTGGTACCGCGTACGATGGAATCGTCCACCAGCATGACCACCTTGTCACGGAATTCGGCCTGAATCGGATTCAGCTTCTGACGCACCGACTTCTTGCGCAGTGTCTGCCCGGGCATGATGAAGGTGCGGCCGATGTAGCGGTTCTTGATGAAACCTTCGCGGAAAGTAACGTCCAGTGCACGCGCCATTTCCAACGCAGCGGTACGACTGGTATCCGGGATCGGGATGATCACGTCGATATCATGAGCCGGCATAACGCGCTTGACCTTCTCGGCCAGCTTGACGCCCATTTCCATACGGGAATGGTGTACGGATACACCGTCGATGATGGAGTCCGGGCGCGCCAGGTACACATATTCGAACAGGCAGGGGGCAATCTTGCTTTCCGGCACGCACTGACGCGTTGCTACCTTGCCGTCGGTATCAATAAAGATCGCTTCACCCGGTGCCAAGTCGCGCACCATTTCGAAACCGGACGTATCCAATGCCACGCTTTCGGACGCAACCATGTACTCTTCACCGGCGTCGGTCACCCGCTTGCCATACACCAGCGGACGAATGCCGCAAGGATCACGAAAGGCCACGATGCCATAACCGGTAATGATGGCGACTACGGCGTAACCACCCTGACAGCGACGGTGCACCTGTTCGACGGCCTGAAAGATATCTTCGGCGGTCGGCTGCAGCTTGCCGATCTGCTGCAGTTCATGCGCAAGGATATTCAGCAGCACTTCGGAATCGGACGTTGTGTTGATGTGACGCAGATCTGAGCGGAAAATCTCGTCAGCCAGCTTGTCAGCATTGGTCAGGTTGCCGTTATGGGCGAGTGCAATACCGTAAGGTGAGTTGACATAGAACGGCTGTGCTTCAGCAGCACTGGAGCTACCCGCCGTCGGGTATCGGACATGCCCGATACCCATGTTGCCATTCAGCTTTTTCATGTGCCGCGTACGGAACACTTCATTAACGAGACCGTTATCCTTGCGCAGGAAGAAACGGTTGCCCTCACAGGTCACCATGCCGGCCGCGTCCTGGCCACGGTGCTGCAGCACCGTCAAAGCATCAAAAATAGTCTGGTTTACGTAGGACTTGGCAACAATGCCGACGATACCGCACATTCAATCCACCTCAGAAGGATGTCGCTTAAAAAATGGCGCCGAGCGATCTGCTCAGCGTCCGATGTTCCATATTACCTGCCCGACGTCACTGGCCACCTGACGGGTCCAGCCCTCGAGCAATACAAAATGAGGAATCAATTCTGATTCCTGCCACCAGCGATCCTGGATGGCGGGAGTCATGCCCAGAAGAGCCACAATGACAATCACGACGAGACCGCCGCGAACCGCACCGAACCCCATGCCCAACACGCGGTCAGAGCTGGTCAGTCCGGTTGCATTCACCAGGGCCGAAAACAATGCACCGACAAGCGCACCAGCAATCAGCGTAATAACGAAGAGAATAGCAAACGCCGATACCAGACGCAGTGATGGAGTCTGGATGTAGGCTTCCAGCAGGACGCTGAGTGAAGGTGAGAACAGGCGTGCCAATACAAAGGCGGTTACCCAGGTCAGGAGGGATATCGCTTCGCGCACAAAGCCGCGTTTGAGGCTCATCAGGCTAGAAATTGCAATGATGCCAAGAATGGTCCAGTCAGCCCAGTTCATCGTTGATCGCCAGTCTCGAAAACAGCGCGCATTCTAACAGAGCCCACCGGTCAACCCAATGGTGAATTCATTGTGTCGTGAATCGAACAATCATGCCTTCCAACGAGTAATCCCGCTTCAGACGCCCCTGCAATTGCTCAAGGCGCGTACGCTGCAGATCGGGACCGACAAAGACCCTTACCAGGTCCGAACCATGACGTATGTAAACCTTGTATCCGTCCGCCACCAGCTCCTTGCGCAGAGCATGGGCATTGGCCTCATCACGAAAACTGGCCAGCTGCAGCGTCCAGGCAACTGGCACCTGCTCCTTGTCCAGCGCCGGGGTATCCCTGGTAGCATCGATCACGGGCTGCGCTTGCTCTACAGCAGGGCTGACCTGACGATCTGGCACCTTGACCACCGCGGGAGCGGCAGGATCGGCGGGATCGGGGGTATCAGGCAGCGAAGGATTGACCGGCTCGATATCGACCGGCGCCGGCAGTGCCGGTGCCGGCGGGATACGCTCACTGAGATGGCGTTCCCGGTAGCCGGAGCCATCGAGCAGCAGCGGAAACAGAACAAGCGCAGAGACAATGACTGCCGCCGCGCCCACCAGCCGTTTCTTCTGCCGGTCGGTCATTGCACCCCCTGCCGGGATACCAGGGCCAGTGCGTCGGCCACCGTAAAGAATGAGCCGGCGATAACCACACGACTGTTCGCAGCCTCTTCAACGACCTGCGCAACAGCGGTAGCCACGGATGCACTGCTGGAGATGCAGGATTCAGGGACTCCTGCATCCATCAGCACCCGCGACAATTCATCGGCATCCGCCCCGCGAGGCACATCAAGCGTCACCGGATACCAGTGCTCAACCACGGGCTTGAGGTGGTCGACAACGGCTGCAATATCTTTATCTGACAGCATTCCGAGGATCAGCGATACGGGCCGCTTACTCTGATCAGCCTCGAGCCTACTGGCAAGATAAGCCGCAGCCTCCGGATTATGTGCTACATCCAGCGTCACACCCAGCTCACCGAGCTGCGTCGACTGCATGCGACCAGTCAATTGCGCATGCTTGAAGCCATTGCGAATGGCGTCTTCATGAATGACAAAAGGCAAAAACTGCAACGCTTGGAGCACCAATGCGGCATTCTGTACAGGCAAGACAGGCAGCGGCAGGTGACGGTACTGCAGCGGCATGCCTTGCGCGCTCTGCCCACTCCATTCCCAGCCGTCTGCAAGCACAACAAAGCGATAATCACGACCGTTACACAACAGAGGGGCCGATAGAACGTCCGCATGCTCAATCAGTGCACGCGGAACATCTGGATCGCCGCACAGGGCAGGCTTGCCAGCCCTGTAGATACCGGCCTTCTCGAATCCAATTGCCTCACGGTCACTGCCCAGCCAGTCGGTATGGTCCAGCGCAACCGTGGTTACCAGGGCAATATCCGCATCGACAATATTGACCGCATCCAGGCGACCACCCAGACCCACTTCCAACAACGCCACATCGACCTGCTGCTCCGTGAACACAAGCAATGCAGCCAAGGTACCATATTCAAAGTACGTAAGCGGCACCCCCTCACGCGCCTGTTCAATGGTGTTGAAGGCACGAATCAGGGATGCATCATCAATCGGTTGCCCTGATACCGAAATCCGCTCGTTGTAGCGCAGGAAATGCGGCGAGGTGTAGACGCCGGTCTTGACACCCTGCTGACGCAGGATCGAGTCCAGCATGGCCAGCGTCGAGCCTTTGCCATTGGTGCCCGCAACAATAACACGCGTTGCAGTGGACAGGTTGATCGGCAACCGATCGGCGACTGCTTTGAGGCGATCAAGCCCCAACTCTATTTCGCTGGGATGACAGGCCTCGATACGCTCGAGCCAATCAGTGAGCGTCTGTGGCAGCTCGGGTGCATTCATGCCTTGCCGGATTCCGCTTCGTCTTCAATCGGCTCTACAGGCTCTGCCGGAGCCGTGACAGGTTCTTCAGCAACCTGAGCCTCAACAGCATCATGCTGCATCAACTTGCGCAGAATGCCGGAGATACGGGCAGGCAGCTCGCTGCGGCCGATAATCATGTCGACCTGACCGTGTTCCAGCAGGAATTCACTGCGCTGGAAGCCTTCGGGCAACTTCTCGCGCACGGTCTGCTCAATGACACGCGGGCCGGCAAAACCGATCAACGCATTGGGTTCGGCAATATTCAAATCCCCCAGCATCGCCAGCGATGCGGACACGCCGCCGTATACCGGATCCGTCAGTACCGAAATGTAGGGAATACCGGCTTGTTTCAGTTTTTCCAGCGCGGCACTGGTCTTGGCCATCTGCATCAGGGACAGCAACGCTTCCTGCATGCGCGCGCCACCGGAAGCAGCGAAGCAGATCAACGGAATACCCTCTTCAAGCGAAATGCGAGCCGCACGCACGAAACGCTCACCCACAACCGCCCCCATGGAGCCGCCCATAAAGCTGAATTCGAAAGCAACTGCAACAACCGGGAGGCCCTGAACCTGGCCGCGCATGGCGATCAGCGCATCCTTCTCGCCAGTCTGCTTCTGTGCAGCACTCAGGCGGTCCTTGTATTTCTTGGAATCGCGGAACTTGAGACGATCAACCGGCGTAACCTCGGCAGCCACTTCCTGACGCCCTTCCTCATCGAGGAACAGCTCCAAGCGGCGACGGGCGTTCAAACGCATATGATGGTCGCACTTGGGGCAAACATTGAGGTTCTTTTCAAGCTCGGGACGGTACAGAATCGAATCGCACTTGGGACACTTCTTCCACAACCCTTCAGGGATATTGGCGCGCTTTTTTTCATTGCGCACCAGAGACGGTACGATTTTTTCCAGCCAGTTGCTCATGTTTCACGTTCCTGTTCACGCCTTGCCTCTTCAAACGAAAGACAAGGCTATTGGAAATCAGTTACTTACTATAATACACAATGCTTTAAGACTGCTGAACGGCAGCCATGAAAGCTGAAATACGGGCATAATCCTTTCGCCCCGGCGCCATTTCCACACCACCAGACACATCCACGGCATAGGGCTTGACCTGACGAATGGCCGCGGCCACGTTGGTAGGCTCAAGCCCACCGGCCAGAATCAGCCGAGGCGCCAACTCAGGCGGAATCAGCGCCCAATCAAACACTTCCCCCGTCCCTCCGGGCACACCGGGACGGTAAGCATCCAGAAGAATGGAGCGCGCACTGCCGTAGTGTGCAGCCGTAGCCAGCACGTCGGTACCGGGTCGCATTCTGAGCGCCTTGATATAAGATCGGGAAAATCCGCGACAATAATCTTCAGACTCATCACCATGAAACTGCAACAGGTCGATACCCGTGCGCGCGATCACAGCGGCAACCTGCTCCCGCTCGGCATTCACGAACAGACCCACCGTCGTTACAAACGGCGGAAGCTCGGCAATGATGTCCGCAACGACTTCGGGAGACACATAGCGAGGGCTCGGCTCGTAGAAGACAAACCCGAGGGCATGAGCCCCTGCCTTAATGGCAGCCATGGCGTCATCAACACAGGTGATACCGCAAATTTTGGCGCGTGTAATCATGCTGTTTCCCGGAAAATGGCACAAGCCGACAATATTACCAAAGCCGTATCCAAGCGTCAGTCAGCAAGTAGCAGAAAATGAGGTCCCAAAGGCACTTGAGGCAACTTGAACAGATCCGGATAGCGCACATCTACAAAATAGAGACCATCAGGCGGGGCCGTCACCCCGCCCTGCCGGCGGTCTTTCGCCTGTAGCACCTGCAGCGCCCAATCCGGCGACTTTTGCCCCGCACCTACGGCCATCAGGACACCGGCGATGTTACGCACCATATGATGCAGGAAGGCGTTGGCACTGACATCGATCACAATCAGCTGACCGCTGCGAGAGACGCTCAAATTGCGAATTTCCCGTACGGGGCTTCGCGCCTGGCAGCCGACTGCTCGATAGGAGGTAAAGTCATGTTCGCCGTGCAGATGACTGGCTGCCTCCTGCATGCGCTCCACATCCAATTCACGATGAGTCCAGGTCACACCGCCGGCCAAAATAGCAGGGCGAGTTGGCGACGTATAAATCAGGTAACGATAACGACGCTCACGAGCCGAAAAGCGGGCATGGAAACAGCCCGGCACCTTGGTGGCCCACTTGATGGAGATGTCATCAGGCAAATGAGCATTGGTGCCCAGTGTCCAGGCGCGCGCGTCACGTTCAACCCAACTATCAAAATGGATAACCTGCTGACAAGCATTCACGCCAGCGTCCGTCCGCCCGGCGCACACCACCTGTACTGGATGATTGGCAATGACAGACAGTGCACGCTCGACTTCTGCCTGGATGGTTGGCACCTTGTCGAACGCCTGCAGCTGCCAGCCTCGATAGGCCGCCCCCACGTATTCGATACCCAGTGCATAACGAAAAGGGGCGATCGAAATCGCCCCGGTAGAGTTTTCTTTGCTCATTAAGTGTCTTGATCAGCCCAGCGTATCCAAGAGCTTGCGTGCTTCCGCCCGCTGGTCCTCGGAGCCTTCACTGGTAATTTCATTGAGAATATCACGCGCGCCCTCGTCATCTTCCATTTCGATGTAAGCACGCGCAAGATCCAGTTTGGTTTCAATTTCATCGGCATCGCTGAGCAGGTTCATCTTATCCAAGATTTCATCTTGCTCCTCGTTGCTCTGTTCATCCAGCTCGATTTCATCATCGGTGCTGTCCAGGAGCTCGTCCACCTCAGTGTTAAGATCCATCTCAAGGTCATGGCTGATATTGGACGCCAGTTCCTCTTCGGCCTCCTCGCCACTCAGCGGCGTAATGCCGGTGCTGACACCCTCATCATCTTCTGGGTCAAAGGATGCCAGAAGGCTATCGAGATCCGCATCAGCCGAATTTTCGTCCGTTTGACCTGCCGAGAAAAGCTCCTCATCATCATCGGCACTGCCCTGCAGCATGGCCTCCAATTCAGGATCCACTTCAAACTCGAGCTCATCCGCCGTCTGGACTGTTTCATTCAGACTATTATCTGCAGCTTCATCATTGTCACTGACGTCCGATGCTTGGGGGGCTTCCGCTGCCGCATCAGTCTCGAGGCCGCCCGGGAAATCCAGGTCACCCAGAAGATCTTCGACATCATCAGAGCCGGCCTCTTCAGCATCGTCAGCGGTGCTATTAAGCAGGAAGTCGAGATCATCGGCATCGTCATCATCGTTGGCCAACATGCTGTCGAGTTCGGAAGATTCATCCATCGCAGGCTGCGCAACGGAAAATTCAAGCGCACCATCGTCGCTCGAACCACTATCACTCTCTTCAGCCGCTTCGGCTTGGCCAAGCTCGCTCAGCAGATCCTGCTCAACATCATCTTCGGCACCGAGGTCAAACTCCGGCGAATCGATGCCGGATGCGTCCGACTCGGCACTGGATGACAAGTCATCCAGATCAAGGTCCATGTCCAGATCCAGTTCTTGCAGATCCTGATCCAAATCGGACAGATCATCCGCTTCATCCACAACACCTAATGTCTGCTCATCTTCTGCTGAGGCCAGCGAACTCATCGCCGGACGCACGAATTCTTCGTCCTCATCAGCTGTTGCAGTCTGTATAGAAGGCTGAACTTCGGATGTTTCTGCGACAGCAGCACCCGCCGCCGCAGCCCCCACCGCAGTTGCAGCTGCGACATTGACCGGCGCGTCGGATGTCTCTGCCTGCTTTTCGTCGCGCAAATCATCCGGCACGCTGACCAGCTCACGCTTGACTTCAGACTTGTCGCCGCGTTTGCGACGCAGTGCAAACAGCAAGCCGCCCAGCAGCGCCAGCGCACCTGCCCCCAGGCCACCCAGAACCATCGGACTCTGCAGCAGCGATTGGCCTGCTGCACTGCTGTCAGGTGCAGCAGCCGATTTACGACTCAACTCATCTTGCAGCGTTGACATCTGCTGAGATTGCAGCTCAAGCAAACGGCTCTGGGATTCAAGCTGCTCCAGTACAGAGCTCAACTTGTCGTTCAAATCCGCATTATCACGCTCCAGACGGTCGATCTGCTCCTGAGCCATTAGCACATCATTTTCAAGCCGTTCGGCAGTGGCAGACACAACCTGCTCACGATTACCCTTATCAGTCGATGCTGCGCTGCTGTCACTATCGATACTGCTGACACGTGCCGAATCAGGCTTGTCAGCACTCTCTTCAGTCGGCGCAACCACGGTCAATTTGGTATCGTCAGCGCCGGATTCAGACGCGGGGGCGACTGCAGTGTCGGGACCGGTTGCTGCAGTCTCGGACGTCTCCGAAGTTTTGCTCACATTCAGGGGAGCCTGGCTGTCTTCAGGCGCGTTACGACGGCCACGATTACGCCAGAATTCCATCTGACGCGCCACTTCGGCAACCGCCTCACGATGCGTCAGTCGGTTGACCTCGTCGGCACTTGGGATCGTCATCGACGCCCCCGCTTTGAGGTTGTTGATATTACCCGACAGGAAGGCCTGCGGGTTCTTGCGCAACAGGGCCAGCATCATCTGATGCTCGGTTGTACCCGAAGGTTTGTTGCGTTTGGCAATATCCCACAGGGTATCGTTGGCACCGACTGAAACCGTATTGCCACCCGGCACCCCGCCAGCAGCGGCTGTCGTAGTGGGGGTAGTTGCGCGGGGCTGCACGGGCACGGACGGCTCAGGAGCAACAAATTCACGGGTCTGAGCACGCGTAACGCTGCGGGTCGTACCCACCGGCGTCGGCTCGAAGACCGGCGGGTCCAACAGCAAGGTGTATTCGCGAACCATGCGACCACTCGGCCAGTTGACCTCAACCATGAAGTTCAGGAAAGGCTCTTGAACCGGCTCGCTGGACTTGAGACGGATACGCCCTCTGCCATCCGGGCTGACCAGCACCTGAAACTGTATATCGCGTAGATAACGGGCCTGACTACCCCCACTAGCCGTCGCGTACTCATCAAGAGATGCCATTCTGGGCTGAATCTGCAGCGGTGAGAGGTCGCGAACCTGCGTCAGTGTGATTTCAGCATCGAGCGGCTCATTCAACGCCGAATTGACCTGAATCGCTCCAAGTCCAAGGGCATTAACCTGTGACGCCCCCAGAGCTGCTGAGACCGCAAGGCTTAAGGCTAGTTTACGCAGCATCGGTTACTCCCTTTGGTGTAGTCTACGCGCCCTCTCCATTTCTTGCGAATCAGAGGGTTACGGATCCATATTGGTTGCAAGTATTATGTTTAAACGGCAGGCGGTCAATAGACAACACCTGCCATGTCGCCTATTGCTCGCCCGCCAGTATCAGCGCTATTTCAACTGCAGTCAGCGCACTGCCACGCCCCAGGTCATCACTCAAGGCATGCAGCGCAAAGCCGCTCTCACCTGAAGCATCCGGGCGGATGCGGTTGATGATCACCACATCCTGACCAATGACATCATTTACCAGGCTGGCAGCCTGACGAGCATTGCGGTCAAAACGCACTCCCTTGGCGCGATCCATCAGTTCCTGCACTTCATCCAGTTGCAGTGGCTGGCGGGTTTCGGCCTGAGCCACCACCATATCGCCATAAAAAACGGGGACACGAACGGCACTGACATCCAATTCAAGATCACCTGCTCCGAGCACCGCTGGCAATTGCTGCATGACCTGCTGCTCCAGTGTGGTAAACCCGTTTTCCTGGACTGCTCCGACGTCGGGGATCAGGTTGAATGCAATCTGGCGAGCAAAAAATGTCTCATCCACATCACGACCGTTCAACAGACGGGCCGTTTCCGTTGCCAGGGCTTCTACACCTTCACGACCTGCTTCTGAAGCGGCGCTCAACACGGTCAAGTTCAACTTGAGCAGTTCACAAGCCTGATGCAGAGGCGCCAAGGCCAACGCTGCGGCTATAGTAGCCGATCCGGGGACACCGATAATACGACCTGAGTCAATCGAACCGAGCAACTCGCCATTGATTGCAGGCACAACCAGCAACGACGGCTCCTGGTAGCGTTGCGGATACAGATCAATCACCTGCGCGGCGGACAGACTTTCCAGCATTTCCACAATGGACGACGGCAGTTGCTCCATGCACACAAATACCAATCCATCGGTGTCAGCCGATACGTCTTCCAATGGACGGGTACGACAGGCATGGCCACGAAACATCAGACTGCGTCCCGCTGCATCCGCTTCTTCAAACAGGCTGAGCTCGCCCACGTCAAGGGATGACTCATCCAACAGCTCAAGCAGCTTTTCGCCTTTCAGCGTTCCGGGGCCAATCAGGGCAACATTCAACGGCATTTTTCGAAAGTCTCACAAAGCAAAACAGCCCGGACAAACGCCGGGCTGAGGGAGTGGTACATTAAAGCGCCAATCAGCGCTCGATAAGAATTCGCAGCATGCGGCGCAACGGCTCGGCCGCACCCCACAGCAACTGATCGCCGACGCTGAAGGCATTCAGATAATCGGGGCCCATTTTCATTTTACGCAGACGGCCCACGGGTACGCTCAGAGTACCCGTCACTTTGGTCGGTGACAGGTCGCTGATGGTGGCATCACGCTCATTCGGAACTACGCTGGCCCAATCGTTGGCTTCTGCAATCATCTGCTCGATCTCGTCCAGCGGCAGATCCTGCTTCAACTTGATGGTGAAAGCCTGGCTGTGGCAGCGCATGGCGCCAATGCGAACACAGGTGCCATCAATCGGGATCGGGTTATTGGACAGACCAAGAATCTTGTTGGTTTCAACGAAGCCTTTCCACTCTTCTTTGCTCTGACCATCGGCCACGGCCTTGTCGATCCACGGGATAAGAGAGCCCGCCAGCGGCACACCGAAATTATCGGTTGCGAAAGCATCGCCACGCATGGTTTCAACTACCTGACGATCGATATCCAGAATGGCCGATGCCGGATCAGCCAGCAACGCTTCAGAACCGGCATGAATCTGACCCATCTGGGTAATCAGCTCACGCATGTTCTTGGCACCGGCACCGGATGCTGCCTGGTAGGTCATAGAAGAGATCCATTCGACCTGCCCCGCCTTGAACAGGCCACCCAAGCCCATCAGCATCAGGGATACAGTACAGTTGCCGCCGACAAAGTTCTTGATGCCGGCATCGATGCCCTGCTCGATTACATCCATGTTGACCGGATCCAGCACGATCAGGCTGTCATCGGACATACGCAGCGTGGAGGCTGCATCAATCCAGTAACCATCCCAGCCAGACTCACGCAGCGCCTGGAACACTTCATTGGTGTAGTCACCGCCCTGACAGGAAACGATCGCGTCCATCTGCTTCAATTCATTGATATCACGTGCATCTTTTAATGCCGGAATATCCTTGCCGATGTCGGGACCCGCTGCTCCTGCCTGAGAAGTGGTGAAGAAAACCGGCTCGGCAATATGGTTGAAGTCGTTCTCTTCCAGCATGCGCTGCATCAGAACTGAGCCGACCATGCCACGCCAGCCTACAAAACCTACACGCTTCATTCGTGCCCCCAAATATATAATTAGCTGTAAAACGAAACTCTGAATACGACACGGCGGATATTCGGATCAGCCGAATACCCGCCGCCATGAGTGCTCCCCTCAAAGAGCAGCAGTATCACGCCTTGAGTGCGGCGATTACTGCATCACCCATTTCGACGGTGCTGACGGCCTG
Source organism: Marinobacterium weihaiense (assembly GCF_019061305.1). Lineage (GTDB taxonomy): Bacteria > Pseudomonadota > Gammaproteobacteria > Pseudomonadales > Balneatricaceae > Marinobacterium > Marinobacterium weihaiense. The sequence continues at coordinate 209,760 of NZ_JAHQZT010000001.1, forward strand.
CATACCTTCGGACATGATGTCCGGCGTGCGCAGATTCTGGTCCAGCACCTTGCTGACAGCCGCTTCAATCTCGTCTGCGGCTTCGCCTGCATTCAGCGAGTAACGCAACATCATAGCGACTGAGAGGATGGTTGCCAACGGATTGGCCTTGCCCTGACCCGCAATATCCGGCGCAGAACCATGGCAGGGCTCGTACATACCCTTGCCGTTTTCGTCCAGCGAAGCGGACGGCAGCATGCCGATGGAGCCGGTCAGCATAGCCGCGGCATCGGATAGAATATCACCGAACATGTTGCCGGTTACGACCACGTCGAACTGCTTCGGCGCACGTACCAGCTGCATGGCAGCGTTGTCCACGTACATGTGACTCAGCTCGACATCCGGATACTCCTTGGACAGTTCTTCCATGATCTCGCGCCACAGTACGGTCACTTCCAGTACGTTGGCCTTGTCGACGGAGCACAGGCGTTTGCCACGGGCGCGGGCCGCTTCAAACGCCACGCGCCCGATGCGGCGGATTTCGTTCTCGTCATACACGTAGGTGTTGAAGCCTTCACGGATGCCACCGTCCTTCTCGCGAATACCGCGTGGCTGACCAAAGTAGATACCACCGGTCAATTCACGCACGATCAGGATATCCAGACCGGACACCACTTCCGGTTTCAGTGTGGACGCGTGTGCCAGCTGCGGGTACAGAATGGCCGGACGCAGGTTGCCGAACAGTTCCAGCTGAGAACGGATACCCAGCAGACCCTTCTCCGGACGAATGGCGAAATCCGGGTTGGTATCCCACTTGGGGCCGCCCACGGCACCCAGCAAAATAGCATCAGCGGCTTGACACGCCGCCAGCGTTTCATCCGGCAGGGGAACGCCGGTCGCATCAATGGCCGCACCACCCACCAGTGCTTCATTGATCTCCAGACCCAGGCCATGGCGCTCGTTGATCAGCTCCAGCACCTTGCACGCTTCGGTCACGATCTCAGGACCAATGCCGTCACCCGGCAATACCACTACATTTTTTTTGCTCATCGGTTTTTCCTTGAATTCAGTACGGATTATTTGATCGCATCAAACAGCCAGGGGGCTTCCTGGCGACGGCGCGCCTCGTAAGCCTTGATTTCGTCGGCATGCTGCAGGGTGAGGCCAATATCGTCCAGGCCATTCAGCAGACAGTGTTTGCGGAAGTTATCGACTTCAAACGCAAACGCTTCACCCGAAGGCGTCACCACAACCTGACGCTCCAGATCTACGGTCAGCTCATAGCCTTCGCTGGCTTCTACTTCCTTGAACAGCTGATCAACCTGCGCTTCCGGCAGCACGATCGGCAGCAGACCGTTTTTGAAGCAGTTGTTGTAGAAGATATCCGCAAAACTCGGTGCGATCACGGCACGAATACCGAAATCATCCAGCGCCCAGGGCGCATGCTCACGACTGGAACCACAGCCAAAGTTCTCACGCGCCAGCAGGACACTCGTGCCTTGGTAGCGCGCCTGGTTCAAAACGAAGTCCGGGTTGAGCGGACGGTTGGCACAATCCTGATCCGGCTGTCCCTCGTCCAGGTAACGCAGCTCATCGAACAGGTTGGGACCGAAGCCCGCACGCTTGATCGACTTCAGAAACTGCTTTGGAATGATCATGTCGGTATCGACATTGGCACGATCCAGCGGTGCAGCAATACCGGTATGCTGGGTAAATTTTCTCATTTTGCTCTCCCCGTCTTACTGCATCAATTCACGAACATCGGTGAAATGGCCGGTCACCGCGGCCGCAGCCGCCATGGCTGGGCTGACCAGGTGAGTACGACCACCGAAGCCCTGACGGCCCTCGAAGTTACGGTTGGAGGTGGACGCACAGTGTTCGCCCTGACCCAACTTATCCGGGTTCATCGCCAGACACATGGAACACCCCGGCTCACGCCACTCAAGCCCGGCTTCGATAAAGACCTTGTCCAGGCCTTCGGCTTCCGCCTGCGCCTTGACCAGACCGGAACCCGGCACCACCAGCGCCTGCTTGACGTTGGCCGCAACCTTGCGACCTTTAACTACCTCGGCAGCCGCGCGCAAGTCTTCAATGCGGGAGTTGGTGCAGGAACCGATAAATACGCGATCCAACTGAATATCGGTAATCTTCTGATCGGCCTCCAGCCCCATGTACTGCAATGCACGACGAATACCGTCGGCCTTGACCGGATCGCTTTCCGCATCCGGGTTCGGCACCAGCGCATTGATCGGTGCCACCATTTCCGGTGACGTGCCCCAAGTCACCTGCGGCTGGATCTCTTCCGCCTTAATCTCGACGACGGTATCGAACTGGGCGCCCTCATCGGATACCAGTTCTTTCCATGCAGCCGCTGCAGCATCCCACTGCTCTGCGCTGGGCGAGAATGGACGGCCACGGAAATATTCGATTGTCGTGTCATCCACGGCAACCAGCCCCACACGTGCACCCGCTTCAATCGCCATGTTACAGATGGTCATGCGACCTTCCATGGAGATGGAGCGGATAGCACTGCCGCCAAACTCGATGGCATAGCCGGTACCGCCGGCGGTGCCGATCACACCGATGATGTGCAGCACCACATCCTTGGCTGTAACACCTGCGCCCAGCTCACCATCGACACGCACCAGCATATTCTTCATTTTTTTGGCAATCAGGCACTGGGTCGCCAGCACATGCTCGACTTCGGACGTGCCGATGCCGTGCGCCAGCGCACCAAAAGCGCCGTGCGTGGAGGTATGGGAGTCGCCACACACAACTGTGGTACCCGGCAGCGTCATGCCCTGCTCAGGACCGACCACGTGAACGATACCCTGGCGCTGATCGTTCATCTTGAACTCGGTAATGCCGAATTCGTCACAGTTGGCGTCCAGTGTTTTAACCTGGATGCGGGACACCGGGTCAACGATCTCGTCCACACCGCCGGCACGCTCGGTGGTCGGTACGTTGTGGTCAGGCGTGGCCAGGTTGGCGTCAATGCGCCAGGGCTTGCGGCCGGCCAAACGCAGGCCTTCGAATGCCTGCGGCGAGGTCACTTCGTGCAGAATCTGACGATCGATGTAGATCAGCGCACTGCCGTCTTCGTTCTGGCGCACCAAATGGGCGTCCCAGAGCTTGTCATATAAGGTTTTTGCGGCCATGTTGCTCTCCCCTTTGTGTTCATCCGGTCTCATGGCGAATGAGGCTATCCTAGAGCAGGGCTGCGCGATAAACAAATTCATAATTTTTATGTTTTGAATTCCGTCAAGGAATAGCTAGACTTTCATCACACGCTGAACACGGGATCTGACATGGACACCGCCGGCCTGCACGCCTTCGTAACCGTTGCCGATACGGGCTCCTTTTCACACGCGGCACAGTTGTTGTTTCTGACACAGTCGGCCGTCAGCAAGCGTATCGCACTGCTGGAAACCCAGTTGAGTTGCCGCTTGTTCGATCGCATTGGTCGCCAGGTCATGCTGACGGAAGCCGGGCTCGCCCTGCTGCCCAAGGCACGCGAGATTCTGGCTTCCATGGAAGACGCCGAGCGCATGATCGGCAACCTGTCGGGCCATATCGGCGGACGCTTGGCCTTGGCCACCAGTCATCACATCAGCCTGCACCGCCTGCCGCCGATATTGAAGACGTTCGTAGAGCGATTCCCCGCTGTAGAGCTGGACCTACAGTTCGCCGCCTCCGAGGTTGCCTACGAGGGTGTCTTGCGTGGCGAACTGGAGCTGGCCCTGATTACCTTGGCTCCCGAGCAGGATGCACGCATCTGCTCGCGCACCGTCTGGACTGACCGCTTGCAATATGTCGTGGGCCGCAACCATCCGTTGGCGACCAGCACTGAACCCGACCTGAGTGCTCTCAGCCGCTACCCAGCCATTCTGCCTGGCCCCGATACCTTTACCCACCAACGCGTGCGCCAACAACTGGCTCGCCAGGGCCTTGAACTCACGCTGGGCATGAGCACCGACTACTTGGACACCATCCGCATGATGGTCAGCATCGGACTGGGCTGGAGTTTGCTGCCCGAAACCATGATTGATGACCAGCTGGTCACGCTGAATACGGGCTCGGAGCCGATCGATCGCCCCCTGGGGTATATCCACCACCGTGACCGCACCCTGAGCAACGCAGCCGGCGAGCTGCTGACACTGCTGGCAACAGACATTTAATAACCGCCAGGCATGGTTTAAGATCAAAGCCCCCCAGTACTTGGAGATGCCCGTGACCGAAGACTTTCTGCACATGATGCGCCAGTGGCTTGAACAGCTGGAGCAGCATCAGGGCAACGCCAAACCGGACAAACCCCGTCAGCCGCACTCCCCGGGTGCCATCAACCCGGTACTGGATGATCTGCTGTTTCGCCTTACCCGCCAGAGTGAACACTTTTGCCGCTTCGGCGAGCAGCTGCTGCAACTGGACTCTGGCAACGCAGAGCTGGAAATCGACCACTTGATGACCGCTTATCAACATCATCTGGACCAGCTCAGCCTGGACTGGGTCTGGCACGGCTGGACACTGCCCGAACAACTACTGGCCGCTCTGCTGGTATATGCGCCTGAGACAGCCGGCAGCGCAACAGCACTGCGCAGCCTGATCGAGCTGGGCCAGCGCCTGCTGGACACACTGAGCGATACTCTTGCCCCCGCGCGCCTGGCGCCGCTGCAACAACTCTTGACACGCCTGGCATCCTTTGAACAGGCCCGCACAACCTATCTGTCCCAGTTACAGCAAATCAACGCCTCGGCGCTGACAGCCTTCAAAGCGCGCCTTGCCGAACTGCCGGTAAACGACCTTGAATCCCTGCACGGACTCTGGGTTGAAACACACCAACAGACATTCAGCGAACAGTCCGCTACCGATGAGTACACACGAGCACTGGGTGGCATCTGCAACACCGCCATGCAGTTACGACACGACTGGCAGCAATGGCTGGACCGCATGTATGCCGGTGCCGGCCTGGTCACATTGACACAGTATGACGAACTCAGCGCTGAGCATCACGCCCTGCGGCGCCGCGTCCGCCTCCTTGAGCGCCGAATGGCGGCACTGACAACTGCCGCTGACCACAAGGACGCGCATGAACCACGTTAAGCTTGACCCTGCCCGTGCACGGCAGCAGATTGATCGTCGCCGCAACAACGCTGACAGTGCCAACTGCGAGAGCAATCGCCGCGTACACCACCGACATAGCCCGCACACCCTGATATTTCAGAGCGGACGAATGCGCTTGCTGCATTTCAACGCCACCACACGACGTCGTCTCCACACCCCCTTGCTGATCTGCTATGCGCTGGTCAACCGCCCCTATATTCTCGACCTCAGCCGACAGCGCTCCATGATTGCACGCCTGCAGGATCAGGGCATCGATGTTTACCTGATCGACTGGGGTACCCCTCAACGCAGCGACCGTTACCTGAGTCTTGATGATTATCTGGATGAGAAGCTGGACCTTTGCGTCGAGCAAGCATGCCGCCACAGCCAACGCTCAAAGGTGAATCTGATGGGGGTATGTCAAGGCGGCGTTCTCAGCCTCTGCTACAGCCTGGCTTTCGCACACCGGGTACGCAATCTGATCACGCTGGTGACACCTTTTGATACCGATCCGCACCACTTCCGCCTCAACCGTCTTAGTCGTCACATCGACACCGGACTGGCTCAGACCACCTACGGCAACCTGCCAGGCCCCCTACTGAATGAATTTTTCACTCAGCTACAGCCACTGCAACTGACAGCCGGCAAACGCTTGAGTGCGCATGCACATCTGAGCGGTGACAATGCGGAACACTTTCTTTTAATGGAGCAGTGGTTGCAGGACTGTCCTGACTTGGCCGGAACGGCATTGGAGGAGTTCGTACAGCTGTTTTTCCGTGACAATGCTCTAATGGACCCGCAAGGGTTTTCTATCTGTGGTCAGACCCATCGCCTGGCTGCGCTACAGCCGCCACTACTGAATCTCTATGGTACAGAGGACACTCTGGTGCCACCACAAAGCACCACCGCAGCACGACAGCTTCTGCAGGGCAAAGATTACACTGAGCTCGCGCTCAAGGCTGGCCATATCGGCATGCTGAACGGTCGCAGGGCACTGGAGGAGCTACCCGCCACCATTGCCGCCTGGTTGCGGGTACGCGATGAATAAGAGCTCAGGTATCCGTCTTGCCGGATGACTTTGACGGTTCCGGCTCAGGTCCGGATTCAGCGGCAGTATCGTCCTGGTCTGCATCGGATCGACCCGCCTCTTCTTCCGGTCGCTGCGAAAACATGTTCCAGACCGCCATATTTTGATCGGCAATATGTCCCATCATGGTGAGCGGGTTGGCGACCCCCATCATGGTTTGCATCTGCTCACGAATGCGGTCCTGATGCTCCAGAAAGGCCGCAATGCTCTGCTCAAGGTACTGGCTCATCATGCCCTGCATGCTATCGCCATAGAAACGGATCAACTGCTGCAGCACCTGGTTGGTCAACAGCGTGCCATGACCTTCGGCTTCCTGCTCACTGATGATCTGCAGCAGGATGTTGCGGGTCAGGTCATTCCCGGTCTTGGAATCCTGCACCTGAAACTTTTCACCGTTAAGCACCAGCTGCTTCACGTCCTCAAGGGTGACATAGCAACTGCGTGAGGTGTCATACAAGCGACGGTTGGTATACTTGCGCAGAATCCGCACGGCCGATTCTCCTGCTCCACTCTGACTCATCCAAATGTTCCATTCAGTCGGCGTCACGACCGCCCTTGCCATACTGGTTCATCATGCCGAAAACCAGTTTCTGAAAGGCGTCCATCGAACCGATACCACTGTTAAGGTAAGGCTTGAGCAACGTCAGCGGATCATAGCCTTCGGCACCCGACTCCATCTGCTCTCTCACCTTATCGATCATATCCTGCTGCAGCCCGGACACATCCGGAAGACCCAGCGCCCGGCGCAGCTCTTCGGGTGTCATTTCAATATCAATTCTGAAATTCATCTGACGCCACCCTTAGTCATCCATTTTCAATTCATACTATAGCAATGGCACCTCAAAACAACCTCAGCACCCTGAAGGTCGATATCTTTGCGGATATATCCAGATCAAGGCCAGCACAAACGCCAGCACTGAGACCAGTGACGCCAGTGCAAATGTCATAACGCCCATACTACTCCAGAGCTGACCGGCCGCTACCGCCCCCAGCGCACCACCCGCACCAAATCCAAGACTGGAAAACAGCGCCTGCCCGCGCCCTTGTGTATTCGGGGTGAAGTAGTGCTGCACCAGCGCAATCCCAACGGCGTGCAAGCTGCCAAAGGTTGCGGCGTGTAGGGTCTGCGCCAGCAGCATCCAACCCAACTGCTCGGGCATTCCCGCCGTAAGCCCCCAGCGCACCACACAGAGCACCAGGCTGATCAACAGGATGATACGCAGGGAAAAACGACCCAATAGGCGTGGCATAACCGCAAACAACAACACTTCCGCGACCACCCCCAGCGCCCACAGCAGCCCAATTTCACCGCGGCTGTAGCCCAGCCCTTCCAGCAGCACACTGTAGAAGGTGTAATAAGGCCCGTGTCCAAGCTGCACCAGAAAACAGACCAGGAAAAAGACCAGCACCTGAGGTTGTTTCAGCACGGGTGCAAGCCGTTCGACTGACGCCGCAGCTTCGGCTGAGACCAGCGGCCCCGCGGGGATCAGCAACGTGCTCAACCAGATCAGGATCATGATTATGAATACCACGAACGGCACCAGCGCCACGGACATCATATCCAGTAATGGACCAACCAGCACTACAGCCAAAATAAAACCGACGGAACCCCAAAGTCGAATGCGGCTGTACTGGCGCCTGTTTTCGCCCAGGTGCCCCAGCGTAACAACCTCGAACTGTGGCAGCACTGCATTCCAGAAGAAACTGAAGGCCGCCATCACCAGCGCAATGCCGACCGCACCCTGCTGCCAGAAGATCAGTGCGAAACATAGCCAACTGGCCAACGCCCCCAGCCGAATGATCCGTAACCGCCGGCCAGTGATGTCGGCCAGCCAACCCCAAAGATTGGGCGCCAGCACCCGTGAAACATGCAGAATACCCATTAGCCAGCCAATAGTGACGGCGGAAAAGCCCAGCGACTGAAGGTACAGTGACCAGTACGGCAACAGCGTGCCCAGCAGGGCAAAATAGAACAGGTAGAAACCGGAAAGGCGAATATAGGGCATAGGGTCCTGATATGAAAAAGCCGGCTCAAGGCCGGCTTGCAAGGCATTGACCAAAAACCGAATTACGCGGATTCAAGCGCCTTGTTAACATACTGCGGCAGGGCAAAGCTGGCAACATGCAGCGCCGGCGTGTAGTAACGCGTCTCTATGCCGCTGCGTTCGAAGCGGGCTTCGATCTCGGACACGCCCTGCTGGCGCAGGTCCGCATTGTCGCTGCCCCAGGCAAACGCCATGACACCGCCCACATAGGTGGGAACCGCCGCCGTGTAGAATGACTGGTCAGCCACATAGGGCCCCAGGCGTCGACGGGTAGTGACCAACTCGTCCGGCTGCATGAACGCCACGCCGTTCTGGGCCACGAACACGCCACCGGGTGTCAGGCAGCGTTTACAGCCTTCATAGAAACGGCTGGAGAAGAGGACTTCTCCAGGGCCCACGGGATCGGTGCAATCGGAAATGATCACGTCGAACGTCTCGGCGCACTCGCTGACAAACTCGACACCATCGGCAATCACGATATTGGCGCGCGCATCCTCAAAAGCACCGGCTGAATGGTTCGGCAGGTACTGTTTGCACATATCAATAACAGCCTGATCGATTTCGACCTGGGTCACATGCTCAACACTGTCGTGGCGCAAGACCTCACGCAGAATGCCGCCGTCACCGCCGCCGATGATCAGCACTCGCGCGGCATGGCCATGGGCCAGAATCGGCACGTGCGTCATCATTTCATGGTAGATGAACTCGTCACGCTCAGTCGTCTGAATGATCCCGTCCAGCGCCATCACGGTGCCGAACTCTTCGTTGCGGAAGATGATCAGCTCTTGATGATCGGTGCGATGCTCAAACAGCACTTCATCAACGCGAAAATTCTGACCGTAACTGGTGTACAGCTTCTCAAGATAGGTAGTCGTCGTCATCAATGCTCACCTTGCCACGCAGGATTTCTTGTACATTCACTTCACTCGGTGCAAAAGCCGTTTCCAGAACCGGAACTGCCTTGGCAGGCTCGGATTCGCCACACATGAAGACATCAAAGGCCGCAAAGTTACGCTCGGGCCAGGTGTGCACGCTGATATGTGATTCGGCCAGTACCGCCACCCCGGAAATACCACCGTTGGGTGTAAAATGATGCAGGTGAATATGCAGCAGTGTTGCCTTGGCCGCTTTGATCGAGTCACGCAGGGCTTTTTCCATCACTTCAAGATCATCCAGGCGTGAAGCACCACGCAGATCAATGATCAGATGCGTACCGGCGTAACGGTGGCCGTCACGCTCAATGAAAAAGTCCAGACGTTCATCGTCATCGCCCTGGGTATAGGCGGGCCAATCGGCAACACTGCCTGCAGCCTCTTGGTCGATCACGTCGGACGCCAGGTCTATCGTTTCTTGCATGGGGGTCACTCCAGACAAGTCTGTGCTGACACAGAGTTCAAAAAACAAAATCCCAACCTTTCAGGCGGTACTCGGCTCATGCTGGAGCGACTTTCAGGCACTGGCCAAAGGTATCTTTCGACACCGCCAATACCGCTCCCTGAAACCGGCACACCCCAAAGGGTTGGGACTTTACGAAAACTGCCGCATTTAAACTGCGTTATGGACAGAATTCAAGCAAAAAAATACGCCCTGAACGAAAAAAACAATACCGCGCAACAAGCACCGCCGTCGTCACTTGTTACAGCTGCTTGAGCACCGGCAGATCGGTTTTCACGTCAGCGTTCTGACCACGGTGACGCAGCAGATGATCCAGCAGCACAATTGCCATCATCGCTTCAGCAATAGGCGTGGCACGAATACCGACACAGGGATCATGGCGCCCCTTGGTAACCACCTCGATCTCTTCACCGGACGCATTGATGCTGCGCCCCGGCAAACGCAGGCTGGAAGTTGGCTTGAGTGCAATGTGCGCTTCGATCACCTGACCGGTCGAGATACCGCCCAGGATGCCGCCGGCATGGTTCGAGAGAAAGCCTTCCGGCGTCATCTCATCCCGGTGCTCAGTCCCCTTCTGGTTGACCACGGCAAAACCGTCACCGATTTCGACCCCCTTCACTGCGTTGATGCTCATCAGTGCATGGGCAAGGTCGGCGTCCAGACGATCGAAAATAGGCTCGCCCAGCCCTACCGGCACGCCGCTGGCCTGTACCGAGATGCGTGCGCCAATGGAGTCACCCTCCTTGCGCAGTGCATCCATGTACTCCGCCATGTCCTCGGCCGCACGGGCATCCGGCGAAAAGAACGGGTTCTGATTCACCTGATCCCAGTCAAAACGCGCCGGATCAATTGCCACCGGCCCTAGCTGGGACAGGTAACCGCGCACAGTCACGCCCTTGGCCGCCAGCACTTTCTTGGCAATGGCACCCGCTGCCACGCGCATGGCCGTTTCACGGGCAGATGAGCGCCCGCCACCACGGTAGTCACGGAAACCGTACTTGTGTGAGTACACATAGTCGGCATGCGCCGGGCGGAAGGTTTCGGCGATATTGGAGTAATCCTTGGATCGCTGATCAGTATTCTCGATCAGCAGACCGATGGACGTTCCGGTTGTACGCCCCTCGAACACCCCGGAGAGAATACGGACTTCGTCTGGCTCGCGACGCTGGGTGGTATGGCGCGACGTTCCCGGCTTGCGACGATCAAGATCCGCTTGTAGATCGGCCTCACTCAGCTCGACCCCGGGGGGGCAGCCATCCACAATACAGCCGAGGGCCGGGCCATGGCTTTCGCCGAAAGTGGTGACAGTAAACAGTTTTCCAAAGCTGTTTCCGGACATGGTTCTTCTACTCTATCGCTAACGGATACGGACCGGCCGCACCAGGGTTCATAACAAGTGACAGTGTGCGCGCAGCTCTGCCGCCGTAATAACGAAAACGCCGTTGCCGCCATTCTCAAGCTCCACCCAGATCAACGGCACTTCAGGCAGACTGCTCATCAGGTGCACTTCGCTGTTGCCGACTTCCACCACCAGCAGACCGTCTTCAGTCAGATGCTCGGCCGCCTCACGCAGAATCCGACGCGTAACATCCAGGCCATCCGGACCGGAGCCCAGCGCCAGTGCCGGCTCATGCCCATATTCTTCAGGCATGGACGCCAAGTCGTCGGCATCGACATATGGCGGGTTACTGACAATCAGGTCATATCGTTCAGACCCTATGGCTGCATAGAGATCGCCCTGACAAGCGCGCACGCGATCATCAAGTTCATGACGACTGATGTTGCGACGTGCCACATCCAGCGCATCAGCGGATATATCGGCCAGGTCGACTTCCGCTTCGGGAAAGGCAAAGGCACAGGCAATGCCGATGCAGCCGCTGCCGGTGCACACATCAAGGATGCGGGAAACCGGACCGGGGCGCAGCCAAGGCTCGAACCCCTGATCGATCAGCTCGGCAATGGGTGAACGCGGAATTAGCACACGCTCATCCACATGAAACGGCAGCCCCATGAACCAGGCTTCACCGGTAATATAGGGCAACGGGCGCCGCAGCTCCGCCCGCTGGTGCACGTAGCCCAGCACCTTGAGTCGTTCTGCCGGTGTCAGGCGCGCATCCAGCACGACCGGGTCGGTATCCCAGGGCAGGTCGACCGCGTTGAGCACCAGCTGACAGGCTTCATCCCAGGCCGAGACATGGCCATGCCCGAAGTACACCTGATGTCGATGGAATTCACTCAGGGCCCAGCGGATGTAATCACGCAGGGTTACAAGGTGTTCAGTGATTGCGGCTTGATCCGACTTCATAAATCGCCTGATAATGGGTTTCGCTATAATAAAGGCGATTATGTTAATGAAAACCCCCGATGAACGCCATGTCTTATCCAACTGATACAGATTTAGACCAAGACCTCGACTTCAACAGTGCCATGCAGGGCGTGACGCCACTGAGCCATGATCGCCATGTCGAGCGGCCACAGCTCAAGCCGACCCTGAAGCCTGCACGTGACGAATCGACCCTCTACCGCCGCGCGGCCGCCTCCCAGGAGCTGGAACAGGTCATTGACGGTCTGTCATCGGAGGCCAGTGAAATCGTTGAATCCAATGATGAGCTGTTGTTTGCTGCACCAGGCATACAGATGGGCATGCTCAAGAAACTGCGCAAAGGCCATGTACCCTGGGAAGCCGGCCTTGACCTGCACGGCTACACGGTGGAGCAGGCACGCGATGAGCTGAGCGGTTTCATCCGGGATGCCGAGCGTCAGCAAATGCGAGCCGTGATCGTGGTGCACGGCAAGTCCTACTCCCAGGCGGGCCAGCCCGCCCTGCTCAAGTCCTGCGTCAATGACTGGCTACGCCAGCTGAATTCGGTACTGGCGTTCTGCTCGGCCCAACCCCGTGACGGCGGCACAGGGGCACTGTACGTATTGCTGCGGCGCGGCCGCTGAACCCCCTCATAACCCAAAATCCCGGCTATCCTTTCCTGCAGGGGCTGAAACCACATTCAGCCCGTCACGGAACAGGAACGCCATGATCGATCTGGACGCATATCTGCACACAATGGCTGAGACTGGCGCCTCTGATCTTTTTCTCAGTGCCGAGGCGCCCGCTCATCTCAAAACGGAAGGTATCATCAAACCCCTCGATGACCACGTGCTGACAGCCGAAACCATTGATGCGCTGGCCCGTTCCCTTATGACACCGGCACAGGTTGAGCAGTTCGCGCAGGAACTGGAAATGAACTTTGCTCACGCCAGCAGTCATAGCGGCCGCTTCAGAATCAATGTCTACCGTCAGCGCGGCAATACCGCCATGGTCATTCGCATGATTCGCCAGCAGATCCCATCACTGGAAAGCCTTAACCTGCCTGCTGTGCTGAAGAAGCTGGTTATGCTGCGCAGCGGGCTGATACTGCTTGCCGGCGCGACAGGGTCAGGCAAGTCAACCAGCCTGGCGGCGATGATTGAGCATCGCAATCAACGCATGCCCGGTCATATCCTGACGGTTGAAGACCCGATCGAGTACCTGCATACCAACCAAAAATCCCTGATCAACCAGCGCGAAATCGGTGTTGACACCCTGTCATACACCAGTGCGTTGAAGAACGCCCTGCGTGAAGCACCTGATGTCATTGTCATTGGTGAAATACGCGATCAGGACACCATGGAGCACGCACTGCGTTATTCGGAAACCGGGCATTTGTGCCTGTCGACCCTGCATGCCAACAACAGCACCCAGGCCGTGGAGCATATCGCCAATTTCTTTCCCGAAAGCAGCCATCACAAGGTCAATACCGACTTGGCCATGAACCTGAGGGCGATCGTGACTCTGCGCCTAATACGTGATAACACGGGCCACTTCATTCCCGCCACGGAGGTGCTGATCAACACGCCCTATGTCGCCAAGCTGATCGCTCGCGGTGAATTCAGCCGCCTGGCGGAAGCGATCGAACAGAGCAGCAGCGATGCCGCGCACACGCTCGATAGTAACCTGCTCAGGCTATATCAGCAGGGTCGCATCAGCCTGGAAGAGGCGCTCAGAAATGCAGATTCTCGCAACAACGTCGCCCTGCGGCTCAAATTGCTGGGCGGCCAATAAGCCCAGCCTCTTTACCCGAGTGTCATAATCAAGTAATTTACGCCGTTTTTACCCAGTCGCGTCGAGTAACCGAGGATCCAAGATGGAAACAGCCTACGCCCAGATCATTGAACAGCTCGGAGAGGACCTGAACCGCGAAGGGCTGAAAGACACCCCCAAACGGGCCGCAAAGGCGATGAACTACCTAACTCGCGGCTACAACCAGTCGCTTGAAGAAGTCGTCAACAACGCTCTGTTTCCGTCGGACAACAGCGAAATGGTGGTAGTGCAGAACATTGAACTGTACTCGCTGTGCGAACACCACCTGCTGCCTTTCATCGGCAAGGCTCACGTGGCCTACATCCCCAACGGTAAAGTACTGGGGCTATCCAAGCTGGCACGCATCGTCGACATGTATGCTCGCCGCCTGCAGATTCAGGAAAACATGACCCAAGAGATTGCGGAAGCCATTCAGTCCGTGACCGGTGCCGCTGGCGTGGCCGTTGTCATCGAGGCCCAGCACATGTGCATGATGATGCGTGGCGTGGAAAAGCAGAACGCATCGATGAAAACATCCATGATGCTGGGCACTTTCCGTAACAACCCGGCTACCCGTGCCGAGTTCATGTCACTGCTCAAGTGATTGATCCATTGCGGGAGGGCCTAGCCCTCCCTTAGCACCACCACCGCCACCTGGCGACGCCCACCCAGAACACTCGGCGCCAATGCACCAACGCCCTCCACGCGCAGCCGCTTGCCTTCACCGCCCTTTTCCACAATCAGCCGCTTAAGCCGCGCAGCTGCCTCCTTTGATTGACGCAGCGTCAGATCCAGGTCCTGCCCCTGCCAGTGCACCACCAGCCAGAGTTCACTTGCGGGAAGCTCTCGCTGCAGCTCGAGCACGGCCTGAACCGTACGATCCGGCGAGTCCGGCCAATCAGGCAGCTCCACATACCCCTGCTGGCGCAAGCGAACGCTCAGTTCGGTTGATGCCAGCGCTTCGTTTTCCAGCACATCCAGATGCAAATAGACACGGCCATTACCGCGACGTACAGAGTAAATGGCGACATGCGCCTGCTGCATGGTAAGCGCGGCATAAAATTGGCTACTGTCGACACCATACAATCGAGCCTGACCGAAGATCTCATTGGCCCAGAGATTGCTGGGACCACACTGGCGACCAGCGCATTCGAACAGCACCTCCGCGCCCTTGTTCAGCAGCTGTTCGCGCAGATAGTTGAAACCGGCTTCCGGCGAATAACCCGAAGGAAGCTGCCAGGTCATCCGGTTCAACTGGGCCTGCAACCGTTGCTCCCGGTCACTGCGCACCAAGCCATTGATCTTGATAATCCCCCCCAACATCAGCCGGTAATCAGGATCGGCACGCTCCACTTGGCTGATCAAGCGCGACAGGGGAAAGGGATCAAGCCCCAACGGCAGCGCTTCCTGTTGCGCTCTGACCGGGGAGATCACCAGCAACAGCACGCTTACCAATAAGAACAGCAGGCTTTTCATTCGCTTACTCCTTGCGCAGGTGCATAACCCCCGCATAAAACCGATTGATGATGTTGCCTATTGCTGCAGCTGGCCCTGGTTCCATGTGCAGATGATGGTTGCCTGCCAGCGTCTCACGCTGCAACTGCATGATCAAGGAAGCTCTCTCCTCGAGCAATGGCGTCCCTATACCGTTTGTCCCCATGAGCAGCAGGGCTGGGGCTTCGATGCGTTGCAAGAACGCACGTATCTGGTCTTCGGACATCCGTAGCACCGAAGGCAGTGCCAATGCCGGGTCACTGCGCCATCTGAAACCGCTGACGGTATGTACTATAGACCGCTCAACCAGCCAACGTGCCGCCTGCTCCGTGACAGGAAAACGCCCATTGGCGCGCGCCTCGATCGCTGCTTCCAGCGTCGGATACAAACGCGGAGAACGCTGCTTACGCTGCCGACGCCGAATAGCAAGGGCCATTTTCTCCGGCAGCTCTTCAGCTGCATCGGCCTGTGGTGCAAGTCCTTCAATCATGACAAGACTGGATACACGGTCCGGCATAGCCCCCGCCAGCAAGGCGGAAACACCCGCTCCCATAGAGTGCCCCAAAAGGTGAAAACGACTCCACCCCAGCTCATCGGCCACAGCAAGCACATCAGAGACGTTGTCCCAAATATAATACGGCATGGCTTCGGGGCGGTGCGCCGAAAAACCATGACCGACCAGGTCCAGGGCCACGAGGCGCACACCCTGAAGGTGTGGCTCCAGCGCCCGAAAGCTCGCTGCATTGTCCAGCCAACCGTGCAGTGCCAACACCGGCAAGCCATCCCCAGGCCCACAAGCGCGGGCAGCCATGACCTGACCATTAACTTCAAAACGAAGTTCGTCTGCCATTATCGGTTACGTCCCCAGGTTTAAAACGGATTGAACCGCCACTGCACAACAGCCTTGACAGCATGAGTGGCCGCCCACTCATGCCGGTGCTTCGTCCAGCCAGCGCACCAGCGTTGCCATGCCGGCGGCCGGCCAGTCCAGTTCCAGAAGCGCACCGCTGCAGGTCTGTACCGCCAGCGGCTCTGGGCGCCCTTCACAGAGCCAACTGATAAGCCGACCACACAGCGGCTGATGTGTCACGACGACAAGAGCATCAGTGTCAGGCACAAAAAAAGCCTCCATGACCTCCCCTGCCCGCAACGGCGAACCCGACGGAATCAGCGCATCACTAAGCCGATGCTGTCTCCCCTGAAGCAGCTCAGCCGTATGCATGGCTCGCTGCCAAGGGCTGCTCAGCACGGCATAATCACCCAGCAACCCCGTGAGCCTTTCCTGCATGCACTCAGCCTGATGCAGCCCCACCTGCGTCAGAGAACGGCGGGGGTCATTATCCGCGCCCGGAACCGCCTGCGCATGCCTCAGCAGTACCAGCTTCATGGCGCTTCCTGACGCGGCAGAACGAATTCAACATCGGTACTTTGTACGTTAAGCATCATTCCCCTGGCCACTTCCTTGACCGGCGCATGATTGAAGACCACTTCATAAAGGCCGGATACCAGCGGCATGTAAATGTCGCGACTCTCCGCCTTTTCCTTTATCAGACGCAGCGTATTGACCCCTTCGGCTACTTCACCCAGCGCCTCGACAGCCTGCTCAAGGGTCTTGCCTTCACCGAGCGCATAACCGACTCGGAAATTGCGGCTCAAGGGCGACATGCAGGTTACGATCAGATCGCCCACACCGGCCAGCCCCAGAAAAGTGAAAGGGTTAGCCCCCATACTGACGGCAAATCGGCTCATCTCGGCCAGGCTCCGCGTCATCAGCATGCTTTTAGTGTTTTCGCCCATCCCTAGCGCAGCACTCAGCCCCGCGGCAATGGCATAGATATTTTTCAGGGTTCCGCCCAGTTCAACACCATAGGTATCACTGCTGGCGTAAACTCGAAAATAGGAACAGTGCAGCAATGCCTGCACGCGCTCACGCAGCTCGGCATCAGTACTGGCAATGACCGTTGCCGTCAGCTGTTTCTGCGCTACTTCCTTGGCCAGATTGGGTCCACTGAGCACACCCACTCGGGCACCAGGGCACTCCTGTTCTATGATTTGACTCATTAGACAAAAGGAACCGGCCTCAATGCCCTTGGTCGTGCTGACCAGGAGCTGTTCGGGCTTAAGCCAAGGGAATGCCTGCTTGAGCACACTGCGAAAGGCACTGCTAGGAATGGCTATAAAGACAGCCTCGGCGTCACACAAGGCATCTTCCAGACTTGTTGTCGCACTCAAGGACGGCGCCAGCGTGCAATCCGGGAGGTAACGCCCATTGCGGCGCTGCTCGTTGATCTCGTCCACGGCAGCAGCATTGCGCATCCACAGACGAACCTGAAGGCCCTTTTCGGCCATCAGGTTGGCCAGCACCGTACCAAAGCTGCCACCGCCCAGGACGGCCACAGGGGACTGAGGTTGCATATTCTCTCCCTCGGGTTGAGCACGGGGGCGATGCCCCGCTTTCAGGATGGGTCTATCTTGTCCAGCAAACGGCTAATCCCGACAAACAGGAACTTGACCACGACAAAGGACAACACGGCCAGCCCAAGGAACAACAGCAACTGGTTGACATCATTAGTCCGCTGAAAGCCTGCAATTGCCACGGCCGCAAAGAAGGCGCTGGCAATCACTGCCAGCACCGTACTGATTCGCTGCAAATTATGCTTGTCGCTCATCGTTCGCTCGCGTTTTCTTTTCAGACTGCTCAGACTGCTCAGCATTCAGTGTTGAAGCCACCTGATCACCCTCAACCGATTTTGCTGTGGGCGCCACGGGCGCATCATCTGACTGTGCAATCGGAGCAAGCTCGTCCGCTTGCTCAGACACAAGCTCAACATCAACCTGGTCAGACTCAACGGCCTGCTCGGGCTCCGCCTCATCGACCACAGACACATCAGACCGGGCTTTCGGCGCCAGTTTCGATTCCTGCTCCTGCTTTGACTCAGCAGCTGCTCCCGTGTCGCCAGACTCAGCTAACTGCCCGCTCAGGGACTCTGAAGAAGTTGTAGATGTAGCTGACTCCTCGTCCGCTGCAGGTGCAGAAACGGCCTCATCCCCTTCAGTCGCCTCTGCTTCAGCATTAACCAAGTCAACCGCTTCTGCTTCTGCTTCTGCTTCTGCTTCTGCTTCTGCTTCGATGATGTCTTCCTTGGAACTCTCCGCTTGAGCAGTGCCCTCAATCTCTTGCAGTGGCTTGAGCAGCTCGGCTTCGGGGTGGATACACTCCAGCTTAACACCTGTCTCGCGCTCGATATCCGGGATCAGGAAGGAGTCGTCTTCACAGGCGAAGCAGATGGAAGTACCGGTCTGGCCAGCCCTGCCGGTACGGCCGATACGGTGAACATAGTCATCGGCATCTTCAGGCAGCTGGTAGTTGATGACGTGGGTCACGCCATCAATGTGAATGCCACGACCGGCCACATCCGTGGCCACCAGCACTTCGATCTTGCCGTTACGGAAGTCTTCCAGTGTCTTGAGACGCTTATTCTGCGGAATCTCACCGGACATCAGAGCGGCCTTGATACCGTCCTTGCTCAGGCGATCCGCCAGCGCCCGCGTTTCATGGCGACGGTTGCCGAATACGATGGCGCGTTCGATGCCATTGATGCGCAGGTAATTGCGCAGCAGCGGGTATTTGTCGTCACTGGACACCAGGAACACCTGCTGGGCCACGTTATCAGTGGTCTTGTGTTCAGACTCGATTTCGATCGTGACCGGATCCTGTGTCCACTGCGAAGCCAGCTTCATCACGTCGTCCGTGAAGGTGGCGCTGTACAGCAGGGTCTGGCGATCCGCCCCCTTACGCGGCGTTTGACGAATAATGGTACGCACATCCGGGATGAAGCCCATGCTGAGCATGCGGTCAGCTTCATCCAGCACCAGCACTTCGACGTTATACAGATCGATTTCCTTGTTGCGCACGAAGTCGATCAGACGTCCCGGCGTTGCCACCAGAATATCGACCGGACCTGACGCCAGCGCAGCACGCTGCTTGTCGTAATCCATGCCGCCTACCAGCGATACCACGGACAGTTCGGCATACTTGCCCAGGCCTTCGGCATCCGCCGCAATCTGCAGCGCCAGCTCGCGCGTCGGCGCAATGATCAATGCACGAGGCTCGCCCTTCTTGCGCTCGCCGTCCAGCGGATAGTCCAACAGATCAGTCAAAATGCCGATCAGGAAGGCCGCCGTCTTGCCGGTGCCGGTCTGAGCCTTGCCGATCAAATCACGACCATTCAACGCATGCGGGATGGTGGCCGCCTGAATGGGTGTGCAGTATTCAAAACCAAGATCAGCAATGGCGTGCATCAGCACATCCGGCAAGCCGAAGTCATGGAAACGACGCTTGCCCTCAACCACCGGCACCTTGAACATGACCGGTGACCAGTTGCCTTGCGTACGGGAAGCATCGCGCGGCTTGCGCGAGCGGCGACGGCGGCGCGGACGGTTGCTGTTCGGCTTCTGTTCGGAGCCGGCTGCGGCTGTGCTGTGTTTCTCTTCAGTACTCAAGATCGGATCCATTCAGATTAACGGTTTATTTCGCGCCGAAACGGAGGCAGCGAGTCTAGCAGTTGTCGCCCGTAGCGTCGCGTCACGACACGACGATCCAGTAACACTACACGCCCCCGGTCCTGTTCGGTACGCAGCAGTCGCCCTGCGGCCTGCGTCAAGCGCATGGAAGCGGCGGGCACGGTCCAGTCGGAAAAGGCATTGCCGCCACGCGCTTCAATCCATTCCGCCATGGTAGCATCGACCGGGTCATCCGGGACACTGAATGGCAGTTTGGTAATAAATACATCAGTCAAATACTGGCCGGGCAGATCCACCCCCTCGGCAAACGACGCCAGGCCGAAAATGATGCTCGGTTTGGCATTGTCGATCTGTGCGCGATGGCGGCGCAGCGTTTCCTGTTTGCTGTATTCGCCCTGTGCCAGGACGCTATTTTTAATGGATTCGTCCAGCCGTTCAAGCACTGAACGCATCTGACGCCAGGAACTGAACAGCACCAGGCCCGCCTGCACCGACGGCAGCTCGCGGTTCAGCACGTCCAGCACCTCGTCGGTATGCGCCTCGGGCTGCCCGGGATCGGTCTTCATGGCCGGCACCTGCAGCACGCCATGGCTGGCATAATCAAAAGGACTATCCAATCGCAGGGCCGTTGTATCCGGCGCCAGACCGAGTGAAGCAAACAATTGATCGAAGCGCCCCAGCGCCGTCAGCGTGGCAGAAGTCACGATGGCCGCATGACAGGCCTGCCACAGATGTTCGGACAAGGTTTCGGCCGCTGAAACCGGCGCACTGCGCAACTCAAGGTCTTCGCCGGAGGGTGATTCATGCTTGTTAATCCAGCGCGCGGTCGGCGATTTGCCTTCCACATCCTCACGGGCATAACTGTGTGCCAGCCAGGCGATATGCTGAACGCGCCCCCACAGGCTGCCCAGCTGCGGGAACCAGCGCTCGGCAGCGGCACGGGGAACATCGGCAATCCCGCCTTCCAGGGCCTCTTTCAACACATCAACGATCTGCTCCAGGTGCTGCTGAGCACGGTCGGCCGCATGGGCCAACATGGCGCTGGGCTCAATCAGGGGGTCAGGCACCTTGCCGTTGACGAAGCGATAGCGATCCTTGGGGTGCTGCTCCAGCATCGGACGCAACAGGACCTCCAGCTGCTCCAGCGACAGGCTCATGTCCTCAAACGGACGGTGCAGGCGTTCAACGGGGTCGGTCAGCTGTACCGGAGAGCCCGTATCCTGCAGCAGTTGCGCCAGCTGCTTCTGGCCATTGCGCAACAGACGACGACTACTGTCCAGCCGTGCACCGAAGGCAAAGTGACCACTGGCCTTGTCGGCCAGGTGGTGGCCCTCGTCAAAGATATAAATGGTCTTTTCGGGCTCAGGCAGTATCGCGCCACCCCCCAGCGCCAGGTCTGCCAGGACCAGATCGTGGTTGGCCACGATCACATCTGCCTCTTCCAGGCGATCACGGGAACGGTAGAACGGGCAAGCACTGAAATTCAGACAGCGACGATTACTACACTGCATGTGATCACTGGTCAGCGGTTGCCAGATACTGTCATCAATCTCTTCATTCAGGGCATCACGGTCACCGTCCCAGCGGCCGGCCGCATAGTCATCCATCAAGCCTTGATAACGCAATAGTACATCCGGCGCCAACTGCTCGGCTGCCTCGTCTTCATACAGCGCGATCTGGCCATACACGCCCTGCTGCTCCAGCAGGTATTCCACCTTGTTCAGACACAAGTAACGGCCACGTCCCTTGGCCAGCTGGTACTTCACCGCCAGCCCGGCATGCGCCTCGACCTCGGGCAGATCCTTGTTGATCAGCTGCTCCTGAAGCGCAACGGTTGCCGTGGACAACACCAGGCGACACTCTTTCGCCTGCGCCAGGGGGATGGCTGCCAGCAGGTAGGCTATGGTCTTGCCAGTACCGGTACCAGCCTCGACCACCCCAACGACAGGGCGTTCATCACCTTCACTCGTGCCGGCCTGTGCCAGGGTGCGCGCAACAGCCGCCACCATCTGCTTCTGGGCCGGACGTGCCTGCAGCCCCCGGCTTTTGAGAAAGCGGCTGTAAGCCCCCTGGATCTCCTGTTTATGCGCGTCGCTCAGCACCACCTGTTCCTCACTCTATTAGCGCCGGGAATTCTATCAAGATACTGGATATATAGACAGATAAGGCTTGACCTTGAATATATGCTGTATAAAATCACAGTAAACCGATTGAGGTAATGGCTGCTATGAAACTGACCAAGCGACAAACTGACGTTCTGGATTGTATTCGCCTGTACATCAACACCACCGGGTACCCGCCGACGCGGGCCGATATTGCCCGCGAATTGGGTTTTCGTTCCGCCAATGCGGCAGAAGAGCACCTCAAGGCACTGGATCGTAAAGGCGCCATCATTCTGACCAAGGGCGCTTCTCGCGGTATTCGGCTGCCGGAGGATGACGCCACGGCCAGCAGTGACACCGGGCTGCCGATCATCGGACAGGTTGCGGCAGGCGAACCGATTTTGGCACAGGAACACGTCGAGGATCAGTGCACTATTTCGGCCGACTTTTTCCGCCCTCGTGCCGACTACCTGTTGAGGGTCAAAGGCATGAGCATGAAGAACGTCGGCATTCTGGATGGCGACCTGCTAGCCGTTCATCAGACCCCAGACGCCAAGGACGGCCAGATTGTTGTTGCCCGTATAGGCGATGACGTGACGGTCAAGCGCTTCAAGCGTGACGGCCGCAAAGTTTATCTGATTGCCGAGAACGAAGACTTCGCACCCATTGAGGTCGATCTGTCGGAACAGGACCTGACAATCGAGGGGCTGGGAGTTGGAGTGATTCGGCAAGGCAATTGACCGACAGAGGTTACACCATGCCAGCCATTGACTGCATCGCCGTTCACGATCAAGAGCTGACGCCAACGGATAACAGCCGCATCACCGAGATACTGCTGCACAATCGCAGACTATCTCTGCATCCATTACTGCTGCCGATGATTACCGAGCTGAGCCGACACGACCGATGGCTGACACTGATCAACCCACCGACCAACCTCAATCGCGACATGCTTGCGCAGGCAGGCGCACTGACGGGCCACATTCGCTCACTGTGTAGCCGACACAACCGCTACGAAGCACTCCACCTGTGCCGCCGCGCACTGGAGGCAGGCACATCACATACCGTCATCACCTGGTGTGATGCCAGCCGCATCACTCCCCTGCCGCAGCTCGATGCGGCCGCCTGCCAAGGCAACGCTCAGGCCATTTTGGTACGGCACTGAAGATTAGCGCCATATACCGAATTCACCACTCCTGCATATTGGCACGCAGGCGTTCCAGAAGGTCACGGAATGCCTGCAGCCACGCATTGTATTCGGCCAGCACAGCATCATCTTCCGCATGATCGGGGTTAATTTGCAGCACATGGATCTCCGACACACTGCCATCACCGGATATGGTCGGTGCATACCCGTCTGCCGCATCCCAGCAGGAACGATAGGCCTTCAAAACCTTGTGCAGCCAACTGCTCGAATCCCGCTCCAGGTTTTCAAGTTCGCGCGCCTCGGGTGACTCCTGCCCGGTCGCTTCCAGCTGCTCCAGCAAGTCGCTGAAGTGAAGGACCCTTGAGGGGTCCAGCTTGTAGTTCTCGGCAACTTCCCGCAATAGCGAGGTGTACCCGCTGGCGAGAAAAAACAGTACCGATTCATGGTAGGACTCAATGCGCGGATTCTGGCTCCACTGCGGTGACGCTTGGGCCTGAACCAGCGCCTTGATGTGCAGACGTGCAAAATTCAGCTTCTGATTGGTACGAACCGCATACACATCACTCATGACTCGTCTACTCCC
Source organism: Marinobacterium weihaiense (assembly GCF_019061305.1). Classification (GTDB taxonomy): domain Bacteria; phylum Pseudomonadota; class Gammaproteobacteria; order Pseudomonadales; family Balneatricaceae; genus Marinobacterium; species Marinobacterium weihaiense. The sequence goes on from NZ_JAHQZT010000001.1 coordinate 233,330, forward strand.
TTGCCCCTGTGCCAGATGGCACAATCATCAATCAGCGTTTGCCGCTGCGCTCTTCCTGCCAGCGACCATCCCGGTAGAAAGCCTTCCAGCCAGTCGCTTTGCCCTCGACCTCAGACATCACATACTGTTCCTTGGTCTTGCGACTGAAACGTACGACCGCAGGGTTGCCATCCGGATCCTTCTGGGGGGCGTCCATCAGGAACGCATACTTGGGATCGATCTCGTCCTTGTGCGGCACCAACTCAGCAACCAAAGGCGCACGGGTTTCACGCTTCTTGGGAAACTGACTGGCCGCCAGAAAGAGCCCGCTGGCGCCGTCACGCAGCACATAGGTATCTTCCACCTTTTGGCACTGCAACTCCGGCATCGGCACTGGATCCATCTTGGGTGGCGCCGGCTCGCCGCTTTTCAGCAATTTGCGGGTGTTCTTGCACTCGCTATTGGTACAACCAAAAAACTTGCCGAAACGACCCGTTTTCAACTGCATCTCTGCGCCGCACTTGTCACACTCGATGCTCGGACCGTCGTAGCCCTTGATCTTGAAGCTGCCCTGTTCGACCTCGAATCCGGTACAGTCCGGGTTATTACCGCACACATGCAGCTTGCGCTTTTCATCGATCAGGTAGGCATCCATCGCCGCATCACACAGCTTACAGCGATGCTTGTTGCGCAAGATGCGTGATTCTTCCTCTTCATCACCGTCCACACTGACCACTTCATCACCCGGAATCAGGTTGATGGTGCACTTGCAGCGCTCTTTGGGCGGCAGGCTGTAGCCAGAGCAGCCCAGGAACACCCCTGTACTGGCCGTACGAATCATCATCTGACGACCACAGTCGGGGCAGTCAATATCCGTCGGCGTCGGCGTATTGGGCCTCATGCCGTGCTCTTCACCCTGAGCATCACTGAGCTTGCCGGTGAAGCCGGTGTAAAAATCATTCAGCAGCGCTTTCCAGTCCACACCGCCCTGCGCCACTTCATCCAGCTTTTGTTCCATGCGGGCCGTAAAGCTGTAATCCATCAGATCACTGAAATTTTCGTTCAGGCGCTCGGTCACGATATCGCCCATCTTGCAAGCGTAGAAGCGGCGCCCCTGCACTTCCACATACCCCCGGTCCTGAATGGTGGAGATGATGGAAGCATAGGTCGACGGACGACCGATACCGCGCTTTTCCAGCTCCTTGACCAGACTGGCCTCGCTGTACCGAGGTGCCGGCTTGGTGAAGTGCTGGCGCGGATCCAGCTCGGACAATTGGAGCGTTTCACCCTGTTGAATATCCGGCAGAATCACATCTTCATCACTGCGCCCTTTCGGCGGCAGCACACGGGTGTAACCGTCAAAGCGCAGGATACGCCCTTTGGTGGTCAGCTCATAACCATTGCAAGCCACATGAATACGGGTACTGGTGTAACGGGCCGGGGTCATCTGACAGGCCATGAACTGACGACGAATCAGGTCGTACAGACGCTGGGCATCGGGCTCCATGCCCTTGAGCTGATCAACAGTCAGTGCCACGTCGGAAGGACGAATGGCTTCATGTGCCTCCTGCGCTCCCTCTTTGCTGGTATAGCTGATTGCCTCCGGCGGCAGATAGTCATCGCCATAGGTCTGCTGGATGAATTCACGACAACCGGCAACCGCTTCCGCACTCAAATTGGTGGAGTCGGTACGCATATAAGTAATGTAGCCGGCTTCATACAAGCGCTGCGCCAGCATCATGGTTTTCTTGACGCCAAAACTCAGACGCGTGCTGGCTGCCTGCTGCAGCGTCGAGGTAATAAAAGGAGCTGAGGGCTTGCTGCTGGTCGGTCGATCTTCACGCTTGTCGACCACCAGGCTACCGGCGCGCAAACGCTCTAGGTGCGTATCGGTCTCTTCACGACTGAGCGGGCGGAACGCCTTGCCGCCGTACTTGGCAACCTGCAGGCGCAGCGGCGTCTCAGCTGCTGTCAGCGTATCGGCATGCACCTCCCAGTACTCTTCCGGGATGAAGGCACGGATTTCGCGCTCACGCTCCACAATAAGCTTGACGGCAACGGACTGAACACGCCCGGCCGACAGACCACGCGCGATTTTTTCCCACAGCAGAGGAGACAACATGTAACCCACGACCCTGTCGAGGAAACGCCGGGCCTGCTGTGCATTGACACGGTTCAGATCCAGATCGCCCGGTTCTTCGAAAGCACCCTGGATTGCCTTCTTGGTGATTTCGTTGAACACAACCCGGCGGAACCGGCTGTCATCGCCCCCGATGGCTTCACGCAAGTGCCAGGCAATGGCTTCCCCTTCACGGTCCAAATCCGTTGCGAGGTAGATTTCATCGGCATTTTTGGCCAGCTTGCGCAGCTCTTCAACTACCTTTTCCTTGCCCGGCAGGATCTCATAATGTGCCTCCCAGTCATGGTCCGGGTCGACACCCATGCGAGCGATCAGCTGTTGATGCGCCTTTTTCTTCTTATAAGCCGCTTTTTCATCCGGCGACATTTTGCGTGTCAGCGCCGCTTGGCGAGCACGTTCTTTGGGATCACTCTTGCTGGCACTGCCGCTGGTTGGCAGGTCACGAATATGACCCACACTGGATTTGACCACATATTGGCTGCCCAGATACTTGTTGATCGTTTTGGCCTTTGCCGGTGACTCGACAATGACAAGAGTTTTTCCCATGAGATACGGATCCTTTTTACAGCGGGCAACCCAGAAACTGCGAGCATATATAAGGTGTGGTGCCGTCAGCGTCAAGCAGAGTCTGCAGCAAAAGATACCAGCAAGCGCCGCTGACACTTATAATAAGCCCGATAACTAATGTAAATTAACGCCTTTTCAGAGTGCCAAACCCCATGCTTGGAGACAACCTGTATCTTGTGCTCTTGATTGCCGGCGTCGGTATTCTCGCACTGGTGGTCAATTATGTTGTGACGACTCGTGAACAGGAATCCGAGGCAAGGCGCGAACGCCTCGACTGGCTGCAAACGCAGGCCGAGCACACTCTGAACGCACTGGCCGTACTCAAGGAGACAGGCTGTCGCCAGGATATCGTCGACAAGCTGAACCAGCACGCCATGGCATTGATTGAAGAAATCAGTCTGTTGGCACCGGACTCCGAACTGATGACGCAGGTCAGCGACCTGAAGGAAACCAGTGACCGAACACGGCCGGACAAGACCCGCCTCAACAGCGACCGTGCTGTGAAACGCGCACAAATCTACATCAATTTCGCTGAAAAGCTACTGATCCAGATGGCCAAGGCCGGCAAAATGACGGGGCAATTGGCACGCACATACCAGGAAGAGCTGTACTGGCTCAACGTATCGCTCGTTGCGGATGCCCACCGCCACCAGGCTACACGCCTGCTGGAAATGGGCGACAAGCACACGGCACTGACTCACCTCAAACACGCTAAGGCGGTGCTGGTGCGTGCAACCGCCCCCCAACGCCAGAAAAAACCCAAGCTCGACGAGATTCAGGCCAGCATCGACGGCATTCAGCCTCGGCGCAACTATGGCGCCGGCGCCCTTGCCGAATCACTGGATGACTACCTGAACGAGCAGCCCTGAAGCCTAAACCTTGCCAGACAAAAGAGGCTGAACAGCCGAATGCAAGTGGTCCAGGGCTTCAATCTCGCCACGCTCACGCCAATACAGGGTCAGATGCTGCGCCGTTGACTCAATGCCGATCACATCCTCCGGCACCGCCTGCAGCAGCGCATTCAAGCGCGCCAGACCAGCCGGCGGCAGAGCACCCGTGCCCCCGATCCAGCTCCACCCTTCCGCCAACCCGGCCTGATCAAGAGTATCCAGGCGGTGTATGTGCCAGTCGATCCAACGCTCGCGATCACCCCGTTCAAGGTTGGTCCGCAAAAAGCGGTAGGCCGCTACCAGTACGCTTTCGCCTTCAACCTCACCTCGTGCACGCGGCAGTTCAACGCGCGTCAGCTGCACCTGAATGCCGAGCTTGCGTGCATGCATACGCAGCTCCCCCTGGTGACGCTGTCGCGGTGTCGGCCGTATCCACAGCACGGAGCCGGTCAGCGAGATGAAAATCAATACAACAATGAGCCATTCCATTTTTGAGTCCCCGGGCTGTCGCGGCCCGTCAGAATTTGAAGATGCACTGTGCACCAACGTTTTGTTGACGTCGGTATGGGATGCAGCCGGAGGTTGATGCTATTCTGGAGACAGATCCCACACGTTGTATGGCTGCCATTGCAGCCCTTGAAAAGGACAATGCGCATGAGTATCTACACCCGAATTCTACTGGCACTGGACCTGTCCGAGGAGTCGGAACAATTGGCCAGCAAGACCGCCCAGATGGCCAAGGCCTTCGGTGCCGAACTGAACCTGATCCATGTAGTGGAGCCGCTCAGTTTTGCCTATGGCGGTGATGTTCCCATGGACTTGACCACCATACAGGAGCAGCTGGATGATCATGCCCGCAGCAAGCTGGACCAATTTGCCGAAAAAGTCGGTTATCCGATTAATCGCAAAATCATCGTCACCGGTCATACCGAGACCGAAATCCATCGCACAGCGGAAGAACTGAACACCGATCTGGTCATCGTGGGCAGCCACGGCCGCCACGGTCTCGCCCTGCTGCTGGGCTCAACCGCCAACGGCGTACTGCACGGCGCCAAATGTGATGTTCTGGCAATCCGGGTAAAGGACGAGGATTAACTCCCGTCCTGCATCGCCTCCAGCTCAACCCAGCGCTCCATCAGCGTTTCCAGATGCTGCTCCTGCTGATGGAGTTTCTCCAGTGTGGCTGCCACGTTTTCATGATCACCGGCATAAAATTCCGGTGCCGCCACTTGGGCCTGCAATGCTTCCAAGGCTGCCTCGGCATGCTCAAGCTGCTCCGGCAACTGGTCGAGCTCTCGCTGCAGCTTGTAGCTCAGCTTCTTGGATGCCTTTTTAACCGGCTTCACATCAACGGTTTTTGACGCCGGCTTTCCATGCACAGGCGCCACCTTGACCGGACGCTGTCGCAGCCAATCCTGATAACCGCCAACGTATTCCCGCACCTGTCCTTCGCCCTCAAACACCACTGAACTGGTCACGACATTATCCAGAAAACGACGGTCATGACTGACCAGCAGAATGGTGCCGTCGAAATTGAGCAGGATCTCTTCCAGCAGCTCCAGTGTTTCGATATCCAGGTCGTTGGTGGGCTCATCCAGTACCAGCACATTGGCTGGCTGACTGAACAGCCGGGCCAGTAGTAGTCGGTTGCATTCACCACCGGACAGAGCCTTAACCGGCGTGCGCGCCCGTTCGGGACTGAACAGAAAATCCTGAAGATATCCGATGATGTGCTTGCTCTGACCATTGATTTCGACACTTTCCCGTCCACCAGAGACGTTGTCGATGACGCTCTTTTCGGGATCCAGCTGACCGCGCAACTGGTCGAAATAGGCAACCTCGAGCTTGGTGCCCAACTTGACCTGCCCTGCATCCGGTTCCAGCTGACCCAGAATGATCTTCAGCAGCGTACTCTTGCCACTGCCGTTGGGACCAATCAGGCCAATGCGATCACCACGCTGAACCTTCATGGAAAAATCCCGCAGCAGTGGCTTGCCGGCATACTGCATGGAGACCTGTTCCAGCTCGGCTACCAGCTTGCCGGACTTCTGCGCTTCCTCAAGCCCGAAAGTCGCCGAGGACTGGCGCTCGCGACGCTGTGAGCGCTCACGGCGCATCTGCTCCAGCGCACGTACACGACCTTCATTGCGGGTTCGTCGAGCCTTGATCCCCTGGCGAATCCAGCGCTCTTCCTGTGCCAATTTCTTGTCGAATTCCGCGTTCTGACGGGCTTCCTCTTCCAGCAGTTGGGCCTTGAGTTCAAGGTATCGATTATAGCTGCCGGGGAAGCTGGTCAATGTACCGCGATCCAGCTCGACAATCCGTGTCGCCAGCTTTTCCACGAGTGCACGATCATGGGATACAAATAGAATGGCACCTCGGAACTCAAGCATCATCTGCTCAAGCCATTCGATGGTTTCGATATCAAGATGGTTGGTAGGCTCGTCCAGCAGCAGCAGATCGGGCTTCTGCACCAGCGCCGCGCCCAGCGCCGCACGCCGGCGCCATCCACCTGACAGCTCCGCCATACGGGTCTCCGCTTTCAAGCCAAGCTTATCCAGCACCGTTTGCACCTGCTGCTCCAAGTGCCAGCCGTCACGGGCTTCCAGCTGGTGCTGCAAATGTTCCATTTTCTGCAGCGAGGCGGCATCAGTTTGGTGTGACAAGGCGTCAAAGGCTTCACGCAACGCCAGCACCTCGCTCAGCCCTTCGGCAACCACATCATAGACCCGACGCTCATCAGCCGCGGGCAACATCTGCGGCAACTGGGCAACACGAATGGCCGGATCTTGCCAAACCTGGCCATGATCCACATGCAGTTCATTCGAAACCAGCTTCATCAAGGTGGACTTGCCGGCCCCGTTCAGGCCGACGAGCGCGATGCGCTCACCCGGGTCAATCTGAAAAGTGACATCATCCAGCAGCGGCGCCGCACTGAAACTGACGGAAACGCCCTCTAACTTCACCAACGGCATAAAGACTTGCATCCTGTCCTGAAATTAAACAGACGCTAGTGTACCTGAAATACAACCCGGGATTGAAAAAGCATGTTGCCGCTTATGTTTCATAAACCGCCGGTATACACTGTGGCAAATGCTCCCCCAGGCAACAGAGAGGTACATATGGTTCCGCTTCATCGCTGGCTGGTGATCAGTGCGCTACTCGCCGCACCGGCTACCGCCGATACGCTCGCAGAGACTCAGGATGAGCTGCGCGATGCCTTCGTCAAAAGCTACACGGCCATTGCTGCCGACCCGGACAGCATCAGTGAAATGATGCATGAAACTCTGGGCCATTACCCCCTGTACCCTTACCTGGAGTACCGGTTGCTAAACAGCCAGCTTGAACAGCAGACCCAAGCGCGCATTGACGATTTTCTGCAACGTCACGAGGATACGCCACTCTATGGCAGGTTGCTGTTTGCCTGGGCAAGGCACACCGGCGAACAGGGACACTGGCAAAACTTTGAACAGACCTGGAGCCGCATTCAGCGCCCCAGTACATCCCTGCAATGCCTGAACGGACGCCGCCTGCTTGATCAGGGCTCTCAGGATGCAGCATGGCAAACAGCCCGCATGCTCTGGACCGTCGGCCACTCACAGCCGGATATCTGCGACCCTCTGTTCGAGCCCTGGCTCAAGTCCGACAATTTCACCTCGGCCGATGCGCTGAATCGTTATGTGGCGGCCTTGACCAAGGGACGCACCGGGCTGGCGACTTACATTACGCGCTTCCTGACGACGGCTGAAGACAAATTACGAGCCGAGCAAGCATTGAAACTATACAAGACCCCTCGCCTGCTGCTGGACGATCCCAATCAGTTGAGCAAGGATCATCCTCACCGACACGCCCTGCTGGAGATGAACGTCAGACGTCTGGCGCGCAGTGATCTGGATGCCGCCATCCGGCTCTGGGTCCGTGATCGCGATCGACTGCAGGTACCTGAAGAGGCACAGCAGGAATTGACGGGCTACCTGGGTGTATGGCGCTCCAAGCGCTTCCCGGGCAGCAATGGCCGCCAGTTACTGGCTAAACTGGACCCGCATTACACGCATGCAGAGCTAACTGGCTGGCGTATTCGCCTGGCACTGACCGATCGGGACTGGCAGCAGGTCAACTCCCTGATTGGCAAGCTGCCGGAATCCGAACGTCTGTCGGACCGTTGGCAGTACTGGGATGCCATTGCCCGCCAGCACCTGGGCAAGCCGGTGCAGGACCAGCTGCGAACCTTGGCTGGCGAGCGTAGCTTCTATGGTTTCATGGCCGCACAGTTGCTGGGTCAAGACTACGCCCTGAACGATGAGCCGGCGCAGTTCAGCCAGGAAGCACTGGATACACTGGCGGCAACACCATCCTTTGAACGCATGCGCGAGCTGCTGGCCCTGGAGCGTTATACGGATGCACGCTCGGAGTGGAACCTGGCGGTTGCCGACATGACACCGGAACAGATCCACCTGGCCGCACACCTGGTCAAACGCTTTGGCTGGCACCATCAGGGCATTCGGGGCGCCATCAAGAGCGGGCAATGGAATGACATGCAATTGCGCTTCCCGGCACCTCATACCGAGCTGTATCAGCGTCACGCCAAAGCACGCAGCATTGACCCGACTTGGGCACTGGCTGTAACGCGCCAGGAAAGCGCCTTCTGGATGGGCGCGCGCTCACACGTTGGCGCACGCGGCCTGATGCAGCTGATGCCCGCTACCGCACGGGCCACCGCCCGCCGGCATGGCATCCCGCTGGCCGGCTTGGGTGCTCTGAACGAACCGGATACTAACATTCAGCTAGGTACCGCCTACCTCAGTGAGGTCGCAAAGCGCTTTGACGGCAACCAGGCCTATGCCTCGGCGGCGTACAATGCAGGCCCACACCGTGTCAGCCGCTGGCTGGAAGCGCGCGGTAAGCTGCCGCTGGATATCTGGATCGAGACCATCCCGTTTGATGAAACGCGCGGCTACGTGCAAAACGTACTTTCGTTCCGCGTTATCTATGAACGTCTGGCTAATCGGCCGGTTGCACTGTTCAGCGAGCAGGAGTTCAGCATGCTGGCTCTGCAGCAGTAACGGGGCTTACCGTTGCGGCAGTGCATCCATGAACTGCCGCAACTGATCTACATCAAAGGGCCAGCCCAGCTCGGCTGGGCCATCGCGCTCCACCAGCACCGGAATGCGTTCGGCATAGCGCTCCAGCAATGACGGTTCATAGACGATATCCACCAGATCCACTTCCGCTTCACCGGCCACCAGCCCCTGTTGCAGAACCGCGATCGCGTCCTCACACAAATGACAGCCTTCGGTTGTCATAAGGTCAAGCTTGCGCATGATCAAATATTTCCTTCATTTACTTACAGTTGTATGAATTTGGCTGCCAATCGCCTGACCTTGGCATATGATGTCGGCTACCACCCCTCGGCAGAAGTACGACCGATGAAAAACAAGACCTCAATCATCACGCCACGAGATAACGAACACGCATTGCAGGACGATGAGTTCATCGTCAGCAAGACAAACACCCAGGGTATCATTACCTACTGCAATCGAACATTCATGCGTATTTCAGGCTTTTCCGAAGCCGAACTCTTTGGCAAACCACACAATATCATTCGTCATCCCGACATGCCCAGAGGGGCTTTTCATCTGCTGTGGCAACGACTCAAATCAGGCCGGGAATTTTTCGGTTACGTCAAAAACCTGTGCAAGGACGGCAGCTATTACTGGGTCATGGCCAACATCACCCCGGACATCAATGCGTCTGGCACATTGGTGGGGTACTACTCGGTTCGTCGCAAGCCAAGCGCGCAGGCCATCAGAACCATTACCGACATCTATCAGCAGATGCACGCCGAAGAGCAGCGCGTCGGCCCGCAAAACGGTCCGCAGGCATCCGTCGACCTGTTGATGGAGACCTGTCGCGCACAGGGGTTCGATTACGACCATTTCATCATGCATCTTGACCAGCAGTGAGGCAACGCATGACCGACAAGCACTCTCAAAGCAGCGGCACCCCTTTCCTGCGCATCCAGCTTGATGCGGCCTGCGCAGGTTTTGTAGCCCTCACGCTATGCCCGAGCCTGATCGCTTGGCTGACCGTGGACTTCACCTTCTGGTTACTACTGCCATTGCCGTTTGCACTGCTGCTGACCGGCATCATTCATCGCAAGGGGCAGCGCGCGCTGAATACCCTGATCCGAATCGAGCATACGCTGTCCGAGGCCAACAAGGGAGGCTTTGATTCACGCGTGACACATACTGCCCGCTTGGGCGAAGTCGGCAAGGTAGCCTGGGAGCTAAACGATTTTCTCGACAAGATCGAAACATACTTCAAGGAGGTGGATTCATGCTTCCAGCATGTTTCTCAAGGGAAATACGACCGCAAGGCGCTCTACAGAGGCCTTCCGGGACAGCTGCGCGAGTCGCTGATTCGTATTAATACTTCGCTTGAGCTGATGCGAAAGGGCGCCGAGTTCATCGCCAGCAATGAGCTGAACTCCGACCTGCACACGCTTAATACCACACACCTGATCAACAACCTGCGCCAGAACCAGGCCGACCTGGTCAGCATCAGCCAGGAAATGGAAAGGGTCGAGGCTATCGCCACAAACAACGGCATTGCGGCACAGAAGAGTCAGCAGAGCGTCAATGACATGATTGTCTCGTTGAAGTCGATAAACACCACGACCGACGCTGTCGTCAATCTGATTCGCCAACTGGGCGAAGAGAGTCGACAGATGTCGGCATCGCTATCCTTCATCACCGAGATTGCCGATCAGACCAACCTGCTGGCACTCAACGCCGCCATTGAAGCCGCGCGTGCCGGTGAGCACGGACGCGGCTTCGCCGTGGTTGCCGATGAGGTCAAGGCATTATCGAACCGTACCAAGGAAGCCGCTATCGAGATCAGCACGACTGTCAGCAGCTTCAGTGAACGCGTGGACGAAATGGTTGTTCAAGCCACGGCCTCTGAGCAGGCCTCGAATGAACTGGGTGAAGTTGCACAAGGGCTGCATCAGCAATTCGCAACCTTTTCTTCTGCAGCGGATGAAACCTGTCAATACGTCAGCTATGCCAAAGATCTCACGTTTGGCTCCCTGGCCAAGGCCGATCACGTAATCTTCAAACAAAACGGCTACCTGATGTTTGACGAGAACAACGAACATCCGGATGTTCTGGAAGCCATCAGCATCGACCATGACCAGTGTCGCCTTGGCCAATGGTACTACCAGGGCCCCGGCAAGGAATCGTTCAGTAACACATCCAGTTATCGCCTGCTGGAAGCACCGCACCAGGAAGTCCATGCTGCAGTGCAGCGTGCCGTGGCACTGCGGAACGAGAACTGGCGAGAGGCCACTGACGTGCGACGCCTTATCGTGAAGGAAATGACACACGCAGAAGAAGAAAGTTACAAGATTTTGCAATATATTGATGACATGATCGGGGAACGCCACAGGAATATGGCTTGAAAATCATACTTGCAACCGCCAGCAGCCGGAGATTATGCTCGAAGACGTAATCGGCTGCTGGCCGGTCGACATGATCGCTAAACCGTTAGGCAGCGCATCCGACAGCCGTGTATTCGTCGGGCAGGCACCTTGAACTCAGCAGATATGGAACGCATGCACCTATGACGGACAAAGACGAGAATACCCTTAGCACAGACCCCCAGGAATTCATCAATTATGTAAACCGGGAAACCGGCAAGGTGCTGGAAATGTTTTCAGCCACCGGCGGCGACGATATTCTGCGCCAGTTCACCCAATCATGGACCGAACTGGCAACCCGTTCGCTGGAAGATCCCACAGTCTGGATTCGTGCCATTGCCGACTATCAGCAGGCGCAGTTCAACCTCTGGCGCAACCTGCTCAGTGGCAAGACCAGCGAAGAGCCCATCGCCGAACCCTCCCCCGGTGACCGCCGCTTCAAGGCCGAAGAGTGGTCGAAGAACCCCGTTTTTGACTATATCAAGCAGTCCTATCTGCTGACTTCACAGATGCTGACGGAAATGGCCCATAACGCCAAACTGTCTCCAGCCGAACAGCAGAAGCTGGAGTTTTACACTCGCCAGTACGTCGACGCCCTGTCACCGACCAACTTCGCCCTGACCAACCCCGAAGTACTGCAGCAAGCACTGGAAACCAAGGGCGCAAGCCTGGTTGAGGGCCTGAAAAACCTGTTGAGTGACATCGACAAGGGCCGCATCTCGATGACGGATGAAAGCGCCTTCGAGCTGGGGACCAACCTGGCTACCACCGAAGGCGCCGTGGTATTTCAGAACCACATTTTCCAGCTGATTCACTACAAGCCGCTGACCGAACAAACCTTCGAGCGACCCACCCTGATCGTGCCGCCGAGCATCAACAAATACTACATCCTTGATCTTCAGCCGGATAATTCTTTTGTGCGCTATGCGCTGGAACAGGGCCAGGATGTCTACCTGATCTCCTGGAACAACCCTTCTTCCGAGGAGCGTGACCTGAGCTGGGACGACTACGTCGGTGACGGCGTTATCAAGGCCATCGAAATCACCAAACGCATCAGTGGCCAAGACCGTCTGAATGCCGTCTCCTGGTGCGTGGGCGGCACCCTGATGGCATCGGCGCTGGCCGTGCTCGCCAACCGCAAGGACAACTCTGTCAGCAGCTGCACCTTCCTCACCACCCTGCTCGATTTCAGTGATCCGGGCGACCTCTGCGTCTATATTGACCAGCATCAGGTCAAGCATCTGGAAAGCAAGGTCAACAACGAGGGCATCCTGCACGGTCGCGAGCTGGCCACGTCATTCAACATGCTGCGTTCAAATGACCTGATCTGGTCCTACGTGGTCAACAATTACCTCAAGGGCCAGACCCCACCGCCGTTCGACATTCTCTACTGGAACAGCGACCCGACCAACCTGCCGGCCGAGTTCTATACCTACTACATCAATCGCATGTACCTGGAGAACAAGCTGGTGCAGCCGGATGCACTGACCATGTGCGGAGAGCCGATCGACCTGCGGCGCATCAAGACGCCCTGTTACTTCCTGTCGACCATGGAGGATCATATTGCCCCCTGGAAGGGCACGTTCAAGGCACTGGACCTGTTTGCCAATGTCGAGTTCGTACTGGGGGCGAGCGGGCACGTGGCCGGCGTCATCAACCCGGCCAAGAAGAACCGTCGCAACTATTGGATCAAGGGCGAGATGGGCAAGGGCCCCGAGGCCTGGCTCGAAAGCGCCGAACGCCACGAAGGTTCTTGGTGGGGCCACTGGAGCGACTGGCTGCGCCGCCGTGCAGGCAAGAAGGTTGATGCACCGAGCGAGTATGGCACCCAGGAGTTTCCAGTGCTGGAAGCCGCACCAGGCAGCTATGTGCGCAAGCGTCTCGATTGATTGAAACACACAACCGAAAACGGGGCCATCAGGCCCCGTTTTTACATCTGCGGCACCGGATCAAATACCGCCCATCAGCATGTATTTGCATTCCAGATACTCATCCAGCCCCTGCTGGGCCCCTTCACGCCCCAGGCCAGATGCCTTGATACCGCCAAACGGAGCCAGCTCGGTTGAAATCACGCCCTCGTTGATGCCGACCATGCCATACTCCAGCCCTTCGGCCACACGCCAGCAGCGTCCCAGATCACGGCTGTAGAAATAAGCTGCCAGACCATATTCGGTTGCGTTGGCCATTTCCAGCGCTTCAGCCTCATCCTTGAAACGGAAGACCGGCGCCAGGGGACCGAACGTCTCGTCGGTAGCCACGCACATGTCGGTGGTCATGTTTTTCAGTACCGTCGGCTCGAACCAGGTACGCCCCAGCGCATGCGGCTTACCGCCACAGACAACTTCGGCGCCTTTGGCCACGGCGTCATCAATGTGGAACTGAATCTTGTCAACGGCCGCCTGGTTTATCAACGGGCCCTGCTGGACACCCTCCTCCACGCCGGAGCCGACCTTCAGCTGTGACACACGCTGCGCCAGTCCTTCGACAAAGCGGTCATAAATGCCGTCCTGCACCAGGAATCGGTTTGTGCATACACAGGTTTGACCGGTGTTGCGATACTTGGACGCCATGGCACCATCCAGCGCCCGCTCCAGGTCCGCATCGTCGAACACGATGAACGGCGCATTGCCGCCCAGCTCCAGCGACAGACGCTTGACCGTGTCCGCACACTGAGCCATCAACAGCTTGCCGACACCGGTCGAGCCGGTAAAGGAGAGCTTGCGTACCTTGGCACTGCCGGTCAGCACAGACCCCAGCGCTTTGGGGTTACCGGTCAGGATATTGAAGACGCCGGCAGGGACACCGGCCCGCTCAGCCAGCTCGGCCAGGGCCAGAGCCGACAGGGGCGTGTCCTCCGCGGGCTTGCACACGAAGGTGCAACCGGCTGCCAGTGCCGGCGCCGCTTTGCGGGTAATCATGGCCGCCGGGAAGTTCCAGGGCGTGATAGCAGCAACCACCCCGACCGGTTCACGGCTCACCAGGATACGTGCATCACTCTTGTGCGTGGGCACGATCTCGCCATAGGCACGTTTGCCTTCTTCGGCGAACCATTCAATGAAGCTTGCCGCGTAGATGACTTCGCCCTTGGCCTCCGCCAGTGGCTTGCCCTGCTCCAGCGTCATCAGCAGCGCCAGGTCATCGGCATTATCCAGCACCAGTGCATGCCAGCGACGCAGAATTTCGGCACGCTCCTTGGCCGTTGTTTTCTTCCACTGATGAAAAGCACTCTCGGCCAAATCGACCGCGCGCTCGGCGTCGGTCTCTACCATCAGCGGCACCTGCGCAAGCTCCTCCCCGGTTGCCGGGTTAAGCACTGCGAAGGTCTCGCCACTGGCGGCATCGGTCCAGCGACCATCCACATAGGCTTGCTGACGCAGCAAGCGACTATCCTTCAGCTTCATTATTACCTCCAAACCAGGATTTCATACAGGGGCTTACGGGATTGCACTCCCGAGTGCCGACGCTTATGCTGTGGCACCCCACATCAATTAGGTTGTCGTTACAGCGGTTGCAGGGGGCGCGCCGAGCGCATGACCACACCATTACCCATGCCGTTAGAGTACAACATCAGACCGTGTTCATTTTAAGCCAGAAACGCAACGCAGAAATACGTTATTTGTTACAACTGGGCTGGCCCATCATGGTGGCACAGCTGGCGCAGAATGCGATGGGGTTTATCGATACCCTCATGTCCGCGCGCGCCGGCACTCAGGATCTCGCTGCCATTGCGCTGGGCAGCAGTTTATGGCTACCACTGTTTCTGGCACTGGCAGGTGTCTTGATGGCCACAACTCCGCTGGTCGCTCACCTGGTCGGAGCCGGACGCGAGCGCGCTACGCGACGCGTGCTGCACCAGGGATTCTGGGTTGCGGCTGTACTCAGCATTCTGGGTGTAGTACTGCTCAGGAATGCCGGTCCACTGCTTGATCTGCTTGGGCTTGACGCTACCCTGCAACACAAGACTCAGGCTTACCTGGACGCCATTAGCTGGGGGTTCCCCGCGTTTCTGTTTTACCAGGTAGTACGCAGCTTCAGTGAGGGCTTTGGCAAAACTCACCCGGTCATGCGTATCGCTGTACTAGGCGTATTATGCAATATTCCGCTAAATTATGTACTTATCTTTGGAAAGCTGGGTTTTCCAGCCCTTGGCGGCGTCGGCTGCGGTTATGCAACCGCTGCCGTCATGTGGATCATGCTGCTAACGGGGCTCGCCTACCTGATCAAAAGCCCACAATTCCGTCCATTGCACCTGCTGCTGCGCTGGCACAGGCCCGCTGTCAAACAGCAGCTGCAGATGCTGAAGCTGGGGGTACCCATCGGCTTCTCCTTGTTGATTGAGGCCAGCATGTTCTGCGTACTGGCGCTGATCCTGGCCCCCCACGGCGAGACCATCATCGCAGCCAATCAGATCACCATTAGCTACACGGGAATGATTTTCATGGTTCCGCTCAGTATTGCCATGGCCCTGACCATTCGTGTTGGACAACTGGCCGGACGCGGCGATCCCGAGGCCGCTCGCCACGCGGCGGGTACCGGCATCCTGATTACCCTGGTCATTGCCACGTTCAGCTGCGCCCTGTCATTGCTGCTGGCACGCAATATTGCCCTGATGTATACCTCGGTGGAGGAAATTGTGATCATGGCCGCCACCCTGATCAGCATCGGCGCCGTGTTTCAGTTTTCCGATGCGCTGCAGGTCAGTGCCGCTGGCGCCCTGCGCGGCTACAAGGATACGGCCATCCCGCTGGCACTGGTGTTTGTAGCCTACTGGCTGATCGGCCTGCCTGTCGGCTATGTACTGGGCTTTACCGACTGGATTACCGAGCCTCTGCTGGCCGCCGGTCTCTGGTACGGGTTGTTGATCGGCTTGAGCGCAGGCGCCGTATTCTTGACCACACGTCTCATACGGATCGCACGCCATGAAATGGTCAATGCTCGTGTTGGCAATACTGCTGGTGGGCTGCAATCAGAACGGTCCTGAATCCGAACTCAAGGATTACGCTGCCCGCGTCAGCAATGCGATCGAGCAGGATTTTGATCTGGTTTTCAGCGCCACCCTGCCGCAATACCCGGCCAAACGCCATCGCTCACTGACGCTGACGGAGCTGCGTGAGGGCGTCATTGACGTCTTCGACCTGCGCCGGTGTGGCCTGATGGAACTGATCGGCGAGCGCAATAGCTCGCTGGGTAAGCTGGCATTGCCATCCCAGCGCCTCATCTATGAAACCCGGTTCCTGCCGCCTCTGCGTGCCTGCATCCAATCACTTGAACAGCTGACCCCGCTTAGCGAAGAGGATCAAGATCTGCTTGAACGCCTGCGCCACATCGAGCAAGTCAAAACGCGCAATTACCCGCGTGTTGTCAGCAATGCTCTGTTCAACTCGGATGAAATCAGTCAACATTTTGCTATTAGCGGTTCAGCCGGACGCTTCGAGACCCCAGCGCCCCTAACAGGTCTTAGTCCGGCCCTGAAACGATTTGAGCATCTGGCGGACCAGGCTGACGATACACATTGGCAAGTCCCAGCCTGGATCACTGAACTTGAAACCAGCTACGAAGCCTTTTATCGCTCCCATTTCGGGCATGAATGGAGCCAGAGTCTATTATTGCTGACTCAAACCCTCGACCAGACGGCCGCCGCCATCGAAACTCGCCTGGCTCGACGCCCGATGTGTTTCAACAAGCGCCCGACCCCCCAAGCCAACATTGTTCGCAACGTTTTCACGCGGTATTACGCCGGGCGACTGCAGCCCTGGATGTCGAACATACACCGCAATGGCATGCAGTGGCGGCAACACTGGCAGGCATTGCGGCAAAAGCTGCCAACGACGCCTCACGTGGCAGCATATTTTGATCATATGCTGGCTGACCGGCCGGGTAGCCTTTGGCATGACTACCAGCAGGCACGCGAGCGACACACCCAAGCCTGGCAACAGTTGTTGGGGCAGTGTGGCATGATGCCGGGCAACTCCCCGAATGGTTGAGTAGCACCTGCTTTTCGACCATGATGGTGTCATTGCACGGATGGATGCCACAGTGTCGAATCCCGTTTCAACAGTCTTCAAGTTCTGGCCGGCCTGTTTAGCCCTGCTACTGCCCGCCCTTGTGATCATGGCAAGCCTGGTACTGGCCGATCAGACACGCCCACTGCGCCTGTCTGAGCAGCAGATAAGCCGCTACGGCCAACTATACGGCGAAGCAGCTGCCAAGCGTCTTGCCGCCTGGCAAGCGCTGCTGCAAGACGCTGCCAACCTCCCTGAGCCGCAAAAACTGGATGCCGTAAACCGCTTTTTCAACCAAGTCCGCTTCATCGACGACATTGATCACTGGGGCAAAGAAGACTATTGGGCCACTCCGGCCGAATTCCTGATCAGCAACGGTGGCGATTGCGAAGACTTTTCCATTGCCAAATACTACACCCTGAGAGCATTGGGAGTAGCCGATGAGCGCATGAGCCTGGCTTATGTCAAATCACTGGAGCTGAATCAGGCACATATGGTATTGACGTACTATGCCTCCCCCGAGGCCATGCCCGTTGTACTGGACAACCTGATCGGTGAAATTCGTCCCGCCGACAAGCGCCCGGATCTGCTGCACGTCTATACTTTCAACGGTGACAATCTCTGGTTGAGCAAAAAGGGCCGTCGAGCCGAACTCGTTGGTACTTCGGACCGGCTCAAACCATGGACCAGCGTTCAGTCCCGTGTCGAAAACAACAGCGTTAACCTGAATTCGCAGGAGCCCTGAGGATGTCACTCAAAAACCAATTGATTGCCACCGTACTCGCTGTTCTGCTCGGACTGGTTCTGAGCACGTTTTATATCCTTTCGGACAGTACCCGCGACACACTGCTGACACAACTGGAATCACATGCCGAAGACAGCGCCACGCATCTGGGCCTGTATTTGGCCCCCTACATGCAACGCAAGGACCAAGCGACCATCGCCACCGCCGTCAATGCCATTTTTGACAGCGGCTTCTATCAGCAGATCGAGATCCAGGACAGTCAGGGCAATGCCTTGTACCTCAAGCAGTACAAAGCCGATACCGCGATCAACGCCCCAGCCTGGCTGATCAGCCTGATTCCCATCACCCCGCCGGAAAAAGTGCGACCCATTACCTACCAATGGCAACAGGTCGGCAGCATTCATGTGCGCAGCCGCGCTGGCTATGCTTATGAACAGCTCTGGCAGAGCATGCAGCAGACGCTGGTGCTATTTGTCAGCCTGGCTGTGGCAACAGCGTTGATGCTGTCACTGCTGCTGCGCCAGCTGCTCAAGCCACTGCAAGGCGTCGAACATCAGGCCATGGCGCTGGCACGACGGGAATATATCGAACAACCCCACCTGCCCCGTACCCGCGAACTACGTCGCGTGGTCATGGCGATGAACCTCATGGTGCGGCAGGTCGAGCACATGTTTGCCGAGCAGAACCGCAATATCGAGTCCCTGCGCAGCACCGCCTACCGCGACAGCCTGACCGGCCTGAACAACCGCCGCGCTCTGCTGACACAACTGGCCGAACATCTGGAATACCGTCAGGACTTTGGTCCGGCCTCACTGGTATTGTTTCACCTAAACGACCTGCAGACACTCAACCTCCGCCTGGGTGAGGAAGACACCAACCATCTCATCCAACAATGCGCGCATAGCCTGCAGACCCTGGGCCAAGCAATGGGGCCACACGTGGTAGGCCGCCTCGGCGGCGGTGATCTGGTATTGATGACACAGCGCCGAGGGCTGGATGAATGGCAACAGAAACTGACCGGCACACTCAATCTGGCACAACAGCTGGTACACGGCCAACAGGCCAATGCGGCCGACATGCCGGTTGCCAGTATTGGCATCGCTTCCGGCGACCAGACCTGGAGCGTCGACAAACTGCTGTCACAAGCGCGCCTGATCCAACAAGAAGCTGAACAGGCCGGCAGTGGTCTCATGCTACTGCAGGATCAACAGCAACAACACGGCTGGTCTGAGCAGTGGCAAACCCATGTCGCCAACGCCATCCACAACGAACAGATTTTCCTGCAGCAGCAGACCCTTGAGGACGAAACCGGCCTATGCATTCATGCCGAAGTGTTTGCACGCATCCTTGATCAGGACAACACCCCCTGCCAGGCGGGTGACTTTCTGGGAGTCGCCCGCGACCTGAAGCTGCTGGAGGCCGTTGACCGCCTGATCGTCAAACATGCCATACAACACCTGCAACACCACCCACAGGCCCCCAAACTGGGCCTCAACCTAGCCAATCAGACGCTGGCGGAGCCCACCTTTGTCAAATGGCTGCTGCGTCAATTAAAAGACAGCCAGCAGGCTTCACGCATCAGCATCGAAGTCAATGAGACTGCCATCCTGACGCACCTTGACAACATTCGCCAATTGCGGAGTGCACTGGCCAAGCTGGGCGTACAATTCGGCGTGGACAATTTCGGCACCCACCCTAACGGCTTCAGCTACCTGTACGCCCTCAAGCCTGACTACCTGAAGCTGGACGGATCATTGATTCGTCAGCTGGACCAAAGCGACGAGGACCGTTTTTTCGTCAGCAGTCTGATCAGCGTTGCGCATAGTCTGGATATTCGCGCCTATGCCGAACACGTTGAGCGTGATACTCAGCATCAGGCGCTTGTCAGGCTGGGCATCGATGGCACCCAGGGCTACCTGCACGGCAAGCCGTCACCGCTGGCCGCATCACAGGTGTGATTCCACCCACTGCTGCAGACTGCGGGCATCCATGGCACCGGCACGACGGGCCAACTCAACGCCTCCCTGCAGCAGCAAAAGCGTCGGAATACTGCGTACCTGATATTGGGATGCCAGCTCTTGATGAGTTTCTGTATCCACTTTGACCAGCCGACACCGAGGCTCCAGCGCCCGAGCAACGCTTTCAAAGACCGGCGCCATCATTTTGCACGGACCGCACCAGGGGGCCCAGAAATCGATCAGCACGGGAATATCGGTATTGGCGACAATGCGCTGAAATGCGTGATTGTCCACATCGACAGGGTTGGCCGCAAACAGAAGGTGCTTGCATTTACCACAGTGGGGCGCTCGGTCGAGGCAAGACGAGGGAATTCGATTGGTTGCCAGACAGGCGGGGCAGGAAATATGCAGGGAATCGTTCATTGGGACCTCCGGTTGATCGGTTCAATGATCAATAGAGGCGCCCAATGACAATTTCAATCCATCAGCGGCCTTTCAAGTTGACCAGCGCTTCCAGCTTGCGGTTGAGGCGCTGCTCTTTTTCCTGCTGTCGCTGCTGCTGCTCTTCCTGACGCTGCTGCTTCTGACGCTCGCGACGCTGTGCCTGGATCTCCTTGATGCGCCCCTGCGCATGCTCGGCTTCGCCAGCCGTTACAACACCGGCGGCCTCACCCTTGAGGTCCACGCGCTCAACGCCCTCCTGTACCGCACGCAGATATGCCAAAGAGCGTACGTAAGTCGCCAAGGCACGCTTGATGCGATTGCGCGCCAGTTTTTCATCCGCGATCAAATCCTCCTGGATTCCGATCTTGAGCGGGCGCACCTTGTCACGGCTGAACGTCAGCGGGTAGGCTTCGATCAGCTGCTCCAGTGCAGCCTGGTTAGCGGCACGATTCTTAGAGCGATTTTTGCTATTGGCAGTTTGATTCACTGTTTGACTCTCTGTTTTACCGGTATCTGCCCTGCTCCGTGCTTCGGCAGCGGACAGTCTTTGTTCACACTCCTGCAGCAGCGATTCAACCTCGTGCTGCAGATTGATCAGATCTGACACTCAGCCAGCCCCTTTACGGATTAAATACTCGTAGCTCTGATTGTCCGACAGCCCCTGACTCAGCAACTCATGCCCAAGGAACGTACAAAACTTGGGAATATCACGCTGGGTGGAAGGATCGGTTGCAATCACCTTCAACACCTCACCTGCTGCCATTTCGCGCACCTTGTTGTGCAGCAACATGACAGGCTCGGGACACAGCAGGCCGCTGGCATCAAGCATTTGGTCAAAACCGGATTCATTCATGCGGGTTACCGTCTCTCCCGAGGCATGAGAATTTGAAGCGGCCAAAACCGTCAAAACAGGTTGCGACCTTATCAGAAGCAATTATCCTGATATGGAGACCATCTCTCAAGGAGTAAGCCCATGATTCGTGTATTGATTGAACGGCATGTTGCCGAAGAACTCAGCGAACATTATGAACAGGCATCGCGCGAAACGCTGCAACTGGCCATGCAGGCCCCCGGCTTCATTTCCGGAGAGGCACTGCATGATACGGCTGATCCAAGGCATCGTGCCATTCTGGCAACCTACCGATCCGAGCATGACTGGCAGCTTTGGCATGCGTCCGAGGAGCGGCGTGCCATGATGGATCGTATTGCCCCCATGCTCGAGCATGAAGAGAAAATAACGGTTTTCGCGCACTGATATCAGTTTGAATCAATTTTCAGGCGTAAGTGACAGCCAGCAGGTTATCTCTTCGCGATCGTGATATAGGTGGCGGGCTTCAAGCCGATATGCTATTCCGGCGGATGCAAGCTCCCCGCGCAGGCGTCCAAGGCAGTCCTCTACCTCGTCAAAGCGCTGTTTCATTGGCAACTTGAGATTGAAAATCGCATTACGGCACCAGCCATTGAGCGCCCAGTGAACGACCAGTTCAGTCACCCTTGCAGGCTTGTCAACCACATCACACACCATCCAGTCCACCGGCTTCGGGGGGGCAAAGGTAAAGGCATCTTCGCGGCGATGCTCCACCTGACCCGACTCCATCAAATCTTCATTCATCGGGCCATTATCAACCGCAATAACGAACATGTGCTGATTGACCAACTGCCAGGTCCATCCGCCAGGGGCCGCACCCAGATCGACCGCGGTCATGCCACCGGCCAGCAACTCATCACGGCGGCGCTTGGGAATGAAGTAATGCCAGGCTTCTTCAAGCTTGAGTGTGGAACGACTAGGGGCTGCAGCAGGGAACTTTAGACGCTGAATCCCCATCGGATGAGGCGAGCTGTTAGCTACCGGCGCCACACCTAACCAAAGCGTCTTGCCATCAATAACCATGACATGCAGGCGCCACTGACTACGCTGCTTGCGTGGCAACAGCAGTGACTGCTGACGCAAGGCCTGGGCCAGTGCCGAACTGAATTTGCGTGCAAAACCTTGCAGCTCACGCCCCTCGGTAGTATCGGCCACTTCGATCATCACTTCACTACAGGAGGGCATCTTGGCCACCTGTTCCGCGATAGGCGTGATGCGATCGGCAGAAGGCAGGCGTTCCAGACGCGCAACGCAGGCACTCCACTGTCGGGCGAAGACCAGATCGCGAAAGCGAAGCTTGCGAATCGCTACTTCTGCGGTTCCGGGCTCATGACAATGATAGATAACATATCCCTGTGCCGGCTCGAACTGCGGATAGCCATACACGCCAATTTCAGCACAACGGGTTGTGATTTCTGCCGCACACTCTTTTTCAAACCCGGAACGGCAATGCAGCAACAGTGTATTCAGCTCACTCATGAGGCCTCCTGAAATGAGCGCGAACTATAGTAATCCATTGGTCTAATAACAACCGTAAGGAAACTCGAAAGCGCGAAAAAACAACTCAAACACCTGCTTGATCCATATCAAATAAAGCCTTTTATTCGCGACAGATGCCGTTCATAAAACCGACAAAGCGGGCGCAGGTTCGGCATACACACACCCTTATTTTCAATACAACGTCGAATTCACATCGATAATTCAATGACTTGGGAGCTATAGCTTTACAATCCAACTGCATGGAGGGAGGAAAATGCCCTGCGACAATAAACCACAGTTAAAGGTTCCATTACATTGAAATGCCTTGGGTATTACCAGATAATTGCCGGTGGAACTCTTCTTACTACTATTAGCTTGTTGATGAGAGCCTGACATGAGCACTGCAACTGAACACCCGACTTACAACTACAAAGTCGTGCGCCAGTTCGCCATCATGACGGTGGTCTGGGGCATCGTCGGTATGGGCGTCGGCGTACTGATCGCCGCCCAGCTGGTGTGGCCTGCACTGAACTTTGAAATTCCCTGGTTGACCTACGGACGTATTCGTCCGTTACACACCAACGCGGTTATCTTCGCGTTCGGTGGATGTGCACTCTTCGCTACATCCTACTATGTAGTGCAGCGTACCTGTCAGACCCGACTGTTCTCTGATGCACTGGCATCGTTTACATTCTGGGGTTGGCAGGCCGTGATTCTGGCTGCCGCCATCACGCTGCCGATGGGTCTGACCAGCACCAAGGAGTACGCGGAACTGGAATGGCCGATCGATATCCTGATCGCTGTCGTCTGGGTCAGCTATGCAATCGTCTTCCTGGGCACCGTCAAGAACCGTAAAACGTCTCACATTTACGTGGGCAACTGGTTCTACATGGCATTTATCATTACGGTTGCCGTGCTGCACATCGTCAACAGCGTTGCCATTCCGGTCAGCCTGACCAAGTCCTACTCGGTGTACCCGGGTGCCGTGGACGCCATGGTTCAGTGGTGGTATGGCCATAACGCGGTAGGCTTCTTCCTGACTGCTGGCTTCCTGGGCATGATGTATTACTTCGTACCCAAGCAGGCCGAGCGTCCGATCTATTCCTACCGTCTGTCCATCGTGCACTTCTGGGCACTGATCGCCACCTACATGTGGGCGGGCGGTCACCACCTGCACTACTCAGCGCTGCCTGACTGGACTCAGTCTGTGGCCATGGTTATGTCCCTGATCCTGCTGGCACCGTCCTGGGGTGGCATGATCAACGGTATGATGACCCTGTCCGGCGCATGGCACAAACTGCGCACCGACCCGGTCCTGCGCTTCCTGGTGGTATCACTGTCTTTCTACGGCATGTCCACTTTCGAAGGCCCGATGATGTCCATCAAGACCGTCAACGCCCTGTCGCACAACACTGACTGGACTGTTGGTCACGTACACGCCGGCGCTCTGGGCTGGGTAGCCATGATCTCTATTGGTGCGGTTTATCACATGATCCCGCGCCTGTTCGGCAAGGCACAGATGTACTCTGTTGGCCTGATCAACACGCACTTTTGGCTGGCTACCATCGGTACCGTGCTGTACATCTGCTCCATGTGGGTCAATGGCATTCTGCAGGGTCTGATGTGGCGTGCAGTCAATGCCGACGGCACTCTGACCTACAGCTTCGTCGAAGCGCTTGAAGCCAGCCACCCGGGCTACCTGGTTCGCTGGATTGGTGGCATGTTCTTCCTGACCGGCATGCTGCTGATGGCCTTCAACGTTTGGCAGACCGTTCGCAGCGGCAGCCGCGTTCAGGCAGCTGAACCTGCTGCCCAGGCGGCCTGATTGAGACGAGGAGCGCATAGCAATGATCAAACATGAAACGATAGAAAAGAACATCGGCCTCATGATCCTGCTGATCATCATCGTGATCAGCGGCGGCGGCCTGGCGGAGATCGTTCCCCTGTTCTTCCAGAGCTCAACCACCAAGCCGATCGAAGGTCTGCGTACCTACAGCGCACTGGAGCTTGAAGGTCGTGACATCTACATCCGTGAAGGCTGCCACGTCTGCCACACCCAGATGATCCGTCCGTTCCGTGCCGAAACCGAGCGCTATGGCCACTACTCCACCGCCAACGAGCATGTATGGGAACACCCGTTCCTGTGGGGCTCCAAGCGTACCGGTCCTGATCTGGCGCGCGTAGGTGGTCGTTACTCTGACGATTGGCAGAAGGCTCACCTGTACAACCCGCGTGACGTTGTGCCCGAGTCCAAGATGCCGGCTTACCCTTGGCTGTTCGAGAATACTCTGAACGGTAAGGATACAGCTGCCAAAATGGAAACTCTGCGCAAGCTGGGCGTACCGTACACCGATGAACAGATCAGCACCGCTCGTGAAGACGTGCAGGGCAAGACCGAGATCGACGCTCTGGTCGCCTACCTGCAGTCACTGGGCAAAACGCACTCTGTTTACACAAACAAGCGGTAATTTTCAGTGAGTTACGAGGTTTATGGTCCCTATCTGCCGGTCATAATGCTGATTACCTTCATCGGCCTCTTTGTCTGGGTCCTTTTGCCCGGTAACAAGAAGCGTTTTGATGAAGCGTCCCAGCTGCCCTTCGCCGATGAAGAGCAGCACAAGAAAAGCAAGGACTCGGACCAGAACGGGACCCATAACAGGAGAGACAACAAATGAGTGCTTTCTGGAGCGCATGGGTAACCGTAATTACCCTGGCAGTCATTTTGGGCTGCGCCTGGCTGCTCTTTGCCACACGCAAGAGCGAAAAGTTCAAGGAAACGACCGAGCAGACCGTAGGTCACGTCTACGACGGCATTGAAGAGTTTGACAACCCGCTGCCGCAGTGGTGGTTCTACATGTTTGTAGCGACCGTCATCTTCGGCCTGGGCTACCTGATGCTCTACCCAGGTCTGGGCAACTTCAAGGGCCTGCTGGGCTGGACTTCCCACAACCAGTGGGAAACCGAGATGCAGCACGCCGAAGAAGTGTACCGTCCGGTCTTTGCAAAATACGCAGCACTGTCCGTTGAAGAGCTGCAGCTGCCGGCGAACGAAGAAGGTCTTAAAATGGGCCAGCGCATGTTCGCCAACAACTGCTCCGTATGTCACGGCACGGCCGGTACGGGCGCCATTGGCTTCCCGAACCTGACCGACGACGACTGGCTGTACGGTGGCGACCCGGCGACCATCAAGCAGACTCTGATCAATGGCCGTAACGGGGGTATGCCAGCTTGGGCTGATGTTCTGGGCGAGGATGGCGTACGCGATGTCGCCAGCTATGTCATGACCCTGAGCGGTAAAGAGCCCGTTGCAGGCACTGACATTGCCAACGGTGAAAAGCAGTATCAGGCACTGTGCACCGCCTGCCACGGCGCTGATGCCAAGGGCATGCACGCACTGGGTGCACCGAACCTGACCGACGATATCTGGCTCTATGGTGGTTCCTTCAAGCAGATCGCGCACACTATTCGTGCCGGTCGTGCGGGCGTCATGCCGGCACAGAAGAACCTGCTGTCTGAAGATAAGATCCACTTGATCACAGCCTACGTCTACAGCTTGTCTAATTCTGACAAGTAAGTGACACGGCGGTTGAAAAAAGGCGGCATGACGCAAGTCATGTCGCCTTTTTTGTTACGAGACTAGTATAATATTCAGCGTTCCTAATAAAACAGGAACGACCTGTCGACGTAATCAGCATTAGGTACTGGCATGAATCAGATACCGGTTAAGGACGTAACACCCAACAAGGGCAGCAAGCCGCAGCCTGAGGAATACAACCTCTACGCCAAGCGCGAGCACATTTACGTCAAGTTCTACAAAGGCTTCTTCAAGAATTTCCGTATCATTTCCGGCTTCATCATGCTGGCAATGTTTTACGGCGCTTCCTGGATTCAGTACGACGGCCGCCAGGCGATCCTCTTCGACCTCCCCAACCGTCAGTTCCACATCTTCGGTATGACATTCTGGCCGCAGGATTTCATGCTACTGTCCTGGCTACTGATCATCCTGGCTTTTACCCTTTTCTTCGTGACCGTCTTTGCCGGCCGACTTTGGTGTGGTTATGCATGTCCACAGTTCGTCTGGACTTGGCTGTTCATCTGGGCCGAGCGCATCACCGAGGGTGACCGGAACAAGCGCATGCGCATGGACAAACAGCCCATGAGCAAGCAAAAACTGGTACGCAAAACCGCCAAGCATGTGTTGTGGGTTGTCATCGCCATCACCACAGCGATTGCTTTTGTTGGTTATTTTTCACCGATCCGCGAGCTGATTCCCGACATTTTGGTGTGGGATCTAGGCCCCTGGGAAACTTGGTGGCTTGCTTTTTTTGCCGTGGCAACCTACGGCAATGCAGGCTGGCTGCGTGAGCAGGTCTGCATCTACATGTGCCCATATGCCCGCTTCCAGAGCGTCATGTTTGACCAGGATACCCTGATCATTTCGTATGACGAGGCCCGAGGTGAACCGCGCGGCAGTCGCAAAAAGAATGTCGACAAGCAGGCAGCCGGCTTGGGTGACTGTATCGACTGCAATGCTTGCGTACATGTATGCCCGGTTGGCATCGATATTCGTGACGGCCTGCAATATGAATGCGTTGCCTGCGGTGCCTGTGTTGACGCCTGTGATGATATGATGGACCGTATGGGCTATGAACGCGGACTGGTACGCTACACCACCGAACACGCCCTGAGTGGCAAAAAGACCAAGCTGCTGCGCCCCCGTCTTATCGGTTATTTTGCAGCCCTTCTGGTCATGTTTGGCGCCTTTATTTGGGCCATTGCCGACCGCGTTCCCCTTGAAGTCGACGTGATTCGCGACCGCGGCCAGCTATACACCAACACACCTTCTGGCAAAATTGAAAACGTATACACGCTTAAAATTGCCAACAAGGAACAGAATGACCACCTTTACCGTATCAGTGTGGAAGGCCTTGATGGCGTTCAGATGGTTACTGATGCGCGGATCAGCATTGCTGCCGGGGAGCTGCTCACCTACCCCGTACGACTGCAGATTGAACCGGACCAGCTCAACGCTACCAACTCAACCATTCTGTTCAGCGTCGAAGCCGAAGACAATTCTGCTATTCGCGTTGAAACCGAAAGTCGTTTCCTGGGTCCCATACCTCAACGGTAGTCCCTGAATAGACAATTTTGAGTTAGAATGACGGCCGGTTTGTCCCGGCCGTCTCTTTATTCGAAGGAGTGTCATGAACACACACGTTACCCCCCCTGCTCCCTGGTTCAAGCAACCCTGGCTCTGGTTCATACTGGCACCTCTCATCGCCGTCTTCATTTACGCCAGCATTTTCATGTACATTGCCGTCACAACCAGTGACGGTGTCGTCAAAGAAGACTATTACAAAATCGCACGCGGCATGAACATTGACACCTCACGAGCCGATCGCGCACGCGAGCTGGACCTGAACGCCGACCTGCGCCTGGACACACTTACTGGCGACATCAACCTCCGCTTGTCAGGCGTACTGGACACCTTCCCAGAACAGCTGCATCTGAACATCATTCACCCGACCCATCAGAAATATGACCAGCTGCTGACGCTGCGCAGTGTCGATGGCAAGGGCCTGTATGCAGGCAGCCTTGAAGGTGCAATGAGCAGCAAGCGATATCTGTCGCTGTCGCCTTTGGATGAAAGCTGGCAGCTGCGCCAGGAAATCGTCCCGCCCTTCAATGAGCAGCTGCGCTACTCCATGATTCCGCAGTGAATGAAGCTATGACTGTCATGCATGTGCCCGAGCAGCTCTCATGTTTTCACTGTGGCCTGCCGGTTCCTCCCGGCAGTGACTACACCGCCGTTATTGATGGTAAACGGCAGCCCATGTGCTGCCCGGGCTGCCAAGCGGTTGCACAAACCATTGTCGATGGTGGTCTGGATAATTTCTATCGCCACCGCGATCAAAGCAACGTCACCCCCCTTGCAGCGAGCGCGGCAGAGGCCGCTACTGCCGAACTGACCTTGTACGACTCGAAAAGTGTACAGGATGGGTTTGTCCGCTTTGTTGCTGATGACCATGCCGAGGCCACCCTGGTCATTGAAGGCATTACCTGTGCCGCCTGTGTCTGGCTACTTGAGCATCACCTCAGCAACCACGCAGGCGTGCAGCAGTTCAGCGTAAACCTCAGCAACCATCGTGCACGGCTGGTCTGGAATCCCCAGGCATGCAAGCTCAGCACCCTGTTTGCCGAGATCGGCCGTATTGGCTACCAAGCACACCCTTTCCACCCCAATACGGAAGAGGTGCTGCTTGAACAGGAGAAAAAACGCGCCATTCGGCGCCTGGGCATTGCTGGACTAGGTATGATGCAGGTCATGATGATGGCCATTGCACTCTATGCCGGCGCACTTCAGGACATGGAAGAACGTTTTGTCGAGTTCATCCGCTGGAGCAGTCTGGTCATCACCACACCGGTTGTACTTTATGCAGCCCAGCCGTTTTTCATCGCTGCGGTACGCGACATACGCAGCCGCCATCTCAGCATGGACGTTCCGGTGTCCATCGCCATTGGCGGCGCCTATCTTGCAAGCATATGGGCTACACTGACCAATAGTGGCGAGGTTTATTACGACTCGGTGACCATGTTCACCTTCTTTCTACTGATCGGTCGCTACGTGGAGATGCAGGCACGACACCGCACGGGCCGTGCGGGCAACGCCCTGATGGACCTGTTGCCCACCAGCGCCATGCTGTTGAGCGCAGACGGTCATGAGAAGCTGATTCCCGCCACCGAACTCAAGATGGGTGACCGCGTTCTGGTTCGCCCCGGCCATACGATCCCGGCCGACGGCGTTATTGTCGATGGTCGTAGCGCGATCAACGAGTCCGCGCTCACGGGCGAATACCTGCCTGTCACCAAGTCCGTTGATGATGCCGTTGTGGGCGGTACCATCAATGTCGAGCACCCGATTCAGGTATGCATCACTGAAGTCGGTGCCAACACACGCATTTCAGCTATTGTCGGGCTGCTAGACCGGGCCCATGCCGAAAAGCCGATGACCGCACGGGTTGCCGACCGGGTTGCGCGCTATTTCGTGATGGCGGTACTGCTGACATCAGTTACTGTGGCGACTGGCTGGTATCTGGTGTCACCGGAAGATGCCTTCTGGGTCACACTTTCGGTATTGGTGGTCACTTGCCCTTGCGCCCTTTCATTGGCAACACCAACCGCCCTGACGGCTGCTACCGGCACACTTCGCCAACAGGGTCTGCTTATTACGCGAGGCCACGTACTGGAAGGCTTGGCCAGTGCCACACATGTCATCTTTGACAAAACCGGCACCCTGACCGAGGGTAACCTCAGCATTCGCAAGATGGTGCCGATACGCTCGACAACATCGCTAACACCCTACAATATCGCAGCAGCGCTGGAACAGTCATCGGAGCACCCGATCGCGCGTGCCTTTCATCCTCACTTCACGCGTGCGGCTGATGATGTGAAAGTGGAAGTCAGCGCCGGCGTCGAGGGCTCCGTACAAGGCGAGCGCTACCGTATCGGCAAACCCGAGTATGCAGCCGCACTGTCAGGTCAGCCGCTACCGCAACAACCGGATCAGAACCTGCAGTGGCTTTTGCTCGCCGACACTCAAGGAGCGGTCGCCTGGTTTGCACTGGACGACCAGATCCGCCGTGATGCCCGCACGACCGTGGCAACTTTGAAGCACCTTGGACTTCAGGTTGGCATGCTGACGGGAGATGACTCGTCATCCGCTCAGCGCGTTGCCGACGAACTGGGTATCGATGCCGTCAAACAGGGCGTATCACCGGATGAGAAACTGGCCTTCATCAGCCAACTACAGGAACAG
This sequence comes from Marinobacterium weihaiense, assembly GCF_019061305.1. GTDB lineage: Bacteria > Pseudomonadota > Gammaproteobacteria > Pseudomonadales > Balneatricaceae > Marinobacterium > Marinobacterium weihaiense. The sequence continues at coordinate 263,695 of NZ_JAHQZT010000001.1, forward strand.
GGCGCCAGTGTTGTCATGGTCGGTGATGGCATCAACGACATTCCTGTGCTGGCCGGCGCCCGTACGTCCATCGCCATGGGCTCTGCCACGGACCTGGCCAAGACCAGTGCCGACGCCGTGCTCATTGCAAGCGAACTGGAACGCCTGGCCATTGCTCTGCTGGTCGCGCGCAAGACCCGCATGGTCATTCGCGAAAACCTGAGTTGGGCCCTGCTGTACAACCTGGTCGCCCTGCCATTAGCTGCTCTGGGCTTCATCGCACCTTACATGGCAGCCGTCGGCATGTCCGCCAGCTCGCTTATCGTTGTCGGGAACGCCATGCGCCTGTCGCGTCCGCCCCGTATTCGCCGCAAGTCCCAGGAGTAGTACATGGATATCATCTACCTGCTGATACCGATCGCCATCATTCTGGTCAGTGTTGCCATCTGGGCATTTTTCTGGAGTGTGAAACAAGGCCAGTTCGACGATCTCGAATCACCCGCTCACCGGATTCTGTTCGATGACGATGACGATCTGATTCCGGAGGATGCCAAGCCCGAACAAGATGCGGACAAAAAGCCTTGATTGATCTACCCCTATTAACCTCGGCACTGTTGTTTGGATTGGCCGGCAGTACGCATTGCGTCGGCATGTGCGGCGGTATTGCCGGCAGTGTCGCCATGAGCCAAAGCGCCGCTGCCGGCCGAGGCGTGCCACTCTTGGTAACGTTCAATACTGGCCGTATCGCCAGCTACGCCGTTGCCGGTTTCGCTATGGGACAGCTCGGTAGTCTGCTGACCAATAATGCCGAACTGACACTGGTGCTGCGTTCATTTGCGGCTCTGATCATGATCACCATGGGACTGTACATTGCCGGGTGGTGGCAGGGCGCTGCCTACCTGGAACGTGCTGGCGGCGTGCTCTGGCGACGCATTCGCCCCCTGAGCCGAGCCCTGCTGCCGGCCGACACGCTGACAAAATCACTGGCGCTAGGAGGGCTCTGGGGATGGCTGCCCTGTGGCCTGGTATACACGACGCTGCTGTGGTCAGGGACGGTCGCCGAGAGCCCCACCGGCAGCGCCATTTTGATGGCTGCTTTCGGCGTCGGTACGCTTCCAGCCATGCTCACAACCGCACTGCTGGCACGCCAGCTGCACCAGCTGCTGCAGCAGCAAATGACCCGCCACATTGCCGGTACCCTGGTCATCTTGTTCGGCATTGCCACCCTTCCTTGGACACTGTGGCTGCATCACGCTTGATATCCATCAACCCGCACGACTGTATTAAACATCTATAATACGTTTTTCGTATCATAGCCAAGAGGTGCCGTCGTGAACCCACATAGCAATGTCAGCTGGGATCTGGATCTTATTCATCGTTATGACCTGTCCGGCCCTCGCTATACCTCCTACCCAACTGCCATTCAGTTTGATTCGCCCCTTGCGGCGACCGAGCTGATCAGCGAAGGACGCGCCAGCGCTGACAACAACGCACCACTCTCGCTTTATGTTCACATCCCCTTTTGTGCACACGTGTGCTACTACTGCGCCTGCAACAAGACCATTATCCGCAACCGCAAGAAAGCACAGCCGTACCTCGACACGGTTTACCGCGAAATGAGCCAGCTGTCTGAGTGGTACCGGGGTAACCGCAAGGTCAACCAGTTGCACTGGGGAGGCGGCACACCTACCTTCATCAGTGATGACCAGATGCGTGAGCTGATGCAGGCATTACGCCAGCATTTCGACTTGCGTGACGATGACGAGGGAGATTACTCGATCGAAATTGACCCGCGCGAGATCGGTGAAAACACTCTGGAAGTACTGCGTGAAATTGGTTTCAACCGCATCAGCCTGGGGGTACAGGACGTCAACCTCAGAGTACAGGAAGCGGTTAACCGTGTTCAGCCCACCGAACAGGTACGTGCCGTGCTTGAACACGCACGTACACTGGGTTTCAAATCGATCAACATGGACCTGATCTACGGCCTGCCTCATCAAACCGAAGCAAGCTTTCAAGACACCTTGGATACGGTGATTGAAATGAGCCCTGATCGTCTGTCCGTATTCAACTATGCGCACCTGCCTGACCGTTTCCGTTCACAGAAGCACATCCGTGCCGAAGACCTGCCCTCGGCCGAAACGAAGCTCAGCATCCTCCAGAACACCATCAACCGGCTGCTGGATGCCGGCTATGTCTACATTGGCATGGATCACTTTGCCAAACCGGATGATGAACTGGCGATTGCTCAGGCCGAAGGCAAGCTGCACCGCAACTTTCAGGGTTACACCACTCACGCCGACTGCGATCTGGTAGCCATGGGCGTCTCTGCCATCAGTCAAATCGGCAACGTCTACTATCAGAACGAGCATGATGTAGCCGCGTACACCCAGGCTGTTGCGCAACAGCATCATGCCGTCAAACGTGGCGTAAAACTCAACACAGACGATCATATTCGCCGTGCGGTCATCACCCAGCTGATCTGTCAATTCGAGCTGGATACGCGCACGATCGAGCGCCGCTTCGAGATCGACTTCGACTGTTATTTCAGCAATGAACAGTCCGAGCTGACACAATTTGCCAATGACGGTCTGATTACGTCGCAGGATGGTATCATTAAGGTCACCCCGGCCGGACGACTGCTCATACGCCGCATCTGCATGGCTTTTGACGCTTATATCCCCAAGCAGCAGCCAACCCAGAAATTTTCGCGCATCATTTGAGCCAACCCCGGCACGGCAGGCCCGTATAGCGGGTCTGCCGCTTCACCCATGGGGGCAAATGTTACATAATGCCCGTGTAGCCATCGTGTGAAAAACCAACCAAAGGATGCCCTAATGGCCGATTGGAAATCTCAAGGAAAGCTGCACTGCTTACCTCAGGTACACTGCAAAACCTGCAGCCTGAGCACGCTGTGCCTGCCGGTATCGCTTGATCTTACCGAGATCGACCGGCTGGATGACATTATCGAAAAGAGCCGCCCCCTTAAAAAAGGTGAGCATTTGTTTCATCAGGGTGAACCCTTCAGCTCTGTATATGCGATCAGGGCCGGGACTATAAAAAGCTACACCCTGACCAACGAGGGTGAAGAACAGATCACCGGATTCTACTTCCCGGGCGAACTGGTTGGCTTAAGTGGCTTTGATGCGGAAAACTACCCCATGTCCGCCAAGGTGCTCGAAACCACAACCGTGTGTGAAATTCCGTTCGAGCGACTTGACGACTTGTCTGGCCACTTGCCGGAACTGCGTCGTCAGATGCTGCGCAGCATGAGCAAGGAGCTGCGGGATGACCAGCAAATGATGCTGCTGCTGTCCAAGAAGAACGCCGAGCAGCGTGTCGCCACTTTCCTGCTGAAACTGTCGCAGCGCTTCAAGGCTCGGGGCTATTCAGCTTCCAACTTCCGCCTGTCCATGTCGCGCAACGAGATCGGCAACTATCTTGGCCTGGCGGTTGAAACCGTAAGCCGCATTTTCACGCGTTTCCAGAAAATGGAACTTATGCGTGTTGATGGCAAGGAAGTACAGCTGACCAATCTGGACGAGATGTACCGCCTGTCTGGCGAGTCCCGCCAAGGCGAATGCCAGACCAGCCCGCAGGAAAATTCCAGCTCCTGAGCCAGGCAGAGCAAATACACTGTCGCTTTTTAACTGCACCAACCTAATACAAGGCAAAAAAAGGACGTAGCTCTCTCAAGCTACGTCCCAAGTTGCACAATGAAGTAGCCATCTCAATGTGTAACCCAACGTTTGTATTAAACCCTTCTTTTGAAACCGCGGCATTGAGTTATATCAATTGTGCGTCCAACGGAGATTGTTTCATGTCTTATGATGAATTCTATGTCAAGTCAGTGATTCGCTCGCTGCAGGACTGGCCGGAGCCTGGCGTCGTATTCCGCGATATCACGCCGATCTTCAAGGACCCCAAGGCAATGCATATGGTTTCGAATGCGTTCATCCAACGCTATATCGACAGCGACATTACCCATATTGCCTGCATCGATGCCCGCGGTTTCCTGTTTGGCTCAATCATGGCCTACCAGCTTAATCTGCCGCTAGTCCTGGTGCGCAAGAAAGGCAAGTTGCCCGGTGAAACCGTACATCAGGATTACCAGCTGGAATACGGCACTTCGGCTGTGGAAATGCAGATTGATGCCGTTACCAACGGTGACCGTGTCCTGCTGTTTGACGACCTCATTGCAACGGGCGGTACTCTGCTCGCGGCCTGCACGCTAATCAACAAGCTGGGGGCCGAAGTGGTCGAAGCGGCTGCACTGATCGATCTGCCTGACTTGCAGGGATCGACTCGACTGCAGGAGCTGGGCATTCCGGTCTACTCTCTGCTGGCCTATGAGGGTCACTGATCCCTGACGCCGACACTCTTTTTTCTGGAGTATCGACACTGGTGCAGACCGCTTACTGCGGCTGCATGCCCCCACCACTCTTTTTTGGATGCCGCCGTGAAACGCACCCTTGCCCTGTTGTTGTTGCTGGTCTGCCTGCCGCTGCAGGCGGGTGATCGACTGCCTTACTTCAGCGGTTTTGATACGCTCTCGCGTACCGCGCCCAATGCCCGGGTGCTGGTGATGCTTTTTTCCCAACCTGACTGCCGGTATTGCGACCTGGTACGGGAGGAGTTTCTGTTGCCGCTGCAGTCCCAACAACGTACGGATCTGGCCATCCGTGAACTTAAGGTCCCCAGCGACACCGAGGTCAGGAATGCAACACAACAACTGGTTACGCCAGGGACTTTCGCCAAGCAATATGCGATTGCATTTTACCCCAGCGTGCTGGTTATCAGCCCCGATGGCACACCTCTAGGCGAACCACTCATCGGTATCAGCTCGCGTGATTTTTACGGCTTTTATCTCGATCAGGCGATCAACAAGGCACTTGCGGCTTCTACTCCCTGATCCGAATGTTTCAATGACACCTTTCTTCTGGAGAATTCATGCTCTGGTTCCGCAACCTCATTTTCTATCGGTTTGAACCGCCCGCCGGGCTGACACAGGAACATCTTGAACAGGCACTGGCCTCACATCCTTTCAAGCCCTGCGGCAGTCAGGAGCTGAGCAGCAGTGGCTGGAACCAGCCGGTACAGGAAGCCGAAGACATGCTGGTATTCAGCAGCAACGGTTTTTTGCTGATTAACCTGGCTCAGGAAGAGCGCATTCTGCCGGCCAGCGTCATCCGCGAACAGCTCGATGAGCGCGTTGCGTTGATTGAGGCTGAACAGTCGCGCAAGGTCTATCGCAAGGAAAAGCTGCAGCTCAAGGATGAAGTCGTGCTGGACCTGCTGCCGCGCAGCTTCACCCGCCGCAAACGCACCGAAGCCATCCTGATGCCTCAACAGGGGTGGATTGTGGTAAATGCGTCAAGCCACAAGCGTGCCGAAGAACTGCTCAACCAGCTGCGTCAGGCCCTGGGGTCACTGACCGTGCGTCTGCCCCTGACACAGATTTCGGCCGACAAGGTGATGACGGCCTGGCTGCAGGGCGAAGCCATGCCGCAAGGCTGGGCGCTGGAAGACGAATGCGAACTGCGCGACCCGACCACCGAAGGCAGCAAGATCAGCGCCAAGGGGCAGGACCTGCTATGTGACGAGATCAGTGCGCACATCACGGCTGGTATGCTGGTCAAGCGCCTGGCTTTAGAATGGCAACAACAAATACGTTTTGTATTGCATGAAGACCTCAGCCTGCACCGGCTGAAACTGAGTGACGAGTACCGTGAACAGCTGGATGCCGAAGCACCGGAAGACGTACTGGCTGCGTGCGATGCTGAACTGGCACGCCTGGGACTTGAGTATGCGCGTCTGCTGCCGGAATTGCTGCAGACGCTTGGAGGCGAGGCGGAGCACTGACCTCAGGGGGTTTCGACCCCCTCACCCACCACGCTGAAGCCCAGGCTGGTCCAGGCCTGCATGCCACCACGGTAGTACTTGAGCTTCTCTGCTGGGTATCCGAGCGCCAAAAGCTTGCGAATCATGGCCGGTGTCTGACCACACCAGTAACCATTACAGAACATAGCCAATGTCTTCGCGCCGCCGAAGTCGTAAACCCCATCCTCGTTGCGCTTGATACCGAAGTCATCCAGCGCCCAGTCGCGATCATCTGGATCGTCCATCATGGTATAGGGATAGCTCTGTGCACCGGGTATCGTCAATCGTACATGCCAGCCAACGGTGCGCGTATCCACGATCATGACTGCATCATCACTCTGCGCTTGCATCATGTATTCCACGAACTCCCGCTCGCCAATGGTATCGACTGCATGGGGTGCGAACGGGTACATTGGCTGAGGAACCCCGCGCCAGGTAGTCGCATAGAGTTCATGAACGCGATTGGACTTGTCTTGATTGCGCATGACCTCAACTGGCTCGCCATCATGCATCACACTGAACGAATACAGCTCCGGGGTAATCATAACGCGTGTATCGGACTGCTCGGCCAGCGCCATACCGGACATTGTCATCAAGCCTGTAAAGGCCACCGCCGTCAACCAGCGTTTTTCCATGTTGATTTCTCCTTAACACACAAGTGGGGGCAGCACGGGCAGCCGAATTCATGGCCTGACCGCATGCCGGCCAGTTTTATCGCCCACAACTTGATCATTGTCAAATTGCCGATAAACTGACGCCTCAATAATCGGGAGCGTGCATGTACAGCGTTAAAGAAATTTTCTACACCCTGCAGGGTGAAGGTGCCCAAAGCGGGCGAGCCTCGGTTTTTTGCCGTTTTGCCGGTTGCAATCTCTGGTCGGGGCGAGAGCAAGACCGCAGCGGCTCCATCTGCGACTTCTGTGACACAGACTTTATCGGCACCGACGGCCAAAATGGCGGCAAGTTTGCCAGTGCGGATGCGTTGGCTGAACGTATCGAGTCATTCTGGCCACAGGGCACCGACAACCGTTACGTTGTGTGTACCGGTGGTGAACCAGCGCTGCAACTCGACGAAGCACTGGTCGATGCCCTGCACGCGCGCGGCTTCGAGATTGCAATCGAGACCAATGGCACCAAACCCCTGCCCAACGGCATCGACTGGGTTTGTGTCAGCCCCAAAGGCAGCAGTGACATCCTGATCACCAAGGGGGATGAGCTCAAGCTGGTCTATCCGCAGAGTGCAGCCATGCCGGAACGTTTTGCCGCATTTACGTTCAGCCATTACTACCTACAACCGATGGACGGCCCGCTACAGGACACCAACACGCGTCGCTGCATTGACTACTGCCAGGCACATCCACGCTGGAAACTGAGCCTCCAGACCCACAAGATGATCGGTATCGAATAACCCTACCCCTGCTGGGCACGCAGCGGCCGCATCCATACCGATCGGTTGCGTGCCAGCAGGATCATGGCTGCCGGTAGCTGCATCAAAACGCCATAAATCAACGCGCTGGCGGACATTTCTGCATTCTGCAACAGGCCACCGGTCACCAGTAACGCCGTGCCCGCATTTTGAATGCCGACTTCGATTGCCAGCGTGATACGCTGCTCATGACACACCCCTGACAGCCACGCCAGTCCATAACCGAATGCCAGTGCCAAGCAGGACAACGCCAGCGCCACGGGCCCAACCTGTGCCAGCATGCTCGGCAGCCCGTCCCAGTTGGCCCGCACGATCGCCGTCACGATCAAAATCATGAACACCAGCGCGCCTATCTTGACCGGCTTCAACATGCGCTTGCACAGCTGCGGCCGCCAGGCGGCGATCGTCATGCCCACCATGACCGGCACCAGCGTCACCAGCACCACCTTGGCAATGGTTGGCAACACCGGGAAACGACCGATATCTGCGCCAAGACCCTGGTATTGCAAAGCCCACAGAGTCAGTACCGGCAACGTAAAGGGGGTAATGAAGCTGGTGACTGCGGTCAAGGAGATCGACAGCGCCGTGTCTCCTCGCGCCAGCAGCGTCAACATGTTGGATGTAGCGCCACCCGGGGCGAAGGTCAGAATCATCATGCCAACCGCCAGCGCTGGCGGCAGCGAAACCCAGGACAGCACCATTAGCCCAAGCAACGGCAAAACCAGCAACTGCCCCGCCACCCCTGCCAGCAGGGCTCTGGGCTGCTGCCACAGGCGTACGAAGTGGCTGCGCTCAAGCGTCATGCCCACCCCCAGCATGATGCTGAACAGGGCAAGAGGCAGAATCCATTGTGTCATATACGAAGCTTGCACGAACACTCAACTCCTGCGCGACCGAAACCAGCCATGTTAAGGGATCAGTCATGAACGGACAATGACAGCGCCAGCCCGCGGCATGCCTGGGCTGGGCCAGCCTGCCCACATCTACTGTGGATAACGCTGTGAAAACCACTCTTTCAAACCCTGCCAGCGCCGATGAACTCTGGCATGAATACAGTTTGGTTGTTTTTTAAACATCAGTTTTATGACCAATAAAATCAATCGCTTAACTATCCTCCTAACACCACCAAAGGTATAGTGCTAGAGACTTTAGTCATATCCAGATATGATACGCCGCTGATTTAAGCGGAGTATCGACCCATGCAGGAACAACTGGACCAGCGCCGCAAGGCAGCCGAACGTGTCACCATCATTGGTGGTGCGCTTGATGGCGTACTGGGCCTGCTCAAGATACTGGTTGGCGTGGTTGCCAACTCCAGTGCCCTGATTGCGGACGGTATCCATTCGCTGTCGGATCTGTTCACCGATCTGATGGTCATTATAGTGCTGCGCCTCTCTCACCAGGCCCCTGACGAGAACCACCCGTGGGGACATGCCCGTTTCGAAACCATCGGCACAGTTGCACTTGGGGTCATCCTGGTTGCTGTTGGTGGTGCTATGGCCTATGAAAGTGTCAGTCTGCTGTTTGCCGAGGCCCCTCCTGCCCTCCCTGGCTGGCCTGCACTGGTCGTGGCGGCCATTTCGATCCTGAGCAAGGAATGGATCTTCCGCTACACGCTTAACGTCGGCCGCAAGCTGCAGTCGGACCTGATCATTGCCAACGCTTGGCATAGCCGTACCGACGCGCTGTCGTCGATCGTCGTTTTGGTTGCCGTAGGCGGCGCCATGGCGGGCATCTGGTGGCTGGATGCTCTGGCTGCCGTACTTGTGGCGCTGCTGGTGGGCAAGATCGGCTGGGAACTGGTTGCCAAGAGCGTGACTGAACTGGTTGATACCGCCCTGCCGGAGGAGCGTGTCAGCGAGCTGCGTGATCAGGTGCTGAGTGTGGAGGGAGTCGTCAATGTCCACAGCTTTAAAAGTCGCCTTATGGGCAATCAGAGCCTGCTCGAAATGCACCTGCAAGTCGCGCCCCACCTGAGTGCGGCCGAAGGTCATTACATCGGCGATAACGTGGTCTGCCGACTGCAAAGCCGCTTCGACAACATTGGCCATGTCATCTTTCACATCGACACCTACGATGACGAGGAGATGCATCCCGAGACCTTCTGCCCGGTGATGCCTGGACGCCGTGAAGTCAGCCAGCACCTGGATGCGGCCATGACCCGTATCCTGGGTGACAATCCGGATTATGAGCTAATTCTCTACTACCACCCTGAATACATTGACCTGGATATCAAGGCATCGGCGCAGATCCATCAGTTACTCGAACAGACCGGACTCAGCGCCGACGCCCTACAGCAGTCCCTGCGCGAACAGCTGGCCAGCCTCAACTGGTTCCGATATCTCAATCTCTGGTTGCCGCCGCGCTAAGATCTCACCAGCAAGGGCCATACAGGCACAAAAAAAGCCGGCAATGCCGGCTTTTTGCTGCTGGAGCTCTCAGCGCGCGGGCTCACGCATGGTCACAAACTCTTCCGCCGCCGTTGGGTGAATGCCGATGGTGCTGTCAAACACGGCCTTGGTCGCGCCGGCCTTCAAGGCCACACCAATCCCCTGAATGATCTCGCCCGCTTCAGCGCCTACCATGTGCACCCCGAGTACACGGTCAGTGTCCGCATCCACGATCATCTTCATCAGCGTGCGCTCTTCGCTGCCGCTGAGGGTATGTTTCAGCGCTCGGAACTCGGAGCGGAACACCTGAATGCGCGCATACCGTTCGCGGGCTTGCTCTTCGGTCAACCCCACGGTGCCGATATTCGGCTGACAGAAAACGGCCGTCGGAATGAGCTCATAGTCCACTTCCGAGCTGCCCCCGGCATACAGATGACGCACCAGCGCCATGCCTTCGGCCAGGGCCACGGGGGTGAGCTGAACCCGATCAATCACATCACCAATGGCATAAATCGACGGAACGGTACTTTGGAAGCTGTCGTTGACGATAATGGCACCACTGCTATGCTGTGCAACGCTGACATTTTCCAGTCCCAACCCGCGGGTATTAGGCACTCGCCCGGTCGCATACAGAATCTGGTCGGCTTCAAGGGTTCGACCATCGGTCAGCTGCGCCTGAAGGCGACCGTCGGCGAGCTTGTCGATCCGCGTGATATTGCAGTTGAAATTGAGGTTCACGCCCTTTTTGGCCACTTCCTGGGCCGTGAACTCACGCACTTCCTGATCGAAGCCACGCAGGAACAGATCGCCGCGATACAGCAGCTCGGTCCGCGCCCCAAGGCCTGCGAAGATGCCGGCAAATTCCACCGCGATGTAGCCGCCCCCCACCACGATGACATCCTGCGGGAATTGCTCCAGATCAAACACCTCATTGGAACTGATGACATGCTCGCGACCCTCGATATCCGGTACATGAGGCCAGCCCCCGGTCGCCACCAAAATACGCTCTGCGCTATAGGTCTGTTCACCGACACGCACTTCGTGCGCGCCGATGATTTCGGCGCGCCCATTGATGAGCGTACAACCGGCGTTTTCCAGCAGGCGCGTATAAATGCCGTTCAGGCGCGCGATTTCCTGCTGTTTGTTGTCACGCAAGGTCGGCCAATCAAACCGAACATCGCCGGCTGCAAGACCATATCCGGCCGCTTCATGAAAGCTCTCGGCATAGTGCGATGCATAGACATAGAGCTTTTTCGGAACACAGCCTACATTGACACAGGTGCCCCCAAGATAGCGGTCTTCTGCCACAGCCACCCGCACACCCTGTGCTGCCGCCATGCGACCGGCGCGCACCCCCCCGGAACCTGCACCGATTACAAACAAGTCAAAATCAAAATCTGCCACTGTAACTCCTTGAATACCTTAATTGTTGGCCGCTAATAGCCCTGTATTCTACCCCTGCTGACAGGTGGCTCCCAATTGAAACCCGGCACAGATGATAATAGTGAAAAGCTATGAAGCGAGGCCTGCAAAGTCTGTGCTTTCTGATACCATATCGCGCCTATTCACGTATCGCCACAGGTCCGACATGAAGCTGATCTCTTTCAATACCAACGGCATTCGCGCCCGCATGCACCAGCTTGAGCGCTTGATCGACAAACACCAGCCCGACGTCATTGGCATCCAGGAAACCAAGGTGGCTGACGAACAGTTTCCCGTCGCACAGATCGAGGCGCTGGGCTACCACGTGGTCTACCATGGCCAGAAAACGCATTATGGAGTTTGCCTGATTTCACGCCAGCCCGCTGAAAACGTGCAGTACGGATTTCCCACTGACGAACCGGATGCACAGCGTCGCATGATCATGGCGGATTTCACCAGCGCCAACGGCACACGCATGCGTGTACTCAACGGTTATTTCCCTCAGGGCGAGAACATCGATCATCCGATCAAATTCCCGGCCAAGCGCCGCTTTTATGCCGATCTGTTGCAACACCTGCAGGAGGCCTGCACCCCGGACCAGCCCCTGGTCGTGATGGGCGACCTGAACATTTCGGCCGAGGACCGCGATATCGGTATCGGCGAACCCAACCGCAAGCGCTGGCTGCGCACTGGCAAGACCAGCTTCCAACCGGAAGAGCGTGAATGGCTGGCGCGCCTGCATGAATGGGGACTTAAGGACTGCTTCCGCCACCTGCACCCGGATGAAGACCGGCTGTTCAGCTGGTTCGACTATCGCAGCCGAGGATTCGACGACGACCCCAAGCGCGGACTGCGCATCGATGCCATTCTGGCGACCCCCGTACTGGTGGAAGCCTGCATCGACAGCGGCATCGATTACGAACTCAGGGGCATGGAAAAGCCTTCCGACCATGCCCCGATATGGGCCGAGTTCGATACCTGAAACCCGCCTCCGGACTCTGTCATCAAAACTCAGTAACCGGACACTCAAAGGTGTCCGGTTTCAACACCAGAAGATCGCAATCGACCTGGTCCAGCAGACGCTCCGCCGAACTGCCCAACAGCATCCGATCCAGAAAACCGCGCGCCAGCGTGCCCATGACCAGCACATCCACCGGTGTTTCTTCAAGCCAGGCCGGCACTTTCTGGTGTAACTCCCCCTCAAGCAGATGTACACAGGGATCAGCGACTGTCAGTCCGAAGGGTTCGATCAAAGCATCTATGCGTTGCCGATGCTCCTGGCGTACCTTTTTCTGCAGCGACTCAAAATCCACCACCATGTGCTCATCAAAAATGGCGGAATGCGGCAATGTGTTGAACACGTGCAGCACATGCAATTCGCCTTCCAGCTGCCGAGCCAGCCCCGCGGCATGCTCCAACAAGCGCTTGTCCAGCGCAGCTGCCGCATCATCGAGATGAAAGGGATCTATGGCAGCCGCAATGATCGGGCGCGCCTGCCAGCGGGTGCGCTTGCTCAGCAGCAAGGGCGCCGGGCACTGGCGCAACAGGCGCCAGTCCGGTGCCGACAGCAGGCGTTGCAGGGCATTGGCATGCGGCTCGGGGGCATGAATCACCAGATCCGGCTGATAGCGCAATACCTTACGCACTATACCTTCAGCCCGATCCCGGTCCCAGTAGACATCAGCACCCGCTTCAGTCCCATCCGCCTGCAACTTGTCGACATGTGACATCAGTCCCTTTTCGGCCTTGCGCAGCACCGATTGTATTGCATGCTGACGCTGCTCATCGGCAAACAGATGGCTGGCCGACAGGCCGGACGAGTAGATGCAACTGAACAGCTCAACATGACTGTCGGCCCGGCACAGGCGACGCATCTTCTGCAACACTTCGCCTCGATGGTTGTCCTCACCCAAGCTGACCAACATGCGCTCATACTGATTCATGACACTCTCCTGCCGGTTATCTTTCCAGCAGCATAGCGCGCCTGAGAACTTTGCGTAAGTCATGCAACAACGGGCCATATCAGCGTATCCCAAAAGCGACACCAAGCACGCTAGATGTTAGAATGTTGATTTAGCATGACCTTGAGCTCAAGTCACTGGTGACCAGGAAAACCGCGTTACGCCTACTGCTATTGCTGCTGATTCCGTTGCCCTTGTTGCTTCCGACCAACCGCACGCTTTGGGCAGCAGAATACATGCTGTTCATCGTATCCTTGCCATGGCTGTTCGGTGGCATCGTTGCACTCCTGGCAACGGGCTTCAAACAGAGCCGCCTGCTGTTGCATGCACTGCACTTGGCAGCCGCTTCAGGATTACTGCAACTGATTGGCAATGCGGGGCTTAACCATCCGGCCGCTTACGTTGCACTGGTCTTCACGGGGCTGATCTGGCCGGTTATACAGCTGTGGATTTTATGGCGGCCTGGCTGCAACGTCTGGTCTCGATGCAACGCCATGCGAGCACTCTTTGTGCTGGCACCCTATGTGGCACTTTCACTACTGTTGCAGTACCAGCCCCTGCTGCTGGCCACCGCGCTGCCCCGCCTACCTGCCGCCTGCATCGAGTTTTTCATGGCCGGCACCAGTATCAGCAAGGGGGTATTCTGGTGGCAGCTGATGGTTCTATCGCTCACGCTGGCATTGTCCGTCCTCAAGCGGCACCCAGACATCTTGCCTTGCCTGAGCCTTAACCTGATCATGCTGGCCGCGCTGTTCAGTGTCGACAACAACCTCCATTCCGCACTGTTGCACCTGCTGGGGCAGGCATTGCTGCTGGCCGCACTAATCGAGCACGGCTATGCCATGGCCTTTGTGGATGCACTCACCGGTATTCCTGCGCGACGAGCGCTGGAGCATCAGTTGATCAATCCTGGTGCAAAGTATGGAATAGCCATGCTCGATGTTGACCACTTCAAACAGTTCAACGACCGCTATGGTCATGACACCGGGGATCAGGTATTGCGCATGGTGGCCGCGCAGGTGCAGCGTATAGGGGCGGGAGGGCGTGCGTTCCGTTACGGTGGCGAAGAGTTTACCGTGGTGTTTCGGCGCGGCTCCCCCCAGGCTGCCCTGGAAGCCCTGGAGACACTGCGTGAAGCCATTGCCGTGTACCCACTCACAATCCGCACCCCCAACCGTCCGAAAGACAATCAAGCCGGACGACAACAGCGCAACCGACACAATGAAACCGAAACAGTTCATGTGACCATCAGCATCGGCTTTTGCTGGCACCAGGGCGAAACAACCCCTGACGCTGTTATCAAGCGTGCCGATGAGGCACTTTATGAGGCCAAGCGCTCGGGCCGCAACTGCCTGCGCCAGGCCGGTCAAAACACCCACAAACAAAAAAGGCGAAGTCGCAATGACTTCGCCCGTAAACGCTGATACGCCCGATAATCAGCTGTTGCCGTATTCCTCGGCCCGCTCTTCGATGTGAATTGGCTCCTCAGGCTCCTCCCCGGCATGCTCCTGCAGCGCCTTTTTGGAGCGCTTCTCGAACAGCAGATACAGAATCACGCCCGCGGCCAGACCGTAGGCGGCACCGTACACGGACAGCACCACACCCATGGTACCGGCAACGCCCATTGAGGTGGCGTTATCGACCTGCTCAACGCCCACACTGATACACAGGTAACCGGTGATCAGCAGAGTCAGTGACAGCGCGATCGGCAGCACCGGCTTGAACAACGTCGCCAGCGGCAGGATAAACAGTGCGATAAAACCGACAATCCAGAAGACACTCACACCGCCATAGATGGTATCCATCGCCTTGCGACCATAACGGTAACGCTCGGCAATTGTTGCCATGGCGCCGGTAAACAGCGGGCCGGCCAGGCCCGGATACGGGGCCAGTAGCGAGTGCATCAGGTTACGGATCGCAGTCACCAAGTGAACGCGGTCAACGTTGACTTCAATCTTCTCGTCAGGGCGCAGGTGGTCAACACGCTTGAGCAGGCTCTGACCGACGATGATGTCACCAAAGGCAATGATGTAGGCAATAATCGCCGTCGGTACCGCCATCCACATCATCTCAAGAGACGGCAGCCCTACACCAAACACGGTGTAGTCCAACATCTTGTCGAATGCCGGCGTGGAGATACCGAACTCGATGTTGGGAATGGGGTATTCGCCCACTGCCCAGCCGATACCCATGGCCACCAGTGAACCCGGCACCATGCCGTAACCGGCGATAATACGCGCCCAGCGATGCTTTTCGGTCCAGTCACGGAACGACAGCGAGAACAGAATGTACCCCGTCACGGCACCGCCGATGATCAACGAAATAGGCGTTTCTGCCAGGCGACCGCCTTCAACAATTTCACCCGAAATGGCCGCGATGCCGGCCCCCATCAAGATGCCGCCCTTGATCGAGTTCGGAAACATGTCAACAAGCTTGCTGCCCAGCCGGGTGATGCCCAGAATGAAGAAGATCAGCGTCACCACCAGCTGCAGGCCAATCAGGGCACGAATGGACTCCTCACCCACTTCGAAGTTGCCCAGATACAAGGTCACCACCGGGATCGCTGGCGTAATCCAGCCTGGCACCATCGGTACCCCAAGCGCAGCGGGCAGCATGAAACCGATACCGCAGACCACAACGAATGCCAGCGCCACGTCATACGGTAGGCCCAGGTACTTCTCGAGCAGTGGAATCATTGCCATGCCGATCACGAACATGATCAGCGCCTGAATGGTTTCCGGCCATTCCCAGCGGAAGTGAATAAACGGTAAACGGATTTTAAAGGGTCCGAACTTCCAGAACGGATGTTCAGCTCCATGCTCGCGCCGATAAAGTCCCATAGTGCTCCCCATAAGCGATACGGTATTGTTCTTAAAATACCCCGAACACTCCTGTGTGTTTGGAGGCGAATGGACAGTACTTGCGGGCGAGAAACAAGTCGAGTTGTCGACAATCAACTTTAGTCGCTATTTCAACTAAAGTATACGGGAAAACCCAAATTCAAAGGCGAGAAACCCAAGCTCAAGTATACAAACGTGTTATAGAAATATGCTTTCTACGTATATTAGAAAAATGGGATTAAAGGGGCAAATGGGATAGTATTGTCGGCAAATAACAAGATCGTTGAGGATAACCGTGACTGATCAGCCTTCGTTCTCGCAGACCACTGCACCCGGCCTGCCCCAGGATAGTCTGGATATGATGAAGCAGAACGCCGCCGCCGCTGCCAAGCTGATGCGTGTTCTTGGCAACGACAGCCGCCTGCTGATTCTGTGCTACCTGGATGGCAAGGAGTTATCGGTATCCGAACTCAATCGCTGTCTGGATCTGAGCCAGTCAGCCCTGTCCCAACACTTGGCCGTATTGCGCCGCGACGGACTGGTGCGCACCCGTCGCGAGTCACAGACCATTTACTATTCATTGAATGGCAACACCGCCATCACCATTATACGTACCTTGCACGAACTGTTCTGCCCGGCGGCCTGATTAGCCCAGCAACCCTGTCTGCGTCAGGAACATGTACAACCCTGTTCCTGACAGGATGCTGATCAGCGGATTGCGCAGCCACAGATGCAGGGCTGCAACGACCGCCAGTGCGGCCAGAGATGGCAGCAAGTGCTGCCCTGTCACCAGTGCATCCTTGAGTGCATACATTAGCAGCAGGACCATCAACACTGGCGGCAGGTAACGCCCGAGGTGCTTGAGCAGTGCATGATCTGCCCAGCGATAGAGCAGCACAAAGGGCAAGGCACGGGTCATGAAGGTTGCCACCGCCGCAACAACAATCACACTCAAAAGATACGCAGTCGAGTCCACTCTACCCCCCCTCGCGCCATAATCAGCAATGAAATTGCCATCGCAATCGACAGCATCAGCATGTTGTCGGGACTGATCAGCAACGCCACAACACCGATTGCCAGTGCCAACGCAAACACCCGCGGTCGGCGAACGGCCCGATACTGCTCGATTGCCAGCACCAGAAACAATGCCGGCAAGGTAAACTCGATACCGGCGGTCGAAAATTCGATCTGTCCACCGATCCAAGCTCCCAGCGTGCAGCCGATCACCCAGTACAAGTGGTCCAGCGCCGCAATGCGAAACTGCAGACGATCACGCAGGCGGTCACAGCTGGTACGCAGCATGCTCAGCAAGGAAAAGGTTTCATCGGTCAGGGCATAGATCAGATACCAGCGCCGGGACCCCTTAAGCTTCAAGGTGCTGAGCAGGGACAAGCCGTACACCATATGCCGCGCATTCACCAGCAACGTCGCGACAAATACCTCGACCAAACCAGCGTGATTGGCCAGCAGCCCCACGGCCAGAAACTGCCCGGCACCGGCATAAATGACGATGCCCATCAGCATCGCGTACAACCAGTGATAGCCCAGGTCGGAAAACATGACGCCAAAGGCAGCGCCCAACGGAATATAACCAAACAGCACGGGCAAAGACAGCCGCAATGCTGACGTATCGGATTCAGGATTCATATCATCAGAGCTGCCGCCCGGATGGACGGCAACAATCAAAGCAGGATTGGATTAAGGCGCTTGAGCTCAGTGCTGCAGACGGTACATCTGCCAGTCCTCGGTCGGCTCATTGAGCATCATTTTCATGTCGATCACATCTTCTTCCATGTTGTAGCTGATCTTGAAGCCCAGCTTGCGGGCCAGTCCCTGCATGCCCTTGTTGGATGGCATGGTCGAACCAACCAGTTGCAGCGTTCCGCGCGCTCGGCAGTAGTCTATCGTCTTCTGCATCAGCATCACACCCAGGCCCTCGCCCTGCATGTCATCACGCACAACAATGGAGAATTCACTGCGTACATTATCAGCATCGGTGACGGCACGCACTACCCCCAGCGTTTCAAAACCTGCACCACTGAGTTTCGGAGCGGTCACTATAAATGCCATCTCGCGGTCGTAATCAATTTGGGTCCAGGTTGCCAACTCCGCATGCGTGGGCACGCCACGGCTGTAGAAATAGCGTAGCCGGATCGATTCCGGGCTAAGCGAGTTGAAGAACTCCAAGTGTGCCGGTTCATCCTCGCCACGAATGGCCCTGAGGGTCGCGGTTCGGCCGGAGCGCTTGAGCGCCACCTGCTCGCTCAGATATTCTGGGTATGGCGAAATCGACAGCTGTGCCGGTTCAGCCAGCGAAACGGCACAGTCAACCGCCAACAGCCCGCGCTTGTTCAGCAGTAGCGGGTTGATTTCCAGGCACTTCAGTTCGGGCAGATCCACTGCCATTTCCGACAAACGAATCAGCAGTTCACACAGGTGATCCACGTCCCGCTCCACCTGATAGCTGTTCTCGGCGATGATATTGTAGACACGTGATCGCTTGACCAGCTGGCGCGCCAGCGCAAAGTTCAGCGGCGGCAACATAATATTGCGATCAGCCAGCACATCAATGGTATAGCCGCCCACGCCAAACAGCATCAGCGGTCCGAATACCGGGTCACGGGTAATGCCGACGTTGATCTGCATCGACTGGAAGCCGCGCTTCATCTGCTGGACCACAAAGCCGTAACTGGATTCAGCGTCGTAGTTCTCCCCTACTCGATACGCCAGCTTGGTGGTGGCATGACGCACCTCGCTGATGGAATAAAGGTCCAGCGCCAGGTCACGCCAGCGCTGGTGAGAGGTATTGTCATAGCAGAAGGGGTACACGTTGTCGCGATGCAGCGCCTTGACCGCGACCGAACCGCCCATCTGTCGAGCGATATCCACCACACCAGGAATATCATCGGCATAGCCGGTATTCGGCGTCGGAATCTCGTACAGATCCAGCAGATCACAGGCCTCCGAATGCAGCAGATAGTCACGTCCGCTCGCCTGCGCATCCTGCAACATGGCACGCGCACGCTTGCGGTTGGGTAAGTTATGCAGGTGAAAAGGCGCCGGCGTCTGACGCATGGCCGCCTGATTGCGGTGGTACTCCACCATCTGCATGAATGCATCGACCGCCTCTTCGGGGGTCATGAAAGTGGGGATGCCCGAGGCATTGCAGTGATTGCGAGCCTCGATGGCCGAATAACGCCCCATCCAGCAGGTCAGCACATTGCGCGGGGTCTTGCGGGCCACTTTGATGACTTCATCGGCGGTTGCCACACTGGCCGCCATCCGCGTCGGCGCGTGAATGGTCAGCACAGCATCCACATTGGGATCCTTGGTCAACAAGCGGGTGGCCTCGGCAAAACGTTCGGGCGTAGCCTCGGTATTCAGATCAACCGGATTAAGCCCGTTCCAGCTGCTGGGCAGGATGTCCGCCAGCGCCTGCCGCGTTTCCTCGGTGATGTCCGCCAGCTTGCCCTGCTTGCGCAGCAATCGGTCGCAAGCCAGCGCATTGGGGCCCATGCCGTTGCACAGCAGCGCCAGGCGCTCGCCGCGCATGGGCTTCATCCGCGACAGGGTTTCCAGTGCGTTGAACAGCTGATCGGAGGTTTCCACGCGCACGGCACCGGCCCGGCGCAGAGCGGCATCGTACACCTGATCTTCATCACTCACACCCGGCGCCAGCTCGACCGAATAGCGACCGTCCTGAATGATATTGGACTTGAGCACCAGTACCAGCTTGTTGCGGGAAGCGGCACGCACGGCAGACACGAAATTGCGCGCTGATCCGATGATGCGGTCCATCTGCAACAGGATCGCCTGGGTGGCGGGCTCAGTGGAGAGGTAATCGATGATGGCCGGCAGGTCGACATCGACCCCGTCGCCCAGCGTCAGGAAGTGGGAAAAGCCAATCTCCTGACCGCTGGCCCAGTCGATCATGGCTGTGCCGATCAGTCCGGATTGGCCCACATAGGCCACCTTACCCTTCTGTATGTTGACATGCGCGTAACTGGCATTGAGTTTGGCCCCCGGCACCAGCAGCCCCATGCAGTCCGGCCCCAAAATACGGATGCCATAAGGACGTGCCGCTTCACGCACCTGTTCGCGCAGCGAAAATGCACGCGTACTTTCCTGCGGACTCAAGCCACCGGTCAGAATCATCGCCGCCTTGACCATGTTGGCCCCAAGCTTGCGAATGATGCCCGGCACACTCTCGGGCGGTGCACATACAATGGCCAGGTCGGGCATTTCGGGCAAATCGGCCACACTGTGATAACAGCTAATACCATTGACCGTTTCATATCCCTGCGCATTTACCGCCATCAAACGTCCGGGAAAACCACTGTCAATCAGGTTTCGCAGCACCACGCCCCCCATGCTGTCCTCGCGTTCGGAGGCACCGAATACGGCAATGGATTGGGGTTTGAAAAAACGCTTGAGGTATTTGGTCGACACTCAGTGTTCCTTTGTTGACGGTCGGATTTCTTTCAGGCGGCTTACCTGATAGCGTATTCTATATTTTTCGCACCTGCAGCAAAAGCGCTTCCAGGCCGCTTTGCGCAATTGGACTTTGGGTGAATTTTATTCATCCGCTTTTCATTATTTATGCGCTGGCAGGCTGATATGCTGGCCTGAAAGCACCCGTTATAGAGAAAGGACATTCACATGACGCGCATGCCGCTTCCCGAGATCAAGAACAGCATAGACCGAGTTATCCATGCAATCGAGGGGCGCTACACCAGCGGTCTTTCCCCTGCTTCATTAACACTGGCCTACATGGATTGGCTCATTCATGTCAGTCATTCGCCGGGCAAAATGAACGAAATGGTGGAAAATGGCCTGCGCAAGTTCAGTGCCTTCACCCTTTGGGCTGCCCGCGCGGGAATCGACCAGGATGCCGCGCCGTTCATCCGCTCTCTGCCGGGTGATCGGCGCTTCAATGACCCGGTCTGGAAGCGCTTTCCCTATAACGTCATGGCTCAAAGCTTTCTGCTGCAGGAGCAGTGGTGGCACTATGCCACAACCGGAATTCCCGGCGTGGCCAAGCACCATGAAAACGTGGTTTCCTTTGCGGCACGTCAGTGGCTGGATCTGTTTTCACCCACCAACTACCCGCTCACCAACCCGCACGTGGTTGAGAAGGCCATCAATACCGGCGGCCAAAGCCTGATGCAGGGCATGCAGAACCTGCTCGAAGATATGCAGCACAGCCTGCTCGAAGAGCCGGACCCGGACAGCCAGGCTTTTGCCGTCGGCAAGAATCTGGCCTGCACGCCGGGCAAGGTGGTATACCGCAACCGACTGATCGAGCTGATCCAGTACACCCCGACCACCGACAAGGTAACCGCCGAACCGGTGCTGATCACCCCGGCCTGGATCATGAAGTATTACATTCTCGACCTGTCCGAACACAACTCCATGGTGCGCTACCTACTCGACAAGGGGCACACGGTGTTTATGATTTCGTGGCATAACCCAGACGCCCGCGACCGGGACCTGGGTATGAGCGACTATCTCAACCGGGGCATCATGGAAGCGCTCAAGGCTATCAATGCTATCGTCCCTGAACGCAAGATACATCTTGTTGGCTACTGCCTTGGCGGCACCCTGGCCACCATTGCTGCTGCAGCCATGGCGCGCGACAACGATGACCGCCTGCAGTCACTGACACTGTTTACCGCTCAAACCGACTTCACCGAGGCCGGCGAGCTGATGCTGTTCATTGACGAAAGCCAGCTTAGCTACATGGAAGACATGATGTGGGAAAAGGGCTACCTGGACACCCAGCAGATGGCCGGCGCCTTTACTCTGCTGCGCTCCTACGATTTGCTCTGGTCGCGTATTGTCAGCGAATACCTGTTAGGAGAAAGCCCGCGCCAGAACGACCTCATGTCCTGGAATGCCGACTCCACCCGCATGCCCTATCGCATGCATTCGGAATACCTGCGACGCCTGTTCCTGAACAATGATCTGGCCAGCGGCCGTTTTCTGGTCAACGATCGTCCCATTTCGCTACGCGATATCCGGGTGCCCGTGTTCTGTGTTGCGACACAGAAGGATCATGTTGCTCCCTGGCGCTCCGTTTACAAACTCAATGACCTGATGAATACCGAAGTCACTTTCGTGCTCACCAGCGGCGGCCATAACGCTGGCATTGTCAGCGAGCCGGGACACCCACGCCGACATTATCAACTGGGCATCCAAACCGCCGAAGACAAGCACATCCCCGCTGATGACTGGCTGCAGCGGCATGAAAGCCGAGAGGGGTCTTGGTGGGAGCCCTGGAATCAGTGGCTCGACCAGCACAGCACCGAGAAGGCTGAGCCGCCCGCCATGGGCAACGCGGAGGCAGGCTATCCGGCCATTGACCCGGCGCCTGGAAATTACGTTTTTGAGCGCTGAACGCACACCGCCTGCACGCACGGGCGGACCATTGCCTTGATAGTTATTTTTACGGCATCTTGATAGCAAAATTTTATTTTGTAGCCCCTCACGGCTGATCTATATTCGCCATTGAGTGAGGGGCTGCACTGCAATTGCAAGCTTTTACAGGCCAGCCGAAACAGACTCCCCTCACACGATAAGAACGGCGGCTTCGCCGCTTTCTGGAACCTGCGTGAGAGAGAATGCGATGGGCACCAAACTCCGTGTCGATCAAGTCAATGATGACGAACTGAATGACTGGACTGAACAGTTCAGCGAAGAAGAAGAGGTCAGCCGTAGCCGGGTCAAGTACAACGGCAAGCGACGCCGCCAGATCGAAGATCTGATGGAAGACCGTCGCCTGATGCGACAGATCAGTAACAGCTACGACGACTTTGACTATTTGCGAGATTAAACGGCACAGCCGGCAGGACTATTTGTCCTTGCCGGCTGTTTCATCATCACGCTGCGTAAGTACCGACATGAAATCAGGCTCCTGAGACAGCGACAACAAACGCTGCTCCTGACGGGCCTGCTCCCGGTATTCATCCGAGATGCTGACCGCTTGCTTGAGGTAATCAAGCGCGATACGGCTGGCCCCCAGATCGGCATAGGCACATGCCAGCTGGAAGTAGGCGTGACCGCTATCGGGCTCCACAGTCAGCGCACGGTTGCACAGTGAAATGGCCCACTGATGTTCACTCAGCTCCAGTGCTGCATCGGCCTTGTACGTCAGGGCTTCAGCGTTGTCGGGACGCAACTCCAGTATTCGATCATACAAGCGCACCTTCTGCTCCCAGGAGGTTTCTTGGGATGCCTTCACCCACAGCGTTTGAACCTCGTTGGTGATTTCCAACTCGTGCTGGTTTTCCTGGATGATGCGCGATTTGCGTAGCAACTCCTTCTCGACTCGCTCCAGGCGCTCCTCGTACTCCTCCACCAGGCGACCAACTTTTTCGTCCGCAATGGACTGTACACGATCCTTGATTTCACGGATCGAGTTCCAACCCACGATCAAGAGAATCGACGACGCTGCAGCGATCAGGTAGAAGAAATAGGTAACCGTATCCGTTGCATACGAAATGGAGCTATTCGCAACCTTCAATTCGCGATCGGTGATTTCCCGAATCATTTCAACACGCTGGCGCTCTATTTCAGAACGCAACGCCTTGATTTCATCAATCATGTAACGCTCGATGAACGGGTTATACAGCGGCTCATCAAGCGTCTCGACGTGCTCGCGCATGCTCTCGTCCGTAACTGCAGGAGCCGCTTCTGACGCCGGCCCCATAACGGACTCGGCCCCCGAGTCGGGGGCCTCCTGTGCAGACAGTGCTGCCGGCAACGCCAGCAGCAACAGCATCACTACCCTCAGGCAGCGCATATGACATCTCCGTGGTCTTCCTGCTCGATCAGGGCATGATGCAAGGCGCGAACCGCCGATTCATAGTCATCCTGGTTGACAATGCACTGCATCTCCACCTGACGCATAGACTGGTGCAATGCCTGGATGCTGATGCCAGCCTTGGCCAGCGCCGAAACGGTTTTTGCCAGAATACCCGGCACTTTCAGGTCAGAACCGATGGCGGATACGATTGCCACCTTGTGCAAGGCTACTTCGGCGCCATCATACTTCTCACCGATCAGGCGTACGGCACGGTTGACCATTTTGCGTGAGCCGGCCACGAAATAGGTGATACTGTTGGCATCAGAATCACGGTTTACGACGTATAGCTTGAGGTCGTGCAGCAGACGGGACAGCTCAATGTCATAGCGCGCTTCACCCAGCATGTCCTGGTCGAAGATTTCGATGCCGAACACATTTGGGCGACCAGCAATGATCTCGACCTGCGGCTTGGCACTGCAGTAATCCGTGCTGATCACCGTACCGGCATGCTCAGGCTCGAACGCGTTTTTGATGCGCAGCTCGATCTCCTGCTGACGCAGCCCCTTGGCTGCCTTGGGGTGGATCGCTTCCATGCCCAGATTGGACAGCTGGTCGGCCACGTCATAATTGGTACGACCGATGGTCACGACATTGTCCAGGCCGACAATGCCCGGATCGGCCGTACTCAGGTGAAATTCCTTATGGATTACTGCTTCGATCGCACCCGTCTTGGTAGCAATTTTGCTGAACGTCATTTCACTGTAACCACGGTCAAAGGTTCGCATCAAACCTTCGCTGCAGTGCGTGTAACCGGTAACAATCGGCATCTCTGACGCGAAATCAATGTCCTTGAAACTGTGTTCGATCATCTCGTCGAACGACAGCGGCTTGGGCTGATCCCAACCGGACAGATCAACAAAACGAGCGTTGACACCCGCTTTCTTGAGTGCGAGTACGCTGTTGTGCGCGCTGTGGGCTTCACCGATGGCGGCCAGCATTTCGCGCACTTTCATCAGGTGCTCGTCCAGCTGGAAATGACCATGAGAGCAAAGCTGCTGCAAGTTGGACATGATGGCTTCTACATCACCGATGCGCTGGGTAATGAAGCGATCTGCCTCGGCTCGTTCCACGGAATCACCAAACAGCTCCTGGTTAATTTCAACCATACGCGCCTTCACCTCGGACAGCGCTTCACTCCAGGCACTCTCGTTTTCAGCATTGGCAAAACGAGCATATACCCCGGGCTCGCCGGTTTTCTTGTGCTCCAGAAGCAGATTGGTGATGCCGCCATAAGCGGATACGACGAAGATGCGGTTGTACAGTTCCTCACCGGTGCGTTCACCAATCAGAATGGTATCCATCAGCTCGCTGAAGCGACTCATGGAAGTGCCGCCAATCTTCTCTACAGTATGCATGTTATGTCCTGTTGGCCTCTCTTGTGTAATCCTGCGCCGGAATGGCATGTTGGTCGACATAAAAACATGCCGGCATTCGCCGGCATGTTTCACTTACTCGGGCGATCAGGCCTCG
This sequence comes from Marinobacterium weihaiense, assembly GCF_019061305.1. Classification (GTDB taxonomy): domain Bacteria; phylum Pseudomonadota; class Gammaproteobacteria; order Pseudomonadales; family Balneatricaceae; genus Marinobacterium; species Marinobacterium weihaiense. The sequence goes on from NZ_JAHQZT010000001.1 coordinate 288,927, forward strand.
ACCGTCTCCGCTTCCAGCGGATATACGCCATTCTCGTCGTGCACTTCTTTACCGTTCAGCGGCGGATTGAATACACACGCCAGCTTCATCTCTTTGGTGGCACGCAGCAGGTGCTCGTCATGTTCGTTGAGATTATACAGAGTACCCGGCTTGATCGGGTAGATCTTGCCATCTGCCAAGGTCTCAACTTCGCCTTCACCACTAATGCAATATACCGATTCCAAATGGTTTTGGTACCAGATATGGGTCTCGGTGCCTTCATAGATGGTGGTGATATGGAAAGAGTACCCCATGTTGTCGTCTTTCAGCAGCATGCGCGTGCTTTCCCAGTTCTGGGATACTACTCGACGTTCGGAATTTTCGCACTCTTCCAGTGTTCTTACGATCATTACAACTTCTCTTGTTCAGTGAGTGTATTCAGCTCGACATTGGTGCAAAGCGTCCTCAGGACGCCTTGCTCTGACGCTTCTCCAATGCGCTGGCAAACGACTTGTCCAGCACCTTGAGACCAAACTCGATCTGCTCATCGGTGATCACCAACGGCACCAGACACTTGACGACTTGGTCGTGTGCACCACTGGTTTCAATGACCAGACCCTGCTCAAACGCATGCGCAATGACATCTCCGGCCAGATCACCATCCGGGCACTCGATACCGCTCATCAAGCCACGACCTTTGAGCTTGAGGCTCTTGGCACCATGAGTACGAATAATGTCTTTCAGACCGTTGCGCAGTTTCTCAGCCTTGCGACGCACTTCTTTCTCAAAGCGATCATCGCTCCAGAAAGTCTTGAACGCGGCAGCAGCGGTGACAAATGCATGGTTGTTGCCACGGAAAGTGCCGTTATGCTCACCCGGGCTCCACACATCCAACTCTGGACGGAAAATGGTGACGGCAAACGGCAGGCCATAGGCACTCAGGGATTTGGACAGGGTAACAATGTCCGGTTTGATGCCTACTTCTTCAAAGCTAAAGAAACGGCCTGAACGACCACAACCGGACTGGATGTCATCCACGATCAGCAGCATGTCGTGACGACGACACACCTTTTCCAGGTTACGCAGCCACTCAAAGGACGCGGCATTTAAGCCACCCTCGCCCTGAATGGTCTCGACCAGTACGGCGGCAGGATGGTCGACACCGCTGCTCGGATCGCTTAATACCTGATCCAGGTATTCGGTTGTATCCACACCCTCACCCAGGTAACCATCGAACGGCATGCGCGTAATGTCCGGCATGGAAGTGCCCATGCCGCCGCGGTGGTGCTGGTTGCCGGTAGCGGCCAGTGCACCGCCGGTCACACCGTGAAAACCATTGGTGAACGAGATGATGTTGCTGCGCTTCTTGACCTTACGCGCCAACTTCATCGCCGCTTCAACACAGTTGGTACCGGTCGGACCGGTAAACATCACTTTGAAATCACCCATGCCACGCGGCTCGAGAATCAGGTCACGGAAAGTATGCAGGAAATTTTCCTTGGCCACGGACTGCATATCCAGGCCATGTGTAAGACCGTCTTCAGTGATGTAATCGATCAGTGCCTGCTTCAGCTCATCATTGTTGTGGCCGTAGTTGAGTGTACCGGCACCGGCGAGGAAATCGACATACTCCTTACCGTCTTCGGTTGTCAGTACAGCACCTTTAGCCTTGCTGAAGGTAACCGGAAAAGAACGGCTGTATGTACGAACTTCAGATTCAGTTTTCTGGAAAATATTCATCGATCTCTCCTGATTATGAATTCGGTGTAGTGAGCTTGAACGGACCTGCGCGGTACAAAACTTCATCGTCATGCAGACCGTCAAAATGCTCGTCGCGTGAGAACAGTACCGAGCGCTCAACTGGCGCTGACAAGGCGGCGAACACACGCGCAAAAAGGGTTTCAGAGGCAACGTTGCCCGGCGTAATGGTGGTTTCGATGTACTGAATACCCTCTGGCGCCAAGCGCTCGGTCAGTGCCAGCAACATCTTCTGTGCCAGTTTCTTGCCGCGACAGCGTGAATCAACAGCAACCTGCCAGACGAACAGCGTATCGGGGCGCTCGGGTGGCCGGTATCCGGAGATAAAACCAACCAGATCGCCATCTTCATCTTCCGCCGCGATACCGGTGTCGGCAAAGTGGCTGCACTGCAGGAGGTTGCAGTAAATGGAGTTCGGGTCGAGGGGAGAACAACGCTCGACGAGTTTGTTGAGTGCGAAGCCGTCAGTGGCCTCAGGCTTACGTAACGTAAAAATGTCAGATTCCATAGTATTTGATTTATTTAGCCTTGCTATGGTTTTTAGTATAAAACATATCTAGAATGACATTTCAAGCATGCAAGTGATCGCATGACTTAAGATTGTAACGCCCATAAAGCACTGTATTTGTGGTCTCACAGGCCCAATGCACTAATACAAAGGTCTAACACCTATTGCATTGCATTACAAAACATTAAATCCGGAGTAGTAAAGTTATTTTGCATTACTCAACGAATCAGGCTAAAAAGCGCGCACAACTGAAACCCGTACCGGAGAACCTTCCAAGCGCTATGGAAAAGAGTCAGGACGCGCTGGTATTACTGCGCCAGATCATTCGAGCCACAGACCTGCACGACAAGCATTTGAGTCGCATGACAGGTCTCACCATGCCGCAGCTGATGACCATGCAAACACTGCGTATCAACGGCCCGCTGACCATCGGCATGCTGGCAAAAGAAATGAATCTGGCCCAGGCCACGGTAACCAGCATTCTTGATCGCCTGGAGCGCAAGGGGCTTGTGCGCCGCGAGCGTAGCAACACCGACAAGCGCAAGGTTCTGGCATGCCCGACAGAAGAGGGGCTGGAGTTGCTCAAGTCGGCCCCCGCTACGTTGCAGGACACCTTCATCCGACAGTTTGAAGACATGCACGACTGGGAACAGTCAATGATCGTGGCCGCACTGGAACATGTATCGCACATCCTGGGGGCACACCACCTTGATGCAGCGCCCATGCTGGATATAGGCGCCCTGGACCGCACCAGCGACAGCCATATTCCCGAATACCTGCGTCAGTCACGCAACAGTACTCGCAACTGAGCAGCGCCCTGGCGCCGCCAAGTGATACCTGTTGCCCACACACGCCCTCTGCTATGATGATGGCTTTGCATGTGTGGATGGACGGTAGAAGATGAGTCAATTCTGGAGTCCGGCTATTCAGTCCTTGGTGCCCTACACCCCGGGGGAGCAACCCAAGGTGGATGGCCTGATCAAGCTGAATACCAACGAAAACCCTTACCCGCCAGCACCGGCCGTGGAAGCAGTGTTGCGTGAGTTTGATACAGAGCGCCTGCGCCTGTATCCGGACCCCGACTGTCACGCGCTCAAGCAAGCACTGGCAGACGAGGCAGGGTTGTCGCGGGACCAAGTTTTTGTCGGCAACGGCTCTGATGAAGTACTGGCACTGACCTTCATGGCATTGCTGCGCCATGAACAGCCGCTACTGCTGCCTGAAACGACCTACAGCTTTTACAATGTCTACATTGACCTGTTCAACATCGATGCCCGGCACATTCCGCTGACTGATGATTACCGCATCGATCTTGACGCCTACAGCAGCGAAAATGGCGGCATCATCTTCGCAAACCCGAATGCGCCGACAGGGGTCGGGCTAACGCTAGAGCAGATCAGCGATCTGCTGATTCGTAACACACATTCGGTAGTCGTGGTTGACGAGGCCTATGTCGATTTCGGCGCCGAAAGCGCCAGCCAACTGGTTGACCGCTACCCCAACCTGCTGGTTACCCAGACCTTCTCGAAATCACGTTCGCTCGCAGGCATGCGCGTAGGTTACGCCTATGGCCACCCGAAATTGATTGAAGCTCTGGAACGGGTCAAGAACAGCTTCAACTCTTATCCGTTGGACATGCTGGCTCAACAGACCGCCATTGCGGCCCTGCAGGATCGCGGTTACTTTCAGCACTGCGTTCAGCAGGTTATGGATACGCGTGAGTGGACCTGTGAGCAGCTGACATCCTTGGGGTTCGAGGTGCTGCCCTCGCAGACCAACTTTGTTTTTACCAGTCACTCGGAGGTGGCGGCTGCCGAGCTGATGCAGTACCTGCGCGATAACCGCATCCTGGTCCGTCACTTCACCAAACCCGGCATCGACAATCATCTGCGCATTACCATCGGCACGCCTGATGAAATGACTCGTTTGATCGAGTGCCTCAAGCAACATCCCTCGCTTTGATCATGCCGTGAGGCGCATTATAGCGCCTCACCCTCCACTCGATTGCGTCCGCTGTGCTGCGCAATAATCAAGTGCTCACGCGCCCGTTTCATCAACGATACCGCGCTGTCATCCAGCCTCACCGCCGAAGCGACACCAATGCTGACGGTCCAGGACAGATTGCCCGTTGCATGAGGAAGCTCCAGCTCAGCAATCGCCGTTCGTACACGCTCAGCAGCCAACACGCCCTGCTCATGGTTGGTTTCAGGCAATACCATCACCAGCTGATCATCCGCGTAACGCGCTAGAAAGTCAGAGGTACGCTTCAGTTGATGCAAGGTACTCACCGTTTGCTGCAAGACCTGATCACCGGCGTCCCAGCCATGCTGCTCATTGAACTTGCTGAAGCCATCGATATCGATTAGCAGTACACTGGCAGCACCGTCATAGCGCAACGCCTGAGCAACTGAAACCTCCAGTACCGGAATCATGGCACGGCGGTTATAGGCACCCGTCAGAGGATCACGCTGTGACTGATGTGACACCTTTCGTTCCAGATGCTTTTGCGCGGTAATATCACGGGCACTCCAGACCACCTCGCCCTGCTCCGTCATCACCAATCGCCCTTGAAACCAGCAGGCTTCGGACAACCCCTTTTCACGCAACACGGGCAAATGCTCAGGTCGCAATTGATATTCCAACTCAATCCATTCTTCGCCCTGCGACAACTCGACCAGCGCACTGCGGAAACGCTCCAGCAGGTCATCCGCCAGCAGGGACGACAAAGACGCACCCAGCAAATGCTCAGGCTGACACCAGTCGACACTGCCACCAACGGCTACAACGGTTTCGTTATCCAGAATCATGACCGGGTCGAGGCTAGCACTCAAAAGGCTGTTGTAGCGCGCTTCAAAGGCATCTGTATTCATATTTGTTCTCCAGATGGGCACAGGGTGCATGCAACCCCTTTGCACGCTCTCCTGCTGCAGCTTGTCTGCTTTGCATACAGTGAAGACTATACTATTTTAACGAGCCACCGCTTGACTCAAAATACATACATGAAAACAACCGTTTTCCTCTTGAGCACAGACAATGCCCGATAAGATTCTGATGGCGCGCCAACCCATTTTTGATACCACACTCAAGGTCGTGGCATATGAACTGCTGTACCGCAGTGAAGATGGTCTCAACCCTCTGCCCATGATCAGCGGCGAACAGGCCAGTAGCCGCGTTATTCTCCATTCCTACACCAGTATTATTGATAGAGGCAGTCTGCGCGTACTCCCGGCATTCATCAATTTCAGCCAAACGATGCTTGAATCGGACACCCTGCCACACCTGTCACCCAAGGAAGTTGTGATCGAGGTACTTGAGGACTGCAAGCCGACCCCCCAACTGATCGCCGCACTGAAACGCTTGCGCAACGCAGGCTTTCGGCTGGCGCTGGATGATTTCAGCTATCGGCCCGAGCTAAAACCACTGGTGGAGCTTGCCCACATCATCAAGCTGGATGTCCGCACCATGACCCATATACAACTGGCCGAGCAGATTGAACGACTCAAGCCGTTTCGCACCACATTACTGGCCGAAAAGGTTGAAACCTTCAAAGAGTACAGGCTATGCAAAGAACTGGGCTGCGAGCTGTTCCAGGGCTTCTTTTTTAGCAAACCCGAACTGCTCAAGGGGCACCCCGTTAGCAGCAATAAAATGATTCTGGGTCAGCTAATGAGCTACTTGAGTCGTCCTGATTGCACACTGGAGCAACTGAAAACACTGATCGCCCGCGACCCCGCACTCAGTTTCAAACTACTGCGACTGACCAACTCGGCAGCCTTCGGACTCCAGCACAAGGTCAGCAACCTGCACGAGGCCCTTGTCTATATAGGGCTCACGGAACTGAAACGCTGGATCTCGTTGATCATGCTGGCCGAAAGTCATGGCAAACCCAGCGAACTGATTCGACAGATACTGCTGCTAGCACGCTTTTGTGAACAGCTGGCGGAAACAAGCGAGGCCGTGGATTCGGGCGCAGCCTTCATGGCAGGCCTGCTGCTGCATATGGACGCCATGATGGATATGACCCAAACTCAACTGCTGTCACTACTGGATCTGGAGCATCACCTTCATCAGGCATTGCTCTACCGCGAGGGTGAGCTGGGGCGCCTGCTGGAACAGGTCGAAGCGTTCGTCCACGGCAACTGGCAGCGCACCGACCGGCAAGCGAGCCAACTGCAACGCTGCTACCTCGACAGTCTTGAGTGGACGCGCGAGTCGATGCAACTGCTGAGTCTGGCCTGACATCGGCCCGGCCGCTGCTCGTCACACCTTATTTCAGCGGTGCAACCATCGCCTCTACGGCCGCTTTCAACTGTTCTTCGTCGCAACTGCCGCACGTGCCCTTCGGCGGCATGGCGCCCTTGCCGGTCAAGACCGTCTGCGTCATCGCATCGACACCGGTGGCAATCCTCGATGCCCAAGCCGCTTTGTCATCCGGCTTGGGAGCCCCGCCCAAACCGGCCTGATGACAGGCCACACAATGCTTTTCAACAACGGCATCCGCCGTCATGGCCTGAGCCGACAATGACATTGCAACAGCACTTGACAGTATCAACAGTCTTTTCATCACACTCATCCCTTATTGTTCATGCTCGCTTCAGCATAAACGCTGGCGCCATCATGCCCCATGACCTGTGACAGACAAACGAAAAAGGGCGACTCGAAAGTCGCCCTTTTCATACAGCTTTGCAGTTCAATCGACTCAGCTGCTCAGTTCTAGCAGCAGCTTGTTCAAGCGCTGCACATAGCTGGCCGGATCGTCCAGGTTGGCACCAGCGGCCAGGCCCGCCTGATCAAAGAGTACCAGCGCCAGCTCGCCAAAGCGGTCTTCATCCGGCTCTTGGTCTAGCTTGTTGATCAGCGGGTGCTCCGGGTTGATCTCGAAAATGGGCTTGCTCTCCGGTACCGGCTGCCCCGCCGCTTCCATGATACGGCGCATCTGCAGCCCCATGTCATAGTCGCCAATCACCAGGCAGGCCGGAGAATCCGTCAGACGGTGAGTGATACGTACCGACTCGACCCTGTCTTCCAGCACCTTGCCCAAGCGCTCGATCAGGCCTTCGTGCTCCTTGGCCACTTCTTCCAGCTTCTGCTTCTCTTCCTCGGACTCGGTCTCACCCAGATCCAGCTCACCCTTGGTGACATCCTGGAAGTTGTGGCCGTCGAAGTCGAACAGCTGACTCATCATCCACTCATCGATACGGTCAGACAGCAGCAGCACTTCAATACCTTTCTTGCGGAACACCTCCAGGTGCGGGCTGTTCTTGGCGGTATTGAAATTATCGGCGACCACGTAGTAGATCTTCTTCTGACCTTCCTGCATGCGACCGATGTACTCTTCCAGCGAAACATTCTGTTCAGCTGTACCACTATGGGTCGAAGCAAAGCGCAGCAACTTGAGAATCTTGTCGCGGTTGGCCATATCCTCAGCCGGGCCTTCTTTCATCACCTGGCCAAAAGCCTTCCAGAAAGTGGCATACTTGTCAGCATCGTTCTTGGCCAGCTTCGCCAGCATGTCCAGCACGCGCTTCGTCAGCGCGGAACGCAGCTTATCCACGCTGGGGTCTTTCTGCAGGATTTCACGGGACACATTCAGGGACAGGTTGTTGCTGTCCACAACACCCTTGATGAAGCGCAGGTACAGCGGCAGGAACTGATCCGCCTGGTCCATGATGAACACCCGCTGCACATACAGCTTGAGGCCACGCGGCGCTTCACGGTTCCACAGATCATAGGGTGCATTCTCGGGCACATACAGCAGACTGGTGTATTCCAGATTGCCCTCAACCTTGTTGTGAGACCAGGTCAGCGCATCGGCAAAGTCATGCGAAATGTGCTTGTAGAATTCCTGATACTCCTCATCATTGAGGTCGGACTTGGAGCGGGTCCAGAGCGCGGTCGCCGAGTTGACGCTTTCCAGTTCAGGCGCCTTCTGTGCTTCTTCACCCTCTTCCTCGCTGCCCGGCAGCTCTTCCTTCAACATCTTGACCGGAATGGAGATGTGGTCGGAGTACTTGCGTACCAAGGAGCGCAGACGGAAGCCATCGGCAAACTCTTCTTCACCTTCCTTCAGCTTCAGCACGATACGAGTACCGCGCTGAGCCTTATCGATGTTGGCGATGGTGAAGTCACCCTCACCGGTGGACGACCAGTGCACGCCATTTTCAGCCGCTTCACCGGCACGACGGGTATAAACATCCACACGCTGCGCCACGATGAAGGCTGAATAGAAACCGACACCGAACTGGCCGATCAGTTGGCTGTCCTTGGCCTGGTCACCGGTCAGGCTGGACAGGAAGCCCGCCGTGCCGGACTTGGCGATGGTGCCCAGGTGCTCGATAACATCCTGGCGATTCATGCCGATGCCGCGATCTTCGATGGTGACGGTACCGGCATCCTTGTCGAATTCGATACGAATGTCGAGATCGGTATCCCCTTCGTACAGCGCATCATTGTTCAGGGCTTCAAAGCGCAGCTTTTCGGATGCATCCGACGCATTGGAGATCAGCTCGCGCAGGAAAATTTCCTTGTTGGAGTACAGCGAGTGGATCATCAGGTGCAGAAGCTGCTTCACTTCTGTCTGAAAACCAAGGGTTTCTTTCTGAGTTTCTGTAGTCATGGCGGGCTTACCTAACCTCCGAAAACAAACATTCAACCCTCACTGATATAAGGGCCGGTGTTGCGTTTTCAAGGGGTTAGTCTGCCTTAAATTGCAGGTTTTCGCTTTCCAGCAGAAAATGCGCGCGCGCCTGGGCAATGGGCTTGCTCTTACGCTCCTGCCACGCCAGCACCGAACAGTTGCCGACACGGCGCCCCTGACGGCTGATATGACAGATGGCATAGGTATCACGATCCAGTCCGGCACGCATGTAATCCAGCGAGAAATCGATGATCTTGGCCAGCCCCGGCTGAGGCATCTGCAGGGTCAGCTGGAACTGTGCCGTCAACTCCATGAACGCCGCAATCACGCCACCGTGGATGGCCGGAATCGTGGGGTTGCCGATATGATCACCACTGGCCGGCAGACGGAAAATGATTTCCTCGCCATAACAGACACATTGCACACCCAACAGACGCGCATAGGGAATCAGATCGACGAGCGGCTGATAATCACCGCTGCGCTTGGCGTCGGCGACCAGCTCAATCAACTGTTGCATGTTCATCTCCATCAATCAGACGCGCAAAGAGAGAATCCTCCGCGCCCCCTTCAGGACGCATGAAGGTCGCAATGCCGTAGGCCATCGGCCGGGAAGGATCTTCCTGGTACACGGATGCCCGTGTGAATAGAACGCTGCGTGTTACCCGGTAGCATTCTGCTGCCACATACAGAGGCTGGCTCTGCACCGGGGTGCGCATATGGTCAATGCGCAAGTCCAGGGTCGGACAGAGCTCGAAGGCTTCAAGCGCACACAGGGTGGAGGCGCTGCTGGCCGCGTCAACCAGTGTGGTCAATACGCCGCCATGAAGGTAGGTGTCCAGGCCTTCGCTGATCAGCTGCGACTGCACCGGCAACACCAGCGTGACCCGACTCTGCTGGGCCTGGATCACGCGGATGCCCAGCTTGCGCATATGTGGCTGCGCTGCCAGAAAACGACGGCAGCGGGCCAGGTAGTACTCATTGTCGATCACGATTCGCTCCCGGAACTCATCATCAGTGTCTTCAGCGTAGAAGAGGTAAATTCACGCCGATACAGCACAACCACGATGGTGGACGTCAGCAGCATGAACACCCAGGGATTGATGAACCAGCCCAGCACCGAGATGCTGAAGTAGTAAGTTCTCAAACCCAGGTTGAAATTGTGGGCGGCCATCGAAGCCATCGTGGCAATGCGATCGGCATGGGCCTTGAGCTGAGCCGGCGAAGGCTGCTCCGCCGGCAGCGGAGCCCCACCGATCATCACGGATACAAAGCCGTACTGACGCAGACTCCAGGTAAACTTGAAAAAGGCGTAGATGAACAGAACGACCAGCAGCAACAGTTTGAGCTCCCACTCCTGGCGCGTCGCCACCACGACAAAGGGCAGATCCTGCACCAGGTTGATCGCCTTTTCAGCCGAGCTCATCACCGTCATCAAGCCTGCCAGCACCAGGATGGTGGTCGACGCGAAAAAGGCCACGCTGCGCTCCAGGTTAGCAATGGCGGTCGTATCCGCAATTCGCACCTCGCGTGATAACATGCGGGTCATCCACTCAGTGCGATACAGATGCAGCATGCTCACCAGGCACGGCGTGGTATGGCTTTTATAGGCCGAATAGTACATGTAGCCGCGAAAACACAGCACAAACCAGGCCAGCCCCAGGGCATTGCCCCAGTTGTCCTGCAGCAGCAACAACGCTTTTTCCATCCATTACTCCGATGTCGATCTTGGCATGCGCATAATTTACAGGGATTGGGTTTCAGTGTCTTCCAGCAGTCACAATATCCCCGTCGGTGCTACCTTTGCACTGGCGACCACAGTGGTCATGAGTCTGGCCGCCGTACTGATCAAACTGACATCCGCCAGCGTCAGCATAGAGATGATCGTTTTTTTTCAGTACCTGCTGTGCGTGCTGGTGATGCTGCCCTGGTTGCGACAGGCCGGACTCACAGCACTTAAAACCACCCGCATCGGCACTCACTTGCTGCGCGGGCTGTGTGGTTGGGCCTGCTTTTACACCTATTACCTGGCACTGGAGAAAATTCCGCTGGTGGATGCTGCCCTGCTGCGCAATGCCGCACCGCTGTGTGTTCCGCTGTGGCTGCTGGTGTGGCATCGTGTCGGCCTGCACTGGCTCAGCTGGCTGCCGCTGCTGCTGGGGTTCATCGGCATCGCACTGATCATGCAGCCGGAGGGAGAAGGCTTCAGCCGCTGGCACCTGGTGGGGTTCATGGCCGCCCTCACGCTGGCCGGGTCCATTGTCAGCACCCGCGCCCTGACGGAGACCGAGCCGGTCAACCGCATTCTGTTCTATTACTTTCTGATTTCAACGCTGGCCGCGCTGCCGCTGGCGCTGTTGCAGTGGCAACCGCTGCCGCTCCAGAGCATTCCTTACCTGGTACTCATTGCAGGATCTATCTGGCTAACCATGTGGCTCTATACCCGCTCCTACAGCCATGCCCCTGCATCAGTCATCGCACCACTGAGCTATTTCGGCGTGGTGCTGACCGGCCTGTGGGGATGGCTGATCTGGGACCAGGTACCAACGTCCATAGCCTGGGCCGGTATCGGGCTGGTGATGCTCGGCGGTATCAGTTCAGTGTGGATAGGCGCCCGCCTGCAGAGCCGCCACTGAACATCAGGACGAACAGGTCAGATGAATGGACTCGGCCCAGTTCGGCGGCGGCCCGGCGAATCGCTCGAATCCGGGATGAGAATCGCTCGGATGGCGTAGCAGCGGCAACAGGGCCTGCAGCGGGCGATAATCCCCCTGGTGCGCCTCACGAATGACCTCTTCCGCCATGTAGTTGCGCAGGATGAAACGCGGATTCACCGACCGCATTTGCTGACAGCGCATAGGCGCACTGGCCGCCTCTGCCGCCAGGCGGGTCCGATATGCTGCCAGCCACTCGCGCAACATATCCGGTTGCGTTGCCTGGCTCAACATGGCTTCATCATCGCCATCCTGCTGCCACTCGCTCAACTGACGCAGGAACCGGTTGTGATCGATACGTTGCCGGGTCCAGATATCAACCAGCCGATCCACCAGGGCTTGATCATCGGGCTCAACCGCCTGCAGCCCCAGGCGCGCCTTCATACGCTCAAGATAAGCCGCTTGGTACAGGGACTCGAATCGGTCCAGCTCGGCCTCCAGTTCGGCGCGCTCAACCAGCGGCAACATCGCCTGCGCCAGTGCGGCCAGGTTCCAAAGTACAATGGAGGGCTGCTTGCTGAAAGCATAGCGTGCCTGATGATCATTCTTGTTGGCGACATGATCAGGCTCATAATGATCCAGAAAGGTATAAGGGCCGAAGTCGAAGGTCTCGCCGATAAGTGACATGTTGTCCGTGTTGAGAACACCGTGCACAAAACCATAAGCCTGCCAGGCTGCCGACAGTCGCGCCGTGCGTTCCAATACCTCGCGGTACATCGCCCTATACGGTTGTACATCTGCCTTCAGCTGCGGGAAATAGCGCTGCAGACAGTAATCAGCCAGCCGTCGCAAATCCTCATGCTGACCTGAATAGTAAAAATACTCGAAATGACCGAAACGCACGTGACAGGGCGTTACCCTCATCAATAGGGCACAAGGTTCCATGCCGTTGCGCAGGGTATAGTCCTCACTGCCAACCAGACAAAGCGCACGGGTCGTTGGTATGCCCAGCCCCGCCATTGCCTCGCCGGCGAGGTACTCGCGTATGCTGGAGCGCAGCACGGCGCGGCCATCGCCGAAACGCGAGAAGGCCGTTTTGCCGGCGCCTTTCACATGCAGGTCGTAGCGCTCCCCCTGCGCATTCAGGACTTCCCCCAACAGAACGCCTCGACCATCACCCAGATCGGGATTGTAGCTGCCGAACTGATGCCCGGTATACTTCATCGCCAGCGGCTCGGTACCCGGCAGGGGCTGCTGCCCATTGCAACAGTCTGCCAGCGCCTGAGGCGAGACGGCACAGGCATCCATGCCGATACGGCTGGCCACATCGGCGCTGAAAGCGATCAGGTGAGCATTTTTCAATGGCTGAATGGCAGTGCGCTGAAACCAGTGTGCCGGAAGGCGTGCATAGCTATTATCGAAATTGAGCTGATCCAGTGTTCTACCGGTATTCATCACCACTCTCCTGTTCCATTTCGACTATACCCTAGCATTTTAATCAGGTATTTTCAGCCCCCTGGTTTCAGGGTTATTTTTCGGCACCACCCTGTTAAGCTGCGTGCGAAAAAGGAGCTATGCATGTGGATTGAACTGGCAGATCTATTCTGGCTGACATTGGTAACGCTGCTGTGTTTTAGCTGGTGGCACAACCTTAAAATGCGCGAGTGGGCCACGCGCAAGGTCATCAAAGCCTGTGATGAGCGGGATGTACAACTTCTGGACGAGAGTATCGCGCTGGAGCACATTAGGCCGATTCGTGACTCCAGCAGCGGCCGACTGATAATGTTGCGCCGCTACCGATTCTACTTCACTTCAACCGGAGATGACCGTTACCCGGGCCATATCGAATTGAAGGGGCGATGCATGACGAACCTGCAGCTTGCCCCGTACCGAGTGGATTAGTCTGATGAAGCCGCGCGCAAGGCGCGCGTGATCAGGCGATCAAGCTGGTTGGCAAACTGCTGGCGATCAGACTGGTTAAGGGCTGCCGGACCGCCGCTCTGGACACCACTGGCACGCAGGGTTTCCATGAAGTCACGCATGTTCAGCCGAGCACGGATGTTCTCGGCCGTGAAGCGCTCGCCACGTGCCGTCAACGCCATGCCGCCCTTCTCGAGCACCTCCGCCGCCAGGGGAATATCACCCGTTATGACCAGGTCACCCGCTTCGACCCGGCGGACAATCTCATGATCCGCCACGTCAAAACCGGCCGCTACCTGAATGGCACGAATATTGGCAGCAGGCGGAACTTTCAGAGGCTGATTGGCGACGAGTGTCAATTCAAGCCCGCTGCGCTCTGCCGCACGAAATAAAATTTCCTTGATCACGACCGGACAGGCGTCTGCATCGACCAGAATCTTCATTCAGGACTCCTCAGCGCAACTGACGCACCCGGCAGCTACGGCCCTTGACCTTGCCTTGGGAGAGCACACGTACGGCATCGCGCGCAACCGGTCGGCTGACCGCCACATAACTACAGAAATCGAACACGCGAATCTTGCCAACCTGATCTCCTGTCAGCTCACCGCCTTTGGTCAGCGCACCCAGTATATCCCCCGGACGTATCTTCTGCTTCTTGCCGACATCCAGCTGCAGCGTTGCCATGGGGGGGCGGTAGTCGGTGGCAGCACTTCCCTTGGGCAGGGCCGTCGGCGTGATGATCATGTCCATCTGCGCTTCAACTCCCGCCAGCTTGAAACGTTCACGCTCGTTGAATAGCGTCACCGCCATACCGCTCTGGCCGGCTCGCCCGGTGCGCCCGATGCGATGCACATGCACCTGGGCTTCCTTGGAGGGGCGGTGATTGATAACCAAGTCCAGCCCTTCGATATCCAGGCCACGGGCCGCCACATCGGTCGCCACCAGCACCGATGCACTCTGGTTGGCAAAACGCACCAATGTCTGATCACGCTGACGCTGATCAAGATCACCGTGCAGCGCAACCGCCGCTATGCCACTCTGCTGCAGGTAACCTTCCAGATCGCGCACCTCCTGCTTGGTATTACAGAAGACAACGGCCGACACGGGACGATAGTGAAAAACCAGCCGGGTCACCGCATCGTCTCGCTGCTCATCTTCAACTAGGTGGAAGTGCTGCTGGATGCTGGTGTTTTGGTGCAGCGCCTCGACTTCAACCTTCACCGGCTCACGCATGATACGGGCCGCAATGGCTTCAATCGATTGCGGGTAGGTGGCACTGAACAACAGCGTCTGCCGCTGTTCCGGTGTCGTCGCAACAATGGCATCAACCGCGTCCTGGAAGCCCATCTCCAGCATCCGATCGGCTTCATCCAGCACCAGCGTCTGCAGGCGATTGAGCCTGAGGGTGCCTTTGCGCAGATGTTCCTCAATGCGCCCCGGGGTACCGACGACGATATGGGCACCGTGCTCCAGGGAACCGATCTGGGGGCCAAGCGGCATGCCACCGCAGAGCGTCAATACCTTTACATTGGCAATCTGACGCGCCAGTCGACGCAGCTCCTGCGCTACCTGGTCTGCCAGTTCACGTGTCGGACACAGCACCAGCGACTGCACATGGAAACGGCTGCTGTCGAGCCCCTGTAACAGCCCGAGCCCGAATGCAGCGGTTTTACCCGAGCCAGTCTTGCCCTGTGCAATCAGGTCACGCCCCGCGAGAATAACCGGCAGGCTATCTTGCTGAATCGGAGTCATGTAGTGGTATTCGAGGGAATCCAGGTTGCGCAGCAGTTCGGGTTTGAGCGCAAGATGGGAGAAAGGCAGTTGACTCAAGTGGGTTACCTGTCGGTGGCGTGACACAAAAAAGACATTCTAACAGAATGCCGGTGTCAGGCCCGAGACAGATACAAAAAAAGGCAGCCGAAGCTGCCTTTTTTACAGATCAGAAGAATCTTACTTCATTTCCCAGCCAGTGACTTCGGCCAGAGCCTTGCCAATGTCAGCAAGAGAACGAACAGTCTTCACGCCCGCGTCTTCCAGAGCCGCGAACTTCTCATCCGCAGTACCCTTGCCACCGGAGATGATCGCACCGGCGTGGCCCATGCGCTTGCCCGGAGGTGCAGTAACACCCGCGATGTAGGAAACAACCGGCTTGGTTACGTTTGCCTTGATGTAGGCAGCCGCTTCTTCCTCGGCAGAACCACCGATCTCACCGATCATGACGATCGCTTCGGTCTGCGGGTCGTTCTGGAACATTTCCAGAATGTCGATGAAGTTGGAGCCCGGGATCGGGTCACCACCGATACCGACACAGGTAGACTGACCGAAACCGGCGTCAGTCGTCTGCTTGACCGCTTCGTATGTCAGGGTACCGGAACGGGAAACGATACCGACTTTGCCCGGCAGGTGGATGTGACCCGGCATGATGCCGATCTTGCACTCACCCGGAGTGATCACGCCCGGGCAGTTCGGGCCGATCAGGCGTACGCCCAGTTCGTCACACTTGACCTTGCACTGCAGCATGTCCATCACCGGAATGTGCTCGGTAATGCAGACGATCAGCTTGATACCGGCGTTTGCGGCTTCCAGGATGGAATCCTTGCAGAACGGAGCCGGAACGTAGATGACAGATGCTTCAGCGCCAGTGGCTTCAACAGCTTCCTTGACGGTGTTAAACACCGGCAGACCCAGGTGCTCGGTACCGCCCTTGCCCGGCGTTACACCACCGACCATTTTGGTACCGTAGGCAATAGCCTGCTCAGAGTGGAAAGTACCCTGGCCGCCAGTAAAGCCCTGACAGATGACTTTGGTATCTTTGTTGATCAGAACGGCCATAATTATTTACCCTCCGCTGCTTTGACTGCCTGCTGAGCAGCATCAGTCAAGCTGGTTGCTGCAATGATGTCCAGGCCGGACTCAGCCAGCTTCTGCGCACCAAGTTCAGCGTTGTTACCTTCCAGACGTACAACAACCGGTACGTTGACACCCACTTCCTTGACTGCACCGATGATGCCATCCGCGATCAGGTCGCAGCGCACGATGCCGCCGAAAATGTTAACCAGAACGGCTTTAACCTTGCTGTCTTCAAGGATGATCTTGAAGGCTTCAGTTACACGTTCCTTGGTTGCACCACCACCAACGTCGAGGAAGTTGGCCGGGAAGCCACCGTGCAGGGAGACGATGTCCATAGTGCCCATTGCCAGGCCCGCACCGTTAACCATGCAGCCGATAGTACCGGTCAGAGCAACATAGTTCAGATCCCACTCGGCCGCGCGTGCTTCACGCTCGTCTTCCTGAGACGGATCCTGCATGGCCTGCAGATCCTTGTGACGGTATACGGAGTTGCCGTCGATTACGACCTTGGCGTCCAGGCAGTGCAGGTTGCCCTGATCAGTGATGACCAGCGGGTTGATTTCCAGCAGTGCCAGATCCTTTTCTTCGAACATCTTCGCCAGACCCAGGAAGATGTTGACGAACTGCTTGATCTGGTCGCCCTGCAGACCCAGCTGGAACGCCAGCTCACGGCCCTGGTACGGCTGAGCGCCGGTCAGCGGATCGATGGTTGCTTTCAGGATCTTTTCCGGAGTCTCTTCAGCAACTTTCTCGATTTCGACACCACCTTCGGTGGATGCCATGAACACGATACGACGGCTGGAGCGATCAACGACTGCACCCAGATACAGCTCATTGGCGATATCGGTGCAGGTTTCAACCAGGATTTTGGAAACAGGCTGACCGTTGGCATCTGTCTGATAGGTTACCAGACGCTCGCCCAACCACTTCTCGGCAAAAGCCTTGGCGTCAGCCGGAGAGTCAACCAGCTTGACACCGCCCGCTTTGCCACGGCCACCGGCGTGAACTTGGGCCTTGACGACCCACTTGTCACCGCCAATTTTTTCAGCCGCTTCTGCAGCCGCTTCCGGAGTATCTACCGCGATTCCCTGAGAAACCGGCAGACCATATTCGGCAAACAGTTGTTTGCCCTGGTACTCGTGAAGGTTCATGCTCTAATCCGTTTTGTTATCGGTTATACAGGTGCCCAATCCCCTGGTGCACAGGGCAAGGACACTTCTTTGCTCTGCAGAAACCTGCCGGGCGGGGTCACCGCACGACAGGCCAACCCTTCAGGTTATCGCTTTTTGCGATTTGCAATGTGAATGGCGTGATTGTCCACAGCCAGAGCCGCCTCATGGACAGCTTCGCTGACGGTCGGGTGAGCGAATACCATCAGCTGCAGATCCTCTGCACTGGAGCAGAATTCCATTGCAATCACACCCTGAGCGATCAGCTCGGAGGCAATGCCGCCGACCATATGAACGCCCAGAATACGGTCGGTTTCTTCATCAGCAATGATCTTGACGAAACCGTCAGTCGCATTGGCTGCCATTGCACGACCGGAAGCCGCGAACGGGAATTTACCAACCTTGTACTTGACACCCTCTGCCTTCAGCTGCTGCTCGGTCTTTCCGACCCAGGCCAACTCTGGGAAGGTATAGATGATGTTCGGGATGCAGTCGTAGTTCAATGCGGCCTTGTGACCAGCAATGATGTCGACTGCCATAATGCCTTCTTCAGATGCCTTGTGCGCCAGCATCGGACCGCGAACGCTGTCGCCAATCGCGAATACGCCCGGGGCATCGGTACGGCAGTTCTCATCCACAAAAATGAAGCCACGCTCGTCCAGCTTGACGCCGCTGTCTTCAGCCAGCAGACCCTGAGTCTGCGGACGACGACCCACCGCGACGATCAGTTTGTCGAAGACCATTTCCTGTTCGCCGTTGGCATCCGTGAACTTGACCTTCACTTCCTTGCCGTCAACGATCTCGGTGCCGGTGCAGCGAGCGCCCAGTTTGATATCCAGCCCCTGCTTGGTCAGCAGTTTCTTGGCTTCTTTGGCGACATCAACGTCAGCCAGTGCCAGGAAGTCATCCATCGCTTCCAGCACGGTCACTTCAGAGCCGCAACGTGCCCAGATAGAACCCATTTCCAGACCAATGACACCCGCACCGATGACACCCAGGCGCTTCGGCGTTTCGTCGATCTTCAGCGCGCCTTC
Source organism: Marinobacterium weihaiense (assembly GCF_019061305.1). Lineage (GTDB taxonomy): Bacteria > Pseudomonadota > Gammaproteobacteria > Pseudomonadales > Balneatricaceae > Marinobacterium > Marinobacterium weihaiense. The sequence continues at coordinate 307,433 of NZ_JAHQZT010000001.1, forward strand.
GTTGTCCAGGATCAGTCCTTCGGTCAGCGGCGCCGGCGGGATCTCGACCGGCACGGAACCGGAGGCCAGAATCACGTTCTCAGCCGCATGTACTGACGTGCTGCCATCCTGAGCCGTTACTTCAACCTGCTTGTTGGCCAGCAGTTTACCGGTACCCTGCAGCAGGGTGACGCCATTCGCCTTGAACAGACCAGCGATACCACCGGTCAGGTTCTTGACGATCTGGTCCTTGCGGGCAACCATCTGCTTGGTGTCCATGTGCACGTTATCAGCCACGATACCCTGAGCGGCAAAACCGTGCTGGGCTTCATGAAACTTGTGCGTAGTTTCCAGCAGTGCCTTGGACGGAATGCAACCGACATTCAGGCAGGTACCGCCCAATACAGCCGTACCCTTGTCATCAACCCACTTCTCGACACAGGCAGTTTTCAGGCCCAGCTGAGCAGCACGGATCGCTGCCACGTAACCGCCAGGACCGGCACCGATTACAATAAGATCAAATTTATCTGACATTAGTTAATCCTGTCTTTCACTCGTTCGATTGCGGGTTGGATCACACATCCAGCAGCATGCGCGCCGGATCTTCCAGCAGATCCTTGATAGTGACGAGGAATTGTACCGCCTCTTTACCGTCAATCATACGGTGGTCATATGACAGCGCCAGGTACATCATCGGCAGGATTTCAACCTGACCGTTGACGGCCATCGGACGCTCCTGGATCTTGTGCATGCCCAGGATTGCTGTCTGCGGCGGGTTCAGGATCGGGGTGGACATCAGAGAACCGAATACACCACCGTTGGTGATGGTGAAGGTACCGCCCTGCATGTCATCCATGCCCAGCTTGCCTTCACGGCCACGCTTGCCGAAGTCGGCGATAGTGGCTTCCACTTCTGCCAGACCCATGGAGTCGGTGTCACGCAGCACCGGCACCATCAGACCGCGATCGGTGGATACGGCAACACCGATGTCCTGGTAGCCGTGGTACACCATGTCGTTACCGTCGATGGAGGCATTAACGGCCGGGAAACGTTTCAGCGCTTCGGTAGCTGCCTTGACGAAGAAGGACATGAAGCCCAAGCGCGCGCCGTGAGTCTTCTCGAACAGGTCCTTGTACTGCTTACGCAGCTCCATGACCGGCTTCATGTTGACTTCATTGTAAGTCGTCAGCATGGCAGCGTTCTGCTGCGCTTCAACCAGACGCTTGGCAATGGTGGCACGCAGACGGGTCATCGGAACACGCTTCTCGGCGCGCTCGCCCACCGGTACGTTCAGTGCCGGCGCAGCGGCAGCCGGAGCAGCCGGAGCCGCAGCAGGCTTGTTCTTGATGAAGTTCTGTACGTCTTCCTTAGTGATACCACCGTTCTTGCCGGTACCCGGGATCTGGGATGCATCCAGACCGTTTTCTTCAATCAGCTTGCGAGCAGCCGGACCGATCTTGTCGGCATCGGTTGTCGTTTCAGCGGCCGGAGCAGCGGCGGCTTCAGCAGCCGGTGCAGCGGCAGCCGGTGCAGCTTCAGAGGCGGCTGCGCCCGCTTCGAAGATGGCGATAACCTCTTCGGACAGAACGGTGTCGCCCTCGCCCTTGACGATTTCCTTGATCACACCGTCTGCCGGTGCAACCACTTCCAGAACGACCTTATCGGTTTCAATGTCGACGATCAGCTCGTCAGCGGAGCAGGCTTCGCCAGGCTGCTTGTGCCAAGTTGCAACTGTGCCGTCCGCTACGGATTCAGGGAAAGTCGGCGCTTTGATATCGATGGACATGCTGTTTCCTTTAATAATGCTGCGCAGGTTGTCGTGATTACTGGGACAAACCTGTCATTAACCGTTGATTGCTTCGTTGATCAGCTGTTCTTGCTGCTCAAGGTGAACCGAAATATAGCCTACCGCCGGCGCTGCCGCATGCGGACGACCGACACCCATCAGGTGCAGCTTCGGGTCATGCTGCTGCAACACATTGCGCATGTGATGCTGGCTGCAGTACCAGGCACCCTGGTTCATCGGTTCTTCCTGACACCATACGACGGAGTCGAGATTGGTGTACTCGGCAATTGCCTGCTTCAAAGCTTCTTCCGGGAACGGGTAAAGCTGTTCAATACGGACGATGGCAACATCGTCTTTTTCCAGCTCGGCACGACGGTTGTACAGATCGTAGTAGACCTTACCGCTGCACATCACCAGACGCTTGACGTTCTTCGGATCCAGTGTATCCACTTCCGGAATGACCGGCTGGAAAGTGCCTTCGGACAGGTCTTCCAATGAGCACACTGCCTGCTTATGACGCAGCAGGGATTTCGGCGACATCACAACCAAAGGCTTGCGCAGCGGGCGAACGACCTGACGACGCAACAGGTGGAAGATCTGTGCCGGAGAAGACGGTACACAGACCTGGATGTTGTGCTCGGCACACATCTGCAGGAAGCGTTCGAGGCGTGCTGACGAGTGCTCCGGCCCCTGACCTTCAAAGCCGTGCGGCAGCAGCATGGTCAGACCACACAGTCGGCCCCACTTGTGTTCGCCGGAGGTGATGAACTGGTCGATGACAACCTGGGCACCGTTGGCAAAGTCACCAAACTGGGCTTCCCAGATCACCAGCGCATTCGGTGTGGTCGTGGCATAACCGTATTCGAAGCCCAGCACCGCCTCTTCGGACAGGAAAGAGTCGTAGATATCGAAGCTCGGCTGACCTTCAGCCAGATTCTGTAAGGGTACGTAGTTGCTGGAATCCTTCTGGTTATGCACCACGGCATGACGGTGAGAGAAGGTACCGCGACCCACGTCCTGACCGGTCAGTCGAACCGGATAGCCTTCAGCCAGCAGCGTGGCATATGCCATAGTTTCGGCAAAGCCCCAGTTGATTTCCATCGCACCGGCAGCCATCTTCTTGCGATCTTCGTAGATCTTCTGAACCTGGCGCTGGATTGGAAAGCCTTCCGGGAATTCACAGGTCTTGTTGGCCAGCTCTTTCAGCAGCTTCTGGTCAACAGAGGTGTCACACTCAAACGACCACTTGTGACCCAGGTAAGGACGCCAGTCGACAAACAATTCCTTGTTGGGTTCCATAACCAAAGACTGGGCAACGTGCTCACCGTTTTCCAGCGCCTTACGGTAGTTCTGATCCAGAGCCTTGGCATCCTCCGCCGCCAAAACACCCTCTTCAATCAGGCGTGCAGCGTAAAGCTCTTTGGTGGTCTTCTGAGACTTGATCTTGGCATACATCAGCGGCTGAGTACCGGACGGCTCATCCGCTTCATTGTGGCCACGGCGACGGTAGCACACCAGGTCAATCACAACATCTTTGTTGAATTCGTTGCGGTAATCCAGCGCCAGCTGAGTCACGAAGCGAACCGCTTCAGGGTCATCGCCATTGACATGGAAGATCGGTGCCTGAACCATCTTCGCCACATCGGTACAATATTCGGTGGAACGCGCATCTTCCTTCTTGGAAGTGGTGAAGCCTACCTGGTTATTGACGACGATGTGAATGGTGCCGCCCGTCTTGTAAGCACGGGTCTGTGACATCTGGAAGGTTTCCATGACCACGCCCTGACCGGCAAACGCCGCATCACCATGGATGGAAACTGGAATGACGCTGTTGCCTGTCTTGTCGTCGCGGCGATCCTGACGGGCACGTACGGACCCCTCGACGACCGGAGACACGATCTCAAGGTGGGACGGGTTGAACGCCATGGCCAGATGCACTTCACCACCCGGGGTCATGACGTTGGATGAGAACCCCTGGTGATACTTAACGTCACCGGACGTTTCCAGTGTTTTCTTGCCTTCGAACTCACCGAACAGCTCTTGCGGGTTTTTGCCGAAGATATTGACCAGCACGTTGAGACGGCCACGGTGAGCCATGCCGATAACCAGCTCTTTTGCACCGTCACGACCGGCGCGCTGAACCAGCTCATCCAGGCAAGGAATCAGAGACTCGCCACCTTCTAGGCCGAAACGCTTGGCGCCGGCATAACGGGAACCCAGGTATTTTTCCAGACCTTCAGCCGCTGCCAGGCGCTCGAGAATGTGCTTGCGCTCGTCGTTGCTCAGTACGGGATGGCTGCGCACTGGCTCCATGCGAGACTGAATCCAGCGCTTTTCCTGGGTGTCGACGATATGCATGTACTCGGCGCCGACGGTAGTGCAGTAAGTTTTATTAAGATCAGCCAGGATTTCTTTAAGCGAGCTTTCTTCAGGGCCGAAGAATAGAGAACCGAGCTGAAAGCGTGTATCCAGATCAGCTTCGGACAGTTCGTGGAAGCGCAGATCCAGGTCGGGTACCTGTTCGCGTTCCATCAGGTTCAGAGGATCAATATCAGCATGCTGGTGGCCACGCACGCGGAAGGCATTGATCATGCGCAGCACGCGAACCTGTTTCTTTTCATGCTCCGAGCTAACACTGCTGCTCGAAACCGGAGTGGCACGCTTCTGATTCTTGGAGAGGAGAAGGAAGTGTTCCCGGATGGTGGAGTGAGGAACATCCTGAGAGATGCTTTCACCAACCTTGGGGAGTCGATCAAACTCTTCACGCCATTCTTGTGGAACAGCGTTAGGGTCCATCAAATAGGTTTCGTATAGTTGTTCAACATATGAAAGGTTGCCCCCATAAAGATGGGCATTCTTCCACATCTGCTCCATTATGCCATCTTGCATTATCATCTCACCCTGGCTCTGAGAGGGCGCTGCAACGGTCAGGCTGCACTATTTCCTGTACCGGCAGTCCTTCGACCCTCTGCTGATTACCGTTTTGTATATTCCTCGCAACCACCACGGATCGCGTGCGGTTGCGGGCAATAATTCTACGCTTTTTATTACAGGCTTTACACTGCCTGCGACTCGATTCTACAAAATATTCGCGCCGCGTCGACATAGGCCTTTTGGCTAGTGGCCGAAATAATGCCACAACCACCTGCAGCTTATTTCAGGCAAAAAAAAACGGCATCTAGGATGCCGTTTTCTGAGCTGACAACGATCAGGTTGCCTGCTGGATCAACATGTTGCGAATCTTGCCAATCGCCTTGGTCGGGTTAAGACCCTTCGGACAAACACTCACGCAGTTCATGATACCGTGACAACGGAACACACTGAACGGGTCGTCCAACTCGGCCAGACGCTCCTTGGTGGCAGTATCACGACTATCCGCCAAGAAGCGGTAAGCCTGCAGCAGACCGGACGGACCTACGAACTTGTCCGGATTCCACCAGAAAGATGGGCAAGAAGTGGAGCAACATGCACAGAGAATACACTCGTACAGACCGTCCAGTTCAGCACGCTCTTCCGGAGACTGCAAACGCTCAATCGCAGGCGCAGGCGTATCGTTGATCAGGAACGGCTTGATCTTCTCGTACTGCTTGTAGAACTGGGTCATGTCAATGACCAAGTCACGAATGACCGGTAGACCCGGCAACGGACGCAGAACCAGCTTGTCGTTCTCGACCACTTCGGACAGCGGCGTGATACATGCCAGTCCGTTCTTGCCGTTCATGTTCATGCCGTCGGAGCCACAAACACCCTCACGACAAGAGCGACGGTACGCCAGGGTCGCGTCTTTTTCCTTCAGCAGCTGGAGCAGATCCAGCACCATGATGTCCTTACCACCCGGGATGTCGATATGGACATCCTGCATGTATGGAGCATCATCAATTTCAGGGTTGTAACGATATACACTTACCAGCATCGTACCAGCCTCTTAATAAGTTCGTACTTTCGGCGGGAACGGGTCCATGGTCTTCGGTGCAAAGTTCACTGCACGCTTGCCTACGGACTTGTCCTGCGGGAAGAAGACAGAGTGGCACAGCCAGTTTTCGTCATCACGCTCGGTGAAGTCGTTACGGGCATGAGCACCACGAGATTCTTTCCGCTCCTCGGCCGCAATCGCAGTTGCTTCCGCAACTTCCATCAGGTTTTCAAGCTCCAGCGCTTCAATACGCGAGGTATTGAATGCCTGACTCTTGTCATCCAGATGTACGTTTGCAACACGTTCACGGATCTCTTCCAGCAGCTTCAGACCCTTCTGCATGCTGTCGCCGTCACGGAATACACCGAAGTACAGCTGCATGGTGTCCTGCAGAGTCTTGCGAACGTCGGCAACATTATCGCCACCAGTACTGTTATTCAGACGGTTCAGGCGCGCCATGGCTGCTTCGATGTCAGACTCGGTAGCCTGGGGCACTTCATAGCCTTCACGCATCTGCTGTTCGATCTGCATGCCAGCCGCACGACCAAACACCACCAGGTCAAGCAGAGAGTTGCCACCCAGACGGTTAGCACCGTGTACAGATACACACGCCGCTTCACCACAGGCAAACAGACCATTAACGATCTTGTCCTCGCCTGTTTCGGGATCAGGAGAAATTGCCTGACCGCCGATATTAGTTGCAATACCACCCATCATGTAATGACAAGTCGGCACAACCGGAATCGGCTCTTTCACAGGATCGGTAGCTGCGAATGTCTTGGACAGCTCACAGATACCCGGCAGGCGGGAGTGCAGAACTTCCTCACCCAGGTGATCCAGCTTCAGATAAACGTGGTCGCCGTTTTCACCGCAGCCGCGACCTTCCAGAATCTCCAGAATCATGGAGCGGGCAACAACGTCACGACCGGCAAGGTCTTTAGCGTTCGGCGCGTAACGCTCCATGAAGCGCTCGCCGTCCTTGTTGATCAGGTAACCACCTTCACCACGGCAGCCTTCGGTCACAAGCACGCCCGCACCGGCAATACCGGTCGGGTGGAACTGCCACATTTCCATATCCTGAACCGCAACACCGGCACGCATGGCCATGCCAATACCGTCACCGGTATTGATGAGGGCATTAGTAGTGGACGCATAGATACGACCCGCACCACCGGTAGCCAGTACCGTTGCCTTAGCCTTGACATACACGGTCTCGCCGGTTTCGATGCAGATAGCAATACAGCCAACCACGTCGCCCTGGGAGTTCTTTACCAGATCGACTGCATACCACTCATTGAGGAAAGTAGTACCGGCTTTCATGTTGGCCTGGTATAGAGTATGCAACAGAGCATGACCGGTACGGTCAGCTGCTGCACAGGTGCGCGCTGCCTGGGTCGGGTTATCCGGCCCCTTGGACTGACCACCGAACGGACGCTGGTAGATACGCCCCACTTCGGTACGGGAGAACGGCAGCCCCATGTGATCCAGCTCGAATACAGCCTGAGGACCTACAGAGCACATGTACTCAATTGCGTCCTGGTCGCCAATGTAATCTGACCCCTTGACGGTGTCATACATATGCCAGCGCCAGTCATCGTTCGGATCAGCACTCGCGATCGCACAGGTAATACCACCCTGAGCAGACACGGTGTGAGAACGAGTAGGAAATACTTTGGTGACACAGGCGGTATTCAGGCCTGACTGTGCAAGCTGCAGCGCTGCGCGCATGCCTGCACCACCACCACCGACTACAATTGCGTCGAAAGTAAGCGTACGCAGTTTAGACATGTTTTAGATACCCCACAGAATCTGAACGCCCCACACGACGTAGATAAACGCCAGCAGGCCGCATGCGGACTGGAATACAAAGCGAGCACCGGTCGGCTTGATGTAGTCAGTGGAAACAGACCACATGCCAATCCATGCGTGTGCTACCATGGACAGTATCGCCAGCAGGGTATAGATACGCATCACCGTACCATTGAACAGCTCTTTCCATTGCTCATAACCCAGATCCGGGTTCAACAGAAGGTAGCCGATCATGAAAACAGTGTAAGTCAGCAGTACCAGCGCAGTAACACGCTGCATCATCCAGTCATACAGACCACTGCGACCAAAGCTTGTAATACTAGTTACCATATCCAGACTCCCGCCAGCAGAATAGCGATTGCCGCTACTACTAAGGTGACTTTCGCAGCCAGACGACCGCTTTCCAGTTCTTCACAGTGACCCAGATCCATGACCAGGTGCTTGATACCTGCAAAGAAGTGGTACAGCAGCGCTGAAACCAGTCCCCATGCAATGAGTTTTGCCAGGAAGGACTCCTGGAGCATCTCAGCGGCTTCATTGAAGCCAGCCTGAGACTCCAGCGAAAGACTCAACACATACATCATAAAGATGGCGCCGAAGAACAGCGCCACCCCTGTTACGCGATGAATGATCGAAGAGATCGCCGGGAGTGGCTGTTTTATGGTTCTCAGATCTAAATTTACAGGTCTTTTCTTGTTCACGGCTCTAGTTCACACTTTTTTTCTGCCCAATTGCAGGACAAGAGGACAAGGTTGCTAGGAAGTGCTCAGAGAGTAGTACCTCGAGATGCCAGAACTGACACTAAACCAGCGGGCACGGTGGCAACTCAGGTGCGAGAGTATAGACAGATCGCATATGGAATACAACGCGATAACGGGCCCTTAAGGCTTAAGTCTAGTGTACTGATCCGAGGTTTATTGGTGTTCGTAAGGCCTTGGTTTACCACCGGACTTCTTTCTTTATACACAAGCCAAGACCAGTTTTAATCGCCTTCTTTTCAGCGTGTTGCATTACAACACTTTGCCTAAAGGCTTAATTGACAATCCCATTTCAAACTCTATAGTGGTCGAGTCCTTTTTCGGGCCATTTCCTATGACGCGGCGCATCAGTTTGCCGCAGCAATACAAACAGAATGATAGGAGCCTCTAATGGCTGACAAGAAAGCACGTTTGACAGTCGATGGTCTGGACGAAGCGATCGAATTGCCGGTTTACTCCGGTACTGAAGGTCCCGACGTCATAGATGTACGCCCGTTGACCGGTAATGGTCTGTTCACTTACGACCCCGGCTTCGTATCCACGGCGGCATGCGAATCCAAAATCACCTATATTGATGGTGCCAATGGTATTCTGCTGCATCGCGGCTATCCGATTGAACAGCTGGCTGAAAAGTCAGACTATCTTGAAGTCTGCTACCTGCTGCTGAATGGCGAACTGCCGACCGCAGAACAGAAAGAAAAGTTCGTCAACACCATCTCTAACCACACCATGGTTCATGAGCAGCTGAGCCAGTTCTTCAAGGGCTTCCGTCGCGATGCTCACCCGATGGCAATCATGTGTGGTGTTGTTGGTGCCCTGTCTGCCTTCTACCACGACTCTCTTGACATCAATGACCCGCACCACCGTGAAGTGTGCGCGTATCGCCTGATCGCCAAGATGCCGACTCTGGCCGCCATGTGCTACAAGTACTCCATCGGCCAGCCGTTCATGTACCCGCAGAATAATCTCAGCTACGGCGAGAACTTTTTGCGCATGATGTTCGGCACTCCGTGCGCTGATTATGAAGTCAATCCGGTGCTGGCCCGCGCCATGGATCGCATCTTCATCCTGCACGCTGATCATGAACAGAACGCGTCCACATCCACCGTTCGCCTGGCAGGCTCCTCCGGCGCCAACCCGTTCGCCTGCATTGCCGCCGGTATTGCAGCACTCTGGGGTCCGGCACACGGCGGCGCCAATGAAGCCGTGCTGAACATGCTGGATGAAATCGGCGATGCCGAAAACATCCCAGAGTTCATCGAAAAGGCCAAGGATCCGAACGACCCGTTCCGCCTGATGGGCTTCGGTCACCGCGTTTACCGCAACTTCGACCCGCGCGCCAAGGTCATGAAAAAGACCTGCGACGAGGTTCTCGGCCTGCTGGGCATCGAAAACGACCCGCAGCTGCAGATTGCCAAGCAACTGGAACAGATCGCCCTGGAAGACGAATACTTCGTCAAGCGCAAGCTGTATCCGAATGTCGACTTCTACTCAGGCATTATCCTGAAGGCAATCGGCATTCCGACCAACATGTTCACCGTAATCTTCGCCCTGTCTCGCACAATCGGCTGGATTTCACACTGGAATGAATTCCACTCCAGTCCGAACAAGATCGGCCGCCCGCGTCAGTTGTACACTGGCGAACAGCAGCGTGACTACCCGGCCTGATAAGCCTTGACTTTAAAAGCCCCGCCTTGCGGGGCTTTTTTTGTTGCACCCCTAGAACTCCTGCCTAGTGCTTTCAGCCTGTATTTCACCTATAGTTGTATCAGGATTCCATGCGTTCAAAAGGAGTATTGAACATGCTGTGCAACTGCCTACCCTGCCAGCGGCTCATCAACACAGGCCAGCGCCACCCTAACATCATTACCATTAGCCATATTCATCAAAGCGAACTGGCAAAGTGCGAAATTTGCTCAAGTTACTTTCTATATGAGAACGGCTTCTGGGAATTAATGTCACCTCAGAAAAATGCTTCCAGTATACATTCCGGGCTTTCAAAAGTTGCTTATATGCAAAACTGAATTGCAGACTTTTAGTATAAAATCCGCAGGCGTTAGTTTTCTTTTACGCCTGCTCCCTCTTCAACAACCAAATACCTGATACATAACTGCACAGTATTACAATCAGCCTGATGGTTAGTATTCTGGACTTTCACCTAACTCCGTCACCAATTCAATCATCCTGGCAACAAGCATGAATACATAGTCATATACCCCCGGACACCTTCCTTCTCGCGGGCCTGCAACATTCAAACAACCTACCCGGTTGTCACATACAAACTCGAGCAATGATACAGCGGCACTCTCATGAGTAATCATCGACATATCAATCAGCTTGAACGGCTTACCCTTCTTCAAACAGGAGGACAAGGCAAGCGCCGTACCACCCTGCGGCATACCATGATAGATAATGCAGTTAGCATCGGCTGCCTCAACATTCAAGCGCGTCCGCTGTCGATAGCCCGCCTCGATTTCGGTTAAAGGATAACGACCAGGAATCACACCATCCTCCGCCGCCCGCCCTGCCGGACAGTGACCGCCCACCGCCATGCCAGCGACCATCGCCGCATCAAGCCCCGCCCGATCCGCTCCCGTCTGACCACCACTGATAATTTTCTGCAAACCCGGATACACCAATCGCTCCCTCTTCCCTGAAAAACTGCGCACAACCAGGCGACCCTCCTGCACACCACGCGCAATCCACTCTGCGGCCCGCCACAACAACAAAAAAGCCGCTCGGCATGACCCGTTAGCGGCTTTCTCAAAATTTGGTAGGACTAACTGGATTCGAACCAGCGACCCCCACCATGTCAAGGTGAGAAAAGCCACTTTTCACCATTTCACTACACCCCGCGCCAGCACTGCGTTTCAGCGAATTACTCTTTTAGATTCAGTACCTTAGGATCAATATGCGTTGTTTCGCGTTGTATCTGTTAGTTTCTATAAATTGCGCTATCATGTTCCCGAAACGTTCCCGAGTTTTCCCGAGTCCATTTACAGGCTTAATCATGAGAAGAACCAGCACGACCAGGTTAACGTCAATCACAGATGCCAAGGCCCGGAAGTTTCTGAATGACGCAAGCATTGGTGACAGCAAAGAGTTGCAGTGCGAGATGATCCCCGGCTTCCACTTATGTAAGCGAATCGGCGCAAAGGGCGTGACCGGCAACTGGCGGTTTCGTTATCGCAGTGCATCCGGCAAATCCCTGAAGATGCCGCTTGGCAAGTTCCCCAATATCGCCCCAGCCGCTGCGGCTGAACAGGCCGCGATGTTTCGTGCCGACATTCTGAACGGTATTGACCCCAAGCAGGTGATTGATGACCGCAAGGCAGAACAGCGCCGCAAGGAGCAACAGGAGGCATCCCGCAAATTCCGCACCGTCCAGCAATATCTCGACGGGCCGTACACTGACCACCAGTCACACAAGATCGACCAGGGAAAACACACCTTGAGCATTATCCGAAGTGGATTCAAGGCAGCGAGGCCTAAGCGGGGGCGCAAGAAGTACGAAGGGTTGCTTGATCGCGATATGGACAGCCTGAGCAAGGCCGACATCATCCATTGGCAGCGAATCCAATACGAGGACGGCTATGCACATGACACCGTGAAGCGAGCGTATGGCGCACTCAAGACTATGCTCAACCACGCAGTCGAACATGAATACCTGGAGCGCAACCCGCTGGATCGGGTAAGGCTGGCTCCACCGCCCGATAAGGAGCAGGAACGAATTACCAGTGGTGAGGTTGTCGAACGACGCCGCATGTTAACCCCGGATGAGCTGGCGCAGATCCATACCGGCATAGAGCGGTATAGCGAACAGCTACGACAAGAGCGCCGTAATAGCCGCGCCCACGGCAAGCCCCATCTACCCGACTTGGACGCCGTGCCCTACCCCCACTGGAGCATCCCATTTACATTGGTGGCAATGCACACCGGCTTGCGACCTGGCGATATTAGGACGCTGACATGGCAAGAGCTGAACCTACCCTTCAAGCGACTTACCAAAACACCCCGCAAGACCCGCCACCATCCCGATCCTATGCAGATACGCCATACCCTGAGCGATGCTTTCAGTAACCAGATGACATTGTGGCACCAGCAGCAGGGATCATCTGCAACCGGATTGGTATTCCCATCTGAACGGACAGGCGGGGTAATGAGCAAAAAAGCGCATAACACGCACTGGGATCACATCATTGAGTTAGGCGAAGTCACGGAGAAGTTAGACTTCTACTGCCTGAGGCATCATTTCATAAGCAAGCTGGTGTCGGCTGGTATCCCGTTGCTAACCGTCGCGCACCTGGCCGGACACAAGTCCACAGCGATGATCGAAAGGCACTATGGCCACCTAGCGCCGGATCAGGCAGCCAATGCCTTGGCCATGTTGAGCGAATCCCTGAGCGGCACCCCGGCAGACAGCGCCAGCAAGGACACAGGGTAAAGTTTGCGGCTTGAGGTCCTACAAGTCCTATGCCCATCAATCACTGAGCATATAGAAACGTTGCAAAATAAAGTTTGATCTCATGGAACAACACTGTATAAAATCACACTGCCAATAAAATTGGCTGATTTATAACCAACTCAACACAGGAAAGTAATATGACAACAAAGACCATACTACTTGGACCCTGCGACAATTCTTCCCACTCAACCAAAATCGCTGTGAAACGAAAGATCGTTTCGACTACACATAAATCAAACATGAAGAGCGTTACTGATAAGGCAGCAAAGGCAGCAAAGGCAGCAAAGGCAGCAAAGGCCGCAAGATTGTGTAGCAGACGTTTTCGCGAAATGTTTATCAAGCGTACGCGCCAGCGACAATCATTGCTTGATCGAACACTGAATTCTGCGTGCGAAGGGGTGACACGCGCTATCTGTATCGTGGGCAACTCATCACGCTCAAAACGCAGCAGCCATACAAGCCGATTTGCAAGCTCCAGCGGCGCAGGCTCAAGCAGTGGAGACCCTGACCCAGAACCCGCACGACCGCGCTTAATCCCCCGCCTACTGGCCTCCCGCCTTGATGCTTTCAAGGAGGTGTTGGCATGAATAGCACACCCCAAATCGAATTACTGCGTACCAAGCAGGCAGCCGCCTATATCGGTGTTAGCCGCACTGGCTTATGGCGTCTTGAGCAAACAGACCCTACATTCCCGCGAAAAATCGTTCTGAGCAGTCGTTGTGTTGGCTGGCGCAAATCCTCGCTTGACGCATGGATGGCTAGCAAGGAGGGAGCAGCATGAGAAAGGAAGCAGCGACCCACACCACACAGGCCGCCGCCGTCAAGCAGATGCTCATTATAGCATTGACCGGCTGGCCTATCGAAACCGCGACCGTCCTTTTCGTGACTGCTATTCACTGGGGGTTGATTCGATGAGTAACCATATCCACGACTTCACGCAGTTCATGGCCGACCATGGCATCCAAACCCGCGCGGCTATCACCGATGATGGCGTGCTTCACCGCATCCACGTTGACGGCGACAAGCCGGGCACTCTGAATGGCTGGTACGTTCTGCATGGCGATGGCATCCCGGCTGGTGAGTTTGGAAGCTGGCGCACGGGCATCCAAGCAACCTGGAGCGCCAAGCCCGATGGTGAGATGACACACCAGGAACGCAAGAAACACCGCGACCGGCTGAAGCAGATGCGCCTGCAACGCGATACTGAACGCCAACAACGCCAGCAACAAACTGCCGACCAGGCTGCAAGGCTCTGGAGTGACGCCACAAGCGCCGATCCAGCGCACCCCTACCTGAGCCGCAAGGGAATCCAGCCGCACCATCTGCGCCAGCATGGCGAACTGCTGCTAGTGCCGATGATCGATGCAACAGGCGCACTCTGGAACCTGCAACGCATCTGCCCGGACGGCACCAAGCGATTCATGGCCGGTGGCCGGGTATCGGGCTGTTTTACACTGTTTGGCGACCTGAGCGCCGGGCCGGTATATGTCGCGGAAGGCGTTGCAACGGGCGCAACCATCCATGAGCAAAGCGGGCTGCCGACCGTCTGCGCCATGAATGCGGGCAACCTGCTGCCTGTCTGTACCGCCCTGGCCGATCCCGAGCGCCAGCTTACCGTCTGCGCGGATAACGATCACCGCACCCAAGGCAACCCCGGTATCACCAAGGGCCGTGAAGCTGCCGCTGCTGTTGGAGCGGGTTTAACCTGGCCTGATCCATGCGGGCTGGGCTGCACCTGCACCGACTTCAACGACGTGGCGCACTGCGCGAAGGCTCAGGGGGTGGCAGCATGAATACAGCTATCGACCTGAAGCCAAGAGAGCGGTTCGAAGGTGTCCCCAAAGGCTACACCTGCACCAGCAAAGGCGTTGTTCAGTTAGGGGATGATGACAAGCACACAACGATCACCACCCGGCCAATCGTGGTAAGGGCTGAAAGCCACGACAACGATAGTCGGAACTGGGGTGTTCAGCTTTGGTGGCTCGATAAGAAAGGCCGCGAACATGAGCGCATCATTCCGAAGCGTCTATTTCATGCGGCACCGGCAGAGCTGGCGCAAGTCCTGGCCGATGAAGGACTGCCGATTGCGCCCGGTGCTGAGCGTAAGTTGCTGGTGTATCTCAACTTGTTTAATGCAAAGCAGTGGCTGATCGCTGCCGACCGTACCGGCTGGCTGAATGGTGCCTTTGTCATGCCCCTGGAAACACTGCGCGAACCTGAAGGTGAACGGATTGTGTACCAGCCTGCGCAACTATCCAACCATACCCGCGTTATGCGCCGGAAGGGTTCGCTTGAGCAGTGGCAGGACGGCATCAAGGACGTGTCACCGCTGATTCAGTTTCTGGTGTGCGCCAGCTTGAGTGCCCCCGTCCGATACTTATGTGATGTTGAGTCTGGTGGCTTTCATATATGGGGCGAAACATCGCATGGCAAATCCACCGCCTTGCAGGTGGCGGCAAGCTGCTGGGGCAATGGTGCTGATCCACAAAAGTTTGGCGGGGGTGAGTGCTATATCAACCGTTGGAACGCCACAGATAATGCACTAGAAGCCAAATGCGAGATGCACAACGACTTGCCTATGATCGTGGACGAAATCGGGGAGAACGATTCCAAAGCCTTTGGCAGCACTATCTACAAGATATTCTCAGGCACTGGCAGAGATCGCAGTCAAGTCTGTGGCGGGCTGCGCGACTCGAAAAGCTGGCGTGTGTCTGTACTGAGTGCCGGTGAAATCGCGGTTGCCGACTTCATTCAGCAAGGTGGCGGCAAGGTGAAAGGCGGGCAACTGGTGCGCCTGATCGATATTGACGTGGCTAAGGCTCCACCTATTACGCGGGATGCCGAAGAATCCAATACACTCAAACAGCACTGCGCCGATCACTACGGCATGGCTGGCCCTGAGTTGCTGGAACGTGTCTCTGATCTGACTGAAGGCTGGAAAGAGCTGGATTATTTGCTGCTTGGCCCTGCTGATACCCCGCTGGCGCACCGGGCACGGCAACGCTTTGCACTGGTATGGCATACCGGGTTGATCGCCATAAAAGCAGGTGTACTGCCTTGGCAGGAAGCCGACATTCTGGATGCGGTACGGATAGCCTATGGCATTTGGCTTGAGCAGATCAGCACCGTGTCGGATGAGCATAGAGGCATCGTGAACGTGATGAATTTCATCCTTGCCAATGAAAGCCGGTTTGAAACAGGCAACGAGCAACACCCCGTCCGTGATCGTGTCGGCTGGATCAGAGACGGACGATATTGCTTTAGTCTGGCCGGGTTCAAAGAAGCCTGCGCGGGCGTGAATGAAGGCCAAACCAAGCAGGCATTGAATGATGCTAACCTGCTGCACCGTACCGCGAACCTGACAGCCCGTATTCGAGTGAACGGCCAAACCACTAACGTAGTCGCCGTTAAGGCTGAGATTCTGTCTTGGGGGGCAGATTCCACCAGTAGCACCAGTAGCGCCAGTAGCACACCAGCAACCACGCGGGATGTAGCCGCTACCGCCCCACAAGGGCAAGCAGTAGCACCAGTAGCGCAAACGGTGAATCAGGACACCCCTGCTACCGCTGCTACTGGTGTGCATACCCAAGCAGTAGCACCTGAAAGCCCCGCCGTTACTGGGGTGCTACCGCCGCTACTGCCGCTACCGCCTGAAAACGATCAGCCAATAAAATATCGGGAGGGTTTCTGATGGGACTGGCCACCGTACTGACTGAACGCGGTATTGATCTGTTGATTGAAGGCGATCAACTGATAGTGGAGTCACCCACTCCATTGACGGATGAGCTACGCGCCTTTGTTCGTGCCCATAAGCAACAACTACTCGATGAGCTGCGCGGCAACCCTGCTGCCAACGACTCAGGCGTGATGCTGTACTGCGCCGCTGATCTTGATCTGCCGATGTTGCCCGGCAACCCCGGAGATGCTGAGTTCATCAACAAGGCTTTAGAGCACTGTTCGTCTGAATGGCGGCACCAGCTGCTGACTGAGTACCGGGCAAAGTGGCTAACCGCTGCTGGATCACCTGAGCTGTTAGAGCACCAGCGCGACAATGCAGGCCGGTTTGCTGCTAACACCTGGCTGCGGACGCGGCTGCACTAACCCAACCAGGGCTGCTGATCTGGTGGCCCTTTTACTTGGCCCTGAATCAGCCACAGCGCCAGCAGGAACGCCGCTTTCCGTTGGCTCCACCGTTGGCCCTTCCGCATACACCAAAGCCCGCCACAGGGCTTAGAGTGGCCTGCTGATCTTGCTCACACTTCAAATGCGACCAAGCCGGTAATGGCTGGTTTTCAAATCTGACCATTGCTTACCGGGCTGGCGCTTCAGATTCTGGCCGCTGATCTGGGGTGCCCTGTTCCGGGGCCTCCTTCCCTGCCGGTTGCCGGTCCTCATCCTGAAGCATGAGCGTTAAGCACCGCACACCGCCCTGCCGTTCCTGCTGCTTGCCTTCCGGCTTGTCTGTCGGATTGCTCATCCTGTTACCCCTTCTGGATTTCAAATCTGATTGCGCGTAAGCCGACACCCTGCCCCGGCACACTGCTGGCGCTGGAATACCGTATCCTTTCAGGCTTCATCCTCCACTGGAGGACGAAAGCCGACACAGAAGCCGACACCTGAACAGCAGCAAAGCCGACACACCCGGCCCCCGGCCAAAGCCTGACCTGCTATTGCTCATCCTGCCACAAACCTCACCCGCTGGCGCTCTGCTACCTTACAAAACCTGACATGGCTGGCGCTGGGCTACTTCAAAAAACTTCAGTCCTGAAGCCTGTTGAGCTACTTCAGAAAACTCCAGTCCAGAACCGGTGAGGGCCAAGCCCATAACCTGAAAAAACCTGACATGGCAAACGGGATCACTCCAGATAGAAAGTCCCCAACCGGGGACGCATGAGTCCCCAAAGCGGGACTATTCAGCCGGGCATTACTGCCGATCAGCACCGCAAAGGTTCCGCAAAACCGGAACTATTGTTCCGTGAACCTGGAACTTTCGCCTGCCAATCAACCAACGATCAACCAAGCCGAATCCCAGCAGTAGCAGGCAACAGGACAGATCGACAGCACCGCTACCAACCAACGATCAACCAACGGATCAAGCAATACCGCCACCAGTACGCAACGGCAAAACTACCGAATCGGTACTTTTGAGCAGCAGTCCACTACAGGAAAATGGCAGTGACCCATTGACCTGATTTTTCAGGTGAATGACTAAGCCGGGTTTTCGGCTGAGTGACTGGCCCGAAATATCGGGTGAGCGACCCACACAGATTTGAAATCCGGATGGGCCTCCTCAGAATTGAGGACACCCAAGGCCATTACAGATACTTTGGGAAGTCCGGGCCAAGACTTCAGGCGATCCTGGCAATCACCTCCCATTTGCTGAACCTAATCATGAAGCCAGAGATCAGGCCACGAACCCATCGGGCCAAAGCAATGCAAATGTAGCACAGCAGATACCCCCGTTCTGAAACGAGCGCAGATTTTGCGCCAGCTTCCGGAGTTACCCGATTCCGGGTAGAGAAATACCCGATACCGGAATCACTCCAGCCGACACACCTATCGACACACCAACGGCACACATGCTGCCCGGCCACTGCTGCTGATTATCCAGCAGTGCCCTTTCCCTCAACCTGAGTAAAAGCCCGGAACCAGCTTCCTCAGATTGAGGAAGTTCCCGATATTCCGGGAGCGTAACTGCTGGCACATATCCAACATGCCAACTCCCGCCGATGGCGGAAGTTAATCAGAGCACAGGCAACATCCACCAATGGTGGAAGTTAATCAGGCTATCACTCAGTCAACGATCAACTCCCCCCAATGGGGGAAGTTAAGAAGCCGACCAACTTCCTTCATTGCAGGAAGTTACCAGAACGCCACCAGAGCGCCGATCTGTTGCGGGTATGCTGGCACATGGATCAACAACGAGAGGAGCGCACAGGGCGAAATAGGCCAGTGCTGGCGCTGGATACCAGCAAGGAGGGAACGAAACGTGACACCCCATCGAACGATTCCGATATTGGGTAGATTCAGGCCGGAGTCGCAAAGCACGACACCAGATCGCAAAGGGATCTCTGAAACGGAGCCCCCCACCGGCAGTAGCTTGACCAGCTCCAGCCATAATCGAGGGGTGAACGAATTAGGCACCCTGTTGGCCAGTGGCATTACAGTAATGGGTAAAGTACGAACAGGAGTTCGAACAAGTTTGGTACGAATTAGAGTTCGAACCAACCGGGCAAGGTACGCAGTGAAGTACGCAGCAAATCGGTATGTATTCAGGTGCGCACCGGCATGGTTAACAGTCGAAGTTAACACCGGAGCTAACACCTCCATGCGCACGGATGGAAACACCCTCAGGCGCACGACAAACCCGGTATCCACTAATCTGGTATCCAGGCCGGTATCCATGGAAACAAAGGCATGACGCAACACCGTTGCACTCAAACGCAACAGGGCCACGCGGGAGACAGCCAGACTGATGCAACTACAGGTGCAACCGCTTAAATACACCAGGCTGGTTAATATCTGACTGACTGGTGTCACAGGACGGGCATAAGCATTGGTGGCCGCTTATGACATTCACCACCGGCACAAAGCGCCAGCGTGACAATGCAGGTCGGTTTGCTGCCAACACCTGGCTGAGGGCAAGACTGCACTGATTACGGTGCCAAGGATGGTGCCACCCCCTACCCCCTCTCTGCCCAAGCGGCTATAGTTGCCTGTCATATATACGCTACACGCAGGACGCACGCTTCATGGCCTTCGACCAGACCTACTGCATGAACACCCTTCAGGCCGCCACCGCTGCAGGTGCTGATCCCGGTGAATTCATTTATGCCTTTCTTGACGCCTACGGCTTCCCCAGAGCGACGATCACCCAGGTGCGCAACAACGGGCAGCGCAATGTGGCATCTCGTAAGGAAGACGGCCATGTGGCGCTGAAGAACTGGCTGTACTTCATGCCGGTGCGTGAAGGCGAAAGCGTCCATGAAGCCCTGCAGGCACTTGCTGACGATGACGAACCACGCCGGCACAAAAGTCGCTTTCTGGTAGTGACTGACTACCGTGAAATCACAGCGCTGGATACCCGCACAGATGAACGGCTCGAGGTGGACTTCGACAAGCTGGCCACTCAGTATCTGTTCTTTGCACCAATGGCGGGGCTGGAGCGCACCAAGCACTTTGAGGAGGCATCAGCAGATCTCAAGGCAGCCGCCAAGATGGGCCGGTTGTTTGATCGCCTCAAGGAACACAATGCCTTTGAAACCACTGACCAGCGCCATGCTCTCAATGTATTCCTGACCCGCCTGCTGTTCTGCTACTTCGCCGAAGACACCGGCATTTTCAAATCAGGCGCCTTCACCCGAGTAATAACTGAGGCCAGCAGCGACAGCGGCGAAGACTTGCCGATCTTGCTGGCGCAGCTATTCACGGTGATGAATCAACCCGAATCGGACCGCCCTGCTGATCTGCCGGCGCACATCAGCCAGTTCCCTTACGTCAACGGCGGCCTATTCAGCGATGACCTGCAAATGCCCATCATTGGCGCCAGAGCACGGCGCATGATGATCGAGTGCGGCCAGCTCAACTGGGAAGCAGTAAACCCGGATATCTTCGGCTCGATGTTCCAAGCGGTTGTGGATGAGGAAAGTCGTGACAGCCTGGGCCAGCACTACACTTCTGTGCCCAACATCATGAAGGTGATCCGACCACTGTTTCTGGATGACCTCTATGCCAGCTTGGATAGCGCCAAAGGCCAGCGCAAGAAACTGGAATCCCTGCTGGAGCGTCTGACCCGAGTTCGGATATTCGACCCGGCAATGGGATCAGGCAACTTTCTGATCATCGCCTACAAGGAGCTGCGCCGACTGGAGATGGCGGTTTTGCGTGAGTTGCAGGCCGTCAATCTGAAGAACGCAATGCAGATGCAGCAAAATGAGTTCTTCATGAGCGGTATCCGTCTGAGCCAGTTCTACGGCATCGAAATTGATGACGCAGCCCACGAGATCGCACAGCTTTCGTTATGGCTGGCTGAGCACCAGATGAACACTCTGTTTGCCAAGGAGTTCGGCCATGCTGAACCTCTGCTGCCATTGAAGGATTATGGCCATCTGGTACTGGGTAACAGCCTGCGTATGGACTGGAATGCGGTATGCCCGAATGATGGCGAGGCCGAGGTGTTTGTATGCGGCAACCCTCCATTTGTCGGGCATGGCAACAGAGGGGATGAACAACTTGACGATATGAAACTTACGATCGGCAAAGCCGTCCGCACGTATAAATCGCTCGATTACGTTGCTTGCTGGTTCTATCTTGCAGCCGTTTACTGCAGTTCGGGCAATGCAAACGCCGCCTTTGTATCAACTAACTCTATCTGTCAGGGCAAGCAGACCGGGCTTCTTTGGCCAGTTATTCTTGGGCAAGGAGTAAAGATAGACTTTGCCTATCAGACATTCTCATGGAAAAACAGCGCACAGGGTAATGCAGGCGTACATGTCGTGATCATCGGGTTGAGCAGACAAGAGCGTCAGCGGCGACTGTTTACTCGCATCCAAGGTGAGTGGCATCTACACAAGCCTGATAACATAAGCCCGTATCTACTCGAAGGCGGTAACACTGTAGTCAGTGAGCGCAGGAAAGCGCTTGTTGCTGATATACCCAACATGATTTTCGGCAATATGCCAAATGACGGCGGCCACCTGTTACTGAGCACTGAAGAGAAAAATGCTCTTGTAGCACAGACACCGGAAGTAAGTGGATGCATTAAGCGTTTACTGGGTGCCCAAGAGTTTTTGCAGGACAAAGAACGTTGGTGCCTCTGGTTAACGGATGAACATGCCAAAAAGTTACAGCAGCTACCCGAGATAGATCGACGGATAAAGTTGGTTGAGTCTACGCGGCTTGCTAGTAGTGACGCAGGGACAAGAAAACTTGCCGAGCGTCCGCATCAATTTCGTGACCTGAACAATCCAGACTCATTCATCCTTGTACCAAGCGTCACCTCTGAGCGCCGTACTTACGCACCCATTGGAATATTTGATAGCAGCGTTATTGCAACCAATCTTGCCATGATCATCCCCAACGGCACCCTCTATGAGTTCGCTATCCTGTCTACCCAAATGCACATGGACTGGCTGCGCCTGGTCGGTGGACGGCTGAAAAGTGACTACCGCTATTCAGCAACACTGGTTTACAACACCTTCCCTTGGCCGAATGCCAGTGACAATCAGCGCAGTATGATTGAGAAGCTGGGCAGGCAGATCATCTTGACCCGAGGTGCGCACCCGGACAAAACGCTGGCGCAAATGTACGATCCCGACAAAATGCCGGACGATCTGCTG
Organism: Marinobacterium weihaiense; assembly: GCF_019061305.1. Classification (GTDB taxonomy): domain Bacteria; phylum Pseudomonadota; class Gammaproteobacteria; order Pseudomonadales; family Balneatricaceae; genus Marinobacterium; species Marinobacterium weihaiense. The sequence continues at coordinate 329,481 of NZ_JAHQZT010000001.1, forward strand.
CAGGCACACCAGGCACTCGACCTTGCCGTAGAGCGCCTGTACCGAGAGCGCCCCTTCCGTGATACGGCCGAGCGGCAGGAGTTTTTGTTGGCTCGCTATGAAGCATTGATCGAAGCAGAACAGCGTAACACCAAGACCGGCGCAAGACGGCGTACATCAAGCGACTGAATAGCCTCACCTGCACAGACACTGACGTAGCTTTCAAGCTACAATGGTTGATATGATTGAGCTAAAGCACTACCTGACCAGCGATGGCCATGACCCTTTTCAGGCGTGGCTCGATGCCACCAAGAAAAAGGACATTCAGGCGGCGATGCGCGTGTTGACCCGCCTCAACCGACTGGCGCTGGGCAATGCCGGCGATACCAAAGCCGTTGGTGAAGGCGTGATGGAGCTGCGTATTACCTATGGCCCCGGCTATCGAGTGTATTACGCCGATATTGGCGGGCGCCGGGTGTTGCTGCTGATTGGTGGCAGCAAAAAACGCCAACAGCAGGATATCACTCAGGCCAAAGCGTTTCTGGCGGATTATCGAGAGAGAATAGAATCATGAAAAACCATGACGATGCTGTAATCGAGATGCTGCGTTCCGACCCCAACATGGCGGTTGAGTACCTGCGTGCAGCGTTTGACGAACTGGACGAAGAAGGCGGCGAATCTGCCTTTTTGATCGCACTACGCCATGTAGTTGAAGCACAAGGCGGCATGACGGTAATTGCTGAACGGGCCAAAGTGTCTCGAGAAAGCCTGTACCGTGCCCTGTCACCCAAGGGTAACCCCACTCTGCGTACCATGACCGCCGTGATGCGAGCGACCGGCATCCACTTCCACGACCTGACACAGGCGGCACCACACTAACCAAACAATGAACCAGGGAGGGCTTCACAATGGCCGAGTTGATCAAGGTCGAATATGCACGCAATGGTAAAAGCGCCAGTAGTAACGCACAGGGGATGCGGGAGATGCAGGCCCGTGCCTATGCCAAGCGAGACAGCCAATACCTGCTGATCAAGGCACCACCGGCATCAGGTAAATCACGGGCACTGATGTTCCTGGCGCTGGACAAACTAAATCGCCAGGAGCTACGCAAGGTCATTGTCGCCGTGCCGGAAAAATCCATCGGCGCCAGCTTCAAGGACACAGACCTTACCACTCATGGCTTTGAATGGGATTGGCAGGTTGAAAGCCGGCACGACCTTTGCCGTGCCGGTAATGACAGCGGCAAGGTAGACGCCTTCCGTGCCTTTATGAATGACCCCGCCGCCAAGACACTGGTCTGTACTCACGCCACCCTGCGCTTTGCCTTCGACAAACTCACCCCTGCCGACTTCAACGACTGTCTGGTGGCGATTGATGAGTTCCATCACGTGTCCGCTGACGAAAATAACCGGCTGGGCGCTCTGATTGATGACCTGATACGATCATCCAGCGCCCATATTGTTGCCATGACCGGCTCCTACTTCCGAGGCGATGCAGCCCCTATCCTGCTGCCGGACGATGAAGCCCTGTTCGATAAAGTGACCTATACCTACTATGAACAGCTCAATGGCTACCGTTACCTGAAGTCATTGGGGATCGGCTATCACTTCTATCAGGGCAGCTATCTGGATGCCATCCATGAAGTGCTGGACCCGGAACGCAAAACCATTGTTCACATTCCCCATCGCAACAGCGGCGAAAGCACCACTGATAAGTACAGTGAAGTGGATTACATTCTGGATGCGCTGGGCAAGGTGGAAGATCAGCATGCTGAAACAGGCATCATCACCGTGCGCCACTCATCCGGCCGTCTACTGAAAGTGGCCGATCTGGTGACGGATACCCTTGTCCGCACCCACGTTCAGGAATACCTGCGCCAGGTAAACCATCGGGATGATGTCGATGTGATCATCGCACTGGGCATGGCCAAGGAGGGCTTTGACTGGCCCTACTGTGAGCATGTGCTGACCATCGGCTACCGCAACTCGATGACCGAGATTATCCAGATCATCGGCCGTGCCACCCGTGACAGCGAAGGCAAATCACACGCTCAGTTCACCAATCTGATCGCCCAGCCTGACGCCGAAGACGCAGACGTACAGAACAGCGTCAACAACCTGCTCAAGGCAATTACTGTTTCCCTGCTGATGGAGCAGGTGCTGGCGCCCAGCATCAACTTCAAACCCCGCTCTCGCATCAAGCCCGGTGAAACTGTTGAGCCCGGCACTGTGGTGATCGAAGACCGTGATGCGCCAGTGTCTCAAAAGGTGATGGATATTCTGCAGTCTGGCGGGCAGGAGGATATTATTGCCGCCCTGCTGCAGGAGCCAAAAGTCGTGGCAGCGGCCGTCACTGAGGCTACCGAGCCTGAAGTGATCAACCAGACCGAGATACCCAAGGTCATAGAGCGACTGCACCCTGATCTTGATGAAGGCGAACGAGAGCTGCTGCGTGAAACCGTACTAACCACCATGCAAGCCCGTGCCACCGGTGGCCTGTTCAGCGAAGCGGACTTGCCAGACGGCGCACAGATATTGGAACCAGACGGTCGCTACGATACACAACCCGGCGGTGAAGCCGTCAATCCCGATCAGCGACCGGGTGAAGCGACTGATGATGATAACATCGATGCCGGCAGTGCTGGCGGCGGCCGTCAGTTCCTCAAAATCGGGGATAAGTTCGTCAACATTGAGCACTTGAACATCGACCTGATCAATCAGATCAACCCCTTCCAGGGCGCCTACGAAATTCTGTCCAAGGCGCTGACCGCACCTGTACTCAAGACCATTCAGGATGTCGTTGTCAGCAAGCGCACACAGATGACCGAAGAGGAAGCGGTGATTCTCTGGCCCCGCATCAATGCCTTTGTCCAGCAGAAGGGCCGGCCACCTTCCGTGACCAGCGACGATCAAATGGAAGTACGCTATGCCGAAGCGTTGGCCTATATTCAACAGAAGAAACGTGAGCGGATGAAAGGAGCCACCGCATGATTCGCACCCGCCGTGAGCCACCGACAAGGCGCACCTTGGATGATATTTTTTCCGGTGATGATCCCCTAGGCCTACTCAATGTAACGGCTTCACGGGCATCAGCACCCACGGCGGATGAGCGACTTTTGAGCGGCTTTCAGGCTGTTGAAGCATTTGTGAGTGAAAACGGACGGGAGCCTGACCAAGACGCTGAAGACTTGCAGGAAGCCACCATGGCCGTGCGACTGGCCGCCATCAGAGCCAATCCTGAACATCGGGACACACTGGCGCAACATGACGACCTCGGCTTGCTGAGCGCCAGCACAGACACTGACGGACAGACTGGCACACCCCAGCCTGCCGGCGTGACTGAAGCAGCCGAATTGGACAATGTAAGCTCACTGGATGACATACTCGACAGCGACCCCTTTGGTCTGTTGTCAGTGGATGCCGAAGCCGAGTCTATCTTCGAAATGACGCATGTGAGCGAGCCAGAAGAAAAGCAGCGCCCGGACGAGATTGCCAAGCGCACAGTCTGCGATGACTTCTACCGCTTCGAGCGCCTGTTTGATGAAGTGCGTGATGCTATACGCAACGGAGACGCCGAAACCGTACCGTTCAAAAAAGAGTCGCAGATTGACGAAGGCGATATGTTCATCCTCAACGGCATGATCTGTATTGCTGATCAGGTCGGCAAAGAAAGCGTAGGTGCCGGTGCCAAGTTTAACCCCAGGCTGCGTGTCGTATTCGACAATGGTACTGAATCCAACCTGCTGCTGCGCTCGCTGGCACGGGCACTCTACAAGGACGAAACCGGCCGCCGCATCCTGGAGCAGGATAAAGCCCTGAATGGCCTTGCAGGACTGACCCACAAAGACCAGCAAACCGGCATCATCTATATTCTGCGCTCGCTGAGCCATGACCCGGTATTGAAGCAGGTGCGGCACCTGCACAAAATAGGCTACACCGAAAAGGACTTGGACAAGCGTCTGGCCGGTGCCGAGCGCCAGCAGACCTACCTTGAAGCACCGGTAAAGGTGGTGGCGTCATTCGACTGCTACAACCTGGACCCGCACCGCTTTGAACGACTGATCCATGCCATGCTACATAACCAGCGAGTGAACGTGACACTGCACAGCCGTGACGGTGGCACCTATCGCCCCCGTGAGTGGTTCGATGTAGAGCTGGATACCGCACGGGAAGTCGTGAAGCGCATTATTGACGGCAGCATTATCCAGTATCGGATGGATAATACGACTGGGAGGCTGGTGGAGAAGGATTTTAATATCTGAAGTTATAAAGAATACACTCGCATAGGACTATATTTCATAAAGAGGGACTTAAAATGAGTGAAAGAACTAAAAATGGATTTAGATATGTTTGGACAATAAACTTTTTATACTTTGCTTATAATTTTTTTAAAGTACTTTACGCAATTAATGGTCCTGATTTTTCAGGCGAGTTTGCAATGGCCATTTTAAGATTCATTGGTGGATTAGTTATTTTTAGCCCTATTGCTTTTATTTTAGGCCTTATTTTTTATAAGAAAAAAGAATCAATACAGCAATCTAATAGTGAAAACCCTATATCAACGAATCAGAATGAAAAGACTGAACACTCTAAAAAAGAAACCCCTCCAAAAACAATCACAACTAGCAATTTTGAAAGCCAAGAAAAGTGGGAAGTACTTACAGAGTACTGCCCAATGATGAGTGAATATCACCAAAGACTAAATCAGTTATCGAGAGGCCTTGCAGATAGGTATATGGCAGTAGCTTGCCAAAAAAACTATCTTGATAAAGACGGAAGACTGATGAAAAGGATACTCAGTCTTTATCTGGAAAAGCACTATGGCAAAAGTGAGGAAATACAAAACTTTGCACTTAACCTTATCAGAGATGAAAGGCATGACGCCCTTGACTACCTTAAAAAGCATATAGATATTGTAGGCGATCAAGTTTCGCCAAGAGAAATTATTGAAAAAATAGAAGATAAGTTTTTTCAACCTTCTGATTTAATCGATGCAATAAAGAGAATCATGGCGTATAACGATTCTTTCTACAGCTGCATACTTAATGAAAACAACCAAACGATTTTGTATTTATTTATTTCGAAACAGCTTTCATCTGTAGGTTATGATGTAGTTGAAAAGGGAAAGCAGGTTATGATAGCTGGCAAAAAAAACAGGTATGAGTTTAACGACAGAAGTCATTTCATCCAAGAAATAAGAGGAATAGTAGACGAAATTTTAGAATAAAATTGAATGACCAACGGGTGTAACCGTTGCAGTGTTCACCCGAGTACTCAAAAATAGTGGTACTGGCCGTTAGTGCAGCGATGAACCAGGCACCCCAAAAGTTCTAAATATTAGTGGTAGTCTTATCAGTGCACTCAATAAAAAATACGAAAGTACATCTCAACAATAGATCGATCTAAAATTGACATTTATCAGCGGATAAAATCAAAGCTAAAGTTACATCGAAAGCCAATAAAGGCTGAATCTGTAAAGCTGCCAGAATTCGACACCCAAAACCAAGAAACAAACTGCTACACGGAAATTCGATACACCAGTAAGGCCAAGAAATGAACGGAAATCTAGGGAGGACAATATGGATTTTACCTATATAGAGTCAGAAGGTTATGAGTACGTAAACTCATTTTCAATAGTTAAAAACAAAAACTATGAAAATCCTGATTGTGTCTTTTTACCAATTTCAGATGGCAAGCTCGGTTTTAAACCAAAGCTTGAGGTCAAACTATTGAGGTATGAGGTCACCGAAACCTACTGCTGGGAACTTTTCCCGTACAAGTCTGGCCCCGAACCAAGACAAACTACCGCATTCAAACTCAAGGGAATTGGGATGATCAATGGTGGTATGAAAGTCTGCATACTGGAGGATGAAACGCTTTATAACCAGATACCGGTTACTCTTTGGGTCGATCCAGCTTGTGTTATAGCACGCACAACACTTTATATAGGTGAAAACTCCCCTGAATTTGTAGTTTGGATCCCTGCAGAAGGGTTCAATCAACTGTTGGTAAATCTCAGAACCCTAAGTGACCCAACTTTATATATCCGGGGCAAACTGAATCTAGGTCATGTATACATTTCCGACAGGGACATTCAACGCTGCTTTATCGATGATGACCGTAGCGACATGACATTAAACCTATTTCGGTATCCCAAAAAGGTACTGAACTATAACGAAATCCCAGAAGAAATGCGCAAAGTACACATTGATCAGCGTCCTTCTCAACAAGCTCGAGTCAGTATCAGCTTTACAAGCCAGTTTGGAGATGTGAATTAGCTCTGTTGGGCGTTGAGTTACCTAATTGAATCCTGACCGTGCGGGAACACCTCCACCAAAACGCAAATAGCACTATCGAAAGCGTGCGCCCAATGGCCCCAACGAAAGCAATAAGTGTCAAAGTACGAATAGAAGTTCGAACTAGTTTCGTACGAATTGGAGTTCGTACCGACCGGCACAGCGAGCAAAGTTCGCAGTGAAGTTCGCGGCCTCTGGTTCGCAGTAGAGTGCAAATCAACCGGGCAAGGTACGCAGAGAAGTGCGCACAAAATTGGTACGCATTCAGGTGCGCACCAAAGCGTTAACAGGCGATGGTTAACACTGGAGTTAACAGGCTCACACACATGGAAACACAGTTGCCATCCATGCTCCATGGCGGAAGGCTGTCATGCTCGGATATTTTCCGACTCACTGGTAAATAGCAGGTAGTGACAGAACGTCACCAGCAGGTTTCCAAATAGGTTTCCGCGGAATCGGCATCCAGACTGGTATCCACGGAAACCAGTAGTAACGCAATGTCGTTGCAATAGAACGCAACACCCCTACGCGGGAGGGGGGCGGATCACTGTTGTGGGCTAGCGCTGCAACCGGCATGGCAACCGGGTATACTGGTGGACATGGAGTACACCACCCAATTCAGAAGGAACTGAACATGGAATACGTTACCGCTGCCGTACTGCTAATCGCCATTAGCACTGCACTTCCTGAATCGCCGTCTAGGGCGAAAAGGCACCATCTACCGCGCTGACGACTCGATCACCCGCCCTGTATTCGAGCCGGACAGCGATCCCATCAAGGACAGGATCGAGATCCGCTACAGCCGTCAATCGGATGATGATTGATCCATCTGCTTGCCTCGTTCCAGCTCTGCAATCAGCTCATCCATAGAGATTGGCTGATGCGCGTCCAGGCCAGGCGGTAGCAGCATCACCGCCTGCGTTATCTCGCGTGCGGTACTGGCTTGCTCCAGCGCCTTGCGAAACGACTGAAGGTCGTTGTCGTGCTTGTCGCTACTCATCCAAGAAACTCTCGTGGATTACCCCAACCTTGCCCCAATGACTGCGACACTGAGGCCACACTAAGGTGGATGGGGAAAGTAAATCTATGGTCCGGTCATGCTACCTGAGCGCCGCCCCCGTCTTTTTCACACGACCGCGAAATATGAAATCTTTTTTGAAGCCACCAGTTGATATCGTTGCTGGGGATCAAACGCAGTCGTTAATGTTCCCGAATCGTTCCCGAGAATTTTTCCCGAATTCCGGACAGAAAAAAAGCCACTCGGCATGACCCGTAAGTGGCTGATTTTCTTGGTAATTCTGGTAGGACTAACTGGACTCGAACCAGCGACCCCCACCATGTCAAGGTGGTGCTCTAACCAACTGAGCTATAGTCCTTCGATGTGCTGTGCATTATAAAGATCTCTTTTCCGGGTGCAAGTACTTTTTAAACTTTTTTCTATCTTTTCATAAGGATGCAACAACTGTTCATAATACAGCCAACCTATTGGCACTAGGCTTCATGCCAACTGAACCAAGTTGTGCTCTATGGCATAACGTGTCAACCCGGCCGCAGTATGTACCCCCAGCTTGGACTTGATGTTTTGCCGATGCGTCTCCACAGTTCGTACGGATATGCCCAACACACGAGCGATCTCCTTGTTGTTATGTCCTTCTGCCAGCAGCTTTAGCACTGTTTGCTCACGATGGGTAAGCTGCACCTCAACCGTACATGTATTCTCAGCGGGTGTATCAAACTGACTAAACATCGTTTGCGAGGCACTGGCACTGAAGTAAGTTCCGCCATGGAAAACCGTCTCGACCGCCTTGACCATTTCCGCTGCCGTTACATCCTTGAGCACGTAGCCTTTTGCACCCGCCTGAATCAGCTGAACCATATACTCACGATTATCGTGCATACTGAGTATCAGCACACGTACCTCTGGCAGTTGCTGTCCGAGCACACGTGTCGCTTCCAGGCCATTCATCACCGGCATGGAGATATCCATCAGTACCACGTCCGGCATCAAGGCCTGACATTGGCTGATCGCCTCCTGTCCATTACCGGCACGCCCCACCACCTCGATGGCGCCTTCATCCTCCAGGCGCGCCTGAATGCCATCGATCACCAGCGGATGGTCATCCACCAACACGACCCTGATTTTTTGCGTCATACATTTAAGCCTTTCTGTTGCAATGACAGCCCTGCCAACAGCGTAGCACCCTGCCCCGGTTTCGACAGCAGCCGGAACTCGCCCCCCAGCAACTCGACACGTTCGCGCATATTGCGCAACCCGATGCCCTCAAAGCGCTCGAGCACTTCAGTGTCAAAGCCACACCCATTATCCTGCAGGCGCAGCCACAGCATCCCCCCTTGGCACCACAGGCTGATCCGCAGCAGACTTGCATCTGCATGCCGCTCAACGTTGGTCAACCCCTCCTGTACCAGCCGATAAACCGTGATTTCAACATCTTCAGGTAAGGGACTATCGGGCAAGCGAAGGTCAAGCTTGAGTCGCATGCCCGTGCGCTCACTGAAACGTGCCAACAGTCCGTCCAGAGCAGCCCTGAGCCCCAGGTCATCCAGCAGTGTCGGCCTCAAGTCATGCGAGATACGCCTCACTTCCTGAATGGCCTCATTGAGCACCTCATAGCCCTGATTCAGATCATCCAATCCGCTCATGTCACTGCTCTTCAGTTTGCGCTGGGCCAGCTCAATCCGGTATAGCACCGACACCATCAACTGATTGATGCCGTCATGCAGCTCACGCGAAAAGCGCCGTCGGTCGGCCACATTAGCCAGCACCGAACGATGTGCCAGCAACCTGAGGCGGCTGTCCGCCAGACGGTTTTCATGCAAGTTGACTGCAATTCCTACCAGCACGACCAACACCACCGCGACCGACATGATCACTAATACGGTAAAGAAAGTATTGCGGATATTGCGATTGACCTGAGCACGAATTTTCGCAACTTCGCGGCTGATATCATCCAAGTATAGCCCGGTGCCCAGCATCCAGTCCCACTTGGGCAGCAGCACGACATAGCTGAGCTTGTCGATTTGTTCGCGTCGTGACGGCTTGCGCCAGACATAGCGATGAAAACCGCCTCCCTCTTCTACTCTGGCAAGTAGATTGCGGATAACGTAATCTCCACGGCTGTCCTGCAGGTCCATCAGGTTCAGGCCAACCAGTTCAGGCTCGGTGGGGTGGACCAGATTGGTGCCGTCCAGCGTATAAACAAAGAAGTAGCCATCCTTATCCTGGCCGAACGTCATGTCGGTCAGAATCTTGCGCACCTCGGCCTGGGCCTTCCGATCATTTTCGCCGGCGCTGTCAACGATATGCCCAATGGAAGTCATGGCCAAGCTTACATAGTTCTGTAGCTCGCGGCGCTTGGATGCCAGCAGGTTATCCTCGAATAGCTTGATCTCTTCTTCGGATAGTTGCCTGGCCTGGTTGAGACCAATCCAGGTGACCGTCGAGGTCACTACCATCATAGGCAGTAGAGAGAGCAGCAGAATCTTGAATTTGAGCGGCATTGTGAATACCTGCCAAAAACGGAAACAAAAGCCCCATGCTCAGCATGGGGCTCTGATTTCGCAGTCTAGACCAGACCGTACAACTCAGGGAACAGCAGAATGGAGATCACAATCATTACCTGCAGGATAATGAAGGGCACCACCCCCTTGTAAATATCCAGTGTCCTCACTTGTGGCGGCGCAACGCCTTTCAGGTAGAACAAACTGAAGCCAAAGGGTGGCGTCAGGAAGCTGGTCTGCAGATTCATCGCGATGAGAATGGCAAACCATAGCGGTGCAATACCCAGAATTTCGGCCGCTGGCAGCAAAATCGGCACGATGATGAAGCTGATTTCCACGAAGTCGATAAAGAAGCCGAGGATCAGGATCGCCAGCATCGACAGCAACAGGAACCCCATGGCACCGCCCGGCAAGTTAGACAAGTAATGCTCGACCACCTCTTCACCACCGGTGTAGCTGAACGCCATTGAAAATGCCGTCGCCCCCAACAGGATGGCAAACACCATAGCCGTAACCTTGACCGTCTCGGCCGCAGAATCGAACACCATCCGCCAGCTGAACTGGCCGTAGATCAGCGCCAGAAAAAGCGCACCGACACCGCCCAGGGCCGATGATTCGGTCGGCGTGGCGATACCAGCAAAGATCGAGCCCAGCACCACCAGAATGAGCGCCAACGGCGGAATAATGGCCTTTAGCGCCTTGAAAATCTGCTGCTTGCGCGTACCGTCATTCGGATCCATTGGCAACGCTGGTGCTGCCTCGGGCTTGACCAGGGTGTAGATCAATATATAGATCACATAGGCACCGATCAGGATGGCGCCCGGCAGTATGGCTGCCTGGAACAGGTCCCCCACCGGAATACCCATCACATCCCCGAGTATGATCAGAATAATGGACGGCGGAATAATCTGCCCAAGAGTACCGGAGGCACAGATGGTGCCGCAGGCCAGCTTCTTGTCATAGTTGTACTTGAGCATTACCGGCAGCGAGATCAAGCCCATGGCCACCACGGATGCGCCCACCACCCCTGTGGATGCCGCCAGCAGCGCCCCTACCAGTACCGTGGAGATCGCAAGCCCCCCCCTAACCCCACCGAAGAGCTTGCCCATCGATTCCAGCAGTTGTTCGGCCAGGCGTGTTTTCTGTAGCACGATACCCATGAACACAAACAGCGGCACCGCCATCAGCACCGTATTTTCCATGATGCTCTGAATGCGGAACGGCATGAACGCAAACATGTCCGGCCCTTCGGCATAGACCCCAAACCAGAGCGCCACGCCACCGAATATGAAGGCCACCGGGAAGCCGATCAACAGCATCACCAGGGCCACAAAAAACATTGTAATACCGATCATCCTGTCACCCCTTATCAGTGCTGCGTCGGAATGTAATCATCACTCCTGTGATGACCGTTCAGCGTATTGATGGATCTCAGCATCATCCCCACGCCGCTGATAAAGGTGCAGAAAAATGCAAAAGGGATCACCGCCTTGATGATCCAACGGTACGGCAACCCGCCCGGATCACCGGAGCTTTCACCAAGCTCAAAGGATTCGCGGGCGAAATCAACGCCGTACCAGGCCACCAGCAGGCAGAACGGAAACAGCAGCGTCAGGGTGCCGAACAGGTCGATCAGTGCTTTTTTCTTCACACTCAGGCCCTCGTAGATCAGGTCCACGCGCACGTGACCGCCGGCCTTCAGGGTAAAGGGCACCCCGAGCATGAACATCGCGGCAAACAGATGCCACTCCAGCTCCTGCATGCCGATGGAAACATTGTTAAACAGGTACCGGGTGATCACGTCATAGAAGACATTGAACAGCATCAGCACAAAAAGAACGGCAGAGATCTTGCCCAACCAGTCCGAAAAAGCATTGATCGTCTGCTCAAGACGTAAAAGAAACATGTGAAATCCTCGCACAAGGATATACAGACCGGGGACGATTCAGGTCAGGCAGGACCCGCTTGTCGGGATCCTGCCACTGGTTAGGTTTACTCGAAGCTGTTCAGGTAGGCACGGTCAGCAATATCGGTCCACTGACGCACCGTTTTCAGGTAGCTGTCTTGCGAATCCAAAATTTCCTTGGCCAGTTCATCCTGAGCCGCGTGCTCCGCCAACAACTCATCGTTTGCCTGACGCAGTGCGCGAATCACTTCATCCGGGAAAGACTTGACCTGCACATTGGGGAATTCTGCCTTCATGGCTGCCCAGTTCTCACCGGACTCATGGTGCGACTTGATGGTCATGTCATAGGCAGCAACACGCATCGCGGCCTTCAGGATCTCCTGCAGGTCACCCGGCAGTTTCTCGAAGGTGCGCTTGTTGACCAGGAACTGGAGCTCCGTACCCGGCTCATGCCATCCGGTATAGTAGTAAGGCGCAATCTTGTGGAAGCCCATGCGCAGGTCCATAGACGGACCAACCCACTCAAGCGCATCGATGGTGTTGCGTTCCAGCGAGGTATAGAGCTCTCCCGGCGGGATATTGGTCGGGTTGGCGCCCAGCTTGGCCAGCACTTCACCGGCAAAGCCCGGAATGCGCATTTTCAACCCTTGGAGGTCGTCAACGGAGTTAATCTCTTTCTGGAACCAGCCACCCATCTGGACGCCGGTGTTGCCGCCGGGGAATGACAGCAGATTGAACGGCTCGTAGACCTTCTGCATCAACTCCATGCCACCGCCATAATAGAACCAGCCATACTGCTCTGTAGCGGTCATGCCGAAAGGCATGGTGGTGAAATATAGCGTATTAGGCACCTTGCCCTTCCAATAATAGGATGCCGAATGCCCCATGTCATACTGGCCTGCACGCACCATATCAAATACGCCAAACGCGGACTTGTGCTTGTTAGCGGTATCAATGCGAATTTCGATACGACCATTGGACATTTTGTTAGCCAAGTCGGCCATGCGGCGGGCCGGCTCACTGAACACGCCAAAGTTGGTGGGCCAGGTTTCGGCCAGTTTCAGCTTGTAGACTTTTTCAGCGGCTTGGGCCGGACTGATCATCGCGGCGGCACAGACTGCGGCGGCCACGATTTTGCGGGCAAAGGTCAGTTTAAGCATTGTTTTTATCTATCCTCTGTTGTCGTTCTGACCGACAGGACGGACATGCTGCCGGTATCAAGCAGTATCGACAGACAGAGGGGATAAAAACATTCGCATTAACGCGCAAGCGGGCGCTGATACTACGCAGTCCGCTGCGCAATCACCGCAGCTCCGCCTACGCAAAACTACTGAGTTTCAGGAGATGGACAGACTCGACCCAACGCCAGCATAGGCATGCTCGGCCGGCACAAACACTTCAATACGCACACCACCGGCCTGCAGCGAAGTAATATCGAGACTGGCGTGCATGTGTTCGGCACGCTCACGAATCCCCAGCAGCCCGAATCCGCCCGTACGGGTGTTGCGCTCGGACTCCAGCCCGCGACCATCATCTTCTATCACGAGTCGTACACCATCCTGCTCATCCACCAGCCGAATCAACACATAAGTGCCTTCAGCATGCTTGATGACATTGGACAGAGCCTCCTGAGCAATGCGGTACAGATTGGACATCAATTCATGTTGCAGCGGACGCTGCTGGTGAATGTCAAATTCGAGCGCATAATCCATCTGCTCCAGAATCGGCACAGCTGGCAGCGAGGTCAGGCTGACACCGAGACCGAAGTCATTGAGCTCGAACGGCCGCAGCATCCGAATACGCTTGTAAACAGTATCATAGATCGTATTCACGAGCGCGATGGCCTGCTCCAGGTTATGCACCGAAGGCTGTCCCTGCTCAAGCTCTTCACGATGCAACTGCAAGTTCATCTTCACCGCCACCAGCAGCTGCGCCATATCATCATGCAATTCGTTGGAGAGCCGCAGGCGTTCACGCTCCTGAGTTTGCAGCAGGTGCTGCAGTATCTGGCGTTTTTCCTCATTATTGCTGGATAAACGGGTGTTGAGGGCTTCGAGTTCGTCTTCTCGCGATTTCAGACAGTTGACGATGGACACGATCTCCTCTCCGATCAGGTTGAACTCGTGAATCAGCGTTTGTGGCCAGCGCGTATTGCGGTCCGTATTGGCCAGGCGCGTAAAGGCAATCAGCTGTTGCAGCTGACGATCAACCGCCGCAGATAGCAGAAGCGACAACACCAGAGAAACAACCAGCGCCAGCAGGCAGCCGTACATCAGGGTTTCAATCAGTGCTTCCCGCAACTGTTGCTGAGCGTGATTGCTCGACACCAGACCTATGCGCACATCCTTGCCAAGTGCCGTCAAACCCGGAGAAAAGGTGATATTGGCAGCTGCGGCGGCATTTGATGCGGGCAGATCCATATCCATGCCTGTCAGCAGCTTCTGCCCCCTGAACAGCCCCAGCGCTTCAAGGTTATCGGAGGCAATCAGCAGTCGGTTCAGCAGGTAACGATTGTGGCTCAGTCGCACCCCCGCCATTAATTGCCCGAAGATCTCGCCGGTTTCACTCAAATCCAACGGTACCGAGTAGATCGCCAACAGCTCACCTTTCGCTTCCACCAGGCGCCAGCCGTGAGCTGCAAACACCGGCTGTCCGCGGCTCAGCTCAGCGCAGGACAAGGCACTCAACTCGGGCACGTAACTGCGTGACAGCTCACACTGCCGCTGGCCGAAAAACGAGACTGCGATAAAGTCATAGTGCGTGTTTTCGTAACTGTCTTCCCAGCGTGTCAGACTGCGCAGGAAACCTGCCTGGTCCCCTGCATGCAGTGCCGTCACACGCTCGTTGTTGGCACTGATGGCCAGCGCTTCCTCTTCAACCTCGTGCAGATAGCGGCTCAAGCGCTCTTCATATCGTGATGCCAGTGCACGGTTGTAGTTTTGTGCCTGGTCCCGAATCACGGATTGGGACTCGAAGAACGTGGTACTGACAAAGACCGCCAGAAACACCAGTGATGACACCAGCGTGAGCAGAAACGAGAGCGTTTTGAAGCGTGGCTTAGTAATCACGACCGGCTCCCGAATAACGGCGGGCGTACGCCTCGTGTTGATGAATTTCGGCATCAGACATGCGACTATCCAGCACCACGAACTGGCCCGAGAACACCGTCGGCACAGGCTTGCCTTGCAACGTACGACTGATGGCTTCGGCAATGGCAATACCGGCCTCATCACCCAACCGCATAAGTACAGTATCCAGACGTCCTTCACGCAACTGCTCAATTTCTTCCGGCCCGCCGCCCCAGCCATTCACTGATAGCGACTGGCCTGATGCCTCGAGTGCATCAAGCGTTCCCAGGGCCACATCGGTGGAACAGGCATAAATATAATCCAGCTCAGGGTGCTGCGACAGCATTCGGCCGGCAGCCTCACGGCCGCCATCGCGACTTGAGTCGGAATAGTAGCTGCTCAACATACGGTGCCCCGGCGGCAGCGCCTCGATGAAACCGCTGCCACGCATCTGACTCACCAGCCCCTTGCTGCGAAATAGCACGCCGTAGCGTGCTCCCTCTGGAAAACGCTCGGCAAAATGACGTGCCAGAATACGCCCGCCCTCGATATGGTCAAAGCCGACATACATGAACGGTTGACGGTTTTTCCAGCTTTTCAAAGGTGTGGTTATATTCTGCAGAATCAGACGCGTATCAGTATTCTGAATCAGGCGCTCAATGATATGACGGTGACGTGGCGAATCCAGAGTGTAGATCAGAAAGTCCGGTTGCCATTCAAGCAGTTCGCGAATCTGGCGAATCTGCTCGTCTAAGTGTATGTTCGGCGCCGTGTAGCGCGTTTCAAGCCAATAACGAATACCAAGGTCATCCAGGCGTCCGGTCAAGGCATTTTCACTGTCCGACCAGTAACTCGAAGCCTGCAGGCCAGGGTATACTTGGGCAATGCGAACCGGCCGATGCTGCTCCCCCGAATGTATCGACCGCGGTGGTGATTGCACCGCTCGTGTCAACGCTTCAAGCCAGGGCAGCTCTTCGGGGTGGTCCTCATAATACTGCTCGTACAGCCAGTAATCATCCAGGCTTGCCGCCTGAGAAACACTCGCCATCATGGCCAGTAACATCAACGCCAGCAGGCATACCCGCTGGTTTTGACCCACATCGCCTCCCTGTTTGAACGTCAGCATCCGTACTCGGCTCCCCGTTGAGCAGTCGGCCCTCAGGCCCGAACGAAAAAGATGGCGGTCATGGCTAGCCCGACCAATACCACGAAGATCTTGACCGCCCGCGTCGGCAGCAAACGTGACAGCGCGGCCCCCTGATAGCCACCCAGCGTCGCCGCCAGCATCATGACGATGGCTTCCAGCCAGAGCACTTTGCCCGCCAGCGCAAAGGCCATAACAGAAATCAGCGATACCACAAACGAGACCCAGTTTTTGAGCCCGTTCATCAGCAGCATATTACTCATGCCGGCGGCCGCGAACATGGCCAGCAGCATGATGCCCAACCCACCATTAAAATAGCCACCATATACCGCCACCACAAACAGGCCTGGCAATAATGGAAGTGGATGCTCACTTTTGCGTATCCGCGCCAATACCGGCTGCCCGAACGCGAACATCAAAGTGGCCAGCAACAGCAGAGCCGGCACAACCTGCGAAAAAAGTTCAGCCGGTGTCATCAGCAGCAGTGTGCCACCCAGGAGACCACCAGCCAGCCCAACCAGTGACATCTGTATGTGCTGGCGACGCGTCATCTGACGCAATTCCTGCCGAAAGCCAGCAGCACCACCCAGATAACCGGGGAGTACTGCCACGGCGCTGGTGGCATTGGCCGTGATCGGCGGCACACCGGCCCAGACTAGCGCCGGAAACGTCAGGAAGGACCCCCCGCCGGCGATTGAGTTCAGAACACCTGCCAGATAGCCGGCTACGATGAGTACAGTCCACTCCAACATCCCTGATCCCTATCCACTGTGCTTGAGGCGTTCCAGCTCATCGCGATAGCCGGCCGCCTTTTCGAATTCCAGATTCTTGGCCGCCTCGTACATCTGATCTTCCAGACGACTGATCGCCTTGGCCAATTCGGCCGGCGTCAGTGCAGCAGCATCCACATGATAACCGGTTTCGGACTCTGCAACCTTGCGCGTGCCGGTTCGTCCACGCTTGCCTGGTATCTGCTGAGCCCCCTCCATGATATCCGCCACCGACTTGCGAATCCCCTTTGGGGTAATACCATGCTCGGCATTGAAAGCCAGCTGCTTTTCACGTCGGCGTTCGGTTTCATCCAGAGCGCGCTGCATGGAACCGGTCATGCGATCAGCATACAGAATCGCACGCCCGTTCACGTTACGCGCGGCACGTCCAATGGTCTGAATCATCGACGTTTCGGAGCGCAGGAACCCTTCCTTGTCCGCATCCAGAATGGCTACCAGCGCCACTTCCGGCATATCGATGCCTTCACGCAACAGGTTGATGCCGACCAGCACGTCAAACTCGCCGATCCGCAGATCTCGGATGATCTCGACCCGCTCCACTGTATCAATGTCGGAATGCAGGTAACGCACACGGACATCATGCTCAGCCAGATACTCAGTCAAATCCTCAGCCATGCGCTTGGTCAACACGGTAACGACGACCCGCTCCTTGCGCGCTACCACCTGATTGATCTCCTGCAGCAGATCATCCACCTGCGTACTGGCGGGACGCACGTCCACGATCGGATCGACTAGCCCGGTGGGCCGCACGACCTGCTCGACGATCTGCTGCGCATGCGCCGCTTCATATTTGCTGGGCGTGGCCGACACAAACACCATCTGCGGTGCAATGCGCTCCCACTCCTCGAACTTCATAGGCCGGTTGTCCAGCGCCGAGGGCAATCGGAAGCCGTATTCAACCAGTGTTTCCTTGCGCGATCGGTCGCCTTTGTACATGGCACCGATCTGGGGCACCGTCACATGCGATTCATCAATCACCAGTAAGGCGTTATCCGGCAGGTAGTCAAACAGCGTCGGAGGGGCTGCGCCGGGCTCACGCCCGGACAGATACCGCGAGTAGTTCTCGATCCCCGAGCAGTACCCCAGCTCCAGGATCATCTCGATGTCATACAACGTCCGCTGCTCCAGGCGCTGGGCTTCCACCAGCTTGTTGTTGTCCTTGAGCTGCTTTAGACGCTGCTGCAGCTCGTCCTTGATATGCTCGGTGGCTTCCAGCAGTGTCTCTCGCGGCGTTACGTAATGAGTCTTGGGATAAATGGTCGCCCGCGGCACCTTGCGCAGCACCTCGCCGGTAAGCGGATCGAACCAGGCGATCTGATCAACCTCGTCACCGAAAAGCTCGATGCGTATGGCTTCCTTTTCAGATTCAGCCGGAAAAACATCAATCACGTCGCCGCGCACCCGGTAGGTGCCACGATGGAATTCGATATCGTTGCGTGTGTACTGCAGCTCGGCCAGGCGGCGCAGCAAGTCGCGCTGGTCAATCAGATCACCGCGATCAAGATGTAACATCATGGACAGGTAAGACTGGGGGTCACCCAGACCATAAATGGCCGATACCGTCGCCACGATGATGGCGTCATCCCGCTCCAGCAAAGCCTTTGTGGCCGACAACCGCATCTGTTCGATATGATCATTGATGGAAGCGTCCTTCTCGATAAATGTATCAGAGGACGGTACATAGGCTTCTGGCTGGTAGTAGTCGTAATAGGAAACAAAGTACTCCACGGCATTATCGGGAAAGAACTCCCGAAACTCGCCATACAGCTGGGCTGCCAGCGTCTTGTTATGGGCCATGATAATGGTGGGGCGTTGCACGGCCGCGACAACGTTGGCTATGGTGAAGGTCTTGCCGGACCCGGTCACCCCCAGCAGCGTTTGCGCCGCCAGCCCCGATTCCAGGCCATCCACCAGTGCACTGATCGCTGCCGGCTGGTCGCCTGCTGGCGCAAACGCTGACTGTACATTGAATCTCTGCTTCATGACTCTACCGTTTTCACAGATGACCGCGCAGTATAACGCGACGGCGCAGCATCAAAAAATGTTTCCCCGCCATCATCGCAACGGCGACAAATACAGGGCCGACAAGGGTTTTTTCCATACAGGCATTCAGACCAGGCCATTTATGCTGTATGCTCATTTGGCTATATGCATTGATGGATACCTTGCACCGATTATAGAGAGGACCGAGGCTTGGACGTGCAACTTTCCAACCGCGTGAACAGCATCAAACCTTCCCCGACACTGGCCGTCACTAACCGTGCCGCCGAACTTCGTGCCGCGGGCAACGATATCATTGGCCTGGGTGCCGGCGAACCGGATTTCGATACGCCGGAGCACATCAAGGCCGCTGCCACCAAGGCCATTCAGGATGGCTTCACCAAATACACCGCCGTTGACGGTACGCCCGCGCTGAAACAGGCGATCATCAACAAGTTCGAGCGCGAGAACGGTTTCAAGTACGAAGCCAACCAGATTCTGGTCTCCAGCGGCGGCAAGCAGAGCTTCTTCAACATGTCTCTGGCCCTGCTCAACCCGGGTGACGAAGTGGTCATTCCGGCACCGTACTGGGTGTCCTACCCGGATATGGTACTGGTTGCCGAAGGCAAGCCGGTCATCATTACCACCACTCAGGAGCAGCGCTTCAAGATAACGCCGGCACAGCTGGAAGAAGCGATCACCGACAAGACCCGCATGGTGGTTCTGAACAGCCCCTCCAACCCGTCCGGCGTAGCCTATACACTGGAAGAGCTGCGGGCGCTGGGCGATGTACTGAAACAGCACCCGAACATACTGGTCGCGACCGATGACATGTATGAACACATATTGTTCACCGACAAGCCGTTCTGCAACATTTTGAACGCCTGCCCTGAACTGTATGACCGTACTGTCGTGCTGAATGGTGTTTCCAAGGCCTACTCCATGACCGGCTGGCGTATCGGCTATGCCGCAGGCCCTGCCAAGCTTATCGGTGCGATGAAGAAGATCCAGTCACAGAGTACCTCCAACCCGAACTCCATTGCTCAGGTTGCAGCACAAGCCGCACTTGACGGCCCACAGGACTGCGTTGAGATGATGGTTAGCGCATTCAAGCAGCGTCACAACTTCGTGGTTTCGTCCCTGAATGAAATCGAAGGCGTGGACTGCATTGAGGCCGACGGTACTTTTTATGCATTCCCGAGCTTCCAGGCCGTGATCGACTCGCGCCCCGAATTCGAGAATGACATTGCACTGGCCGAATTCCTGCTGCAGGAAGCCGGTGTGGCACTGGTACCCGGCTCCGCGTTTGGCGCTCCCGGCAACATGCGCCTCTCCTTTGCCACCAGCATGAATGTACTTGAGTCGGCCATCAGCCGCATCAAGACTGCCCTGGAAAAGTGATCCCATACGCCCCGGTCCTCCCGGGGCGTTTTCTTTTACCCCATCCGATACCTGTGCCATGAAAACCCGAGCCCTCACCGAGTTGCTGGCATCAACCTCCGCTCCCGCCCTGCTTTTGAAAGACAATGATTTTCGATGGAGCAATGATGCCTTTAAACAATTGCCTTTGCAGGAGCAAGACAAGCTTCAATCCTGGGGCAACACAACTGATGATGATCTACTGGTGTGCAACGGCACTCTGTTTGAGCGCCTGACCGCTGCCGACCACACTCTGGTGATTGCCAGTGGCCACCGTGCGGCTCACCAGCAGCGCCGCCTGCTGCAGGCCCTGATCCCCCTGCTTCAGACGGGAAACAACCCGTTTTTCGTACTGCCCCAAATTCTGTGTGAAGTGCTGGAGTGGGACGCCTGCGCCGCCTGTACGCGCCTCAGTGACAGCCAATTCAGCCTCGTGGGCCATTGGCAAAACGGCCAACAACAGCCGCCACGCACCCTGGAGCAGGATGTCAGCCTTGCCAAGTCACTATATGTGGCTGATGCCAGCCCGACCCAAATTGCTGCCTGGGAGCTCCCTACTGAAGACCCTCTCCTGCCCGGATGCGGCGTATGGCTCGCTCAACGCATCGATGACGCAAAGGGCATTGCCAGGGGACACCTGGCCATGTGGCATCAATCCCCCCCCGCCAATCTGGCCGATAGCATTCACGTGATGCAGCTGTGTGCTGACCTAGTGGGCAGCTGGCTGCCCAGTGAAGCCACCAAACCCGAACAAGCAATTTTTCAGTCTGACTCACTGACACGCCTGCCACAACGGGACGCACTGGACCATGCCTTGACCGCATCAGAGCACCAGTATCCAACCGGTGACCAACTGTTGGCACTGATCGATATCGATAACCTCTCGCGTATCAACAATGAGCGCGGGCAACAGACAGGTGACCGCGTGCTCTGCACATTTGCTGACAAGCTGCAGCATCTGTGCCGACCGGACGATCGACTTTTCCGTTTGGGTGGTGACGAATTCGTACTGTTAATGCCGGTTGGCAAGCAGGCCAACTCCCTGCTGAAACGTCTTGATCAGCTTAATCGCAGCATGGCTGAGCAATTGGGTACAGCATTTCATGCCAGCGCAGGCATAGCCAAGCTAAGTGAGGCCAACGGCAGCGGTGATGACCTTTTGCTGATTGCCAATTCCCGCCTGCAGCAGGCCAAGCAGTCGGGTAACGGAAAGTTGTCGCCTTAATATTGAACCGTTCATTCCACTAAGGCACAATGCGCCCTTTCTGGAATGAACGGTTTAATTACATGAGCAGAGGCAGGCCTCCCACACACAGCCGTGAAGAACTGCTGGAAATTGGTAACACCCTGTTCCAGCTGCACGGCTATCACGGCACCAGCCTTAGCATGATTCTGGATGCCTGTGGTGTTTCACGCGGGTCTTTTTACAACTACTTTGGCGGCAAAGAGCATTTCGCCATCGAGGTTATCGAGCACTATCACCCGCTGGAAATTGACCGCTGGAACAGTGAGTTTGCTCAGCTGGAGGGGAGCCATGCCGCCAAGCTCGAACGCATGATGCATAAGCTGATTGAAGAGTTCAGCATGAGCCATGAACGCATCGGCTGCCTCTTGGCCAACCTGTCCGGCGAGATGGCGCTGGCATCACAGGCTTTTCGTGATGCCATTCGCAATGCCATTCAGCGCGTCATCCATGCCATTACCGAGGACATGCGCCTGTGCCAGGAGGAAGGCAGCGTACGCACTGACCTCAAGCCCGAACAGTTGGCTTGGCTGCTCTGGGATTATTGGCAGGGCGCACTGCTGCGTATGAAAACCGAGAACAACCGTGAGCCGCTGTACCAAGCCGTCGATATGCTCTGGCATCGTCTACTGCCACCACAACCTGATTCCCCCACTCCCTAAGAGAAACGCATGAAAAGGAACCTTGTACTTCTACTGCTTTGCTCACTGACTGCCATGCCTGTGCAGGCCGAGACGTCAGAGCCATCGCAACCCGCCGGCTTGCCCGCCGAAGTCATCACCGTCACTTCCGCCTCATTGACCGAACAGCTCAACGCTGTTGGTGTGCTTCAGGCCAATGAAGCCGTGATGGTCAGCCCCGAGCAGAATGGCCGCGTCAGTGACATTCTGTTCTCAGAAGGGCAGAAAATTGAAGCCGGCACACCGCTGTTCCAACTTGACAGCGCACTTTACGACGCCGCCCTCGCACAGGCACGCGCACGCGCGCGGCTGAGCGAGCTGGAGTACCAGCGCGCCTCAAGCCTGTTGGAAAAGCGAGTCGGCTCACGTACCGAACATGACACCCGCCTTGCGCAACTGCGTGTCGACCAGGCTGAGGTCGCTCTGGCCCAGACCCAGCTCGATAAAATGACGGTACGCGCTCCTTTCTCCGGCACACTCGGGCTACGCCAGGTCAGCCCCGGCGATTTTGTTACCTCTGGCCAGCCGCTGGTCGAACTGACCGACCTGTCGACACTCAAGGTCGAATTCAGCATTCCCGAACGCCACCTGCAACAATTGCAAACCGGTCAGCCCCTGTCGCTGATCATTGATGCCCTGGGCGCTGATGCATTCGCCGGTGAGATCTATGCCATTGCCCCAAGCGCCAACCCGACCAGCCACAACATCCGGGTGCGCGCACGTGTCCCCAACCCCGATGGCGTTCTGCGCCCGGGGCTCTTTGCACGCATTCAGGTTGAAACCGCGCGTCATGAACAGGCGCTGGTCGTGCCAGAGCAAGCCCTGATCCTGCAGGGCAATCAGACACTGGTCATGCAGCTGAATGCCGACAACCAGGCCGAGCTGACCCCGGTCACCACCGGCCTGCGCCGCTTCGGCGAGGTTCAGATTCTGTCGGGGCTCGCTCCCGGCGCCGTAGTCGTCACGGCCGGACACCTGAAACTGCGCCCGGGCATGCCTGTCACACCGGTCTTTGCTGATGCACCGGACGAGGACGCCGACGCATGATACTGTCCGACATCAGCATCAAGCGCCCGGTTCTCGCGACCGTGATGAGCCTGCTGGTCCTACTGGTCGGCCTGATCGCCTATGACCGCCTCAGCGTGCGCGAATATCCCAAGATCGACGTACCCGTGGTATCGGTCGAAACGGTCTACCCCGGCGCCAGCGCGTCCATCATCGAATCCCAGGTCACCAAGATCATCGAGGATTCACTGTCCGGCATCGAGGGCATTGATTTCATCAGCTCGATCAGCCGCTCGGAAAAAAGCCAGATTTCCGTCACCTTCAGACTCGAGCGTGACCCGGACGATGCGGCCAGTGAGGTGCGTGACCGGGTTGGGCGTGTGCGCGGCCAGCTACCGGATGATATCGAGGAACCCGTGGTCGCCAAGTCCGAAGCGGATGCCCAACCGATCATCTGGATTGCGCTTTCGTCGGACACCCACACCACCATGGAAGTGACAGATTACGCCGAAAACCGCGTCAAGGACCCGCTGCAGACCGTACCCGGCGTAGCCAGCGTGATGATTGTTGGTGAGCGTCGCTATGCCATGCGCATCTGGCTGGACCCACAGAAGATGGCCGCCTATCGCATCGTGCCCGGCGATATCGAAGCCGCCCTCAGTGCCCAGAACGTCGAGATTCCGGCCGGCCGTATCGAGAGCCGTGACCGCGAATTCACTGTACTGGCACAGACCGACCTGAACACGGTCGAGGAGTTCGAGCGCGTTATCATCCGTAACGACAACGGTTACCCGGTGCGCGTAAGCGACATCGCCCGTGTCGAGATTGCGCCGGCTTCCGAACGCAATACCGCACGTTTTAACGGCGACAATGCCGTGGCCCTAGGGGTCATCAAGCAGTCAACCGCCAACCCGCTGGACGTATCGGCCGGCGTACGCGAGATGCTTGAACAAATTGATCAGAACCTGCCCGAAGGGATGCACGCCCAAATCGGCTACGATTCATCGCTATTCATCGAGGAATCCATTGACTCGGTGTTTACCACGCTCTGGCAGGCCGGGGCGCTGGTGGTGCTGGTGATTTTCTTCTTCCTGCGCAACCTCAAGGCCACGCTGATACCGGTCCTGACCATACCACTGTCCTTGATCGGCGCCTTTGCCATGATGTCGCTGCTGGGCTTCTCGATCAATACCCTGACCCTGCTGGCACTGGTACTGGCCATCGGCCTGGTGGTAGACGATGCCATCGTCATGCTGGAAAACATCTACCGCCACGTGGAAGCCGGGCTGGACCCGATTCAGGCCGCCTTCAAGGGGGCACGAGAGATCGGCTTTGCAGTCATCGCGACCACTGCCACTCTAGTAGCGGTCTTTGTCCCGGTGGCTTTTTCCACCGGCCGTACCGGCAAGCTATTCACCGAGTTCGCGCTGACACTGGCGGGGTCGGTTGTGGTGTCGACCTTCATTGCATTGTCGCTCTCGCCCATGCTCAGCTCCCGCCTGCTGCACCACGAGAAGCGCCACAGCGCCCTGTTCAACCTGATTGAAAACGGTCTCAACACCATCAGCGCTGCCTATCAGTGCCTGCTGAGCCGAGTCCTGCGCTCGCGCCTGCTGGCGGTAGGTCTGCTGGGGGTTAGTGCAGCCGGAGCCGCCTATTTCTATCAGCAACTCCCTCAGGAACTGGCACCGGTCGAGGACAGGGGCACCATCATGACCTTTTCCATCTCACCCGAAGGCTCCTCGGTGGATTACGTCGACCGTTATGCACGCCAAGTGGAGTCCATCGTCGGCCAGGTACCTGAAGGCATGTACTATTTCGGTGTTGTCGGCTTCCCCAGCGAGACCAACTCACTGACCTTCCTGCGCCTGCAGGACTGGGACGACCGCGAGCGCAAGCAGCAGGCCATCACCGAAAGCCTCACTCCACAGCTGTACGGCGGCGTAACCGGCAACATGAGCTTTGCCATGAATCCGCCGTCACTGGGCCAGAGCATCATTTCACGACCGGTGGAGTTCATCATCAAGACCACGGCCGATTATGAGCAGCTGGCGATCATCACTGATCAGATGCTCGCCAGGATGGCGCAGAACCCGGGGCTGGCCCAGCCGGATACCGACCTGAAACTGAACAAGCCGGAGCTGGTGGTCACATTGGACCGTGACAAGGTTTCGGATGTCGGCATCAACGTCAACACCATTGGCCGCAGCCTGGAAACCTTCATGGCCGGCCGCGAACTGACTCGCTACAAGCAGCAGGGCGAGCAGTATGACGTCATACTGCAGGTCGAAGACCGGTATCGCCAAACCCCCGCAGACCTGACCCATGCCTATGTACGGGGTGACGCCGGTGACATGATCCAGCTCGCCAACCTGGTGCGTGTGGAAGAAAGCATCACCGCCAAGGAACTGAACCATTTCGACAAGCTCAAGGCCGTCAAGATTCAGGCCATGCTGGCACCGGGATACAGCCTGGGTGAAGCACTGGCCTTCATGGAAAGCAGCCTGCAGGATATTGCACCGGATGCGCTCTACGACTATGCCGGCCAGTCACGCGAATTCAAGGAATCCAGCAACACCCTGCAGATGACCTTTGGACTGGCGCTGATCTTCATCTTTCTGGTGCTGGCAGCCCAGTTCGAGAGTTTCAAGAATCCGCTGATTATCATGCTGTCGGTGCCGCCGGCACTGGCGGGCGCCCTGCTGGCACTGCACTACAGTGGCGGCTCGCTGAGTATTTACAGCCAGATCGGTCTGATCACACTGGTCGGCCTGGTCACCAAGCATGGCATCCTCATTATCGAGTTTGCCAACCAGTTGCAGGATCGCGGCACGGCACTGGCCGATGCCATTGTCGAAGCATCCGCACTGCGACTGCGCCCGATTCTGATGACGACCGGCGCAACCGTGCTGGGCGCCCTCCCCCTGGCCATGGCCTTTGGTGCCGGTGCCGAGTCACGTCAGCAGATCGGCTGGGTTATCGTGGGAGGCATGCTGTTCGGCACTCTGCTGACACTGTTCGTCATCCCCACCGTCTATAGTTACTTTGGTAAACGCAACTTCCGTCAGGTCGAGCCTGATCCTGCATACCGATAAGGAAGCACGCACGTGAAAAAAATGAAGCAACAACTCATTCCACTGCTGTTGGCCGGCTCTCTGGCCAGCACCGGCGCACATGCAGGTGCTCTGGCTGATCTGTATCAGCTGGCACTGGACAACGATCCTCAGCTCAAAGCTGCTGAAGCGACTTATCTGGCAGGGCAGGAAGCTGTCCCCCAGGGCCGTGCCGGACTGCTGCCACAGATCAATGCCGGTGCCAGCTACACCCACACGGACAGTGGCGCGCTGGACCAGTCGGCCAAGGACCGAGCCTGGCAGGTATCACTGGTACAGCCGGTGTTTGATACCACCAAATGGTTCACCTTCCAGAAGAGTAAGGTGATCAGCGAACAGGCTCGACTGCAGTTCGACTTGGCGCAACAGCAGCTGATTCAGCGCTCGGTCAATGCCTATCTGGGCGTGCTCAACGCCATGAGCGCACTGGAAACCGCCCAGGCCCAGGAGCGCGCCCTGAAGCGTCGTCTAGACCAGGTCAACGCCCAGTTCGACGTCGGCCTGATTGCTATTACAGATGTCCAGGAAGCCCAGGCGTCATTCGACAATGCGGTGGTGCAGCGCATTGACGCAGAAGGAGCTCTGGCCAACAGCTATGAAGCCCTGGAGCGCCTGGCCGGCGAGTCGCTGGAGCAGGTTGATCCCCTGCGCGAGGATTACCCCATCGAAGCCCTGTCACCTGCCGATCCGGCCGCCTGGCTGGAAAAGGCGCGCAGCGGCAACCTGGCCCTGAAACTCAGCGAACTGGGGGTGGAAACCAGCCGCCGCGATACCCAGATTGCCCGTTCGGGCCACCACCCCAAGGTGAATCTGGAAGCGGCCTACGGTTACAGCGAAAACGAATTTCAGCCCACGACCGGGCAGTGGGATGACAACAGTCAGGTTGCGCTGACCCTGAGCGTACCGTTGTTCTCAGGTGGCGGCACCAGTTCACGCGTACGTGAAGCCGAACAGGGACTCTATGCCGCTCAGTACAACCGCGAAGACCAGTACCGTGCTGTCACCGAGCAGACACGCTCGCTGCTGCGCGATCTGCAGACCAGCGTACAAAGTGTGAAGGCGCGACTGCAAAGCATCAAGTCACGCGAAACCGCCCTGCGTGCCACCGAAGAAGGCTTCAACGTCGGCACCCGCAACGTGGTAGATGTGTTGCAGGCGGAGCAGGCCCTGTACCAGGCCCGCCTCGACTATGCGACAGCTCGCTTCAACCATGTCTCAACCCTGTTCCAGTTCAAGCTGCAGCTGGGTACCCTGAGCCCGGATGATCTGCTGGCACTGGACGAATGGCTGGACGCCAGCGCCTGAGCCACAAAAAAAGGCCGGTGAGCTGATTCACCGGCCTTTTTTCATATCCTGATCGAAACGGGGTTCAATGCAGGGTCGGGCTGTCCTCGTCCGAATCCGGAACAATCAACTGGCCCGAACCATCCATGGCCAAAGCGCCCTGTTCCTGTGCCAGCTCCAGCAACTGCTGCAGCAGCATTTCGGTCAGGTGGGCACTGATGATCAGGCCTGCGGGCGGATCGCCCTCGAACAGCTCCTCGTCCACCAGATCGTCGGCCCTCAGCCCCAGCAGCAGCGGATTTTCGACAATCAGCGGCGCCAGATCATTCGGTGCAAACACCACATAATCGGACGACACCTGCAGGGCCAATTGGTAAGCATCATGGGCTGCCTCAGACAGCTGCTTCAGGTAGGCTTTTTCAGCCGCGTTGAACAGCACGCTCAGCTGGCTGGTGCCACCGGACAGATCGGGGCCCCCTTCTACATCGCTGTAATCAATGCTTTTCACGGCCGGGACGTTATCCAGCTCCCAAGCATCCACGAGAATGCGATCCTCACTATCGACCTCCAGCCATTCACGGTTGACTGCAACTGCCAATAGCCCCTCCAGAGCGGCCGCACAGATATTACTGGTGACGATAACGCCGACGCTGGGATTATCCACCTCGGCCGGGTCTTCCACCAGCTGGCTGGCACGTGCCGACAGCAGCTTCGGATCATCAGCAATCAGCTCCGCCAGTGCCCTCGGGGGGAGGTTGAGTTTCTGCTGACACACCCGGTGAGCCGTGATATACGGTTCATGCTGACCGGTGTCCTGCATCACGCGCACGTATTCCTGGCGCAG
The DNA here is from genome assembly GCF_019061305.1 of Marinobacterium weihaiense. Taxonomy (GTDB): domain Bacteria; phylum Pseudomonadota; class Gammaproteobacteria; order Pseudomonadales; family Balneatricaceae; genus Marinobacterium; species Marinobacterium weihaiense. The sequence continues at coordinate 357,751 of NZ_JAHQZT010000001.1, forward strand.
CTGATCCATCATTTCTGCCAAACGCTGACTCATATCGGCCTCTTCAGTCACGGCGGTTCAGTGAATCGTAATGCCGACCGGCTTCACGTCGTCTTTCATTTGATCGAAGGCGACACGCAGTTGCTGCAACGGGATCAAACCGAAGTCGATTGGATCCTGCGGCAGCTCACACCAGTCCAGCGCCCAAACACGCGTCATCAACTCGTACTCGCCAATCAGCGCATCCAGAAAAATCATCACCGCTTCAACGCGCGGGTCCATTTCCAGAATCTTGGGCGCATCCTGCAGGTACACGGCCAGTTGCATCTTGCCGTTGATCACTCGCAATGAACACCAGAACTCTTCAATGTCGCACAGCTCTTCGCCCAAGTTCACACAAGAGGGAATCGGATCGTAGCGGTGGTTGAAAGCCCTGAAGGAAATTCCGCTCAGCTCCGGCGCAGCCCCCACCACGCTAAGCACGGCATGGATGGATTCAGGATAGCCGTCACAGCCGAAGATCATCTCGACCGGGCCTTCTTCGTGCTCCCGTTCGAAATGAAACGTCAGGTTGCGGTCGATTTTCTGCAGACTGTCACGATAGGTCGTCAGCAGGCCCTCGGCGTCAAAGTGCATCTCCTGCTGGCTTTGCAGCAGTTGGTCGAGAGTACGTTCGATCTGTTGCCAGAACGCCTCGATCCGTTTCAGATCAGGTTTGAAATTCATGCCCACCCAGTATCAAAAGTATCAGGTTCGCGGAACAACAACACCGGTCTGTCCCTGGTATTTGCCGTTGCGGTCACGATAGGAAGTTTCGCAGACGTCATCCGCACCCAAAAACAGCATCTGTGCCACACCCTCATGGGCATAAATGCGCGCAGGCAGTGGCGTCGTGTTGGAGAACTCCAGCGTCACGTGGCCCTCCCACTCGGGTTCCAACGGTGTGACGTTCACGATGATGCCACAGCGTGCATAGGTGCTTTTACCCAGGCAGATGGTCAGCACATCACGCGGAATACGGAAGTATTCGACGGTACGCGCCAGAGCAAAGGAGTTGGGCGGAATGATGCAGACATCAGATTTCACATCGACAAAGCTGTCCGGGTCGAAGTGCTTGGGATCAACGATGGACGAGTTAATGTTGGTGAAAATCTTGAATTCGTCCGCACAACGCACATCGTATCCGTAACTGGACGTTCCGTATGACACGATCGGCTGATCGTTGGCCCGACGTACCTGACCGGGCTCGAACGGCTCGATCATTCCATGCTCATCCGCCATGCGACGAATCCAGCGATCTGACTTTATACCCATAACACTCTATCTACCTGAAAAAACAGTCCTGAAAACAGTTCAGCAACGTAACAGCGCATTCTAACCGTTTTGCACAAAAAAAACCGCCCCGACCAAGGGCCGGGGCGGAAATATCATCTCGCTGTACTAATCCAATTCGACCGCAATGTTGGGTATGGAGTTCCCGCCGGTTGCACATTTTTCTGCCAGGGCCGCGCTGACACGCCGGGCAATCGCTCTATAGCGTTCAGCATGGGCGCTGTCCGGCTCGGCAATCACCGTTGGCCGACCGGCATCCGTCTGCTCCCGAATCGCCAGCGCCAGCGGCAACTGACCCAGCAGTTCGGTGTGATAATCATCCGCGATGCGCTCGCCACCCCCGGCGCCGAACAGCGCCTCTTCATGGCCGCATTGACTGCAGATGTGCACGCTCATATTCTCCACTACACCCAGCACGGGGATATCAACCTTGCGGAACATCTCGATACCCTTTTTGGCATCCAGCAATGCGATATCCTGAGGCGTGGTGACTACAACCGCTGCACTGACCGGCACACGCTGCGCCAATGTCAACTGGATGTCACCGGTGCCGGGCGGCATGTCGATCAACAGGTAATCCAGATCCTGCCACAGCGTTTGGTTCAGCAATTGCTGCATGGCACCACTGACCATGGGGCCACGCCAGACCATGGGCGTGTTTTCGTCCACCAGATAGCTCATCGACATGGATTGAATACCGTGTCGTTCGATCGGACGAAAGTATTTTTCTTCTGCGGTTTCCGGTCGCTCGCCTTCCAATACCCCCAGCATCATGCCTTGGCTGGGGCCGTAAATATCGGCATCCAGTATGCCAACACGGGCACCCTCGGCCGCCAGTGCCAGCGCCAGGTTGACCGTGGTGGTCGACTTGCCGACCCCGCCCTTGCCGGAAGCAACAGCGATGATGTTCTTGACCCCGGCCAATCCGGAAAGCTTTTTGGGGCTGGGGTGCGCATCGATCTGCTGCTCGATCACCAAACTGATGGCTCGCCCTTCAGCCAGCGGTGCCAGCGCATCTTTCAGCGCCTGCTTGATGTCAGCGTGGCGCGTGGCGCAGGCGTGCTTGCACTGAATGCGCAGTTCAATGCCGGTCTCGCTGACTTCGACGGCCTGCACGGCACCGGCCGCCGGCAGTGATTGCTTCAGATCCGGGTCGATATAGGCCGCCAGGGCCGTTTCAACCTGCTCTCGGGATAACGCTGTCACTGAGCCTCCTTCATTGCCTGTGACGGCAATAATAACCAACTGGATTACTGGGACATTATGCCCCAGTTTCCCCAACCAGATCCAGCGCCAGCCGTTTTGCAGCCGCCAGGTCAGTCTTGCCACTGCCCAACACCGGAATCTGTTCGACCTTTATCACCTGAGCGGGGCGGTACAGTGCCGGCACATCCGCCTTGCGCAGCCGGGACTGCACGTCTTCCGCATCTTCCTCGACCAGTAGCACGATCCGCTCGCCCTTCTTGTCATCCGGCACCGCGACGGCGGCCAGACGCTGCTCCTCATAGCCAAGACCACGCCCCAGCGCCGTTTCCACAGCGGACAGCGACAGCATTTCACCGCCCACTTTGGCAAAGCGGGAATATCGGTCCACGATGGTCAGGAAGCCGTCCTCATCCAGGTGGCCCTTGTCACCGGTCTTGTACCAGCGCAACCCATCCTGTTCGACAACCACTTCAGCGGTTTTTTCAGGGTTGTTCAGATACCCCTTCATGATCTGGCTGCCCCCGAGCAGAATCAGGCCATCTTCTCCGATCGGCAGCGGCTCAAGCGTATCTGGATCGACGATGCGGAACATGGAACCCGGCAGTGCCATGCCCACCGTGCCCTGACGCTCACCCACCTGTACGTTCCAGAAGCGGGTATCCAGGTAGTCCGGCAGATTCACACCGGCCACCGGCGTGGTCTCGGTACAGCCATAGCCTTCCAGCACCGGCACCTTGAAACGTGCTTCAAAACCGGTCTTGATAGTAGGCGAGAGTTTCTCGGCACCGGCCACCACCACGCGTAAGCTGTCGAACATCAGCGGATGCAGACGCTTGTTGCGCATGTAAATGCCCAGGAAGGTGCTGGTGCCGCACAGAATCGTGGCTCGGTAACGCGCCGCCGCCTTGCCGATATTGGCCGCATCCATGGGGTCGGGGTGGCACACCAGTGGAATGCCTTCCACCAGCGGCAGCATGCAGGTAACCGTCAGACCGAAGGCATGAAACAGCGGCAACGTCGCCAGAATGCAGTCATCGTTTTGAACGTTCAGCACCGCCGAAATCTGTTTCAGGTTGGCCATCATATTGCGATGACTCAACATCACCCCCTTGGGTGCACCTTCACTGCCGGATGAAAACAGAATGGCCGCTGTATCATCAAGCCCGCCCTTGCCGGCATAGAGCCACTGCAACACCGGCCGCGGCAGCAACACCGACTGCATCAGCGTCAGGACTGATTCGGTCTTGCCAATACCTTCCTTGACCGCTTCCAGCTTGACCACCGTTACCCGGGACAGCAACTCCTCGAGCTGCACGCCGCGCTGCTCCAGCTTTTTCAGGAAGCGCTCCGAAGTCACCAGGGTCTTCACGCCCGCCTGTTCCAAGGCACTGATCAAGGCCGATTCAGGTGCCGTGTAATTGAGATTAACCACCGTTTTGCCTGCCATCAGCGCCGCCATGTTGGCAATCGCCCCCCCGGCCGCCGTCGGCAACAGCATGCCCAGATTCTGCCCTTGCAGACGCTTCAAACGACGGCTGAACAGGATGCTGGCGGTCAGCAGACGACGGTGATTCAGCACCGGACCATTCAGGTCGGTCAAGGCCCAGTCCGTCGGCGCACTCTTGGCGGTGCGGATGAAGGCCGCCGGCAGGGTTTCCAGAGTGTCGGTGTATTCGTTCCAGGCCCGTACCGACAGCTCGACCACCGCCTGCTTGACCGCTTCGGCACGAGATTCCAGTGGCAGCGGCGTGCCGAAGGAGACAATGACGTCACGACGAATCCCCTGACTGGCAATGGCCTGCAGGCGTTCGCTGGAGCGAGAGAAACGGCTGCCCCACAGTCCGCGCAGATAGAACGGTACGATACGGACTGCCGGCAAGGTTTCATCCTCACCAACCTGTGCGATACGTTCGAAGCCGCGCTTGAATTCACCCAGCTGCCCACTGTAGCTGATGGCACCTTCAGGGAAGAGACAGACCACCTTGCCGTCGGCCAGCAACTGACGCACCTGTTTCATGGCACTGCGGCTACCACCGGTGGAGATCGGAATGACACCATAGAGATCCAGAAACCAGCGTAGATACCAGCGTTCGTAAATGGAACGTTCCATGACAAAATGGATATGGCGCGGGCAGGCCATTTGGACCATGGCCCAGTCCAGCCAGCTGATATGGTTACCCAGCAGGAGCACGCCTTCACCACTGGCCGGCAGATGCTCAAAGCCCTGCACCTTGAGGTTGTAGCGGCGTCGAACCAGCGCCGACACCAGCAGACGAATCAGTGCCTGGGGCAGCACCAGGACCGCAAAGCACGCACCGGCCACACCGACGGCACCGAGCAACCAGAGCAGATTCAGAGACGGAATCGATACCAGAGCACTGCCGACGGTCAGGATCAGGAAGGCCAGCATGCCGAGATTCTGCACGAAATTGTTGCCCGCCAGCACACGCCCCAAGCGCACTTCGGGGGCGTTGAACTGAATCAGCGCGTTGAGCGGTATGGTCATCAATGCACCGCTGACGCCGATCAGCAGAAAGGCAACAGCACTGAGCCAGATGGAATCCAGCGTCGGCAGCATGAGCAGACCGGCCGCCACCCCCACGGCACCGAGGGGAATCAGCCCGGCATTGATGAAATGACGCGACAACCGAGCCGCCAGCACCGACCCCAGCAGAATACCGATGCCCGCCATGGCCATCACGCTTTGAATCACGAAGGTATTATTCTGCTGCAAATGCGCTTCGGCGTAGGCCGGAAACACGGCCAGCATCACCTGGCTGACCGACCAGAACAGGGTCAAGCCAATGATGGACAGCAGGATAACGCGTGGCTCCCCCAGTGCTCGCAGGTTGCGCTTGAGGCTACGCCCGGTGAGGTAATCCTGCATGTCGAAGTGCTGAGTGCAGTCGGTTGTGCTCAACGCGGGCAAGCGATAGGCCAGCACCAGCTCGATCAGTGCACCGCCTACCAACAGCCAGCCCAACGGCGCCACTTCGGTCAGGATACCGGTTGTTGTCATGCTTTCCAGGCCGGCTACACGCCATTCGAACAGCGCCGAGAACGCCACAATGCCGCCCAGAATCGCCACCATGGTGGTCGCCTGAATCCAGCCATTGCCCTCGCTCAGGCGTTCGTTACCCACCAGCTCGCGAATGAAACCGTACTTGGCCGGTGAATAGAGTGCACTTTGCAAGGCCAATACGAATGTAAGTGCAAACGCCGGAATAAACCATCCCAGGTAGTAACAGCCGGTAATGGCCAGCGTTACTGCAACGGCTACCCAGGCCGAAACACGCATGACGCGGTGCTTGGGGTACTTGTCGGATAAAAATCCAGCCGGTGTAAACAGCAGGATGAACGGCAGCAGGATCAGGCCGTTAACCACGGCGGTGAGCAGAATCTGGGTATCGCCGTCATACACCTTGAACAGGGTATTTTGAATCGTGATCTTGTGCCCCAAATCCACGAAGGCATTGATGAAGGCAATGGCCACGAAGGCCACAAAGCCTCGCAACCTGAGCAATTCAAGCATGATGTGACTCCTTGTCCCAGCCTGCCAGCAGGCTATCGATCAGATGAATGCGAATGTCTTCAGCCGTCATTGCATCAGGCAAAAACAGCTTGTTGCTGTGTTCCAGTTGCGTCAGGCCATGGATGCCGCTCCACAGGATACGGCTGCGCAACTGACGCTCATGCCGATCAATCCGGGGATACAAGCGCGCAAGGCAGCCATCGATGTGTTCAAACAGCCCGCCAATACGGGTACTCAGTTGGTCAGGCAGCGGATTATCCGTGTTGGAGCGGTGCTCGAACAGCAGCCGCCAGCGTTCGGGGTACTGTTCGGCAAATGCCTGATAGATCCGGGCACAACCCTGAAGGCAAGCTACCGGGTCGGTTTCATCCACCTCCTTGATAGCCGCCATCAGGCAGGACAGCGTGCGTTCATTCAACTGCCAGCACAGGTCATCCAGGTTACTGAACAGGGTATATAGTGCACCCACCGAATAGCCGATAGCCGTTGCGACCTTGCGAGTGCTCAGGCCTGCCAACCCTTCCTGTGCGATGATGCGCTCGGCACTGGCCAGTGCCATTTCTCTCAGCTCTTCACGGGTATGATCGTTACGACGCGCCATGCCTGCCCTCCTTTTTGAACACTGTTCAATTAATGCCGAAAAATATAGAGAGGTGCCGGCAAGGAGTCAAGGTGATTTTGAACAGCGTTCAGTATACTAGAGGTACAGCGTTTCCACGACGGTTGGCAGGCTTTCGAACCCTGGCTTGGCAAAATAGTAGCCCTGCATCAGGCGCACACCTTTCGCACGAAAATATGCCATCTCCTCCCGGGTTTCGATGCCCTCAGCCAGCTGGGTAATCTCCAGACGCTGACAGATATCCAACAGCCCTTCAACAATGATCTGCTTGACCGGAAGAACGTGAATATCACGAACAAGCTCCATATCAAGCTTCAGTATGCTGGGCTGAAAACCGGCCAGCAGATTAAGACCAGCATGGCCGGCACCAAAATCATCCAGTGCGGTCACGAACCCTTGAGCGCGGTAATGCTCGAAAATGCGCGTCAGGTGCTTGGTATCATGCACCTGTTCCGACTCGGTGATTTCGAACATAATGCGCTCAGCCGGAAAATCATACTCCCGGGCTGCGGCCAAGGTACTGCGGATACAATGCTCCGGGGAATATACCGCGTTGGGCAGGAAATTGATGCTCAGGACCTGCTCAAGCCCCAACCGTGCTGCCAATGTGATCGCCTTTACACGACAGGCCTGGTCAAAGGCGTAGCGGTTTTCTTCATTGACCCGCGACAGCACTTCACCAGCCCCCTGCCCTTCGATCCCGCGCACCAGTGCCTCATAGCCAAAGATACAGCCGGATTCCACATCAACGATGGGTTGAAACGCAAAGGTAAAATCGAAATCCAGACAGATGCTACAACCGGCACAACCGACAGGCATACTGTGTTCGATAAGATCCGACATATAAAACTCCAGGCCTGATGAACAAAAGACAGGTTAAGATGGTGATCAGTTTAGTCGCTCGGTACAGTCATACGCGACCACACTCTGCAAAAGCAGCCATACGCAGAATGATTGTCTCCAGATTAACACACTTATAGCCTGGCACTGCAGCCTCTTTTTGCAACATTCAAGGAGTATACAACATGATCAAGCCCCTGCTGGCGGCCCTCACGCTCAGTATGAGCCCCCTCCTCGCACATGCCGAAACACCTGACGCAGCAGCAGCGATTGTAAGCCTCAATACCACTTTGGGCAGCATCGAACTGACCCTGAATCCGGCACAAGCCCCCGCCAGTGTTGAAAACTTTCTTCAATATGTTGAAAGCAACCACTATGACGGCGTCATCTTTCACCGCGTGATTCCCGGCTTCATGATTCAAGGTGGCGGTTTTACGCCCGAGATGCAGCAATTGGAGACAGGGACTCCTGTACAGAACGAGTCTGACAACGGCCTGAGCAACCGTCGCGGCACCATCGCCATGGCCCGCACCCGCGACCCGGACAGTGCCACCGCTCAGTTTTTCATCAATACATCTGATAACCGTCGCCTTGACGGCATGCCAGGCCGCCCCGGCTATACCGTGTTCGGCGAGGTCACTGAAGGCATGGATGTGGTCGATGCAATCAACCGCGTGCAAACCACCCGCAAGGGGCGCCATCGCGACGTTCCGGTCGACCCGGTCATTATTGAAAGCGCCCGCGTTATCACCCCTGCGCCTGCAGCGGAATAAGCCGCGCCAACCGATACAAAAAAGCCCTGCAATGCAGGGCTTTTGTTGGATCAGGTAATCATCAGTTACGCTGGTCGAAGTCCAGCACCACCTCATTGGTGATCGGGTGCGCCTGACAGCTGAGCACGTAACCGGCTTCGATTTCGTGTGGCTCCAGGCCGTGGGAGATGTCCATCTCCACTTCACCCTTGATCAGCTTGCACTTGCAGGTGGAGCAAACACCGCCCTTGCACGAGTACGGTAGGTCCATGCCCACTTCGATACCAGCATCAAGGATGTTCTGACCGACTGTCGCCAGATCGAACATCACCGAGCGGCCATCAGCCACGACGGTCACCTTGCTCATCTTCTCTTCGCCGTACTGAGCCACGCGTGCCTGGGCTTTGGCCAGAGTCGCTTCAGCATCCGCAGAGGAGCTGGCAAAGAGTTCGTAATGGATCTGCTCGTCACTCAGGCCTTCCATGCGGAAACCGCGCGAGACCTCAGTCATCATCGCTTCAGGACCACAGATGAAGGCTTCATCAGTGTTCTTGATATCGATCAGGCCCGCCTTCTGCAGCGCGTAGCCCTTTTTGTTATCGATACGGCCATTCAGCAGATCGGCACCCTGGTCTTCATAGTCCATGATGTTGATCCACTGGAAGCGATCCATGTAACGGTTCTTGACGAAGTTCAGCTCGTCCTTGAACATCACGGTGTTGGAACGCTGGTTGCCGTAGATCAAGGTCACCCGGCTGTTGGGCTCGATGTCCAGCACCGACTTCATGATAGAGATCATCGGCGTAATACCGGAACCGGCCGCAATGCACATATAGTTCTTGGCATTGTTCGCGCTCAGCTCAGTGTAGAAGCTGCCCTGCGGCGGCATGACTTCGATATCCATGCCCGGCTTGAAGTGATCGTTGGCGTAGTTGGAAAAACGGCCACCATCCACACGCTTGATGCCGACACGCATGTGACCATCGGTTACGCCAGAGCAGATGGAGTAAGAACGACGCACGTCTTCTCCATCAATCATGGCGCGCAGGGTCAGAAACTGGCCCTGGATAAACTTGAATTTCTCGGTCAGTTCTTCAGGAACAGCAAAGGTCACGCTAATGGCCGAGTCGGTCTCCGGCTGCACATCGGCAATCTTCAGCGTGTAGAAATTGGTGTCAGACATCGCTTCACCTTATATTTTTTTAAAGTAGTCAAACGGCTCGTTGCAGTCGTTGCACTGGAACAGTGCCTTGCAGGCGGTGGAGCCAAACTCGCTAATCCGGCGGGTATTGCGTGAGCTGCAATGCGGGCACTGGGCATGCGCATCCGGCGTCAGGCCATCGTCATCCAGCTCGGCGTCTTCCGGCGGCGCTATGCCGTAATTGCGTAGCTTGCGCCGTCCATCCGGCGACATCCACTCCGAACTCCAGGCCGGTGACAGCTTGGTCTTGACCTCGACCTGGTCGTAGCCGGACGCCTTGAGCGCCGCGATAACGTCGTCGGTAATGGTGTTCATGGCCGGACAGCCCGAGTACGTGGGGGTGATGGTGACCACAATGTGGTCACCATCACGTTCCACATCACGCAATATCCCCAGATCCCAGATGCTCAGCACGGGGACTTCAGGGTCCTTGACCTGGTCGAGCAGGTCCCAGAGATCCTTGACGTCAGCCGCGTTGCGCTGCTGCAGACGGCGGTACTGCTCTTCCGGCATCAGTGATATTTCGTTCATGTGTTATCTCCCGCGAACGCCTGCACTTACCACTGACAACCCGGGTAAGAGCGGTGCACAATCTGCATCTCGGTCAGCATGTGACCCAGGTGCTCGGTATGGTAGCCGGTCCGGCCGCCACGCACGGCCCAGTCGTCTTCCGGCACGGTCAAGGTGGCTTCAGTCAGGATGTCGCTGACCATCTTGAGCCAGGTATCACGCAGCTTGGAGACATCGACACCGATACCGGCATCCGCCAGCATCTGCTCGGTTTCATCCATGTCGAACAGCTCATGGGTGAAGCCCCACAGGGCGTCGACCGCTTTCTGCGTGCGCTTGTGGCTCTCTTCGGTACCGTCACCCAGACGCATCACCCACTCGCGACTGCGACGCAGGTGATACTTGGTTTCCTTGATGGCCTTGGCCGCGATGGCGGACAGGGTTTCATCCTTGGACTGCAGCAGTTCCGGCAGCATGACCGTGTAGTACACATCGGCAAACAGCTGACGCACCTGCGAGTAGGCAAAGTCGCCCTTGGGCATTTCCATCAGCAGCAGGTTGCGATAGTCACGGTCGCTGCGCATATAGGCGAAGTCATCTTCGGTACGGCCATCATCGGCCAGCTCGGCAGCATAGGTGTAGAACATGCGCGCACGGCCGATGTAGTCCAGCGCCACGTTACCGTAGGCGATATCTTCTTCCAGGAAAGGACCGTAGCTGACCCACTCGGAGATCCGGTGACCCAGCACAACCGAGTCGTCACCCAGGCGGGTCGCGTATTCCAGCGTTGCCGCTTTGATTGCATCACTCATTACTTGTCTCCTCAATCTGTCCCGTTAAACACAATTACATGTTGTTGACGGGTTCAGGCAGCACGTAATAAGTCGCGTGGCGATACGGCTTGTCGTCGTTCGGATCGTAGAAGCAGTCGGCATCGTCTTCCTGAGAGGCGACGATATCGCTGGACTTGACGACCCACAGGCTGACGCCTTCACTGCGACGGGTATAGCAGTCGCGGGCATATTCCAGCGCCTGCTCGTGATCTTCGGCGTGCAGGCTTCCGACGTGCTTGTGATCCAGACCGCGCTTGGAGCGCACAAACACTTCAAACAGTTCCAGTTTTTCAGTTGGCTTTGTCATCTCGGATATCCTCTTTACGCCGCATTTTGCGCTTGCTTGGCGCGTTTCTTTTCGTTGTATGCCGCAATGGCGTCACGGACCCACTCACCTTCTTCGTGAGCGGCCACATGGTGTTCGATGCGCTGACGGTTACAGTGACCGTTGCCGTTGATCACGCTCCAGAACTCATCCCAGTTCAGGTCGCTGCTGTCATAGTGGCCACGCTCTTCGTTCCACTTCAGGTTCTGGTCCGGATGCTCCAGACCCAGTACTTCGATCTGCTTGACGGTCTGATCGATGAACTTCTGGCGCAGGTCGTCGTTGGTCTCGCGCTTGATCTTCCATTCCATGGATTTCTGGGAATGAGCCGACTCGGAGTCGTGCGGACCAAACATCATCAGCGCCGGCCAGTAGAAGCGGTTCAGTGCGTCCTGAGCCATGGCCTTCTGTTCCGGGGAGCCTTTGGCCAGTGCCAGCATGGCTTCATAGCCCTGACGCTGATGGAAGCTCTCTTCCTTGCAGATGCGGATCATGCCGCGCGAGTACGGGCCGTAGGATGTACGCTGCAGGGATACCTGGTTGACGATGGCCGCACCATCCACCAACCAGCCGATGGCCGCAACATCCGCCCAGGTGAGAGTCGGGTAGTTGAAGATGGACGAATACTTGGCCTTGCCCGTCTGCAGTTGCTCGATCATTTCAGAGCGAGAAATACCCAAGGTTTCCGCTGCGCTGTACAGGTACAAGCCATGGCCGGCTTCATCCTGCACCTTGGACAGCAATACCGCCTTGCGGCGCAGTGAAGGCGCGCGGGTGATCCAGTTACCTTCCGGCTGCATGCCGATCACTTCAGAGTGAGCATGCTGGGAGATCTGGCGAATCAGATTCTTGCGATAGGCTTCCGGCATCCAGTCCTTGGGCTCAATCTTCTCTTCCGCTTCGATTTTACGCATGAAATTCTGTTCTTCGGGCGTCATCGTTCTGCTCTCCGATCTTATGTTTCGTTCTTTCGCACTGTGTAACTTATTCTTGTAAGTCATAGTGGTTTTCTGTATCGCGCCAAAGGGGACTGCATTGATGGGACCCCTGCCTGAACGCGATACCACAAGATACGCTCACCAGCATGCGATAGATTAAATGTACACCATCTCTTTCGATTAATGATACACAAATTACAAAAAAATTTTCAATAAATGTATCACTTAGATCAATGACCATTTCGGTCAACCGATGATGCGCCGGTTACGCATCTACTTGGCGAGACAATGGCGGCACATGAAACAGCTCACCCACCTCGATCGCGGTAATTCTGGGACGGGCTGTCTTGCCACGGCTTCTATAGCGCACATCGAACAGAGCCGCCCCCGTATCGACATACACGCCGTTACCGCATCGCCCAACACCCGGCACCACCACATGTCCATGCACACAAAGGTCCACGCCACCAATCCAACGCTCGAACCCCGGCACGCGAACCGGACGCTGCCACAGAATTTCATCTCGCAGCGACATTTCTTTGGGCAAACGCTCACGTAGATCCGGCCAATCCCCCTGCGGCAGGGTACTGTGTGAAATCAGCAGCAGACGCCCATCAGGCAGCTCCAGCTCAATCACCCAGGGCAGCTCACGTGACAGCCGCTCACACCAGCAACGCAGGTCAGCATGACGCGCAAAGAAATGTTCCGGCCCTTCTCCCAACCAGGCACGTCCGCCATAACGCATCCAATCATCCACACTGATACTGTCAGAATCACTCAGCCAATCGAACAGGATCTGTTCATGATTGCCGCGCACGGCAAAAAACCAGGGTTCACGCAGCAATTCCAGGCAGGCTGCCGAATCAGGCCCCCGGTTAATCAGGTCTCCAACTGAAAATAGGCGATCTCGCCGGGTATCAAAGCAGACAGCATCCAGTTCGGACTGCAGCGGCCCCAGCCAGCCATGAATGTCACCCACGACAAAATCACGTCCTGACGCATTCGGCTCTATTCGTTGCACTACTGTCACTGATAACTCCTTTACTGCGCGTTTCGGCCAGCTCACACCTTGATAATAGTAGGTCTGGCATTCCACCATTCGGGCACCGTCATGATCTTCATCATGGATTGTAGTGGTCAACTAATCATACCCCCTGTATCCATGGCGATCCCCCAGTGACTCGACAACGCCGAATCAACATCATTACTCTGGCCACCCTCGTTCTGATCACGGCATTGGGGGCATACACCACACACACGGGCCTGGATCTCTACAAAACACGCCAGGACATGTTGCTGACCGAGCTGCTCAACAGCCAGGCATCCACTATTGAGAACCGGGTGCAGCATGTTCTGGCCGCTACTCAGATCCTTGCGCAGGAGGTACGCCAACAGCAAGGCACACCCGTAGACTTCCACTCATACGCCGCAGCCATGATGCCCTCCTTCCCCCTGGCCAGCAGCTTGCAACTAGTACCCGGCGGTATTACGCAACTGATCTATCCTCCGGGCTCGGGCAGTCCGGGGCATGACTTGCTCAATAATGACAAGCGGCGCGATGAGGCCCGACTGGCTGTCGACAGCCGCACCCTGACACTGGCCGGTCCTTTTGAACTGAGGCAGGGCGGCGTCGGCATGGTTGCGCGCAACCCGGTATTTTTGCCGACAACAGATGGCCCGGAGCGTTTCTGGGGCTTTGCATCCGTAGTAATAGACCTCGACCGCCTGATCGGCATCTCCAATCTGCGGGAGCTGGAAGCACGCGGTTTTCGATACGAGTTGAGTCGCACACGGCCAGGCGCAAACCAAGAAGCCATTTTCAAGCGGTCAATCGAGCCAATCAATGCCGACTGGCTGGCCATCAATATCCGCCTGCCCAATGCTCATTGGATACTGAAAATGAGCCTAGAAGCGCCACATACGCGCCTTGGCTATTGGGGGGGATATGTTATCAGCCTGATCTTTGCACTGCTGTGTGCGGTAATGATCAGACGCATACTGCGACAGCCATTGATACTGGAGCAGATCATCGAGAAGCAGACACATACCCTTCATCACCAGGCCAACTATGAGCCGGTTACCGGACTGGCCAACCGACTTCACTTCAGCGATGAAGTGTCACGCTGCTGCCGCCGCTGCCAGCAACAGCATTATCAAGCAGCCGTACTGATCATGGACCTGGACCACTTCAAGGATATCAACGACGAATACGGGCATCCGGTCGGCGACGCCATCCTCAAGCAACTGGCTTCACGACTGGAGCATCTACCGCTGCACAACCGTCTGGTTGCGCGTTTGGGCGGTGATGAGTTTGCCTTGTTGCTGCGCGAACTCCCGGACAACCAACACCTGAGCCAGACCGCTCAACAGCTGTTGGACAGCATTGCTGAGCCGTTGCAAACACGCGGCCAGACATTTCGCTTATCCGCCTCAATCGGGATTGCGACTATCCCTGAAGATGGTCTGGACAGCGCCACCGTCCTGCAGCATGCCGATATGGCCATGTATGCCGCCAAGCAGTACGGCCGCAGCCGCTTCTGTTTTTACGACCCTGCGCTACAGCAGGCTGCTGAAGCCAAAAACGCATTGAACAAGGCGCTTAGCAATGCTATCGAACAGGGTGAGATGCGGCTCCATATGCAACCCATCATACGGCTCTCCGACGACTATGTGGCAGGCTATGAAGCCCTGATTCGCTGGCAATATCCGGATCAAGGACTATTGCCACCCAATCATTTCATTACCATCGCAGAAGAAAGCCAGCTGATCTTCCGGCTGGGCTACTGGGTCGTGGAAGAAGCCTGCCGTCAGATTCGCGCGCACGATCTCAAGATATGGGTGGCCGTCAACCTGTCGCCCCGTCAGTTCAATGATCCACAACTGGTCACGCGCATCACGCGCATACTGACCGACCACCAAGTGCCCACCTCTCAGATTGAACTGGAAGTGACCGAATCATGCCTGATTGATGACGTCGATCGAGCAATTGCCACCCTGGAGGCGCTTTGTCAGGCCGGTTTCTCTATTTCTCTGGATGATTTCGGCACCGGTTACTCTTCATTGGCACTGCTCAAGCAACTGCCAGTCAGCAAGCTAAAAATTGATCGCAGCTTCATCCGCGATCTTGACGAGGAAGATCGCCAAATTGTCGAGGCCACCACACGTTTGGCACATACCTTGAGTCTGAGCGTGGTCGCAGAGGGCATAGAAACCGAGCGCCAGGCACTCATTTTGAAGGATATGACCTGTGACTATGGCCAGGGCTATCTGTTCAGCAAACCCAAGCCCCTGTCGGCACTTACAATGCATCACGGCTTATCAGGAGCCAAGGCCGTAGCCAACAGACAAAACGCATCCTGACATCTCTTTGAGATCGACCGAAAGCAAGCGTTACGCGCTGAATAATGTATAGAGCGACAGTTGCCGACAGACACAACAAACCGGACCAACCGACAAAATAGGGTATTGAGGTATTGAGGTATTGAGGTATTGAGGTATTGAGGTATTGAGGTATTGAGGTATTGAGGTATTGAGGTATTGAGGTATTGAGGTATTGAGATACTTCAATAAAGTGGTGGAGCCTAGCGGGATCGAACCGCTGACCTCGACACTGCCAGTGTCGCGCTCTCCCAGCTGAGCTAAGGCCCCACAATGGGTCAGACCGAAGTCTGTAATGATAGGTGGCGTCCCATAGGGGGTTCGAACCCCTGTTACCGCCGTGAAAGGGCGGTGTCCTAGGCCACTAGACGAATGGGACGCAGTGGTAAATGACGATTTTGGTGGAGCCTAGCGGGATCGAACCGCTGACCTCAACACTGCCAGTGTTGCGCTCTCCCAGCTGAGCTAAGGCCCCTTCGTCACAGGACGGGGCGTATATTAATCGCCCCCTCCTGTGGTGTCAAACACTTTTTGCAAAAAACTTACAAAAAATGTTCTGACGAATCATGCGCTTAGCGCGCGATACTCTTTTTCCAAGCGTTTGGTTTCCTTCTTGGACGGCGAACCGATGACTTCCAACGCGTGGCGCAGGCGTGCACGGCTCATGTCCGGCCCCAGAATCGACATGGCATCCACCACCGATACACTCTGCGAGGTACCGGCAATCGCCACGAACAGCGGGAACAGGAAATCACGGATCTTGATCTCCATACCATCGGCCAGGCCCTTCAGCTCGGCAAACAGACTGTCACGGTCCCATTTGGTCTGCTGGTCCAAGTGCCAAACACTGAACTGCAGAATGCGACGGATCTCGTCCAGCTCGATCTTCTTGTGCGCGAAATCAGCTTCAGTGATCGACAGCATGCCACTGAGGAAGAAACCGGCCAGCGGGGCCACATCAGAAAACTTCTCTATACGCGGCTGAATCAGCGGAATAATCTGCATCAGATATTCGGGGTTCAGCGCCCATTTTTGCATCTGTGCCGCAAACTGCTCCGGAGATAATTCTTCACGGATCCACAGACCGTTCAACCAACTCAACTTCTCCTGGTCGAATACCGGCCCGCCCAGCGATACACGCTGGATATCGAAGTTGGCGAACATCTCGTCACGGTTAAACTTCTCACGCTCGTCCGGCATGGACCACCCCATGCGGCCGAGGTAGTTCAGCAGCGCTTCCGGCAGGTAGCCCATGCGCTGGTAGTACAGGATGCTGGTCGGGTTCTTGCGCTTGGACAGCTTGGACTTGTCCGGGTTACGCAGCAGCGGCATATGGCACAGCTGCGGCATCTCCCAGCCAAAGTACTGGTACAGCAGTTTGTGCTTGGGTGCGGAGTTGATCCACTCCTCGCCACGGATCACGTGGGTGATCTTCATCAGATGATCATCCACCACGTTGGCCAGGTGGTAGGTCGGCATGCCATCGGACTTGAGCAGGATCTGCGCATCCACCTGGCCCCAGTCCAACTCGATGGGGCCGCGCAGCATGTCATCGATGACACAGATGCCGTCTTCCGGCACCTTCATGCGCACAACGTAAGGCATGCCCGCCGCCATGCGACGCTCGACCTCATCCTGAGGCAGCTCAAGATCACTTTGCTTCAGCGCAGTGTGCTTGCCTTCGGCCTTGCGTGTTTCACGCAGCTCATCCAGTTCTTCCGCAGTACGGAAGCATAGAAAAGCCGTGCCTTCTTCCACCAGACGCATGGCAAAGTCCTTGTACATGTCCTTGCGCTCACTCTGGCGGTAAGGACCATGAGGACCGCCAACATCCGGCCCTTCATCCCACTCCAGGCCCAGCCAGCGCAGAGAATCCAGAATCGCCTGTTCCGACTCGTCGGTGCTGCGGGTCTGGTCGGTATCCTCGATACGCAGAATGAACTGACCGCCGTGCTGGCGGGCAAACGCGAGGTTGAACAGTGCAATATAGGCGGTGCCGACATGCGGATCGCCGGTCGGAGACGGCGCTACACGGGTGCGAACAGTCATGATTCCTGTACTCGGTCCTGTTGTGGTTGCGTAAAAGTCGCGATTATAGCCTGCCGACCGGGGTGGCGACCATGCCGGCCTGAAGCTCGATGAAGTCAACTCAGGTTGTCATACCCGATCCCGCCCCAAATCAGGACCGTGATAATCAAGGCAAACAGAACAGCGGCCGACCCCAGATCCTTGGCCAGTCCGGCCAGGGTATTGAACTCGGTACCGGCGCGATCCACGATGGCCTCGATAGCGGTATTGAGTAGCTCCATGATCAACACCAGCAACAAGGCACTGATCAGCAACCCCAGCTGTAGCCCTGTTTCCGCCAGCCAGACAGCCGCCGGCAGCATGACCACTGCGGCCCAGGTCTCATACCGAAACGCAGGCTCCTGCCTGTAAGCCGCGCGCAGCCCCTTGAGTGAGTAACGGGTAGCAAGGTAGAACCGCTTAAGGCCCGTTGTCTTGGTAACAATCATGGCAAACCCTCGGCCAGCGGTGCCGGCAGCAAAACGATTTTCGTATGGCATCACATGACAGCAACAGATTCATTGCTCTCATGCCGACTGGGCAGACAATGTTACTCCATGACGGTAATGATACGTAATACTGATAAATCTGATGACTTTAATCATGGTTGTTATCCATTCAGGCCATCACCACACCACATCCTTGTGACGCCCTGTTTGTGGAAATGCGACAGTTTCACTACAATGCACAGCGTTTTAAGCACCCCTTCGTGCATACAAAAACAACTTTGAGTTTGCCCGCAAGAGGCGAACCCTGAGGAACTGTTATTATGAAAGCGCTGTACAAAACTCCCCTGGCGCTGGCTATCGCCGCCGGCACACTGGCATCTGCTCCGGCTGCATTCGCAGCAGACGAGCCGAGCCTGAACATTAACCTGCGTACGCTGTACTTCGACCGCGACTTCCGCGATGGTACCGAAGATCGCTACGCCGCATCTCAAGCGGTACATGTTAATTATGTCTCCCCTTACTATAACGGCCTGATCGGTTTTGATGCCTCTGTATACGGTGCGCTGAAGCTGGATGGCGGTAAGGAAGACGAATTCATCGGCATGCTGCACAACGATGACGGCAACACCGACAGCTACGCCAAGCTGGGCCAGGCGTACCTGAAGCTGAAGCTGGGCGAGAATACCGAGCTGCGTGCCGGCCGCATGGTACTGAACACGGCGCTGCTGTGGGATGACGATTCCCGCTCTACTCCGAGCTCTACTCAGGCGGTCAAGCTGGACACTCAGCTGGGTGGCGCTGATCTGTACGCCATCTACAGCGATCGTGCAGTCAACATGGCTGACACCACGTTCAACCGTTACGAAGCAGCCAACGGTGAAGACTATGAATTGTACATCGTGGGCGGCAGCTACGGCTTTGCCAACGGCCTGAATGTACAGCTGGCTCACGGTGTCGCCGATGAATACCTGCGTCAGAGCTACCTGAACGCATCCTTCCCGGTTGAGCTGTCCAACGGCGACAGCATGCTGTTTGATGCGCACTACTACGATGGTTCCGATGACGGTGCCCTGTACGGCAGCGATTACGACTCGACCCTGCTGAACCTGGCTGGCCGCTACACCACCGGTGACCTGACCATGACCCTGTCCTATCAGAAGATCGGCGGCGACAACGGCTACGACTACAGCTGGGATGGCTTCGAGAACGACAACCACATCCTGATGGCGTGGAACTCCGTTCAGTACTCTGACTTCAACAATGACGACGAGCAGTCTTTGCAGGTTCGCGCCGACTATAATGTCGCTGCCGTTCCGGGCCTGAGCCTGATGGCGCGTCACACCGAAGGCTGGGACATCGACGCCGGCACTGAAAACGACCTGGAAGAGAGCGAAACCGATCTGGAAGCCAAGTACGTGTTCCAGGCCGGTTCACTGGAAGGCCTGTCGCTGCGTGCACGTGTTGCACACTATGAAAGCGAAATCGGTGACGACGTGGACGAATTCCGCCTGATCGCCAACTACGGTTTCAGCGCTCTGTAAGCATCGCTTCAACGCGCACATGAAAACGGGCCCTTTCGGGCCCGTTTTTGATTAGCGCAAAAACCGACTCGGCTCGCCCGCGTAACTCACATAAAGCCCTTGTACCGCACGCGTTGCTGCCACATGCAGCAAAGCACGTTCGTTCAGCTCGTTCTGTTGCTGCTCTACCGGGTCATCGCTGCTGCCCATCGCCAGCGCAAGCGGCACCACATCGGCATTAATACCGGCCAGGAACATATAACGGAACTCCAGACCCTTCACCCGATGCATGGTGGCCAGGCGCACCCCTGCCACATTTCGGTTGTCGGTCTGCTGATTCAGCACCTGAACGGCTATCCCCGCCTGCTGCAGGTAAGCGGCCAGCTCATCACGACGCTTGCGAACGCGAGTGACAATACAGATATCGCGGCTTTCCACGCCGTCTTCCAACAGCTGTACAATCTCGCCGGCGATGCCAACCTGCTCGGTCTGACCATCGGCATACCCGGTCACCACCGGCTCGGTACCGTGCAGCAGCGAACGGTAGTCGGTGCTCTGGTCTTCACCACCATCAAGATCATCCACGCTCACCCCTTCCAGCAAGGCGCTGGCGAAGCGGCGGGTTTCTTCGGTGGTGCGGTAGTTGATGCGCAGCTTGCGGCTGCGGCCCACGATCCTGATGCCGCAGTGCCCCATCACGGCATGACGACGGTAAATCCGCTGGTGGCCATCACCGACGATAAACAGATCGTTGTCCTGTTCCGGCAGCAACTGGCGGATCAACGTTAATGCCTGAGGCCCCATATCCTGCGCTTCATCCACGATCACGCTGCGGTAGGGCAAACGGATATCACGACTCTGCAACAGATCCACTGCATCCAGGGTGGCATCCTCGAAGGTTTTCAGCCCCTGATGATTGAGCTGGGCGCGTACTTCTTCGAACACCGGCCAGATCTCGGCACGCTGCTTGCGGTTCAGGGCTACGCCACGACCGATGCGGCTGGCCTTGAAATACTCCGCCTTGGTATGGACTCGCTGAGGCAGAATGACCCGCTCCCACTCCTCCTTGTAGAAAGAGTCCGGCAGCCCCAGGGCCGGGTTCAGTGCCAGCGCCTGCTGCCAGATACGGTGATACTCGGGCGAGGCGTTCTCATAAACGATTTCGTGGGGATAGTGGTTGCGGCGCAGAAACTCCTTCACCCAGCCATCGATATGTTTGACCTCGATCCGCTCCAGCTCTTCGGCACTGCAAATTTTGCGCAGGTTGGCGGCAATATCGGTGGCCAGGTTAACGGTGAAGGTCGTGAACAGCAGTTTCTCCTTGCCCCCGAGCAACTGCTGTACCAGCCAACGGGCTCGATGCATGGCTACCACGGTTTTGCCGGTACCGGCGCCCCCCAACACACGCACCGGGCCGTTCCAGTGACGCTCAACCAGTTTGCGCTGAGACGGGTGCAGATAGACACGCCAACGTTCCAGTGGCGCATTCAGCATCGCCTGCAGCTCAAGATCATTATCAACCACCCAGAACTGGCGCTGACTGGAGGGGCGCGCCAGTGCGGCGGCAATATCATCGGTGTCGACACCGGCGGCTTGTGGTGCCAGATAGTCCTGCTCGATCTCCTGCCAATCGGCACCCGCCGCCAGCAAATACAGGGGCTCATACGCCTCGACCGGCAAACGCGATTCCAGCGCTTCCAGTTCGGCTTCGGCCGTCAGCGATTGCACCCTGGCCGTCAGCGCCTGGGGCACACCGATTTGGTGCAGCTGCTCCTCCGACAGGCTGAACAAAGGCTCAGTCTGCTCAGACGTTACCAGCGGCTCACTTGAGGCACCCGAACCAACTGAAGGTTCGATAGCGTTGACCGGCTGCTCGCTGCTCTCGTAAATCTGCAAGGTCCCCGTCCCCGGATGGACTTCGCAGGCATGGCGGCGAGCCCAGTCATAGGCATCATCATGCTTGTCGACCCAGAGCAGCAGATAGACATTACCCTGGTCCGGGGCACGCACAATGCCGCGATAGTTCTGGTCAATTCGGACCGAACGATAGTGACCATCCTTGGCATCATTGATCTTTTCGTAATTGATGCCGGAGGCACCGGGGTCCTGGCGGAATTTACTGACAAATTCCAGCGTCTTTTTCTGCGTGGTTTTGGGCAGGCGCGTCAGCGCCAGCATAAACTTGTCCGCGATGGCAACGCGGGGCGTCTGCTCAGTCATCGTGTTGCTCCTTGTCGGCGGCGATCAGCGCCTGCGCCAGCGTGTCCAGTTGTGCCTCATCGCGCCATAACTGCCAACCGGATGCCGCGAGACGTTCAATGCTTCCCTCGTCATCCGGTACAAACGCCAGCTTCAAATCCGGCCACGCCCACTCGGTGGCCGCTACGACGGCGATGCCCTGTCGAATATCCTCACCCACCAGGGGAGCGGGCAATTGCCCGGCGGTTAGCTGCCAAAGCCGTTCCAGTGCATCCGGATAAGCGGTGTACTCCATCGCTTCCAGCCACTCGGCCGTCATGGCGACCGACTCGGGTGGTGGCTCCTGGGCTAAGTCCATCGGCTGCAGCGCATCATAGGCCGCCTGCTCGATGCCGCTGCGGCACACACCGGCAAAATCCGGCATGAACTGCAGCAGATTGACCGCACACCAGTACCGCCGCCACACCAGGCGGAAATCCTCGTGATCCTCAGCGGTATCATCAAGCCAGGCCAATACCGCAGGCCCCTTGGCAAGCTGCTCGGGCTGCTTGAACGCCGCCTGACCCATCGCCGCGATCAACGTGAGTTCGGGTAGATCATTTAAACTCGCCTGGCCGCTCACACAGCCTGGCTGCAGCCGCTGCTGCCAGTCATGCGGGGCGTAATCACGCATTTGCTGCAGCCCAAAGACATCCTGAGCACCGGCAGCGGCAAAATCCAGTAGACAAAGGGCACGGCTGCGCGCTGCGGTCACTAAGCCCTGCTCGCCGTGTGCCAGATAATAAATCAGCCAACGCAAACCGCCCTGTTGCAACAGAGGGGTCTGGCTTTCAAACGATGGCCAGTGCAGACGCGCGGCGATTTTGCCGTATTGCATCAAGGTACTCGGCACCAGAGGGTGCACCAGCCAGTCGGTCTCAGGGTGGGTCTGCGCCTGGCCTTTGGCGGGCAGATCCTGCCAGTTGAGACTCCAGACGCGGAAACGCCCTGAGTTCAGCAACGCCTGGCGTTTGATACTGTCATCGCGCACCCGGCCGGCGTGGTATTCATAGCCATCCAGATAGATCGCCACCGGCTTGATACCGGCCGCTTCACTGGCCGGCCAGAACACAAAGTCCGGTCGGGTGCTGATCGCAATCCCATCGGCCGCCCCCAGCTCCACCTGCGGCTCCAGCATCCAGCTACGCAGCTGCCCCTGCTCGTCGCGTACACTGAGTGCAGCCCCCGGCTTGCCATTCACCTGGCGCCGGGTAAAACCGATATCCGGCCCCCAACCGGCCAACGTCTGCTCGAAACGCTTTTCCAGCTCGCTTTCATGCAGGGCGTTGAGGCTTTCGGGGTTCAGCTGTTCAACCGCGTGCAGTTGTTCACGGCGCTGCAGAATTTCTTCCAGCAACTCAACCGCCGCGCGGCGGGAGATCAACTCCAGATGGCGGCTTTCACGATAGGCAAACAGGCAGCGATAACAGCCATCCTTACCTTCGGGATGATGGTTGCAACTGCAGTTTTTCAGATGTTCCAGCGCCGAATTCAGCATGCCCATCAGTTGGTCCGGTGACAGCAGCAGCTGTTTCAGATAACCGGTACCGCCGGGCACCGTATCCAGAATCACCAGATAGTGGCGGCGCAGATCGCCATTGCCCGGTTCCGGCTCGGAATAGCGGGTGATCTGCAGATGGCCCACATCACCGCCGAAGAAGGCCTTGAGCCCCAGATGCAGCGTAGCCACCAGGCTTTGCAGCGCCACATCCGAACCCTGCACCTCGGCTACCGGCAGCAGCAGGCGCACCGCCTCGGAGGTCAGCTCACGGTACAGATACAGGGTATTCCAGAAATCGGCCGGATCACCCTGGCGGTTCTCCTTGCGCAGGCGACAGTTGATGCTGTGGTTGCGGCGCAGATCACGGCTGGCGGTTTGTACCTTGCCGCAGTGACGGCAGATATTGAACCCCGGCCGTTTGGCCGCCTTGCCGGCGATCTCGAATTCCATGCCATCATCGCCACGACGACCGAAATTCACCTCGCGGAAGGTCGCCTTGCGCAGATACTCAAAACCGAACGGCAGCGCCGGATCATCGAGCCGGTAGGCCCGCTCGGAGTCGCCTTCGTCAATATCCACCAGCAGCTGGCGGTTGTAGAACACCGGCTCACGCTGTTCGCTGTCATCACCGATCCGGCTGTCACGGTCATGGGTATTGGCAAACACCTGGCGCAGTCTCAACAGCGTTTGCTGCTGCGAACTATTGCGCCAGAGATCGCTTTGGCAACGGGGGCAACGCTCATGGGCATCCGCGGATGGCAATGGCTCGGCATAATGACACTGGTTGCACAGCCGCCACTCTTCGGCGCTGGACAGATTGATATCGATCTGATCGATCTCCACCCGACGGCCGATACCGTAGAAGCGGCTTTGCGGCACCAGTTCACCCAGCGCGGCGGCCGAGGGCCGCACAATCTCGAACACCTTTTTCTCGTAGGTTTTTTTCTCGCTGTCCTTGATGCCGCCGCTGTTGTTATCGCGTCCTGTGCCCTGGCTGTCCCCTTCGGTGGGCTGCTCGTGCTTTTCCACCCTGCGGAAAATCACCGACTGCAGGCGCACGCCCTCTTCGGGGAACGCGTAGTTGGGCAGCAACCCCTCATCGGTGAAGAAGTTCAGCGTTGGCCGAGCATTGACCGCTTTTTGCAGCTCCAGCAAGCCGGAGCGCTCGCTACGCGCATCACTTATCAGCCCCTCCACCACTTCATCTTGGGGTTGCTGCTCCAGCTCGTTCAGTGTCTTTTGCAGCTCATCGATCATCTTGCGCCGGGACGTACGCTCCTGCTGCAGTTCATGCAAGCGGTTGACCAGACGGTAGTCGATGGGCGGCTGGCCACCGGTGCCGAACAGGAACTGCTCCAGATGCCGGCGACTGGCCATATCCGCATCCAGCTCGGGGAACAGGCGCACAAAATCGTTGAACAGCGCACTGCCCTGCTGCTCGATAAACGCCAGCAGGTTGTGCGGGAAAACGCTCTTGTCCTGACGCTCGATGCCGTCGAGCAACAGCTTGAGCGTGGCCGGAATGGCGCTGTCGTCGATACCGCTTGCCGTCCAGCGGTCGAAGCAGAAGGCGATCAGCTGGCGCTCCAGCACCGCACTGGCATTCAGATAGACGCCCGGCGTGCTGACACTGCCCGCCATCATCTCTTCCGGCTCGTCATAGAAGTAGAGATCATGCGGCGCACCGTTCACCAGGGTGACGTTCAGTGCGTTGCCGTCCTTGCGCCCGGCGCGACCGATACGCTGCAAATAGTTGGCCTGTGCCGGTGGCACCGAGCACAGCAGCACCGACGACAGATCACCGATATCGATACCCATCTCCATGGTGGGCGTGGCCGACAACAGGTTGATATGCCAGGGCTGTTGCCCCTGCTTGAAGGAATTTTCGATGCCAAGGCGCAGATCCGGTGGCAACAGGCCGGTATGCTCGGAGGTGACCAGTCGTACCGGCGGCTTGGCGGCAACCGGAGGCGCGGTCATGCGGCCCGGCTGATAGTGGCCAAAACAGGTGCTGCGCTGGCAACCCAGGCCCTGCCAGTCCATCAGCTGGTCCTGCCCCACCTGCAGCTGATGATTACAACAGTCACAGTTGAGCTGTGCCACCTGGGTCACGCACAGCCAGAGATCGGGATTCAACGACCAGACCGGCTCGCCGCGCACCTCATGCTCCAGCAGCAAGCCGCTGCGGGTCAACGCCGCCAGCACACGGCTGAACACCTGGCGCAGCGAGGCTGACGCCATCACTGCATCGGCCGCCAGCGTCTTGGCGAACCAGCGCTGATGCCAGCCGGTCGGCGACATCAGGGTATCGAAATGCTTGGAGACTTTTTCCAGCGACACAAACGCCGGCAGACGTGCGCCCTTGCCAAAGCCCTGCATCCAGGGCAACTGATTGAGCAGATAATCCTTGCCGCCTTCACGGCGATAACTTTCCAGCACCGAATGGTTAAACGCGCCCCGGGTGCGCAAGCGCCAGAGCAGGCCCAGCATAAACCGGCGCAGTTCGCCCGCCTCCAGAGCGGCCAGCTCGGCGACCTCCTGCTGCAACTCCGGCAGTGCCGCCGCCACCGCCTCATCCAGCGCCAGCAGATCGGGAGCGGCCACCGCCCGACCGGTACGCTCCAGGGTGCGACCGATACGGCTGCCCAGGCCAAACTCGTTCACCACCTCCCAGTTCAGCCGCGGGCGTATCCAGCGCTCGATCAGCTCATCCGACTCCAACCGACCACTGGCCTGCAACTGCTCCCACTCCTGCAGCCATTCCATATTGGGGGCGATAAAGGTGGCCACGAAGGCTTCGCGCCCCAGCCGGTCGAGCCAGAAATCGGCAAACTGCTCCGCCGCCATCGACAGCGGCATCGCCTGCAGGCGCTCATGCAACGCCTGATGCAGCGCCGTGCGTAACGTCTGCCGCCAGGTGCGGGCACCGAAAAAACCGGCCCGATGTGCCGCATCCTGCACCGAGTCGGAAAAGGTGATCAGCTTGTGGTCATCATTGAAGGTCGAGCCAAACAGCTGACTGATCATCACACTGGCCAGACTGGCCGCCCGCGACCCCATCAGACTCAACCCATTGGTCGCACCGCAGTGGGGACAGTCAGGCACAAATTGGGTGATCTTGGCGCCCTTCTGCTGGCGATCGGCCCGCATCACCGGCTGCCACACCCGCTGCAACTCGGCTGTCGGAGCCTCACAGCCTGCGCACTCGGTAGCACCCGCCTGCCCTAGCGTACCGCAGCGGCCACAAAAGCTGCGCACCGGCCCATAACCGGGTGCGTCCCCTTCGGGCAGGGGAAACAGCACCTGGGTGTCCGGGTTCCGGCTAAACCAGGCATCATAGATCAGATCACGGTCATCGCTGAGCTGGGCCTCACCGGGTATCTGGCGACTGACCCAACCGGTCGCGTGGCATTCACGACAGTGGGCCACCGGCAGATGGTAATGTTCATTCCGGGCGTCCAGATCATCCGCCAGGCGCAGTGTCGGCTCGCGTTCGACACTGGCCAGCAAACGGCGCAGCTCGCGCAGCCACAGCTGATAGCGCACCTGCAAAAACGGCCCGGTGCCGCCGGTTTCCGGCTGCTCGCGCCAGGGCTGACGCCAACTGCGCGCCGTGGAGATCAGCGCCACCAGACTCGCCAGCATCATGCTCGCTTCTTCGGGCCGACAGTGGCGCTGCTGTTGCCAGTCCTGCAACAGACGGCGCAGATCCAGCAGGCCGGATGCCGAACGTACCAGCATCTGGCAGGCCTCATGACCCTTGAGCAACTCACCCAGGGCCACACAGGCCCGCGCCCGGACCATCTCGTCCTGACTGGTCAGCCCCTGTGGCGGCTGCTCGAACCAAAGCCCGGCGTGGGCGGCAATGTAATCGTCAATGGAGCGGTACCGCTCCGGCACCATCGCCCGCAACTGCTGGGGACTCGGCCAGCGACTGCCGCCTGTGGTATCGCCCGCCTGCAAAAACTCATCCGGCTGCAAACGGTCTTCCAGAATCACCGCCCGCTCATCGAAGGGTGCCGAGAAAATACGCGAGGCATAATCGGTCAGCTGCGCCACGGCACCGGCATCGCCGATCGTTGCCGAGGTACCGACACAGGCCAGCTCATGACCCGCCTGGAGCCGATCACGCAAACGCCGGATCAAACAGGCGAGATCCGTGCCCTGGGCGCCATCGAAGGTGTGCAATTCGTCCACCACCAGATAACGCAGTCGACCGGGATCATTGTGCCGCCAGATCGGTTGATCCTTGGGCCGCAGCAGCAGGTAATCCAGCATTTTGTAGTTGGTGAGCAGAATGTCCGGCGGGTTTTCGCGCTGGGTTTTCTTGCAGGTGATCACATAATCCGGCGTCATCTGCGTATGCGGCGACTGGTCGTTATCACCCACAAACAGCCCGACCCGCACCTTGCCGCGCAGCTCGTCACGGCCATGAATTTCCTTGGCAAAGCGGCGTGCCTGGTCGGTCGCCAGGGCATTCATCGGATAAATGATGATCGCTTTGATCCCTGCCCCCTGATGGGCGGCACAATGATCCAGCACCGGATACATGAAACACTCGGTCTTGCCTGAACCGGTGCCGGTGGCCACCAGCGTTGGCAATGGCTGATCGCCACACAGGCGCTGAAACGCCAGCAGCTGATGCCGGTACGGCGGAAAGCCCGGATGAAACTGGCGCAAGGGCAGCTCCGCGCCCGGCGCCAGGGTACGGAACGGCAACCCCAGGTTCAGCCAAGGGCCTTTGAACAGGGCATCGAGGGTATCGACATAATCATCCATCGCCGAGCGACCGTCATCACGACGGAAACCGGGGGTAGAGGCAGGAAAGGTGGTACGCAGAAAACGGGCAACGCCATCGATCAACTCGGGCGCCACAAGCGATGGCAGCATGGTTCAATCCCTGGAACAAGATAACGGCAACAACAGGTTATAACAGCAGGACCGATGCAATACATCCATGAACTGCTGGTAAATACAGACAGGAACCTTAACCGAGAAGTGACGGCGGCGCCAGACACGGGACCGGCGCTAGCCTGCCAGCAAACCCAGCAGCGCCTCGCTGTCGTTCGGCAAAGCCGCCTTGCCGGTGGCATTAAAGAGCGCATCGGCCAACGCCTGCTTCTGTTGCTGCATCTGCTGAATACGCTCTTCTACCGTATCCATCGCCACCAATTTGTAGACGAACACCGGCTTGTCCTGACCGATACGATAGGCGCGATCGGTCGCCTGTCGCTCCACCGCCGGGTTCCACCAGGGGTCGATATGAATGACGGTATCGGCAGCGGTCAGGTTAAGGCCGCTGCCACCGGCTTTCAGGCTGATCAGGAACAGCGGCACTTCGCCTGACTGAAAGCGATCAATCGCTGCCTGGCGCTTGCGCGTCTGGCCGGTCAGCTTGCTGTACGCAATTTTTCGCTGTTTTAGCACTTCCTCGATAAGGCCCAGCGCCTGGGTGAACTGTGAAAACAACAGTATCCGCCGTCCCTCCTCCACCATCTCCGGCAAGGTATCCGCCAGCCATTCCAGTTTGGCGCTTTGGGTGATGTTGGCCGCCTTGTCCAACTTCACCAGACGCGGATCGATACAAGCCTGACGCAGCTTGAGCAGCGCATCCAAAAACTCGATATGGCTGCGCGCCATGCCCTTGCTGGCGATCAGATCACGAATGCGCTTTTCCATGCTGACCCGGATCGCCTCATACAATTCACGCTGGCGACCGCCGAGCTCCACATGCTGCACCATCTCGCTCTTGGGTGGCAGTTCGGCCACCACATCCTGCTTGGTCCGGCGCAGCATGAACGGGGCGACCAGACGTGCCAGCCCCTGCTGACAGTCGGCATCGTTGTCATTCTCGATCGGCTTGCGGAACTGCTGATTAAACTGCTGCCAGCCGCCGAGCAGCCCCGGCAATGCAAAGTCCATCAACGCCCAAAGTTCGCCCAGGTGATTTTCCAGCGGCGTACCGGTCAGACAGATTCGGCGCTGGGCCTGAATGGCCCGCACCTGCTTGGCCAATTTGGTTTTCGGGTTCTTGATCGCCTGGGCCTCATCCAGCACCAGCAAACTAAACCCCTGCTCCCGATAATGCGCGGCATCGCGCAGAATCAACGGATAGCTTGTGATCACCAGATCCGCGGTTTCCAGCTGCGCAAACCGGGCCGCTCGGTCCGGGCCGTGAATCAGACACACCTCAAGATCAGGCGTAAACTGCCGCGCCTCGTTCACCCAGTTTCCCATCAAACTGGTGGGGGCCAACACCAGCGCGGGCTGCAACAAAACATTGTGCTCTTTCATCCGCTGGATCAGCGCCAGGGTTTGCAGGGTTTTACCCAGCCCCATGTCATCGGCCAGAATGCCGCCAAACTCATATTCCTGCAGAAAATCCAGCCAGGACAGTCCCTGCTGCTGATAATCGCGCAGTTGCGCCTGCAGGCCTTGCGGCGCTGCAACGGGTTGCAGTCCGCTAAAGTTCTGTAGTTTTTCGAGCAGCTGCTGCGTTGCGGGCGCATCGCGAAGATTCAACTCCAGCTCTGGCTCTGCCGCCAATCGCGCCGCCTTGAAGGGCGGCAGACTGATCCCGGTCAGCCGATCTTCGCGGAACATCTCCAGGATCAACTCATGCAAGGGATGCAATGAACGGGTGTCGATCTGAACGATGCTCTCATCCACCATATAACTGAGCTGTTCCGGCTGGCCTTCCGCCAGCCAACGCTCGATCACCGGGCGCACATCCAGTTGATGCTCACCCAACGG
Organism: Marinobacterium weihaiense; assembly: GCF_019061305.1. Lineage (GTDB taxonomy): Bacteria > Pseudomonadota > Gammaproteobacteria > Pseudomonadales > Balneatricaceae > Marinobacterium > Marinobacterium weihaiense. Next base: position 387,724 of record NZ_JAHQZT010000001.1, read on the forward strand.
CAAACGCAAGCCGAACTCGAACCAGTGGTTATCACCGTCACCGACATTAAAATCAAAACTGGTTGTCTGAACGTCGTAGCGGTAGCTGTCATCAACCTCCACTAGCCAGCCTTCGGCTTGCAGCTTTGGCAAGGATTCATCCAGCAGGTGCTGCCAGGCGGCCATGAACGCATCAAGACTGTTTACATCAGCGGGACGCAACACCGGCTCATCGTCCAATGTTTCCTGAACAAACAGCCCAAGATCAAACAGCCTGAGAATCGCCTGGTGCTCGGTTGCAAAATCGGTCTCGATCAGCAACTGACGCCCTTCATGCTCCGCCATAAAGCGAACCTCGGGCTCATCGCTGAACGGCACGCGGCAACCTTCATAATCAAATGCCAGCGCCAAACCCGGTAGCCAGTAGCCGGCCTCCTGTTCGGTCGCTACCAGACGCAGCACCGGCGTTGCCTGGTTACAATGTTCAATTTTTTCGGCCTGCTCGGGCAACGCCAGCTGCTCAGGCGTCAGCCTGCAACCCAACTCGTAGGACAGCAGCGGCAGTTCTGTTGAAGACACCGGCGGCATACGCGACAGGTGGATCACCTGCTCCGGTGCCATATCCGTCTGCAGCGGCCCCACCACATCCTCAAGATCATCCAGATAAAACAGCGGCGAAAGCGGCAACACTTGGCAGGGCTCGCCGGTCAACAGGGGCACCAACCGGGTTTGATCATGGTCACTTTGCCACTGCCATTGCAGCTCGCGCTCCCTGGAGAGCTGCAATGGACGATAATGGTCGTACACAAACAACCGCCCCGTTTGCAGCATCTGTTGCAAGAGTGAGCCGCCGGAGCGTCCCTGTAACGGATAGCTGGAGTGTCCGGAACGCCCATCCGCCAGTTGGCGAAGGATGGCAATATCCATCTCTGTCAGCATTTTGGGCGCGATATAGGGGCTTAACTTGAATAGTTCAACATTAAACGGCTTGACCTGGCTCCAGCTGCCATTCAGTTTCAGATAGCCTTTGTGAAGCTCGATGTCACAACCCAAATCCCGCGGCTGCAGCACATACAGCAGATGCTGACGGCTGGGCTCAAGCTCGACCCGGCCGTCCGCCTGTAGCTCCGGCCTTCCACCGGGCCACTGCTGCAGCCAGGTTTGCAAGGGTGAAGGCAGAGCGCCACGACCACTCCCCTGCATGTTACGCCCATACAGAAACAGCCAGGTCAGCGCGGTCGCCACCACATGCTTGCAATCCCACCCAACGGGGCAACTGCAACGACCATACAACTCTTCGCCGGCCTGACGCAGGTTAACGGTATACACCCGGTTGCCGTCCACCAACGCCTGCACCTGATCCGCGGCGGGGTTATCGGTCAACAGCTCGACTCGGCCTTCCAAATAGTAAGCCTCACCACGTTGAAATGTCTTCTGATCGACCAATTCCTGTATCTGGTTGTAGCTGAAGTTCAACATGGGGCGTGCTTCCGGCAAAAAATCGATATTCTACTTACAACCGTTACTGGTTGCACTGCAGCCTCGAACACCTGAAAACCCGCACAGTGCGCATCAAAGGTTTGAGTGAATTCCGCAACCCTTTGACCTGCCTCGCCTTTTATTCCAATCCCATTGGACTTAAGTCGAACAGCGGCCAATAATGCAGTGTCAACTGTACAAATGGAGTAACACCATGCCCGCCTCTCCCACTGGGCGCTCGGATCTGCGCCCGATACCGGCCCTTATTGCCGTTGCCATCGGCATCACCGTTTGGCTGCTGCCTCAACCTGAAACCGTTTCCGACCAGGGCTGGCTGATGCTGGCCATGTTTATCGGCACCATCGCCGCCATTATCGGCAAGGCAATGCCCATCGGCGCCATTTCCATTCTGGCGATTGCCATGGTCGCCGCCTCGGGCGTGACCAGCGACAACCCCGGCGCATCGATCAAGAACGCCCTGGGCAGTTTTACCAGCCCGCTGATCTGGCTGATTGCCATCGCCATCATGATATCGCGCGGCCTGATCAAGACCGGGCTGGGCGCGCGGATCGGTTATCACTTCATTGCCCTGTTCGGCAAACGCACCCTGGGGATCGGCTACGCGCTGGCGCTGTCGGAATTGACCATCGCGCCGGTCACGCCAAGCAACACCGCCCGAGGCGGCGGCATCATCCACCCGATCATGCAATCCATCGCGCGCAGTTTTGACTCCACGCCGGAGCACAACAGCACCGGCAAAATCGGCAAATACCTGGCGCTGGTGAACTACCACTCCAACCCGATCACCTCGGCCATGTTCATTACCGCCACTGCACCCAACCCGCTCACCGTCAAGCTGATTGCCGACGCCACCGGCGCCGAGATCAGCCTGAGCTGGACCACCTGGGCGTTGGCGATGCTGCTGCCGGGACTGGTGGCGATTGCACTCATGCCACTGGTGCTGTTCCTGTTCTTCCCGCCGGAAATCAAGAAAACCGAAGACGCCACCGGCTTTGCCCGCGAACGGCTGGCCGAACTGGGCCATGTCACCCGGGGTGAAAAAATCATGCTTGGCGTCTTTGCCATCCTGCTGATGCTCTGGGCCGATGTGCCGGTTTGGTTGTTCGGTGATGCCTATCAACTCAACGCCACCACCAGCGCCTTTATCGGCCTGTCGATCCTGCTGGTCACCGGCGTACTCACCTGGCAGGACGTGCTCACTGAAAAAAGCGCCTGGGATACGCTGGTGTGGTTTGGTGCCCTGGTAATGATGGCTTCGCAGCTCAACAACCTGGGCGTGATCGCCTGGTTCTCGGCCAGCATTCAGGATCTGATCACCCAGACCGGCCTCGGCTGGGCAGGGGCAAGTGCGTTGCTGGTGGTGGTGTTCCTCTACTCGCACTACTTCTTTGCCAGCACCACCGCCCATATCACCGCCATGATGGCGGCGTTTTTAAGCGTCGGTTTGGCCATGGGCGCACCGGCGATGCCCTTCGTGCTGATGATGGCGGCAGCGTCTTCCATCATGATGACCCTGACGCACTATGCCACCGGCACCTCACCGGTGATCTTCGGCTCCAACTACGTCACCCTGGGCGAATGGTGGCGGGCCGGTTTTATCATGAGTGTCGCCAACCTGATCGTTTGGGTGATCGTCGGCGGACTCTGGTGGAAACTGCTGGGCTATTGGTAAACAGCGAATCACGGCAGGCGCGGCATGGCCGTGCCTGCTCATCCTCTTTTATTTTCTGGACCGGCCTAAAGCTCATCCTTCAGTACCTCCTCGATACTGGTCGGCATGACACCACGCGCAACACGGGAACGCGTCAGATCATACAACCGTGCCAGGTCATCCAGGGTTTGCCACAACAACAGGAGCTGCCGAAAAGAGATCTGACCGGTCAGTTCAAACTTTTTGATCGTCGGGGCCGGTACACAACTGCGTTCGGCCAGGGCATCGCGTGACAACTTGGCCTGCTCACGCAATTTACGCAGGTGCGCGGCAAACGCCTGCTGCACATCCTGATCATCAAGCAACTGAAATGCGGGCATAGCACACAACACCACTTGGTAGATAATAATAGATACCATTACATCCCAAAAAGGGATTTTCAGCTCTTTTTAGATGTCAAGTCCCGCATGATTATAAGGTCGCTTTTTAAAAAGTTCCGGATGGGTTTTATGCCACTCCTTCATCGCCATGATGGGTGGTTTGG